>CBDHDL010000008.1:0-1296957 GCA_965261435.1 Candidatus Poribacteria bacterium
CGCAGGCAGCGCGATTAAAATCCCAATAATTCTGAACAAATTCGCTCAAACGTGTATTATATCTTGGACCTACTTTAGAAGTTTTCGATCCTTTACCTGGAATGATATCTTTCCGTAGCGATGTGCATTTGCTCTTCTTAGCCAGGGAAACTAAAGTTTGCTTAGGGTCAGGGATTTCGTCAGTTTTATATGGAATTTGGGTTGCTGGAATTTTAAAAAATTCCGCGAAAGCTTGTTGGTCTGCCATCACCCAAGATTCGACCTCCATGACTGCTACACGAAGAAAAAAGCCGAGATTTAGCGTCCCCTTAATCCAGGATTGAATTAGTTTGGGTGGACAGATTTTAGGTGAATCCAAATCTGTCAACATAAAAATGTCATACGGTTTTCCTGCGTTTTGATTAAGTCCCTCAGCTTTTTTCTTCAGATTGCCAGATCCGTTAGAAACAATTGATTTCACTACCACAAATCCGAGTTTTTGGAGGATGTTTGTTGCGACCACATCGCTTAATTGATCTTCAACAGCGATGATTGTGCCATAAGAATTCATTCTACTGACTCCGATTCTCAACTTGTTCATGATTGCTTTTGGAAAACACAACTTCTCCTGCAGTAAATCCTGATTCAAGAAGCTGTCTAACAGTATCAATGTCAGAGGCTACTTTCACTTCTGTTCCTGTTCCTGTGGGTATAAGCATCAATACTTCCGTTCCATCAATTCCTGGTTCTAACAGAAGGTCATTACTATGTGTGCTGACTAAAATTTGACCTCCTGTTTTTATTTGCATTTCAAAAAATAAAGGTGCAAGTTGAGATACAATTCCAACGTGTAATGAAAGTTCTGGTTCTTCCAATAGGAGTACTGATTCACTTTCAAGGAGAGTCCACAGAAGCCCCAAAAGCCGAAGCGTACCATCAGAAAATTGGTCTTCGCGTTGTGCTGGTGAATTCGGATGCCAATTAGAACACCGTAACGACAAATGGGGGTGTCCTATTTCATCGTGAGAAAATATCAAATGCTCAAGCTGAGGAACTGCGTTTTTAAGTACGTCTTCAATTGCTTTCATGCGTGAACGGAGAGTTTCCTCATCTACACTTGCGATCTTCTCAAGTAGACTTTGTCCAAATTGAGTTCGACTGGACCTGTTTCTGGATCTGTAGCCTGAACGTCGAGTAATGTTATCGGTTTCAACAGATTCTTTCGTAATTAAGTCTGGAAAACGAATAAGTTGCGGGACTAAATGCAAATAGGTGAAAGACTGAAAAAAATGGGTCAATTCTTGCAAATCATGTTCGGGTTCCTCAAGCGCGGATCGGATGAGTCGGTCAGGATCTTTTTTGTCTTCAGTATTAGGTCTATTTAGTAGCAATTTATCCTTTTTCCATACTTGCTCGTGCGTAAGAGAAGCAAAATAGCGATGCCTGTAACTTTGACTTTGAGGCACTTGGCAAAACCCTAACGTATATTTCCAAGTTTCAGAAGATTCTGATGTATCAGCAATGTGAACTTCGATTGTTACTTCTGCCTTTTGCTCAACTACCAAACTTCGAATAGTAGACATTCCCCCTCGACCCCCAACTGCTTCCTGTAGTCCTCCGCCCTCATTTTTGGTAATATCTTTAAGAAATCGGAATATATCCAAGAAATTGGACTTTCCCGATGCATTCGGCCCAACAATAAACTGACGCTCACAAAGCGAAACATCAATCTTTTGAAAATTACGCCAGTTTGTAGCATTAAGATGTGTTATTATCATAATATCCTTTTAAATACGATGCCGATTCAACTGTCTTTATTATCATATTCCGGATGATATAGTATTCAGGGACTAAAATTATATTTTTCGTCAAATAATTTAGGCATTAACTTCATGCTCAACCCAAAATGGGTATATACGTCTGTTACAAAATCATAAGCAACTCTATCAGGATGAAAATTAATATCTACAGTTTGCTTTGAAATGATAGGGTTGGGTGACTCATAGATGCTTCGCTCGTGCTCAAATTTGCCAAAATATGGGTTGCTTGGATGCCTCCCCACCAGTAGAAAACCGCTAAGGTTACAATATTCTTGTTGGACTATAATCCGACAGTTAATATTGGCTGCTTTATATACTGACTTGACTGATCTTAGAAATGTAACTGGATATTCACAGACAACATAAGGGTATAGCCATTCTGAGTCCCAAAACATCTCAAAAGAGGATATTTGCCACTGAAACAGACTATCGGAAAGTGGACATCGTAATTCAAAAAAACCGTTATTCAATAAGATTACTTCACCTTCATCATAATTATAACCGCAAATTCCGTCAGGAATTGATATAACTTCTTGGATACCTATGAAACCGAAACCCTCTTTACGTGAACCCGGGGGGTTCTGTAAAAGGTTATGGATTTTCGGCTTGTGCGTCGGGACAGCATCTGAAACCATTGTCTCGGGGACAGCGAAGATTCTATAATAAGGCTCACTTGATATAGCCTCATCAAATTGCATTTTCATTAAGTCAAGAAACCTTTTGACTTCTGCTTCTTTTAAATCATCGTCTGTTTTTAATCTCATCGCCGTGTTATAGTCTTGAGAAGCGCGATCATGTTCAGCAATGTTCTTGTAAGCAACACCACGATTGTTATATGCTTCAGCATTTTCTGGGTTTAGTTTTATTGCCATATCGAAATTCATGATGGCAATATCGTAATTATTTTTGTTTAGGTAAGCTAGTCCACGATTGTTATATGCTTTGTCAAAATCTGGTTCTTGATTTATTGTTTCGTCATAGTCTTGAATAGCTTTATCGTATTCGCCATTTCTAAAATAAGTCAACCCGCGATTATAATATGCATCAGTTTTATCTGGTTCTTGTTTTATTGTTTCGTCATAGTCTTGAATAGCTTTATCGTATTCACCTTCGTTAAAGTAAGACAGTCCACGGGCGAAATAAGCATCTGCATGATCGGGTTTGAGTTCTATTGCTTTGGTATAATCTATAATAGCCTGATTATTATCTCCTTTATGATAATAAGAATAGCCGCGTCTGTAATAGGTCTCGGCATCATCAGGTTTTAACGTTAGGGCATTAGAATAGTGTCTAATAGAGTTATCAAAGGCGTTTTGTTTCTCTTCAGTTGAACTTACTTTAAAGCCTTTCTGTTGCCAAGTGAGTCCCTTGTGAAATTCAGTGTACACACTTTGATGAATACTACGATTCATAACAAACCCATAGAGATCGTTATAGATAGTCTCGGCAGATATACCGTGTGTCTTTTGCAGATATTCCAGCATATATTGTTTAAGATTTCGTGGAATTCTGATTACATCAGATGTGTCCAGCGGAATATAGCCTTTTGAAGGTCTAACATATACAATCTTTTGGATGTTGGCACGAATTCCCGAAACATGAGAAGAATAGATCGTTTCTTTTATTTTCTCAGTTTTTTGCAAGATAATCCGACCATCTTGATCAAATGAACCAATACAAGCAAAGAAAATGGCAATAAGATAATCAGTCGTGAATTCTATTAGGTTAGTCTTACCACCATAGCGTTGAATCTCTGTAAGGATTTTAAAATCATCTGTTTCATCGGTATAATTCTTAGCTTCAACTAAAATTTCTTTTTGAACAGTTTCTATATCAAAAGAATCTGTTTCAATATCTTGAAATTCGCGGTAGAGACTTGAGCAAATTTTTGAATAGTGAACAGGTTCCCCCCGGTATATGTAGGTGCCATCTGTATGTTTTTCTGCTATCTTACCGATGATCCCTAAAACGCTGCTTAAATTGTTATCTTGGTGGTTCTGTTGACCTGACATGTGGATATACTTTCCTTTGCCGGGGTGAGTTTTGCAGATATAATCGTAACACATCTTCATCATATTGTGCCATGCTACGTGTTATGCCTTTTCCTACAAATTCTTTTATTGATTATACTTGATGGGTGGTGGATTGTCAAGGGAAGTTTTAGTGGGAGAGGGTGTGTAAATATTTTGTCACTCTATTTGTCAGAATCGCGGATTATCGCGGATGACACGGATTGCGCGGATTATGTTTTGGTTTGTTGTAGGTTTCTGAATATGATTTGGATTTATGTGTGATGATGTGCTGTGTCTGAACCAGGATTATCAGGAAAGACAGGAAAGACAGGATAAGAGGGTTTTTGTCAAATCTGCAGCGCCAGAGGGGTGTGTATTGTAATTGTCACCGTTTTTGTCTGAATCGCGGATTACGCGGAGAACACGGAAGACGCGGAAGGGGGTTTTGGGAATTTCAAGGTATTTTCAAAACCATTAGGTGCTCTGTAAACTAAGGACAGAAGAGGTTGCTAATTTCACACCTCTATTGACGAGAACTTTATGTACCAGAATCATATTGTGACAAAAACTTTACACACCCAGTGGGAGGGAATTATGTATAAAGACGATGTAAATTAATTTCAGATTCTTCCTTGTTGAGTAAACCGGCATATTCACGCCGAACTGCTTCAAAGTTTGTTTTTATACCTGAAAGGTCGCCGCCGATTATATAAAAAAGTAGTTGCTTTGCAACCTTTTGTGGGGTAGTACCGCTAATCATCCGTTTATTCGTCTTGTCCCAAAGCAAGCCTACCCAAGGATCGTCTGTTAATTCCATTGAAACTTCAGAAATCCGTTTAATAGATTCATTTTGTGATAAACCTGCATCTTTTGCTAATCTTACAACTTGCGCAATAATCAGAAGTCCAACTGGTCTAAATAATAAATGTCCCCCCTCTCTGTTTCTAAAATAACCGGCAATATTTTCTTCCGGTTTACTTGTTAAAACCTTTTCTAAAGGTGGAAAGTGTATTGTCAACGTGTTCCAGAATTCTACACTTTTGGCATAGTACTCAGCGATAGTACTGTCCTCTGGACGATGCCTTTTGAATTCTGTCCATCCTCTTGCTTTTTTGAATAAGATATCCAAAACATCGTACAAAGTTATAATTGTTGTAAAACTCCGATTATCTTTCACAGCAAATGCTTTTGTTTTTGACAACGATATTTTCTCTTGAAAGAGCGGATGTTTTTGGACCAATTCTCGTGTTGTAATTGCAATGATGTCGTCCTCGTCAAGTGCTACGATTTCGCTTTTACTGACAGGTTTAGCATGCCGATTCAGTGTTGTAAATAGCCTATGTGTACGCTCCAATCCAGATTGATCATTCTGATGTGAAACAAATATAACGCTAACTTCTTCCCTTTCCAATTCACTTTCCTTTTTTAGTGCCTGCTTAATTCCTTCCACGCGATGTTGCCCATCAATTGCAAAGAAAGTTTGTGTGCCATCAAAACAGAGAATTCCGAGCACTCCTTCCAATTCCGATGGAAGATCAGGGGCATCAAAGTGTGGGTTTGCGCCTATCTTCAGTTCATACCAATCTGGAGAACCTCCATAAACCCCTACAATGAGACTATTGAAAAATCGCTGCGACTGTTTTAACAGATAGTCGGAGATTTGTCCTGATCTGTTATTAATCTGACGCTGAATCATATCTTTAAGAACATTACTTGAGTGAATGTTCTCAGCGATGTGAATCCTGTCTGCGATTTGGTCCATACGCAAGAATGTCACATAATAGATCCAATCGCCCATGTGTGCTCTAAGTGCTGGAATAATCAGTTCATTTGAATTTTTCATGGGAAAGTTCTCATAACACGACTAATTTCCGCATCGGACAAGTCCTTTTATTGATTATACTTGTTGGGGAGTGGGTTGTCAAGGGAAGTTTTTTGGTTGGGTAGTGTTGGAAGGAATTTTGCTGTTCGGGGTTTGCTGCTGTTGTACTGTCTTCCACACTACCCAAACTTTTTCTAAATTAATCAGAGAGTGGACAAATGCCCTCAAATTCAATAGTTGAAGGGTCTACGTTTGAATAGATTTTAGGGCGAATGCCTTTAAATTTAACTTGCAATTGTTCTTGATCCAACAATTCTAAATCTAAATCAAGAATATTATCAACCGTGTTTGTGAGTTTCAAATAGAGAATTGAAACCAAACGCGCGCACTTCTTGAACGTTCCTGGAGTCTCTTTAAATTGATGATAGAGATTTAGGAGAGGCGAAACAGTTACTTGTAATTTACGCTCATGCTGAGATGATGGAGGCATACCACCGACATGTGATTCTAAGTTACTTTGGTCAGATCTCAAAGCGGGATTAGCATCACTCAGTGACTGATTAAGGAGGATTCTTCGTGCACGCATCTCAGCAATTTGATCTGTGGGAATGCCGTTGACGGTCATATCAGCAAAAAAACCGGAATTTTGCCATCTGTCATCCCGATTTAGGATGACTTCCCAATGAGATTGAGTTTCAACAATTTCTTTCGGATTTACCCACGCGGCATATTCCCTATAAGCACAAGAAAGGGAAATCCGACTCGCAAATGTGCTGCTTAACTTGCTCTGTAATGTACTTAGAAAAACAACCTCTTCAGAAGATTCCGGAAGAAGTTTAAAAGATATTTCCTCTGAATCACGGCGAACCTCTTGGAGAGGAACGAAATGTAGTTCTTCTTCTGAACGTAACAGCACAAATTCACAAGGAACCTCCTCAGCAACCGATGGAATTGATGAAGAAGTTTTTCGGCTTGACCGTTCGCCTGTTAACTTTTCTACCAATAATTCATATATTTCATCAATGGACATTAAACGGACATCAAGATATCCGACTGTCGGAGGAATTCCAGAAACCTCTGTATCATCAAGCCTAATAGGGAGAATATAGACCTCGTCTTTTTCCGAAAATGCTCTCGCCTGAGCACTTTTCAGTTCGTGATTTGTCCATAATTTTCGTTCATAATGCTCAGACGTAAAAATGATACAGTAGCGTGCTTTCTCTTTGTAAACAGCGTAGAGGTAATTATATAGATTCTCGCCCCATAACTGGCCACGCATATCGTCGTCGTAAAAAAACGAATATCCAGCATCGTCAAGAAGTTTAACAAACTCTTCGGCATACTGCCGATCTTCTCCAGCAAACGACAAGGCAACATCAAATTCATATTCTTGCATTTTTTAAATCCTCTCCCAAATTTTTTCATCTGTTTTTTTAAGTGGAGTTGATTCCGATATTTTAAAATCAACGATTTTAAGCAGGTGACTTGCGAAGATAATTGCTTCCGAAGCTTTTTCAGCACTGATGCCTAAGTTTCGATGACAAGAAGGCTCTTTGTATAGTCCCATTGCCCCTGTAAACAATGCTAATGTTGCTTGTTTTTCTCCTTCCGTTTGTGTTGCTAATGTCAATTTTCCATTCTCAGGGTGGAATGCTTTCTCCATCAATTCCACGTCACAGTCTTCTTCAGTGTATTCTCCAGCATTACGAACTGCTACCTCTACCGTCTTGAAGGCTTGAAGTACAGCGGTATCGTAATCACCTCGCGAGAATATTGACCAGACTTTGTCTGCCAAAATTGAATGGAGCAGTTCTTTGGGTAATAGTTTAGTTTTACGGTAGGCTTCTACGGCTTGAGCGTTTTCTAACTTTTGTCCGCGTCTTGTAATGAAGAGGTAATCACAACTGCGCTGTGCTGGATCTAGCATAAGAAGCCCTTCATTTTTTAACCACTGTATTGCCTCTATAAGTGCATAACGAATATCATGTTGATGCCCATTAGGGTAATCTTTTAGATTACCTTTATCAGTGAGATCAAAATCCCTTACTGTATTTCCTCTTGGGTTGGTAGATTTAAAAAACTCCAGCACAAAACCTGCTAATTCCTCTGGTTCCATTTCCAACAAGGCTTCATGATCTTCAATGAACGTATAAATTGACTGCATTCTGTTGCTCCCAAAATTATGTAAATAAGCTACGTATTTATAACACATTCAACTGTAGGATGTCAAGTGAATTTAAAGAGTATTAGAAAGGTAGAAACTTGTCAACGAACATGATTTATTATACCTACAATTCCCGATAATCCCTATAAATACTTCTCTGACATGCCAACCGTTAAATTCATCTTCTGGATAATAGGACAGCATCGTGAAGTCATCGGCTTACCTTCCATCAGATGCTTCACGAATTCATCATATTGTGCCATGCCAAGTGTTATGTCTTTCAGTTAAATTCTTTTCTGATTATACTTGATGAAGTGGCGGGTTGTCAAGGAGAGCTTTTTTGGTGGGAGATTAGGTTGAGTGGTAAGTTTATTCTTCAAGCATTTGCATAATTTCATCAGCACCAAAATTTAAAATAAATTCTGCATAATGACTTGAGAACACATTTTTCAAATATGTTTCTAATTCAACACCAGAATCTGATCCGTTTTCACTTTCCTGTACAATTTGATACTTATGTGCCTTCGTAATTGAGTATAGAAACAGTGTGTGAGTATATACAGAAGCGATATATTTTCGATTAGCGATTTCTATTTGTTCCTCACTCGGATTTCTATTTTTCGCCTTAAAATTCTTCAATACGGTACTGTCCATGTTGATATAGACCCTTTCTAACTTCTCACCATTCACCATAGGGTACATTACAGTACCAAAATCCATTTCTTCACCGGTAGCTGCAGCGACCTGTTCCCAAGTTAATTCGCCGTTTTTCTCAGGCCTCTCTTCTTGAAAAGCGCATGTGAAATCCGGTAACCCTAAAGTTGGAATTTCCTTTTCTTTAGGTTTTGGTGAAGGTTCTGAAGAGTCTTTAGGTTCGGTGATTTTCACCCAGAAGAGTTGTTCTAAATCTTCCGTAGGACCAGTTAAACTTACTTTGATTTGCGCCTCATCACCGACCTGTACCTCTTCTTTCGGGTTAAGATGAATCTTTATTGTACCATCTTGTGGACTGCTTTTGCGCGCATTGAATACATCGTCAATTCTATCAACCTTTCCAGGAGCAGTTCCTCCGTCTGTTTCATTTTCTTTATAGTCGAGAATCGCAATTCTTAGTTCTCCAGGTTCATCTACACGATCAAAGTAATTGTTTTCAACATCTGTGTCAAAGTAAATAGTTTTCTCTTCACCAATTGTTATTGTTACTGCCTCTTGTTCAGATTTTGCATTTGTCCTGCGTTTAAACACTCCAGGATATCGTTCGGATTTGAATGGTTCATCTTGTTTTTTCCTCTGTTTTTTTCTGCCTGAGCCCTTAGTTTTTTTACTATTATTGCCTTTAGACTTCCAATCAAGGTTTAATGTTTGGTCCAACAACTTTAGTAATTCTTCATTTCGTGTGATATTCTTTGCAAAAGTCTTTATCAGTTCTTTTGTATTATCATTCTCAACAGTTATTGAATCTTTACGACGTTTGTGAATTTCTGCCAAGCGACCATTTCCTGCCCCAAGTTTATTTGCCAAAAATCTACGCAATGATCTTGTCTCTTCGCCATCTTTTAATCGGTCACGTGATGCCATAAACAACTCTTTTCGGAAATTAGGTTTCATATTGCTGCAATCAACGTGTATCAGGAGGTGTTGTTTGAGTAGATTAAACTTCAAAGACCGAGTAATGAATTCAGATGTATAATGTCCGTGGACTTGGCCGTTTATTGAAAATAGAACTGACATGTTGTTCTTGAAGAATTCGCGCTGAATTGATTCCTTAGTATCTTTAACTGATTTATCATCAATTTTTGTTTTGAAGACATAACACGTTACCTTCATTTTCCCAAAAAGTGCGTCATCAAAATCTTCAGAAAATGACTCATCTATGTACTTGTTATCTTCAAGTTCTAATCTACGTTTTAAGCCGTATAAACCCCTTCGTAACGAACTTTGCGGATAGCGTTTCTCACTTTCGATCGTATATACTGGTAAAACAGGTTCGAATAGATATTCATTGATACTTTGGTTTAAATCCCGTGAAATATCGGAGATTCCAGTTGGCAGGTCGTAAGAGTATAACTTTATAATTGTGCCAGTCGTGAATTTCCGTTTGAATAAACCTAAATGTTGTTGGTTCACATCAAAAGCAGGGATTTTGCCATCAATTTTCAAGTATTCATACCAAGTATTCTTTTTCGTTCTTTCCTCCTCTTTACTCCGCGGATGTTCCCTGATAAGTGTGAAACCAAATTGGCCTGTGTTATCATAACGTTTTGACGCAATTAGTTGGTATCGCTTCTTACCACAAAAGACAATAGCACCACTACCACCCATGTTGTATTTTCCCTGAACAAAGTGAATTTCGTTTTTATTGCCTTGCAATAACGACAGGAAAGTGTCTTCAAAATCTTCAGGATGTTGTCCTTCTCCATCATCATAGATTATCAATGACGTGTTCTTCTTTGGTCCATCGGCAAGAATTTGGATGTTCTCTGCTTGCTGATTTCTGATACTTGCCATATCCCAGTCTTTATGCTTAGGAAAAAACATAGTTCTGGCTTCATCCATAGATTCCGGAGCATCTAGTGACTTTGGATCAATACCAACTTCAAAACACTTTTTAGTTAATACGGCATCAATTGAGTTTGTGATTTTCTCAATTAGTGCTGCTATTGGTGCAGACTGCTGGTTCTCAATGACACCGAAATTGTTTTCGTTTCCACCAAGCGGTGACCAATTTTCAGGTTTGAAAATGTCTGAGTAGGTGTTTATGATTTTGTCAAGTTCTTGCTCGGTTTTAGCAAAATATAACTTTTCAAAAAGTTGATTCATATGCATAGGAAATAAATTATGTGAATTCTATAGACTAACTTTCTAAAGCGAATATAAAGTTTGGATTAAGCAGCACCCTTTTTAGCATTACATTGTTGACAAAGTGTTTGAGCATTATCAAGTGTTGTTTGACCACCGTTGCTATGAGGTTTAATGTGGTCCGCTTGCATTTTTTTAAATGCAATTTTTTTCTTACATTCTTGGCAAGTCTCATTATCTCTACGCCAAATAACAATTCTCTCATCAATTGTAAATGTACGTTGTGGGTCCTTAGGTACAATGTTCTGTACTTCTTTGAGAAATCTATTCATATACACCTTATGACGTTTCTCAATGTTCTGTTCAGTTCCTCCAGACCGTATAAATGCCTCAATATAATCATACAATTCTTTATTCCAAAAATTCTTATTCACCCCAAGTAATTGACTAGGATTCTTAATATTAGCACGTCTTTCTTTTTCAAATTCTATGAAAAATTCTTCAATATCACCTTCTCGATTACTGATCACATAGGATTCATTGATTTTTGAAATAAGCAAATACAAATCAACGAATCCCCACTTAACATTCATTTCAGGAGGTCTGTTCTTCAACACTCTTGCTAAGAAATTAAGATTCTGTCTTACCTTTCTTGCAAAAGATCCATTTATGCTGAAATCCTTTACATTATCTTTATACATTTTTTTTAAACTCGGTGCCTTAACATCAATCGGTCTGCCAGCTATTTCTAAACATGTTACTATCGCTGCCAATTCATGATATTGGTATCTTATGTTAGAAATATTTACAACTTCAAAAACCTTGTGATTATCTCCTAGGTCTGCTATAAAATCACGCATGTTTCCAATCATTGCATTGCGTTTCTCGGTGGGAGTGAGACTAACTCCTTCCTGTAACCTTAGAAATAACTGTCTTATTTCTACATCATTTGCTTCTTCAATAACTACCAAATTAATTCTATACTCTTCAAATTGATCTTGTACATCACTTGGTAGATCTGAGAATTTAGAGTTTGTCAAATCCTCATATTCAAGTATGTCATGAGATTCTTTTCCTAATTCAAATTCATCATTCCTATATTTCCAAATTGCAATCAGTCTTTGCTGTCCATCCACTACCTCATGCTCGTATTCAGAATCAGATGAACGGAGATAGAACTTTGGCAAGTCATATCCTCGAAGTATTGAGTCGATAAGTAATTGTCTTTTTTGCTTATTCCAAACAGGAGTTCGCTGATACTGGGGTTTGGGATTTATTTTTGATTTTCTTCTTACTACAGTGGAAATTGGCCACCCCTTGTCAATATACTTTGTCCTCATAACTTATACTCCTTCAATTTTCAATTGTCCAATATTGTGATGTTATTTATGACAAATCAGACAAGGTTCCTCATCATCCTCATCATCGTGAATATCGGTCAAAATCTCTATCAGTCGGCGATTCGGTTTTTCCTTTTTCTTAGATTCCTTCGCCTTTTCTGTGTTAGCCTTGATTTGTGCTATCCGTTCAGGATTCTCCAGTTCCTTAAGACTTTCACCTTGACTCCACGTAAATCGTTCCCCTGTCTCCGAATTAAACTTCTCATATTCTTTGGCGAGTTCAAAGAGATCGGGGTGTTGCTCTAAGAGTCCTACCCATTCGGATTTGCGTTGGAAGAAGCAGAAGTAGCACCCGGAACGTGTGCGCCACTTGTAATAGTCGGGTAAACCGAGTCCGCTCTCCTCAAGGATTCGGTAAACGTCGTCTTTGGTGATGCCATCCTCTTTGAATGGATACTTGGGGAGAATGTTCTGGAGTGCAGTCGTTTTCAGCGGTTTGTAGCCGACACGATCTTCGTCAGCACGGATAGCCACGTAGTTATATGCGTTATCTTCGCCTACGTATTCTTCAAAGGGTCTTATTTTGAGTTTTACAGTACACCAACGGACTTGAGACGATGGGAGTAAGCCGCCGTGAAGTGTCAACCAGTGGTCAAAATCGCGTTCAACGTTGAGACGTGCAATCGGTTTGCCGAGGAATGCCTCTAACTTGTCTAAAAAGTCGTACGTTTCTGGCAGTTCCTTCCCAGTATCCGTAAAGAAGTATTCCATCTCTGGCACTCTGTCGCGCATATAAACGGCAAGTGCTGAGCTATCTTTTCCACCCGAAAGTCCGAGAAGATGCCGATAATTTTGTGCCATGCTGCTCCCCTAAGATATGCTTATTATACTGCTGTGTTGTTTGCTTTTGTAATGCGAATTAGGAATCTTAGTGCTTCGTTTACAGACGCAGCATCTGGAAATACTTCAGCAACGTCAGGTTCTAATTGGATGACAAGTTTACCGCCAATGGATGTGCGTTCGGGACCTACCCCACGCACTCGTAACTTTTCAAAATCATATTCGGGTAAAAGGTCGTCCTGCTCTGCTGTTTTATCTTTTTTGATATTCTTTTTTTCCATACAAGTAATTATAGCAGAAGTACCAGAAAAAAATCAAAAAATCAATACAATTATTTTTCAAGCACCTTCAACAAAGTTAAGCAGATTTCCGTTCCTTGAGAAGTTCATGCCGCAGCAGCATCAGCTGCGATGCCCGCAAAGTCTCTAAAGCGTACGTTCGTCCTTTTATGTCACTAAATTCTACCTCAAAAACATCCGGTTCATACTCTTCAACGATAGTACCAACTTGTCCACGGTATATTTTGAGTTCAGGTATATCTTCAATAAGTGCAACCGTATCAAGTAGTTTCATTGTATTCTCCTTAGTCAATAATGTAACAGGTTACAAATCTTGGAAAGTCCTCATGATTTCTGACTATCCAGACCGTTCTAATCTCTGCAGTTCGTCCTAAGTGGTTCATTTCAAAGTCAATAACATGTTTTTCTCCGTAGGCATTACGCTTTGTAGGAGTAGACATTTCGCGACGAACTACATCCAATAAGGTAGTTCTTAACGTTTCAGCGTCTTCTATAGTTAAATTCAATGCTGATTTGAAGACTCTCGCTTTATGTTTGCCATTCGGGTGTTCAGTGTTTAGACAATAGTCCAATAACTTACTAATTGGTACGATAGCTCGCTCAGGATGTGGTAACTTTTGCATAGGTATTTTGCTGCACATATCTAAAAGCGGGAACCGTACTTGAATGACACTATTTTATACCAAAACCTACAATTATTGGGACACTTCTGTACCGCAAACTTTTAGTTTGCGTCTCATTATGCACAAACTAAAAGTTTGTGCTACAACTTCTATTGTCCGTTATGTTTCACAGCAAGTTTATCAAAGTGTCCCAATAATTTCAAAGTTCACTACACAATGTAGATTATATCTTATTCTAAGCCTTTATGCAAATTACAATTTTTCAAACTCTTGCCTCAGTTTTCGCGAATTGTCTGAATCACGGATTGGCGCGGATTACACGGATTACAGGGATTTTTGGGTTCCTGTGTGACAGCGTTTGTTAGCTGTGGTGTGCCTGTCCCTTCTAATATCTCTAATCACACAAGAAACATCACCACATTCAGATTGGACTGGATGAGCGTTGTTTAAAATCCGCGCAATCTGTGTAATCTGTGAAAATCCGCGATTCAGACAAATGACCATACCTTCACATCTCTATTTTTCAGACTCCTGCATCAATTTTTTCGAGATTCGCGCTAAAACCGCGAGACGTAGTTCGGGGTTTTCATCTACATCAAACTCCTCAAAAATGTTTACAATTGCCTGTTCAATTCTATTGACATGTTCCTCAGTAATTGCAGGCAAGCTAACAACCCGTTCCTGCTCGTTTTCATTGGGAGTCGTGATACCTATCCGAATTGTCTCAGCAACCGATTCATCGTGTTGTAGTTTATCGTAGGACACAGCTTCAAAATGTCGGAATTTCCGGACGAGTTGAGAAAGATTAACTTCAAACTGTGCTTTATCAGTGTCTACCCAAGATGCAGGTGGTTTTTTCGCAAGGAAAGTTCCTATTGACTCAATCCAACCTTTGAAGTCATGCCCTTCACTGTATAGGTGTATTATAAATCCCTTTAGTTGTGTCTCAATTACGACTTCCAACAAAGGTTCCGCTCTGGTGGCTAATTCTGTTCGCAGATTTTCACCAGTTTCATCTAAACTAAACGCTTCTGAAAGCATCGCTTCAAGTGAGTTAAGAAGTTTATCATAAGCAGTACCAAGTTCTGACAATGCATCTTGCAATGTGTTGAAAAAATTAGCAAGTGCCATTGAATCATTAAATTCAGTAGTAAATGCAGAAAAACCGAATGACTCTGGCAACTGTTTAAAGAGGAGTTCGTCTGGTTCACTCGCTTCGCTAACTACCTTAAGTAGACTCTTGGCTGCTTCACTTAGTTCTTGTGTTTTTTGCGTATAGTTGGGGAGTTGTGCGATAAATCGCATAAGTGGTGCAACAATTGTCAATAGATCAAGATTTTCGTTTTCTATAGGTTGGTTGAGCATTTCCAGAAATTTTGAAAACACTTCTGTGCGGAGACCTGCTAACCGAAATCGTTTAATTTCAAATTGTTGTGGTGCTTTTAGCAACCGTTCAAAGACAGGCATGGAAAGATCAGCAACAAAGGAACCGTTCTCATACAGAGCGATTTCTGTTCTGTAGTGAAGTATTACTGCACATAACAGAATAGGCAGTGGACCGCTTCGTATCCCGAAAGGTGGTTCCATAAGACGATCATAGAGAGTTATAATAGGTTGTCGTTTAACTTCACACTCCTCAAAAAACTCCTCAATGTTTTTCCAAGTGTGAATTATTCCAGTTTTACCATCTTCTTTAGGTCGACAGAAACTCCATTTACCAGAATTTTCACGATGTATCCCCGTATTCCACAAGAGTGAGCGGTATATGCTCATTTTAGGCGGGTAACCTATAATACCAAGATTCTCTTCATGCCCATTTTCAAGCATAGCTTGGATTAATTCCCGCCTTGCCGCTGTCGCTGTACCTGAGATTCTCTGTCGGTTGATAAGTTCATTCCGCAAAATCGGTGTTTTGTTGAAAACTTGCTTACAAATTTCTGACAAATATGCATTTCTTGCAAAATTGGATTCAATAGAAATCTGTTGTCCATTGTGATACCAACGGCAAGCAGTTTCGTTGTCTTCGCCAAAAATTGCTTTTAATTGTCTTGAAACATCTGTTTCAGCTTCTAAGAATCTCACTGAAAATTCACGTCTTGCAACATCATCTTTCTGCAGCTCAGGGGTATTTTGTTGAATCCAACGTAATTTTGCAGCTTCAAGAACCGCCTCTTGCAAAAACCCGATGGAATCAGGGATTGCAATTAATACTCTTGTTTGGGTTGATTTCTCCGCTTTTTTGTGTAACTGTTCAGTTTCATATTTAGTTGCAGGCAATGTGTAAAGTATAAGTCCATCGGAATCTTCATACGATTCTGCCAAATTCGCATCAAAGTTTTCAAAATTGGTGTAACGTACAGTGAAATGCCGCAGTGTGCCAGTTTCGAACAGGTGCCGCCTTGCAACGAGGGGACGTGTTGGCATGTAGATCGATAAATTTGTATCAAGGCCAGTCTTTCTGTCAACGTGTGTTTCAGCTTCATGAAATTTCGCCTCAATGTCAATGTCGCTCCCTCCCCAAAGCACGTAGGTATCATTGTAAAGACGGTGGATAATAATTGAGCGATTTTTCAGTACTGCAAGTGTTTCTGAAAATTCGGCATCAAATTCTTTCGTGCTATCGTCAAGTGCATAGCGGAGCAACTGTTCTGAGGCTTTTAGATTAGGTATTGGTTCACTAACAATGCCGAGAAGACCGATGGTTTTTATCAGATTAACCGTCATACTGGAAGGTTCAGACAATTGCGTTATTGCGGATTCAATTTCTGCCCACTTCTTGCTATTACTTGAAGTATAGAGTTTGTTACCTACCGTCACATTGAGGTAGTCATAAAGTTCAGGGAGCGAAAACGTCGGTACGAGGGTACCTTCATAATGTCGGTTTGCAAGGAAGTCTTGTAACCCATGCGGTTCACTGGAACTGAGAAAAGCAAAAAGTGAGCGTTCATTCTGTGCAAACCTTCGGAAAAGCGGTCCGATGAGAAGTGCTACAGTTGGATGAAGAGGTAGACATTTTTCCAAGAGTTGAGGGAATTCGTACTCATTGATTTGTTTAGGTTTTAGTCCTAATTCAATAACAATATTAAGGTCGCCTTTCCATACGATTTCTGAAGGTTTCTCTATTGCTTCTCCCACCAAGCGTAAGACTTGCTCAATGGGTTCGGTAAAGGGTATATCTTCAAACCTTCCTTGCACCTTTGCCCATTCCTCGCGTTGTGATTCGGCTGCGTGTTCCGCATACCTCTCAAATGCTTGGTGAAGGATAGTTAAAAAAAATATCGGTGAATCCTCACTTCGGTCAGCAAATTCGGCAAGGGTTTGTAGGACAAACATGTCACCTTGTGCGGGATAATGGGTAGCATACTCAAGAAACTTTCCAAGCTCATCAATCACAAGCAATAGTCCAGAACCCCCATGTTTTCTAATTTGGCGCGTTGCAGATGCAAACAGTTTAGTAATTTCAGTAGACTGAGGAAGTGTCCCTCTTTCTGCTGCTTTCAACAAAGTTGCAATTTGTCTAAGAGGCGAAGAGTTTTTTGATATTCCATTGAAAGAGATAAGACCTTGTTTCAAACCCCGCAGAAGTGCAAGCGAGATTGGCGCGCGTTCTCCAGAAATAAGCACAGGACAGAACCCTGACGATGATATTCGTCGGTTACCGTTTATGTTAGTAAATCGTTTATATAACGGAGTATCACCTTGTTCAAGAAGTGTTAATGCTTGCTCTGAATTTCCCAACAGATTTGCTGCAAAGAGAGCAAAAGCAGATTTGCCAGAACCATAAGTTCCGGTAAGGGACCATGCTTTTGAGGACTCATTATTCTCTAATGCTGAAACGACACGTCCTAATGCTTCACGTGCTGTCGCTGTTACTACGTATCCTTCCAACAAGTTTTCGTCGGAATAAAAGTCGTGTTCAAGATGAACTGAGCGGTGGAAACGCCCCTTAACTTGAAAAATGTCTGATAGTGGTTTATTCATAAACTCTCTTTAAAAGTTCAAGTGGATCTAATTTGTTGCGTCGTGAAATCTGCTTTAAGCCAGCGGTATCATCATAAATCATAGCACCATCAGTTATTTCTTCAAGTTTTTCAAGGTACAGTACTGTTGAGTTCTCGTCCAACTTGAAAACTTGACCGGGACTAAATTTTGAATACATAATTTCTGAAAAAGAAAGGGTGTTCCTATTGTTTAGAAACGGACGATTCCAAAAATCGGTTATAGCAAGAGCAAACATCGGTTCAGTTAGCGATGGTTTGGCACCTAAATTGAATTGATACTTGTGCTCGCCTGGTACTTCGCGAATTAACTCAAGCTCAACAAGCGGACAATCAAAAGTATCTTCAATAATTGTACTCACTGCCGACCGTGAAAGACAATATGTCCTAATAAAGCAGCTGACATCCTTTTTAATCGTATTTACGGAAGGGGGTCTCTTTTTGTATTTTTGTCGGTTTATCCAGTCTATTAGGTCCTTTGTAAGGAAATCTCGAGAGAATTCTGGATAATTGAAAAAATTGAAAACCCAACACCATGTAGCCGCGTGTTCGTTATTTGTTGCAATTTTCCAATGTACCCACCATAATGTTGACGGATTCTCAATGTAAGGGTCAAAGCCTTTATCGTCGTCAAAAAGTGCTTCACCAAAATCAGTAATCTTAAACCCTTCACTTTTGCCAGGATTTTTGCCCTTTTTCTCAATAAGGTTAGCAGCCAGACACCAATGACGTATAGACTGGACCATGTTTTTACCAACACCTAAATTTACAGGTGCTTCATCGTCTGTGAAAACGTTTTGTTCATCCATCACAGCATCAACACCCTTTTTCAACCACGTATATCGAAAAGGAAACGTTTGGTGACCTGAAAAAGAAGGATTTATCTGATTTTGAGAAACTGAATTTTCAGCAAGTAAAAGATTTTCCATAGTTACCATTATACATAAATATGAAAAAAATAGCAATGCAAGATACCGAAAAATTTTTGTAATCTGTCGGTACACTTAACTTGCACACTTAACTTGTCTTATGATATTATAGAGAAGTAAAACCTTGGACAGCATTACAAACCTCTTGTCTGCTGGACGCAGCTAAATACAGACGAGAGGTGCCCTCATATAAGGAGAACAACATGAACAGAAAGATTTATTGGGGACTCGGTGTCCTCATTTTGCTCTTTGGCGGATTTATGTTTTATGTTCAATTAGATCAAGCCAAATTCAGAGAATATTTGGAAGAAAATAGTCCAAAGTTGGATGTCGTTGACACTGAAGTTTCCAAGAAAGAGGAAGACACATCACAGGTTGAGGAGCCGATTGATGCGCCGATTGTTGATGTTTCTGATGACACACAGCAGAATGCTGATGTTCAATCTAATAAATCAGGTGAAGATCAACCTTTATCACCCTTAACTTCAAAGGAATTAGATGAGTTATATCAACAGATTTCTACAGAGCTTTCTAAAATGGATTCAGATGAAGAAGTTGATAGAGGATTAGACTTAACTCAGTATACCCAAAGACAACTTGCACATTTATATTCAGTAGGAATAGATCTTTCAAAACTCCCTGAAAAATTGGCAGATAAAATCACTGCACATCAATTTAGAAAAGATGGGTTACCCCCGCCTACTGAAGGTGAAATAACTATTTCAAATGTGAAGCGTACTCCGAAAGGAGGTTTGACGTTTGGGGGGAGTGGTCAACCTTTACCTGGAGAAACAGACCAAGAATTCACCCAAAGGATGATAAAAGCTGCTGAGAAGAAATAAAGTGAAAGCAAATAATGATCAAATCATAAATAAATCATTAAGGTATATTACGATAATTTTTCATTCTGCCAACAGTTGTTGATATACCTTGTATGTTCGTTCTGCTATCGTCTCCCATGTGAATTGTTGAATTCTATCTAAACCCTTTATTCTTAGGTCTTGACATAGTTCCTGATCACTCGCGAGCTGATTAATCTTTTCAGCTAATGAAGCAGCATCTCCTTCGGGGAAAACTAAACCTGCATCACTAATCACTTGTGGGATTTCACCTGAATCCGACCCGATAACGGGTACTTGACATGCCATGCCTTCTATTAGCACTCTACCGAAGAATTCCACCCAATCCTGTGTAGTGCGAGAAGGTAAGACTAAGGTATCCATACAGTTGATATATTTTGGAACTTCTTCTGGTGGGACAGCATCAATCCAGACGATTTTGTCTGTGATTTTTTGTGCAGCAGCTATATCGCGTAGTCTTTGAGCGTCTTCGCCTTGACCGACGATTAGTAGTCTAAACTGAAAGTTAAGGTTGGTTGCTGCTCTAATTAGCGTGTCAATACCCTTCATCTGTATTAACCTGCCAACATATCCTATGACAAAACTATCGACAAGTCCGAGAGATGTTCGCAGTTCGCTCATATCCTGTTTCTGAAAAAGTGAAATATCAACACCGTTTGGGAACGGAATTTGTGCACCATGATAACCTCTCTGTTTCAATATTTCACCAGCATTTTCACTTAGTGGAAAAGCCATGTCGGTTTCACGGAAAACGCGTTTTTCAATCCAGATAGGTAAGGGACCGAATCGTTGTTTAGATGCAATGCTAAGGGAAGTGCGGAAAATAAATCGACTGTTTGGACAGTTCTTACGTTTCAAGCGAATCGTCTGCAAAGCATTTAGACTCCACGCTTCTTCTTCAAGATGGATTATATCGGGTTGGAACTCTTTGAAATGTTGAGCAATACCACGACGATAAAAGAAGCGACTACCGTAACCAGAAAACCGTATTGGACAAGTGGCCTCTTCACAGTGGATGTCTGATTCTGGTACAAAATCAATCTGCTGAAAGCTCTCGTACCAACGGTCAGGCGTGATAACACGCATAGTAACATCCGGTTTGGCTGCGATGAGGTTGAACTTTCTCCTATACGGTTTCATTATGTAGGAGTGAGAAAGTACTAAGACACGCACCGTTTCAACTTTAGTCTACTTCCTTTAATTATTTGCTTTGAACATAACCTCAGCCTCATTGTTATCTGAAGTTTCATCTGCATTCTCCGAGGTTGCTTCGGGTTCTGCAAGCCCCGCCATGAGTCCTTCAAGATGCTTCCGAATTCCTTCACGTTCCTCTTCAGCAGCTATGCGTGCAAGTTCAGAAGCTTCACGCATATCACTATTGAGTTTTTCCAATTCCTGTATTTTAGCATCGCGTTGAATCACATCATTGTTGAGTCGAGTGATTTCTGCCTCAAGCTCAAGTTTATCTTCTCTTAGTTTCTTGACGGTGGAGATAGCATGGTCAACATGTTGTTCTAAAAGGGAAACCACAGTGTTTCCGGTTGTTTCAGACATTGAATCCTCCTAATTTTACTTTTTGTCTTACATCCTAATACCAAATTAATTTGATTCAAACCTATCGGTGTGGTTAGGAAACCGCACCTACCGTTCGAAAATAAGACAAATTCCGTTAATCTGGTATAAGTCTTTAACGTATTTCAAGATATGCTATTGTTGTCTTAATTCCGTGATACCAATTTTACGAAATATTACACTTTCAATCTATAGTTAATATCAGAAACACTTATGACAGTTTTTGCATTGTTGAAGCAAATCTTCAATGTTGCTGTTAAAAACACTTACTATTACATTCACTTATTAAGCAATGCAAGATGTTCAGCATCATCCCAGTTTGATTGGTTCTGTGCATAATGGAATAAATATTGTTGTGCGTATCCGACAGATTCGCCGAAATAGTTTCTGGCAAATTCGCAGATTTCGCGCGTTGTCGCACGTTTACGTAGATATATTTTTTCAAAAATCCGCTTTATCCAGACATCAACAGGCAATGCCTCAAGATGTCCAAGTGAAAAAAGACAGATGCAATCAGCGACTTTCTCGCCTATACCCTCCAGTTTCATTAGTTCTTTTTTTGCTTCAGCGTAAGTCACTTGTTTTAAAGAATCGAGGACAAGTTCTCCGGTAGCAACTTTTCGTGCTGCATTCCAGAGATAACTTGCTCTGTAACCAGTGCCGCAAGCAAATATCTCATCTACCCCTGCCTCAGTTAGTGCTTTAGGTGTAGGAAAGGTATAATCAGCATACCTCTCAAAGACTAACTTTTGTCCAAATTTCTCTGATATTGAACTAATGATCCCACGGATCCGTGGGACATTGTTGTTTTGTGACAAGATAAAAGATGCGATTGTTTCCCACAGTTCTTGATTTAGAAGCCGCATTCCCCAGAACATATTAATTGCGCGATCTATGTATGCATCAACGTTAACTTTGGTTAAAATTGCTGCCAAATCTCGGTGTAAATCTAAATAGTGTGCCAAATGTAAATTAAATTCTGGAGAATCTACGTTTCGTGAACTATTTATAATTAAGGTATCTTCTCTTTGTTGGATTTTTAATATTTGGCCGTCAACGACACCGTAATAAGCATCATCTACCTTGTTCCATCGAAACGACTGTCCAGATTCCAAGGTGTATTTTAAGTTAAAAACTGTGATATTTTCTATTATCATTGACACTTATCTTCAAATTATATGTTAAATCCGAGTAAAATGCAAGTGTTAAGCGAAAAATAAATTGAAAAATCGGTTTCTATAGAGTATCATTAATTAAAATATAATTCAAAATTTAGGAGAGAATACGACGAATGATCATCTTTCTACGAGAGAAATTCATTGCCCAAATCTTTATGTGGGTCATCGCTGTTGTCTTTGTGATCGCAACGTTTTTACTTTACAGCGGTTCAAGCGGTCCACAACAGCAGGGAGCTGATGGGGAAGTTGTTATCAAAATCGGAGCATTAGAAGTTACAAGAAGTTTGTTTAATCAATTGGTCTCAAACCAGATAGAGTATCAACAACGGAACCAAAGATTCAATCAAGATGTTGATACTAAAGTAGTAGAGAAAAACCTTATTGATGGACTCATAAAACGCACAATTGAAGGGAGCGCAAGGATTAGTGACGCAGAAGTAGAACATTATATTCGAAGCGATGAGAACTTAGTCAGGTATTATAACCAAGCAAACGTTGAAACTGTTCAACGATTAAAGGATGATGTACGATTCAGACTTAGTTCAACTTCACTGCAAGATAGCATCAAAGAGCTTGAATTAGTTACAGATACCGAAGCGGAACAATCCTACCGTTTGGAGGGAGATAAGGCGAAAGTAAAATACATTGAATTTCGACATAGTGACTATACTTCAAGAGTCCCTGAAGCAGAAATCAAAGCAGAAGCAGAAGCATATTATCAAGAGAACAATGATGACTATAGCACTGAAGAAGAGGTGAACGTTAAGTTTATTCAAGTCAATCCTGCGGACTTCGTTTCAAATGAGGATACAGAAAAGTACTACAATGAAAATCAGAATGAATTCTATGAACCTGAAATTCCAGTAGTTAAAGCACGACATATCTTGAAGAAGTTTCCAGATGACGCAACTGATGAACAAAATGACACAACTGATGAACAAAAGGCTGAAACAAAAAAGGCTGCAGAAGAACTTCTTAAAAAAGTAAATGAAGCATTAGCGGCAGGTACTTCATTTGAAGATTTGGCGAAAGAACATTCAGATGGGCCATCTGGGGCAAATGGTGGTGCTTTGAGAGGAGGCAATCCCAAACTTCCCCCCGGGGACTATTTCGCGCGTGGAGACATGGTAAAACCTTTTGAAGAAGCATGTTTTGATACTCTAAATCCTGGAGAAGTTAGCGGACTGATTGAGACCTCCTACGGTTATCATATTATAAAGTTGGAAGAAAGAAAAGAACCGACGCTTCAAACATATCCAGACGTAGAAGACGAAATTAGGAGTAAACTAATTCAGATAGACGGTGTAGAAAGAGCTGAACGCACAGCGGATGACCTTGTTTTTGAGATTGAAGTTGAAGATTATGAAACCGCTATTGGAAAGGAAAAGTATAGTGAATTAGCACTTGTAGTAGGTGAAACAGGCTTTTTTGGAAAAGACGACTCAAGCATACCAAAAATAGGTTCAAAATTCGCTTACCGAGGACTGACTGATGCACTGTTTGACATGGAAGTAGGTGTAACGGATACTGTTGAAACCAAGAATTATAGTGGTGACATTTCAGGATTCTTTGTTGTCACTGTACTCGGCAAGAAACCACCGACAATACCTAATTTTGAGGATATTAAAGTTGAAGTCGAAGATGACTTGCGAGTAGCAAAGTCGAAAGACCTTGCTTTAGCGGATGCACAGAAATTATTTAATCAACGCACTGAAGATGAGTTGTTAGATGCCTTAGTCAAGAAGTATAAAGCCCCGGAAGGAATAAGTACAGAAGAAAAAACCGTTACAGAAAGTAACCAGTTTGGACTATCAGAAAATAGTACTTACGTTTCTGGAATGGGGGATTCAAAGGATGTAATGTTTGCCGCATTTGGAATGTCTATTGGGGAAGTGCGCGGACCGTTTAATGGGAATTCTGCAGCTTACATCATTGAACTTGTTGAACGAGTTGAGGCGGATTTAGATAAATTTAGTAACGATTCAACACTGAAACTCAAACAGTATCAAACTATACTTACAAACAAAAAAGCGAGTGCTTACCAAAACTGGTTAGCAGCACAAGAAAATGGAACAGAAATCTGGATCCACGAAGATTTTCGTTAATTGGGCGTTAATTGAGGATGTCGTAGAAAAAGTTTCTTCGTTTCGGGGTAAATCCAAGTTCTGATATGGTGCGTTCAATTTCATCTATTGGCATACAATAGACTGTACCTGCCTTACTTACAACGTTTTCCTCAATCATTGTGCCTCCCATATCATTTGCCCCGAACTTCAATGACATCTGTCCAATCTTTGGACCTTGCGTAACCCACGATGATTGGAAATTGTCTATATTATCCAAGAACAAACGTGAGATTGCTAATGTTTTGAGATATTCAAAACTCCCTGCAGGCGGGAGGTGTGCAAGTTCAGTGTTGTTTGGTTGGAATGACCAACAGATAAATGCTGTGAAGCCACCTGTTTCATCTTGTAGATCCCGTAAACGCATTAGATGTTCTACGCGTTCAGCGTAACTCTCTACATGTCCATACATCATTGTAGCACTGGATTTTAGACCGACTAAATGGCCCTGTCGCATCACTTCAAGCCATTCGTCCGCTGTACACTTTTTAGGACTGATCTTGTTGCGAGCATGGTCGGTTAAGATTTCAGCACCGCCACCGGGAATAGAGTCAAGTCCAGCATCACGCAGACGGATTAACATATCACGTAACGTCATCTTGTTTATTTTCGCAAACCAATCCAGTTCTGGTGGTGAGAAGCCGTGAATATGGATTGAATAATTCGCCTTTATCCAACGCAGTAAATCCTCGTACCATTCCAGTTTGAGTTTAGGATGTAGTCCACCCTGCATTAGAATAAGTTCACCACCTAAATCCAATGTTTCTTGTATTTTCTGTCCGAGCTCATCTCGCTCCATTACATAAGCGTCGGGGTCTTTTCTGTGACGATAGAAGGCGCAAAATTCACAGTCAACATAACACCAATTCGTATAGTTAATATTTCTATCTACAATGTACGTGATGTAACCATCTGGATGTTTTCTATGTCGGATAATATCAGCAGCTTGTCCAAGTGAAAGTAAGTCATGACTCTTGAAAAGTGTAAGAGCGTCATCAAAGTCTAAACGTTCACCTGAAAGCACTTTATCTAATATAGGACGTATTGTATTATCCATATATGTGTATTACCTTTTAGATTCCTATTGTTTTATTACAGTATTCTACCATTTTAGTAGTGAGATGTCAAGGGTGTGTAAAGTTTTAAACTGAAAACTGAAACAAAAGGTTGCCTAAAAATCAGAAAGCTTTTATAATTGAACAGTTTTTCATTGTTGATTGGCTTATGAGGAACTGTCCATTTTTGGTGAAAGTATTGGTGGTTAAATAAATAATACCCTTTCTAAATGATTATGTAGCATTTTTTCGTAGGTCGGGTAGAGCGAAGCGAAACCCAACACGTAAGGTTAGACAGGGTTTTGATGTCGGGTTTCGCTTCGCTTTACCCATAGGTGTAAACTTAAGGAATTTTCTATGTCAGAAACCCTCTTCAGTCCCGTAGGGACGCTATGTTTATAGTTAAACGTTATACAAACCCTTTTAGTCCCGTAGGGACGCTATGTGTAAAAGCACACCATGATATAAACATATCGTCCCTACCAAATCAACGCCAAATGCGCGTTTGGCATTTGGCGGGACTGAAGAGAGGTGGGGGTACACATTTTTCTATAAACATATCGTCCCTACCAAATCAACGCCAAATGCGCGTTTGGCATTTGTCGGGACTGAAGAGAAGACAATCCCAATAACCATAAGGATTCAGAGTGATTCATAAGAGCTTCTAAGTTTTCTTAAGTTTACACCTATGGGTTTCGCTTCGCTTTACCCGACCTACAGTTTATTTATAACAATTTGTCAATTAGAAATGGTATAAGGAGATAACAGATGAACCAACGACTGGTTTTGATAACTAAATTTTTATGTATGCTGATGCTGATATTCGTGTGCGGGTGCACAAAATTAACATCTGAGCTTCCGTATAACCCCCCGGAGCTACCAGAATCTGAACTTGCGACAATCCAGATCGATACAGAAAAGAAATGGGTTCAACATGCAAGCTTAATCATCTTTCGTGTCAATGGCAAAGTTGCATTGCGGGAAGAAATAAAAGGCAACAGCAGTATTTTAAAAGGCGACAGCAGTATCTCTGTTGCTGATACTTTGGTCGGTCCCGGCAACCATGATATGTCTGTTCATATTCTCATAAAAAACTTTTCAGAAGGCAGAGAGACACACCATAGGATTGTATCAAAGTTTAGTGCTAAATTAAAAACTGGCGGCACCTATTTACTGAGGGGAGATGTTGAACCAGATGTAAACAATGAGGCATCTTATACAATGACAGACGCGTTTGACCTCATTGATACAGCGACAGATACAAGGGTTAGCATTTCTAAATTTCCATGGTAGGATGTGAAATATACCGAGTAGTATATCGTTTCATTGGCAATGATTAGGGGGTATACCGTGAAACTTTCAGAATACCAAGTGAATTTCTTTAACACATTCGGTTATTTGTCAATACCCGACTTGTTTTCACCTAATGAGGTTGCGAGGATTACCGAGGAGTTTGAAATTTCAATTCAGGAATTTGGTGGTGGAAAAGACCATGACGGCACGCACCGCACTATGTTTGGAGGTCCCATTGAACACCGTCCTCGGTTATGTACGTTGCTTGATGATGAGAGAATAAAGGGTCTTATCGGTGGTGTTATCGGTGAGGACTTTAACTACGCGGGTGGGGATGGAAACTATTACACAGGTGATACAGGTTGGCATCCTGACGGTAATTGGGGTAGACTTTTTTCAGTAAAAGTCGCTTTTTATCTTGATACGCTGACGCGCGACACAGGTTGTTTACGTATTATACCGGGAAGCCAAAATCCAACACATTTCGTGCGATCACAGAATATTGACCCGAATCAATCCGATGCATTGTTCGGTATCCAACCGAGAGATTTTCCAACCAGTATTGCTTTAGAAAGTACTCCGGGCGATGTCGTGATTTTCAATCATGATACTTACCATGCATCTTTTGGTGGAGGACAACGTAGACGGATGTTTACGATGAATTGCACACAGCATTGCAAAACAGACGACGATTTAGAAACCTTGCATCAGTATCTTAGTGTTCATTCCGCTGGTGGCTATAACATTGAGACAGGTGCGGGGATGTTCTTTCCAACTATGGTTGACACTGCTGATGAATCACGTAGGATTCATTTACAACAGTGTAGCGATATTCATGATGAGCTATTTCCTCACCTTGCACGTAAATCATAAGATATTGCTGTGTGAATCTGATCAAGAGTTTAAATTTATCTGTGTGGGTATTGATGTTTGTTCCAATTGAATTACAACTTGTCCTAAACAGGATTTTCAGGATTAGGTATCCACAACATCCGAAAAATCCGTAAATATTTACATTTACAATTGATCTAATGAACCTGCTTTCACTCAGGGATATTTAGTTTTTAATATTTTCAATAATTCTCTGCTATTACGTTAATGTTGCTTTTCAGCATATTGTGTTCGTCTTTAGTCCCGTAGGGACGATATGTGTAGTAGTTCATCCTGATATAAACATATCGTCCCTACCAAATCAACGCCAAATGCGCGTTTGGCATTTGTCGGGACTGAAGAGAGGTGGGGGTACACATTTTTCTATAAACATATCGTCCCTACGGGACTAAAGAGAAGACAATCCCAATAACCATAGGAATTCAGAGTGATTCATAAGAGCTTCTAAGTTTTCTTAACTTTACACTTATAGGTTTCGCTTCGCTCTACCCGACCTACGACTGATATTTACAAGTGTGACAAAAAAGTGTCAAAAAACCGAAAACTAATAACCCTGGCTTTCACTACTTTTCTCTTGCTTATTTTTTTAATACATGGTAACGTGATTAGGTAGATTTCAACCACATCCGCAGGACATTCTTTTGATTATTCATAGACGATTTTTTTCCATTATAATTTTCTGTAGTCTGTTTCCAATTCTTTCTACAGCAGCACCCAAAACACGTAGCCATCTTCCTACAAATTCTGTTGCGATAAGTAATGATGCGTTGGCGACTTTTTTTAATCCCGCAGGATTAGGAACAAGGCAGGCTTTAAACTTATACTACTTACGTTCATATAACAGTGCTTTACCAAGTGATGATGCGTTTTTTATAGCTGCACCAAGCACAGGATTTAGCATGGAATTTGCAAACGCTACAGAAGACATAGATTTTACACGTTACAACCTCTCTGCTGGTCATCACTTTGGGAGTTCGTTGTATTGGGGGACAAGTTATAGTTGGATAAACTCGGATAGCGAAGATTATGATGCATATAAATCAATATCCATCGGTCTGATGTATAGACGACGTTTTTTCTCAATAGGTGCAATCGGAAGAGACCTTAATAGACCGAAAATCGGTGATGAGAAATTGGGAAGAACCTACGATATAGGATTCGCACTTCGGCCTGGGACCTGGCGGACTACGTTCTCAGTTGATATGCGAAAAACGCAAGATGTGTCTGATATAGACCTTAGTTACGGGGTTGAAATCCGTCCCATTCGTGAACTCATGTTGCGAGGTACATATAACAGTGATAAAAGTTTTGATGTGCGTTTCGGCATAAACCTTGGTAATTTCGGTATTGGCAATGTGAACTTTTTTGATGAAAACAGCAAAACTGATACGGGTGTAGGTTACTTCCATTTTTCAACAGCAGCAATTACGAAACCTATTCCAAGGAAACGCTACTTTCTTAATTTGGAGTTAACACAGGTTGACACAATGCTCCGAATCGCTAAAACGGACAAAGATGTCGCGGGGGCATTAATCCACATAAATCATAGAAAAATCGGAATGGGACGCCTACAAGAGACCCGTGATGCTATCCTGGATTTCAAGAAATCGGGTAAAATCGTCGCTTGTTATATCACCGATTGTTCTACGGGTGATTATGTAGTAGCATCTGCTTGTGATGCTATCTATATACACCCAAGTACGATGGTTAGACTTATCGGCTTGCGTTCAGAACGTTCTTTCTACAAGGGTGTGTTGGATAAGATCGGGGTTCAGGCACTTCTTCAACATATTGGTGAATATAAATCTGCAGCAGAAGCATTCACCCGTGAAGATATGTCAGAAAAACATCGTGAAAACCAAGATTCCATTCTTGATGACCTTTACGACCAACTCACAACAGACATTGCAACAGCGCGTGGTTGGACACAAGGAGCAGTTAAGCAGCTGATTGATAATGGACCGTACACCGCTGATCAGGCAATCAAATCGAAAATTGTTGATAAGATTCTATATGAAGGTCAACTAATTATTGCAATCAAGGAACTTGCGAAATGGGATGTAGAGCTTGTTAAAATTAATGAATATCAAAGAAGTGGTTTGTACCAACAAAATTGGACGGTACCGAAACCAAGGATCGCTGTGATTGAAGCAAAAGGGATGATGGTTACTGGTGAAAGTTTTTTCGATCCACTGAGCGGCACCTCAGTGATGGGGGCAAATACAATCATTCGAGCAATAGAACGGACCAGAGAAGATCCTTCAATTAAAGCCGTTGTTTTGCGAATTGACAGCGTTGGTGGATTAGTCATCGCAGCAGATATGATCTGGCATGAACTGATGCGTCTGATTACGGTCAAACCGCTTATTGTTTCGATGGGAGATGTCGCTGCTTCTGGTGGATATTACATCGCCGTTCCCGCAGAAACAATCATCGCAGAACCCGGTACAATCACAGGTTCAATTGGTGTAATCGGTGGAAAACATAGTTTTAAAGGTCTGTATGAAAAACTTGGTATTAAGAAAGAGATTTTGATTCGTGGAAAAAATGCAGATTTTTACAGCAATTTTAGTGATTTTAGACCTGAACAACAAGAAATCCTAAAAAAACAGATCAAAGAAATTTATGATGATTTTATCCTGAAAGTCGCTCTCGGAAGAAAAAACTTAGTAGAACCAGACGTTGAGAAAGTCGCGCGCGGACGCGTATGGACTGGTAGACAAGCCAAAGAGAATGGATTAGTTGATGAACTTGGTGGATTAAGCAAGGCTCTTGTTATAGCAAAACAACGAGCAGGATTGAATGGCAAACGTGTTGAAATTGTTCGTTTACCGAAAAAAACATGGCTGTCTTCTTTTTTGGGATACTCTCAGTTCATTTCAACTGGAAAAACACCATTACTATCAAATATCAACCAACTGTTTTGGAATACTGCAAGTCTAAGACTTTTTGATATCATCAAAAGGCACACTGTTTTTTTATTGATGCCTTATGAAGTAAATGTCAACCCATAGATAGATTAGAAAGGCTGCATTTTGATGCGCTTCAAGGATGACATTAATGGCACTAACCGGTGAATTGGCAGTCTCCAGACAGAAGATGGTTCGCAACCAAATTGAGAACAGAGATATCAGGAATCCTGATGTACTGGCAGCCATGCGAAGAGTTAAACGACATCTGTTTGTGTCACCTGAATATCAGAAGTGGGCATATCACGACAGACCATTACCAATAGACAAGGGGCAAACAATTTCGCAACCTTACATGGTCGCTTTGATGTCAGAACTATTGGAGTTAAAACCGAATGCCAGAGTACTTGAAATTGGTACTGGTTGTGGGTATCAAACCGCAGTTTTAGCTGAATTAGCACAAGAGGTATTTTCAGTTGAAATCATAGCAGAACTATCAAATAGTGCCGAAACAAGATTAAATACGCTCAACTATCAAAACATACATTTTAAACATGGAAACGGCTATTACGGTTGGATTGAACATGCACCTTATGATGGTGTACTTGTAGCCGCTGCACCGAAAAAGATACCACATCGATTGACTCAACAGCTTGCTGATGGTGGAAGAATGGTTGTCCCGGTAGGAACTGATTTACAAGAATTATTTGTAATTCAGAAAAGTGCAGGTAGAGTCAATACAACAAAAACCATAGGTGTTAGTTTTGTTCCCATGACAGGTAATCCATAGGAGGGAATATGTTGAAGATCAAATTGAAATGTTGTTACTTTTTCATACTGTTTTTATTCTTCACACCGACTGCCTTTGCGGCATTTAATAATATAGGTGTGGGGGCGCGTCCTCTCGGGCTCGGTGGTGCGTTTGTTGCACTCGCTGATGATAGTAATGCTGCAAACTACAACGCCGCTGGATTAGCTTATGTTCCGGATATACATTTAGGTGCTACTTATGCGCAACGTTTTGGTGGACTCGTCAATTATTCCTCTATTGGCGGTGTATTTCCTATAGGAATTGCTGGTACAGTAGGAGCTGATATTGGTTTTCTATCTGAAGATTCCGGTATTTACAATGAGCAGACATTTCGCTTCTCTTATGCAAATGCGATTATTGATCAATTGGGACTCGGCATTAATCTCAAATACTTTGGTACGTCTTATGACGAAGAAAATGAATTCGTAATTGAAAATCCATATTTTGCACAGACATCAAGCTCCGCTTTCTCCCTGGATTTAGGTGTAATGGTAAAACCGTTCAAGAGCTTGAACATCGGCATTTCTGTAGAAAATATTGTACCAGCAGACATTAGCATTTCAGATGTTGAGTCTGATACAATTCCTCAGAATTTTCGTGTAGGTATTGCATACAGACTCGCATCTATCGCAGAAATGAGCGCGCAAGGTGAAGCGATCAGCAACGTTCTGAAAAACACAAGAGCGACTGTTGAGGTTAATGCACGTAACGGCGATGTTTATACACGCGCAGGTGTAGAAATCTGGATCAGTAATGCCATCGGTGTTCGTGGTGGTTTTGGAATGCTAAATAGTGATAGTTCTGCGACGACATTCAATCTCGGTGGAAGCGCAAAGATACCAATTAGTGGTGCAGCACTGCAACTTGACTATGGATTTCAACTACTGACAGGAGATTTGAAAAATAGCATAACGCAACGTTTCTCGGTAAACTTACTACTATAACGTGAGTTTGATAATTAAATACAATATTCGTTGTAGGTCGGGTAGAGGCACGAAACCCGACATGTATTGTTCTGTAATGGGTCAAGATGTTGGGTTTTGTTCATCAACCCAACCTACGTAAGTTATTTGTTCTGATTTATCAAACTCACGTTACTATAAATATAAAAGGATATCTCTCATGAAAAATGCATTTCTAATATTCATACTTATATTCAGTCTTCTTATCATACACAATAGTTATGGTGCAGTCACATCCATCGGTGAGATAAACGTTGATGGTGAAACGAAAGGTATCGTTCCTGCAAGTTCCACTGTACCATTAATTGTCACACTTGTAATTGACAGGTCCCAAGCCGTAACAGGGGAAGAAATCAAGACGGTTGAAATTACAATGCCCCCAGGATATCAAACAGCGGTTGCAAATTTCAAAGGTATCTTGAGAGATAGAGTGGAACTCGGTGCAAGTGTAGAGATTCTTGGTGGCAATGTTCTCCGTGTTGTTCTTGATGAGATCATCATTGATTTCCAGAATTCCGTCTATGAAATCTCATTTGACTGTAGAACACCAAATACTGTTGGTGAATCGACCTTCAAAGCAAGACTACGTAATAACGAAGATAGTCCAATCGGTGAGTATATCCGAGCAGGTGAGGCTGATGGAATACCTAACAACAATAGTTTTACTTTGCAGGTAATACCGAATGTCCCTCCCGCACCTGTCACAGGCTTCACTGCAGAGTCTGACAAAACAGGTGAAAACAATGTGACGCTTCGCTGGCAGAAATCAGATGATCAAGATGTCAACGGTTACATAATCTATCGAGATAATGACATGCAAATTGACGTGGAGCAGCGCGAAGCAACAACATTCCTTGATGTGAATGTTCCGCCTGGAGATCATACCTATCAGATTACAGCTTTCAAGACAAAGATTCTGCAGTCAGAGCGTTCACCGATTCAAACCGTTAATGTGGCTGAAGATACTGCAGCACCAGCACCACCGACAGCACTTCGCATTGTAAAATCGCGAGAGGGGATAGAAGTCTTTTGGATACCCAGTGTGAGTCGGGATGTATCTAAGTATCGGGTTTTGTTCGGTTCAGTCGAGTCAAACACATTTGAGGAACTTCCAAATGGTGAAATACAGTCTGGGGAATTAGCAAGCGGTTCATCTGAATATAGATTTGTTGATAATAGGCAGTTAGCTGTGGGCAGTTTTACTTATGCCATAGTAGCAATCGACGAAGTTAATAACGAGTCAACCCCTGCACAGAAAAGACTTAGGATATTTAATAAGCCATTTCCAAATCCGTTCACACCCCTCTCATCCGATCCAGATTTTAACGCCGTTGTTTTTCCTGCAAATACCATTGATGATGTAGATGATTTTAGTGAAGCATTCAGTGTATTACTCTATAATCTGAATGGAGTGCTTGTGAAAACCCTAACTGCTGAACTCGGTGATACTGAACTGAAATGGGATGGTAAGAACGAAAACGGTGAGATTGTAGAAAGTGGTATCTATATCTATCAATTACAGGTTGGCGATAGTTTCAAAACTGGTACAATCATAGTTGCTAAATAATCTGATTAGTATAGTTTTTTGCAGACATGAACATTTTGGACCGACGGACAGGGAGACTCTGTCCCTACGAACGGACAGGGAAACCTCGTCCCTACAAACGGACAGGGAAACCTCGGAACTAAGAACGGACAGGGAAACCTCGGAACTAAGAACGGACAGGGAAACCTCGTCCCTACGAACAGACAGGGAAACCTCGGAACTAAGAACGGACAGGGAAACCTCGGAACTAAGAACGGACAGGGAAACCTCGGAACTAAGAACGGACAGGGAAACCCTGTCCCTACGAAAAACAGGTGGTGTGATGGGAAATTTACGGACAATTAGGTTTATGAGATACACTCTACTTTAATTATTTGACTAATATAAGAGACACCGTTATACTATAATTAGATGCATAATCATAAATATTTTTTTCTTAAAGGAGATATAATGAATACGATGAAGACACAATTGAACTTATCCAAGATTATCCTACTTACAGTTCTCTTAACCGGATTTATTTCTCTACCGGTTTTAGCAGAATGGGTTGTAATGCAACCGAGCGATCCGGATTATAGAGACTATATGGCAATCACATTTACAGACGAACGTATCGGATGGATTGCTGGATCAGCACTCGCTGAGGATTTCGAGAATCCAGGTTTCATTGCTCAGACGATGAATGGTGGAGGTACATGGCAAAAACTGGATACAAAACTCAGTGCAGATCTCACAGGAATTTTCTTTTTGGACAAAAAACATGGGTGGGCAGTTGGTGCGAAGGGTTTAATCGTCAATACAACAAACGGTAAAGATTGGGAAATCCAAATAAGCAAGGTTGATACCACTCTAAAAAGCATATATTTTGTAAATAAAGATATTGGTTTTGCTGTTGGGGAAACTGACACTATCCTCTCTACAGATAATGGTGGTCGAGTATGGAATGTACTTGATGGGGGAGTTGTCGGTGCCGTAGGAGATGAACCTGCAAGCATGTTTAGTGCAATTCAGTTTATTGATGAAAACACTGGATGGATTGCCGGTATACATGTTGATCCTCAAAAAAAGACCCAGAAGAGTATTATCCAGAAAACAATGGATGGAGGCGTAACATGGGTGAGTCAAGAAACTGGTAAAGAGGATATTCTTGAAGACATTTTTTTTCTTGATGACTCTGTAGGTTGGGCAGTAGGTGAAAATGGCGCGATTCTACACACGACTAACGGAGGCTCAGTATGGAAGGAACAAAATAGTCGTACAATTGAGACTCTACGCAGCGTCCGATTTGTTGATAAATATATTGGTTGGGCAGTTGGAGGAGACCTTGGGGTCGGTGTAATTCTTAGTACCAACAACGGTGGTAAAAAGTGGGAAATCGAAGAGACGAAAGAAAAGATGATCCAGGTATTCGTACTTGATAAGAAGAATGTCTGGATAGCTGGTGCACGCGGTTTAATCCTAAAGATTGGTAATCGTTTTTTAAAGTGAATATGAGATCAAGACTCAATATAAAGGAGGTAGGATTTGAGTAGTTCACCTTTCGCCAACCGCATGAGTCGGTTGGGAACAGAATCCGCTTTTGAAGTCTTAGCGAAAGCAAAGAGTTTGGAAGCACAGGGTAAAGATATTATCCATTTAGAAATAGGTCAACCCGATTTTTCAACGCCAATGAATGTCTGTGAAGCAGCATTCAAAGCTATGAAAGATGGACATACAGGTTATTGTCCTTCTGCGGGGTTGCCAGAATTTCGAGAGGTTGTCGCACAACATATTTCTGAGACGCGCAACATTGAGATACACCCTGACGAAGTTACGGTGACACCCGGTGCGAAACCCATTATCTTTTTCACTATTTTAGCATTAGTTGATGATGGCGATGAAGTTATTTATCCTGAACCTGGTTTCCCTGTCTATGAATCGGTCATTGATTTTATCGGTGGTAAAGCTATTCCTCTCCCACTACGTGAAGAGGTCAATTTCCGTTTTCGAATTGAGGATTTAGTTGAATCGATTACTGATAGAACAAAACTGCTGATACTCAATTCTCCCCAGAATCCTACAGGTGGCACACTCACAGAATCAGACCTTACGGCGATAGCAGAACTTGCCCAGAAGCATCATTTTTATATCCTCACAGATGAAGTTTATTCACGTCTCCTATATGAAGGTACACATCAAAGTATACTAAGTCTTCCTGGCATGAAGGATCAAACGATTCTGATTGATGGCCATTCAAAGACTTACGCGATGACGGGATGGCGTCTTGGATATGGTGTTGCGCCACGAGAAATTGCGGATAAAATCACCCAGTTGACAATCAACTCAAATTCTTGTACTGCAACCTTTACACAAATTGCTGGCATAGAAGCACTGACGGGGCCACAAACATTTGTTACGCAGATGGTTAGAGAATTCCGTAAACGTCGAGATGTCATAGTTGACGGCTTAAATGGTATTGATGGAATTAGTTGCATTAAACCTCTCGGTTCATTTTACGTTTTTCCTAACGTAAAAAAGCTCCCTCTTTCATGCGAAAAACTTGCAGATTTGATTATGGATGATGTAGGAGTCGCATTACTTCCTGGTACAGCTTTTGGTAAATACGGCGATGGTTACCTACGACTCTCTTATGCGAATTCGTTAGAAAATATAGAGGATGCCTTACACCGCATTCAGACAGCAATTTCTAAGTTATAGAGAAAGTAGGTTATCTCTCGTATGTCTTGTAAAGCAACAGCGCGTATACCTGCAAGTACTACAAACCTTGGTCCGGGATTTGATGTGCTGGGACTCGCATTACAACTTTACAGTACTGTTACCTTGGAAATTGATGGTGTTGATCCTGAGGTCGTTGTCACTGGAGTAGACGTTGACAAGATTCCGAGTACTCCTGAACACATAGCGTTTAAAGCGGTTGAATCTATCTATCAACGCTGCGGTGTTCAGCAGCCGAAAGGATTGAAATTGAGCATTGCGAATGGAATACCCGCCATTCGTGGTTTGGGGGGTAGTGGGACTGCTATTCTCGGTGGTTTACTTACAGCAAATAGACTCTGTGAGTTACCATTTTCTCAGTCAGAGATCCTTAATTTTGCAACAGAGATAGAAGGACATCCCGATAATGTTGCAGCTTCTCTGTATGGTGGGTTTGTTATTTCCGTGCAGGAAGGCAACCACATTCACACAATCCAGTTAGAATGTGATCCTGCGCTTCATGTTGTTCTTGTAATTCCTGACTATACATTGTCTACGAAAAAAGCGAGAGACATTCTACCAAAGACTTTAGATTTTGCAGACGCCATCTATAATATTAGTAGAAGTTCATTACTTGTTGCAAGCATCGCGACTGGGAAATTAGAAATGTTCACCTTGGCGATGAAGGATAGAATTCACCAACCTTATCGCAGTCAGCTTATTTCAGGCTTTGATGAGGTGGTTGAAGCTGCGACAGCTGCAGGTGCACTCAGTGTCGCTTTGAGTGGAGCCGGGCCAACTATTGCAGCATATTGTTTAGAAAATATGGAAGAAATAGGAAAACAGATGCGAGGTGTCTTTCAAAGTCGAAATATACCTTGCAAGATAAATATCCTTCAAGCAGATCAGGAAGGTGCCAGTGTCTGGGTTCAGGACGATTAGAGTCTATTCCAAGTAGACTTGACTTGATTGTTTCTGATGTCCATCACCACAGGAAAAACTATGGCTAATTTTTATGCAGAAAGCATCTCTTTTCTGCTTAACCACTTTAATACTGATCTTGAGTACGGTTTGAGCCTTGCTAATGTAGATGAGTCAAGAGAGCGACACGGTCCAAATGAACCGGCTACTAAAGTGGACAGATCACAAATCGGCTTGTTTTTTGTACATGTTTTCAATTGGAAATTGCTGCTCTTAGTTGTTGCTATAGTAGTATTTGCGTTATCTGTTGATGATCTGCTCAGAATTCCAAAAATTGCGCTTGTCGGTTTGGTTCTTGTTATAACACTTTCCTGGTCAATTGTCGTTGCAGCCAGTTTTCGTAAAAAACAGATAGAACGTGATGCAAAATTCAAAGTCACTGTTTCAGTGATACGTCAAGGCAAACAAGAAAAATGCTCACCATCCGAAATTGTTCCTGGTGACCTAATCCTTCTGAGACCTGGCAATTACATCCCCGCAGATGCGCGTATCGTCCAAGCAGATGGACTATTAGTTAACGAATCTGCCCTATTTGGCAGCAGTGGTTCGGCTAAGAAATCAGACAAAGAATTAGAAGAAGCAGGACTATCGCCTGAAAAACAAACAAACATGGTTTTTGGAGGTACTTATGTTGATGCTGGTATGGGACATGCTATCGTTGTGAGAACTGGGACCCAATTAGAAATGCACCAACATCATGGTAATTCAAGAAGACACATGCCGCTTGAGATGACTGTCGCAGAGAATCAAATTAAGTTCTTTGTTGATATACTAAAAATCGCGGGTTTGGTTATTGGTGGAATAGCGGTTGCCATTCATTGGTGGGATAAATCACAGCAAACTAACCCAGTTGATTGGAAAGAGTATCTTGAATTTGGATTAATATTCGCGATTGCAGCAACGCCCCATGATCTGTTATTGCTCCTTAAATCCATTTTGAATCTGAAAGTTGCCGGATTACTAAAGATTGGGGTTGCACTCCGCAATAGTCAATTCCTCGAAAAATTGAACCGTCTCACTGCATTTTGTTCTGATGAGAAAGGTATTGCGAGTAGAAAGGATCTAACAATTTCCAATATTTATGTTGATGAACAAATTGTAAATCGGCCTGCATGGGAGGGTTGGGTAAAAACGCTTGAACCTTTATCAAAAGAAGAAAAAAACACAAGAGTCAACAACATCCCACCACGGTTTCAGATACCACAGGGTGCACCTGGTCTTGTATTGACCGCAGGTTTAGGTACTTCAGGGGAAAGATATTATGATAGAACTGATATTGACCACGCACATCAACATGTCATACAAGAGACGATGCAACAACTCGGGTATAGACTTTCTGACCTAACATCTAAAATGGAACTCGTCTCTGAATATCCATGGACATCAAACTACGGATACGAACTGCATGTGTTCAAAGCTGGAGAAAATGAATATCTAAATATTATGTTTGGAGATGCACGTAATATTCTTGAGGCGTGTGACTTCGTTCTGGTTAACAAAGAACTAATGGAATTCAGTCAAGACCAATACGAGATGTGTAATGAAATCCTCAATTATATGCAGAACTCAAGAGATACGGTTTACGGTGTAGCATCTATACATTCTGCAGTACCACTTAAACCGCCGGAAGTACAAGGAATATCCACATTCTTAGGGTTAATAAGTTTTTCTGCCAATGACAACGTGGAGACAAAAGAGGTAATTAAATCATTCACCGACACAGGATTGAAGATCATCTTAATCAGTGACAGCGATGAACAGAAAACAACTGATTTAGCAAGAGAGTTAGGTCTTATCCATTCCCGCAACGCTGTAGGAACACGAGAAGAACTCCTTACACTTTCAACCCAAGATTTTGACAAAGAGGTACCAAATTGGAACGCATATTCGCAACCAACACAAGAACAACGTCGGAATATAGTTCTTAGTTTGAAACGACACAATCATTCTGTAGGTTTTTTAGGACAGGGTACTAATGATCAAAAAGCTATGATTACCGCCGACCTTGCATTTGCAGATACAAGATATGCTTCACATTTTGCATTAGAACATGCAGATTGTCTAATAGTTGATAAGGGATTTAAGGCAGTTAAAGACTGTTTACTCTATGCGAGGGAGGCATATCAAAATCTTTCTGGTTCACTCAGATGGTGTCTATCATGTACCTTAGCTCAGTTCCTAACAGTAATATTTGGATTGATTCTCTATGCGGGTTTCAAATTTGAAATGCCTTTAACTCTTCCACAGGTTGTCTGGGTTCAGTTTTTGACTACGACTCTCCCGGCGATCGGTTTAGGATTTGAGAAAGTATATATAACTGAAAGACAACATCGTCCCAATAGAGCGATGTTGTTACTACCAAAAACTGGTGTGCTTGATGTCATCTGTCGTAGTTTTGTTGTCAGCTTAATGACTCTTATCCACTTCTTGGTAATAATAATTTTTGTATCCGATTCCAACCTGCAAGTTGCCCGTACTGCAGCATGTACAACACTGATTTTTACGCAGGTAGCGTCCTATTTCCAATGCACGCGATACCCTTGGGAATCTCTATTTAAGAGGATCTTCTCCAACATAGGTCTATTCTTCATATTGATAGGTGTCGTCGGTATTCATTCAGCAGCGATGTATATTGAACCTATACAAGCAGTTTTAGAAATCGTTCCTCTTCGAGAAGAATGGATTGTAACTTCTTTATGTAGTCTAATCTTCTTGCTGCTCCCATTAAATTTAGCAATCAATCCAAGGCAAGATAGGAATTAGACCCAAAATCCGTATGTAGGAATTCCTGCTAAAATTCCAAGAATAGTCCATGCACTGCCTATAGTAAATTCACCGAGAATTAACCCTAAGAAGAACGGTGCAATTTTGCGATATCTCACTGGTCCACCATACTTGAGAATAATGAGTTTGATTAACCAACTCATGAATAGACACCCCCATGTAACGTTCATCCCCCAACTTGTAGAGATAGCGAATCCTGCTGGATGAAAAGGCCACCAAACGAATCGCATTCTAAATAGCATGAGGATCGATGTAAGTAGGAATCCGAACCCCATAAAACCGCTTTCAGGTATGAGGGTGTCAGCAGGTGTTTGCAACCATCCTGTTAAACGCCGATAAGGTTCTATACCGAATGCTGTTAAAGATGGAGATGATGCACGAATTTCCATACCCAACCGATAGCCACGATCAATCAATGCCCAAAAACCACACAAGGACCCTAAAACTGCTGCTAACATAAGAGCGAAGATGATCCGATGCATTGTCATATTGGTTCGCTCCATGATTTTGAATCCTTCTAATTGATGAGGCATCGGGTGGCTTCGATAGGCGCGATTTATGAACCAAAACATTGAAAACATAACAAGATTGCTTCTACCTAATCGGCGCGTTCCAACTACTCGTGTCAATATTTGGTCAGGTCCTGAATAGTGTAGATCATGGACAGGCGTACCTAACTCCGCACGCATCCGTGTGATTGCGATAGAAATCATATAGTAGATCACAAAAAATGCAATCATGATACCTATGTTTGCACCACCATAGTAACAGAAAAGAGCCAATAATCCAAATACACAGATAAGACCGATTATAGCAACCCTATAAGAGAGTTGATTTTCACTATCTTGTGCAAGTTTGTCCTGACTAAAGAGAAGGAGTGCGATCTGTTTTAAATGCCTACGACTTGCCCATAAGGCTAAAATGCACAAAGCCAGATATCCACCAGATGCTTGTTCGTTCATGTATGGAAAACCGGGAAGATGTCGAAAACCGAACATCGCCCCAACAACCCGTAAAATCCGCCAATACCAGAAGAAGAACCAACAAGAAAATGACAGATCCAGAGGGATGAAGAATCCAAGACCAATAGCAAATGGGTAGAGTGAAAATGGTATTCTACCCATTGCGTTCCAGGGACTTTCTGTGAAAATAGTATAACTTCTATTACGCGTAGGTAATTCAGGGAAGAATGGATATAGAAAACTGATACCGTTCCATAGTGCCAAACCACCAGCCATACCAAAACCCAACCACATCAACTTATTTTGGAAAAAGCGATTATGCCGTGTTTCTGTAAGCTGAAGTGGAAGTTGAATAATCGGATAACTCAGTTTTTCATATTCAATCCACTGCTTGCGAATTATGATATTGATGCACAGCATGCCGAAAACCAACACACTGATAAAGCCTGTCCACCACAACACTGGCGTTAACCAGCCAAGCATCGTTTCCAATGTATAGAGTGGGAGATCACCTTCATAATAACCCTGTAGAAGTCTGTTTTCGCTGACCGTAAGCCATTCTGGAAGAAATGGCAGAAATAGTTGTTGCCATTCGTTCTCTGGAGATGCAAACCGGAAAGCATGTCCTAACATCGGCACTAAAATCTCAAGCATATCGTGTCCAGTTATTCCTGAAGCGATTGAGAGCATCAGGTAGACAATAACCAATTCGCTTTGGACTAACGCAATCCTTGGCAAGAATCGTTTCAATAGTTGATTGAGACCGATGACGAGAAATAAACTAAATATGACATTGAAAAATAGTGAAATTGTTACAGGATGTCCTGAGTAGCGGATCACTTCCATCTCTATTATCCAATAGCAATTGATTGGAATCAGGAATACTGCTAATAGAATGGATTTAAGTGTAACACCGTGGAGAGGAACTTGTGAGGGGGTCAATTGTTTGGAGTAATTAATATCCATGAAGTATCTAAATCGATTAGAATGTTTGAGTTTTATGTAGTTTACACGAATAAACATCGGTTGTCAATTGTCATCTTCCTTATCATCAATTTGTAGGAATTGTTGTTTCTATTTCTCTTAACATAGTTTTCATGGTATAATTAGAAATAACCGAAAAACATTGTACAATTCATTAGGCATTTCTCACTTGCTGTACTAAAAGGTTGCTGTCAGCAAATATGAAAGAAACCATTTAAAAAAAGTAAATCATGAACCCATTCAAATTCCTTAAATATAGAATAGAAAAATGGTTTTACAATGCTTACCAAAAGCGTTTGGAATCTGAAGCAGGTACGTGGAATATTCCGCGCCATATTGGCGTTATCCTTGATGGCAATAGACGTTACGCCAAAGCGAGTGGGTTGGACAATGTAATAAAAGGACATTATGAGGGTGCAGACAAACTGGAGGAAGTATTACATTGGTGTGATGAACTTGGTGTTGAAATATTTTCAATTTGGATTTTTTCACTTGATAACTTCAACCGCGAGGATGATGAAGTTAAAGGTATTCTGGGTTTAATTGAAAGAAAGATGCGTGAACTGGTCACCATAGAAGGACTTCACGCTAATCAGATAAAAGTTCGTGCTATGGGACAGATCGATCTTCTTCCATCAAGCCTTCAAGAAGCAATTCAAGAAGCTGAAGAAGCAACGAAAAACTATGATAAATTTATACTTAATGTTGCTGTGGCTTACGGTGGTCGTGAGGAAATTATTGAAGCGTTTAGAGGACATTTGAAAGCAGAAATAAAAGATGGAAAAGAAGCAGATCAGATCGTTGACGAATTAAGCGTTGACAAAATTGCACCTTATCTATATACTTCAAACTTACCTGATCCTGAACTCATCATACGCACAAGTGGAGAGATAAGATTGTCCGGTTTCCTACTTTGGCAGAGCGTCTACTCAGAATTCTACTTCTGTGATACTTATTGGCCTTCATTTCGCAAAATAGACTTCCTTCGCGCATTACGAGACTATAGTCAACGTAAACGCAGATTTGGGAAGTAAGTGAGTATACATTATTATGACTGTTCCAGTTACTTTATTTATTCGGGGATATAAACTCTGACAAGGAGTAAGTATGCGTTTTGGAATTTGCACCGGTCTTGACAATGTTGATAAACTTGCAGAAATTGGATATGATTATATTGAATTAGGTGTAAGAAATGCACTTATGCCAGAAGCAGAAGACTCCGAATTTCAGAAGATTAGAGAACGAGTTGCTAAAGCCCCCTTAAAACCTGAAGCTTATGCAGGTTTTATTCCCCGAAATTTACGTGTTGTTGGTGACAGCGTGGATTTTCACCGTCTTTCCGGTTATGTAGAAGCGGCTTGTAGGCGAAGTAGTGAAATCGGCGGAGAGATTATTGTATATGGCAGTAGCGGTTCTCGTAACGTTGAGGAAGGTTATTCAGAAGACCGGGCATTAGACCAGATTGCAGAATTCCTTGATATGGCTGCTGATCACGCAGAAGCGAACGGTATTACAATCGTTGTTGAACCGATCTGTATGAAGGAGGGAAACATATTACGTACTGTCGCTGACGGAGTTGCTATGGCAAAACGGGTTAACAGAAAAAGAGTAAAGGCTTTGGCTGACCTATATCATGTCTGGCAGGAAGATGAACCGATGCAAAACATCGTGGATGCAGCAGAATGGTTAGCACATGTTCATATCGCAGAACCCGTAAAACGCTCCTATCCCGGTAATGATAATTTTGATTTCACAGACTTCTTTACTGCACTAAAACAAGCAAATTATGATGGACGAATTTCTTGTGAATGTAAATTTGAAAATTTTGACTTAGACGCTCAGACTGCATTGAGGACTATGAAAGCTTATATATGAAGGTTCTTATTTTTCTAATAGTTTATGTTCTGTTACAATGAAAGAGTTTTTCTCTTTTAGGTTGAATATCAGATGGAATATTTCGGGAGGTGGCGTTTATTCTTAACCGAGAACAAGGTAGGGTCATCCGAGCAAGAACTGGATTTTATGACGTTCAGCACGGTGACCTTGTTTTGCGATGCACACTACGTGGGACTTTAAAAAGAAAACGGAAATCTGAGGGAGGACGCAGACTCTACGCTGATCCTGTGGCAGTTGGTGACCAAGTTACCTTTTCACAGATTGATACTGAAGAAGGAGTGATAGAAGAAATACTTCCGCGTCAGACCAAGTTTTCAAGACAATACGCAGGAAGGCAAGAAGATATTGAGCAAATTATTGTCGCTAATGCACATCAGGTCTTAGTTGTAACTTCAACTCGGATGCCGCCTCTCAACTTACGGACGCTTGATCGATTCCTCATTCTGGCAGAGGCGGGTGAGATGGAAGCCGTTGTATGTCTCAATAAAATGGATTTGATAAATTTAGACCAACGAAATCAGTTCATTGATAACTTCAACATCTATGAAGAACTTGGATATCAAGTAATTTACACAAGTATTGAAGAGCCTCATAGTATAGAATCATTAGAGGATGTACTGAGAGACAAATTCACCGTAATTGTCGGCTCATCTGGGGTTGGTAAATCAAGTTTGCTGAATGCTATTCAACCGAAACTGAAACTGAGAATTGGAGAAGTTGGGGAGAAGACAAGAAAGGGCAGACACACAACTACATTGGTTGAATTGTTCGCGCTGGATATTGGTGGCGAAGTGGCAGATACGCCTGGAATTAGAGAAGTTGGTCTATGGGGTGTAGACACGGACAATCTTGAATACTATTTTCCAGAGATGGAACCTTTTATCAACACATGTAAATATAATGACTGTGCACACGTCAAGGAAGATGATTGTGCTATACAGAATGCAGTTGAAGCTGGTGAAATACATCCTGAACGTTACCGAAGTTACGTTGTATTGAAAACCGGCGATACTTTAGATACCTAAACTGAGTTACATCTTTCACACCTGCCAATAAAGCCTCTCTTTATACAAACCTATCCTTGTGTGGACTTGTTTCCCATAGGTTATACCATGTTTCCCATGAAGTTGGGCACTCACTATTTTTACTATCGCGAACTGGAAATGCGATAGCTTCGTGCCAGAGTCCATTGAGCGGTGTACCTGTCCGGCTAAATCGAAAATCTACTGACCAACGTATTGAGTCATTGTGATTTACCAAAGAACGGTGAAAGACCAGATTGTTAAAAACCAGTAAATCACCCATCTTCATCTCTAAAGTGTCAATATCGTTTTGCGATAATGTTGGCGGCAATATTGGCACAGCGAAAGCCTCACCTTCAACTCTATGGTAAGATTGCAAACCAGTCGTGTGGCTTCCCGGTAGAAATTGTAAAGCTCCATCTTCCGTTTGAACATCAACTAATGGAATCCATACTGTCAGATGTGTATCGTTTTCAGTATTGGGCATATAAGCACTATCCTGGTGCCATGGCAGTGTTGTTAGTTTTTCATTTGGTAATTTTGGTCTTACCCAGAAATCTCCGTTGAACTGAATATCGCCCCCAATAAGCACTTCTAAAACATCTAAAACTTTAGAATTTGTTATCAGATTAAAGAGTACCTGACTGAATACGAGGGTATGCCAACCAAATACCTCGTTACCTTTCCCATATTCTTGAAGAATAACAGACCAACGGCGCTCAAAAGGTGTGTTTTCATAAATGTCAGATATACGTCCTAAACGATAGAATTCTCGGGCGCGTTTGTCAACAACGTCTGAAATTAATCTAATCAGTGGCACTAAATCTTCAGTGCTAAGGCAATCATTTACAACAATGTAACCATCTTCAGCGAATTTGTCAGAATTGGTAGTTGTCATTTTAGTAGTAGGACTTAATAGCGGACCAAGTTGTGGATAATTTTCCGTATGGTTGGACAGGTGAGGGCTCCATAGATTTCGCGACGGTTATTGCTTCGTTCCAAAGTGTGAGTTCATCAACGACACCAGTAAAATGGTTCTGTCCGTTTCTACTACCGACAGTTAAAGGTAGTCCATCGGTAATATGAACGACGTCAGAACCTTTCATCACACCTTCCAACTTACCGTTGACATAAGCTCTGACATTCTCCCCATCATAAGACCCGAAAATATGGTACCATTCTCCAAGTTGGAGTTGAACATCACCGACACAACAGACAAGATTATTATTCGGTCCTGTAGAGACTTCAAACGAAAGTGTGCCATCTGGTTCGATAAAGAACCCGTAACTCCAATTCTCGTGAACGCCTTTTTCTATTATTGCCACCCAAGCACCGTGTTTTTTGGGTTGAATCCAAGCAGCCATAGACAACGCATCAAATTCTGATATTGCTATGTCGTGAGGAATCGCAACATAATCGTTTATACCGTTGAACTCTAATGCTTCGCCGACCTTCCCATCAACATACTGTGGGTTTCCGTGTATAATACCGTTGTGTCCATTGCCACTTAAGTCTTGCACACCGTCTTCTTGGTCGAATGACCAATATCCAACCAATTCAGCATATACGGGAAATACGACAATAGTAAAAATAATGAAAACTGATTTGATATACAACATCTGTTTTTTATCCATTTTGCATCTCCTCTAATTTCAATAGATGTCCGCAGATAAGTTACCAATAGACTGCGAACTATTTTAATTCTACAACCTGTCCCGGAGTATATCAATCAAGCCATCAGGGGGTTCAAACGGTAGTTCAATTACTGCATTTGTTATACCACTATAGTAGATTCCTAAAAGCAGGTTAAATTCTGCGAGAGACTGTTTGAGGTGTGTTGGATGTACTTTACTTTCATCATCAAGCCAATCAAAAACAGCATCGGTGAGATTGCTTTGTGCGACGCTATCTTGTTCCCCATAGTTGAGTGGTCCCCCTTCATACCCACCTTCTTGTGTGAAACGTTCCCAACTGCTAAACCGCCAATGCACGAAGCCTTCTGTCCCCATTACAAAGACGCGTTTATGTGTATGGTTACCGCGGCTGTCTGAGGCTAAAGTTCCCATTTCGGTACCAAAAGCGAGGGAAACATGAAGACCATTTTCATACAAGACATGCGCTGCAGCATTCATCGGTGAGGGTTCGTCTGAATCTAAACGTTCTCTTCCTGATATTTGACCGAGAACCTTTGTAGGACGGCAATTATCAATGTAAGAAGAAACAAGCTGAAGCACGTGTGGTGCTTGGTTAACGGGGGGATTGCGCGCGCTTGCATCGATGAACTTAAGCTCACCAATTTTACTTTCTGCGACATCTCTTTTTAATTCAAGATTCTTTGGATGGAAATTAAGCTGTGTATTGACGACAAATTTTGTCTCTGTTTCTTCTGCTAACCCAGCAATTTGTTTCCAATCTTCGGTTTCAACAGCAACCGGTTTCTCTACAATTACTGCTGGTACGCCGTGGTCTGATGCTTGCTTCATTAACGGATACCGAATACGTTGATCGGTTCCGCGTAGTACAGGTGCAGTGACAATATGTAGAAGATCCGGTTTTTCCTTCTCAAGCATTTCTTCTAAATCTGTGTAGCGTGAAGAGATCTCAAAACGATCACCGAAATCGTTGAGTCTTTCTTCATTCATATCGCAGATTGCTGCGAGTTTTCCACCTTTAACAGAGCGATATGCACCAGCATGTGCACGGGCACGTCCTCTACACCCTAATATCGCAGATTTATACATAAAATGTCTCCTCAATAGGAATCAGATTAAATTGAATTTGATAGCGTAATCAGAAACTCTTTATGGAAGTTAACGTTTCATAGTTTTTCTCGTAAGAGATCTATCAAGCCATCAGGAGGATCAAACGGCAGGTCAATTATCTGACAAGTTACGCCGCTATAATAAATTCCAAGAAGTAGATTGAATTCCGCCAGAGATTGATTTAGATGTGTTGGATGAACCTTCTTTTCGTCGTCAAGCCAATCAAAGACAGCATTTGTAAGATTACCTTGTGCAACTAAATCCTGTTGTCCATAGTCAATAGGACCGCTTTCGTAGCCACCCTCTTGTGTAGAACGTTCCCAACTACTAAACCGCCAATGCACAAATCCTTTCGTTCCCACGACAAAGACCCGTTTATGTCTATTGTTTCCACCACTTTCAGAAGCTAACGTACCCATCCCTGTACCAAAAGCCAGTGAAACATGTAATCCGTTTTCATACATTGCCTGAGCGGCAGCATGCATAGGAGATGGCTGAGTGGAGTCCAGTCCTTGTCCACCAGAGACTTGTCCGAGAACTCTCACAGGACGCGAGTTGTCAATGTATGACGAGACGAGCTGCAACACATGCGGTGCTTGGTCAACGGGTGTACTACGCGCGCTTGCATCAATGAACTTTATATCACCAATCCTACCTTCTGCAACATCACGTTTCAACTCTAAGTTTTTGGGGTGGAAATTCAGTTGCGTATTAACCACAAACTTTGTTTCTGTTTCATCTGCTAACCCCTTAATATCCTTCCAGTCTTCACTTTCAACGGCAATTGGTTTCTCTACGATTGCCGCTGGTACGCCGTGGTCAGATGCTTGTTTCATCAAAGGATACCGAATTCTTTCACTCGTCCCACGTAAAACAGGAGCTGTAACGATATGCAGAACATCTGGTTTCTCTTTCTCAAGCATCTCGTCAAAATCTGTGTATCGAGAAGATATATTGAAGTCGTCCCCGAATCGGTTGAGTTGTTCTTCGTTCATATCGCAGATCGCTGAGAGTTTTCCACGTTTTACAAATTGATATGCGTTCGCGTGCCCGCGGGCACGACCACCGCATCCTAATATCGCAGTCTTATACATGCAATGTTTCCTTCAAAAGTTCCTGATTAAAACCATTTGACAAAAAAATGGTTCAATATGTGTTGTCGGTTGTGAAAATGTATGACACTTATTACAAATGGGATTTAAGAGATTCCATTAGACCATCGGGTGGATCAAATGGTAGATCAATTATCCTGTTTGTAATCCCACTATAGTATATACCTAATAGAAGGTTAAATTCTGCCAGAGACTGTTTTAAATGTGTTGGATGAACATTGTTTTCATCATCAAGCCAATCAAAAGCTGCTTCAGTCAGATTACCTTGTGCTTGTATATCCTGCTCACCATAGTTAAGTGGTCCACCTTCATATCCGCTTTCAGGTGTTGCGCGTTCCCAACTACTGAATCGCCAATGTACGAACCCTTTTGTTCCGATAACAAAAACACGTTTGTGCGCTACGGTACTGCCACTGTCTGATGCCAGAGTTCCCATACCGGTCCCAAATGCTACTGAAGCATGAAGTCCGTTTTCATACATCACATGTCCCGCTGCATGCATTGGTGATGGTTGGGCAGAATCTAACTGTTCTTTACCTGCAATTTGACCTAACACACGTACAGGACGTGAATTGTCAATATAAGATGATACAAGCTGCAAAACATGAGGTGCTTGGTCGACAGGTGTACTCCGCGCACTTGCATCAATGAACTTTATGTCCCCAATCTTTCCATCTGCTACATCTTTTTTCAGTTCAAGGTTCTTTGGATGGAAGTTAAGCTGTGTATTAACAATAAACTTCGTTTTAGTCTCTTCCGCTAATCCTGCGATTTCCTTCCAGTCTTCACTTTCAACAGCAATTGGTTTCTCAACAATCGCAGCTGGTACACCGTGGTCTGATGCTTGCTTCATCAACGGATATCTAATACGTTGATTTGTTCCGCGTAAGACTGGAGCAGTCACAATGTGTAGCAGATCAGGCTTTTCCTTTTCAAGCATCTCATCCAAGTTCGTGTATCGAGCTGATACATCAAAGTCATCACCAAACTTGTTAAGAAGGTCTTCGTTCATATCACAGATAGCCCCGATCTTGCCACCCTTGACGAAACGGTATGCGCTTGCGTGTGCCCGAGCACGACCACCACAACCTAAAAATGCGCTTTTGTACATGCTTATTTCTCCTTTGATCTCTTAATTCATGTGTAACTCAAAACACTTTACACAAGATTTAATTATTAGCGGTAGCTGCGAATATACTCGATGCTACCGCCAAACTTATATCTCAATCAGAATATGTTCTGGATTTACAACTTTTCTCTGAGAATATCAAATAATCCGTCTGGTGGATCAAACGGTAGATCCACTATCTGACACGTTATGCCGCTGTAATACATTCCTAATAGGAGATTGAATTCTGCCAGGGATTGTTTTAAATGCGTTGGATGGACATTGTTTTCATTGTCAAGCCAATCGAAAACGGCTTCAGTAAGGTTTCCTTGTGCCTCCACATCCTGTTCGCCATAGTTGAGCGGTCCACCTTCGTAGCCTCCCTGTTGTGTGGAACGTTCCCAACTACTGAAACGCCAATGTACAAATCCTTCTGTCCCAACAACAAAAACGCGTTTATGGCAGTAAATACCTTGATCATCTGATGCCATAGTACCAACACCTTGTCCAAATGCGACAGAGACGTGCATGCCATTTTCATACAAAACATGTGCTGCAGCATGCATAGGTGATGGTTGCGCTGAATCCAAGTGGTCTCTACCAGCAATCTGTCCTAACACACTCACAGGACGGGAGTTGTCTATGTATGATGATACCAACTGTAGCACATGTGGACCTTGATCGACAGGTGTACTCCGTGCGCTTGCATCAATGAATTTTAGCTCACCGATTTTACCTTCAGCAACATCTCTTTTCAGTTCAAGATTTTTTGGATGAAAGTTAAGCTGTGTATTTACAACAAACTTTGTCTTCGTCTCCTCTGCTAATCCTGCAATTTGCCTCCAGTCCTCACTCTCAACTGCAATCGGTTTTTCGACGATTGCTGCTGGTACACCGTGGTCAGACGCTTGTTTCATCAACGAATATCTGATCCGTTCATTAGAACCGCGTAATACTGGAGCAGTCACAATGTGGAGAAGATCAGGTTTTTCTTTCTCCAACATCTCATCCACATCGGTGTAGCGGGAAGAGATTTCAAAACGATCACCAAAGCCGTTGAGTCGTTCTTCGTCCATATCGCAGATAGCAGCAAGTTTCCCACTCTTAACAAAGCGATAGGCACTTGCATGCCCCCCTGCACGTCCACCACACCCTAACATCGCACTTTTATACATGAATAATTCTCCTAAGTTAGGAATTTATTGAGTTTTTTGTTCAAATATGCAAAATAGTGAATTCTCATAGTTGAAATATCAAACATTTTGATATAGATTAACAGAAAGAAGTAAATTTGTCAAATATAAACCTTCTCACCACTCTTAGCACTGTCATATAATGCATCCAGAATTTCCATAAAGATGTATGCGTTTTCTGAAGAGACATCCGGTGCAACCTCACCTGCTATTGCCATTGCAAAATGGTTGAGTTCATAGAAGAATACGGGAATTTCATTAGGTAATTCACCGTGATCAATTTCTATTGGTTCATCAATTGCTTCTCTGACAAATTCACCATCTTTGAATCGCGATATGCCATTGTTGGTAATTGCCCCTGTCGTACCGTAGAGTTCCACAACACTACCCGAATCTGAATGACTCATGCGTGAACAATCAATCTGTATAGTCATTCCGTCTTCACACCCAAGTAATCCGGAGAAATAGTCCTCTGCAGCACCTTCTGGACCGTCATACTGTGGATATAACACATGCTTTGATGCATAAGCCCACTCAGGTTTTGGACAACCCATCCACCACCATGTCAAATTGAGTTCATGGGAATAGTGTTGCCCTAATGAACCACCCTTTTGTCCATATACGTGTAACCATCTGCTGTTTGCATTAAACGTGGGGATGGAATTGAACTTTCCGAATATGCGGGCATGAAATGGGTCTCCAATTGCTCCATTTTGAACCGCATTTCGGATTTGACGGTTTTGTGGAAAATGACGCATAAAATAACAGAACTGAAGTATTTTGTCGGATTCTTCCGCAGCGGCTTCCATCTCTAATATTTCAGGAGCCCGGATAGCATGTGGCTTTTGGACTAAGACGTGCTTACCTGCCTGTAGTGTATCCAAGACCTGTTGTAGTCTACCATCTGGGGAGGTAGCAAGATAGACAGCCTGCACATCCGTATTCTCAAGTAGTTCTTTATAGTCTGCATAACGTTGTGATACTGCATTGTCATCTCCTGCTTGTTCGAGACGATTAGGATCGCGTTCAGCAATGGCGATGACATTAAATCGAGAGGTGGAATTGGCAGCAATAATTGCTTGGCAGCCTGCCCAACCACACCCAACGACACCCAGTTGAATTGTTTGAGTATCCATTTAGTTTCTTTCCTTACTGACTGGAAATAGTCAACAAACTCTACTATTATTCTGGTTCTACAACTTTATAATGAGCAACCTGTCCACCTTGAATCTTCTGGATAACGAGACTCTTGACTGGATGCCGATTCCCATCATAATGAGAAATTGTTGTTGCACCTTTGTAATTCATGACATTTGCAAATGCATTTCGAACAACCGCTGAATCGAGTGATCCTGCTGTTCTTATTGCCCTTGATAATAATCTCATGGCATCATAACCTGATGCCGCTATTCCATCCGGTGGTCTTCCGTATAGTTTCATGTAACTATTAACAAAAGTCTGAACATCTACATCTTGTGTTGCTACAGAGAAATTAGTCGGATAGTAACTTCCATCTAACGTTGTGCTATCGTCTAATACGCCAAGAAAACGTTCTCTGTCATCCCATGCACTTCCACCGAGGAAAGTCGCTTTAATTCCCATTTCACGTGCTACATTAATGAGTAATGGAACTTCAGGTTGATGTCCGGGACAGAAAATCACATCTGGTGTCAAGTTATGAATTTCTGTAAGTAGTGCAGTGAATTCAGTCTCTCCAGCGACATAAGAACCACTGTGAACAATCTGTCCGCCTAATTCTTTAAAGGCCGTTTCAAATGCTTTAACAAGATCTTTAGAGTATGCATCACCTTCCTCGTAAATTGTAGCAGCAGTTTGAGCATTAAGTTCATCAGCATTCATTGCAAAACTTGCCATAACCTTTCCTTGAAATGGGTTCGGAACAGTGATGAGAAAGACATAATCCCCAACTGATGGAACGTTTGATCCACTTGATCCTGGGAGCATGAGTCGTTGCGCTTGTTGTGCAATTGGACCTACCTCAATAGCCATTGAAGATCGAACAGGACCAAGTATAGCAAAGACGTTCTCCATATCAATCAGTTCATTTGCAGCACTTACGCTGGCTTCTACAGTTGGGTTTTCATTTTCAATAGGTTGATTGTTTCTGGTAACGAACTCTACCTGCCTACCGAGTATTCCACCACTTTCGTTTATTTTAACACGCGCGGTTTCTGCTCCTTGGCTAAATGTAGTGTAACTATATGCTGGTTGTATAACACCTATTTTTAAAACAGTATCTTCCTCAGACATAGATTCGGGTGGAATCATAGTATCAATCCGTTCACATCCTGATAGGCAAACACTTAAAACTATGACAGCAACAACTGAAGTAAAAACACAACATATTTTATTCATTGATGACGGTATCCTTTCTAATGTTAAACACTTGAATAATAAACAAGAATGTGATAATCTCTTGTCAAAACTATAAGACTTATGAAAACAATATCAGATTCTCCTAATGAAGTCAAATTATTAAACATTACTTTGTATAATTTTCTCATCACTATATTTCGTTTGTATATTAGAAAGTATCTCATAAATCTTTATATGGTGAGTTTTTTGTTGTTTGTGATGTATATTAGACTGATACAGCGGACAGGGAGACCCTGTCCCTACGAAAAACAGGCGCTGTGATGAGAGATTTATGGACAATTAGGTTTATGAGATACACTATAGATTAATTCATTGACTAAGTTTAGACAAGGATGTTTTCACTCCGCTAATATAACAAACAAGGAGTATTCTATGGAACTTGGGTTCTTTACTATGCCTTTACATCCGCCGGGAAGCGACACGACAAAAACCCTTGATGACGACCTTGAGCAGATGGTGACGTTAGATAGATTAGGTTTCAATGAAGCCTATGTTGGTGAACATTTTACTTTTACATGGGAGAATATACCATCTCCAGACCTATTCATAGCGAAGGCACTTGCCATGACAGAGAACATCATCTTTGGGACCGGTATAACTTGTATGCCAATACATAATCCTGCGGTTATTGCCCATCGCATCGCGCAATTGGACCACCTTGCACACGGTCGCTTCCATTGGGGGGTCGGTTCCAGTTCTACACCGAGTGACGCTGAGATGTTTATGGCCGCGACTGATAGACGTAAGGCAACTCGCGATGGCATTGATGCTGTTCTCAAAATTTGGACAGATCCTGAACCAGGTCATTACAAGAGTGATTCTTGGGAATTTAAAATACCTGAAGGACATCCAGACATTGTAAGTATTCACATGAAACCTTATCAAAAACCGCATCCGCCGATTGCATTAGCTGGTTCTTCTACGAAATCCGATACGCTTATTTTTGCAGGTGAACGGGGTTGGATTCCTATGAGTATCAATCTTGCACCTGTTCACGTTATCAAAACTCATTGGGATGCTGTTGAAGAAGGGGCAGAAAAAACAGGTCGTTCACCATCTCGTTCTACTTGGCGTATTGCGCGAGAAGTTTATGTAGCCGATACCGATGAACAAGCACGAAAAGAAGCTGTTGAAGGGACACTCGGACGAGATTTTCGTGAGTATTGGTTTCGATTATTTGGATGGGAAAAATTCAAAATGAAACCAGATATACCTGATGTCGAGAAGTGTATAGAGGCTTTGTTAGATACGCTATGGATCGTCGGTAGTCCAGACCATGTTGCAAATCGTTTACGTCAGCTCTATGAGGATGTCGGAGGGTTTGGTGTATTGCTTGCGATGGGACACGAATGGGAACCCAAAGAACAGTGGATACATTCAATGGAGTTGTTAAAGAATGAAGTCATGCCACAACTGACAGATTTGAATTAGTGCGTATTGCTAATGTTTAGTCAATTGAATGAAGTTTAAAAAATATTTAGGTAATTTAGCGAGGTTAGGAAACCTCGCCAGCAGTGTAGTGACCCCGCATCATGCGAACAGAACATTACCGAATTAATTATCTGACATTTCCCAATATGGTGTTTAACCTAATAACAGTCAACATTATGAATAGATAGCGTTATGAAAATGCGTTTTGTTTTAAATTTTCTTGACATTTAGCGCATGAGATAGCATTCTAAATAGTAATATTTCTAAATAATTATTTAGGAGGCTATCTCATGCAACAACATCTTACCAAATCTACAATGTATTTTCAATTTATTCTCTATTCCAACTTTCGAAAGATGTCATTCGAACTGATGGAAACCTTGCTTTTACTTTCAATGTGTCATCTGTTTGGATTGTACAATCCGTGTCAAGTCGCTCATGCGTTGTCTATACCGACATCAACCATTTATCGTCATCTGAAAAGTATGAGTCTTTATCAGTTGAAGTCTCTATTCGCGCGTGTCGGGTGTACTATCGCAGTCCGAGAGATACAAGATGCCGAATCTAAAAGTGCTTCTACAAGATCCCGTCGTTGTATCACCATCAGCATAGACGATACAAATGATAAGAGATATGGTAAACTCCTGTCCTACTTCTACAAATGGTGGTCAAAAAAAGAGAATAGGACTGTCCGATGCCGTAATATATTAGGCATCACAATCAAGATTGGAAATAAAATTATCCCGCTCAACCTCCGTCTTGTTAGCAAACAAGGTCGTGGCAACACGGATAGACCGAGCCTTCTTGTGGCTATGCTCAAAGAAGTACTAAGTTTCTTTGAAGCTGAAGGTATTGATCTGACAAAATATCCGATCACTTTTGATTCTTGGTATGGTAGTCAAGACCTTATCCAAACACTATCGGATATGGGATTTGATGACATACTCGTTCACGGAAAAAATAACTATGTGATGGAGATTGATAACACGACTGCCAAACTCTCACAACACAAAAAGCAGATAGAACTGAAATCGGGTCAATGGGGCTGTGACAAACCCCACTATCGCACTCAAGCCACAAGTCGAACGTTTGGTTCACTTGTCATACTCTTCTTTCAAGATATGGGTAAAATCCGAACGATGATGGTCTTTGGCAAACCTTTGCGATCAAGCGAAATACTCAAGATTTGGTCTCAACACCACGGTATAGAACAATTTTGGCGACACCTGAAAACAGATTTGAAAATATCAAAAATGAGCCTAAGTGGTAGACAAGGTGCGTATGCCAGCTTAGGTGTCAAAGTCTTGAGCTATCTCTTTATGCAAGACGTAAGTCGTTCAACAGGCAAAACATTCCATCAGTTACAACTTGAACTTTCAGGACAAAGGCATATACTGCCTGATATCAGAAAGCATTTTCATGAACATATACCGAAAGAACCTTCATAAGCATTGACTTTTGAAGGATAATGAGAAATCTCAGATTATTTAATCTTCATAACCCATCTCGGACGAGTGTCCTGTGTGAGTCTTTCCAATTGTGGCGTGCCCACATATTTTTGGATTTACTATTAGCGCGGACTTAATCGGCATAATTACTGATGTTGCTTGAGTTGTCCCCACGTTGTTGCTAACTTTGCTTGCGGTGAAACGGCAAGACCTGAACCCGATATGGTGAACGAATCCACCCAGCCACTACCAACATGAAGGTCATGCCCTTCCAAGACAAACCCAATGATTTCAATTGCGGAAAATTCGGGGTCTTTAAAATCAGCGCGTTTTTCACCGTTCGCGAAACACTGGAAATGTCCATCATTAAAGCGGAGTTCCATGGAGTCTAACTCCAACGTTTTCCATCGGGTAGCTGGATGCCGCGGCACGTGCCAGTCCGGGAAAGACAGTCCTCCATTGAAACTGCGTGCCCGTATGTTATCCGTAAAAAACACATAAAAAAGTAAGAAATCATCAGGAGGATGCAACAACTGTCCGAGAGCGATACCAAATTCCCCTCGTCTTGCTCCTAAGTCTTTTAAGGTAATTGTGAAGTTTTCATATCCAGGTCTTTTTATCTGTCTCTGAATTATGTCACGGTCAACGGGGGTGTCAATATTTAAGTATATACCAGGGAGACCTTTGAATTGAAGCATTTCAGTACTGGTAAATGGCACCGACGGTGCCTGAATCCTTCCCCTTAAAAATCCTTTTTCTGCATTCCATATAGAGAATATACCCCAAAGGTCCCAGTTTTTTTCTTTAAAACCGTCAAAATCGTTATGATAGGTTTGTGCAAAAGCGGATAGACATAAGAAACTGTACGCAGAAAACAACGCAATCCACACTAAGATGTTTCGTCTCTGTTTCATATAGCACCATTATAAATTCAACCGTTTTTGCACTTGGGTTCCTTTACTCATAACGTTTCAACAGTCCCCAAGTTGTCGTGAGCTGCGTTTTACGCAACTGAACAGCAAGGTTATGATCAGGAATACCTCGTCCGGAAACAGAAAAACTTGAGATGCTTGCCCCAAACCATTCTCCGCCGTTGTGACACGTGACGAGTAATCCCACAACATCAATTTCCGTGAAGTGATTGTCAACGAATTCGGTTAACAGTACACTATTCGTAAACAACTGGAACTGCCCTGAGTCAAAAACAACTTTTAGATGCCGTGTAGTGAACGGAAATTTGTCGCCATACCACGCTCTTGTCCTGCCTCTATTATAATCGTTCTTTGTGGAAAACGTTACTCTGCTTGTCTCTTCTGGACTGAAAATGTAACCCTCAACTGCAAAGTCAGGGGTAGGTTTTCGTTTACCAAGAAACAGACAGAGTTCACCCATGCCGTGCCACCCCTGTTGTATATAATTTATTTTTCTGCCTACCACTGTTAAGCGATCCAATTGAAATTCGTGTATATTCCAGTGCAAAAAATCAGCTGTTTTTATCCCACATGACGCTGCATTAATTCCCCTGGTAATTTTGGCGAAGAGGAATCCTTCCACAACTTCCCATCTGGGACTCCAATCATTGAGTTTTGCAGTGCGTTTCCATCCGTTAAGTTCAGTGCCATCAAATGTATCTCTCCAGACACCAGCGTAACTGTATCCACTCAAGAGAACACTTAAAAACACTAAACATAAGAAAGTGTTTATGATGATCTGTCTTCTACCCAAAACAAGTTCCAAAATGGATAAAGACCTGTAGATGTCCGATATAGTTTTATTTTCCATAACAGCTTACCTCTCTGTCGTAGGGTCAGCACGGACTTTCAAAAACGTTTCAACTTTCCCCAAGTTGTTGTCAGTTGCGTGTTTTGCAGCTGTACATCAAGAGAATTGTGATTAGGAATATCTCGTCCAGAAACTGAAAAAGTTGAGATAGATGCCGTAGACCACTCTCCAAAGTGTTTATACAAAACTATCAATCCGATAACATCAATTGAGACTATATTTGCATCAATGAATTCGGTCAATAGAATGTCTTTTGTTATGAGTCGAAACTTTCCAGTATCAAAATCAACCTTTAAATGCTCAGAGGTAAACTTATGCCTGTCAAGATAACTTGCTTTAACTTCACCAATTTTGTAAACACCTTTTTCAGAAAATTCCATTTCTTTTGTAAGACAGGGAGAGAAAATATACCCCTCTGCAAAATCTGGTGCGGGTTTACGCTTCCCAAGGAATAAGCAAAGTTCTCCATCAGCATCTCGGGTAAGCCACTCACAATACATATCCTCACCCACGACAACTAACTTATTCAGTTGGAATTTATGTGCTTTCCATTGCAGGAAATCCGCTGCTGTTATATTCCACTGTTCAGGTTTCTCAATTCGAGCGAAAAGCAGTCCGTTTTCAGTTTTCCATGTTGTCGACCACCGGTTCTCTTTTACGCTGCGTTCCCATCCATTGAGATTTTCCTCATCAAACAAATCTCTCCACGTCCCAGCATAACTGTGTCCGATTGCAAACACAGTCAAAAATACAACATAGAGAACAATCTTTAAAAAATGCGGTTTCCTACCCGCAGCAAAATTGAAAATATTTATGGGTTTGTAAGAACGGAATATATCACTCGAGATATTATTTCTCATAAAGTTTACCTCAAAATATTTTTCAATTTACCCCACGTGGTAGTAAGTTCTGTGTTTCTAAACTGCACATCAAGCGAATTATGATTGGGAATACCTTGTCCAGAAATTGAAAAAGTTTCTATCTCTCCCCCGAACCATTGTCCTGGAAATTCAAACACTACCATCAAACCGACGACATCAATCGTGGGAATCTCATCATCAAAGAATTCTGTAATTAGCAGGTCTTGTGTGAAGAGTCTAAACTTTCCATTGCTAAAAATAACCTTTAACTCACTACTTGAAGTCAAGCGAAACATGAGGCTATAATCAGCTCTCACTTCACCTTTCTTGTAAACGCCATTTGCGGCAAACTGCATTTTCGTTATTTTTTCAAGACTGAAGATATACCCTTTGGCAAAGTTAGGTTCAGTTTGTCTTTTGCCGAGGAAAAAGCAAAACTCACCGGAAATGTCCCAATCGTCCTGGATGTAATGTATTTCAGCTACTACTGTTAACTTGTCAAGTTGAATTTGATGGGCGTTCCAGTGTAGAAAATCCGCTGCTGTAACCTCTTCCTGTTTAGGCTTCCTAACTTTACCATGAAGGTATCCATGCTCTCCCCGTAGTATCCATTCTGTCCGCCAAGGGTTTTCTTCTACAATCCGTTCCCATCCGTTAAGTTCGTTTCCATCAAACTTATCTCTCCAAGTTCCAGCATAGTTTTTACCAATTACAATAACACTCAAAAGCACCGTCCAAAGCATAATATTCACAATATTAAAGATACGTTTTTTCATGCACGCAGCAATAGTGAAAAGGCACAAAAACTTACTTTTAGTATTTATAGTTTTAACTCTCATATAATTCACTTGAACGTATCTCATAAATTATTTATATGGTGAATTTTTTGTTGTTTGTCATGTATATTAGATTGATACAACGGACGGGGAGACCCCGTCCCTACGAACTGAAAGACAGGGAGACCCCGTGCCCACAAACGAACGGACTGGGAGACCCCGTCCCTACGAAAAACAGGTGCTGTGATGAGAAATGTTTGGACAATAACGTATCTCATAAATCATTTATATGGTGAGTTCTTTGTTGTTTGTCATGTATATTAGATTGATACAGCGGACAGGGAGACCCTGTCCCTACGAAAAATAGGTGGAGTGATGAAAATTTATGGACAATTAGGTTTATCAGATACACTTTAAAATCATTGGAATATTCTCTTTGTTAGTGATATTGGGTTAAGCATTTTTCCATACTTGTTCGGTTATGAAATCGCTGCTAATTATGATACAAAATTCGCTATTTTTTCACCGTACCAAATTTGCGTTTTTTTCGGTGAGTGGTACGATTTTTAAATCTCTTGTTAGGCTTGTCTCTGTTTGGGTTGATAGCGTGTTTTTTGAAAAATATTATTTTTTAATTTCGCCTGTTTTGGTACGGTTTGAATCTGAGTGATTTTCTTAACAATTGCAGTCGTTTTTGCAATCTAAGAATCTGTTCTCTGATGTATTGCGTACGCGCGTTTTCTATCTGGTTTTTTGTGTTGATAATCCTACAGTATATCTGATTGATTGTATGTCTGATTGGTTTCATACTATCACACCTTTTGAAAGTTGTACTACGAGTTTTATTTTTACGATTCATTCTTTTTTCTCCATTTTGCTTAGTGATTGGTTTGTCTGTAGCGTATTTTATAAGTTCTTTTGATAGTGAGATTATACCATTTCTATAGATTATTGTCTCATAAGGCGATTATTATGGTAGTTATTCATTAGGACACAATCCGAAAGTTTGTCCTACAAAAAATAGGACACAAACTGAAAGTTTGTCCTACAAAAAAGAGACATTTTCAATTAGAAATAGCATTAGATGCTATAGATCCTGTTGAAGTATTGTGTTTTCTTGCTATATTATCAATTTTATTTTACTGTTTTACTGATTTTATTATCGCTATATTGTGTAGCATAGTATAACATATAAATATATGCTTGTCAAGTAAATTTTCATTTTTCGTCTGATAGAGGCTTTAAATATCCACCAGTAAGCGTAAATTGCTAAAGTTAATCACATTATTTTATAGATAATTATTTACAATTTCATAATAATTATGTTATACTTTAAAATATATGTTTGTTGTTGAACAAGAAGAATAGATAACAGTAGACTATGGATACATGTGCGGAGGAAGTGTATGGGACAACATATAACAAATGAACAGTGGGAACATTTTTCTGAATACGGTTATGTACGTATTGGTCAGGTAGCAACCGATGATGAATTAACGCAGTTGCAACAACGAATGGATGACATTATGTTGGGAAAAGCTCCACTTGATTACGACAGAATCATGATGCAGCTTGACCGTGCTCCTGGGACAAATAAACCGGGTCCCCAATCCTCAGGGCATAAAGGTGCTACTTTGCTGTATCGAAAAATTCAGAATCTTGAATTTGATCCTTACTTTCTGTCATATCTTCAGAAACCTGTTTTTGAGGAAGTTTGTGCTAAAATCTATGGTGAAGGGGTACCAATATTGTGCTTTCGTGCTATGTTTATGAATAAACCTGCACGTGAAGGCACTTATCTTGTTTGGCATCAAGACAGATGGACTGATCTGGACAGAGACCCGCAGATTACAATATACACGGCATTAGATCCTGCAATGATTGAAAATGGGTGTGTTCACATTATACCTGGTTCACATAGTAGTCTTATAAACCCTTCACACGGATCTGGTTTTCTGAACCAAGAACAGATTGATGACATTGTAGAAAACTCAACACCTTTACCGCTGGAATTGAAAGCTGGAGAGGTCGTTCTGTTACACAATTGGATGTTGCATAGTTCTGGTACAAACCAGACAGATATTCCTCGACGTGCTTTTAGTGTCTGCTACATGCATGGTGAAACTAAATCACGTGGTGGTGGTAAGTTCAGACGTGTGTTTGGAGAGCGTGCGTTACAGGTAGAGGACTTAGCAAAGACAGCGTAATAACTTTTCAGAATTCTTCCTTAAACCTTGTGTGTAATATTAAACTAAGGAGAGCATTATGTCAGAAATTCGGCTTGCCATGATTGGATGTGGTGGAAACTCTTCCGGTCATGCACGGCGGATGAATGGAAATCCTGATGTACAGATCGTTGGTACATGCGATATAAATACTGATATTACCAATCAGTATATTGATAGAAACCTACCTGACCTTTCACCACGTCCTGGTGCGTATGATGATATAGACACATTACTAAAAGAAACAAAACCGGATGCTGTCGTTATATCAACTCCTCACACATTACATTTTGAACAGGGAATGCAAGCACTTGATGCGGGTTGTCATGTCTTGATGGAGAAACCGATGGTTACTGCATCCGAAGATGCGTATACACTTGCAAAAAAGGTTGAAGAAACAGGACTTATTCTTACAATTGGATACAATACACCGTGTTCCGCTAACTTTTACTATATCCGCGAGATCGTCCGCAATGGAGATTTTGGGAAGTTGGAATTGGTTATTGGGTATATCACACAGAATTGGAAACGCGCAACGGTAGGTGCCTGGAGACAGAATCCTAAACTCTCTGGTGGTGGACAAGCTTATGATAGTGGTGCACACCTTCTCAATAGTCTTTGTTGGACTGTAGAGTCTAAGGTAGAAGAGGTATATGCTTATACTGACAATCAAGAGACTGAAGTTGACATAAATTCTTCAATCAACATTAAGTTTGAAAACGGAGTGCTGGCATCGATGGTAATAAGCGGTAATTGTCCAAGTCCTGGTGGCACACACATGGCACTAATATTTGATAACGGCAGGATTGAAGTTGATGGTTGGGGTGGTGGTTGGATACGTGTTTGGAAAGGTGGAGAAGCATTAGATCCACCACCGATTACACCTGAAATGTCCGCGGGGAACCCAGATGATAACTTCATTGATGCCGTATTGGGTAGAGCCGAACCGCGTACGAATCCTATGAATGGGATTATCCAATCTGAACTGATGGATATGATTTACGAATCTGCTAATGGGAAAGTTCCCGCGCGTCCGAAACGTTGAAGTTATTTTACTATATGAAGAATCCAACACTGTCCTTCATGTAAAAGAGATTTTTCTAAGGATAGTGAAAACTCAAAAGTACAACATAGAGAATTTTAACATACGTTCTCATTCATTATAAATTGGTTAATCCAGAGTTAGATACTCTTATGTCAGACATCCAAGCAGAAGAATTAGTAGAAGTTTCTGGAGAAGAAGGTTTCAGGTCCGGATATGTCAGTATTATCGGTGCAGCGAATGTTGGCAAGTCTACGCTGTTAAATAAGTTCTTGGATCAGAAATTAGCAATTGTCACCCCAAAACCGCAGACTACAAGAAACCAGATTCGTGGTATTGTCACAACTGAGACACATCAGATTGTATTTGTTGATACACCTGGACTTATGGAACCGAAGTATCGGCTACAAGTTGAAATGGTCAGGACTGCCTATAGTGCCTTACGCGATGCTGATGTCGTGCTATTCGTTGTAGATGTCTCACATAGAGATGGTAAGATTGAAGATCAGATTATAGAGAGACTTGGAAGATCAAAATCATCCAAGAGAATATTAGTTTTCAACAAAGTTGACATCGTTGACAAACCTACAATTCTACCGTTTTTTGATGAATTTAGTGAGAAGATTAAATTTGAGCACATTATTCCGATCTCTGCAAAGACAGGAGACGGAGTTAATCTTCTACTTGAACATGTGAAATCTTTACTACCACCTGGACCACAGTATTTTCCTGAAGATCAACTCAGTGATCTTCCTGAACGTTTCTTCATATCGGAAACAGTCAGAGAAAAGATAATGCTTATCACGAAACGTGAAGTACCTTATTCAACTGCAGTTGTGGTAGAGGAATTTGAGAAAAGACAGAAAAGGAATTCCGATGAGATCACGTATATCAGGGCAATTGTTTATACAGAAAAACAGACCCAAAAGCAGATTATCATTGGTAAAGGTGGCAGGTTGATTAAACGAGTGGGAGAATTAGCCCGTCTTGATATAGAGAGATTCTTAGATAGAACGGTTTTTTTGGAATTGTATGTAACAGTAAAATCTGATTGGCGAAAAGATTTGAACAAAATGAGAGAGTTAGGTGGATTTATAGATATATAGTATTACTTCAACTGTCGGTTTATAGACACAACAAAATTATGTAAACTCAAACGTAAGGTTCTTACACCGGCATTTATAATTATAAGGATTTGCACCTATGACAGATGCGTCAATAGACATTCAAGGCGCGAGAGAGCACAACTTAAAGAATATAGATATCCAATTACCAAAAGACAAACTGATAGTTTTTACAGGAGTGAGTGGTTCAGGCAAATCTTCACTTGCTATCGATACCGTTTACGCTGAAGGACAAAGACGATACATTGAATCCTTGTCTGCTTATGCCCGTCAATTTTTGGGTCAGCTTGGTAAAGCAGAAGTAGATAAGATAGTTGGTTTGTCCCCGTCCATTGCTATAGACCAAGGTTCAACAGGCCACAACCCCCGTTCAACAGTTGCAACCGTAACAGAGATTTATGACTATCTTCGCGTCTTATTTGCTCGTGTAGGACAATTCAATTGTCTTGAATGCGGTGAACCAGTCGGTTCTCAGACAGTTTCTGACATAGTTTCACATATCCTCAATTTCCCTCCGCGTACTCGTCTTATGATCTTAGCACCTATCGTCAGGGGTAGGCGTGGTGAGTATAGAAAAGAGTTATCAGATGCTCGTAAGATGGGGTTCGTCCGGGCACGTATAGATGGTGAAGTACATGAAATCAGTTCCAACATTGCCCTAAATCCGAACCAAACACATAATATTGACATCGTCATTGATAGGATTATTATTAAACAAGACATAGATAGTCGTGTCTCAGATGCAGTTGAAACAGCGCTTAGTTTAGGCGACGATAGTCTTATTGTTAGTGTTTTATCGTCCAATAGTCGTAGTTCAAGGTCAAAGTCAACGAGTCAAGACCTTCTGTTTAGTAGACAGTATGCCTGTGCAAAATGTCAGATTAGCTATGACGTGCCTGAACCACGGCACTTTTCATACAATAGTCCCTACGGTTATTGTCAACAGTGTAAAGGTTTAGGTGTGCAAATGGCAATATCACCAAAATTGATAGTGGCTGATGAAAAGAAACCATTGCTTGAGGGGGCATTACTCTTATGGAATAAACCTGGACCTGAGGAGAAAATGGTAATCCAAGCCCTATCCTCTCACCTTAAATTTAGTTTGAAAATGCCATGGAAAAATCTGAAACCGGAGCAGCAGCAAGCAATTCTATATGGCACAGGTGATACCGTACTTACCTTTACCCCACCATCAAAAGATAAGAGGCGTCGTCGTAAGAAAGTACGTGGTAGATTCCAAGGACTGATTCCTGCCCATGAACAAAGATACCTATTCTTAGATGTTGACGGAGAACGTCCATCTTATCTTCCTGATTATTTTGTAAAAATGTCATGTAGGCAATGTAACGGAACACGGTTAAGCGAATACGTAAAAGCAGTTACAATTGGTGGACTGAATATTACAGAAATACTGAATATGTCTATTGAAGGTGTTACGGACTTCTTTAATGCCCTTGAGCTTCCAGAACGTGAAGCCTTTATTGCAATTGAACTGTTGAAAGAGATTCGTACGCGTTTAGGTTTTCTGATGGATGTAGGTTTAGGCTATCTAAGTTTATCACGATCCGCGCCAACTTTATCTGGCGGAGAAGCACAACGAATTCGTCTGGCAAGTCAGGTTGGTGCAGGTTTACGAGATGTAACTTATGTTCTTGATGAACCGAGTATTGGACTTCACCCTCGAGACCATGCGGGTCTATTAAAAACACTTATGAACTTACGCAATCAAGGGAATACTGTTATCGTCGTTGAACATGATGAAGCGACAATGTTGGTTGCTGATTGGATAGTAGATTTTGGACCAGGAGCAGGTATTAAAGGGGGGGAGATAACTGGTGTTGGTCCTCCAGATGACTTTTTAAAGAAGAACGATTCTCTGACTGCACAATATCTGCGAGGAGAAAAGGAGATTGTTCATCCGGACACTCGAAGGGTAACCGGTGAAAAATGGGTTCAAATCTGCAATGCCAGACAAAACAACTTGAAGGAGATAAACCCTAAAATACCAGTCGGTACTCTTTGTTGTGTAACAGGCGTCAGTGGTTCTGGGAAGAGTTCTCTTATACACGACATACTATATAGTGCTTTAGCACGAGACCTCATGAAAGCAAAAACCGTTCCCGGAGATTACGATACCATTCAAGGCATCATTGATGATGAAATCGTTCCAGTAACTGATGTGATTGATAAGATTATCAACATTGATATGGCGCCAATAGGACGGACACCCAGATCGAATCCTGCAACATATACAAAGGTCTTTGACGCTATTCGTGCATTCTATACGAACTTACCTGAAGCAAAACTACGTGGCTATAAACCTGGACGATTCAGTTTCAATGTACCATCTGGAAGATGTGAAGCGTGTAATGGAAATGGTGCCAAGAAGGTGGATATGGGTTTACTTGCAGATGTTTGGGTAGAATGTGATGTGTGCAATGGTAAGCGTTACAACAGTGAAACATTAACAATTAAGTACAAAGGGAAGAATATCTCTGATGTCCTTGAAATGGATATTGACAGTGCCCTTCAACATTTTGCTGATCTACCTAAGATAGCAAGAGGACTACAATTACTTCATGATGTTGGTTTGGAATACTTGAAACTTGGCCAACCTGCCCCAACACTTTCTGGTGGTGAAGCACAACGTATTAAGCTGTCAAAAGAGCTATCCAAGAGAAGCACAGGAAAAACAATTTACATATTGGATGAACCTACTACTGGCCTTCACTTTGACGATGTAAACAAACTCTTGACTATTCTGCATCGACTTGTAGACGAAGGAAATACTGTCGTAGTTGTTGAACATAATCTTGAGGTGATAAATTCCGCAGATTATTTGATTGACTTAGGACCTGAAGGAGGGGTTGGTGGTGGCGAGATCGTTGCAGTTGGTACACCTGAAGAAGTAAGAAACATCTCAGAATCTTATACAGGTCAAGCATTATCCGGTGAATTTGATCTGTGGAAGACTATAGATAAGAGTGACACAAAATCAGATAATGGTAACTTGAAAGACATTATAGTAGAGGACTCTGATTTCAACAGTTCCAAGTCTATTACTGTTAAGGGTGCACAGGAAAACAATTTAAAGAGCATAGATATTGAAATACCTCATCAGCAGTTAACAACTCTAACAGGAGTGAGTGGTTCCGGCAAGACTTCACTTGCTCTTGATACCGTTTATGCGGAAGGTCAAAGGCGCTATATTGAGACTCTCAGTACGTATGCTCGTCAATTTATTGGCACGATGGAGAAACCGAAAGTCTCTAAGATTGAAGGTTTATCACCAGCGATCGCAATAACACACTCGAGTCCAAGTCAAAATCCAAGGTCAACAGTTGCGACGATTACAGAAATTCACGACGGTCTGCGAACACTATATGCCAGGTGGGGTCAACCGTACTGTCCATCTTGTAATGTTGAAGTCCGACCTCAAACAGCACAACAGATCGTTTTACGTGTAATTGAATTATTGAAAGATCAAAGAGTAGATGTTCTTGCGCCACTGACAAACTTCAAAATAGATGAAAACGAATCTGAGATCGTAATTGCTGCAGAGCGGACACCTGGATTAAAGGGAAATGAAGATTATGAAGATGCATTTCGTAGATTGCAAAGAGTAGGATATGCCCGCGTCCAAATTGATGGTGAAATATATCGACTTGATGAAACACCTAAAATTCATAAGAGACGACGGCATGAAGTCTTCCTTGTAATTGACCGTATTCAACTTGTTGATGATGAAAAGAGTCGTTTCACGGAAGCAGTTGAATTAGCTCTTATTGAAAGTGAAGGGTTTGTCATAATTCAGCAAAAGACTAATAAGGAGAAAGACGTAAGACATTTCTTTAGTGAACATGCCATGTGTTCAAGATGTGGTCGGAATTTCCCTCAACTTACTCCTCGTCATTTCTCATTTAATAATAAGTTAGGGTCATGTAGTGTTTGTGATGGAATAGGTAGATCCCCCAGTGATGGACAAATTATATGCACTTCTTGTGATGGAACACGATTAGACGAATTTCCTCGAAATGTTAAGTTTTCTGATGTGACTATCGCAGAATTGATGGCATTGTCAATTTCAGATATAATTAATTTCTTTGATACCCGTGTGGAAGCAATTGAAACTTATCTAACGACAAATGTTGGTTCTGAGGAAGCAGAGTCAGCAAAAAAACAGATAAAGGATGTATCCACCTCAAGAGCAACACACACCACATTGCACACTCACACATCACCAGAATTTGAAGCACAGTTATTACGGCAAATCCAGATTCGTCTAACGTTCTTAGCTGATATTGGACTTGGTTATCTTGGATTAGATCGAACAGCACCAACGTTGTCAGGAGGAGAAATCCGAAGGATACGACTTGCAAGTCAACTTGGTACAGGTTTAACAGGTGTAACCTATATCCTTGATGAACCGAGTATTGGTTTACATCCACGCGACCAAGAACGTCTTATCTACGCAATGAAGGATTTGCGTGATATCGGAAATAGTGTGCTCGTCGTAGAACATGATAGGGATACAATCTTGGCGTCAGACCATATAATTGACTTCGGTCCAAAAGCGGGGAAGCAGGGAGGAGAAATTGTTGCAACAGGAACTCCAACTGATTTCACTAAAGCTGAACCGATTTCCTTTACATCATTACCTCAGACTGAATCTTCCGACGATTCTAAAACCACGCCATCTATAAACAAAGATAAAGGATTAACTCAGGCATACCTATCTGATGAGAAGCAAATTCCTGTTCCAGCAGTTCGCCGGAAAGGTTCAGGTAAATGGTTGAAGTTGTACGGTGCAAAGACCAATAATCTTAAAGACATTGACATCAGCATCCCTTATGGAACATTCACATGCGTTACGGGTGTATCAGGCTGTGGAAAGAGTTCACTTATAGAAGGTACATTACGACCAGCATTAGAAAGCAAACGCTCCATCAGGAAAGGCGACGAAGGAAAAAGCAGTACATATTCGACAGCATTATATGATCGCGTACAAGGTATAAGTCCTATTGAACGGATAATCCACATTGATCAAAAACCGATTGGTGAAACTCCACGTTCCAATCCTGCGACTTATACCGATATATTCACTAAGATTAGGGAGATGTATGCTGAATTGCCTGAGGCAAAATTACGTGGCTTTAATCGTGGTAGATTTAGTTTTAATCTTTCTTATGGTCAGTGTGAAGTCTGCGATGGACAAGGCTATAATCGCGTTGAGATGCATTTTCTTCCTGATGTATGGATCCCTTGTGAGAATTGTAATAGCACTGGCTATAATGCTGAAACACTTGAAGTTAGATATAAGGGTAAGAGTATCGCAGAAGTTTTGCAGATGACTGTTCATGATGCGCTTGAGTTGTTCAGTAATATCAATCGCATCAAACGTCCGCTTCAGATGTTAGCGGATGTTGGATTGGATTATATTCAGTTAGGTCAATCTGCAACGACCTTATCTGGTGGTGAAGCACAGCGAGTTAAACTTGCTAAAGAACTTGCACGTCGTCAAACAGGAACAACACTCTATATAATGGATGAACCGACTACTGGTCTACATTTTGATGATGTTCAAAAATTACTTAATGTATTGAATAAACTGGTAGATGCTGGTAATACAATTGTTGCTGTAGAACACAACTTGGATGTCATAAAATCCGCAGATTGGGTGATTGATCTTGGTCCGGAAGGTAGTGATGCTGGTGGGTATCTTGTAGCGATGGGAACGCCTGAAGAAGTTGCTGAAGTTGAGGAATCGCATACTGCCCGGTTTTTGCGTGATGTATTGTAGTTTTTATAAAATAAACTGAGATACGTTGTATCAACAACATATCTCAGTTTTAATAGAATCACATTTTTGTTGGACTATCGGTTTGTCTAATAACTTACAGTGATTTACCCTCTTAATTATTATTGAATATCACTTATAGAGATTCTAGGAATGTGATAATGGCGTTTTGTTGTTTTTCAGATAGGTTGAAGAAGGCTTCTTTTGCTTTTTGAGCTTCCCCACCATGTGCGCGTATTGCACCTTGAAGAGTTGTGGCGCGTCCATCATGAAGGAAAAAAGGCGTACCTCCGAGAAACTCAGCAACTAACCGAGTCCCCCACAGCGGTGCTGTTCTCCATTCTCTACCTGTCGCGGAACCATCAGGACGGTTATCTGCTAATTCTTCTCCCATATCATGTAGTAGAAAGTCAGAGTAGACATTTGCATTAACTCTATCTAATGCTGGAATATCAGAAGGACCAGTTTTCATGGTAGGAATGTGACAAGATGCACATTGAATCTCTCCAAACAGTTTTTCTCCTTCTCTGACTTCATCTGTTATCGGTCCACGAGGTGGTGGGGATAGTAAACGCATGAATATTACTATATCTATGACGGTCGAACTCATTACTTCTGGATCAGGTACAGTATCTCCAATCGTTGAAGTTTCCATCTGTAGAAAGTCACTCGTAACACCCATATCTTGCTGGAATGCTGTCGCAGTTTGCTGAACTAAAGAGGATACAGATGCTTTTCTACCGAATCTACCGAGTTGTTCACCAGCTCCTCCTCCAATCTCCGTTTCTGGTACAAAATCAGCTGAAGTGACCCAATGTGGTCTACCAGAGATTCCGTCTTGATCTGCATCAAATTCATCAGCATAAGATAAAATGGTCTCAACTGGTATGTTTTCAATTATCCCCATACCAAAAACGGGTGGTGGTAACCGAACTGACTTATCAACTCCTTTAGGCATTTCTTCATACGGTGTATTTGCTATGGCTTTATCTTGAAATTGCGGTCCACCCATATCAGTGAGTAGATTATGTCCCTTACTAAATCGTATAAGTGTCGTATCAGGATTGCCTCGGCCATTTCCTGGATGACACCCGACACAACTCTCATTATTGAAAATTGGGCCTAAACCTTCTTCAACTAAAAAAACCTTCTCGAATGCCTCCTGACCACGTTCAAAAGTCGCACTTAAATCAGAAGAAAGCATACTAAAAGGTGTTGAAAAATTATCAATATCGCTTTCAGGTTCTAAATCATCAATAGGTTTTACAACCTGTAACACTTCATTACAACCTACAAGTTTGCAAAGTACTATGCAAACAAGCAGGTATTTACAACAGAATTTCAATTTCAGTCCTCCCATTTTGTATAGAGTAGTAAGTTCTTTGAATATAAGGCAACAGTGAAGAACAATATAGCTTCTTTGCTGAACAGATAATGAAATTTAAAAAATATTTCGGTAATTTGGCGAGGTTAGGAAACCTCGCCAGCAGCGTGGTGTACCTGCCTTATGCAAGCAAGAAATTACCCAATTTATTATTTAATCTTCATCATCCAATAATTCTCATGAAAGATTTAAAGTGTAAAACTCAATAAGAATAAATAATGATACATACTCATAACTATACCTTTCTTCAAACTTTTATTATGTCCTTATATGGCTAATTATACAATCAAAACACTGGGATGTCAAGTAAATTTGCTCACTAAAAGAGTCTAATGACAAATGCTTGATATTAGAACCTATGAAGATGTTAAATGTCTATGGTTATTTAGAAAAGCAAACAAGAGGATAGGCATTATACAATCAGATTTGAGAAACAGGATTCAAACTTAGCGGAATCCTGTTTCTGTTCGATACCAGTTTGTTGCATTATCAGGGTCTCGGAAGGGAATATTTCTACCTAATAACTGTTTAAGAATATCGCTTTCTTCTGCTAACTCATTATCAGCTAACTGTCTTGCCATGTCTTCTTGTGGATAAATAACTGAACGGTTATACATCCCAAGTAAACCGACACGCGACTTATCGGTCATATTTGGTAGACATTGGTGCCAAATGGCACCGTTTGTAAATAAGATAGATCCTTTGGAAGCAACTGCAACACACATCTCAAGTCCTTCTGCTTCTCCTAATTCCGGACGGCGCAGTGTCTTATGTGATTCTGGAATGCATGCTGTTGCACCATTATCAGCAGTAAAGTCATCCAACATCCAGACGGTCTGTCCAGTTATTGAACCTGAGGGAAATGGTGACTGCATTGCCCAATACGGATAGTCAATATGCCAACCTCCTGCAGGTGCTCCAGGTCCTACGATGTTTGCGGTGAATGTTGATGCAATCATATCCTCGCCAAGCATTCTCTTCCATACTGCAACGACTGTGGGATGTTGTATGAATCGTCGGAAGATTGGAGATTTTCCAACTATTGCCCACACTCTGCGTATTTTACCATTCCCATAACTGTGGTCATTTCCGTTTGCAATATCCTTCTCAACCAATTGTAAAATTGCATCACGTGCTTCGTCTGCTTCTTGTGGAGTGATTACATTCTCAATGACATGAAAACCGATTTCGCGTAGGTCATGTTCTACGAGATCAAGTCTTTCTGAATTCAATGCTGATTTAATTTGCACAATGGATCACCTTTGAATTATTGTATACGTGGTAGGCTGCGAATAGTCTCAATAATCTTATCTTCCAACTCATCTGCATCGCTATTTGGAACTCGGTTGTGTTTATCCATCCAAGCGATGTTCTCTGCGACACTTTCGGTTACTGGAATTTGTGGCTTGAAATTAGTCAAAACTGATGATAGTTTTGCATGACTAAAAATCTGTGTATGACCAAAGTTACTTCTTAATCCGCTAAATCTTTCAGGTGCCATTGCAATGAGAGTTTCTTGAGAAATATGTATGATTTCTATCTCAACACCAAGTGCTTTAGCAGCAGCGCGGTGCCATTCGTCCCATGTGCGTGCTTGCGGATGGACGAGATTGTAGATCTCGCCAAAACATTCAGATTTACCGAGTATCTCTGCAAATGCCACCCCAGCATCTCGAGAAGCGAGGAATTGGAAATAGTTTAAACCATCACCAGCAGATAGTATCGGTTTACCTTTTCTTAAGCGGTCAATCCAACTACCATTACCACCAACCTGCCTATGTAGGTTAATACCGGGTCCGTGTGTATAGGATGGTTTAAAAATAGTAACAGGAAATTCGTCTCGTTGATGCGCTTCAAGTAAGAGATTATCAGCTGCGACTTTATTGAGACCATAACCTGATGTGCCTTGTAATGGTGCAGTTTCTGACAGGTTGATACCACTAAATGGTGGTCCATAAGTCATCACAGTAGAGCAATGAACAAAATGTCCGACACGTCCTTGGCATGCTTGGATTGCCGATGCAGCATCTTCAGCATTGAAGCTAATCATATCTATGACAGCATCCCAAGTTTCAGTTCCAACCTTTGCCTCGAAATCTTCACGATTCTGTCGGTCACCAAGTATGACACGGACATCAGAAGGCGGAGGGTCGACATGTTGTCCTCGATTGAATAGGACGACTTCGTGGTTTTTATTCAGTAATTCTGCAACAATGCCGCGGCTTATATTCCCTGTTCCACCGATGATTAGGACTTTCATATCTTCTCCCAGCTTTTATATTCATGAAGACTTCACTATGCACACCGTGAAGTAGATTTCTAATTTCAAAACATGTTATGTTTCATCAATTATAGACCGCGCCAAAGCCCAATCTAAGCGTCTTCTATAGCAACCATCACGTCTCAATCCTTTAAACGCGGTCAAGAAAATATCATGAGTATTCTCACGGATTTCTGCTAAGCGTGTGTTTAACTTCTCAATGTTAACATCCCACGGAACACCGATTTTTGTGATTGAGCGGCAATGTGTACGAACCTTATAATCACCTAATTCTTCTGGACGACAAAAGCGAATTGATGCCGAAACCGTATTATCTATTGCAATGAGTCCAAGATTCCCAGTCGGTTCATTAAATACTATATTGCGATTCTTGGATTGTTGTGGTAAATGTTTGCTTAATTCAGTGATTTTACCTAAAGGTTGGTTGTTTCTCCATAATCTTACATCTGTAGTTTCGTGTGGTGAAAACATTGCCAGTCCGACTGGATGTTCTGTGTCATTGAACATATAGTCGGTATTTTTATAGTTTTCAGATTCCACTTCGCTGTTTGAGTCGTGTGGTACTAATGAGACAAAATCACTCAATCTTTCTTGAAAGTGACCACTTCGTATAAAAGCTTCGGGAATAATTGCTGTAACCCAATCGCAATGCATGAGGCACCGCTCAAGCGCATATTTATAAAGATCGTCGTAATGTGTCTGGTCTGGAAATGGTAGACCTCGTCTGGTTGCAGAGTTACGAGCTAACCATGGGGGATTGGTGATACAAACATCAAACTCTGTGGGAAAATTAGTAAGTGTGTCTCGTTTCTCTATACCTTTCGCACCTGGTTCAATATCATATAGTTTCCAGTCTTGATGACCAAAACCTGCAGTATGCATCAAGTCTGGAATGTGTTTTGCACCAGCAAAAGGTTCTAATATTTTCTGCCTTTCTACATCTGCGGTCTCTATCCACTTCTTGAAAGGCTCTAACTGGAAAGGGTTGCCGCGAGTAAAGTAGCGTCCGTTAGCGCGTTTTTTATCGATTTTCTCACCGTTTGTATTGTAATCTCTGAAATATTTCGTACAATTAAGATCTATCAGCGAATGATCTTGACGTTAATAATTGGACTATCTTGTGTAAAGGCTTTACCATTGATAATTGCAGTGGCGCGGAATTTTAACTGATAGGTTTTGGCTTCAAGAGAGCCGAGTGCCTGTAACTCTACCTCAACGTCATTTTCATTTATCGGTATTGTTGCTTCAGGAATAGTTATTCCTTCGGGTACAGTTATCGGTTTAATCGTAACAGTATCCGTGAAACTGCCACGTCGTACAATACTCATTGTAAGTTTAGCTGATTTTGTGACAGGTTTGACATTTTCCTTAGTTTCAGTTCCTGATACTGTCTGTTCAGTTGGAGGAGGATTTGAGACTGCAACAGTTTCAACTTCCTCTGCTGCTACTTGTTCTGTGTTATTTGCAGCATTCGGGAAAACTATGCTAAATCGTAATGGTTCTATGGTTACAATAAATGGTGCTTCAACTACTGTCAATGGAATTGCGGGTGATGTTTCAGTATAGTTTTCACTATCTACACTTGCGTTTCCACGAACGGAGATATAACTTGTACCTGGTGTGGGAACAACTGAGAATTGTTCGCGACGTTCGACAGTGCCCGCTCTGAGTGAAATCACGGTACTATTCTGTCCAGCAGGGATGGAAGCTTTTCCACCTGATATGCGTGCCGGAATTCCTTGAACAGCAAGTGTGATGGGGCCACTAAAATCTTCGCGTCGATCTGCAATAACGTGAAAGTTTGTCGTTTTGTTGTGCGTGACTTTTACGTCAACATCAGCAAATGATAGTGTGAACGGCGGAGCTTCCAGAATCGTCAGTAGAATGTCCTTAGAAGAAGTAGCTTCTATGCGTTTTCCACCAATTGCACCGACCCCAACGATAGTAAAAGGGTGAAGTCCAAGTGGTGCATCTGATGGCGCTGTTATCGTCAATAAAGCCTGATTCTGTCCTGGATACATAATCGTTGGACTTACAGTGAATCCTTTCGGGAGATCCGGAGAATGAAAGCGGAGTGCTCCATTAAATCCGTCTAATCGGGCTGCGGAAACTGTCAGCATTAATGTTCCACTACGCGCAATGCGAGGATTGTCAGCACTAACATTGATGCGAAAATCGGGTTTTAACGGACGAATAGTTAGTCTGTATGGAAAATCTACGCCTCCTGCATTATTGAGGTCGCGTATAGATATCCCGTAATTTCCTGCATTTGGAAAAGTAAAACTTAACTGTGCATCAGTTCCACTTGCATCATCATTGACACTCAACACCTGTTCAGTAATACTGCCTTCTGTTTCTCCTTGCTTATGTGAATATAGTGTAAGCACTGGATCAAGTTGAGACTGGTATTGGCGTGCGTTTACTTGAAAAACTAATGATGTTCCTTTATCAACTTTGATAGAATACCGATCTACATCACTTGCCTTCTCTATTCTGCCATTTACTGTTATAGGTGTTCCAATTTGGTTTTCCTGATTTAAAGCATCATTTGGTTCTTTCTCGTTTGTTTCATTGAATTCGCCAATGGCGAAAGGATAAGGATTGGTCTCTAAGCCTGACGGTGTGTTGACACGTAGCTCTTGAATACCGAGATCTGCGTCTGGTGAGATATTGAGTTGTAGTGTGTTGATTGAACCTAAATTTGCCCCTGTAACACTTACGTTGTTCACAACGCCACGTTTTCCACCGAGGGGGAAGACACTTTGAAGATAAGGCAACTCCCCTATGTCTAAACGATAGGCGTAATTGCCTCCCCCTTGAAATCGGACGTCGCGAATGTGGAGTGCATATTCCCCTTCCTGTTGAGCCGTATAATCAATGAATGAATCTAACCCGTTTCCATCAATACTCTTTGCTACCTCATTTCCATTTGGATCATAGAGTTCCAAGTATGTGTCAAGAGGGGACCCCATGCGCTGAGCATTAATATCGCAGATTAAACGAGCACCTTTCTTCAATCTAAACTTGAAAACATCAAGATCATCAATGGATGAAACCACACCACTCACTGTAACAGGTAACTCAAGCACGTTTGCTTGGTCTAATATGTTATTTGGTTCCTTTTCCTTCATTTCAGGTAGGTTGCCGACTAAGAAATTTTGTGGGTTGGAAACCCCCTTCGGTGTGATAAGGCGTATCTGATGGTTACCTAATGGTGCATCAGATGCAATTTCAAACGACAAGACTAAACGGGGATTGCTTGGGACTTGACCTGATATACCTGAGCCATTAAATCGTACCGTTGCTACAGGTGTTCTTTGTTTGAATTCTGCAATGATACCTTCTTTGTTCAACCATATCTCTGCTGTTTCATCAATGTTCTTACCTTCTAAGGTAATTTCAATGGTTTGCCCGCGCTGTGCAGAACGTGGTGATATGCTTGTTAACTGCGGAGCAACCTGGGCATGTAGTTGTCCGACAATAGAAAAAAGTAATAGAACTAAACCAAATACATGAAAGTGTTTGTGTCTGACTATTGCTTGCTTACAAAGTAATGGAACTGACATTATAATTACCTCAATGCAAGTGGTGTTTTTTTAATAGATTCTGATGGTAGATACTGCCTACAATTCAATCGTTTGAATGACTGTATTAAAAAAGCCTGCACTTGGACTAATATTGGTACAAGTACAGGCTTTCCAAATCTTAGGAATATTTAGAATATACCTGTAATGACTTCACCTTTAACTAATTCTCGTGGTTGTTCTAAGTGGTTCATCACTATGGTGTGTGGATCAATGCCAAGTGTGTGGTAAACAGTTGCCAGAATGTCTCTTGGATGTACAGGTTTCTCAAGTGGTGTAGAACCTGTGGCATCTGACTTTCCGTAGACTTGAGCACCCTTGACACCAGCACCAGCGATTAAACCAGTATAGCAGTATGGCCAATGGTCTCGTCCATCAGGAGCGTTACCATTCCCTGAAGTACTGACACCCATTCTTGGAGAACGTCCAAATTCCCCGATTGTAAGAACAAGTGTATTCTCTAACATTCCGCGCTGATCCAAATCTTCGAGCAATGAAGAGACTGCACTATCTAACTTTGGACAGTGAAGGTTTTTCAATGGACCAAAGTTTGCTGCGTGGGTATCCCATGCTGTTTCATTTGGATTGCCGTTAGCAACAGATGGCCAGTTGACTTGCACGAAACGTGTTCCTGCTTCAACTAATCGGCGTGCAAGCAGGACACTTTGACCAAATGTATGTCTACCATACTTGTCACGCATTTCATCTGTTTCTTGTGAGAGATCAAAAGCATTGCGTGCTTTCTGTGACAAGATAAGGTCATACGCTTTTTCATAGTATTCGTTCAATGCATAGTTATCTGCTACTTTATCAATCTCCGGCATATTCGCGTTAATAGTTTCCAGAAGAGTCTTACGTCGCTGTAACCGCATTGGTGGAACTTCAGGACGTAGAGACAAATCATCAAGTTTGATGTCTTTATTTGGGTCTTGAAAAAGGAAATATGGATCATACGCTCTTCCAAGGAATCCAGCGTTGCCACCTTTGCCGATGATGTTGCTCTCCTGCATTGGACGTGGTAGTTGAACAGCGGCTAACATCGGTTCATCTGGGGGTTTAAGCTTCGCAATGTGAGCAGCAGCATTCGGATGGTCAGCTGGTGATGGTGGATCAAGTTGTCCAGATGGTGCAACTTTGTCCGGTGTTTCACCTGTAACCATCTGATACATTGCAGCAGTGTGGTTGAAAAGCCCTGCGGGTGTATAACTTACAGAACGGATGAGACAAGCCTTGTCCATCTGTTTCGCCAATTTTGGCATCGTTTCTGATAATTGTATACCCGGGACATTCGTGGGAATAGGATTAAACTCACCACGGATATTTGATGGTGCATTTGGTTTTGGATCCCAAATATCAATGTGACTCGGTCCACCTTGTAGGAACAGCAGAATGACAGAATTTGCTTTACCCCAACCGTTGAGAGGCGTTGCAGGTTCGACAGTCGTGCTTGCCTTGGCTTGGAGTGACAACACTTGTGGTAGGCTAATGCCTAGCATCGCCGCGCCACCCACGCGGAGAAATTCTCGACGTGAGAACCCATCACATAATCTTCCGGGTGCTTGTGGTAACGATATCATCAATAGTATCCTCCATTGCTATTGGTAAACTTCATTAAATAGAAGTAAACTTATATCGGTGTTAGGCTTAGCGGTTAAATAGAAACGCGGGACTGTTTATTAGTGCCCACATAAGATCTTGCGTGCCTTCCTCTTTGGATTTAGCGTTTGCAATATGTTCAACCGCGGCAGCATATTCGTTCTCTTGTGGTAACCGAGCAAGTGTTGCAAGATATAACTCTTCAACGATCAACTTATCGTCTATTTCATCTTTGAGGAGTTTCGCTAATCGTCCATTCGGATCAATAATTGCATTTGCCACTGTCGGACCGTTAATTAGGTTCATCGCGTGTGCTAAACTAACTTCAGTTGTACGTTCACATTCACAGGAACTTTCACGTTCAGGACGACCAAATAACTTCAAGAATCCATCATCCTTAACTTTGCTGTCAGGAAGTTGAACTGCTTTAAGTTCTTTCGGTACACCTTCAAATTTGGGTTGGCTTCCCGTTGCAATCCCGATTGCATCTAAAAGTTGTTCAGCAGTTAGACGTCTTGCTGTAGCATGTGAGAAATTTATCGTATCTTCTTTGTTCCATTCGTTTGTCTTGATGCTCTGTTGATATGTTCGAGAACGGGTGATAGTTTTCATGATATGTTTCATGTCAAACCCCTTATCAACGAAATCTTTTGTCAAGGCATCAAGCAATTCTGGATTACTTGGGGGGTTGCTGGTTCGGATATCATCGACCGGTTCAATGATACCGCGTCCCATAAAGTAACTCCAAATTCTATTTACGCCTGCTTTTGCAAACATTGGATTTTCAGATGATGTAAGCCATTCTGCAAGAGATTCACGTTTATCTAATGCGTCTTGCTTTGTTTCACCAAATGGTACTGATGCTTCAACAACAGCCAATGTTCTTGGATGTGTAACGGGGGTAGGATTTAAACTTGCATAGACGACTTCTTCACCGGGTAATCGTCCGTTTTTCAACTTAACATCAGAAAAGAACGCACCCAATTCGTAATACTGATTTTGTGTCCATACCTCAAACGGATGGTCGTGACATTTGTTGCATGAGAAACGGACCCCGAGGAAAAGTTGCGTCGTGTTTTCCACGGCAGCTGTATATTCACGTGAAACTCGGAAATAATTAGCAGCGGGATTCGCGTAAGCACTTCCTGTTGCAGTAATTAAATTATGAACGAATTGGTCATAGGGACGGTTCTGAGCAATTGCCTCATGAATCCATTCTTTGAAAAGCCACAGCCCCCGTTCACCGAGAAACTTGCGGTTAGACTGCAAAAGGTCTCCCCATTTGTGTGTCCAATGGTCAACATATTCTGGGGTTTCGGCTAATGCATCAATCAGTTTTTCACGTTTCTCTTTAGAGGGTGTTTCATCTGTAATAAAACCTCGCACCTGTTCCGGAGTTGGTGGTAGTCCTGTCATATCAAAGTAAATTCTTCGGACAAACTCTTCATCTGAGCATAGTTCAGATGGTAGTATTTTTAATCTTTTGAGTTTGTTGTGTACATGTGTATCAATATAGTTGTATTCAGGTGTATCTACCCATTCGTAGCCACTGCGATCACCCATGACGATGATTCCGTTGGTACTATATGCCCCCTCGTATCGGGTAAGAATAGCCGTTTCACCGCGGCGTTCAGCAGTGACAACACCGTCGTCAGTAACTTTCGCGACTTCATTCACACTGCTGGTGAATTTTGCTTCACGGGTGACATCTCGCGTCGTTCCATCAGGATAATGTGCGAATACAATTAATTGTTGCTTCGTTCCTGGCATTGATAATTCTGCGGAGTTAGGAACAACTTCTAATCTCTTGACACGTTGCGTTTTACCCACATCGGAGACCACACCTTCGCTAATCCACTTATGTATAACTTTGTAATCGCGCGAATCAGGTGCGATTACCTGTCCACCTTTGTGTGGAACTTCAGATGTCGGTTTAAGAAGCATGAGACTCTGCTCTGGAAACGCTCTGTTGAAACGACGACCCGAGATGTCCTCAATTAGAAGTTCATAATCAAAGTCTGGATCATACCCTCTTAATGAGAGTTTGAAACCGTTCTTTCCTTTTGCTGAACCGTGACATGTTCCGTTGTTACACCCTGCATGACTCAAAACAGGCATTACATCTCTGACAAAACTAACGGGTGGTAGGTCAAGGCTTTTGACGTTAACCGGTAAATCAATTTTGAGATTCTGTACGGATACTTGTATGCTTGCATTTCCAACTGAATTTGGGAATATGTATCCATCTTCATGCACCTTTACATCTTCAGATGTTGGTTTGAGAATTGCGTAAGATGTTACATCAACCCAGTTTCCATCTTTTGTTTGTCCCGATACGAGCACTCGTCTTCCGTCGCGTGCATGTTCCAATGTCAATGACTCCGGATAAGTCTTTAATGACTTAATTTCAGGAAGTTCTACACTCGGTACAGTCTCTTCCATCTGACTCCATCCTGTTAACTGGAATGTCATACAGAAACAGAAAGCAATAATGAGTGTAGTAACCAAGTTATGACTGAGTTTCACATTAACCTCCAAATATGGTATGAAACTTGAACTTAGCGGCATATTCCGCTCCAATTACTTACTAATTACCTTTGTTATATCTATTACCTCATATTTTTCAAATGCCCCCATACTACCGGTAACTTACCAGAAGGAGACACATCTGAATATTCAGATTCACTTGCCAACCAATTAATGACATTTTCTGTGAGTTGTTCTAACTGATCAATACTATCATTGTTTTTGTGATAATTTGGAAGTCGCCAATTCATATTGAAGACTTTACCGTTTCCAGTTTTCCAATAACCGAATGCAGCAATCCTATCCGCATAATCTGTACCACGTTCCCATGCATGCGCAAGGTTGGTAAAGTTAGTCCATAGTTTATCGTAATAGTCACCACTTTTTGGAAACCCCGTTGAATTTACCTGAATCCAATCACCTACTTTAGGTGCATCACCGTCTACATTTTTCAGTCCATCTACCAAAGCAAGGTCAAGTGTTTCATTTAGTACGATGATTCCTACATTGATATTATCATCTTCCTTAGGACCAAATGCACGCGGATCAGCATCTTCAAGTCCCATCGGAGTAGCATAACTGAAAGCTTTACCTGTCAGCAGGAGGGCACCACCACTCTCAGCATATTCAGTAAATACATCTAATTCTCCCTTTGATAATGCTCCAGGATCACTATCTCCTTCATGCCACCACACGACACCGAACTTTTTGAATGTTGCACTTTTAATGTCGTTCTTGGTTAGTTGCGTCGTCTTAAATGTGTTTTTTGAAAATTCCAATGCGGGTGCTGTAAACGGTCCATTATCGCCAAGATAAAGAAAACCTACATCAAAGGAATTTCCTATATTTAAACCACAAGATACTAATAAAATCAAGCAAATTGCAATTTTTTTATACATTTTTTCTCCCGATGGAAAGCCGTATCTATAAAGTAGAATAGCATAATTATAGAATTATTCCAACGTTTTTCTTGAGATAAATGCAATTACATTGGACCAACGCGATAAGGACCTTTATCAATTGCGAACATTGATGCGTCATAACTTCTCTTCAACAGATCAAACTTGATATTTTGTTTTTCTGAGACATGCCAAAGGTTGTTGAATTCATTCGGGTCATCAACTAAATCGTAGAGTTCTCCCTCGTGGTGTCCGTGATAGACTACAATTTTATAACGTTCATTTCGATACATCGTTGCGTAGGAATTATCTTGCATAGCAAGTGCATCATAATACTCACAACGAACAAAGTCTCTATGTTTGTATACGTCTGATTTTCCCTGCAGAATTGGCAATAATGACTTGCCATGCATCCTCTCAGGTACAGGTAAATTGACTAATTCCAACAGTGTAGGCACTTTGTCAACAAGTTCTACAAGCGCATCAGTTTTTAGACCACATTCGAATTGTTGTGGATAAGAGAATACTAATGGTACTCTGACTAATCCTTCGTAAAACCGACATCCCTTTTGGATGAGTCCGTGATCACCTAACATTTCTCCGTGATCACTGGTAAAAATTATGGCAGTTTTTTCGCGTTGTCCTGTTTCATTCAGTACATCAAGTATACATCCCAACTGATCATCTATCAGTTTTATCATTGCATAGTAAGCTGCTATAAGCGTTTTGGCATCCCTTGAACCGATAGACTGGTTAGATTTTCTACCCGGTGTTCCTGGCAAGATTGGATTTCGAATATCAAGTTCATCAGGTGTACGGACTTTCGATTGAAAATCTATTTGACTCAGTCTTTCTTGTTGCTCTAAATCACTCTCCTTGAAAGTTGGTTCTGGTATTTCTGCTGATTTGAACTTTTCTCTGTATTCCTGTGGTGGATTGAAAGGTGGATGTGGATCATAGATATTGACACTTGCAAGCCAGGGACAATTGCGTTCTTCTGTTATAAATTCAATAGTTTTTTCTGCACACCATGTAGTCTGATGTAATTCTACTGGAACTCCAGTTGGATTTTGAGTCAACTCACCAAGTATCTGTCCTTTAGAACGAACCCAATCGGCATAGTCGTGGCCTTCTTTCCAATCATCTCTTGGGGCATGACTGTATTGCCAATATCGATAGCCGTCATCTGCACGCGGTTCAATTCTTCGAAAAGCACTTGCCAGATGGAGTTTACCGATTAGTCCGCAATCATAACCGATGTCTGCAAGAGTACGCGTAATCAGTGGATATGTTTCAGGAAAATAATCATTGCCATTTCCATTAACATGAACTGCACTCGGGTACATTCCTGTTAGAAAACTTACACGACTTGGCGTACATATTGGACTTTGGCAATATGCATGTGTAAATGCAACGCCCTCTGTGACTAAAGTATCAATGTTTGGTGTAGAAACGTACGGATTACCTAATGCTCCTATCGTGTCATATCGTTGTTGATCTGTACAAATCCAAAGGATATTTGGTGTTTCAACAGACATTGGCATACTACTTCTGGTTTGCGGTAAATCCGGCAGATTTGACAATATTCTTAAGTTCATCAACGGAAACGCCGTCTTTTCTAACTTTTATAACTGCCTGATCAGGTAGTGAGACTTCTGCACTAATGACATTTTGATGCTTCGTAAGTGCATCCTGCACTTTTGCGACGCAAGCTGCTCACGTCATACCAGAAACAGCCAAAGTGATTTCTTTAATCGCTGTAGCGTCTTTACTTGCTGTAGCGTCTATTGGGACGGAGATGAATACTTTCAATTGTTCTCCTGATAGTGCATCAAAAATGCGGATTTTCCCATCAAATCCACCCGTTGCAAGTTGTGAACCATTTGGGTGAAATGCAACTGCAAAAACACTTACACTATCAGCTTCCATTGTTAGTAATCTTTTTCCATCAGAGACATTATAGATTCGCACTTCTCCAGCAGAACTACCGGCAGCGAATTTGCTACCATCTGCCGAAAACGCGACAGAATCAATTGATCCCGCTTGTGCTTCATAAGCACGGATAAGGTTGAAGTCTGTGTTCCCGACATCTCTTCGTGTCTGACGAAACATCCTATATAAGCGTGGAATGCGATCTTCTCCTACGCTCAAAACTTGATCAGCACTTGGATGTCTTGCAATTGCGTTGATTTCTCCATATCCCTTGTTGCTTGAATTGACATCATCAACAAATGAGCCTGTTTCGACTTCAACTAATTTAAGGGCTGTGTCACGGCTGCAACTGACAAAGTGAGATCCATCAGTAGAAAACACAGTACCAAATACCCAATCACTATGATTGTCAAATTTTACAAGTTCTTTCTCATCTTCAACTGAAATAACTCGTACAGTGTTGTCTGAACTACCAAATGCGATTCGACTTGCATCAGGTGAAATTGAGAGACCATAGATTGTGTCAAAAGTTGAACGAATTGCTTTGATTAACTTATTCGTTGAAGAATCCCACAGTTGAACTTCTCCAAATTGGGCAGGTGAGCCGCCTGCAATACCTATTGTTTTGCCATCTTTTGTATAGACAATTGATTGTATCCTACGTGCTTTTCCGACTAAACGTGATTGGATTTCAAAATTCTCAGTATCATATAGTAGAACTTCGCGGACACCTGATACTGCGAGTGTCTTTCCGTCTGGAGAATATGTGATAGCCGAAACAACAGGAGGAACTGAATAGATTGGTACTTCTTCATCCGTTTGGTCAGGATCAGAAGGTGTATCATCCTTAGCCCCTTCAAGGATCCATTTACGAATCAATGCCACCTCATCAGCTGATAGTGCTTCTTGATTCTGTGGCATTGCTGGAGGATCACCAGTGATTAACTCAACGATAAGACTCTCATCCGGTTTTTTGGGAATAATTGCTTCCCCAGCCATCCCACCACGTTTCAATTCCGCATAAGATGTAACAATCAGGTCTCCATTCGGATCTCCAGGGTGATGACATCCTTGGCAACTCCTTTTGAGAATTGGAACGATCTGTTTGTAGTAACTGACTGGTTCTTCTTTGGCTGGCTCTTCTTTGGCATGATTATCTGCATTCACAATCGGAATCAGCAGAAACATAAATAAGATATAGATTAATCCTAATGTTTTCGTTCTCATAATTCTTTATTACCTCTCATTACACCATATAATATTACACAGACTGCAATGCTTGGATCTTCTCACTATATTTGTAGGTAATTATATACATTTAGAGTCATAATTTCAAGAAAAAACCGAATTTGGTTAAATTTTCAGGACTTACGCAATTTCTCTTAAAGTCCCCTTGATAAGGACAAGGTTATTTAGTTTAAGGCATTTTAGTCGTTTTTTGTCACAACCGTTAATATTTTTGGATACGCAAAGAAAGCGTGATTTTTCACGCTTTCTCTGTTATACTACACCTTAAAACTTAAAAATACTCACGTTTCACAGAAACCCCTATCCAAATCTAATGCTTTGTCAAGTCATAAATGATTTGTATATCGGGCGAGGAAACCCCGCCCCTACGAAGGGATCTACTCTTCATTTGAGTGTGGACAGAACACTAAGGACGTATTGAAAATGAAAAAATTCGGTTATATTGACAAAAGTGGCAGCACTGTTATCTCTCCACAGTTTGATTTCTGCTACGGTTTTTCTGAAGGATTGGCAGCTGTTGAGGTTGATGGGGTATATGGATTCATTGACAAACAAGGAAAATTTGCCATCTCTCTTCAATATCAGTGGGCATTCAGTTTTTATTATGGGTTAGCTCCAATATGTTTTAAGGATAGTGAGTGTGGTTATATTGATAAGTCCGGAAAGATAACCATTCCGCTAACCTTTCGCGAGGCTGATGGCTTTTTTGATGGTCTTGCCGCCGTTCAAACCGATACAACCAAAGGTTTTATTAATATGGCGGGTGAGTGGGCGTTCACGATAAGCGATGAACGGATGTATTTTAGTTTTTCAGAAGGTCTTTGCCGATTTTATGTCTGTGGTAAAAAAGAAGAAGGATATGCTGGATATATTGATACGACTGGTGAAATAGCCATCAAACCACAATTTAGTTATACATGGGATTTTTCTGAAGGATATGCCTCTGTTGAGACAAAGGATGGTAGAAATGTGTTTATTGATAAAAAAGGTCAGGAAGTTCTTGAATTAGAATTTGAAACGCCTTACCCTTTTTTTCTGACGGATTGGTCGTCGTTAAGATAGATGGTAAATATGGTTATGCAGACAAATCTGGTGCACTTGTTATTGAACCACAATTTGATGGTGCCGAGGGTTTTTCTGAAGGTCTTGCGGCTGTCAAACTTGATGAGAAGTATGGATATATTGACAAAGCTGGTGAGTGGGTTATTGAACCTACTTTTAGGTATGCCAAACGTTTTTCAGAGGGGTTAGCTTTGCTGTAAAGGTTTTCTAATGTATCCAATTCTAAGGACGTATTGAAAATGAAAAAATTCGGTTCTATTGACAAAAGTGGCAACATTGTTATTTCACCACAGTTTGATTATGGCTACGGTTTTTCTGAAGGATTGGCAGCTGTTGAGATTGATGAGGTGTCCGGGTTCATTGACAAACAAGGAAAATTTGCCATTCCTCTTCAATATCAGGGGGCGGGCAGTTTTAATGATGGGTTAGCTCCAATACGCTTTAAGGATACTCAGGATGGTTATATAGATAAGTCCGGAAAGATAACCATTCCGCTATCCTTTCGTGAGGCTGAGGAATTTTCCGATGGTCTTGCCGCTGTCCAGACCGAAACAACCAAAGGTTTTATCAATACGGCGGGTGAGTGGGTGTTCACAGAAAGCGATGAAACAATGTTATATCCTTTTATGTCAGAAGGTTTTTGCCGAATTGATGTCTGGGATGAAAAAGAAGAACTCTATGCTGGATATGTTGATACGACTGGTGAAATTGTCATCAAACCACAATTTTCAGAGGCATTTGAATTTTCCGAAGGGTATGCCTCTGTTGAGACAAAAGATGGTAGAAATGTGTTTATTGATAAAACCGGTCAAGAGGTTCTTGAATTAGAATTTGAAACGTCTCACCCTTATTTCTTTGAAGGATTAGTTTCTGTCAAAGTGAATGGCAAATACGGATTTGCAGACAAATCTGGTGCACTTGTTATTGAACCACGATTTGATGATGCCATGCTTTTTTCTGAAGGTCTTGCGGCTGTCAAAATTGATGGGAAGTATGGGTACATTGACAAAGCTGGTGAGTGGGTTATTGAACCTATTTTTTGGTATGCCATACGCTTTTCAGAGGGGTTAGCTTTTGCTGTAATAGCTTTCTAATACCAATTTTAAAATAGTGAAGATTAGAAATAATACCATTTCTAATTGATAATGTCTCTTTTTTTGTAGCCCAATCTTCCAGATTGTGCCTTTCCCCGCTTCATTTCTTAACAGCCGATAATGATAGAAATAGTATAAATATACGCTTCCAGCCGACTGCAAGCGAGGCGGGGAATGCCTAAATGAAGTTTAGAAATTTAATCGGATAATTTTCAGTTTCTTGTAAAATCCGGTGCGGTTAGGAAACCGCACCTACCGTGTCGGGGTCCAAATTACCTAATTTATTATTTGATCTTCATACGGGACTAAAGAGAAGACAACCCCTATAACCATAAGGATTCGGAGTGATTCATAAGAGCTTCTAAGTTTTCTTAAGTTTACACCCGATGAATGCCATACGCGCATTCACATCGTTGATTTATAGGTAGAGCGAAGCGAAACCCGACAAGATAGACACAATCACTACGTGTCAGGTGCAATTTGATATTTTGAGCATAAACATTTGATATTTTGAGCATAAACAGTGTAACATTTGATAATAGGTAGCGTTTTTATTTAGAACTTGCGTGATCTTTAAAATTGTGCTATAATGTCCTATTATATCAAAAGAGTAAAAATATTAGAACGAGTTTTGAGGAGTTGATTGAATGCTGAAAAAAGGTTATAGAAAGAGTCTATGTATTTTGGGTGTACTATTTATAGTCTTTATTATTGGGTGTCATAGTGATAAATCTGATAATTCTGATAACGCAGAACCTACAATTAAGGAAAAATTAGATGTAGTAGCGACGGTTGCTATGATTACCGATGTTGTGACGAATGTTGGAGGAGATAGAATTAATACGACTGGAATAATTGGTGAAGGTATTGACCCACATCTATATAAACCGACTGCAAAAGATACACAACTTCTATTAGATGCTGATATTGTGTTTTACAACGGTTTAAACCTTGAAGTAAGGATTACTGGTTCTGTCCTTGACAAGATGAAGAATAAAGCAAAAGCAGTGGCTGTTACGGATGCCGTTGATAGAGATAGGCTTCGCAAAGCAACGGAATTTATGGGCGGTTATGACCCACATGTGTGGCATGATGCTTCAATTTGGATGAGTGCAACAGAAAAAGTGAGAGATACACTGGCAAAAGCAGATCCTAAAAACAGTGCGTATTTTCGCACTAATGCAAATAATTACATCACTGAGTTACAATCTCTACATTATGACATGCAGAAGCTCGTCTCACTGATACCTTCTAAACGAAGAGTATTGGTGACGACCCATGATGCTTTTGGATATCTTGGTCGTGCCTATGGCTTTGAAGTAAGGGGTTTGATGGGGATCAACACTGAGAACGAAGTTGGTATTGCTGATGTGAGAGAACTTGCGGATTATATCATTGAACGAAAGATTTCTACGATGTTTGTTGAAACTTCTGCAGCGCCACAAGGAATCCATGCAGTTAGAGATGCTGTTAAAGCGAAGGGTTTCAATGTAAAAATCGGTGGCAAACTATATGCTGATGCAATGGGAACTCCCGGAACATTTGAAGGTACATATATTGGTATGATGCGTTATAACATTAACACTATTGTGAATTCGCTTCAGACAGAATTAGCCTATCAAGAGTAATGATCATATAAGTAGGACTTACGCAAAATGACCACATTTCACCTATTTTCACAGGATTCGGGTATGTCAGAATACGCGTTTGGTATTCTGAATTGGTTAGGAAACCGCACCTACCGGGAGTGCGTAAGTCCTGATAAGAATACTTTTTGAATAAGAAACTAAAAAGGCGGGATTATTCCCGCCTTTTTGTATATCATAGAACCCATGACTCAATATGGTCGGCAATGTCATCAATTTCAGTTATTGATCCCTCAGCAATTTTAAAACCTAAACTAATTATTGAGTCTTCTATGCCTAATTGCAAGACACAACCGTTAATCTCTAAGAATAGGATCGCACAATGCATCCCTATACGCTTGTTTCCATCCAGGAATATGTGTCCAGATATTATTTGCCTTGCATATACAGCTGCTTTTTGATATATACTTGGATAAAGTTCAGAATCACCGAATTTTGCCTTTACAACATCTACTAAGTAGTTTAATTGATCTTCGTGCAAGAACTGATAAGTGCCAACATGATCTTGAGCAACCTCAAGCATCTCTGAAATTGTCAAATATCTCATATCTTACCTAATGTTTCCCATGCTCGTTCGTATTCTCGCAGTATTTCTCTTGAGGAAATGCGACTGTCTATTCCAATTCTGCTTGCTGTTTTCATGTCTGATTTTGCTTTTTCTTTTTTTCCAAGTTTCAACCAAGCTTTGCTTCGATAGTAATATGCGTCAGATTTTTCAGGATTCAGTCTAATTGCCATTGAATAGTCTTTAATCGCTAATTCAATCTCACCTTTCTTGCTATATGTTAACCCCCTACTGATATAGGCTTCAACGAGTTGTGGATTTATCTCAATTGCTTTCGTATAATCCTTAATTGCAAGTTCAACATTTCCGTTTTCTGTGTTTGCTAATCCCTGATTATAGAATGCTTCAGATTCTTTAAGTTTCAATTCATCCATTCTCATTTCCTCCTTAATTGCAAGATTTCTGATTATATGATAACACATTAAAACGGTATTTACAAAGTCAAGTAGTACGGTTATTTCGTTGACAACTACAAAAAAATAAGATATACTGAAATTATGAAAAGTCAAAAACTCTCTACATCATTCTACATTAATTCTTGAAAGGAATAATACAGTGAAAACAAAGATTTTACGCAGCATACCACTTGCATTTTTGTTCTTAATAGCATTTAGTTTATTCATCAATACATTCTCAGTGCATACTCAATCGCAGGAAGCTGCATCAAAATACGAGATAGACTCAGTGCACTCATCAGTTATTTTCCGTGCAAAACATATGGGTGTCACTTACAACTATGGACGTTTTAACGAATTCTCTGGAAATATTACATTGGATAATACTGATATTTCAAAAAGCATGGTTGAGTTTGAAGTAAAAACAGCAAGTGTTGATACAGGTAATGCAAAGCGGGACCAACATCTGAGAAGTCCAGATTTTTTCAACGCAAAGCAGTTTCCGGTAATTACATTTAAAAGTACAAATGTAAGTGCAAAATCTGGAAAAGAGAATATGCTTGAGGTTACAGGTGATTTTAACTTGCACGGAGTTAAAAAATCAATCACTATTGATGTTGAAATTACTGGAGAAAAGAAATCAAAGCAGGTTGGCGAGATCATAGGATTTCATTCTACCTTCAATATAAATCGTAGTGAATACGGTTTTGATTTCGCTTTAGATGCAGTTAATGACGACATCCAGATCACCGTGAGTGTAGAAGCAAGTAAGAAATAGACATCACTGGAAATAACTGCATCTCAATATTTCCTGGAGACTTCTGTAGTGCCTTCATCGAATCAGTTGATTTATAGTCTGCTATTACCCGCGATCGTCTGTGGATCCATATATGTCCTTGTTGCCTACTTGTGGAAACGTGAAAGCAATCAGAATCTGTTACAGTGGTTAATTGCTGCTGCGTTGGGGATAGTATACATTATCGGACACATTGGGTTAGAAGGTGAATTAATCCTTATACCGAGAGAAAGTAGACATTGGATCTTCTATTTAGCAATCGTATCAATCGGTTCAAGTGCTTACTGGCATCTTTCAAAGTATCGGGGTCTGATCTCTCAGTTACTCTATTCTATCCTTATTCCTCGTATACTGTTAGATTCTTATTATCAGCATTCGTGGGATACTTTTGAAGGTGTGGTTTGGTGGTTATGTCTTGCTTTAACAATATTATTCTTCTTTAGAATAGTTCAACAGAGTTTTGATACTTTACCATCTAATGCAACTATACCTTTTGTTTATCTTGGTATATCCGGCGGGACTGTATTGATTGTTGCTCTATCAGGTAGTATATTATTAGCCTTACATAGTTCTATTCTGTTTGCATTCTTTGTGGTTCAGTGGATACTTACAATTTTCTTGCCAAAAATGATGAGATTTGATTCAAAAGACAACTTTATCTCTTTACAGAAGGGTGTTACACCTGTGTTAGCAATTCTTCTTGTAAGTATCTGGTTGAATGGTTATTTTTATGCAGAAATGCCAGCTGCCAGTGGAATTCTCTTAGTAATAGCCCCTCTTTTTTCTCAGGTTACAAGATTATCTGTCATTCAGAATATGGATAAACTAAAGACGCAGATAGTACAAATAGGACTCATTGCTCTTTGTGTATGCATTGCAATTAGCATTGCTGTAATCCGATCAATATCTATTAGTGGTGGCATGTATTGATTTCATGCGGAGGTAATTGAGATGAGTTTTAGACATCACCAACAAAATAGCAGAAACACACATTCTATTCTAACGTCTTATGCAATCATTGTTTGTATAAGTATTATGTTGATTATCAATGGTTGTGTCAAAATGGAAACTACGCGAAAAGCGGATTGGGAAACAAACTTTACCGATCTTCATTTTGTGAACGCCAAAATGGGATGGCTCGTGGGGTTGGGTGGTGTGATAGTCCATACAGTAGATAGTGGCAAAACCTGGGAGCAGCAAGAAGTAAAGACAACTGGAGATTTTAAAGCGGTATACTTCGCCAATGAAAAAATTGGATGGGCTGTTGGTGATGAAGGTTTAATCGCTACGACAGATGATAGTGGCAGACATTGGACATTACAAGATAGCGGATCCGTTGCAATGCTTCGTGATGTCTATTTTGCAAATGCTAAAGAAGGGTGGATAGTCGGAGAAGATGCTGATGTTCTGTACACAAAGAATGGTGGAAAAGTGTGGAAACGTTATACTGGCGTTAGTGAATTTCCACTCAACGGTGTCTGGTTCGTGGATGATGACAACGGATGGGCTGTAGGAACTTACGATAGGATTTTTCATACAGAAACCGGAGGAGAAAAATGGAAAGAACAGAGCAATCGATTTGAAGGCGAAAGAGACAGAATGATCAATGACAATAAGCACGTCTTCTTCATCAGTGATAGTGAAGGATGGATCGCTGGAAGTGATGGATCAATCTTCCATACAACAACAAGCGGCGCCAGATGGAAAAAACAGGATAGTCGTATTCCACTAATTAATGGACACGTAAGAGATACAATTAACAGTTTACATTTTACCAATAAGAATTATGGAATTGCTGTTGCTGATGTCGGTTTTATTACTCGTACTGAAGATGGTGGCGAGAATTGGCAGCTTATGGAAAGCGGCACGGAAAACAACCTAACGGCTGTTCAGTTTACAACTTTAAAAGAAGCATGGGCAGTTGGATGGTCAGGTACAATTCTACACACAACTGATGCTGGTGCAACTTGGAACATGGTTAGTGGAACGACAGCAAATGATCTACAGAACGTGCAGTTTACGGATGCTAACCGCGCAATCGCTGTCGGCAAGCGCGGCACTATGGCAATTACGAATGATGGTGGAAAGACTTGGAACGAACTTGACTCTGATGTTTGGGATGGAATATGGAATATATATTTTGCAACGGACAAACACGGATGGGCTGTTGGAGAACGGGGGTTAATACTACATACTAAAGATGGCGGAGAAAACTGGGAAAATCAACGCGCACCCGCAGCCTTTACGCTACGCTCAGTACATTTCATCTCTGAGAAAATCGGATGGATTGTCGGTGACATTGGAACAATACTACACACCATTGATGGGGGAAAAACCTGGTTAAAACAGATACCAATTGGTGATTTCTATTCAGTAATGTTAAAGGGTGTCTTCTTTCTTGATAATAAGACTGGATGGGCAATTGGATGGCCAGGAATATGTCTCAAAACAAGTAACGGTGGATTAACGTGGAAAAAACAGGATACAGATACTTTTAATGAACTCTACGGTGTATACTTTGTTGATGAAAATATTGGATGGATAGTAGGACAATTTGGTGTGATTCTTCATACGAATAATGGCGGAACTAATTGGAAACAGCAACATGGTGGGACGCAAGAAAACCTAAACAAACTATATTTCGCTGATTCACAACACGGATTGATCGTCGGAGATAATGGGGTTATGCTTACGACAATCAATGGTGGTCAAAAGTGGGAAAAACAAGATAGTGGCACAGAAAATGACTTATATGGATTAGCACTTTCTCCTGAAGGTGTAGTTGCGGTAGGTAAAGGCGGAATCGCCATGCGTTATTCAGTCGAGAATACGAAACTACCAGCGAAACTTCCTCCTATAGCTAAGGAAGCAGAAACTATCATCGTTCAAGAAGATAAACCTAAAGAAAAGGTGATCTACCATTGGGACATCATTCAACAAGCAACTTGGAGAACAAACTTTTCTGATACACATTTTGTTGACACACAAAAAGGATGGACAGTTGGGTCTGGTGGTGCAATTTCGAATACGGTTGACGGCGGAAAGACTTGGTTACCTCAGCATAGTGGTGTGACTTCAGACTTAAGAGACGTAGAATTCACTGATGAAAAACATGGACTTATCCTCGGTGCTGGTGTTTTATTAAAAACAAACGATGGTGGAGATTCCTGGCTAACTATCTTACAATCTACAAAACAAAACTTACCCGATGTTAATACAATGCATTTCATCAATGAAAAAGAGGGATGGCTCGGTGCTTCAATCGGACAAATTGTAAAAACAAGTGATGGTGGAAAAACTTGGACAGTTCAGAAAACTGGCACAACGAACCAGAATATTACTGACCTTCATTTCATAAATAGCCAATTGGGTTGGGCAGTAGCACCCCAAAGGAGAGATGGAGGTTTCATTCTTCAGACAGTTGATGGTGGTAAATATTGGAAAATCCAAGCGAAAACGAATCAGCCAGGGATTGCAATACATTTTACAGATGAAACTCGAGGATGGGTGATTCTTGGTAATGGCAACTCTTTATTATCTGAAGATGGTGGAGAAACATGGAAGCTGCGAACTACATCACAGAATACAAACGGTTTGCGTCGTATTACATTTCGTTCTCATGAAAATGCTTGGGGTATGGGTGGCGGCGGTGCCTACATTACACAAGATCAAGGATTGAACTGGCTGCATGTTTCTGTTAATACTGGTGAAGGAATGATAGCATTGCAGCAATCGCCTCAAGAAAGAACTGAAGAATCTGGTGAAGACAATGACGATAACGATGATGATACTTCAGAAGACGATACATTTGCAGAATTATTTCAGCAGCAATTTCGTCAGCAATTACAACGACCAGGCCGCATAGCACCTGGTGGGATTGTTCCATCAGACGAAGTACCTGAGAATACCGACAGAACAACTGAAGAACGGCAACGTCGACCTGAACAGAGAAGACGATTTGGACGACGTGGTACCGGTGGAATAGTAAGTATCTATCTCCTTGATGACATGCATGCATGGGCAGTAGGAGGGGCAGGTAGCATATTTCACACAAATGATGGTGGGAAGTCTTGGCAGCGTCAACTTGGTGAGCAGCAACGTAACGACATTAGAGAAGTCGTATTTTACAATGATAGAGTTGGCTGGATTGCAAGCACTGATGGAAGTTTATCAGAGACACAAGATGGTGGACAAACATGGGACAGACTGAACATCAGAACACGGCAACGTCTCATCGGTATACACTTCACAAGTCTTGAACCTAAATGGGGTTGGACAATGCGTCGTGATGGTACTGTCCATTACACAACTGATGGAATTAATTGGAGTGCTGGTGAAACACCTGAACAACCACCATTTATTGAGGGTGATCCCCCAGGGACATACTCATTAAACGACGTTGATTTCGGGAAATTTTCCGAAGGGTGGGCAGTTGGCAGATATGGTGATATTATACATAACAAAGATGGAGGTCCAACATGGACACTTCAACGAACCACTACAAACGACACCCTTCAGAGTGTAGATATGAAATTTGCGCCGCTCGGATGGTCTGTAGGACAGGCAGGAACTATTCAAAGAACAGTCAACGGTGGTGAATATTGGAAAATGCACGAATCCAATACCGTCTATGATCTAAATTCTGTATCATTCATTTCTAAACGAATTGGATGGACAGTTGGAGAAGCAGGAATTGTCTTAAAAACGGTAGATGGTGGATTTACATGGCAACCAAATATGACCAGCACAGCACAGACGTTAAATGACATCGTATCTATATCAGAACAAGAAATATATGCAGTCGGTGAAAACGGTACTATCGTCCGTTCAGACGACGGTGGTGAAACTTGGAAACAGGAACATACAGATATTGACAATGATCTCTACACAATAGTTCGAGCAAAAAATGGAAACACACTTTGGGTTGTAGGACAGTGGGGTGTGATACTCCGTCGAAAATTAGATTCACCACTTCAGGTGTCAACCCAATGAGATATATTTGCGTTATAGTGGTAAGATTTAACAAAGTACATAAGTTTTTCATTTGCTAAAGAACAGTTGTTCAGATTTAAGTCAAATCTACACTTTTATGTAACCAACACTTAATTTTAAGACGTTTATCTTTAAATGTTATAGACTTTATGGACATCCTATACAATATAGAATCTATCCATACATCTTGAGAGTATAAATAATGCCTGAATCTAATCAACCAGAAGATTATTTAGATCGGCTGCGTCATTCTACTGCACATATTATGGCGTATGCCGTACAGCAGCTCTTTCCAAACGGAGAGCACACTGTAAAATTAGCGATCGGTCCACCTATTGAGAACGAATTTTATTACGACATGGAAGTTCCGCGTCCGATTACGCCTGATGATTTTCCTGAGATTGAAAAGCACATGAAAGAAATGATAAAGTCGAATGTGTCTTTTGAACAGGAAACCTGGACTTATGAGAAAGCACGTGAGTGGTTTGCTGAACGAAATCAGACATTCAAACTGGAATTAATCGAGGGGATATCCGATAGTGATGACAACGCATCGGATGAAGGTGTTGCTGAAGAAGGAGTTTCAATTTATCACAATGGAGATTTCACCGACCTATGTAAAGGACCGCATATAGAAAAAACTGGAGAATGCAGACATTTTAAGTTACTTCGGGTATCAGGTGCATATTGGCGCGGTGACAGTAATAGAGAACAGTTACAACGCATATATGGCACTACTTGGAAAACTAAGGAAGACTTAAAGGCGTATTTGACTCAAAGGGAAGAGGCAGCAAAACGTGACCATAGAAAATTGGGAAGAGAATTAGAACTCTTCCAGATGCATCCCGAATCTCCCGGTAGTGTTTTTTGGTTACCCAAAGGTGCATTCATTTACAATCATCTATCAGAGAAAGTTAGAAAGTTGAATCTCAGCGAAGGCTATAATGAAGTACGAACTCCACTGATATACGATAGTAGTTTATGGAAGACTTCTGGACATTGGGAACACTTTAAAGATGACATGTTTCTTATTGATAATGAAGATGAAGAACCATCAAGTGCACTCAAACCTATGAATTGTCCAGCGCACATGTTGATATACAAGAGTGCTTTACGTAGTTACCGTGACTTACCGTATCGAATCCATGATCAAGGTGTATTGCATCGGAATGAAGCAACCGGTACATTAAGTGGGTTGTCGCGTGTTAGACAATTGTGTCAAGATGATGCACACAACTTTGTTACGGAAGACCAGATCGCAGACGAATATGAACGGATTCTTGGACTCTTCCAACGGATATATGGGACCTTTGATCTTCCGTTTCGGTGTGATTTCAGTACACGCAATCCAGATAAATTCATGGGTGATATTGAAGTCTGGAACCGTGCAGAAGATTTACTTGAGTCGGTATTAAAGAACAATCAGATTGATTATGCAGTTGATCCAGGAGAAGCTGCGTTCTATGGTCCTAAGATTGACTTTCAAGTGAGAGACTCTCTCAATAGAGATGTTCAATGTGCTACAGTTCAACTCGATTTTCAGTTACCGGAACGTTTTGAACTTATTTACATTGCACCGGATGGGTCTGAAAAGAGACCTGTTGTGATACATCGAGCAATATGTGGAAGTTTTGAAAGGTTCATAGCAATGCTCATTGAACATTATGCTGGTGCATTTCCGACATGGCTTTCACCAGTTCAATGTGTTGTTATGACGATTAGTCAAAAATTCGTCAACTATGCCACTGAAGTTCAGGAACTTTTATTACAAAAGAACTGTCGGGCAGTGTTAGATAATAGTGATGACAAAATAGGAGCGAAGATACGGCAAGCCCGTCTACAACGGGTACCGTATATGTTAATTATTGGTGAACGTGAACGCGATAACAGAACTGTCAGCGTCAGAAGTCGTGAAGAAGGTGATATAGGAGCAATGACGTTGGACAGTTTCGTTGACAGAATAATAACTGAAATTGATTTAGATTTCTAATATTCATAGGTGATGCAGGTTACTCGCCTGTTTTTAGGAGTAACTCTCTCTTCCTACAATATAAAGAAGAACAAAAAAGGAGTCAAACAGATGTACAAAGTATTGTCCTGCTTGATGTTAATTGGAATGATTGTTGTCAGTGGTTGTGGTCCTTCCAAACAGATTACCCGTATTGATCCTGACACAACGGTTGACCTGTCTGGTCGATGGAATGATACAGATTCACGAATGGTTGCTGACAAGATGATCTCCGATTGTTTAACACACATTTGGATTAACAATCACAATCAACAGGAAGGCACAAAACCTGTTGTTATTGTCGGAAATATTCGGAACAAAAGTATGGAACACATCCCAACGCAGACTTTTATCAGTGACATAGAAAGAGCCTTCATCAATTCTGGTAAAGTTCGACCAGTCTCCAGCAAGAGCGAACGCGATGAAATCAGAGAAGAACGCGCAGATCAGAGTGAAAATGCTGCAATAGAAACCATCAAACGTATGGGGCGCGAGCAAGGTGCTGATTATATGATGACTGGTGAAATTAATACAATAGAAGACCGGGAAGGCGGACGTCAGATTGTGTTCTATCAAACCAACCTGACATTGACAAACATTGAAAGCAATGAAAAAGTCTGGATCGGTGAAGAAGAAATTAAGAAGTTTATTGGACGGAAAAAGTTCAAATTGTAGTCCAGTTTATTTTCCATCAGTGTAAATAATTGGGCGGGTACTTATCCCGCCCACTCTTATTGTCTTAAAACCCTTTTCTATTAGTTTTCTTGGTATTGTTTATGCAGAGATTGCTACCTTTTTTCCTTCTTTTTCCTTTGATGATTGGGTGTGCTACTTATAATTTCGAGAAAGTCGAAATGAATATGAAGGCTGGAAATACAGAAGAAGCCTACAATTATCTTAAGAAAAACGAACCGAAGAAACCGGATATACCTCATAGGTTTGAACTGGGTTTGATTGCACATTATGCAAATCTATTCTCAGAGAGTAGTAAAGCATTTGAACAGGCGGAAATTATTGCAGAGGAACGCTTCACTAAAAGCCTTACTAAAGAAGGATTATCACTAATTACCTCCGACAATCTGTTACCTTATACTGGTGCAAAGTATGAACGACTTTTAGCACATTATTTTCACTCTCTAAACTATATATATCAGGATAAGTTAGATGATGCATTGGTAGAATGTCGTAGAGCTACAAATCTAATCAATTATTTTAAAGATGAAGATGGAAATTACGACTTCATGGGAACAGGTTTCATTGCATATTTTTCTGCAATCGTCTTTGAAGCAGCAGGTGAATTAAACGATGCTTTCATCTCTTACAGACAAGCAGAAGAATACTATAAGAATGCAGCAAATAGAACAGGTACATCAATTCCTAAAGATGTTGGCTTATCACTTGCTCGGATTGCAAAAAAACTTAGATTTACTGAGGAATATGAGCAATATAAGAGAGTATACGGTGAACCAACAGTTCTGCCAGATAACCACGGTGAGTTGGTTCTTTTTTATGAAACAGGTTATGTACCTCAAAAGACAGAACAGTCTTTGACCTTTCCTATTCTCAAGACTGACAAATTTGGAGAAGGTGATGATGAAGACACAGTAAAGTTTGCTAGTACTTTGAGAACTCGGGAAGGACTTGTCGTTGAGGAGGTTAAACTTGAATATCTTTTGCGTATCGCAATTCCGACAATTCATTCTAAGCGACCCTATTTTCAGGGTGTGCAAGTTTCAGTTGGTGGTGAAACAACTGATGGTATATTAGTTGAGGACGTTGAGATTAATGCAATTGAGACCTTTGTTGATGATAGACCTATCATACTACTTCGTACATTAGGACGTGCATTATTAAAATACTTAGCATTTAAGAAAGCAGACAAACAAAATAAGATAGCTGGGGCACTTGTCAATCTTGCAGGAGCAGTCACAGAAAGTGCTGATACACGTTCATGGAAATCTATTCCAAATCAAATTTATATGGCACGTATTCCTGTCCCAGCTGGAACACATTCCGTAAAATTATCATTTCTAAATACGGATGGTAATATCGGTAAAAGTGAATCCCTTCACGATGTAAGTATCATTCCAAATCAGATTTCCTTTCTGAATTTTCGAACTTACGATTGATCACTCACAGAAAACAGATAAACTTAAAGATAAAAGACATGCACCGTATCTATCTTGATTACAATGCAACAACACCTCTTAGACCAGAAGTCAGGGATGCAATGATGCCATACCTGACAGAGTCATTCGGTAATGGATCGAGCATACATGCTTTTGGTCGAGAAGCACGAAACGCAATTGACACAGCCAGAGAACAGGTTGCTAATCTTATCGGTGCGAAAAGTCCGAGTGAGATTGTGTTCACAGGAAGCGGCACAGAATCTGATAATCATGCGATTAAAGGGTTAACAGAATTGCAGAAGAGTCGTGGTGAAGGAAATCATATCATCACCTCATCTGTTGAACATCACGCTGTTTTGCATACCTGTCAATATCTGGAGCAGAAAGGTTATGAAGTCACCTATTTACCTGTTGATCGGCATGGTCGCATTAGGATTGAGCAACTCCGCGATGCAATACGCGAATCTACAGTTCTGATATCCATTATGCATGTCAACAACGAGAATGGAACGATCCAACCACTTGAAGAGATCTGTGATGTTGCGCAAGAACATGAAATCCCCATCCACACAGATGCGGTTCAATCAATAGGAAAATTAGATGTCAATGTTCAGGAGCTTGGTGTGAATTTGCTCTCGCTATCTGGTCATAAGATATATGCTCCGAAAGGTATCGGTGTATTATACATACGCAGAGGATCTCGTTTAGCAAACCTTGTTCACGGTGGGTCACATGAGCGGAATAGACGTGCTGGATCAGAAAACGTTCCTGCTATTGTAGGTCTTGGATTTGCAGCTGAACTTGCAGAAAAAGATCGTGTTCACTATGCAGAACATCTGGAAAAAATAACAAACAGATTACATGATGGACTAAGTGCAAACATAGATCGTTTACACTTCAATGGACATCCAGAATTCTGTGCACCTGGAACATTAAATGTTTCCTTTGAATCTGTGGAAGGTGAGAGTCTAATCTTACGTTTAGATATGGAAGGTATTTGTGTATCAACAGGTTCCGCGTGCACTTCAGGCTCAATGGAACCGTCCCATGTTCTTGCAGCTTTAGGACTTCCACCAAGATTAGCGCAAGGGACAGTCCGTTTCTCTCTCGGTAGAAACACTACTGAAGAAGAAATTGACATTGTTATTGAAAAACTACCGAACATCATCAAACAGATGCGTGCGTTGTATAGAGGTTAGTTTTCTAAGAGGTGAGTGAGGAAGTTAAAACCTCTTTTTTGGATTCCAAAATGCACATATAATCGCAGTAATTGGAATCGCTAAGACCAATCCGAGAGTTCCTGCAAGCAGCCGCACGATCTCAGCAGAAATCACCACATTGCTGAGTAATTGCACAGAGGGTGCCTTGAATAGTTGTAGGTCTGGTGCGCCAACTGTCATCACCAATAATAGTTCAGCACCGAGATAAGCAAAGACTAAGGTATTCACCATTGTGCCAAGAATGTCAGTTCCGACATTGAGTCCTGAAGCAATCAAACGCCATGTTGGCATATTTGGATTTGCTCGCCGTATCTCTTCCATGCTTGATGCGACCTCAATAGCACCGTCAACCGCTACTCCTAATACTCCCATTAACATTCCTGCTAATAGGACTTGAACAAAGTCAAAAGGTGGGGTCCGTGTTGCCTGAAAGATGTCAGCAGAAATTGCGTTCTCTAATCCGTTAAAATGTAGATTTTGCTGTGCATATAGCACAATGATCCCCGCTACAAGGATCCCTCCCATTGTTCCCAACACAGCCGAATAGGTCTTCCGACTGGGTCCTATTACAAATACTAATGAAACAAAAGCAACTACCCCAGAAGTTATCGTTACAACAAGTATAGCATTCATACCATCTGAGATTAAAGGAAGCATGAAAAAGTAAATCACTGCGCCAGACATCAGCATAGCACACACGGTCCGGATACCTTCACTCCGACCAACAACGATAATTAAAAGAAACATACCTCCAACAAACCAGATAAGGAATCTGTCACGTGAATAATCTTGGATAAGGTTTCCAGTGCTTACCGTCTCATTATCACCTCCAACTCGACATAAAACTATGTCTCCAGGTTCTGCAGGTATACTTAACAATGACATGCTATGATTGACTATATTTCGAAATATCAAGTGTTTGTCTTTATAGATGCCACCCAAAATCTTTACTTCAAGCACATGATGTTCTCTCTCAGAAGCGTTATAGACATTTAGATTATTCGTACCATCTTGTACAGTTCTTATGCTATAGGATTGTTCGTGTTTTTTGTCTTTGATAAACCACCGACTGTCTTTCCACGGTTTGATTGAAACAGTGACATCATCAGACAACACGTAATTCTTGCTTTCAAATGCTTCTCTTAATGCGGATGGAACTTTTCTTTCCTCCAATTCTGAGGTGTTTGAAGCGTCTATAGAAAACAGATAATCTCCACTTGTTTCAAGCACTCTAACTACTTTACCTTTGACATATTCTGATTTCTCAATCAGTTTCCCCTCATCATCATGTGCCTCTACAACTGTTGCAGAACCGTCAAGTATACGATAGTAAAAGAATGTAGTACCAACTAACACAAACAAGAGAGCGATCGGGATCGCAATACGACTTGAGAATAACCTTGATCCACTATGTGCCGATTCGCTGCCAAATAGTTCTTCTAACTCTTCCTCTGTCGGAATATCCTCATGTATGTCTGTTCGTCTTACTTCTGCATACTTTGTTAGGAAACCAGCGACCACAGCCGCTATTGGCACTGTTAAGACTAATCCTATTGTTCCGATCACAGCTTGGATAATTGCTACTGCTGTAGTTTCCTCATTGACTAAACGCATGAAAGGATATAGCATTCCTCTTTCTGGAAAGTCAATTCTTGGTAGTAGCATTGTGATCATATGGGCACCGAGATAGGCAAAGATTAGTGTGTCTGCCATTGTACCCATAATATCTCGCCCGACATTTAATCCTGCTCTAATTGATTGCCGAACGCTTATGTTGGGATTTACCTGCTTAACTTCATGGACGCTTGATGAGATGGACATACTAACATCCATCATCGCTCCTACAGCTCCTAAGATAATTCCTGCTGACAAAATACCTGTAAAATTCCAATGATGTGCACCAGAATCTGGATACCAAAGATTCAACCCAAGTTCAAGATAACCGAACTCTTTTGCTAATCCTGTCAAAGCCAACATCTTTTGACTTAATATTGATAGTATTCCTACTGCTGTCAGTCCCCCAAGTGTACCAAGTACCCCTGATATGACTTTGTAGCTAAAACCTGTAATTAGAAGGAAGGTAGTTAATGTTAGAAATGAAGCAATAAGCAATGCAACTACGATTGGGTTATACCCTTGAATCGTAAGTGGCACCAATAAGTATATGACAGCAAGTGCAGTTACAAACAGGGTTAGAATCGATCGAACTCCTTTCATACCTGCGACCAATATCATTAGAATTCCTAACGCCCCAGCCAGATACAACAGAAATGGAGTTCTGAAGTATTCTCTCATTGTCACAATATCCTGTCCGTTAGAATCTTTACTAATTTGAGGATTAATAGGATCTCGGATGGGAATGTCTAAGAACAACACATTCCCTTTACTCAGTATGCGGTCTCCAAAGGCACTACCGATCCAGATATTATTTACTTTAACTGTTTCACCACGAAACTGCCCGGAAAGGATTCTAAAGGACAAGATTTGGTCTGCTTGTTCTCCGGTATCAATGCCAATTACTCTGCCTATACATACCTCAACTTGTAACTGTCCTTGTTGCGTTATCGCCGCAAAACGATATAGCTTAATGTGTAAAAAGAAGACACTCACAAGAATAATTAATACGCCAGCAAGCTTGACATAAGATTCTTTAATTTTCAATTTCATTAGCTTAACAATTGATGTGTAAATTTCTTACAATAGAAGTATTGGTTCTGGCAAATAGAAGCCTTGTTTATAGTAATTGATAGCAATATATGTGCCATATCCTTTTTGTCGTCCGTCTGTGAAAACTCGCTAAAATGTCATCTTCTATGCACATATAGGGGCAGACAAATAAATATTGCACGGATTCGGGCAGCAAAATAAATCAGAACTAACGAGGAAAGAATGGTAACAATTTAGAGGTGCTTATTTATGCTTTCTGCAACGTTTCGTGGAATGCCTTTCACAGATAGGAGTTCGTCCAGACTTGCCTGACGGATTGCATCTATTGATCCAAATTTTTGTAGGAGTACCTGTTTTCGTCTTGGACCGACATTTGGTATTTCATCAAGTACAGAATCTGTAAGAGCTTTCTGCCTTAGTTTTCGATGGTATGTCACTGCGAATCTATGTGCTTCATCTCGTAATCGTTGAATTAAATGTAACGTTGGGTTGTCTTCTCTTAATACTATTGGCTCCTGTTTACCTGGAACAAATATCTCTTCAATCCGTTTTGCTAATGCAATGAGTGGAATTTCAGTAGGAACAGGATCTAATTTTGCCGTTGTGAATGTTTGGAGAGCAGCTTGTGCAGCACCTAATTGTCCCTTTCCGCCATCAATCAGTATTAAGTCTGGGAGTTTGCTAAATTTTTTGTCCCCAGTTTCTGCCCGTTTAAACCTTCGTGTTATTACCTCTTGCATCATTGCGTAGTCGTCTTGTCCTACCACATCTTTAATCCGAAATTGTCTGTATTCGCTGGAATTAGGTTTTCCATTTTCCAAAACAACCATTGATCCAACAGCATATCTGTCGCCAAGATTTGATATATCATAAGCCTCAATTCGTCTCAGCGTTTGGTCAATGTTAAGAAGTTCCTGAAGTTCTGACAGTGCAGGATCAACATCGCTACTAAACACAACGTTCTGTTCACGCTGTATTAGGAGTGCTTCAGCGTTTTTCATAGCTAAAGATTGTAATCTTCTGAGCCTACCTGCTCTTGGTACGCGTATGGATACTTTGTTTCCTCGTTTTTCACTCAACCAGTTTTCGAGCAATTCTGCTGATTCAATATTCATCGGCAATGTTATAGTTTTAGGAACTAATACTGCGTTCTGATAATACTGTGATATAAATGCACTTAGGGCAGTTGGAATTAAGTCTGGATGTACATCTTCAAGATTATAATGCTCTCTATCAAGTAACTTACCGTCTCGCACATGTAATACCTGAATACATGCGATTTCACCGAGACGATTTTGCAAACCGTGTTCAAAAGCCGTCGCAATACCAATCACATCTTCATCAACTGTTGATACATTATCAAGACTCTGTTGAGGCGTTACTGCTTGTTGGACATCATTAAGCATATCTCTATACTTTGCAGCAGTCTCAAAATTTAATGCTTTTGCAGCAGTTTCCATCTGCTGTCGTAAATCTTTAACAACAGTATTCGTATTTCCACCCAGGAACTGACAGACTTTGCGAACGATTTTCTTGTATTCTTGCACATTGATTTTGTTGGCACACGGCGCAGGACATCTGCCAATGTGATAATCAAGGCAGGCACGATATTTGTTACTTGATGCCTTTAGGGGTAGTGTACAAGTACGTATAGGAAATATCTTTGTTAACTGCTTCAGTACCTGTCTTGTAGACCGAACCCTTACGAAAGGACCAAAGTAACGTGTACCATCACTTTCAGTTTTTCTCGTGATAACTATGCGTGGAAACGGTTCATTTGTTGTAACGCGCAAGAACGGATACCTCTTATCATCTTTCAGTTTAACATTGTATCGTGGTTGGTGCGCTTTAATCAGGTTGTTTTCAAGAATCAGTGCCTCAATCTCTGTGTTTGTAACAATATAATCCACCTCTGTAACATATCGCATCAACATTGTAGTTAAAGGACTCTCAGTATTCGAACCGTGAAAATATGAACGTACACGATTCCGAAGGTTAACTGCTTTGCCAATGTAGATAGCCTTACCATCTGATGCCTTCATCAGATAAACACCAGGATTCTTTGGTAAAGATTGCCAAAACTTCGTCTGGTTTTCCTTCATTGCTACTACACCTAAAAATCCACTTTTGCATACATTGCTTTAACCGCTAATTTACACTCAATTGAAGATAGCTGAAGTAAATCATCTAAACTGGTAAAAACGTTCAAATCCCAATTATCATTTTGACGGATATACTGTTCAACACTCACATTCTTCTGAGATACAAGGATGTATTCCTTTACAGACTCAAGAGTCTGATAGGACAAGAATTTATTAGTTCTGTCATAGACTTCGGTTGAGGACGAAACTACTTCTATTATGACTGTTGGATTTAGAAGCGTATCAATATGATCATCCTCAAAGCGAGGTTCTTCACATACAACTACTACGTCGGGATAAGTATACAAACCACTTTTGCTAACCTTCAACCGCATGTCATTGACGTATACTTCACATTTTCTATTGCGTAATTGTATATATATCTCACCAAAGATATTTCCAGATATAAGGTTATGTTGCCGACTTGCTCCGGGCATTGCAACTATTTGTCCATCACGATACTCGCTTTTAAATTCAGCTTCTCGTTCTTTTAGCAAGTATTCATCTGGTGTTAATAGAGTCTTCGCTGCCCGTATAGTCATGATTCTCACCAATTAGATCTTTGATTTTTCATAAATCGCACGAAAAATCTCTCTTCCCTCATGTAAGTACTTTCGTTCGAAATTTGTAGTGATGGTACTATAATCACTTTCTTCCTGTTGTATAGATTTTAATTCAGAATATATTGAAAGTCGTTCTTGTATTTCACTGAAATATTCTGCGAAATCAGTAGCAACATACAACTTACCACCTTGAGAATTAAGTGTCCGTGCAATTGCAGAGAGAAAATCACTATTCCTAAAGATTCTTCTTTTTTGCTGTCTTGCCTTTGGCCACGGATCAGGAAAATAGATATGATAGGCTTTTACAGACTCATTTGGAACATATCTGGTAAGAAAGAAATTAGCATCTGTCCAAACAATGCGGACATTCTCAAACAATCCAGTGTTTTTATCTATACATTTATGACGAAGATACTTACTAAAACGATCACGGGTGATTAGTACATACTTCCGCGCTCGCTCAACACCGATATAGTTTATATGAGGGTTCTGTTTAGATACTTCGTGAATGAAGCGTCCTTTACCAGTACCAATTTCAATCTCTACAGATTGAGTGTTTCCAAACAGTTGTTTCCAATCCAGTGGTATAGGAAAGTCGTGTAATGATTTCGTTTTGCCATCAACAACATCCAGAACTTGAGAGTGAGATGTTGTATTTTGGTAATAAATGTCATTGTATCGCGGTTCTGCATTCATTTTTCTGTATTTCTAAATTTGTGCAAGTGTGTTTCAATTAAGTTGTCTTGCGGTTCATAACCCAATACATCAACTGCATCACTGATGTCAAGGTAACTTTGTTGATAATCATCTGAATTGGCTGACCGGCCGTAGGTTATAAGATATTTCACAGGTCCATCATAGTCTACAGCTAAACTGAAGAGTTGCACACAATCACGTGGGGTCAAAAGGGTGCTACAATGCCGAATGTTATTAGGTTCTGATGTTCCATTAAAACTGCCGATACGTATACTGATAAACCGCATGTCATGAGCATCAACCAGGTATCGTCCAGCTATTTCTGCCATACCTTTCATTGCACCATACCATCCATCAGGTCTAAACTGATCACCAGTAGAGAAACGGGGTGGAGAACTCAATCGTTCATTCCAACCTGATACATGGTTTGTACTTGCATAGACAATTTTCTTAATTCCACACTCTCGAGCAGCTTCAAAAACGTTCATGGATGCTCCGATGTCACTAACTTCAATCGGCACTTTACCAAGAGTATTATGACGGAGATAAGCCAAATGCACCAATACATCGTGATTATGACACAATGTTTTCATTGCATCATAATCGCGTATATCAGCTTGTTCTACACGGGACACTGATCCCTCAATTGGATTTATGTCTGTCAGCGTTAATGCGTATAAGTTCTGTTTTTCCCATGCCTGCCAAAGTGCTGTTCCAACTGTTCCTGCAGCACCTGTGAGAAGTATTCTTGGTTTCATTATTACCTATTTGAAAGATACAAAATTTATCTACTTATCTGCTTCTGTTTAGATTAGATGGTAAATCCCATAATAGAATTGTCCCAAACGGACTTGCACTTGCAAAATGTTGACATCAGATATAATGTGAGGACTTAACCATTTAACTCAATTTAGCCTCGCAGCATCATCTATTTCATTTATTCAGTTGGTAACTCAGTTAATATTCTTTCTTGCACTTTCAGTGGGTCAGCAACGGGTTGTACATAGAATCTATCAATTGCTTGACCGCCTAATCCTGAACATTTGCACATCTCAACATTTAACTCTAATTGAGCTAAAATACCGCTCAAATAGTGCAGAAAACCGATTTTTTCCTCACCTGTTACCACAATCTCAGTGTAATTTCTCGCTGTTTCGACGGTCACATCATCTACCCGCCAAGTTCCCGATGGATCTACATAGTGTTTCTCAAAAATCTCATCCAGTGTAACTTCACCTGCCATCAAACTACGAATGTCAAAATCCAAGTCACGTTTTAGTTCTTCATCAAGCGGCAATGGTTCACCAGTATGATGCGGGGGTTGATGAACGAGACGGTATATTTCTAATTCGACGTTTGTATCCTGTTTGGTGTAAACCCTTGCATCACGTACATCAATGTTATTAGCAAAGAATAGACCGCTCACTGTATGGAGTTTACCGATACGACTATGACTACAAAGATGTAACTCCGTAAAACCCGTTTTGTCAACAAATTGAAGTATTGCAGCACTTTTGGTTTGATCTGAACTATTTGCATTCGCAGCTTCAGCTTGTGAGAACATTTTTATATGCATTGATATTTCTTCAAGTGCAACACCGATACGATATGTTACCGGCATTTGATGTAGATAGTTCTGAAATTCTTCAGGAGGTGCGTAAACTCCAAATTGGGATTCTTCTTGACCAACAAAACGAACGCGAACAACTTCAAATAAGCGTTTTAGGTTGTGTTTCACAAGATTACTAAAGTTCTGTGAACCATTTGCTTTTGAATCGCAATAAGTTAAGAGATACAGTGCTGTCAAACGGTCAAGCGTATTCACTTTCTCACAAAACTCTGATATAGTACTTTCATCCCATTGGTGATATCGCGCTAATGTAATCATCGTTAGATGTTCCCGGATCAAGAAGCTAATTTCTTCAGTTTGTTGCGAATTGAATCCGAATTCTGGTGCTATACGTTTAGCTTTTTCAGCCCCAGTGTCTGGGTGAGTGGTTGCAGGTTTGTCAATATCATGTAAAAACAGTGCGAGGTAGAGACTTGCTGGATCAGAAAGTGATCGAAATGCTGTGTTTAATTCCTCCAATTCTGTGTTTGCGGATGATGACATTTGCTGTCCAAGACGTGTGCCTCCAAAAGGACTACTTGATTCCGTTCGTCGAATCTCATCAAGATGCCCAATCGCAGCAAGCGTATGTTTTCCGACTGTATATGGATCAAGACTCCGTTCGCTACGAGTCATCATAGCTTTCTCAAAACGTTTTCCACCTTCTCCGAGTCGTGCCAGTATTCCAAGTCTATGAAGGCGCGTTAGAGTCTTTTCAACATTCCCTGATGTGTCTATTAGTTCAGAAACTCTTGCTGTGAAACGGACCCAGTCAAACGCATCAACATAAGCAAAGATAAAGGTTGCCAGTGAAGGGTCTATCTCAAAATCGTATTGCTGGAAATATGTGAAAAGTTGAAATAGTTCGTCAGTATCAAGTTCACCGAAATTATTATCTATACAGTACAACACATCTGTTCTCACGCCAAGTACGTCCGATACAGGTATCCCATTTGCCAGGAATTTCCTGATCAGCAATTCGGCTTTAAAGTGAAGGTATTTTGCTTTTGCATAATAATCAGCCATGAACTCATAACGACATTCTTCAGATTTATCAGCATAGCCGAGAGCAGCAGCAATCTCTGACTGAAGTGCGTCATTTTGTTCAGGATGGTAGGATAATTCATCGTGTTGTGTATTTGCAAGTACATGTAATAGATTCCGGACTTTAAACATGAAATCAAGAGAGGGTTTAAGTTGCTCATCATCATACCTTTCATATAACTCAAGAATGGATGTGAAATCAGGTAGACCACACATCCATAATGCATACTGCAGCGTTCTTAAACCTCCTCGTCCCGTTTTGATGTCCGGTTGGTTCAAATATATGGTATCCTCAGAAGCCTTAAATGCATCAGCTTTTGACTGTAAAAGATCAAGTACCAGTGATATATCAGACTTTTCAGAATCAACAGCTTTTCTGAATTTTTCAGTTAAACTGTCATCTCCTGCGATAAAACGCATGTCAATTAATGCTGTCATATCCTGATAATTCCACTTTGCTATGTCAGACATTGGTCGATAGATAAAACTAAACTCAAAACCAGGAATCACTGTATGTAGACTATCAAAAAAGTCATAAAACCATCTAATCAGCTCTAATGTTCCTTCGTCATAGACATCTTCAAGGTCTACGGATGATGTGTAGATAACATCTACATCTGAATAGTAACAGAGTTCGTTTCTCCCATAACTTCCAACAGCATAGATTGCTATATCTGGAATCCACTCCTCGGGAACATCTGACATTAAATCATCGTAATCTATACCTGGGATCTTTAAGAGTTCTTCAACCTGTTTCGTATATTCGGACTGTATTTGAAATGAAGCTGCTTCGTAGACTTTTTGAATAGAAACATCCCATATCTGCGTGTGAATGTTGCATGCTGAAAACCCACTATCTCCGTTCAAAATCTGTTCTTTGAGTCGAGCACGTTCAGATTGGATGAAAGCACCTAACTGCTTTCCCAATTCTGTTTGAGATATATTCAGGTTCGGAATGTATTCTGTGAGGCGGTTTTCCATCTGTATTGACATAGTTTCTTAGTGATTAGACGTTTGTTATTTTAGCAGAGATTCTCTGGTATGAATGTCATTTCAGGTCAAATTCATTATACACATTATATACAGAAATGACAACACTTTTTGAGAATAATGTGGGATTATTTAGTTTTAAGATTTCAAAATTCTATATGCTAACCTAATTCTAAATTAGAATAAGTATCAGCAACGATTAAAATTGAAGACATAAATCTGTAAATTTTTCCGACAAGTGGTGCAATTTCTATCCAATTTGGTTACCTTGCGATGTCATCAATTTGATGTTGACGTAGTCTATGTAAAGTGATATACTTTAAGGCATAATTATCATTTTAACAAAATTTTGGACTTATCTATAATAAAAAGTACTATTACGAACAATTATGATTTATAGGTAATGGAGGAGTCGTAACATGAAACGTTTGATGCTTTTTTCTATATTGTTGACTATGTTACTATGTTTAACACCGTTCGCGAATGCTCAAAAAGAATGGGTTAAGGTTAGTGAAGCACAATGGCAAGCGAGTTTTTCTGATGTCTTTTTTGTAGATCCTCAACACGGATGGATTGTGGGTAGTAAATCAGTTATTTTGAATACGACCGATGGGGGAAAAACTTGGAAACAGCAACCCAATCGACCATTTCCATTTGAAGTAGAATTCAAGAAAGTACGATTTATAAATCCCAAGATGGGTTGGGTCGTTGGTGAGAATGGTACGGTATTAAGAACTATAGATGGTGGTGAATCGTGGAGCAAATTAACAACGGATACACTCGTAGCATTGTTAGGTGTCTCATTCGTTGACGAACAGAACGGATGGGCTTGTGGTGATGGTGGCTTTATTATGCATACTAACAATGGCGGTATTACATGGCATCAACAAGAAATAGAGACTAACAACCCAATCGAAGGGATAAGTTTCGTGAACTCATCAGTTGGTTGGGCAGCTGGTGGTGGAGGAACAATACTACATACTATAGATGGTGGAGATACCTGGACTTTTCAAACCAGTGCAACTGTTAACACACTTGACGCTATATCTATGCTTGATAATAAGAATGGATGGGCAGTCGGTGCAGGTGGAGCAGTCGTAGCAACTGCTGATGGACAGAACTGGGAAGTACAACAGAGCAATGTACCGCATTCGAATGGAATGCCTGAACCAATCTGGGATGTCCATTTTGCAAATCCAAGTATTGGCTTAGCAGCAGCTGAATTCGGTGTAATTCTTCGAACAATTGATAGTGGAATCACTTGGCAACCGGTTGAACCGCGACCTGTGGCTGCACGTCTACAAGGTGTCCATATGGTGAGTGCTTCTGAAGCATGGATCGTTGGAGATAAGGCTACAATACTACACACAACTGATGCAGGGGATACATGGAAAGTCGTCTCAAATGCAAATGAATTAAGGGCAGCTTATTTTCACAACGACAAACTTGGCTGGACGGTTGGTTTAGCTGGAGCAGTTTTGCACACATCAGATGGTGGGGATACTTGGTTACAGCAGAATAGTGGTGATGTTTTTGAGTTATTCGGTGTTGGATTTGTTGATGAAATGAAAGGATACATCGTTGGCAGTAATGCAGCCTTGCTTGAAACATTAGATGGTGGAAATACATGGAAGAGTGTAAGTGATCCTGGTGATGAAGGACATGGCAGAGCAGCACGCATCAAATTTAGTGGTGCAAACAGTTGGAAGAGTGCTATGGGTTCTTACGCTATGAGTTTCGGTAGCACCAAACACGCATGGGCTGTTGGAGAAACCGGTAAGGTGATGATGACTGATGATAGTGGAGAAAACTGGAACGGAGTAGATATTGATCCAGGTTTTACTGGTGCTGGATTCAACAATCTATTCGGAGTCTACTTTCTCAATGATAAAATCGGATGGATTGTCGGTTTTGCAGGAACAATTGCCAGAACTACTGATGGCGGAGCAACTTGGAAAATCACAATCGGTTTTGCAGAATTACAAGATATACATGCAATAAGCAAAGATAAGGTCTGGGCAGTTGGAAACCAAGGTACCATAATGTTCAGTCCCAATGGGGGAGATGATTGGACAGACCAAACAGTACCAACTGAGGAAAACATCAACGCGATTCTGTTTGTTGACGAAAACAGTGGTTGGGCAGTAGGTGACCAAGGAATAATACTCAGAACATCAGATGGGGGTGTTACTTGGCTACGGAACAGTTCACCAACAACCAATAATCTTAGAGATATAGTCAAAACACCTAATGGTACGCTGTGGGTCATTGGGGATGCAACAACTATCCTTCGGTATTGATGCTTTGATACATTCAATATGAAAACCTTGTTTTTTTGTTTGCAACCAATGACAAGACTATGAAATATCATTTTCTTCTAAGACTATTGTCTCAATCGGGAGAAATAATTCAGATGAATTCCAAACGGTTCCATTACTCAATTTGGGTTGGAACCATTTTCTTGCTACTAATTGCTTTTAACGTTTCAGCTAATGATCAAAGAACTTTTAACCTTGAACAAAGTTTAGAAATAGCTAAAGAAAATAATCTATTAATTCAGTCAATAAGAGAAAAGTTGAAATCTACTAAGGAGCAAATTACAGTTGCTCGTGCTGCTATGCTACCTCGACTGATAGCAAATGGGAATTATACTTACTTCAGAGATGTCCAAAAATCTGTGATTCAGGCTGCGGGAGGATTCGGATTTCCTATACCCGGAGAGGATATGGGGGAGATGTCATCTTCAGCACCTGACAGTGAAGCTGATCTTATTGAATTGGAATTTGGTGCACATCACAATATACAAGGAACTGTAAGTTTATCTCAACCCATTTTTGCTTGGGGTCGCTACAAAAATGGTTATGAAGCTGCAAAAGTTGGCTATGATGCAGCACAATTGGAATTGATTACCTCTCATGAGAAGTTACGTCTGGATGTCTACATTTCATTCTATAGAGTTCTAATCGCACAAGAATTTGTGAAGGTTGCAGAACAGAGCATAGAACTTGTTGAAGTTCAACTGAATATTGCCCAAACTGCTTTTGAAACTGGTACAGCTACAAATTTTGATGTATTGAGAGCGAAAGTACAACTTGCAAATGCAAAATCGCAGCTAATTCGCGCAAAAAACGGAGTAGAGACTGCAAAGAATATCTATCAAACTACGCTAAATCTACCTCTTTCTGATGATATTGCAATAGAAGGTGCTTTTGAAATAATCGATGTTAGTGTTCAACTTGATGACTTAATAGACAAGGCTCTCAAGAACCGATCTGAAGTCAAACGGTCTCTACTCAATGAAGAAGTTGGTAAGAAACAAATAAGCATCGCAAAAACTCGCAGCTTACCTGATCTTTCTTTTTTTTCAAACTACCAGATTTCTCATAACGAAAGACTTACACAGATGAATAGAATCTGGAGTTTAGGTCTTCAGATTAATGTTCCAATTTTTGATGGTTTTACAGCACGGTCAGCCGTTAAGCAAAGTGAATCTGAATTAAGACAATTTCAATTGGGTACAGAGCAGATAAAATCAATTGTAGAATCTGAGGTAAGGAAAGCCTATCTTGACCTACAGGAAGCGAAATCTCTAATAAACACTCAGCTTGAGACAGTGAATCAGGCAGAGGAAAGCGTAAGAATTGCTACACTGCAATTTGAGAACGGTATGATTACTACTGTTGAGATGACTGACACACAACTTGCGCTCATGCAAGCAAAAGTCAACCGACTTCAAGCATACCACGATTATGTTGTTGGTTTAGCAGCATTGGAAAAAGCAATAGGTCAGAAATTAGATTGACATAAGATTTCTATCATATAGGCACAAATAGATTGAGAAAAAAATACCTACTGAAGGAGAATGACAATTTTGAAAGGATTTTGGATTGGTATCTCTGTTATCGCAGTTATTGCTGTGATTATATTTTTTAGATTAATCAAACCTGAGAAGACTGAAATAGAAGAAGTAGTTGATGCAGATAAGATAACACCAGTTGAAATAGCAAAAGTAGAACGCGGTGAAATCAGTTTAGATTTTAAATTGTCCGGTACAATTGAAGCCGCATCACGTGTAAGTGTTCTACCAAAGATTCCTGGTCGCATTGTAACTTTATCCGTTTCCGAGGGGGCCAGTGTGAAAAAAGGTGATACGCTGGCAGTGGTTGAACATGAAGAATTGGAACTTGCAGTCCAGCAGGCTGAAGCAAATTTAGAGTCTGCACAAATTGGATATTCTCAGGCAAAACAACTTGCCAAAGTAAGAGTTCTTTCGCAAGTTGCACAAGCAAAAGCACAGTTTGATGCAGCAGAAGTATCACTTCAACAGGTAAAGGAACTTGCTGAAATTCGTACTGTTACGCAAATAGAACAAGCACGAGCCGGATTAAAATCGCTCGTAGCAAATCTTGAGAAGATCAAAACTGGCGCGCGAGAAGAAGATAGACGTCAAGCACAGGCAGGTTTAACTCAAGCTGAAGCAAACTTTATCAATGCTAAGAATAACTATACTCGAACAGAAACACTTTTCAAGAATGGAGCGATTAGTCAACAGTCTTTAGATAACAGTAAGACACAGTTGGACGTTGTAACTGCACAGTATAAAATTGCTAATCAACAGATGCAACTGATTGAGAATGGAGCTCGCGAAGAAGATATTGAAGCCATGGAGGCGCAGGTAGAACAAGCTCAGGCATCTCTGAAACTCGCTGAAGCACAAGCCACAACAAAAACATGGGAAAAGGATATTGCCTTTGCAGTTTCTCAAGTAGATACGGCAAAAGCAGGACTAACCACCGCTAAAGCTTTAGAGACTGCAAAGAGTTGGGAAGCTGATATAGTGAAGGCGAAGACTACAGAAAAACAGGCGAGCATTGCATTAAAGCTTGCTGAAAAAAGACTTAGAGATGCTACAATTCAAGCACCGATTGACGGTATTGTGTCTCAACGTTATCTTGATTTAGGTGGTATGGCAGTTCCAACCGCACCACTGTTTGAAATCGTAGACATTGACAATGTTGTTGCAAAGGTTGATGTAATTGAGTCCCAATTAGGTCAAATAACTTTAGGACAACAGACCAAGATATCCATTGAAGGAATTAACAACCCCATTTCTGGTTCAATATCCTATATTAGCCCTACATTGCAGCCGATTCAGCGAACTGCAACTGTTGAGGTCGAAATTGTAAATACTGATGGATTTATAAAACCAGGTATGTTTGCTAAAGTTATCGTACCTGTTAAAGTTCATAACGATACAATCCTCATACCTCGTGTATCTTTGATAGAAGATGGAACAACAAAAGTCCAAAATGTCTTTGTAGTAGAAGAAGGTGTGAGTCAACGCAAACCTGTTGAATTAGGTCTTTCACGTGATGGTATGGTGGAAATCGTTAAAGGGTTAATTGAAGGAGAATCAGTTGTAATTGCTGGTCAACATTCGCTAAAAATAGGCGATAACGTCACTGTTGTCAATCCTTGAAGAGATCCGTTCACAATAAATTGCTCTAACTCAATGGTTTTCTTGTAAACACAGGTCAGAAATGAGATAAACTATGAAAGTTGAACAACTGTGTGGTCCCAAAGAAAAAACGTTACAGGTTGTTGAGCTTGAATATCTCTTACAGTGTGATTCCCCTGATGTGTTTTGTTCAAAAGGATTAAAAAAAACTGGCAAGATAATTGTCTCAAGAGCGCCTTCAAGACTTGACATTATGGGTGGTATAGCCGACTATTGCGGTTCTAATGTCTTTGAAATGACGTTAAACCTTGGGGCAGTTGCTGCTTGTCAAGCAAGAGGGGACAACAACTTATGTGCTCTTACATTAGAAGAAGATAAAATACTAAACTCTAATGTTCAGATATCGCTGAATGATTTCTATGAAGAAGGTAAACTAAAGTCCTATCCAAAAATCCATAAGATGATTTCTGCGGACCAACGATCTGCTTGGTCAGGTTATGTCCTCGGTTGCTTTTTTGTATTGTTAAAAGAAAGAAAAATAGACCAATTTCCACATGGTGCTGTCATTGTCATCAAGAGTGACATTCCGATGGGGGCAGGTATTGCATCTTCAGCAGCCATTGAGATAGCAACACTGAGTGTAATTAACCAACAGTATAATATAAAATTATCTCCTATTGAGATAGCACGGTTGGGACAAATTGTTGAGAATCGTGTCGTAGGTGCTCCGTGCGGTATAATGGATCAAGTCACCTCAGCGTTAGGTAAGAAAGGAAAGATACTCTCGCTGCTATGTCAACCGGATAGAATCATAGAATTTGTAACCTGTCCTAAGGACGTGAATTTTATTGGTGTCTATCCTAAGGTGATTCGTAGTACTAAAAGCAGTGCATATATAGATGCACGAACTGCGGCATTTATGGGATTAACAATACTTAGAAGAGAATTAGGTTGGAAGAAATTAGAAACCAACTATCTCTGCAATCTTACGGTAAGGGAATTTGAAGACAAATGTGCTACTCTTCTACCGCATGAAATGCAAGGAAGTGAATTCATAAAGTATTACGGTGAGTCTGTTGATACCGTAACGAAGGTAAGACCTGACAGATTATATGCTGTTAGGAACTGTGTAAAACATCCTATATATGAAAATGAACGTGTCAAACAATTCATTGCATACATCAAGAATACTCAGAAATATCCAGATCAAGCACAAGTTTATCTCGTTGAAGCTGGAAAGCTCATGTACGAATCAAATGCGAGTTATCGAGATTTAGTAAGGCTGGGTTCTCCAGAGATTGATGGCATTGTTAATATCGCTCAGAAAATAGGACCCTCGGGTGGGATCTACGGTGCCAAGATAACTGGGGGCGGAGGTGGTGGCACAGCTGCTCTGCTCTGCTACGGTGATGTTTCTACATCATTAACACAGCTCCTATCTGCCTATAAATTAGCATGGGGTATTCAAACGGTGACGTTTAGTGGATCGACTCCTGGTGCCAATGAATTTGGTCATATTGTCTGGAAATTATCAGAGAATGAACCGTTGACTCATTTTTAAAACGGTAATGTGAGAGTCAGATTGTTTTTATGGATGCATCAATACGAACCCCAGGTAATCAGAACAAAAACCGAGACTTTGGCGTTACATGGCGTGCTATACTAATTGCCATTCTACTGATTCCCCCTAATGTCTTTTGGGTTATTGAAGTTGAGTGCGTTTGGCATTCCGGTCATCCTACCACTATATCTCTATTCTGGAATGTAGTTCTAAATATCTTTTTTCTTATCCTGATAAATCTGTTTATCAAACGCGTCGCCCCAAATGCTGCCTTAACACAGGGTGAGATGATAACCATCTATGCGATGCTATCCATTGCATCTGGTTTAGCGGGACACGATACATTGGCGTTGACAATTCCTGCACTACCGCATGCGTTCTGGTTCGCGACGATAGAGAATGATTGGGCAGGTACTTTTCACAGTTATATCCCTGAACACCTTGTAGTTTCAGACAAAGACACAATAAGAGGGTTTTACGAAGGTGATACACCATTCTACAATGCAGAGATTGGTGGTGCATGGATAATGCCGACCCTATGGTGGACATCTTTCATTCTTGCGCTTGGGGCAATTATGATTTGCCTGAATGTATTAATTCGTAAGCAGTGGACAGAGAATGAAAAACTTGCTTATCCTATCATACAGTTGCCGATGGCAATTACTGAGGGTGGTGGTAGAGCACAACTCTTCAAAAATAGACTATTATGGTATGGTTTTATTATTGCGGCAATAGCAAACATCTGGCATGGACTTGCCCACTTCTTCCCAGTACTACCGGATTTCAGTGTGCGTCACAATGCGCGAAATTGGGGAGTTTTTTTCACCGAAAAACCGTGGAATGCTGTCGGTAATATACCCGTGCCACTGTATCCATTTGTAATTGGCTTAGGTTTTCTTCTCCCACTTGACCTATCATTTTCACTATGGTTTTTCTACCTATTTGAGAAAATTCAGCGTGTTATTGGCAGTGCTTTAGGAATTCCTTCCCCATTTCCATACGGTAGTGAACAATCCATCGGTGGATGGATGGCGATATTTGTCATTGCTCTACTTGTAACACGAAGACATATTGCCAAAGTAGGTCGAACTATTCTGGGTATCTCAGGTGGAATTGACGACTCTGCTGAACCAATAAGGTATCGGAGTGCATTTCTAATTATCGTTTTCGCCAGTCTGTATATCATGTGGTTCTGCATCAAAGCGGGTATGACTCTCCCAATAATACTGCCATTCTTTGGATTTTTCTATGCTATTTCTATAGGCATCACAAGAGTGCGTGCAGAACTGGGTCCACCTGCCCACGAGATGGCAGGTATGTGTAATGCTCAGCAATTTTTAGTGAATATTTTAGGAACGAGACGCATCGGACCTAATAACCTAACTGTTTTTCCTTATTTTTGGTTTTTTAGTGGTCGCGGTTATCGTGAACACATAATGCCACATCAACTTGAAGCATTCAAGATGGCTGAACGCGCTAACATGAATACGAAGAGGCTTGTGTTAGCCATGATAATAGCTGTCCTACTGGGTTCACTGTCAGCATTTTGGGCAACTTTGAGTGAACTCTACCGTCTTGGTGGAGCAGTTACAGGCGCCGGTGGCGGAATTGGACCCTCTGTAGGACATATCGGTCAATTTAATTGGTTGTCGGGTCTATTCACATATCCCCGAGAACCGAATGTTTCTGCTATGGGTTTTATGGCTGGAGGAATGGGTTTTACTTTCCTACTTATGATGATGCGTATGCGTTTTATTTGGTGGCCTCTTCATCCAGCTGGTTATCCTATTTCTATGACATTTGGTGTTGGGTATTTCTGGAGTTGTCTTGTAATTAGTACATTTTTAAAGTGGATGGCACTAAGATTTGGTGGACCAACCACATATCGAAGAATGATTTTCTTCTTTTTTGGAGTAATTCTGGGTGAATACTGCGTAGGTGCGTTCTGGAGTGTATTAAGTGTGATTATAAGAGAACCGATCTACGACTTTGCACCAGGTTAAAAAACTATGAAAATAGCACTATATTCTTTATTGATACTACTCGTTATCTTAGTTTTATCTTATACCGATACTTTTGCTGCTGATGAGGGTGCACATGCTGCAGAGTTTCTCAGCCATGGAATTGGTGCACGTGCACTTGGTATGGGTAGCGCTTTTGTTGCGGTTGCAGATGATCTCACTGCCACCTATTGGAATCCTGCCGGTTTAGCAAAAGTTAAGAAGAATGGTTTTTCAACTATGTATTCCGATACGTTTAGGACTGGCGAAGGCAGTTACTTCAGTCAGGGATTGGTGAGTTATAATTTCGTAAATTATATACATCAGATCCAGGGCATTGGAAGTTTGGGTCTAAGTTGGATTCGCCAGGGAATCGATGATATTCCTCGTACAACATTTATTGATATTGATAATAATGGTATACTGGGAGATTTTCAAGACGCAAATGGCAATGGTGAGAAAGATGAGGGTGAACATTACATTGATAAACCAACAGTTGCAGAGTATTTTAGCAATGCAGACAATGCTTTGCTGATATCCTATGCCCGCGAAATACATCCATTGATTGCAATTGGTGGTAATCTTAAGCTACTCAGTCAGTCTATTTACGAGAACAGTGGGAGAGGGTTCGGATTAGACATTGGTATGCTGTTATCTCCTTACAGTGGGTTTCAGATTGGTGCTATTTTACTGGATGCAACAGGAACGCAGATTCGTTGGGATACTCCAGATAGACCAACTTTTACTCGTGGGAGAAGGATTAGATTTGGGGGTTCCTATCAGTTCATATTTCCGAGTTTTGGTAAAGGTTGCTTTGATATTGACTTAGAAACTGACGGAACAGATTTAGAAGAAGGAACAGACTCTGGTAGCGGAATATTGCTCCGATCGGGTGCAGAATACATACTGTTTGACATTCTCGCGTTACGTTGTGGGTGGAATGGACATGGTTTTGCAGCTGGGACCGGTCTACAGTTGAACCTAATGGCAATTACATTATTTGTCGATTATGCTTTCAATACACATACACTTGGCGGTTCACAGAGAATTTCGGTTTCTGGACAGTTTTAGCACTTCCCATATTATCTAATTTGTATAATCTAACTTTAATCGAAAATCATGTAGAAGGTGCCCTCCGTGCGCGACAGTAAGGTCATTTCGAAAAAGGAAGACTTTACATCAGATTTTAACAGTTGAATTCCATTCAGAACAGATATATAATTGAATTGGAATATTTTCAAGATCACTATGTGTTTTAGATTTTGATTTTAACTGGTTTAAACTACTGCTTTGTCAAGTCATAAATGATTTGTATATCGGACGGGGAAACCCCGTCCCTACGGACGGATCTACTCATCATTTGAGTATTGACAGAGCACTACACTTTGGCTAAGTGTTAGTATAATTTTCTTCAATCAAATTTTGGTTAGGTATTAACCTGATGAAAGGATATTCAAATAATGAAAAGAACTTTGCTTTTTATATTTCTGACAACGTTATGTGTTTTAGTTTTCTATCAACCCAATATTCTCGCTCAAGATTCGCCTCAATGGCATCTTCCAGAAGGTGCTACAAAGCGTCTTGGAAAAGGTTGGTTATATGAGATTCAGTATTCTCCAGACGGTACACAACTTGCGGGAGCTGGTCCCCTTGGCGTATGGTTGTATGACACAGAAACCGATGAAGAAACAGCATTATTTGCTGCTGGTAGATATGGATATTCATCGGTTGCATATTCACCTGATGGGAGCATTCTGGCAGGTGGGGGTGTAGATGGTGCAATCCGACTTTGGAATCCCATTACAGGTGAGTTGCTACACACTCTTGACAGCCATTGGAGAAGTGTCCGTAGTATTGCATTTAGTGTTGATGGTTCAATACTGGCGAGTGGCAGTAGAGATAGAACAGTGCGATTGTGGAACCCATTGACTGGTGAACTTCTAAACACTCTAAGAGGACATTCTGATGGTATCAACAGTGTCGTATTTAGTATTGATGGATCCAAGGTTATTAGCGGAAGTCGTGATGATACAATTATTATATGGGATGTAGCGACAGGCGAAGCACTGCAAACACTGGACGAACATCGTGACAATGTTGCGAGTGTGGCTGTCAGTCCTGACGGAAAGACAATGGCAAGTGGTGATTTGAATGCTATAATCAACATTTGGGACACAGAAACCTGGACCCACAAACAGACACTCACTGGACATACTTCACAAATTTATCATTTGACCTATAATCCTAAAGGCGATATTTTAGCGAGTGGTGGTAAAGATGATACAGTTCGTATTTGGGATGCAACGACTGGGCAACACATCAATACACTCGTTGGACATACGGCAGATGTATTCTTTCTTGCTTTCTCACCGGATGGTTCTGTACTCTCCAGTGGTGGATGGGATGCTACTATTCGCACATGGAATCCAAGTACGGGTGAGCATCTTGAAACAATTACAGGGCATACAGATGTGGTTGTGAGTCTTACCTACAGTGCTGATGGTACAATTCTTGCCACACGCAGTTGGGACAAAACTATTAGACTATGGGATGCTGACAGTGGAAAGTTAAGACATACGTTGATTGGACATCAGGATGATGTAGACATCGTTGTGTTTAGTCCCGATGGTAGAACGCTTGCAAGTGGTAGTCAAGACAATACTGTACGTTTATGGGATGCGATCACAGGACAACACATAAAAACACTTAGAGCACATTCTTCTTATTTGATTAGTTTGGCATTTAGTCCTGATGGTAGTCTGCTTGCAAGTGGTAGTGAGGACGATACAATCCGACTTTGGGATGTTGCATCTGGTCGATACATGGGCGGTTTCTTTGTACATGAGGCCGGTGTTGAGACACTTTCATTTAGTCCTGATGGTAGTATGCTCGCCAGTGGTAGTCGTGATGATACAATTATTCTATGGGATCTTGAATCCCGCGAAGTTATACATACTATTACAGAGCATGAAGACGATGTATGGACAGTTGCTTTCAGTCCTGATGGTAAGAAATTGGCAAGCGGAGGCAGTGACAAAGTATCTCTGTGGGATGTTGAAACAGCAGAACTTCTGCTCACTTTTCGCCGACCAATCAATCAAACACTAGCCGTAGAGTCACCAGATGAATTAACAGAGGATGGACCTACTGATCTGCCAGCGAATGCTACAAGTATTGTTTTTAGTCCTAATGGCAGTGTACTCGTTAGTGGAAGTTATGACGCAACTATACGTCTGTGGGATACTAACACAGGAGAGCAGCTTTACACACTTGCAGGTCATACCTATTCTATTACAAGTGTAGCGGTGAGTCCAGATGGGAGCACAATCGCAAGTGGCAGTTATGATGGTACAGTTATACTCTGGGCATTTCCACTTCCGATGGATGTAAAACAATTGCTCACCGTATTTGCCGATGTGAACAATGATGGTACGCTGAACGTATTGGATTTAGTTCTGGTCGCATCAAGTTTCGGTCAATCAGGAGATAGTCCTTCTGACCTAAATGGTGATGGTGTTGTTGACCTATTAGACATTTATCTGATTGCTAATGCATTAGACAATGTTGAAGGAGCACCGTCTCTACAGATGTCTTCAAGTGATAATCTTAATGCAACGCAAATTCAACATTTTTTGAACCTTGCGAAGCTTGAGTTATTAAATATTAACAATACTTCAGAGTCAGATCAGATATTGTTACAGCGTGGGATAAAGATATTGGAACAGATGCTGGAAACCTTCGTTCCACAGGAGACAGCACTTCTGACGAATTATCCGAATCCATTCAATCCTGAAACTTGGATACCTTATCAGTTATCAACACCTGAAAAAGTGAGTATTTCCATTTATAGTTCTAATGGAGATTTAGTGCGATTGATTGATTTAGGGCATCTCTCTGCTGGGGCTTACCATGATCGATCGCGTGCAGCCTATTGGGATGGCAAGAACAATATTGGTGAACCCGTAGCGAGTGGAGTTTATTACTACACGCTGACCGCAGGTGATTTTACAGCAACAAGAAAAATGTTGATACTGAAGTAGACATTTCAGAGCAACTGAATAGTACTCAAGGGAAGGCAGTAATGTCTTCCCTTTTTCGTTTGAATAATGCATCCATTAATGTGTAACATCAGAATAAAAACTTTAGTTCTACTAATACTTCTTTAACTTAATGGAGCAATTAATGATAAGCAATTTAATCTGTCCTTCTATTCTTTCCACATTACCTGAAATGAAGGATGAAAGTTCAGGAATTCGCATAGATTTTGAGAATGAGCACCATTTTAACCAACAGGAAGTCCAAGATATCAAGTCATGTGCACATAACTTAATAGCAATCGGTGAAGCCCTGCATGCCTATGAGAACGCTAATGGAAGTTTCCCAGAATGGTTATCCGAACTTCATCCAGAATACTTGATACAAACTGATGTCTTGGTCTGTCCAGCAGATGAAGACAAGGGGGTGCCAATCTTACCCTACGACACTGACCCAAATCTACCAGTGAGTTACAGTTATGATTGTACGCCAGATTATTATGAACAGTGGCTGAAACTTGAACGGCACGTGTATAACGATGCGAATCCCATCGTACGATGTCCACACCATGCAAAACAAAATTCCAATTCGAAAAATGAGAATGCCCTCTATGTTAATTTGAGCTTTTCCAATACAGTTTTTCTTTCAAGAGATGATTGGAAAAGATACCCTATAGAAGTCTTCGGTAGTTTAGAAGCAGCTATTGCAGGACAGGAAAGAGCATTGGATGTTATACCTGACGACCCATATTTTTTCTATCTTTATCCTGATCTTCTTAAACTCTATTTGCAAACAGAAAGGTTCTCAGATGCTGAAAAACTAATTGAACGCTTTAAATCCGTGATGAAACCTCATGATGAGAATATTATGCGATTTCGTGACTATTGGACGTATATTGAAATGCTAAAAATATTCGGTCAGCAGGAGGAAGCGCTTAAGCTTCTACTGCACCTTGAAGAAACCGAAAGAGGGAATCTTTTTAAAAACAGTTTATTCAGAGAAATTGCTCTGATTTATGAAGAAAAAGGAGATGTTGATCAGGCAAATGCGTATTTTCTCAAAGCAGATTCAAGGCTTGCGATGATAGGAAAACCAGCACCTGATTTCTCATTGACTGATGTTGATGGCAATACGATCTCACTTGAGGATTTTCATGGTAAAGTCTTGCTATTGGACTTCTGGTCAACTACTTGCAATCCCTGTATCTGTGAAATGCCTAATGTCAAGAAGGTATACGATGAATTCAATGAAAATGGATTTGAAGTAATTGGCATCAGTCTTGATGAAGATGAAGCAAGACTAAAGGATTTTCTGAACACATGCAATCTTCCTTGGAAACAGATCTTCACAGGAGAAGGGTGGGAAACACCGATCCGTAAACTCTATAAAGTCAGAGGAATTCCTTCACCATGGCTCATAGACAAGGAAGGTAAGGTTATCTCATACAAAGCCAGAGGAAGTGAATTAAGAGGAATGGTTTTAGAGGCAATTGAGAAAAACAATTAAAGAATTTTCAACAGTTCTTGACTAAAGCGGCACTTGTTCAAATACGGTTTCCATGTCTACTTGAATGTTGACAGATGATAAGAACGGTCTGATTGCATCTATATCTACTTGCACACCAAGTCCTGGCAGTTCACGAACACAGATATATCCATCTTTATCAATCTTGAATGGATCCATTACAATAGACTGAGATAATTCAGATCCTGCAGCAGGATACTCCAATATGTTATAATCTGGATTCGTAGCGAAGACGTGTAATGCAGCAGCAAGACTCAAATGACTTTTAAAAGTATGGTTAACATACTGTATATTGTATTTTTCTGCAAGCTGACGTACTTTGAATGATGGCATTATACCACCAATGCGTCCAGTATCAATCTGTATGAACTGAATCCCACCATTTTCGATTAAGTCTTCTGCCATTCGATATGTACTTGAACCTTCACCGGCTGCAATAGGGACACTTGGTTTCTTTGAAGTTAATCTGCCATATTCGTTTATTGCATCAGGTGCAAGTGGTTCCTCTAACCATATTGGTGAGAATTGCGAAAATGCGTTTGCACGTTTATATGCTGTTACGTCGTCTATGTCCCACACTACACCTGCATCAATCATAATCTTGGTGTCTTCACCCATACCTTTTCGAGCTGCGCGTACGAGAGCGACGTCATTTTCCTCACCGTATTTTCCCATCGGTCCCCAACCGAACTTTGCGGCACGAAATCCTTGCTTTCGTAAATCTACAGCAATTCTATAAGTTTCATCTGGTGTGTTGCCAAAAAGAACAGATGCATAGGGTAACTTTGGATAAGGGACGGCAGATGTGTTAGATATGTCAGCAAGAATGCTGTAAATGGGTCTCTTTAAATGTTGACCAATGATATCCCATAAAGCAATCTCTGCCCCGCTATATGCATGATGTATCTGTTGAATGTCCAACGCATTCCGCAGTACTTTTTTACTCAATCGTAGAATATCATTTTGGTTCTCAAGTGTCTCTCCAATCAAAGATGATCGGATGTTAATGATGTTTCCGTGGGACATTGGGCAGCAATAAACGGCTAAACTGACTAACGGTGCAGCATCACATTCTCCCCAACCTTCTAATCCAGAATCTGTACGGATTCGGACTAAGAGTGTGTCCTGTGTTCCATCTGCGGCATCTGTTATATTCGGTATCCTTAGATAGAACGGATCAACCGATATTATCTTCATTGTTATCCAAATAGAAATTAGTCAGCTGCTTCATTGTCCTCAGATTCAATCTTTTCCGATGCTTCCTCACGTTCTTTGACAGAATCTGCAATTGCTCTCATGACAGAGACAGCAAACCAAGTTACTAAACCTGCGGCTGCCCCTGCACAAACTGCAATCGCTGCGCCTCGCGGTGAAGTAAACTCATCTATTGTCTCACTATCTACTGTACAGGTTAAATTGTTGATGTTCTTTATAGCGACGCTTTGTATTTCTCCGTGTTGAACATATTCTATGGTTGGTGCCTCAACGGCTTCCAATGAAACATTTGCATTCCATTCACCAGTATCAACATCAATACTGCGTTCACCGTGTTCCCCTATCCAACTTGCTTTAACACCTTTTACACCATCATCGTCACGTATCGGTTCTACTCGGGTAGTTGATATAGCACGCGCGAGAAAATTTAACGCAATGTCTTTAGATTTTGACAACGCTATGCGAAAGTTCTTAGAATTCATTGTTTACCCCCTGAGAAATTCTTATATACTATATTCCCTATTCTTACACATTCTAATGTAAATTTCAAACAAAATGAACGAAAAAAGTCATCTTATCACAAATTACACAAATTAACTTTGACACAAATCACAATATTCACTAAAATGAAGATTATTATACGGTTTCTATAAATCATTGTCTCATAAGACGGTTATGATGGTAGTTATTCTTCTGGACACAAACTGAAAGTTTGTGCTACAAAAAAGAGACATTTTCATTTAGAAATGGTATTACACTATAATCTTATACCATTTCTATAAATCATTGTCTCATAAGACGGTTATGATGGTAGTTATTCTTCTGGACACAAACTGAAAGTTTGTGCTACAAAAAAGAGACATTTTCATTTAGAAATGGTATTACACTATAGATCTTATTATCTTTAACGTTAATCTACTGTATATGTTAACACCACATACTAAATTGTCCGAAGTCTATTTTAGTCATTGCCAATGAATCAACACGACAACGTAAACGGAATATTCGTTACAGGTACAGATACTGAAATTGGGAAGACTTTCATTGCTGGTGGCATTGCAGCATTACTGAAAGAAGCTGGTAAGAATGTTGGCGTCATGAAACCAATAAGTACAGGTGGTATAGCAGATGCTGAGTACCTTAGATATTCAGCCCAGGTAGATGATCCGATTGAACTGATTAATCCAATCACGCTACGTTACCCATTGGCTCCATCAGTATCAGCAAATTTAGAAGGAAAACAGGTTGATCTATCTGTGGTTACAGAAGCCTATACTACCTTGAAGCAAAAATATGATTACATGATAGTTGAGGGTGTTGGTGGTATTGCGGTTCCAATTAAAGATGATATACTGGTTGTAGATCTTATTAAAGATTTTGCCTTACCCATAATCATTGTCGCTGATGCTGGCTTAGGTACAATCAATCATACGCTGCTAACAGTAGAATTTGCGAGACAGCATGATATACTAATAGCAGGAATTGTATTAAATCAATTCCAATCTGAAAAAGTAAGTTTTGCTGAAATGACTAATCCCACAGAAGTAGAAAGGGTTACTCAAATACCAGTCATTGGAGTAGTTCCTGTTGAAGAACAGTTAGGAAAACCTAACCCCGATACAGACTTTTTTGCTGAATTTATGAAGAAACATTTAAATTTAAAATTACTGAATTTTGGAGAACTGGGAACAGTTTAGTTTGCTTGAATAATGAAACATGCAATAGTTTTAGCTGCAGGATTAGGACGCAAAGTATGGCCGTATGGAGAATATCGTCAGAAATGCACTATTCCAATTGCCAATAAACCCATAGTCCGCCGCATAGTTGAAAACCTCATTGAGGTTGGATGTACTAACATTATTGTTGTCGTAGGACACTATGCCCAGCAGGTTCGTGGTGCGATTGCGGATATTCCAAATGTTGAATTTGTCACACAAGATCCTCTGGGAGGCACTGCGGATGCTGTTCTAACAGCATTAAGACAAATTAATGACAAAGATTTTTTGATTATTTATGGAGATGTTGTAACCACATCTGAAAACATTCGTAACATAATAAGTGCGTACAAGAACCAGAATGCACAGGTCGCTACATTAATACAACCATTGGACGATGAGGATCCAAGCAATTGGATTTGCGCAAGAGCCAGTGAGGACTGTCTAATTGGAATTGAGGGACATCCGCGAGGCGGTTCACACCGTCTATGTGGTATCTATGCATTTAAAGCAGATTTAATACGTTATTTGGAAAGAAATCCTGGTATTGTTACACAGGTACCAGTCGGAGGTATGCCTCACACCGAAGCTGAAATTGCCCAATCTATCCAACTTATGATTGACGATGGCATAGATGTGTTAGCAGTAGAAACGGTTGATTTTTTTATTGATGTTGATAAACCTTGGCACGTGTTAGAAGCAAATCATAGGTTAGTTGAATATCTCTCAAGACAGATCGAGAAAAATGAGATAGCAGATGGGGCAAAGGTTTCTGACGCAGCCGAGATAAATGGCAGCTTGATATTGGGAAAAAACACAGTAATTGGTCCGCGTGTTGTTGTTAATGGCAACTTATTCGCCGGAGCAAATAACAACATTACAAATGGGGCAATTCTACAAGGCAAGTCATACATTGGCGATCATTGCAGAATTAGTGATTATTGTGAAATTCATAACAGTATAATCGGTAATAGATGTATCGTTGGCCACGGTGCTGAAATGTCCGGTGTGATGTTTGATAAGGTCTATTTGTATCACTATTGTGAAATGTCAGGTGTTTTTGGTTCAGCTACAGATATTGGTGCTGCCACAGTCTGTGGCACTTTGAGATTTGATGATCGTGATACCCCTATTCAGGTGGAAGGACGTTACGAAGTTCCTGCATACGGCGCAAATGCAACTTATATGGGGGACTATTGTCGTACTGGTGTGAATGCAATCATTATGCCGGGAAGACGTATTGGATCTTATAGTGTTGTAGGACCTGGTGTAGTTTTATACAAAGATGTTCCAAGTAAAACAATGATAACAGTAAAACAGGAATTAATAGAAAAGCCTTGGGGGCCTGAACGATATGGATGGTAAAGTGCGAATTCAGCATTACCTATTTTAAGTACTTCTTAGTCTTCAAGTAATTCCTTCAACAATGATGTGAGTTCTTCGTTTCCTTCTGACAGTTCAAAAGCACGTTTCTTTTTGTTTTCTCGTGAATTTGCATCTTGGTCAGATGAATTTGGTTCCCAAAGCACCTCAAGATCCTTTGGGTTAAGGCGATCATAAGTAACCTTCACAAGAGAGTATGGATAGTTTTCTGGTATCAGGACAATCCAATCTATAGTTTCGCCGCGTTCAGAGTATTTTCTATCGACTGTTAGGTTTGAATCCTGGAATGGCACATTTTTCTTAACCCATTGTCTCCGACCGAGTACATCAACTTCAAATGTGCCTACCTCAAGCCAATTACGTCCTGCTCCATTAGGTTTCGTTGTAACTTCAATTCGGTTCATATAAGTTTTTCCCAGTTCTGGAAATGAAAACGATAGTATCAAGATATTTAGTTTTTTGTCTTATATATTTGCAAATTCTATCATATAATATCGGTTTTTTCAAGTCAATTTAACATTAGTTTGATAACTATATAAGTCTCTGTTATACTGTAGAAATAGTAGAAATTAATACTCATTTTTTGGTCATGAATTATTTTAGTCATAAATTAATAAATTAGCCAATAACCGTAATATTAGATTACTACGCAATTAAGGTTCATTTTCATAAATAGGAAACTCCTTCATGAAAGTTGATATGAAATATGGCAAGGGTACTGTTTCAGTTGACATACCTGATAAGAATTTAGTAGGTGTTTTAGAAACAGTCCAGAGTATACCATTATCCGATGCGAATTTAGCAGTTCGTAAAGCCATATCAACACCGATTAGTTCAGCATCTTTAGCAGATATTGCTTCGGATCGTGATTCTGCTTGTATCGTGATTTCTGATATCACCCGTCCTGTGCCGAATCAAGTGATTCTTCCTCCAATATTGGAAACACTTGAGAGAATAGGTATTTCGCGTGAAAAGATTACCATTCTTATTGCAACAGGAATTCATCGTCCGAACGAAGGAGAAGAACTTGAAGAATTGGTTGGTCGTTCCATAAAGGAATCGTATCATATTGTCAACCACTTTTCTCAAGAGTCAAAGACTCACACATTTCTTGGTAAGACACACAAAGGTACACCTGTCTACATTGATAAAACCTATCTTTCGGCAGATTTAAAGATAATTACAGGTCTGATTGAACCTCATTTAATGGCAGGATATTCTGGCGGTAGAAAAGCTATCTGTCCGGGTCTTGCGTCAATTGAAACGATGAAGGTGATGCATGGTCCGGAACTTATGGAGCATCCGAATTCTGCAGTAGGAATTTTAGATGGCAATCCCTTCCATAAAGAAGCAACTGAAATTGCACAGATGGCAGGTGTCGACTTCAATTTGAATGTTTCGATAGACAAGGACCGTCAGATTACTGGTGTATTTGCTGGTGACATGGTAGAATCACATTTAGTTGGAGCAAAATTTGTTGAGCAACAGGCAAAAGTCACCTTAATTGAACCCGTTGATGCAGTTGTTGTATCCAGTGCGGGGTATCCATTGGATACCACGTTTTATCAAGCAATTAAAGGGCTTCTTACAGCATTAGAGATAGTGAAACATGGAGGTAGCATTCTACTTGTAGCAGCATGTAGTGAGGGGATTGGGAGTAAACCGTTTACTGACCTACTTTTTAAGACTGGCGATTTATCCACATTCGTACAAGGTCTCTACAATCCTGCCAATTTCGTTATTGATCAATGGCAGTTGGAAGAGTTAGCAAAAGTAGCCCGTAAAGCAGATATATTGTTTTACACTGACGGTATACCGTATCAACAACGTGAAAAGCTCTTTGTTCATCCACTCAAGACCCCTCAAGAAGGGGTACAAGAAATCCTAAATAGATATGGAGATGACGCTAAGGTTGCTGCAATACCAGAAGGTCCCTATGTTCTTGCTAAGATAGAAAACAACTAATAGTAAATACAATAGAGTGATTTCCGTTTTACATCACAGACTGTGAAATTATACCTGCTGGATAGTCCACACAAAATATGTAGGTCGGGTAGAGGAACGAAACCCGACACGTAATGATTGTGTCTATCATGTCCAAATCAACGCCGAATACGCGTTTGGTATTCGACGGGTTTCGCTTCACTCTACCCGACCTACAAGTTTAACTTGGACAGAGCAATACGTTTTTTTATTTATAGAGAAGAAAAATGGAAGATTCAATCGTAAAACTCAGAGGTTATAGGGATGGACTGCATCTCATCATCAATCCAAAAGTGTCACTTACTGAAGTGGAATCAGCAATTCAGGAATTGCTGAATGGAATGAACCAACCCTTAAGTGGTACTTCAATCCATATTGATATGATGACATCTCCGTTAGCATCTGAAGATTTGAAGGAATTAGAAACACATTTAACAGAATCCTACGATCTTGTTGTGTGTAGTGTTAACGTATTTGATGAAAAGGACGAAACTCCGATTCTTGCTGCCCCCGCAACACATAGTATATCTCAGGTTCTCTCAATTGACACACAATCGGATATAGAGAATGCGCAGGTAGTTCGTCAGACCATTCGTTCTGGTCAGACGACATCTTGCTTAACTGGCAGTGTAATTCTGTATGGAGATGTTAATCCAGGTGGCGAAGTTGTTGCCTCTGGGGATATAGTTGTCCTCGGCACCTTACGCGGGAGTGCTCATGCTGGAGCTAACGGCAGGCTTTCTTCAGTGATTTTTGCTATGGAATTAGTACCATTACAGCTGCAGATAGGCAATTATGTGAACCGACCTCCGATTGGGGAGAAGTCGAGGGGGTATCCAGAAATTGCTCGTGTCGGTGCAGAAGACATTATCATAGTGGAGGAATTCGTTAAATTTTAAAACTAAGGAAGGTTCAAATATGGGAAAGGTAATCGTGATTACTTCTGGTAAGGGTGGTGTCGGTAAAACAACATCAACAGCGAACCTCGGCACAGCGTTAGCCATGATTGGAAAAAACTGTTGTGATTGTAGATGCAGATGTTGGATTGCGGAACCTTGATGTCGTAATGGGGTTAGAAAGTAGAGTCGTTTTTACATCTATGGATGTGATTGAGAAGCGATGTGAATTATCTAAAGCCCTCGTAAAAGACCGGCGTGTTGATGATTTGATGTTACTCGCTGCTTCACAAAGAAACCGAAAAGACGATATCAAACCTGAACAGATGCAAGATGTTTGTGAGAAACTTAAAGAAGAATATGATTTTGTTCTGGTAGACTCTCCTGCTGGAATTGAACAAGGATTTCATAATGCGGCTGCTGGTGCTGACGAAGCGGTCATTATTACAACCCCCGATGTTTCAGCGATCCGGGATGCCGATAGAATCATCGGACTTTTGCAAAATCAAGGAATTGACTCAATAAATTTGGTCTTGAATCGTCTTTCACCCTCACTCGTTAAAAAGAAAAATATGGTTAGCCAGACTGATGTGTTAGACGTTCTAAACATTGACCTCCTTGGGGTTGTTCCTGAAGATTCAGGTGTCATTGCATCAACAAATCGTGGCGTACCACTCGTCCATAATGATCGGTCACCGGGGGCAGAAGCCTATATGAGGATTGCCCGGCGAATGACAGGGGAGAGAGTTCCAATTCCTGAGATGCGAGATGACAACTTTTTTTCACAAATAGTAAATTGGTTTTCAAGAAAAAAATGAGAGGATAATATGGATTTTAGAAGTTTATTTGCACGCAAAACAAAAACAAGCGAGATTGCTACTCAACGGTTACAACTGATTCTAACACAGGATCGTTTTGAAGTGAACGAAGATTCAATGAAGAAACTTCAGTATGAATTAACTGAAGTGTTGGCTCAATACTTTGAATTAACAATGAATTCTGTCAGCATGTCAATAAAACGTGAAGGCAACTCCTATGTATTAATGGCAGATTTCCCTTACAGTAAGTCCAATAAACTCCGTTAATGTTTGTCTATGGCTCAACATTTCTCATGAGAACAGAAAACGTTATAGGAGAGTTAGAGAATAATCGCTTTTATTGCTTTTGCAACACCATTCTCGTCATTATTTGACGTAATGTAATCAGCACAGTTTCTTATCGGTTTGACGGCGTTCCCCATTGCAATACCAAAACCAGCTGTTTTGAGTAAACTCTCATCGTTGTAACTATCACCGAATGCAATAGTTTCTTCTATCGGAATATTAAGACGATTTACCAATGCTGTCAATGCTCTACCTTTTGAAACCTGAGGATTCATGAATTCTATGTACTCGGGTTGTGTTTGTGTAACATAGAGTTTTCCTGCATAGACAGATTTAAACTGCAATAACAAAGGTTGTAGTTTTTCTGGTGGATGTATGATTAGAAGTTTTGTGGGAGTCTCACCTTCTAACTTCATTAAATCACCAACTTGGGTGGCAGGAACCCCCGTTCTTTCTTCATATAGTTCACTCCATTCATTCTTCTCGGATACAAACAGTTCATCATTTAAGCAATAGTTTAGATGTAAATTCTGCTCCTTGCATTTTTTGACTATCGCTATTGCATCTTTTGCAGGAACAGGTGTATGATGAAAAACTTCGTCCGACGTTGCATGTTTCACCATCCCTCCATTATACGATATAATAGGATTTTCCAAACCGATCTTATCGCTAATTGGTTTTATTGACTGATGCATTCTTCCAGATACTAAAACAACAAGCACTTCGTTTTTTATAAGTTGTTGAAGTGCATGATGGTTTTCTGAAGAAATATCGTGATTGCTGTTCAACAAGGTCCCATCCAAATCAAAAGCAGCCAATTGACAAGGCATTTTCATTAATGATTACTCTCTTTAAGTATTTTTAGATTGATATTTACCAAATTGCTTTTTCTGTAATGCTATCAAACAGATGCATCTGTTTTTCATCAAAATCAAGCCACACTGTTTCACCTACGTTAACTTTAAAAGTTGGATGTGTCCTCACTCGCATTAATATAGGTTCTTGTGTTTCTTGATGTCTCCCTAAAGCAAGATCAAGTATGTTAACAGGGCCAAGTGGCTCAATCAGGTGGACTTCAGCAGCAATTTTTCGGCCTACAGGTTCTTTAGATGCGGTTATATGTTCAGGTCTAACACCTAACACATGTCCGTTCTTATGTAAATTTGCATTTAATTTTTCCTGCTGTTCCGTAGAGAGTTTTAGCTGCACATCAGTATGACTTAGTTGCAGGACTGCATTGCCCTTATACGATGTCAGGTCAGCATCAAGTAGGTTCATTGTCGGCATCCCCATAAATCCTGCAACAAATTGACTTTTTGGCTTGTTATATACTTCATACGGAGAACCAATCTGTTGAAGTTCACCTTGGTGCATCACTACAATTCTATCTGCAAGTGACATTGCTTCAACTTGGTCATGTGTCACGAAAATTGTTGTAGCGCCGATTTCGTGATGCAAGTGTTTTATTTCTGCACGAGTATCAATTCGTAGTTTTGCGTCTAAATTCGCCATCGGTTCATCGAGTAAGTATGCCTTCGGTTGACGCACCATTGCCCTTCCAAGAGCAACACGTTGCATTTCTCCTCCACTGAGAACACTCGGCTTTCTATTTAAGATATCGGATATCTGTAAAACTTTTGCCACCTTTCTGATTCGTTCATCAATTTCTGTTTTACTTACCCTAACAGCTTTTAGTGGAAATGCAATATTTTCATAGACGGTGAGATGTGGATAAAGTGCATAGAATTGAAAAACAAATGCAATATCTCTATCTGCTGGCGACAGATTGTTCACGCGTTTTTCATCAATAAGGATATCGCCATATTCTGGGTCTTCTAATCCAGCAATTAAACGCAAAGTTGTTGTTTTGCCACAACCTGAGGGACCAAGGAATACAACAAATTCTTTATCTTGAATATCTAAGTTAAAGTCTTTTACTGCAACAACTTTACCGAACCGTTTTTCAATATTCTGAAGTTTGATATTTGCCATAAGAAGGTACGCTAAATTGAGAAATTACGGACTATGGTTGGTATTGATTGGCGTTTCATCCTTATCCAAAAAACGATCTATTGTGTTCCGAGTTGCAGGACTTGTCCTAAAGTCTGCAATCCATGGTTCACGGAAATACGCCTGTTTCTCTTTTGGTAGACCGTTAAGTACTTCAGGTGGTATGCGTAAGCGATGCCAATGTGTGGCAAGATGTGCATAAGCATTGAGAACCGCTATACGCGGTGTTTCACGTTGCCAAACTGGACCGGCATGACATAAGTTTTCAGTAAAAAAGATAGCACTCCCAGCAGGACATTCATAGGTCATAAGAAATGGACTTCGTTTCCCGTCCTCTAATGACATGTGCTCTGAATGCATTGGAAAGTTAGATTTATGACTCCCAACAATAAAGTGTGTGGCACCATCGTTCTTTGAAATATCTGTGAGTTCAAATACTACGCGTACCATTCCAGCATGAATCCTACCGTTGTTCACTCTATACCCGAAGATGGGATCTGCTTGTCTTGGACCTCCTCCGTGGAGTCCTCCGTGTTCTTGTCCTTTCTTACGCCACACAAAGAATGTACTTTCCATCCGTATATCCGGACCGATAATTTGATGCAAGACATCAATAACTTTTGGGTGATCTATCAAGATACTTGAAGCACCCCCCGGCACTGCGCGATGTTCTGGTGGAAGCGATTCACGGTCATGCCTAATTCTGTCAAGTTGGTCAACAATTTCGGCAACCTCATCCGTGCTGAGAATTGCTGGACGAACAAGGAAACCTGATAAGTCAAATCTAAATTTTTCTTCATCAGTCATTTTACGATCTCCTTTAAAGATAAACGCAAAGCGTAGATTCTGCAACCTGCATTTGCAAGTGTAGATTTATAGTCGTATTTTCTTGAATTCCTCTATTTGTGCTGTGATTGCGCGTTCAGTTGGAAGACGTTCTGCACTTGATGCGCCATAAAAGCCGACAACCCCCTTGGTGTTATCTAAAACATACTTTGCATCTTCAGGTTCTGCAATTGGACCTCCATGACAAATCACAAGTATTTCAGGATTGACACCTTTAGCCGCGTCGTGAATAGATTGAACACGTTCCGCTGCATCCTCAAGAGTGAATGCAGTTTTTGCACCGATTGAACCTTTTGTTGTAAGTCCCATGTGTGCAACAAGGATATCTGCTCCAGCATCAGCCATCTGTTCTGCTTCGGTTTCATTGAAGGCGTAGGGTGTAGTCAAGAGATTCATCTCATGTGCGGTTCGAATCATCTCTACCTCAGGACCGTATCCCATATCGGTTTCTTCAAGAAGTTGTCTGAATGTACCATCAATCAGTCCGACTGTTGGAAAATTCTGCACACCAGAGAATCCGATTGCATCAATTTGACTTAAAAAGATGTCCATCAGACGAAACGGGTCAGTCCCACAAACTCCTGCAAGTACGGGTGTTTTTTTGATAACTGGCAGTACTTCACTTGCCATCTCCACGACAATTTGGTTAGCATCCCCATAAGGCATCATGCCAGCAAGTGAACCTCTGCCAGCCATGCGAAACCTACCAGAGTTGTAGATGATGATTAGGTCAATACCCCCTGCTTCCTCACATTTTGCAGAGATACCAGTACCAGCACCAGCTCCAATAATTGGTTTGCCTTCGTCAATGTTACTCCTTAAACTCTCTAAAATCTGTTCACGTTTGAACTTCATAAAGTCTGTATCCTTTCAGATATTATAAAACGTATAATGTCATTTTGTAATGAGTGTTCAACTTCGCGCATGCTGTGATTCCGCAGGTGCGCGGTATTTTATATTTAGATAGGGTGTTTCCAGTCTGACATTTCCTTGATGTCTTGATTTCAGGCAACTCTCAAGAGTACCGCTTACAAGCAACGTGCGTTCTGCAGGATACGGCGCAATTCCTGTTTCAAATAGTTCTTCTATCTTAGAAACTAAACATGCTGAATAGGTGACATTCGGTGTTGGTGTTAAAAAGAATTGTGTTGAAATCAGCTGTTTTTCATTTTTCAGTTTTGTGGCAAAGCAGTAATCTCTGACTGCACCATTTAACATTAAGAGAGTCGCTTTAAAACCATCATTATATTCAATGAAATAGGCTGAAGGATTATCTACAAGTCGTTGAAGTTCTCCAGTAGCAATCAAATTCTGTGTTCTCCCATCTTCATCAGTCAGACCGCAAGGTGTATCACTTCTTGAGAGAGCAGCTTCCAACAATTCCAGAGACCAGCGTCCTTCCTCTCCAGCTTTCCATACCTCATCACCATCAATTAGTTGCACAGCGGCAACACCTGTTTCGCCACCCATTCTGCGTTCAACCATACACTGCATAGCTTCAAGTGCGTGATAATCCATAGGATCAGAGCCGCCAACACCTACCATGATTGCACCATCTAATTCACTATCCAATGGAACGTCAATATCCGGCAATCGCCACGTAACAGGTAGTGATGAACCAGCAAGTAATCCGAAATTGAGACGGTGTGAATCATCAACCATCTCCTTTGCTTTATTAAAACTGTAGGATAGATGTTTGTCGTTAAAAATCGGTACTGCGCGACCATCTTCCTCAAAAACCGATACACATTCCTTGAAAAAGTCGTAACGAGGATACAAAACTTGACTCATTTCATTTTGTGGATAATCACCGTGTTCTCCAATGAGTAAGACTGCATCTACATCAATCTTATCTCCTCCACAACGCAATGCCTCGGCGATTGTAGGATAAACAGCAAGACAAAATTCTCTTGATCGATCTTCACTCTGTTCACCTTCTGGTTTCTGGTCAACATAGAGAGAAACGACTTTCATATTTGGACGATGCCATCTGCCTTCTTTTGGGTAACCTACGAGGAATCTGTCTGCAAAGTGTTGTGCATGAGATAAATAACGATAGATTGTAGTGATCACGGCAATTCGTTTCAAGGCTCATGTCCTCCAAAAGGTAGATTCTACAGTGGGTTGATAGGATATGTCTAAATGTGGTGTTTCCTGTTTTTCACCTTCAGCGAAAATACTATCAACTCCAGCAGCAACAAGTCCAGTTGTCAACAAAGTACGTTCGACAGGATAGGTCGCTTTCCCAGTTAAGAACATCTTTTCAATATTGTTCACTAATGGGGAAAAGAAGTTAGCCAAAGTAGTCCGTGCTGGTGGCATTGGTAAATACATCTGGGTTGATAGTATTTCATTTTCAGTTCCAACATAAGCTGCAAAGTTGAAATCCTGTACTAAACCGTTCATTAGAATCATCGTTGACTTTAGACCGTCATTATGCTCATAATGATATGCGATTGGGTCTTTGACAATGTCCTTCATTTCGTCTAACGTTGGAAATGGATTATTAAACCCTGGCCGGGAGGGTGTCAGCGTATGACTGCGACAGAGTGCAGATTCAAAGAGTTCACGCGACCAAACTTGTTCGTGGTGTGCTACCCAAAATGCGTCTCCTCGATATGCTTGTAACCATTTTACACCACACTCTCCATCTTTACGTCGTTCCACCATACATTGTAATGTTTCTAAAGCATGAAAATCATAACTATCTACACCACCATAACCAAGACATACCGCCTCTGATGCTGATTCACCCAAAGGGAAAGTCAATTGAAGGTGTACGCCATGTAACTGGTAGCGATGAACCTGCCATAAATGCAAAACCGATCGTTTGTGATATGTCATACATCTCACGTGACCATTCCCAATTCCAAGAGAGATGCTTGTCATTAAATACGGGTACTGAACGTCCACTTTTTTCAAACACCTCTACCATCTGCATGAAATGTTCATAACGTGGATAAAGACGTTGCCCCTTCTCATTAGAAGGGTATTCTCCGTGTTCGCCTATGAGAAGCACACCATCTACTGCTAACGCATCGCCCCCGAGTGTTAATGCATCAGCAATCGTTGGAAACCCTTTCATTGTGGGAAATCGATCTAACCGATCTTTACTAAGATCGTTGTCCTTTGCTTGTTCAACATAGAGTGAGACAAGGTCCATTGGTGGATAGTGATGTTTACTATTCCACCCATAGCCTTCTAAAAATCGGTCAACAATGTGCTGAGCATGAGAGTACTTATGGTAAATCGTTACTATTGCAGCAATTTTTGGTCGTTCACGCATATAAGATAAACCTCGTATCTGTGAGTTTCTTCATAACAATTCAGACCTGTACGAGTTCAATCAATAAACCATCAGGGTCTTTTGTACAAACCACGCCAGTTGCATCAGGCGCGCTAATCGGTTCGGACAAGAATTCAACACCGTTCTTTTGTAAGCTTGCCATAGTTTTCTGAATATCTTCAACGATAAATGTTAACCAACGTACACCAGCGCAAAAGTCTTCTGTAGGTGAAGGCGGTGGGTTCTTAATATCCATTAACTTTATCAGTGTATTCCCCGCCTTTAGTCTGACTTGACGAAATCCTGTCGGTGCAAGTCCGACCTTTTGAGCAAGTGCGTCCGGTATCTCTATATCTAACACTATTTCTAATCCCAACTTATTGTGATAGAAGTCTAATGATTCCTTAAAATTGCTGCATGTAATGGCAATGTCAACTGTGGGATGTGATAGGTTTAACATAATATCTTACCTCATGTGAGAACAAAAATTGCTTCGCGAAATTGTCCTAACTGTCTACCATCATAAGCAATTTCAATAGGTATTACAATTCGTTCAGTTGAAGTGCTGCTGTGAAGAATTTCTGCAGTAGGTATAGTGATAGGGAACTGTATTTTCCCCTCCGATTTGGGTGTAATCGTTACTGTCCGTGGAGTGATCTCATTCTCCCACGATTCTGGTAAGATTGGTTGTGCATGTGCTTTACGTTCAACTGACGAATGATTTGTTATTTCGACAGTGAGTTGTACTGTATTTTCAGGTGAAATTTCCTGTTCATACGGGTAACATCTAATCCAATGTTCGTCCATACCGTAGTTTGCATGGTCCCACGGAAATAAATCTGTAAAACACTTTTCTCTTTCGTTAAGTGTTGCTAACATGAAATCAAGTTCATCACCTGTGAAGTCAAACGCTTGGTCTACATGACAGTTAAATACATGTGTTGGTTTAAGTTGTTGAATTAGACGTATACATTTCTCATATCCCACATTTTTGCCAAGAAGATTACGGTTCCCTGAGCAGTAATCATCAATTCCAGCCATTGTAAATGAATCTCCACTAAAGAACAAACGTACACCATGTCCCTCAACAAGCAAGCCACCGTGGTAATAGGTTTGACCGGGAAAGTGGAACGCTGTCATAGTAAACTCATTCCATTTCCATGTATCAGAGTCTGTAGTGATACGATCTACTTTAGTTATTGCAGGAGAGATGCATGGTAATCGGTATGCAGTAGGATTCGTGATGACGTTTGCTACTACAGAATCTGCTATTGTTTCACAGGTAAATGTCTCTTGGAATTCAGGAATTGCATTGACATGATCATCGTGGTAATGTGTTACCCAAAACTGTGTGACATCGGATATTTCGCCATCTGTTTGCAACTGCTGAATCTGTTTTAGTATACTCGGTGAACCGCAATCCATGACAAATGCTTCTTTGCTTTCTGATATAATTAGCCATGTTGTTCCGAAGTGTCGTAAGAACTCTGGATATTCCTTACCTTCTCTTATTGGCATGTGGTGATCATTATCTTCAAATTCTTCAAAAAGTTTGGGAAAATAGTGCCGGAGTGCTGAAATGGACACATACTTGTCATAGCACAAGTCTAATTTCTCATAGAGTTTGCGTATTGCATCTTCTGGATTTTTTATGACAACACCGTGCGTAGGTACAATTGCTGTTGGAGATGACATTCGAACTTTCTCAAGGCTCTCACTTAATTCATCCCTCGCACCAAGAAACCCATGATAGTCTGTCGTCTCTTGTCCTTTTTGTAGACTATAGAGTTCCCAAATCTGACCTTCATCATAGATTAGATCACCTGTAAATGCGAACCGTTGATTGTCAACATCAACAAGATATGTAACGCTTCCATCGGTATGTCCAGGTGTTTCAAGAATGTTGATTGATGCTGGTCCCCATTCAAATTGCTTACCTTCAATGTAGGTTTCTGTTACATTAATTGAGTCTGCAAGCATAAGATTATGCGGATGGCAGTTGTATAAATGCCACCGATATTTTGGATCGTTCCAGAATGTATTAACTTGATTAAACCATTGGACTTCAGCTTTTGGCACACCTACGGTTACACTGTCAGGAAAGGAGAATCCTGAAACGTTGTCACGATGATGATGTGTGTATAGGATATGTTCAATTTCTGTAATTCCCAAATCCTTAAGCGTAGACTGAATAGATGAGCCACTTGCGTCAATAAGCAGTGCGCGATGTCCATCGTAAAGCACCCCTATGTTTATATGACAATGATGAATAAATAGGTGGGAACTTAATTGAGAGTAGTGGGATTTCATACTAATGCCTTGTCAAGTCATAAATGATTTGTATATCGGACAGGGAAACCCTGTCCCTACGAACGGATCTACTCATCATTTGGGTGTAGACAGAACACTAATGTACTATGTCTATTTTGGTATTTCCCTACAAGAACACTGCTGGATTTACATGAAACCTTTCTGCTAAAGTATGTATCTCTTTAATAGTTAAGGCCATAGATCCATCAAGTATCTTTTTGACTCTATTTGGTGGACCAAGAAACGGTAAATCTTCAGGTTCAACATTGTGTTCTGTCATCAAATGATTTAGTATCTCAAATCCGCTACAATCAGGAATTGAATAGTGTTTTTCTTCATAAGCATTTATCAAAGTTCCCATTGTATCAAGTAATTCATATAGGGGGTGTTCTTCATCTGTACCAACTTCGTCAATGAGACTGTTCAACGTTTTCACTGCATTATCATATTCTTTCTCACTACGAATTGATAGAATTGGTTGCATAAAACGCCAATGTGTTTGAATTTCTTCTACAAGCATGTCGGAATATATCTCCCAGAACTCGCGCAGTGCTTTCTTACTTATTACATGCATGATGGCCGTAAGATTACTCCTCTGCAAACTGCGGTCTACCAAGCGCGTCTGTTCTCCCTTGACGTTTATACTGTGGTAAATGTCCGTCTGCATCAGCTAAGATGCGTTCATGTGCTAATGCGATACGATCCGCTCCTTTATCCGTAATGTCTTGCTGACATGTTGGATCAGACTCCAGGTCAAACAGGCGTGTAGCACTATTGAGATCAACACTTGAAAAATACCAACTTTTCGCATCCTTATACCAAACTGAGTTGATATAACGACAAGTCAGGTATTCGCGTGATGTGAAACCATCTTTTCCTTCAATAAGCGGTAGCAGACTTTGACCTTGAATTTCTCCTGTAGGTTCAACTTCACTTGCTGCTATTACTGTTGCAGGCACGTCAAGTGTATATACAAATTCATCACAGGTTGTTCCTGCGTTTGATCCCGATGGATGTCTGACAATCAGTGGTATATCCATCGTTCCTGGATACATGAAGCTTGCTGGTTTTCCTGTTGCTTTGTCAGGATTTTCAGCAAAATTTGTACCGTGATCACTGAGGAACATAATTAGAGTGTTATCACGCAATCCGAGACGATCAATCGTATCTACTAAATTTCCAAACCATGTATCTACAAGGGTTACTAATCCAGCATAGTTGGCTTTAACACTTGGCAGCCGTTGTTCAAGTTCTTCATTCTTGAGCGAACCGTAGGGTAGATTGAGACAAATTGGTTCTCTATCTTCTCTGCTGCCATAAAGATCATAATAGTGTATCGGTGCTTCCCATGTTTCATGTGGCGTGAAACCATCAACATATAAGTAGAACGGCGTATTGTTATGATTGTGTTCAACAAATTCAATTGCAGCACGGAACAGTCTCGCAGTTGGCCAGTTTTCTTCCTCCCGTTCTGGTTGGACATTTACAATATGAGATCGGATCCGTCCAGGGTTGCCTCGGTATCTCACAACTTGACTTGGGTCAGCGTGTGCAGCACCACGGTATCTATCTTCGGCTTGTCCTCGAACATACTGCCATTGACGAAAACCTCTCGTGAAATTCATACCTGGGACGAAATAGTGCGGTACATCGGCGAAGAAACCGGTGTGATACCCGTTCTGAACGAGTGATTCAGCTATAGCCGGTTCTTCTGAGGACATCGGCTTGCCATCCAGGTGTATAGACATTATCCCAAGGTACAGGATTGTAGGTCTTGAATGGATAGATACGTCTACCAGTGTGCAATGTTCGACGTGTGGGGATTGTTGGCAAGCACTCAGGGTGTGCATTGGTAAATCTGACTCCCTCTTCTGCAAACTTTGCTAAATTTGGTGTATGTACCCAATCGTTACCATACGGACTTAAATATGCTGTCCGAAGTGTATCGGAAACAACAACGACAATGTTCCAACTCATGTATTTCCTCCAATAAAAATTCAATGTAAGTATATTTATATATTCTTGATCTACTATGCAGTATAGTCAAATACGAGCACATCTTCTACGAGTGGACGAATGTGCTCACTTGCGACTTTGACATGAAACGGGTGCGGCAGATATGCATCACGTGCTGCTTCGTCTGTAAATCTTACAATAAAACCGAAGGAAAACTCTTGGCTTTTGCCTTCGGGACTGTGGTTTATACCTGATGTAATTGATTCAATTCCAGGTATTTCATCTTTCATTTTTTGTAATGCAGCGGGTAAAGCATCAATCTGGGACGATGTAACATCCGATTTTAACTTCAATAGGACAATATGTTCAACCATATACACTCTCCTATATATTGTAGTGGAATGAATTCATAGTTTGCTATATACTATTCTTTAGTATGACATAAACCTTATTTTTTCTCAAGTCTTTTAATATCCTGGTTCAGACATGAGAGATTTTTACACAACCAATAAATTCCTATATTTACGCTTGTGATGAATGCAGTGCGAGTACCTATGAACATATCTCCAAAATCTTTTATCTGGTGAGTTCTTTGTTGTTTGTGATGTGTATTAGACTGATACAACGGACAGGGAGACCCCGTCCCTACGAAAAATAGATGGTGTGATCAGAAATTTACTGACAATTAGGTTTATGAGATACACTCTAATAGCCTAAGAAATCCTGGAGTAAAGAGAAATGCATAAGAAACAACTAACCTTCCAATTTTTATTTATTTCAACTCTCTTATTCAGTTTCATAACAATTTCAGATAGCATTGCAGAAGAGAACACAAAGGTAGGTTTACCTGAGGGTGCTATTGCACGACTGGGTAAAGGTGGGATTAACATTATGCGTTTTTCACCTGATGGCTCTTACCTTGCTGTTGGAACAGATATTGGTACATGGCTATACAATGTGCAGAACGGAACAGAAACAGCTCTGTTTGCTGAACATACGGGACATGTCAATGCACTTGCTTTCTCACAAGATGGTAGACTACTTGCAAGTGGAGGATCTAACAACCCTACTATTCAAGTCTGGGATATGGAAACTAAGAGTCAGTTGTCAACCATTGAATTGAATCACAGTCTCAATTGGCTAACAAATTTGTCATTTTATGGACAGACACTTATTGGAAACAACTCTCGTGAAATGTTTTATTGGAATGTAGAGAGTAGTACAATTCTCTCAAAGACGAAATTGGATGAAACGGATGATCTGGTCGTATTTTCACAGGATGGAAGTAACTTTGCTGCAGCTGACCGAGGTGGTGGGATTCGGTTATGGGATACAAGGACAAGTAGTCAATATGCCACTCTTGATGGACATCAAGGCGGCATTTATAGAGAAATCTTCTCACTGGCGTTTTCCCCAGATAAGACGACTTTGGCAAGTGGGAGTGAGGATAAAACAGTTAAGTTATGGGATACACAAAGCCATAAATCAATTGCTACATTGAGTGGACACGAAGCTTGGATTACATCAGTCGCATTTTCTGAAGATGGGAAGACTCTTGCCAGTGGTGACGGAGGTTCAGAAATCAGACTGTGGAATTTGGAGACTCTAAAGGAAATTGTTTCCATTAGTGGTCACAAGAGTACTATCAATGCATTAGTCTTTGCTCCTGTGGAAACACCACGTTACAGCAGGTGTCTTGCAAGTGGTAGTGCAGATGGATCAATACGATTTTGGAACGCAAAAAACGGTGAGGCAATTGCAACTTTTGCAATTGGACACAAAAAATGGATTAAAGCAGTTGCATTCTCTGAAAACGATACAAGTCTTGTGAGTGCAGCTTTTGATGGAGCTGTTGATGTTTGGAGTCTCAATTCTTACCAAGAACTTACAACCTTCACAGATGCACAGGACGATTATACCGAAACAATAATGTTAGCACAAAATGCTCAGCTCCTATTGTCTGTTTCACGCAAAGGTATGATTCGTTTCCATCCAAATGGTTATGGATTTTCTGGTAGTTTTGAAGGCACTGCAAAACCGCAACTCAGGAATATATTTGCAGGTGAAAAATTATTATCAAATGCCGTAAATGATAGCGTTTCTATTAGAGCCGCAGCGTTTAATCCATATAGCAACATTTTAGCATTAGGTAGTCACAATAGGATTATTGCTCTGCATCTTAACTCCGGTACGGAATTATTTAAAATAAAGACAAATTCACCTACTATCAGATCACTATATTTTTCACCTGATGGAAAAAGACTTGCAGCGATGAATGAAAATGTCAAACCGCAGGTGTGGGATATTAGAAAACAACAGGATATCACCCCCTCCAATATAAAGAGAGCAACTGCTGTGGCCTTCTCTCCTGATAGTTCAGTACTCGCTGCCATCAGTAGAGAAGGCATTTACTTATGGAAACTTGACAAAGAACCGGATGAAAAACATACCATGATTCCGGTAAGTTTTTATGCATCCAATTGCATTTTGGAATTTTCACCCGATGGAACTGTACTGATTGGCTCAGCAATGGTTAAATGGGATAGTCAAATCATGATGTGGCATGTTGAAACAGGTCAGCTCTTAGGAAACATATCCGGACATACTGAACCTGTAGAAACTCTTGAGTTTTCACACAATGGCAAAATACTTGCAAGTGGCAGCAAAGATGGGACGGTCTTACTATGGGATTGGGATAAGATCATGAGTCAATTCAAAGTAAATCAAGTCGGAGGAGAAAATGAAAAGGAACTAATACAAGTACCAGAACCGAAAAAATACACCAGTAAGACTGAAGAAGCTGAAGCGGTGATGAATTGGTTAAATAATAACGGATATCAAATTAACGAAATTTCGTCAGGATATAGTTTAATTCGTGATGGTAGCAGTTCTTATTTTTCTGGTACAAGCGGGACAATAAGGTTAGGTGATGTCAAAGTAACGGTAAACAAAGAAATTCTTAATATTGATATTGAGAATATTGGGTCAGGGAACTTCATTTTTGATGCGGATGGCAACCTTAATCCCAAAACTTCTGATGAGGAAAAAGCTACTAAATAGGGTGAATATGAAAACAAGAAACCTAATTTTCATTACTATAATAATTGTTGTTTTAAATTCTTGCTATGTATCTGCGGAAGACTACACACAAGTTGGTTTACCGGACGGAGCGATTGCACGACTTGGTAAAGGTGGAATAAATGTGATACGTTTCTCGCCTGATGGTATGCATTTGGTAGTCGGCACGGATGTAGGTTTGTGGATTTACAACATTTCAGATGAAACTGAGAGAGGCTTGTTTACTGAATATCCCAGTCAGGTGAATGTGTTGGCAATGTCTGATGATGGAGAGTTACTTGCAACTGGTGGAAGAGAAAACCCAGTCATACAGTTATGGGAACTGAAAACAGGTAAAAGAATATCAGACATTGATCTTCCTCATCTAATAGATCAGACGAACAGTATAAGAGGAATATCATTCTTCTCTGATGACAAGAAATTAGCTATTTTGGATAGATTAGGAATGATCGTCCATTGGGATATAGAGACGAACATAATCGAATTTGTTGAAAGACAATTAGAAACAAATAGGGCTGCAATCTTTCATAAGAACAGGGACGTTATAGCAACGGTAAACTCAGATAGTATAATCCGTTTCTGGGATCTGATAACAGGTAAAACTTGGATAAGCAGTCAAGGTTATGACGGTTCTCTTGTGAACGAGAGCCAAAATATCTATACTATGGCATTTTCGCCTAACGGAAGTATTCTTGCTGGTAAGGAAATGTTAGGTACTGTTCATTTGTGGGATACAGAGACCCGGACTAAGATAGCTTCTCTTGAAGGACATACATCGAATATCGCAGCGTTTGCATTCTCACCAGACAGCAAAATACTTGCAAGTGGTGATGCAAGATATTCAATCAAACTTTGGGATTTAGAATCACAGAGAGAACTTGTTGAACTTAGAGGACATACAAGTGGGATTTGTTCTTTAGCATTCTCACCAGATGGTAAGATTTTAGCGAGTAGTAGTAGTGATGGGACAATTCGTTTTTGGAATCCTGACACAGGAAATGAAATTTCTACATTTACTTCTGGACATTCAGAATTTATTAAAACATTGGCATTCTCTGGTAATGGAACAACACTTACGAGTGCAGACTTTAACGGAAAAGTTCAAAATTGGAGTATAGAGAATCGACAACTTGTCTCAACATTTGATTTTGTTCCAAACGGTATAATGCATGCTGTCGCACTTTCAAAAGATGCTAAACTATTTGCAACTCAAGAAAACAGATGGAACTTTATACTTGATCCGTTGAGTTCTCGATATTCGGCAGGTCGAAATCAAATAGACTTAGGTCCTAACGAAAATCTAATTGAAATATGGGACTTATCAGAGAATAGAAAAATTGATACAATTTCAAAAGACAAGATGCGTGATGTAGATTCACTCCTTTTCTCACCTGATGGCACTATTCTGGTGGCAGGTTTTGATCAGCAAGGAATATTTTCATGGGATTTGAACACCGGTGAAGAATTATTTCAAGTTGACATAATGGAACCCACTACAAGGAAGTTGGCATTTGATCCAGAAGGCACGTTGCTTGCAACAAGTGGACGCTCAATTAAAACACAGATATGGAATTTTGAAACTGGTGAAGAACTTCTCTTTCCTGAACTTGCAAGAGCCCATTCTATTGGATTCTCATCCGATGGAACACTTGTTGCTATTGGACATTTTAAGGACATCAGTTTGTGGTATATAACTGCTGATGGGGTTGAAGAGGGAGAAACTCTTGAAGATGTTAGTGTAGGTGAGGACTTAGTTTTCTCACATGATAATAAAACACTTGTCTTCAGTACACCATTTGGTGATCAAAATCAAATCAAACTATTTGATATTAGTACAAATACTGAGATTAAAGTACTAAAGGGACATACTGAAGCAATTACAAGTTTAGTGTTTTCACACGATGGAAAGACACTTGCAAGTTCAAGTGAGGATGGGACGGTTCTACTCTGGGATTGGGAACAAGTTATCAACAAGGAATAATGTATTACTTAGTGCTTTGTCAAGTCATAAATGATTTATATATCGGACAGGGAAACCCTGTCCCTACGAACAAGTTTACTCATCATTTGAGTATTGACAGAACAGTAGTGCTTTGTCAAGTCCATAAATGATTTATATATCGGACAGGGAAACCCTGTCCCTACGAACAAGTTTACTCATCATTTGAGTATTGACAGAACAGTAGTGCTTTGTCAAGTCATAAATGATTTATATATCGGACAGGGAAACCCTGTCCCTACGAACAGGTTTACTCATCATTTGAGTATTGACAGAACAGTAGTGCTTTGTCAAGTCCATAAATGATTTATATATCGGACAGGGAAACCCTGTCCCTACGAACAGGTTTACTCATCATTTGAGTATTGACAGAACAGTAGTGCTTTGTCAAGTCCATAAATGATTTGTTATCGGACAGGGAAACCCTGTCCCTACGAACAGGTTTACTCATCATTTGAGTATTGACAGAACAGTAGTGCTTTGTCAAGTCCATAAATGATTTGTTATCGGACAGGGAAACCCTGTCCCTACGAACAGGTTTACTCATCATTTGAGTATTGACAGAACAGTAGTGCTTTGTCAAGTCATAAATGATTTATATATCGGACAAGGAAACCCTGTCCCTACGAACAGGTTTACTCATCATTTGAGTATTGACAGAACACTAGTGCTTTGTCAATACTCAAATGATTTATATATCGGACAGGGAAACCCAGTCCCTACGAACAGGTTTACTCATCATTTGAGTATTGACAGAACACTAGTGCTTTGTCAAGTCATAAATGATTTGTTATCGGACAGGGAAACCCAGTCCCTACGAACAGGTTTACTCATCATTTGAGTATTGACAGAACACTAGCTATCTTCGAAAATACTTAATAAACAATACAAGCACCACCAGCACAAACACTACCTGACTTCTGTGTAACATCCCCTGAAACACTGTCTTCTTGCTCAGATTCAAACTCAGCAATTAGTGAAAGTGTCTTGTCATCAAGTTTTGTCAAATTCAGTTCCAGAGTGTCGTTAGAAGAAATTGTCACAGAGCATCCTGATAGAAAAAATGTAAATGTGCATAGAAACAGTAGAATGAGTAGTAGAAGAAATTTCTGTTTCACAACTTATACCTCTATTTTCTGAAGATTGACTTGATCCAGCGAATTATTACCTAATCCGAGACCACTTGCAGCTGTGATATGATTAGCAAACTTTGACATAGATGCCAACCCCATCTCTTCGCGTTTCTGATTTAAAGTTTGTAAAATGAGTACATCAAGTATGACAGGATCTGGACTGACAAACAACCCTCCGTATTTCCAAGTACTCTCTTCGTGATATGTAGGACCTTTATCATAAGATGCGACTAAACCGTCAACAATGTTTAGAACAACCTTATCTTTCAAGACTTTGTTCTCAAATATCTCACCGATTGCGGGATTGCAGTAAAGTGGTTTTCCATGGAATCTACGTGTGTTATCAACACTACCGAATGCCATATTCTTTAAACATCCACTCACTCCAGCCATATCGTGGTGTTTCAAAACAGGAACATTAATAAGCACATCCACTTGTTCAGTGACAATTCTGGAATAATGTGATCTCGTACTCTCATTTTCTCTTCTGACCTTGCTATCTTCTTCGGTTTCATAAAAGACTTCTTCATCGTATCCAATGTCTTCCAAATCAGATGCAATTGTACGAACATCACCTTCATCAGTTCTAATAGGATACCCAGCATTCAACAGATGTTTCTCAAATCTGTCCCAAATGATAATCTGCTTTTTGAGTATACCCGCACTGAATAGACTATCTACAATTTTATTGACAATAATGGAATGTGTACTTAATTTTGGTCCAGCGAGTGGATTGATTTTGATACCTACTCTGTGGCCTGGTAATACAAAATCTCTCCATGCTTCTTTTGTATTTTCCCGTCCTGTGAGTTTGAGTATTGCCTCATCAATCATGTCTCCAACAGCATCTTCGTTGAGTTTATCTTCCTCCCAAACCTTTTTGCCGACGACTTCAACGACAGGAGTAAGGTTTTCTTTCTGCGTAGTCGGCGTGAGTACCCGTCCTCCAATTTGTGCGAAGGCTGGAATTGAACTCAGAGCAGCTCCACCAATAGTTCCGATACGACCAAAAAACTGTCTACGGTTAAGTCTATTATGTTGAAGTCGTGTCTCTTCAGAATCTGCTATGATGTGTTGGGGTACCTTATCTATAGATTTCATTTACAGTTTACCCAATTCTGATATAATCGTTGATGTTGGCACACGTACACCTGCTAAATCAAGTGAAATCCAAACAATTGTTCCATCTGCGTTTAGAACATAGGTTGAGGGTCGTGCAATTTCAAGATTAGTTTGATCAAGGACATTGTATGCTGTAATAACTTCAAGGCTATCATCTGTAAGAACAGTATAAGTGAGATTCAGTTTGTCAACAGTTTCTTTCGTTTGATCTATATCGTCAGAACTAATTGCGATCAGTTCTGCGCCTTCTGCTTGAATTCTACTGTAGTTTTGTTGCAACTCAACGAGTTGTGTTTGACAGGACCCTCAGCCACCGAAACGATAAAAGACGATTACGACACTCTCTCCTTGCCCCAAGTAATCAGAGAGTGCATGTAAATTACCGTTTCCATCTGACAACTTAAAATCGGGAGCAATACTGCCAATACTCAATCCCTGTCCTGGCTGCAATCCATTAGGATCAATTTCTGTTTCTGCGAATGGTTTTAAAGTCACTGTTTCCAATTCTTCAACAGCACCAGCATTAATTTCAACATCAAGTTCAACGGTCTGGAAACCTATAGCAGAAATCCGAAGTAGGTATTTGCCTACTTCTATTTCATCAAACTCATAACTCCCAGTGGTTTCTGTCTGTGCAATAAGAGATCTGTCTTGATATAAGACAACTTGAAAAGTAATTTCTTCGGAGTTCTCAACTTCTCCGTGTAATGATCCCGTCAGGTTGTCATTATCATCTACAGTGTCATCTGATTCTCCACAACAAAACACACAGAATGGTAATAATAGTAAGAATATGTGGTGACGTATTCTATTCATTGGTAATATTATCCTTATTTAAGTTTTCTCAATTCAGCGAGTATTTCTGAAGTTGGAACACGTTCATCCCATTCATCAATAGATACCCAAGTAATAGTACCGTGCTTTTTTATAACAAAACTTGAAGCGCGCGCTATTCTTGTGTTCGCGAGGTCAACAACATTGTAAGCTTTAATGGTATCCAAAGCACTATCAGATAATATAGGATAAGTTAGACCTTCTTTCTGAACAGTTGACTTTGCTGAATTTATATTATCTGAACTAATAGCAATTAATTCAGCACCAGTTGCTGTTATAGCATCATAATTGTCTTGCAACTCACCGAGTTGCGATCTGCAATACGGTCAGAAATCACCTCTATAAAATACGATTACTACATTCTTACTTTTAAGCGTATCCGATAGTTTGTATTTGTCATTCTTACTATCTATCAATTCAAAATTAGGTGCCAAAGTTCCTAATTTTATTCCTTCACTTGGTTCCAACCTAACCGTCTCAGGTATTGCCGCAAGTTCTACATTCACTTCAGCAGTCTCCTCAGCAGGGATTGCATTCACCTTAATATCTTGACCTTCATAACCGTAAAGTGTTGCTGTCATTGTAAATGATTGATTTACGGGTAGATTCTCTAAAGTATACATTCCATCTTCAGATGTAATTGCTTCGTATTCCATTCCGGATATATCAGACAGTTGTATAAGAACATCCGAAATTGCATTACCTGTGCCCATCTCTTTAAACGTACCGGTTAGATGAGATACAGGTTCAGCTAAAGCTACGAGTGTTGCTTTATCCAATTGAAAAACTCTACCTTGCTCAACATTTACGTTCGTTTCTATTTTCTCATGACCTTTTGCAGTGATTTGAACGGTATATTCTCCAGATTCTAAATCCGTAAATTCATAGTTCATATCTGCTTCAGTTTGTGCGACTTGTTGTCCATCTTTAAATAAACGGACTTGAATCGTTACACCGTCTATAGATTCTACCTCACCACTTATTGTGCTGAGAAGCATTCCATCTGCGTCAGGTTCTGGATCTTCAGATGTTCCACATCCGAATACCCCTGTAAGCATTAATGCCACAACGATGTATGTGTGTAAGCATCTCATAATTCTTTGCTCCTAATAGGCGTTATTTGAGTCAGTTTATTGTTTATTTCTTTCTTTGATAGTACCCCATGTAGTAGCAATTTTTCCTTCTGCTTCAACAGCGGTAAGTGCTCCAAGTCCATCATTCATGACTGACTGCAAATCCGTTTCATTTAGAGCTGTATTGAATAGAACGACCTCATCAATAATCCCCGCGCTATATCGGTCAAAGTGTCGTCCGATATGGAATACTCCTTCACCAGTACCGTTGTGAAATAAAATATGTTAAACCAATAAGACTACTCTATTTGAAATACTTTTCAATTCTATTTTCAAACGGAAATATTGTAGCATAGATTAGGAAGTCACGTCAAGTTTATTAATTTACACGGGTGTGTAAACTTTTTGTCACTAAAGATAGAGAACGTGTGTAAAGATTTAGAGCAATGCGGATTATACACCTTTCGCCCCTCTGGGGCTTGCTATTGGTTGTATCAATCTGGACTATATACCTTTCGCCTCTCTGAGGCTTTGGAAAATCACATATCAGCACCAGCGGTGCGAAAGGTGTATAGAAAACGTGAATTTGGTGAATATTTTGTAGTTTATGATATTGTGTTAAGCATTTTTCTATACTTGTTCGGTTATGAAATCGCAGCTAATTATGCTACAAAATTCGCTATTTTTTCACTGTACCAAAAATGCCGTGATTTCCGTCGCGTGGTATAGTTTTTAAATCGTTTGTCAGGCTTGTCTCTGTATGAGTTGGTAGCGTGTTTTTTGAAAATTCTATTTTTTTTATTTCGCCTTTTTTGGTACGGTTTGAATCTTGGTGATTTTTTAGCAATTGCAGTCGTTTTTGCACTCCAAAAATCTGGTCTCTGATGTGTTGCGTAGGTGCTTTTTCTTTATGGTTTTTTGTGTTTATAATCCTACAGTATATCTGATAGATTGTATGTCTGTTTGGTTTCATATTATCACACCTTTTTATTTTACTGTTTTTATTTTATTATCGTTATATTGTGTAGTATAGTGTAACATAATGGATATATGTTTGTCAAGTAAATTTTCAATGTCATATAATGATCCAGAAAACCCTTCCGCGTCTTCCGTGTTCTCCGTGTAATCCGCGATTCTGACAAATAGAGTGACAAAATATTTACACACCCAATTTACACCCCACATTTTCAATCCAATTGACAATAGGCTTTGAATATGTTAGAATTGTTTTGCGTTTTGTTTAGTTTTAACATGAATGTCTTATATTTGCATTAACAATCTGCAAGGAGTTTACTATGGCAAATACTAATCCATTTCAGCAACCTGGCAGGTGGTACCGAGGTAACACACATAGTCACAGCACAGAATCTGATGGTAAACTGTCCATTTCCGATAGATTCTCAGCGTATCAAGATGAAGGTTATGATTTTTTAGTCCTGACAGACCACCGAAAAGTAAGTGATGTTTCAGCACATAGCTCAACTGATTTTCTTGCGATTTCTGGTAGTGAAGTCCATCCCTCAAACCCGTATGGTGGTCCTGTTTATCACATTGTTGCAATTAATATCCATGAAGCCGTAAATTGTGCAAAGTTGCACCCAAACGCAGTTATTCAAGAAATTAAATCTCAAGGGGGTGAAGCAGTTGTATGTCATCCATACTGGTGTGGACATACCATTACTGATTACCTTCCTTTACGCGGTTATTTTGCAGTAGAAGTCTATAACGATACTTGCATGGGTAATGGCAAAGGTTTTTCCGAACAAGCTTGGGATGACATGTTAGATAGATGCGGGCCAGTGAATGGCATCGCAGCTGACGATGCACACGGTACAGAACATGACTGTTTTCACGGATGGATCAATGTGAAAGCCGAAGATCTAACGATAGAAAGTATAATGGAAGCGCTCAGAACTGGTTCGTATTATTCAACTATTGGACCAGAAATTGAAGATATTAATCTTGAAGAGAAGCAGATGACTGTGAAATGCTCCGCTGCACAATCAATTGTGTTCAAATCAGAATGCAGTCGTGGTAGACGAATCCTACCACCGACCGGAGAATTACTAACTGAAGCAACCTTTACTGTGCCTGACAGTACTAAATATATTAGAGTTGAAGTGACAGATGAGACCGGTAGGAAGGCTTGGTCGAATCCATTTTATTTCTAATGAAAAAAATACTTGTGTGTCATACAGGTGCATGGATTGGTGATATGGTTTTACTCACGCCGACATTGCGTGCGTTAAAACAGTACTTTCCCAATTCTCATATAGCGATGTTATTACGGCCCCATGTTGCTGATCTAATGCGCTTGAATCCTTATGTTGATAGTTGTATTGTAGAGAATAAACAGGAAGGTTTCTTTACTTCACTTATCAGACTGACATCATCGGTTAAAAATGAGCATTTCCATGTTTGTATTGTGTTACATCCTACTTCATACAGAAACGTTCTGATACCGTTCTTTGCAAGAGTTCCCATCCGAATTGGTTCAAACTATAGTTTACGCGGTTTTTTCCTAACTTCATCTTGTCAATATTTATATGACATTCATGAAGTTAATCGTTATCTATGTGTTTTAAACCTACTGCAAGACCTTTCTCCTCAAATCTCATCCCACGCTATAACATCCGAATTAGAATATTGGCATACTGCTGATGATAGGAGTGCAATCAAGGAACTATTACAGAAAGAAGGTGTTACTAAGAAAGATAGGTTAATAGCTGTGAATATTGGTACTACTTGGCAAACAAAACAGTGGGATGTGAGGTATTTTAAGAGTGTTATTAGCGAGATTTCACATAGAATACACAATGTGAAAATAATTATCACTGGATCAATTTCAGAACAGATCCTTACTGATAGTTTGTCAGATGTTGACTCAGCAATTAATGTTGTAGGTAAAACAACTATACTTCAACTTGGTGCGTTGTTAGAGAAATGTGAGTTGTGCCTAACATGCGACAGTGGTCCTATGCATATTGCAGCCGCAGTTGGTACGCCATGTATCGCGCTTTTTGGTCCAACTGATCCGGTTCGGCATAAACCTTTTGGCGAAGGACATACTATTATTGAGAAACAAGTGTCTTGTAGGCCATGCTATAAACGTACTTGTCAACGGAAGGATAGACCGAATTTATGTATGAATGAAATAGATTCTACAGATGTCATTGATGCAATATTAAATATACTAAACCGTAAGCAGATAGTGAGATTAACAGAGGAAAGAAATTAGATGATTCAAGCATTGGTTTTTGATTTTGGTGGTACATTGGATGGAGAAGGAACACACTGGCTTGAAAGAACTTATCAGTTCATTAATAGGCATCATCCAGAAATTGCTCGTGAGGATTTTGATGTAGCGGATAGAGAAGCGATAAAAGAATTTGCATTTGTAGAATCTCCTGATGGAACAACAGATCAAGAAGGTTCGATGTTACCTATCGGTTTAGTTGCTACTAATCCTATCATTGCCAACTATACTTTACGTGAAACAGCAGATTCAATCGCTACTGGTATTTTTCGCAGACTTAACCTTAGCATGCAACTTAAGAATGAATATGTAGAATGGTTTTGTAATGGTGCCTCTGAACACCTATCAGAAAACCGAAAGTGGTTGAAAGAGTTATACGGAAAGTATAAACTTGGTGTCATTAGCAATAACTTTGGTAACACCCGCGGTTGGTGTGATGAATACAATCTCACTCCATTGCTTGATGTGATTATTGACTCAACAGTGTTTGGTAAGATGAAACCTGATCCAAGTATATTTGAAGCAGCTTTATCAAACCTAAGTGTCGCTCCGAATGAAGCTATCTATGTCGGTGATAGTTATCCAGCAGATATGGTCGGTGCAAAAAAAGTCGGGATGTGGACTGCTTGGATGGTAGGAAATCAGAATAAAGAGTGCCTTGACCTTTCTGTCGTTGATATTCAACTGAAACATCTACACGAATTAACAGATTTTCTATCTACAATGTAGACATTATACATAACCATTTTAAACGAATTACTGTTTTTTTTCGTTTTAATTATTGGAGAAACAAATTATGAGGAAGAACGTAGCATGTATTTTATTGCTTTTAGTATTGATTTGTATCTCATCTGCAGAAGAAAATACAGTAAAATCTGTGAAAGTAGATGAAAAAGTTGAGGCGTGGAGTCTAAATGACATACAGAAAAAACCACATTCATTAAAGACACTCTTGGATAAGAAAAAAGTAGTTGTGTTGATTTTCCTCGCAACAGAATGTCCTATTGTTGATGAATATGTTGACAGAATCGTGAAATTAACAATAGAATATAAAGAAAAAGAAATTCAATTTGTTGGGATCCATTCAAATAAACATGAGACAACTGAAGACATTAAAAAGTATACTGAAAAACACGGTTTTAAATTCCCAATACTGTTAGATCCAAAGAACAAAATTGCAGACTATTTTCAAGCGCGAAGAACTCCTGAGGTATTCCTCATAGACAAAGATAAGACACTTCGTTATAGGGGTGCTATAGATGATAGTCGAAAAACACCGGAAGCACACTATCTACAGAATGTGTTAAATCTCATTTTGGATGGTCAACCTATTCCAGAAAAAGATAGAAAGACCCGAGCAATTGGATGCACTATTAAACGTGTAAGAAAAGCAGAATTAGATCGTACACCGTAGCAACGGATTGGAGAAAATATGCGGCGTATTTTGGACAAGATTTTACAATCTACCCTTACTATCATCTTGTCAGCCTTTATGTTAGTATTCTTCGTTTTATGTTTCTGTTTTGGTGTGGCTGGTGGTTTTACTTTAGGATGTTGGCAAGATGTTGCTGCGCTTGATCTCAACAGATTAGAATATAATGAAGATAAACAAACTTGGCGTCAGCACCTTGAAGTATTTTCATCAATTTGTGAAGTACAACCGAATGATCCAGCAATTTTCTTGATTGACAAGCTAAATCGTTTAGAATATGAAGAAGTCCCATCAAAATACAAAGGCGTAAACTCTCCTGGTCAATTTCAGGCAAAACTTAGTGGTGAAGAAAAAGTACAGAATGGACTATTACATGTTTTCACGAGGAATTTTCAATATCCCTATATGGAGACTGAGACAAAAGCGACCCGCATTAAAGTCACTATAAAAAAAGGAAGAATACAAACTATTAATAACGAAAAAGGGAATTTGCTAAAACGTTTCTATCTTGAACCGGAACTGATAGCAGAATTTTCTGGTGATGACGAAGGAACGACTCGAAAAATTATACCGCTTACTGAAATGCCGAGGAAGTTAGTTGACGCTTTTATAGCAATTGAAGACAGACGCTTTTTCCAACACTCTGGTATAGACATAGTCCGTCTTGTGGGAGCTATAAAGGATTCACTGACAAGTAGTGATAGAGTTGGTGCAACGAGCACATTAACCCAACAACTGACACGAAATGTTTACCTTGGTAAGGAACGGACAATTGCGAGAAAAACCCGTGAAGTTTTACTCTCATTTAGAATTGAGAAGCAACTCTCAAAGCACCAAATTTTGGAGGCATATCTCAACTATATTGACTTTGGACGCATCGGAGGGCAGCAGCTATATGGTGTGCAAAAAGCTGCAATGGAGTATTTTGGGAAAGAGGTATCTGATCTTGATTTTCATGAATGTGCATTGCTCGCGGGGATACCCAAAGCTACTTCACACTATTCTCCGATCAAAAACCCTGTGAATGCTAAAAGAAGGCGAGATATTGTCCTCATGTCAATGAACAACCAAGGCTTCATTTTACCTAAAGAATATAAGGAAAGTAGAAAGCAACCGATTAAAGTCAAAAATCAAGAAAAGACATCTGTAAGAGAGAAACGAAACACCGCAGGACACTTTGTAGACCATATTAAAAAGCAACTTAATAAAATACCATATCTTGAAGACAGTTTATACAGCGATGGATTAAAGGTTTATACAACAATTGATATGTCCATGCAATCTCTCGCAATGCAGACTGTTGCTGAACATTTACGTTATTTAGATTTTGAGCATGGAAAACACCTACCAGACTATGATAAGAATTTGGATAATCCCAAAGGTATAAACCCACAAGAAAAGTATCTGCAAGCTGCACTCATTGCATTTGAACCTAAAACTGGCGATGTAAAAGCGATGGTAGGGGGTCGTGAGTACCGAATTGATGGTAATAACCCTTTTGTTAATAAAATGAGAAATTACAATTTCCTAAACCGTGCTATTGGAAATGCGAAACGACAACCAGGATCAGCCTTTAAACCCATAGTCTTTACAGCATTGATGCAGGATCCTGCGCTGATAACACCTGCTTCTATTATCGTTGATAAACCGTTGAAGATTGAACACGTACCAGGACAGAAATGGGAACCTGGAAATTACAAGAAGGGTAAATATTATGGACCTATAACAGTAAGAAGAATACTCAAAAAATCTATAAACGTAGCAACAGTAAAGGCAGCTTGGGAAACTCCCACAACTGATGAAGGTTATAGAGAAGGGATTGTCAGAATTATAGATCTTAGCAAAAAAATGGGAATCTCTACAAAAATGGATCCAAAAAAACCAGCACTAACTTTGGGGGCATTTGGAATGACAGTTTTGGAATTGACAACAGCCTATGGCGTTTTTGCTAATAGAGGTATCAAAGTTGAACCAACATACATCAAATATATTACAGACAAAAATGGAATCCCCATATATCCAAATGAAGATTTTCAACAAGATCGAACGCGGATAATTGATGAAAAAGTTGCATACCAGATGACTTCATTTCTGCACAGTGTAATTAAAAATGGAACAGGTATCAGAGCAACACGTGAACCTTTCTATTTAAACCTTCCCCATACCCGTCCTGTTGCAGGTAAAACTGGAACAACAAACGATCTCGTTGACGCTTGGTTTGTAGGATATACTAATGACCTTGTTGTAGGTGTTTGGGTGGGTCTTGATAAACAGAAGAGAGGTTTAAAGAACTATAATCAAGAGGGAGCAAAAGCAGCACTACCGATATGGGCAAGATTCGTTGCTGAAGGTGCACGAGGTCCAAATAAGAACTTTGTCGTACCTGAAGGTATAGAATACTGGGAAATTGATGAATTCACAGGGATGCTTCGAAATAAAGACAAATGTCCAGCAGAAAACATAAGCAATGAACCTTTTATAAAGGGACAAGCACCTACAAAAATATGTGATAGACATTAGAGTCTAACATTGATAGTACGGTTTTAGATTCGTTAGTTGTTGCTCACACTTTGCCAGAATTCTCTCTTAACATTTTTAACCAAAATGTGTTATACTTAAGAAATCATCCATATTGTTGCTGTAAAACAGAATTATTTAAAACTGTAAATTCGTCGTAAGGAATGGTAATGAGAGAGAGTTTTGATTTACGACCATCCATTTCTCCAATTAATGTAGATCCTGAAGCTTCATCCAAACCTTTTGAGTTAGTCTCTGAGTTTTCTCCACAAGGTGATCAACCACAAGCAATTGAAAAGCTCACCGAAGGGATTCTGAAAGAGGATAGGGCACAAACACTATTGGGTGTTACCGGTTCTGGGAAAACCTATACGATGGCTAACATAATTCAGAACATCCAACGTCCTACGCTTGTCATCTCTCCAAATAAGACATTATCCGCTCAACTCTATAACGAGTTCAAAACATTCTTCCCACACAATGCTGTTCACTATTTTGTTAGTGATTATGCCTATTATCAGCCGGAGGCGTACATTCCTTCAACGGACACATTCATAGAGAAGGATGTCCGCATCAACGAAGAAATAACACGGATGCGACTTGCTTCTACTGCATCTCTCATGTCGCGTCGTGACGTCGTCATCGTAGCAAGTGTCTCATGCCTTTACGGTCTCGGTTCACCACGGGAATATGAGGGACAAAAAGTAGATTTAGAAGTTGGAAAGTTAGTTAGACGTGATGAATTTCTTCGTTCATTGGTAGAAATCCAGTATGTTAGAAATGATATAGACTTTTGGCAAGGTACGTTCCGCGTTCGGGGAGATGTCATTGAGGTGTTTCCTGCTTATAGTGAAAGTGCATATCGGATTGAGTTGTTTGGTGACGAAGTTGATAGAATTTGTGAAATTGACACGACGACAGGAGAAATCTTAGGAAAGTATGAAACTCTTGAAATCTACCCTGCCAAACACTTTATGACAGATGCTGATATCTTTGAGGAAGCTTTGATTAACATTGAACTTGAACTACATGAACGGATGACAACATTTGAGAAAGATAGTAAGTTGTTAGAAGCTCAGCGAATTGAACAACGCACCCGCTATGATTTGGAGATGTTGCGAGAAGTTGGATACTGCTCAGGTATTGAGAATTATTCACGACACCTTTCCGGTTTACAACCAGGTGAACCACCCTACTGTCTTCTCAACTACTTTCCAGAAGATTTCTTGCTTTTCATTGATGAATCACATGTAACTATTCCACAACTAAAAGGTATGTATCGTGGGGATAGAGCAAGGAAAACGACACTTGTTGAATACGGGTTCCGTCTACCATCGGCATTAGACAATAGACCCCTAAAATTTGAGGAAGTTCAAGCATATTTAAAACAGGTGATCTATGTGTCAGCTACTCCCGGTAAGTATGAGATGGAAGAGGGTGGACAGATCGTTGAGCAGATTATACGTCCTACAGGTCTGATTGATCCACAAATTTCTGTCCATCCAGTCCGAGGACAGATTGATCATTTGATAGGAAAAATCAATGAACGGGTCAAGAACAAACAACGCGTGCTTGTTACCACGTTAACAAAAAGGATGGCAGAAGACTTAAGCGAGTATTTCATTGAAGCTGGAATCCGGGCAAATTATATGCATTCCGAGATTGATGTTTTTGATCGTGCACGGATATTAAGACAACTACGAGAAGGTGAGTTTGATGTCCTTATTGGCATTAACTTACTGAGAGAAGGTCTTGACTTACCTGAAGTATCACTCGTCGCCATTTTGGATGCGGATCGACCGGGTTTCCTACGCTCTGTCACCTCTTTGGTGCAGACATCAGGACGTGCTGCACGGAATGTAGATGGTGAAGTCTTATTATACGGTGATACTATAACCGATGCAATGGCAGATGCTATGGATGAGACACAACGACGTCGTGTGAAACAACTATTATATAATGAGGAAAACAACATCACACCAGCGACGATTCAGAAAGCAATCGAACAACTTATTTCTGAAACCAATGAAGAGTATCTAACAAAAGAACCTAAGAAAGACATTCCGGTTATCAAAGAAACCAGCACAATACAAGACATCGAATCTGTCATTACCGACCTGACCAGACAGATGCATAAAGCTGCCGTTGAACTTGATTTTGAACTCGCAGCGACCCTACGCGATCAGATTAAAGAATTAAAAGAGCAAGTGCCAGATGAGGAAATACCTTATTAAGCATTTCAGTAAGGTTCATTATTTTATTGATCAAGAACATAGTGGAGCATTCCGCGCTTTTGTGTTCCAACGTATAGTGTATTCCCATCAATAGCCAGAGAAGTAAATTTATCTGGAGTCTCTGATACAATTTGTTCCCATGTGCCATTTACTAAGAGATAGACGCCGGTATCCTCAGTAATTCCACAAAGCCAGTTACCATCAACTGCCATGTGATCCATTACGAGAAGTTCTCCTGATGGATCAGAGATAATTTGCCATTGTGTTCCATTTCTGGACATTGTTACGCCTGCATCCGTGGCTACATACACTTTGGGTCCTATGATCTTGATGTCTTTAATGAGTATGACAGGAAATGGTAGTCGTGATGTTCTATCTGTCCAACTTTCTCCTCTATCATAAGATACAAGGAGGTGTCCTTCCCTTTTTCCAACATAAACTGTATCACCTGAAACTGCAAGTTTGAGACTATGAATAGCCCTGAAAAACCCGAGTGCTTCTTGCGGTGTTCCCTTTGGTACACCGAGGTGCCACATGCCTGTGGGAAGATAAGTACCATTTGGTGCCTTGAGCGTTAAACCAATTGTCTCTTCCACTCCCGTATCATACCATTCTGCTTCACCTTGCGTCCAGCGAAGTAGCTTAAAGTTGTATTCTAAGTAGAAAGTATCTCCACTTACCGCAAACGCGCCATTTAAACCTCTTTGGATGAGATCATCTTGAAATTGTTCAGGTGATAATTGGAATAAGGGGCTGTTGACCCCACCTTTTGCTAAGTCTACAAGTTCTTTAAAGAATTTGTCAGCGCCGACCAAATCTTCTTTTAATTCTTCAATGAATTGTTTATCTGACAATGCGGATGGGTTTCTTCTACCTCGGTTCACCTTGTGTATTATAGATGCAGAATCAAGGGTTGGTACTCCTGAAATTGGTTTTAGCGTATTCCCATCATCAGAAATCTGATATAGATTTAGACTCTCAGATGAATACCTTTCACCTATTGCATAGAGTACATCATCCGATGCTACTATTCTAAGAATACTCGGTTGCTCTTCTCTGTATGGTGCTGTCATCGGTACATCCAGTTGAACGGATGTCCAGGATTTACCGTTGTCGGTAGTCTTTTCAATTGATCTCCAAGATTTCACATAGACGGCAGGATGTACTTTTTGCGACTTATTGCTTCCTTTGTACACAATTAGATTATCAATGATATTTCGCGAGGACTTCCGACGTTCGGGAATCTTAATACTGTCCCATGATAGTCCACGATCCCTTGAACGTTTGAATCCCTCACCACTACTAACATAAATCGCACTGTCATTTAATACAGCAAGCTGGACTATCATATCCCATTGGAGGAGCAACATTAGGTTTCAACGGAGGAAGCCACGTATCTCCTGCATCAGTTGATGAGACCATGCCTTTCTCCATTATCAGGATGTTATCATCTGCAGCAATGAGCGTCGCATAAAAAGGTGGCATCCCTTTTATTGGCCAAGCGTTCGTAGGTGTAATATCTTTCCATGTATTTCCTAAGTCAGTTGAACGAAAAACCCACCATGTGCGTAGCCGTCCCTCAGAAGCAGCCTGATAATCAATAGGTTCCTCCAAGATCGCCAAGGCATACAGTCGATTCTTTGAACCAGCAACTGAAGAAAAATTAACTGTTTCAGGTATTGGCAATTCTAATCTTTTCCAACTATCATCATCCTTGCGATAGAGTCCTGTGCCTGATTCGGCAAATACTTTATTTTGTAGCACTATGAAAGAACTTGGACGCTCTTTGAATTCTTCACGCATGTCCTTCCATGTTTTGCCTTGATTTTCAGAACGAAAAGTTGCTTCTGGGTAAACAACATAGAATGCTTTTTCTGTTAACACTAATTCCATAGGACTCCAAAACCTTGAATCGTCACCAGTTGGTTGCCATTCATAGATAAGTTCCCACGTTTTTCCATCATCTTTAGAAGCATAAAATTCATGATGACGCACAATATATAGCATACCTTTCCACTTCGCAATACATGTATCGCCATCCATAAAGTTCTCTTTTAATACACTCATATCGATGATATGTTCCCAATTCTCATTATCGTTTTCCAATTTGTAAAGATGTCCACCATTGGATAGAGCATAAAGTTCACCTTCTGTTGTCGTTAGCAAATTTCTTGGATATACGAATGTTTTTCGTTCATTCTCAATCCACTGTTGTTTAGGAAGAAAATCGTCGTCCCCGTTATCTTGAGCAGCAGCCAATGATACTTCATCAGGATTTTGTAGGCTGCTGTTAGCATTGCCGGGTGTATTTGCATTTCCGAGCTGGCGACGAACATCCGGTTCAGCATCAAAATTTTGTAATAGTGGTGCATCAATGAGTTCAACCGTGGTTTCAGTCTGCGCGTCTAAGCTAAAAGGTTGCTGAAAACGAGCTGAGAATTGGCTGCTTATCCCTAACATTATTACAATCAAGATTGCCCCTGATGCAGCAACTGCCCAAGGGATTAACGGTTTGCTGGCGGAAGGTGCTGCTGGTTGTAAACGTGAAACTTCTTTTAATATATTTTCGGTCAAATTAGGTGATATTTGAAAATGTTCGAGTGCTTCTCTAATCATTGTTTCCTCCTTCTGTAAACGGTTCCGTGCGCGTTGAAGTCGACTCTTGATCGTTCCCGGTGACACTCCGATAAACTTGCTTATCTCTCCAACTGTCATCTCACCGAGATAGTGAAGTGTCATGACTGTCCGTTCACTCTCTTTCAACTTCGCGAGTAGTTTTCTTACAACTTCACGTTGTGACTCAACAAGAGTTTTTGTCCGTTCTTCAACGACATGTAGCGAATACAAATCTTCTTCTGACATGTTGGTTTCATCGTCTTCCAATGGTTCCGTTTGAATCCTTTTTTTGCGGTGCCATGTGTTACAGCAATTTGCTGTTGTTACATAGAGCCAACCAGGAAAGAGATTCGGGTCTCTCAGCTTATGAAGTTCTTGAAATACCTTTAGGAAAACTTCTTGTGTAATGTCTTGTGCGATATGGAAATCGTCAGTTTTTCGCCATGCAAGCGCGTGAACCTGTTTTTTGTACTTATTCACAAGTTCTGCAAAGGCAGCTTCGTCGTCAGAGAGAATTCGTTGGATGAGTTCAGCAATGTCATTTTTCATAGCGTGACACCAGAAATCGAAAACTTCATTAATCCCATATCTAAAGTATATGACGCATTTTAGATGCAAAACGGTTGCATAATTCGGAAGAGAATCGCGAATAGAATCAGAACAATAACAAAAATAAAAAAGGCGCGGTTGTTAGCCGCGCCTTTTTCATGGGTTCTTGATTGATCTATACATTACTACTTGGTAAGTCGTAGTGTCCCCAACGGACTTTGACGATCTCACCGGAATCGACAAGGCGTCGGAGTTCATTTTTCACCGCTTTTGGATGTCCTTCAATACACTCAATAAATTCAGCAGTCCGTCTTTCGCCATCCTGTAGTAGGGTGAGTATCTGTTCACGGAACGGAACACGAAGCGGTGCCCCTCCGCGTAACTTCCGAAGGATTCTGTTCGCCTGTCTTGAAGAACAGCCGAAGATGCGTTCAACTTGAGATCTATCCGAATGACCTGTCAGGGTATCACGTTCATCCTCAAATTTCTGACGGTGTGCAATCACTTCTGGTAGTTTATCCAAGCTCCCAGCGATCAAATAATCTTCCCAATCAAATAGGTATGTCTCTGGTCTATCGGTAATCTGGGGTAATGCAAGACCACACATGAGCACAACGCGTTTGCTGGGAATACTATTCAACTTTACCCGTTGGATGATGTTAGTGATGATAGGAATAGCATTTTGTTCGTTTACACTCTGCACGCGTTCATCACGATACAATCCACTGTTTTCATTTTCATCGTAAAATAGAGGTTCTGTGTCGTTTCCGAACAAGATTTGTGCTTGTCGCCAGATCATCTCTTCCTTCATTCTCGGCAGACCGACAATCCAGACGACATCAGAATCCTCCAGTGCTTCAGTTGCTTGGTCCGAAGTATCGTTATGTGAGATGAAAGTCACGTTCCGCTTTTTCGCAATGTCAACTAACATAGTTGCGACTGCCTTATAGGTTACAACGACATGCTTCGTCTTAGCATCCTCTAAGATTGCATTTCGGATACTGGTAAAAATGCTCTGTCCAAAATCAGACAAGATATTAATATCCAGATTGAAATCGTAATCAATAATCGTCTTTCGAGGAAAAATACCGGTGCGTAGCTGAAATACCTTATTGCCTTTTAACCAACCGGTCATTTGGCTTCGGTGTACTTCAATCTTCTCATCTGGGAAAGCGCGTCTGAGATGTAGTTCAGATAGGTTGCCAGATCGCAGCATCAGACGTTTGACGTTAGGATGCAGGACAGGTGGTATCCAGAACATTAGTGTGTTGTCGTCCCATCGTATAGGCGCATCTGCGTTCCGTCTGTAATGCTCAAAGAAACTGGTGATCTGATGCCAAAACGTCCAGTGAGTTTTCGAATATACCATCGGTAATTTCTCGATATCTCCGACGGTCTCAATGGAATAAATCCTCAATTCAATTGCCTTTTTCAACGACATTTCAAAATGCGTGTTTTCATTTGACGCATAAGAATTTGGTTGAAAATTCGGCAATCCTTTCTCATCAAGTTGCTTTGTTGCCTTGTTATCAAGCGGAATGTATGCTGTTGCACCACCATCAAATACAATCTTGTAATGTGCCAACTTCTTACCAGTGTCTGGGTCAACGTATTCGTGTTCAATAACTTTACCGGGTACATTGACCATACACATCTGTTTAATAAGTCGTTCCTCTTGCCATGAAAACGATTGCACCACGGATCGTATACGTTTGACGGTATCAACTGTGGGTCTATCATTCGTTTTTACAGCGTGAAGTAGCGCTGTTGCGAAGTTACCTAACGCACTGCCTTGCCAGTTTACGATCCACTCTTCCAAAGTTGAGACAGATAGGTTACACTCAGGAAATAGTTTATATGCGTCGGTTCTGTCAATAACACATAAACGTTCAGTTTCGTCCATTTCTTTGAGGTATGCCTCTGCAACTTCGGCATATTGTGGGTCGTAATATAGTTCAGGGAGGGCGAAGATCTGAGTTCTTGCGCGGTTGATTGATGCTGGTTGTGATAAAAACCCGCGTTGTTGACATTGTGTATAAACACTACATTGTGGACAGACGGTCTCGCTGAAATCAGCACCTTTTGCCTCTATAGCGTCACATCTTTCCGGATCTTCACAGACATTCCCGAGCTGGAACGGATTTGCCATTCGAATGTCTATAGGGATCTTGCTTACCTGCTCCCACAGGTAGTGACGAGGTTTTCAGCGTTGAAACAACTGTACTTTCTGCGCCTCTAAGCGTTTCTCCAATTTTTCGGCTAAAGCATAAGTCGGTACATTTAAACTGACAGCGCTGCCGCTACGGACAAATGTCTCAGTTTCAGATTGCTTCTTATCAACCGCTGCGTCTGAAATCAACCCGAGAATACGATCACTTTGCGAAAAGATATCTTGTATCTCAACACCGTTGTTTCTCAGAGGTTTATCTCCATTTTCTGCGTAAATAGATTTAGAGAGGACAGGTTTACGTCGTCTGACTGCTAACGGACTCAGCTTACCACTTCGAATCTCATCCATCTCTCTGGTAAGTTCTAAATTCTTCAGTGGATAAAGTTGAAGTTCATCTGGATCAGGAGTAGTCTCTTTGAAGTTCTGTTCGTTCCCGTTTGTGCTTAGATTGAAGGGTGAAGCGATATCAGTTAATTCCTCACTACTAATTTTTGGGTCAGGTTGATGCAGTTCTGCACGCATTGCATCAATTGGAGCAAAAACGACTTCTTTTGCAATCACTGGTGGTTCTAAAATATTACCGAGAAGTATCTCATAGCGTGCATCCCACCGGTTGAATCCGCGGTTCCCTTTCACTTCCAGATATACCTCATAATCGTTGGGTATATCCTGATCGGGTATGTATTTGTGGATATAATACATGGTATTATCTGCGTTGTGATGTAGATATGAAGGGATTCTACAAGAGAAACGCAAACCGCCGTGTTGGGTTAATATCAATAATGGGTTCGCGACTGAGTCAATCATGACTTCAAGACATGACATTACATCATCGGGTACGTTAGAAATCGCCTTGTATGTAAATTGGAAATCATGCCAATATGCCCCGTTACATTCGGAAGGTAATCCTGTAAAGATCTGTATTCCAAAAGATGCGTTCCATTGACGCATACTCCAATCTTCTGCTTTTTGGCGTTTCATGAACCGTTTGTCATCTAATTCCTTTGGTCCATCATCGTTGTGTGGGGCTCTGCCAATGGGCATAAAGGAGATATTTGCATCTTCTATATCGGACAACATCACGGGGTATCTGAATGCAGGAAAAGTCTTCATGTGATATGGGTGGCCAGTATTGTGCGGTGCAGGAGTGACGATGGTCCGACGTTGTTTAAGTGATATCTCACGTCGTTCATGGCATCGCTGAATAAGGTTTTTCAAGGTATCCATAATTCCCCCTCGCGGATTAAAGTTCCGCTGCTAAGTTGCGAAATACCGCAACTAATCTCGTTATTCAGGTGACCTTTGGTTAACGATTAGTACAATTAATGTATCAAATACTCACAAAAATTATGAATATTGGATGATATACTTTAATTATGTCCTATTATGTCTATTTTGTCAAGACTTTTTTCTATCTGATTTGTTGAAGTAGATTGCGTGTTGATTTATTAGATTTTTCTCGGTTTATAATTTTTTCTATTTTAGTATGTCTTTTTATAGTTTTGTTTACTTTGATGGGCATTGATTTGTCTGAACCATGATTTTCAGGTTTACGAAGATTATCTCACTCCAGCATCAGATAAAATCTCAAATGTTTGCTTTACAATTGATCTTTTAAGAATGTCTCCAATTCAGAATATCCTTATAATCCCGCAAATCCTGGTTCAGACAACCCACGAACTATAAAAGAGGCTTTTTCCTAAATAGATAAACAAACCCCACGAGTCCCGCCACTACAATAATGCAATAGACACTGATGTAGACTGATGTATCAATCCAGTAGGCGATAAAGAAAATACCGACATAGACTATCATTGAAAGATGCACATATATAGAATAGGCACACCCCATGCCGCGTATTTTTTGCGTTTTTTCTTCAGACAGTGGCAGAGCAGATGGTGGTTTTGGGAGGAACAAGACATGATATAGGACAAAGACCAGAGTTGGCAATACAAAAAAAACCCCTAAACCTCCCCATATGAAAATAGCAATGGCACATAGAAAGAGTGTATAAGGCATAACAACATACACCAGTGTTGTTAATTGTGCGCCCCGCCATAAATCCAAAGGTGCAGTAAGCGGTATAGCCTTAAACATCCATGATGCCTTCCAATGTGCTGAATACCTGAGAAGAGTGAGAAATTGACTGACAAGACCTACACCGAGAAAAATGGACACCGCAAAAAATGCCAAGTTTAATCCAATAATGTATGACTTCATCGTCCATCCCAGATTGAATCTTTCTGCCTGTGTAAGCATAAATGCGAAGTAAATGATACCTCCAAGCATAGCTAATATGTTATGTAACATCCATTTTTCTCGGTAGGAATAAATGGAACTCAGACAAAAACCCGCAAGGATATTGCGGGTTTTGATAATTTTAGCAAACTTAGAGGTCTTTACTTTCACGAGAGACTTCTTTTTGGTATCTGTCTCCATCAGATAGGAAAGGTATTGTGTATACGTTTTAGCGATGTTTTGAATGGGGACAAGAACAAAGAAAGTCGTTGAAAGGATGGCAAGTGCAGTAAGGATCAAATAAATCACCTCTATCTGTCCAAGTATCACTGAAACCGTGGCGGCAAACCAACCGTTCGGAAGTAAAATGAACAACTTTGCAACACGCGAAAACACATCTAAAACCGCCTCATCGGGTATGTCATCAGGTAAAAAATAAAAGATTGCAAAAGTTGCTGGAAATAGCAGCGGAAATAATCCTTGAGTAAATCTTGCCAAATTTCGAAGTCTTTTAAAGACATAAAGTTTTGTGAGATACCCAGCACATGTTGTCATAATTCCAACCGTGAAAATTCCAGAGATAAACGCGATTGTAAGATAGACCAACGGGAAAAGGAATTGAAGATTAGGTGACTCTTCACTACGAACCCAGATACCGCTTATCGCGGGAATGAGATTAAGACAAATTAGGTACTTGACAGTCTGACTCAACATTTGAGTCAGCTTCACAAAAAAGTAGGTGCGCGATGATATCGGTGTATGTGCAACAATTGGGTAATTTATAGGATAGATCAGAATATCGAAGTACGGTAGCATCCATATCCCTATCATCACCATAGATAGAGTTATTCCAATAAGTGCAAAGTTATAGATAGAAATGTCTGTCAGGAAAGGAATGAAGAAAAACGAAAAACTTATAAGAAAACCGAACACATAGTTCAATATGTTCGAACCAAGAGATAGTCCTTTAAGAGCTCGTTTTGTGACGGTCTTCTCTGTCTGTAGGAGATATCTATATTGTGTAATTTGTATTCCCAGCATAGATGTAATTTTCTCAAGCATCCAGAGGTTCTCCCATCACAATTCGAACTGCTTCGTCAGTTTTTTCGTCAAGTCCTGTTGTTTCCGTGAGTTGAACAAAGATTTCATTGAGTGCGTCCTGATTTGTCTGCTGCCGCAATTCTTCGACTGGTGCATTAGCGATGAGCTTACCTTCATTGATAATCATAATCCGGGGACATAGTGTTTCTGCAACTTCAAGAATGTGGGTGCAGTAGAGAATAGTCTTACCTAATTTTGCCAACCTTTGTAGGAATGACTTCAAGAATGCTACAGTAGTTACATCCAGATTGGTGAAGGGTTCATCTAAGAGTAGAACAGAAGGATTGTGCAACAGAGCGGACATAATGATGCATTTTTGACGCATACCTTGTGAAAAACTGGTTATTCTTTGGTTTGCTTGCTGTTCCATATCGAATAACTTCACAAGATCAATGACTTTATCTGCGATTAGTTCTTCTTCTAAATGGTAGAGGCGTCCCATCAGTTGTAAATGTTCTACCAAAGTGAGATGTTCATATAGATTTGCTTCTTCAGGAACATAACCGACCTGTCGCTTTAGTTCTTGCAATTTTGTTTGTGCATCATAACCAGCGACAGATATTACGCCTGATGTTGGTTGTAGTAAACCGACTAACATCTTTAGTGTAGTGCTTTTGCCTGCCCCGTTTGGTCCAAGATAACCTACAATTTCACCCTTTTCAGCTTTAAAACTAATGTTGTCAACAGCTTTCTTTTCACCATATTCTTTTGTAAGATTTTCAACTTGAATCATTTATTAGAATCCTTTCTTCCATTCATGCATTCCTCCATTCTTCCATTCTTCCAGATTGTGCGTTTATTTGCCTTGTATCACATTTCAATCCAAAGGATTAAGTCTGACATTTCAAAGTCGCAGTGCTGACCGGCGCACTGTTTTGAAGAAAGATGTGCTGGTAAGTGCTACTAACAAAGTTTACTGCCATGAGGAAGTAACGCTCGTAACAGCAGCGGGGTACTATGGTTTGAGAGTATGATTGTATAGTCTTTTTACTATTGATTTTCTTTTTGGTATACTTGCAATCGGATTTGAAATATGCTCCAATATCTCTCTATCAGTGATACAGTATTTGTGATAGGGTGTATCAGGAATCGCGCCTAAGAATTCAATAGCACCTTTATCGCGCAGAATTTGCAAGACATTTCTTACAGTATTTTCTAAGTTCTTGTTAGAATTGCCATATAGTTTATGAAATCGCGCTTTTTTGTCCAGTAAGTCTTCCCCAGTGAATTCATATCTACTTAGTGGATCTCTTGCATCAACAATTTCGATTATGACCTTGGCAACTTCCGCTTGCCAATTAGATTTGTATCTTTTCATATATTCCTACTAAGAAATGCATATTCTGCTATTTAGTATCTTACATTACTGTTTTGTTGTCAAGAAGTCATGCTGATTTATTTCACTAACGGTAATTTTTTTTTTTTTTGCACACTTACTTAGAGGTTTGTATTTCTTCTTGTCTGAACCAAGGATTTACTTGAATAATCGCTTGAAAAATGCTATACTTTGCACACTTATTAGGATGGAAGTTCTTTGGAGATTCTATTGATTATGGGGGTGTTATTATGACTACCAAGCACGACTTTGCAATAGAGAAGATCAAGGTTTCAACAATGAAGATTGATGCGGAAGATGAGAGAATTATTAAACAGGAGATTTCTAAACTTGCACGCGAACACAAGAAAGCCGAAACTGAGGTAGAAGTATTCAAAATGTTCGCCACTGCCTTGGAACGAACATTTGGGGCGCAAATTTCTTCGTTTAGTCCACCTTCTAACAACCTAACACATTGGAGAATACATCTTCCAAAAGATGGTGATTTTGATTCTACACCTTCACGGTTTACTGTGTCGTTTCATATCAGACGCGTTGAAAGCCTATAAATTATTAAATTAAGGAATAGCTATGAATCTCAAGCTTGAAGGAATAAAACAACCTGAAAAAACAGGCCTTCTATGGAGATACATGAGTTTTGAGAGTTTTGTCAATTTATTAAGTGAAAGAAGTTTATTCTTCGCAAGAGTTGATAAGTTTGAGGATCCATTCGAAGGCTTTACACCACCATCAGTAACTGAACATTTTGAACGCGAAATTAAAAATGCTGCTATTTTAGAAAAAATCCAAGAAAACTTGCACAAGTATACATTTTGTAGCTGCTGGCATCATGCGCCAAATGAATCTATGGCAATGTGGGAAAAATATCACATGCATAATAGCGGAATCGTTATCAAAACAACTTTTGATAATTTTATAGATTGCTTTGTGGCTGTTGACGAAGATGTATTTATGGGAAACATAGAATATATTAATCCATATGAATACTCAGTTCCACAAAACATAAAAGAAATGAGTATGTTATATACTTGGTATTTCCATAAGAGAAAACCCTTTAAACACGAAGAAGAATTCCGTGCTATTGTTACGAATTATCCAGGAACTCTAAGGAATTATATTGATAAACACGGTAATTTAATCCATCTAAATACTACTAAAGATGATATTGAATTCCCAGAGATACATAAAGATGGAATTCAAATTAAGATTAATGTCAGCAAGTTAATTGATGAAGTCATCACATCACCCTATAGTAAAGATTGGATAACAGAAACGGTCAGATCAGTTGTAAAGCAGTATGAATTTGACTTGAAAGTTAAACACTCAACGATTCTGGATGTTCCCACTGAAACATATTAGTTCAATTATACCCACTCCACCCCATCAATATCAACATCCCACATCCCACAACAACTTTAAGCGCATTAAGTGACAAAAACTTTACACACCCGGTAAGAGAGGGTGTAAAAAACACACCACAGAAAAGTATCAAAAATAGACAAATAGCGGGTAAAGTTATGTTCATGGTCTGTCCCCCTTCTCAATGCGTACTATGGCTTCTCGCGTGGGTTCCCAATCGTAAATCTCTTGGGCGAGTCTGTAAAATGCTAATCCTTTTTCTACATCACCTAAGTGGACATGTATATTCCCAAGAAAACGATACGCTTGCCCACGAGCATAATCAGGGTCTAAGGCTGCCGATCTTTTCAGGTAACCAATTGACTCCTCAAACGCGCCCTTTGTTTTCTGTTCCCAATCAATAAGCAAAGAACCCAACTGAAAAAGCACTTTGGCATGGTTTGGGTTTTGTTTCAAAAGTTTGCGATTCCCTTGTATTCTTTTCGCATTGTCTGTCTGCGTTTGTGTCCATACATAAAGCGTCTGGTAATCGTTAGGATTCGCATCAAGGGCATTCTGTGCATATTCCGCCGCATATTTTCTTGATGTTTCCGATAGCCCTTCAAGGATAATAAACTGTGCCATTTCTAAGTCAGAAAAACCATCGGCGATAATGTCAAGACACATACGCTGAAATGCTTCCTCTGTTATCGGTCCCTCTGGTGTCATCCAACCGCCGTTTTCTGACCATACACGCATTTCCTTCAGTTTCTGTTGTTTCTGCGGTGAAAGTAAAGGATACGAAACATCTTCACCAGCGGAAGTCGTGAGTATCTCGTATTCAATACTTGGAATATAGAAGTATGGGTCCCCCTTATAGTCAGCAGGTGTTTGGGGCGGGACGATTTTCTGCTGTTGCGATGCTTGGACAGGAATTTCTCCAGCGTTCCCTAATAACATCTCCTTTGTCGGTTGATCAATATCCTTCGTATAGATCCTACCACAACCAGTCAGTAAAATAGAAGTAAAGACTAAAAATAGAGTCGTTTTTGCTATAAAACATTTCATCAGTATATTCTCCTTTCTTACATATAGCAAACATCTGCGATCTGATATAAGCTTGATTTATAAAATTCATTTTATGCTTTTTTTGTCCACAGTTCGTTTTTGTCAGTTCGTCTGTGTGTGATTTGCTTTCTGTAATGTATTCTATATTCTAGTGTTCTGTCTACACTCAAATGATGGTTAGATCCGTTCGTAGGGGCTGGGTTTCCCCTGCCCGATATACAAATCATTTATGACTTGACAAAGCAGGTAGAGCGTTCATAGTTTATCACGGCTTATATTGTAATCAACAGATTCAGGTTGTTTGGGTGACTGGCAATTCCTTTCAGCGTCGCGGCGTTGCTTTTGTGCGTTTAGTGGGTTCTCCAATCACCTTTGTAGGACTCTATTATCAGATTTTTGAGTCATTTTCATTCAAAACCTTTAGTTCTCCAATCACCTTTGTAGGACTCTATAAGTCCATCGCCATCTTTATTTACAACGATGCCAGCAATGGGGTCTCCTGCTGCGTTGTAAACTATCAGAACCCCACCATTTTCATTTACAAAGATGTCGACACCTCTCTTTGCGTTGCGGACTTCTAATGGGTTGCGGACTTCTATAGCCCCGTTGCCATCTGCATCGGCTTTGATGCCAACAACTTCATTTCCTGCTCCGTTGCTGACTTCTATAACCCCCTTGCCATGTACATCGGCTTTGATGCCGACAACTCTCTTTCCTAATGGGTTGCGGACTTCTATAGCCCCCTTGCTATAGATGCCAGCAACGGTTATCCCTTCCTTGTTGACAACTTCCAATTTTCTACAAACGATTTTATCAATCACATCTTTTTGTGCGAGTTTCCAGCCCATCGGTGATGCGATTATGTATCCTGCGGATGCGATTATGTATCCTGCGATGGTGAATAGACACCCGATGAACATATATGCTAACTTTTGTTTGAATTTCATTATGTATCTCCTTTTGTGTAAAAGCCGAACTTTCATATTCTTTTTATGGAGAGAAGTGCATCTTCAGATTTTTACCAACATGTTTCCTCGTCTCCTTATCAATGATGTCTATGTAGAGACCGCCATCAAGAAACTTAGTTAGAAAGACAATGTATGTGCCACCCGCTTTCAGATCTACATCGTAAGAAAATGTCAGTTTACTTCTGCGGTTATCTATGCTGCGACGCGGACCCGGTGAAGTCGCAGTAATGAAGCGTGCTGTTATGTTATGTTCCCCTGCTGTGACCAACACATCGTCAATAGACATATTTTTGTTTCTGTCAATTTTCTGACGCACTGCAAGTTTTTTGTCAATTAGCAGTTCAATCAAGGTGATATGATACCTACTTGTGGTATCAATTTCTATCGTTGCGAGTTCAGTTTTCGGTAAATCTGGAGGGATATACGGATGCGGTGGAAAGATCATGGCGCATCCGAAAACCGATAAAGTTAGCAATACAACAAAAAGCGTCTGCATGGATTTTGACCCGATACACATATATCCTAACTTTTGTTTGAATTTCATGAGTTGATCCTCCGGTCTTTGATTGTAAAGTAGTCTCTCATAACACCTGTTTCACTTTGTATGTGATGTGAGTTTAGTGAGTTCTCCAACCGCCTTTGTAGGACTTTATAACCCCATCACCATCTTTATTTGCCCCGAAGCCGACAGCGTCCTCTCCCGCTGCGTTGCGGATGACTATAAGCCCGCCTTCTTCAGTCGCATTGATGTCGGCAACTTCCTGTCCTACTGCGTTGCTGACAACTATAACCCCATTGCCATCTTCAGTTGCAGCCATGACAACAACTTCCTGTCTTTCTGTGTTGCGGACAAATAGACGCCCGCCATCAATTCCCACTCCTGTTCTGGGGCGGACACCGACGACTATACCCCCGGTATTTTCATCTTCAACGATGACACCAACGGGTTCCCCTTCCTTGTTGACAACTTCTAACCGCTTACAAACGATTTTATCAAGCACCTGTTCATTTTTTTCCGCGTGTGTGGTAATACCGCCCAGTGATGCGAGGATGTATCCTGAAATTGTGAATAGACACCCGATAAACATATATCCTAACTTGTGTTTGAATTTCATTTTGTATTCCTTTTGTGTGAAATCAGTTTATGCTACATAAGTAGCAACTTGAGTTATATGGTTTGTCAAAACGTTTTGTCGCAAGTTGAAGTAGAGTCGGGCTTTTATATTCTTTTTATGGAGCAATACCTTCGCCAAAAATGGACAGTTTTTCATAAGCCATCAACTTCGAAAAACCATTCAATGTGCAGGTGGAGCAGAAAACTACTTATATCCGCATCCTGTTTAGAATACACTAAGTTTAGAGCCTTTACACCTCAAGACAGTCAAATGTTGGTTGAAGTATTTACATGAATAAAATGCTTCTGCCAAAACATGAAACTATTTTTATTCATTAGAATCCTTGAACATCACGGATCGTCGGGTGGTATCCAAGACATATCCATTCAACGCAAACTTAGATAATTGGTGAAGTTATTGATACATGTACTACAACTATAATAATGCATACATTCATATTAAGCAATAACTTTGTTAATATTTGTTTTATGTTTAATATCTTAATATGAACTTTACAATACGAGAAAAATACCGTAGTTATTCTATAGGACACAAACTGGATGAAGATCACATAATAAATTGGTTAATTTCTTGTTTGAATAAGACAGGTACACCCCTCTGCTGGCGAGGTTTCCTAACCTCGCCAAATTACCTAAATATTTTTTTAAACTTCATACGGGACTGAAGATCAGGCAATCCCTATAACCATAAGGGTTCGGTATGCTTCATAAGTGCAACTAAGTTCTCTTAAGTTTACACCTATGGGACTGGACTTGAAATCTCGTTCGATTCGGGAGTAGGCCACGAATCATACAAGACAATCATATAGACTTATGATACTATTTCAAAATCAACATTTTTCGCGTAGCAGAAAAATCACCTGCAGACAGCGTATAGTAATATATACCGCTCGTAACCTGTTCACCTTCTTCATTCTTACCATCCCAATACCCAGCACGACTCCGTTGATTGTATATACCAGCAGGTTGATAACCAACATTTATCTTGCGAACCAATTGACCAGTTGCAGTATAAATATCTATGTGAACATCCGCTGCAGACGCCAGTTGATAGGGTATCCACGTTTCGGGATTGAAAGGATTCGGATAGTTCTGTAGGACTTTATTAGTTTTTATCATTCCCAACGTAGTCAATCGCTTGCCTTGTGGTTCAACACTTACGACACTATCGTCATTAGGAAGGTCCCATAGGAGAATCGTTCCATCATTACTGCTACTTGCAAGTGTAGTGCCATCCCTACTGAACGTTACCGCAGTTACAAATCTGGGGTTATAACTTCGCACTTTATAGTCCGTATACTTTTTTCTAAGCGCACCCGTATTGACATCCCACAAACGAACTGCATTGTCATCTCCACCACTTGCTAAAGTAGTACCATCCGGACTGAACGCGATACCACTGAACGCGACACCTCTATTACGAATTTTATCAGTTACGATTGTCCGTAGACGTGCACCGCTTTGAACATCCCAGAAAGCGATTTCTTCGCTATAACTGATACCCACCAGTAAAGTACCATCTGGACTGAAGGTTAGATTGTCGGTATCTCCTGCCTCTTGCGTTAGAACCCGCAGATGTGATCCAGTTTCAACGTCCCAATACCTTATTGTCCCGTCCCGGCTGCTACTCGCGATCACTTTGTCGTCTGGACTCATTGTAATGCTGTTTATAGGACCTGTGTGTTCTGTTGGTAGGAAATCAGGTTTGCTGTTATCGAATATACTTTCAGGTGCATTGTAGGCATTGATTCTGTGTAGCTCAGTGGCGGTTGCAACGTTGAACAGAGAGAGGACACGACTCCTCAATCGACTGTTAGGATTAAACACACCAGTCGAGATGAGACACGCTGCGGTCTTGCCATCACGACTGAAGACAACCTTTTCAACACTACCGAGAATCTCAATGAATTTACACTGTTCTATCCCAGTTTCAGCATCCCACAATCGCATCGTTTCGTCAGAACTACCGCTTAGAATGCTGTTGCCATCCTGACTAAACACGAGGCTATTAATACTACCTGTATGTGCGCTGAAGCTACGCAATCGTGTCCCTTTGTTGACATCCCACCTACTTATCTCATTGTCATAACCGTCATGAATAAGCGTATTGCTATCAGGACTTATTGCGATGGAATCTATACCTGAATTTATATGTCCTGTGATTGTCTTTCGTGTCTTTGCTTGACTATCATCCCAGAAATCCCAAATACGAATTGTTCCATCAGCACCTTCACTGGCAAATGACTTACCATCCGGACTAAAGGCGATTGTCAAAAAAGATTCTGGATAGCCAGTCAACTTATTCAATGGTGACAGGTCAGCAGCGTTCCAGAATCGTATTGTCTTGTCTCTGCTACCACTTGCTATTACACTACCGTCCGGACTGAACGCAATAGTATAAACCCAATCTGTATGGGTACTGTTTACATACAGTTGTTCACCAGTGTTGACGTCCCACAGCCGGATTGTATTGTCATAACCAGCACTTGCAATGTGTTTTCCATTTGGATGAAAAGCAACACTAAAAATCTCAGCTGTATTCCCTCTAAAATGGCGTATAGAATCCCCAGTCTCTACATCCAGGAGATACATTCTCACATCAGAATCAACGGAAACAAGCATTTTGCTATTTGGACTAAACGCAACGTCAATGGCCTGTCCAGCATGCCGTCTGAAATCGTGAAGTTGTTGTCCTGTATCCACATCCCAAAATTTGACATCACCCCCGGATCCACCAGTTGCAATAATCTTACCATCCGGACTGAACGCAATGGTGTTGATGTAATAGTGAGTATGTCCGAAGAATGTGCGTATCTGTCTACCTGTATTTGCATCCCATATACAGATGTAATTTCCATTGAAATCAGTAACGAGTAGGTTTCCATCTGGACTAAAGTCTACGCATCTAAACGGAGCCCACCCAGCAGTAAATAGGTCAAGCGGTTCACCTGTCTGTGCGTCGTAAATCCAGATGCCGATGTAGGTAGCAACAGCAAACCTCTTACCGTCTGGTGAGTATGCAATGTCATGAGTTCTACCTTTACCGAGTCGCATTCTGGCACCATCCGGGAGTTGCCATTGCAGATAATCTTCAGCAAAACTGAAAGGTGAAAAGTTTAATGTTAAAATCAGCGATAGAAAAACCGAAGCAGAAACATATTTCATCAGATTGCTCCATGATTGCTCCATTATGATATTTATTTACTTTTATTATGAGCAAATTGTATGCCAACCGAGAAACTACTTATGCACGGAAATTGCTGCACAAATCCGTGCAATTTTTGAATGCACAGTACAATAATGTGCAATATGTTTCATAATCGCGGATTACCGCCTATTTCCCACAAGACAATCGTCTTATCTATACAACCAGCAAAAAGCCAACAACTTACCATTCGGAGAAAACGCAAGGTCTAGCAGCAGATCACCATGACCTCGCAAAACAGCCACCTGTTCACAACTCTCAACATCCCAGATACGTACAGCCAAATTCTCATAACCTTCCTCCCACATCGTTGCACCAGCAATGAATCGGCTGCAAGGAGAGAACGTAAGGGGAGTCGTACGCCATCTTGGCGGCTCAGGTTGTGGTATTGAACGCAAAGTCGTCAACGATTCCGCGTCTAAAATGCGGATCTCAGTCTTCAACTCTACCGCGATCATTTCACCACAGGGTGAGTAGACACAACCCACCGGATCATTAGGGTTGTCAAACTCCAATTGACCAATTTCCTGTAATGACTCTATATCCCATATCCGCCGAGGTTCTCCTTGAGAATAACTAATCAGTCTTTTTCCATCTGGAGAAAACGTTGACACGTCACTATCAGTCTTATGTGCTTTCAGGACAGACGGATTATCAGGATCCGCAATATTCCATACATAGATATTACCCATCTCACACCCAACCGCAATCCGATCACCGAGTGGTGAGAACTCAGGACAACAATTCCTGTCATACATTTCATCGGGTAAAGGAATATTTGTGATAAGTCTATCGTGTGTCCGGATACGCCACGGTTCATGATTACAACTTATAACCTGGATTTCACCAGAAGGTAATACCACAAACCCACTTAAATAATCATAGAAATACAGCGTGTTTTTATGACTCATCCTATCTATATCAAAGAACTCTAATCCATCAAAAGAGAGTGCTACGAGCGTGTGATCATCAATCCACTCAATCTCAGGTCCAGGATCATAGAAATCGAACTCATGCACCACATTTAACATAGGAGTATTAGTTGTAGCTTTGCCTTTACTCTCTTTATTAATACTACCTTCAGCAGGCAATTCAATCAATTGATTTGTGTATGCTTTCGCAATATCGTAGGCGAACCAATAACCACCAACACCTGAACACACCTCAAGGGTTCTTTCGTTTGTCTCAACATTCCATACATCTATAGTGTAGTTGGTAAATCCTGGACTATCGGATGGTTTATCGGGGTATTCTATAGCGAATAGTTGTCCCGAATCTGAATAGAAAGGCTGCTCTACATTGGGATAAACCTTCTGGACTGAACCTGTTGCAATTTCCCAGACCATCAATATATCATCGTTGGATGCAATGTATTTTCCACAGGGTGAAAAAGCGATTGACCTGATCCAATTTGTATGTTCAGTAAAGTATGCGATCTGTTCTCTGGCAGCAATATCCCACACGGCAATATCAGTAAAAACCAGTTCATCATCAATTAACGTTCCATCAGATGATCCACCTGCGATCAGACGACTGTTTTGAGAAACCTCAAAGATTTCACCCGTAAACTTGACGACTGGTTTACCTGTTTCTGGTTCCCAGACATAGATTTGAGCGTCTTCGTCCTCTGGATTCAAGACTTCTTTTTCTTTTGAATACTTCTTGTGATTCCTAACCATTGATGCAAGCAGAGTACCATCTGGTGTGAATGTAAGTCCCTCAATGTCATTCGTTTTCCACTTGTGTTCGCCACGATCCATCTGAGCGATCAGTTCACCGGTGTGAATATCTAACACTCTGACGTGTCCTTCCTGATCAGCAACTGCAACCCATTTACCATTTGGTGAACAAGCGAGGCCAGCGTAGGCATTCTGATCCTCAATTTCAAACACAGTTTTACCCGTTTCAACCTCCAAAACCTTGACAGATGGAGCTACAGTACTTAAGATAACCCACTTGCCATCAGGAGAAAAACCGATATTGACCGCAAACCTTCCAAAGTGATTCCAAAGAGAGATCGGTTTCATTGTCGCGACCTCATACCACCACAATCCAAACACTGTCGACATTGCAAAATATGACCCATCGGGAGAAAGTTCAACACTTTTTTCTTTCCCTTTACCAAACTTTGCGAACAACCCTTCAGGTGCACCCCAACTATCACCAGTAGGATCATCCCGATTAACATTAAAAATCGCAGGTTTTCTCCTTTTCACTGATTTCTTCACCTGTTCCGTAGGAGCGACCTCTCGACTCCGAATCCTTTCTGATTTGACTAACATATCTTTTCCTCTCACATCTTCCGCATCAAATTCCGTTCGCAGAATTGTGCGTATTTCTCGTAGTTTTGTCTTCACTGTACCTATCGGTATACCGAACTCAGATGCGATCTCATTGATTCGCCACGACTCCAGATAAAACAATTCTCCTACGGAACGCAACTTCTGTGGTAAGTGATGCACTGCTTCTTTGACGTCAGCGATGAGTTGACGTTCTCTATACCGCGAAGCAGCAAGTTCATCTAACTGTTCGGCGATCACAGCTGCCTCGTGTGGGATTTCATTCCGTGCTTTCCGCCCCACAGTATAATAGCGTTTACATGCATTGGAAGCGATTCGATGTAGCCATGCACCGAAACTCTCAATATCTCTGAGATCACGGATGTTTTTCCAGACAGCCATCCAGATATCAGTCCGTATCTCTTCAGCATCCTGATGTTGTCTTGCATTTGACATGACAACACCCCAAATCTGAGGCGTATAACGTTTCATAAGTTCAGTAAACGCCTCCTGATCTCTATGCTGCACGCGTTGGATCAGTTGTTGGTCTGTTAGTTTTTTAACATTCATAGAGTCTTTCCGAAGTTGCTTTTAATATATAGAGAAGTACTTATGATTAAAAGGTTTAAAAAAATAATTTCTTCCGTAGAGGGGAGTTCCAGATCCCAATTTGTGTGAATCAGGATTTGCTGAACTTACATTGACTGATCTTGATAAATAAAGTTTAAGAAAATAAATCGGTAATTGGCGAGGTTAGGAAACCTCGCCAGCAGAGGAGTACACCTGCCTTGTGCAAGGCATAAAATTACCGAATTAATAAATTAATCTTCATAAATCAAGGACGTTGTCAAGGTCGGAAAGTAAAAGAGAGTAAGCAAAATTTGACATCATGATGCAGGAGATTGAATTCTTGAAGGAGAAGCTATAGGATTTGTCTGATTCAAAGATACTTCTCCAAATCCCACAACATCACGGTACCGTTTCTGCATCCACCTGCAAGGATCTTGTCGTTAGGAGAAAAGGATAGGAATGATATGGTGGATGTGTGTCCGCGTAAATCTGCGACCTGTTCACATGTTTCAACATCCCAGATCCTGATTGCTAAACTGGAATATTCTTTGTCCCACCACGTTGCTCCAGCAAGATAACCACCACATCGTGAGAATACAAGCGGATATGTGCGTACACGTGGTTTTGGATGTGCGATTGAACGCACCTTTGTCAGATTCTGTGCACACCAAAAACGGATTTCAGATTCCAATTCTGCGACGATTAATTCACCGTTCGGAGAATAGCTTAACCCAAGCGGTTTACAAGGACTATCCATCGGTAATTGGCCAACTTCAGACCCAGATTCTATATCCCACACCCTTGCGGTATTATCTTCTGCACCACTCACAAGCCGCTGTCCATCTGGTGAAAATGCCAAAGTACCAATATAATCAGTATGACCTTTCAGCACAGACGGATTCTGCGGTTGATCAAGTTCCCATATAAAAATATTACCCAACCTACACCCAGCAGCCATGTGATCACCTGTCGGTGAAAACTCGGTCTGCGTTGCCCAAACCAATGCGGATTCAGGCACCTCAAATTCTACGATCGGTTTGTCTGGCGCTTGCAGATCCCACACCTTACTTTCATCATCTATCTGCGCAGCCAGTATCCTCCCAGAAGGTAAAAGGGTTATAGTATTTATCCATTCATCCTGAAACATCCTCTCTGTGAGACATTTCTTCTCAACATCCCACAACGCAATTCCGCGAATAACATTCGTTGCGATTGTGTTATCATCTACCCAGACAATCTGTGCTGCTGGCCAAGGAAAGGCTATTTCACGTGAAATCTCGTATTTAGGTATTTTTGCTCTTTTACTATCGTCCACAGGTGCTTCAATCAATTCGTGTGTGCATGCTTCAGCTAAAGACCTTGCAAAAGCGAAACTGCCAATTCCACTTTGTATTTCAAGTATTCTTTCATTTGCTTCTACATCCCACACATCTAAAGTGTTAGTGTTTCCATCGTATCTAATAGCGAAAAGTTGACCTGTCTTAGAATAGAAAGGATCCGTGAAGTCAGGATATACCTTCAGTTCCGAACTTGTTTCAATCTCCCAAACACGCAAAATTCCATCACTTGATGCAATATATTTTCCACAAGGTGAAAAAGCAAGCATTTCTATCCAATCACTGTGTTCAGCGAAGTAAGCAACCTGTTCTCTTGTAGATATATCCCAAACTGAAATGTTGCTATCAATCCTTTTATCGTTTGCTGAAATTTCGTCAGGAGAAGACCCTGCAATATAACGACTGTCGGACGAAAGTGCGAATCGATGTCCCGCGAATTTGATGATAACATCACCCGTTTCCGGTTGCCAAACATAGATTTGACATCCTTCCGTTTCAGGATTCACAAATTCATTGTAGTTTTCTTTATCGTCCGAGTAATGTTTAGGATTACCAGCAATCGCTGCCAGTAGCGTTCCATCTTGTGTAAATCGTAGGTCATAGATGTCGTTTGATTTCCATTTGTGTTCACCACGATCCATCCGTGCGATTTGTACACCGGTCTTAATATCCAATACATTTACAAAGCCTGAACCGCCAGAAATCGAGACCCATTTTCCGTTTGACGAACAAGCCAGACAACCAAATCCATCCTGATCGTGTATCTCTCTGATGCATTCGCCAGTTGCCACATCCATTACCCTGATGATTGCACCGACAGTATTCATAATAACGAACCTACCATCCGGAGAAAAGTCTATTGTATTGACATATCCTCCCGGAACATCCCATAGAGAGATGGGTTGCATTGAAGTAACATCATACCACCATAAACCTATTCCTGAAGCGACGGCAAAATATGTTCCATCAGGTGAAAGTCTAACATCGGCGATTTTGCCTTTCCCGAATCTTGCGAGTACACCATCAGGCAGTCCCCAACTATCACCAGTAGGATCGTTGTGATTAACATTCATGGTTGCTGGTCTTATGTAATTCGGTAATTTGTTTTGCAGTGTTGGTAATGTGCTTTCTTTATTATTCATTCTTGTTGACATAGTTGCTCCTTTTGTGTCTACTGTTAAAGGTGCTGGGTCAAATTCACTTCGTAGTAGTGATCGAATTTCGCGTAGTTTTGTCTTTACTGTTCCGATCGGTATGTCAAATTCGGATGCGATCTCTTTGACTTCCCACGATTCTAAGTAGAACAGTCTTGCTATTGATCGTAACTTCTGTGGCAGGTGATGCACCGCTTCTCTAACATCTGCGATCAGTTGATACTCTCTATAACGAGCGGTGGCATATTCGTCTATCTGTTCAACGATGCTGTCGTAATCATAAGGAATTTCATTTCGCAATTGCCTTCCAATAGTGTAATAACGTTGGCATGAGTTATAAGCGATACGGTGTAGCCACGCACCGAAACTCTCGATTTTTCTGAGGTCTCGGATGTTTTTCCAGACAGCCATCCAGATATCTGTCCGTATCTCTTCAGCATCCTGATGCTGCCTTGCATTTGAAGTCACTACACCCCAAATTCGAGGTGTATAACGCTTAATGAGTTCTGCAAAAGCTTCCTGATCGCTATTTTGCACGCGTCGTATAATTTCTTCATCAGTCAGTTTGCTAATTGCAACAGAGTCTTCCCACATCACATCAATCCTGAGTTGGTTTTTAATATATAGAGAAGGATTAGAGGGGTATAGGTTTAAAAATATGCTCTATACCTAATAACATATTGACAATAAGATACATCAGTGATAAAATTAAATAACATAATAGTCCTACCTACAAATCCCAACAAACATCGGAGAAGAGACTATGAGAACACATCCAGGTATATCTTCATGCTCCCTATTCTGCTTCATATTGTTTATGCTTTTTAATATTTCGTGGGTTCCAGGTATTATAAAACAGAAGCACAAAAAGTCCTCTGAACAAAAACAAAAACCTGCCCTAACATCCGATGAAAAACCAGAAAGCATCTTCACCGTCGTAGAGATAGAAGATTTAGAATCCCCTACACTTGTTGCTTCCATCCGACTACCGTATCGCGCTAATCCGAAAAATAGTGTAGTTTTGGTAAAAAATCACGCATATTCAACAACAGAGCAGCATCTTCACGTTGTTGATGTTTCTAAGCCTTATCTTCCCTCTTATCTGACTTCACTTGAATTTCCAGCTGAAATAGGCAAAGTCATTGCATATCAAAACCGACTGGTTGTAGCTGCTGATAAGGAATTTCATATCATTGACATCTCAGTTCCTACAAAACCAGTAATTCAATCCACAACGAAATTACCCAACAATAATGAGATCAAAGACATCGATATTCAGAACGATCACCTTTATGTTCTGGGTGAGGACAATTATTCACTATACATTTTTTCGTTAGTGTATAGAGAAACGCGTTTCGTCAGATCCAAAAAACTGGGTAAACGTTGGTGGTTTCTAAGTCCAAGTGCCAAACCTCCGAATATTCAAGAGTTTCCGTACCCGACTAAAGTAACTCATGCTTATTCATCGCTTCATGAACCCTTCCTGTCTGAACGTGGGTTTTTGCAGTTACACCCTGGTGCTCATGGAATAATTCGCGCATCAACCGAATTTTTGGTAACGAACGACACATCAACTAAAGCAAACGATTTACCAATTAAACCTGAATTGTTGAAAAAGAATATTGGAGGTCTGGTTGTCATAGATATCTACTTCATTGATGAAACAAGACGTGCTATATCTTCTGGCCCTGCGGCAATCTATAGTTGTAGATATAAATACTGGGGAGAAACATTTGAGAAAGGTAAAAAGACATTCATTCGTCAAAAACCGAAAATATCGCATGCTATTGTTGATGGAAAAATGCACCAAATCACACTTGATCCGATGATTGAGAAAATAGAAATTGACAACAAAACTTATGAAGGACGCATCACAGATTTCCTTCTTGATGGAAATCTACTCTACATCGTCAATGAAAAAGGCTTCCTTTCTATTTGCCGTTTCCCAAGTGGTAAAGAAAATTCAAATGGAAAGCGTGAAGAGTATTTATCCACCACAGCGCTGCAAGCGAATAAGCCAATTAGTATAGCTGTCGGTAAACAACACTCATATATGTTAGCTATACCGTCGGAAAAGTGACACTGGCATGTAAAGTTTTTGGCAAGGCATTAATTTTTTGCTTATGTTCGGATTTGTTTACATAGCACTCCGCTGGAGTAGGGTTATTTAGTTTTCAATATTTTCAATAATTCTTTGCTATTACGTTAATGTTGCTTTTCAACATATTGTGTTCGTCTTTAGTCCCTACGGGACTGAAGAGTTGGACTGAATCCGTTATCTATAAACATATATAGATATTTTAAAATTGACGGATTATTCATAGCTATTTACTGGGAATACGCACACACCGAAACCCGCCAAAAACACTCGCGTAGTTGGGCAGTCCAGCGTCACGGTTATCTACACGTATAAATGAGATGTTGTCTGTCCAACAACCGCCGCGGAAAACACGAGATGTCTTGATAGTTTTGAAGTTATCAATTACAGATTTTAAAGTGCCTTTACTAAAGGGATTCTGTTTCGCTGATTTGTCATAGAATGTTTTATCATATTCGTCTAAACACCATTCCCATACATTCCCAGCCATATCATATACTCTATAGCCGTTAGGAGCATATTGTCCAACAGGTTCGGTATCATTGATATACCTTGCATGGTTGGCGTTATTTGGGTTCGTTGCATCTCCCCAAGGATATGCTTTACCCACCAGACCACCACGCGCAGCTTTTTCCCATTCGGCTTCTGTCGGCAAACGTTTCCCTGCCCATTGTGCGTATGCCATCGCAGCATACCAACTCACATAATTAACAGGATAATCCCCTTTGCCCACGGGGTAGTCGTTCTTATTCCATAACCTAAGATAGGTGCCATCATGAAACTGCTTCTCGATGTTATCCTTTTGCCATTGCGAATTGGCAACAATAAATTGTTTGTATTGTGCGTTTGTTACTTCGTAGCGATCTATGTAAAACGCATCTATGTAAACAGTATGTCTCGGTCGTTCATCTTTGGGTCCGTCGTTGCGTCCCATTTCAAACGTACCCGCAGGGATAAGCACCATGCCTTCAGGCACTTCCGATCTCAAGTAATCTGAACGCAACGCAAATGTGTGTTGAGACCAGATTGCTGTCCGTTCATCCAGTTCAGCGCGAATAGACTTTACAAATTCTAATTCGTCATACGCAGCAGCACCTTCAAGATTAGCGAACTCGTGTTCAGCGAACCGATGTGGGGTGCTGCCATAGTAATTATCATAAGACGCGGATGCTTTGAGTTGCGATATCTTACCTAACGTGTCCGAAATAGATTTTATCCATGTCAAGTATGCTTGTTTTTTGCCAACTGGATAGTTAACAAAAAAGACTTTTTTTATAGGTTCAGCACTTTTTTCTCGCTTCGCGTAATCGGAACGTCGAATAAATGTGTGAACACTTATATCGATGGCACGGTTGGGATGATCTTCCATAATTTTCGCTATATCCGCATGATTCAGATACGCTCCCATATCCAAAAAACTATCAAACTCAAACTCAACAAGTATTTGTGGAGTCAGCGTTGGAACAACATTGTCATAAGACCTTATCCGACGAATCTCTTTTGGGACTTGCAGCACGGGAAGAACGGATTCAAACCATTCATGATACACATCTTTACCACCTTCGGGAGAGTCAACAAAAAAACAACCCGCACCGGTGTCGCCTTAATCCTGCTTTTTTCTGGTGATGCCAACTCCTCTACCTCGCCTTGCACTCCCATAAAACCTATATACACAACAAGCATACATAGAGAGATGACTAAAAACAAACGACCTACTTTTGATCTCACAAGTTTTCTCCTTTATGAAAACATCCCATCTCTCTGCCGGTGTCTGCTGTTTTTAATTCGCATTGTATAAAAATCATACCGAAGCAACAGCAATAATCAAAATTAGAAAAACAGTCGCAAAGTTAGATAATTGGTTAAGGCGTTAAGTTACTGTAGGACAATTACTATTCTAATAAAGTTAAAGATTTTATATCTATATACAACTAAATATACTACGTTATTTTCAGAAAAAAAATCAAGTGATTTTTACAAAAAACAGAGAATTGCCACAAAACATGTTTATTCAATGTTTATCTTCAAGAATTCTGAATTCTGTCAACACATCCGCATTCACATAAGCACGAACAGAAAAAGATTCCCCTATTCTCTGTTCTAACTTGCGACAAACGATACCTGCAACACTAACTTCACACGCTGTGTGGTCTGGATTGATAACTCGTACCTGAAGATAAGGTTTATACCTTGATTTAGATCTGTCGTAGACCAAGAAATCATAGGCATTTAGAATATGATTGAGTGTCTCTATAACTTCTGTATTTCGCGATAATAGCATTGTATACCCTATAAGAATGGGGTTTCAGTGTTTTTTATCGTTTACTTTTTCTTGAGTTCCCCCCAAAGCGTCGCAAGTTTGCCATGTGCTTCTACAGAGAACCCTATTGCACTGCGGGTCGGGATGTTACTCCCTTTAATTTCAACATCATCAAATCGCACCTTTGCTCCAGATACATGCAATCCTGCGTATCCGCCTTCTGTTGTTTTCGGGTAAGTTGTCGTGAACACCACTTCATTATCATCATCATCTGCATTCGGTGTATCTTCTTTTATTTTGAACGTCAGTTTTCCGTCCGCGTCAATAGTCGCTGTCAGATGATACCACGTATTCTCCGCTGCTTCAAATGGGAATGTTTTTTCTCCCCAATCTTCAAAAGGTTCTCCGACTAACCTATTGATTCTCGCTGTGTTCGAAACCGTTTCAATCAGACAGATATATTGATGTAAGAACTCTTGGTCAAGCTGTGCGTGCAGCACCAGTCCAAAGGATATATTAGATGTGGCATTTGGAACAAATTTTGCGCGACATGCAATTGAGTAGTATTTCCAACTGGGGTCTCCAGTCAGGTATAAAGTCGCCACCTCTGAACCGAAGATTTCACCGACAACTTGGTTGTTATCAAGCTGCCATTTTGAAAGATCGAGGCTGGCATCGTGTGCGATCAGTGTCGTATCATGAACCTTCCATTCGCTTGTGTCATCATCCGAGAAAGCATCGCGCCAAGTGCCCGCAATACAAGGGGAAGCCACACACAAGAAAAAAGTTATAAGTGTGAAAACGTTCAAATACAAACGCATCGGTTTATTCATTAGTTTTTCCTTTATTAAAAATATACTTGTAATGTGGTTTGCATGGACAGGTAATAAAGATACAGCATTCATCAATATGTTTTTGGTTAGGTTAGTATTGTTTAGAATTGTGCTGCCTAAAGCATAATGATTTCAGAAGCATCATCAATCGTTCCGTTCTCTCCAGCGAACCCTTTATTGACTACGGATAAGAATTCATCTGTCGTCATATCCATATAGTCGTCCCACCATATTTTATGGTATTCAAATACATGCCGAGTCGTTTCATCATGGAAAGGTTTGTCCACGATGTTCACATCTCTTTCTTGCTCTTTCTCTGAATTACAAACTACAATCAGAAATAACAGCATTTTTGCGGTTAGGAAACCACACCTACCGAGTCTTTGAAAGAGATATTTTAGTCAAAATGAAGTCCTGATACCATTTCTATAAATTAAGGTTGACTTTACATTGAACATCACGGATCGTCGGGTGGTATCCAAGACATATCCATTCAACGCAAACTTAGATAATTGGCGAAGTTATTGATGTACTACAACTATAATAACGCATATATTCATATTAAGCAATAATTTTTTTAATATGTTATTTTCGTGTTAATATCTTAACATTAACATTACAATACGAAAAAAATACCGTAGTTATTCCATAGGACCCAAACTGGATGAAGTAAAAAAAATAAGTCAGGTAATTTGGCGAGGTTAGGAAACCCCGCCAGCAGAGGGGTGTACCTGCCTTATGCAAACAAGAAATTACCGAGTTAGTAATTTATTCTTCATGAAGATTGTGGTACAAAATTCCTTCAAAACATGCAATTTTGCATCACAAGTTCGCGTCTATACGTATCAGACGACGATAACATTTGTTATTAAGTTTTAAAAATAACTGCACGAACTGGAACTTTATGATATAGTAAAGGTGCATTGATTATTAGAATTGGTATATTTTTCTTATGAGGTATGTTTTAATGGTAGGATCAAAATTATCTTTTTTCTTTGGCGTTTTTTTGTTAATAACAGTGGGTGCTTTCGTGGCAGCTCTTGAGGCACAAGACACGGAAGAAAATAGCAATGTCTTACAAGGATTTGTCATAAAGGCACATGAACATATCGGGCGGGGTGAAATAGAGGAAGCAATAGAACTCTATAAACGAATTGTGGTCGCTGCACCTAAAGACGCTGAATCTCAACTTCAACTCGCAACGCTTTATTCAGATACAAAACAGTATGAAAAAGCTGCACAAGTCTACAGCAAACTACTGGAAGCTGACCCAAATAACATAGAGTATCAAGATAAACTTGTCTATAGCACACAAGCTGCTGGTAAATACAACGAGGCACTGGATATTGCACAGGCATACATCAAAGCATATCCCAAAATAGGGGTGCATTATGTAAGACTCGCAAAACTCTATGAGACCGCAGGCGATGAAACTGAAGCGATAAAGAACTATAAGCAAGCGACTACATTCGGATTTGATGACAAAGAAATCTATCTCAAACTCGCGGAACATTATTTTCTTAATGAAGACTTAGCGGCAGCTGAAAATGCATTGAAGAACGCCCTAAGGAATTCTACATCACATTGGGATCGTCAAGAGATTGATCGGCAACTCATCAAACTTTATCGTTCTCAAGGGAATTTAGAAGAGATGTTACTGAAGGCTGAAGCGGATGGCACTATCTCTTTTGTGATGCAAAAAGAACTTGCACGCCTCCTTCTCAATACTGGTGAAGTAGAAAAAGGCATTGATGCTTTTAAGAAAGCACACGAAATGACCAAAGCTGATTGGGAGCAAAGATATGTTGATGAGGCACTGATCGGAGCATGCTTAAGACATGACAGAGCAGACCTGGCATTAGAGTTCTATGAAGATGTTGCAGCAAAGAAATCGAGAACAAAAATCGGGTCAACATGGTCATACGGTCCAACATCCGGTCTAACAGTGATATTCGGTAGCGATGAGATACGGAGAGTGTTGATCAGTAGCTACAAAAATCAGGGAAAACTTTCGGATTTGAGTACCCATTATGAAGGTAGACTCAAGGAAGACGTTGACAATCCTGAGTTCCTTCAATTACTGGCTGAAATCTATTGGGATGGCGATGATTATAAAAAATCCGCTGAAGCTTACTATAAAATTACTAAAGTAGAACCGAACAATGTCCACTGCATTTACCATGCAGCTGTCGCGTTTAAAAAGAGTAACCAACCTGATATTATAGAAACGTTATTGCACCAAGCTGAAGCTGCACTTGCAACCAGTCCGTATAAACAGGACTACAGATACCTCGGTGCACTTGCCACTATCTGCCTTAATGGAGAAATATACACCCCTGCAATTAAACTCACTGAGAACGCTATACAGACTACCAATCCTGACTTTTATAGCGTGGTGAATCTAAACGAACTTCTTGCAAGAATCTACCTCGGTGCCAAACGGTATCAAGAGGCTTATGAAGCATATCAACTGATGGCAATTGTCACTGACGAGAGCGGAAAATTAAAAAGAGCAGAAACTGGGATGATGAAAGCCGCTCAAGCTGGAAATCTTAAGGTTGAAAAGATGCTCAACGAGTCCATGCAAATCTGGAAAGTTGCTCACAGCTACGAAAGAGAAGAAATAATAAAAGACGCAATTGAACAATATGAAAAACTTGTCGAACTTGAGCCAGAAAACTCACTGTGGTTCAAAAAACTTGGTGAACTCTATCAAAAACAACTTCTGTCAAAGACACATGAGACGGGTGAAGTTATTGTAGGCACTGCCCTAACTCTCAACGGAAATGGGAGTTTTGTTGAAATCAACGATAACGAAACCTTAAATAAAATTACGGAACAGGTAACGGTATCAGCATGGATAAAAGCAACCGATTTTCCGAACAGTTACGTGGGTATTGTTGGCAGAAGCGATGAGCGGGGTCCCGATCTCAGTATCGTTGATAATCGCAGTTACGTCCTCTATCTTACGGATAACGGTTCAATTCATATAGCTGCATCTCCAAATGGTCTGCATCAGACATCTTTCTATTCCGCAACTGGTTCCATAAGACTCAACACTTGGTACCATATCGCCTGCGTAATTGACCCGTTAAACGATTTCATGAAACTGTTTATTGATGGTATTGAAGTTGGGAATATATCTTTTAAGGGACAAAAGAGGTTATATAGGAGTCGTCTCCCGCTTCGCATCGGATCGACTCATGAGGAAGAGAGACCAAACCAATCCTCTTTCGTTGGACAAATAGATGATGTGCGTATCTGGAACATCGCACGCACGGGAGATGAGATTTCTTCTGATATGAACAAGCAGTTAAACGGGGATGAACCCGGTTTAGTCGCATACTGGAAATTTGACGAAGAAACTGAAGGAAGAATTTTTGATAGTACCCCTAACAAGAATGACGGTATACTCATTAGAAATGCAAGAATTGAACCCTACACACGTCCTATATATGAAAGTTTGAGACAGGACAGATTAGCGAAGTCTATATCCGCTTATGAAAAAGCAGTTGAACTTAAACCTACTTCTTACGAACTCTACGACCTATTGGCAAAAACGTATATAAAAGCCGCGCAGCCTTCACAAGCCGAAGCGATGTACCGTAAAGCATTAGACGCACTTCTCACACAAGATGATTATGAGACTGCACTCCTTGCACTCATCGAACTTTACGATGGCGAAGGTCAAGAAAATAAGCACATTGCTATCCTTGAAGATATTCGTCAAAAATCTCTGAAAATGGAAAATAGTGCTGTCCTGCACGAGTTTTTAGGGGATCTCTACAAAAACATCGGTGAGTCCGATAAAGCAGCACATGCTTACGACAAGTGGTTGCAAATTCGGAAGGAAGCACTTATCAGCGAACAGAGTGCATCCTCTTATCGTAAAGCTGCTGAAAAACTTCTTGAAAAAGGACTATATCCAGAAACAGCACAGAATTTTGCGAAAATTGCGTTCCAAAACAGTACAGGTTCATATTATGCCTATCCCGCAACCCTTGGACTTGCATGCATTGCCAATGGTCTCTATGATGAGGCACTAAAACATTACAAATATGCGTTTAGTCTCATATCCGACGAGCCTTATTCGGAGATGTTTTGGGAAGAACTCACTGAAACAATCAAGCATGTTAACGACAAAGAACGTTACGTTCAGATGCTGGACAAGTTGTTAAATTCTATTCCATCAGCAAATTCTTATGTTCGTGCAAATATTTATCGGACCATAACTGAATACTATAGTAAAAACAACATGCCAGATAAGGCAATGGTACTGATGAGAGAAACTGGCACTATTCATGAAAATGCTTGGTTAGTTCTTGGACCTTATGATAACAGAGCGGGGATCGGATATAACACTAAGTACATCCCCGAAAACACAACGGAGATTGACCAAACTGTAAAATATGAAGGTGTAGATGGACAAATAAGTTGGATAAAACATTCCGATGATGCATTCGATGGTTTTATTGATTTCGGTGAGGATGTCAATTGGCGTGTCTCCTACGCACTGGCAACCGTAATATCTTCTGATGAACGAGAAGTATTTTTCCGATTTAGTAGTGATGACCAATCAAAAATATGGTTAAATGGCAAAGAGATATTCGCCTATGCCGATCCTCAAACAACCATACTTGACAGGCATGCTATTCCCGTGACGCTGACAGCAGGCAAGAATACTATTCTCGTCAAGGTATGCAATGAGGAAATGAGTTCGGGATTCTATCTGCGGGTTACGGATGCGGATGGGAAACCTTTCGGAGATGTGAAAGTAAACTATGCACAAGATAATTAATAACCTTCCCAACTTGTATATGCTGCAAGAACGCGCTTTCACCATCCGAACATATCTTTATCCTCGTAGGGATAAGGTTTCCCAACCCACGCATATACCCAAACAATAAATTAATCTTCATCAATGTAACAATTTGACTGTCATAGTTTTAAAATCACCATCTTGAAATCTCTGTTTTTTCAGTTCACTCGCAATAACTTTCAGTCTCGGATTATCTCCATTTTCCAATGCCAGAATTAACTGATTTAATTCCTCAACAGATCCAACTTTAATCACACGTTTAAAAGATGTATTATTTTGCATGAGCGGTATTTGCCCCATTATTTCAGAAGCATTTAGCTTGTCAAATGGTAGATTATTCTTGGGAGTCGTGACATCATTTATATTACGATTTTCGTTATTCTCAGTTTGATTGTGATAAATTTCTGATGATGTATTAGGATTGATTATTTTATCTAAAAAATCTATAGAGAATTGACTATAACTCTTTGAAAACTCATTGGCTGAATTAGAAGATTTACCAAACCCATATTTATTAGTGTTAAATTCTCGATTAGTTTCATTTCCTATAGTCTTCTGATTAGCAATTGCCTTTTGATCTTCTACGATCTCTTTTATATTATTTTCAACAATAATTTTTTCCTCATCACTCAGTTTGTTGTATATCACACGAGATCCATTCTCAACTGTTTTCTGCCGTTTAGAATATAGTGTAAATACACTGACAGTACAGACAATACATAGTACGATAATGCAATAAGGATAAAAAGACGCTTTGGTATAGTTAACAACTTTTCTGATAGACATTATAGTTCTCCTTGCCTACTATGATAGCACAAGTTTCTACCAATTTCCATAGAGCATCATGGTTATTTGGTTTTCCAAATATCAAGATTCTTAAAATAACTCTTAATGTGTCAACTCAATGAATTTCAAAGTTCAGACTGGATGAAGATTAACTTATAATTCGGTAATATGCGCGGGCGGGGAAACCCCGCCCTACGCTCGTTTTTATGGTCTGGATTCCGATATATTTATTTAATCTTCATGAAGATTGTGGTACAATATTCCTTCAAAACATGCAATTTTGCATCACAAGTTCGCGTCTATACGTATCAGACGACGATAACATTTGTTAATAAGTTTTAAAAATAACTGCACAAACTGGAACTTTATGATATAGTAAAGGTGCATTGATTATTAGGATTGGTATATTTTTCTTATGAGGTATGTATTAATGGTAGGATCAAAATTGTCTTTTTTCTTTGGCGTTTTTTTGTTAATAACAGTGGGTGCTTTCGTGGCAACTCTTGAGGCACAAGACACGGAAGAAAATAGCAGTGCCTTACAAGAATTTGTCAAAAAAGCACAAGAACATGTCGAGCAGGGTGAAATAGAGGAAGCAATAGAGCTCTATAAACGAATTGTGGTCGCTGCGCCTGAAGACGATGAATCTCGACTTCAACTTGCAACGCTTTATTCACGCACAAAACAGTATGAAAAAGCTGCACAAGTCTACAGCAAACTACTGGAAGCTGACCCAGAAAACATAGAGTATCAAGATAAACTTGTCTATAGCACACAAGCTGCTGGTAAATACAACGAGGCACTGGATATTGCCCAGGCATACATCAAAACATATCCAAAAATAGGTGTCCATTACGCGCGACTCGCAAAACTCTATGAGACCGAAGGCAATGAAACTGAAGCGATAAAGAACTATAAGCAAGCGACTACATTCGGATTTGATGACAAAGAAATCTATCTCAAACTCGCGGAACATTATTTTCTCAATGAAGACTTAGCGGCAGCTGAAAACGCATTGAAGAACGCCCTAAGGAATTCCACATCAGATTGGGATCGGCAAAAGATTGATCGGCAACTCATCAAACTTTATCGTTCTCAAGGGAATTTAGAAGAGATGTTACTGAAGGCTGAAGCGGATGGTACAATCTCTTATGAGATGCAAAAAGAACTGGCACGACTCTTTCTCAATGCTGGAAAAGTAGAAAAAGGCATTGATGCTTCTAAGAAAGCACACGAAATGACCAATGATTATTTTGAGCAGAATCAAGTCGCTGAGGAATTGATCAAAGCATGCTTAAAACATGACAGAACAGACCTGGCATTAGAGTTCTATGAAGATATAGCAGCAAAGAAATCCAGATCAAAACTCGGGTCAACAACAACATTCAGTCCAAGAAACGGTATTACAGTGAGATTCGGGAGCGATGAGACACGCAAAGTATTGATCAGTAGCTACAAAGATCAAGGAAAACTTGAGGATTTGAAAAACCATTATGAAGGCAGACTCAAGGAAGACGTTGATAATCCTGATTTCCTTCAATTACTGGCTGAAATCTATTGGGATGGCGATGATTATCAGAAATCCGCTGAAGTTTACCACAAACTTATTAAAGTAGAACCGAATAATGTCCGCTGCATTTATCACACGGCTGCCGCATATCAGAAGAGTAACCAACCTGATATCATAGAAACGTTATTGCTGCAAGCTGAGGCTGCACTGGCAATCAGTCCGTATAAACAAAACAGCAAATACCTGGGTGCCCTTTCTACTATCTGTCTTAATGGAGATCTATACGCAACGGCAATTAAACTCGCTGATAACGCTATACAGAATACCGGTGATAACTTTTATAGGACGTATCTATACGAACTTCTTGCAAGAAGCTACCACGGTACAAAACGTTATCAAGAGGCTTATGAAGCATATCAACAGATGGCAAATGTTACTGACGAGAGTAGACATTTAAAAAGAGCAGAAACCGGGATGATGAAGGCCGCTCAAGCTGGTAATCTTAAAGTTAGAGAGACTCTCAACGAGTCCATGAAAATCTGGAAAGTTGCTCAAAGCTATGAAGCAGAAGAAAAAATAAAAGACGCAATTGCTCAATATGAAAAACTTGCCAGACTTGAGCCGGAAAACTCATTGTGGTACAAAAAACTTGGTGAACTCTATCAAAAAACTTTACCGTCAGAAAAAAGGGAGACGAGTGAAGTAGTTGTAGGCACTGCACTGACTCTTGACGGAAATAGGAGTTTTGTTGAAATCAACGATAGCGAATCCTTAAATAACATTACGGAACAGGTTACGGTATCAGCCTGGATAAAAGCAACCGATTTTCCGAACAGTTACGAGGCCATTCTTTGCAGAAGCGATGAGCGGGGTCCCGATATCACAATCGTCGAAAATCGCAGTTACGTCCTCTATCTTACGGATAACGGTTCAATTCAAATGGCTGCATCACCAAATGGTAGGCATGAGGCATCTTTCTATTCCGCAACTGGCTCCATAAAACTCAACACTTGGTATCACATCGCTTGCGTTATTGACCCGTTAAACGATTCCATGAAACTATTTATAGATGGTATTGAAGTCGGGAATATATCTTTTAAGGGACAAGAGAGGTTATATAGGAGTCGTCTCCCGCTTCGGATCGGATGGACTCATGAGGAGGAGAGACCGACACAATCGTCTTTCGTTGGACAAATAGATGATGTGCGTATCTGGAACATTGCACGTACGGGAAATGAGATTTCTTCTGATATGAACAAGCAATTAAACGGGGATGAACCCGGTTTAGTCGCATACTGGAAATTTGACGAAGAAACTGAAGGAAGAATCTTTGATAGTACCCCTAACAAGAATGACGGTATACTCATTAGAAATGCAAGAATTGAACCCTACACACGTCCTATATATGAGAGTTTGAGACTGGACGGATTAGCGAAGTCTATATCCGCTTATGAAAAAGCGGTTGAACTTAAACCCACTTCGTACGAACTCTACGACCTATTGGCAGAAACCTATATAAAAGCCGCGCAGCCTTCACAAGCAGAAGCGACGTACCGTAAAGCATTAGACGCACTTCTCACACAAGATGATTATGAGACGGCACTACTTGCAATCATCAAACTTTACGATGGCGAAGGTCAAGAAAATAAACACATTGCTATCCTTGAAGAGATCCGACAAGAATCTGTGAAAATGGAAAATAGTGCTGTCTTGCACGAACTTTTAGGTGATCTGTACAAAACCATCGGTGAGTCCGATAATGCAGAACGCGCTTACGACAAGTGGCTGCAAATTCGGAAGAAAGCACTTAGCGGCGAACAGAGTGCATCCTCTTATCGTAAAGCTGCTGAAAAACTTCTTGAAAAAGGACTGTATCCAGAAACAGCACTGAATTTTGCGAAAATTGCGTTCCACAACAGTACGGGTTCCTATTATGCCTATCCCGAAACCCTTGGACGTGCATGTGTTGCCAATGGACTCTATGATGAGGCACTAAAACATTTCAAATATGCATTTAGTCTCATATCCAACGAGCATTATTTGGATATGTTTTGGGAAGAACTCGCTGAAGCAATCAAGCATGCAAACGACAAAGAACGTTACGTTCAGATGCTGGATACGTTGATAAATTCTATTCCATCGGTAAGTTCTTATGCTCGCGCAAATATTTATCGGACCATCGCAGAATATTTTAGTGAAAACGAGATGCCTGAGAAAGCGGAAAACAATCTACTGAAAGCTGGATTTATTCCAGAAACTGCTTGGATGAGCTTAGGTCCATTTGACAATAAGGATAGTGTCGGTATCCATTTAGCTTACATCCCAGAGGAAACGACCCAAATTGATGCAACCGCGATGTATTATGGAAAAGATAAGCTCATCCGTTGGAAACGACCGAATGATGGCATAGTCAATGGATTGATCTGGCTCGGAACTGACATTGATTGGACTGCAACATACACATGGGCAGTCGTCACTTCTCCTGATGAACGCGATATTACGATCCGATTTGACAGCGATGACCAGGGGATAATCTGGTTAAATGGAAAAGAGGTCTTTAGGCATGATAGAATGAACGATGCAGAAGTTGACCGATACATCTTTCCTGTTACCCTGCAGCAAGGAGATAACACAATTCTCGTCAAAGTCTGTAATGCATTTACAAATACGTATCTGTTTATGCGGCTTACGGACAAAGAGGGTAATCCGTTTAGAGATTTGAAGTTGAAAACTGCTGAGGAGTTGCTGCACGCACCACCTCCCAAACCGACTTTTCACGTAAATGTCAACCTCGGCTTAGCTGAATACTATAGTAAAAACAACATGCCGGATAAGGCAATGGTACTGATGAGAGAAACTGGCACTATTCATGAAAATGCTTGGTTAGTTCTTGGACCTTATGATAACAGAGCGGGGATCGGATATAACACTAAGTATATCTCCGAAGACACAACGGAGATTGACCGGACTGTAAAATATGAAGGTGTAGATGGACAAATAAGTTGGATAAAACATACCGATGATGCATTCGATGGTTTTATTGATTTCGGTGAGGATGTCAATTGGTGTGTCTCCTACGCACTGGCAACCATAACCTCTCCTGATGAACGAGAAGTGTTTTTCCGATTTAGTAGTGATGACCAATCAAAAATATGGTTAAATGGCAAAGAGATATTCGCTTATGCCGATCCTCAAACAGCCATACTTGACAGGCACGCTATTCCCGTCACGCTGACAGCAGGCAAGAATACTATTCTCGTCAAGGTATGCAATGAGGAAATGAGTTGGGGATTCTATCTGCGGGTTACGGATGCAGATGGGAAACCTTTTAAAGATGTGAAGATTGATGAGGCGCAGGATCAATAGTGTTTTGTCAAACTCCAAGATTTGTAACGATAAGATTTTCAAGTCTTACAGCCCATGCTTGTGATGAATGTATCTTGTCAGAACGGGCATGAATTACCTTTCCATCAGTATCAATGAGTATGAAGGCGGGTAGACTCATTCTACCACCTGCAAAACCTTGTCCGAATCCGAACTGTTCAGCCAATGTAGCATGTTCACTATCACGATCAGCATAGATAAAGCGTCCTTGATGATTTCCTCTGCGAACAACACCGCGCAATGCTTCTTCATCCCTCCATCCACGAACATTGATGCCAATTACCTCAAAACCATTCTTGTGATGTTTCTTATAGAGTGTGTCTACCAGTGCAAGTTCAGGATACTTGTGCATGTCACCGAAATGAAGTAGTACAATTTTCCCGCGTAATGCTGCGGGTGATACAGAATTTCCATCTACATCAAGAGCAGAGAAATCTGGAATTACGTTCCCGAGCCTTGTTGTTTCGGTCCATTTCACCAATTTCCCAAGTTGATTGCCTCTCGTGTCAACAGAAATAATAGTTCCGTCCCGGTCAATTAACCACTGTGAAGGGACGCTGTTAATACCGAAGAACTGACCGAATTCACTTTTCCATCCTTTCCCATCATAGATCTGTAACCAAGGTATTTCATGTTCCTCAGTAAACTCGCGAAGATCAGTTTCATTCGTGTCCAGACTAACACCGATAACCTCTAATCCTTTACCGTGATTTTCTTCATAGACATCTTTGAGATGTTGTATTTCTCGGACGCAGAAACCGCACCACTTTGCATACCAATCCAGAACTAACATTCTGCCACTGTAATCGGTAGATGATATGTGTGTTTGAGCATAAGTAATTGCAGAGAAGTTGGGAAGTTTTTTCCCGACCCATGCTTCTTGCTTCCATCTGAATTCTGTATGGGGTTCCCACTGATATTTTTGTACCATTTCTGTCTGACCTAAGACCTCATAGACATCCGCAATTCCGCGCAGTGCAAACCAATCGTCTTGCTCATGTGTTAGTCTTTGTTGGAACGTCTGTAACATCTGATCTATCAAGGGTTTACTTCTTGCGATAAGTTCGTCATTTGCATCTGGATTCTTCATCAAATTGCGATAAATGTAAGACGGTGTTCTGCCAACGTCTTGATACAATTTCGTGAGCCAACAATACAACTCAGTTTCATCTTGCTGGGATGCTCTTTCAAACAATCTCTCCAGTGTAGTGAGTGTCAGTCGAAATAACGGGTCAAAGTTTTCATCAAAGTGTTTGAGCGCATAAAAGCATATTTCAGATTCGTTGGGTAACAATCTCATTGCTTGTTCAAGTAAATCAAGATCACGATCCGATTCTCCATTACTTATGCTTTTACCTTTCCACACAAGGATTGCTAACATTTTCATTGCAGCACCGTTTTCAGGTTGTGTATCAAGCAATTCTTCAGCAAATTCACGGAGTTCCAGATGCATGACTTCAGGAAAATCTGAGATGTGTTCGTGAAGATCAGCAGGTAGAGTTGCTTTCCCATCAACAACCCCTTCTTGGATTCTACTTTTCAAGTACTGTAGAAGATGTTCTTGGTCATTCTGTGTGAGACTTCTTTGGGGTGCATTTTCCCGGTTTTCAAGTGATTTTAGATACGCGTGCCATATATCTGTGTTATCAGATATTTGATTAACTAAGTCTTCCCTCTCATCTTGTTGATCTATATGCTTCCAGAATGCAGATCTTTCCAATGGAACCAAGTCTCTACATTTTTTTATTGCAACTATGTACTTCTCAAGTTCGTGAGTGTTTTCTTCTAATTTGTCAGTATCATCAAGGTGCTGCTTGAGGTTTTGAGATTCATTTTTCAGGAATTTGTAAACTGTGTAGGGAGTGATCCAATGTCTAAAATAAAAAGACCTTGCTTCCTGATAACGTGCGTCATCATCCTGTTGTGTTGACCACACATACAGGTTTTCAAGTGCATTGAGGATAATTATCTGCTCATTGAAATCGTCAAAATCGTCTAAGCGACTCTTGACTTCATATTCGTTGATAATTGCTAAATTCATACAGGGATCATTTGGAATTGACTCCAAATTAATATCAGAGAGGGTTAAGTGTTGGTTCTCCCAATCTGCCAGTTTTAGCAATGTTTGAACCATTGATGCTGCACTGTTATTCGGATCTGTGTTGAGAATACCTTCAACTAAAGTTTGTATTTTTGGTAGTATCGCCTCTGTGAAACGCCAAAAATAGTTGTGAAGACCGGGAGGGAGTGTAGTTTCTCCGTTAGTAACGCCTTCCTCAATTTTTTCTTTGAGATAATCAAGAAGTTTCTCCTGTGTCTGCTCATCCATCTCTAATTCACCTCTCCCGCATGCCACTCCATCGTTATTCAGAGAGTTGATGAAGGTATACCAGAATTCTGTTGAGACATATTTTTCAGACATAATCGTTCTCCAGTTTGATGAATGTTAAGTTAGAGATACTTTATAATTCCCATAACTATCGTAAAACTTGTAAGATATTTCATAAGTAAGAATGCTAATGTATTAAAAAGGTTACATGTTTACATTTCAACCCGTCAAAACACTTTCAGATTTTTCTTATCTTAGTGATTTAATTCTTGCCCATGAAATAACAAGTTTACCTTCAGGTTTTAAACTGTATTGTATTGAAGAATTTGATATTAATTTTGCATCTCCTATTGCGGGGTGGTCGCACCAACTCCCATCTGGTCCACTACTAAAAATAATACTTAGTTCTTTCGCATCAAAAGGAATGATAAAGTTTACTTTCTCATAATTGTCATTACCGGTCATCAACTTAGATTTATATTCTTCTACACCATCAATTTCAAACCTAAATATACCACTGCCTCCCACTCTACAACTTGCATCATTATGTTTACCGATCTCAAACACTCTATCGTTAGTTATACCTATGTATCCTTCAAAAACAACATAATTATTCCTTTGTAAATTATATTTAAGAGAAGAAACTCGGGGATGATCAGAGGGTGATAATGAAATTCCCCTTTTAAAAGTAGTATTCCGAATTACAATTGGATTCCGATTATTTGTTCTGTTATCACTAATTGATTGCCACCCCCAACCGTTCTTATATTCATGCACAGGGTTAAAAGGCATTAAACCGTTTTCATTTGGTAAAGTTTTTGTTCCTGAATTTATGGTAAGATATACTACATTTTCCGAAGTATCCTCTGCAATAATCTCAGGCTTGCTTGTTTTATTTTTATTAGTGTTTTCATCAATATGATCGGAAACTTGTAATTCAATATCTTGCATAATGTAATTACCATCTTTATCCATCACCTGAAGAACAATCGTATCATTTTTGTTTACAAGTGTTCTTGAAATATCAAAAGTTGCTGACTCATTTTCGTTTCCATCCTGATAAAAGTGTCCTAACATCAGTATATTCGACTTTCTGAAGATTTGAGACTGATGAAGATCATTTAGACCTTCTAAGTCAAATTTCATAGTAATCAGATCTTGAGTTTTTGATATTGTATCATGTGTTTTAAGTACTTTCGGCAAGCTACCGTTCCACCCTCTATTTCCGTGATCATTATTGAATAAATGATGTTCACTTAACCATCTTGATTCATAGTGTTTTAATTGATCTGCTTTAGAACCAGGAGGTTTATGATATAAACCAAATGTATGACCCATTTCATGAAAAATTAACTCTATAAATTGATCGTTGTTTTCTCTACATTCACTTGCTATCCAACAATTGCCTCCATATCTATTGCTGTGGAATGGAAATCCTACACCCCAACTATTTCCATTCACAGCGTTAACTTTACCGATAATGATGACATGAACGTTATCTTGTGACTTGAATTTGGCAGGTATCTCGCTACTTATACTTGCCCAAGTATCTCCATTCTGATAATGATTTGAATTATGCTGTCCATTCACAATATTGACTTTAACGTTACCTTGATTGTCTGTGTTCATATTGAATGTCTTATTACCAAATCCATTCCGTATCATCTCTGAACGAAATAACTCTCTCGTTCCTTTCATCCACAAGTCAATGTTATAATCTGTATTAGGAGGGGCATCCGCGGGTCTAAAATATATAGTATGAACTTCAAACTCGCCTAAACAATCTGAATTTACTACACCGACTAACAGCATAATCAAAACTGTTAGTTTCAAATATCTAAATAAAAGTGTCATTGTTAAATTACTTTCTTATGTTTTGGTATTAAAGAGAAACAGACCAGATTCATTTACTAAATAATCCTAATTCTGGTGTATGCAAAATCAATCCATCTATTGTTCTGTCAATACTTAGTTTGTAGGTGGGGTGTACTACCATCGGAAATTTAGACCACTACCTTAAACAAGATTGTGATATAATTACAATCTAATTGAATGGAGAAATCCGATGGCAGTACAAGTGCTTCATATAGAGCCCAAGAGTCTGTCTCGTAATTTAGTTTTCTTTTGTAAAATCCTATTTGATCCATAAGTTATTAATATACCGTGTGTATAACCATCTTGTCAAATTGAATCTACTTTGGAAAATACCCCAGAGAATGCCGAAAATAATACATGCTAACTGACCAATAATTGCCATCCAAGCAACAATAGAAAAAATAGGATTACCATTATAGTATTTTGAATCAAAATAGTCGTATAGACCGCTATGTGGACCTATGTCAGCGTGTTGCGATACTACATTTTCACCTGTGAAATGGAAAACACCTGCTATTGCTATATACCACACAAACCCCATTATGATTCCCACTAAAATCCTAAGAAGTAGAATTCCGATAAATCGAAAAATTGGAACGAGATTCTGTATAAACATGCTCTTCCCCTTTTATCGAAGAAATTGTTCGTATATATCTAAATGAATTGATTCTCTGAATACTAATTAAAGAGATGGACTTAGGGAGGTAATTCTTCAATAATTTATCGGTTATACCATTTCTATAACTGTCTATTCCATGAATTGTTGTTATGCATGTATTTAAATACTGCAAGACGCAATCTGGATGAAGATTGCGATACAAATCTCGGACGGGGAGACCCGTCTCTACGAAGAGGAATTATATCAATACGTACGGTGCGTAGTTATAAGAAACACTGTAAATGTTTATCCCATAAATAGTTGTTAAGCATGTCCTGAAATACCGCACAAACTGGAAGTTTATGCTACAGTGAAGAGAGAAAAATTATTAGAAATAGTATTACGTGTAATTTATAATTCAGACTCTATAAAAATATTTGCAAAAAAAGAGTTAGTGCTTCCCTTTTCATTGATGAAAGTGTTGCCGATTGCTCTTAACTGAAATATTGTGCCTTTGTCAAAATAGTGTGTTATTCTTCCAGTTTTACCCCTCGGAATGCCTGATGCGGTTGCCACTATGCTACTTTGTACTCCTTCCTTAGCGCGTTCGGCTTTGTAATCAAATAGTGAAAATGATCCAGAAGCATTTGCGCTACCAACCCAGATTTCAATGGTAAGTGTGCCACCATCCTTGTAGGCTGTCGTATCAATTTGAACAATAGTGTAATCTTTAGAATCTGCGCTTGGTGTTCGGAATATTCCTAAGACATTTTTTGATGACTGTTCACTGTTGAGTACTACTTCTTCCATCGGATCAATGGACGGCATGCTATCTGAATCGGTCGTAGTCCCATTGCTTTTACCAGAGTCATCAGAACGTCCTACCTGCTTTTTCACTTCTTTTTTTGATGGTACATCCAGAACTGTGGGTACATCAACAATATCTACAGTCGTTTCCGATATTGCATCATAATTATACGGTGCTTGGAAACTCGCTAAGTATTGATTGCCTATCCCATACATCAAGACTACCACAAGAAAGGTTGAAGCAACGATTATCCACGGAACAACAGGTTTACTTTCAGAGGTAATAGAAGGTTTGATCCGACTAATCTCCTGCATGATGCTCTCTGTTAGATTTGGAGAGATTTGAAAGTGTTCTAATGCTTCCCTAATGATCAATTCATCTTTCTTTAGACGTTGTCGGGCACGACGGAGTCGGCTCTTAACAGTGCTTAGTGATACCCCTAACATTTTACTAATTTCTGCACATGTCATCTCTCCTAAATAGTGAAGTGTCATCACAGTGCGTTCACTCTCCTGCAACTTTGATAGTAATGCTTTTACGACTTCACGTTGGGTGTTAGAAGTAACTTTTTCCTGTTCCTCTGTTACATATCTGGAATAAGCCTCATTTTCTATTAAGTCATAGACCATGTCATCTATCAACTCGGTTTCTATCCGATTTTTTCGTAACCAAGCAAGACAACACCGAGTCGTTAGAACATATAGCCATCCAGGAAACTGATTTGGATTTTTAAGAGTTGATAACTTCTGATATACCCTTAAGAATGTATCCTGAGTAATATCTTCAGCAATATGGAAGTCTCCTATTTTCCGCCATGCAATCGTATGGACCTGCTTCTGATATTTTTCAACTAAGGCAGAAAAAGCAGTGTCATCACCTTCAAGGATACGGTGAATTAATACTACATCGTTGTTTTCCATTAGATGCCTCACTGGAGACTTCCATTACTCATGCAAGCCAAATACATTCTGTACGACAGGACATTCTATCAGCTAAAACCACTTCTCTATCTACTTTGTTCTATAGATATTGTTAGTAGAAAAGCATTCATGCTTCCTTCATCACTAAACCAATCACCGGTAGCACCGAGTTTAAAGACTTGCCCTTTCTTGAATTTATACCTGATGGTTTTACTATTACCGGGTGATATACCCCATGCGTTTGCCAGTGCGTCTCTTGGAACCCCTTCTGTGGGAATCTTTGTCTGATTATCAAACAGATCAAATGAACCACTTGCTTCAGCACTCCCGACCGAGATATCAATAGAAAGTATACCGCCGTTAATAAAGGCAGTTGTATCAATTTCAATGACAGTATAATCTTGAAAACCTCTTTTTGGCGTTCGAAAAACGTTGAGGACTTGTTGTTCAGATTTCTCTGCAGTCAGTTTAACTTTTTGTCCTTTCACAATAGCAGGATCTAAGTTATCTATCACTTCAACATCTAACCCTGGGTATTCCCCCGCTAAGGATTCTTGTAAAAACACGAAGTAATCCCGTCCCCAGTTTGATGATGGAAATTCATTGACAGGTTGTCTCCCCATAACTTCAAGATCTGTTGATATTACTAAAGAGTCAGCTGGTGAATGCTCTTTCCAACCTTTGATGACGGCTTGAATTAATGGGTCATTTTTGTCTAATTTACGAAATCCCTCTTCATGTCTTTTGGTGATATAAGTGTGCATTACTGATGTGCGCCCTAATTCTATATTTGATACCCAAGTATTAATAAACTCATCGTTCAATAATTGTATATTCCGTTTATTAGAGAGGGCAACTGCCCTCAAGGCTTTGCCACTTCCTCAGCAGGCTTCGTCATTCAACGGACCGTCTATTGAGATAACATGGATCGGTTTCTCTTGTTCTTGTGCCAGCCTTAATGCATCATCAAGAGGGACCCAGTTAATCTGGTAAAATCTATAGAAACGATGTGCAAAAGTCATCTCTGCTGCTTCTTGTGTAATGGATTCTTCGAATTGGATATTCTCCAAAACATCTTGTGTCCCACTACGGAGTTCCATTTGTGTACAGACACCAGAATCTATTATACTATAATCCCTATCTTTATATTTTTTCCATCCAACATCAAAGTTAATTACACCGTCAGGGACATACATATTGAAGAACACGACCTTTTTTTCCAGGCGATCAAGTATTAGATGTCCCTTAAACTGTGATGGCGTGAACCGACCGTCTTTTAACTCAAACTCTGCATGAATTCGAAACACGATGTCAGCATATTTATCGTTATAGGCACGTAGACATGCCAACAATCCATAGGAATCTCCAGCGTCAATGTGCATAGAATACTTTGGTTTTGGGAGGAGTTGTTGCAATAATGGGAGCACTCCTTCTGCATTTATTTTCCACAGTTCACCGACTGATACCGGTTTGTCTGGTAGAAAAGCTTGAAAAACCGATGCTGGATGCTGTTTTTCCGCTTCATTTACCTGTAGATTTGCTAATGCATCCCACTCTAATTGGAAATTGTTTATAGTTTTCTCAATCGGAGCAATGAATGCGTTGACTGTTATCTGTGATGTATCTTCAAGAGCAAGGACTACTGTGTCTCGATTCACTAATGTCTCCTCTGCGTAAATATGACTGTTGATTAAAATCAAAATGGAACAACACAAAACTACGATTTTCATTTTTTTGTATCCTTTATGGTATTGTGAGTATAACTGAGTGAGAATATACAAAGAATTGTAGATATACCCATCAGCGTAATTATCTATAGAACCATGCAACATTTTCTAATTGAACACTATAGTGACGCGAGAAATGTATAAAACGGTTGCGAAATTCTGCACATTTTTATGAATAATCGTAATATTTGGTAAGAATTTATTGAATGACAAACTTAGACCAATTCCGCATTGGTGTTTTCTTATGATTGCTTTTATACGAAATTTGAAATCATCTTTCGCATAATTATGATACAATATAGGGAATATTAAGTCAACAGGGGAAGGCAGTAGGGGAGGGATATTTAGTTTTCGGTATATTTGTACATTTTTATCACACCTGTTAATAATTGTCGTAGGTCGGGTTTCGCTCACGCTCAACCCGACCTACAATATAAACAATTGTTAATAGGAAAGAATAGAATTCGGAATGCCTAAGACTTTGCCCTCAAGTGGAGTAATATGTCTTATGACTTTCTCTGTGACGCTGCCAAAATACTTACACACCCCAGAAAAACCAAAACCTTGTCCAAAACACAAAAAACACATACAATAAACTGACATTATCACCCCAAATCAAGAAAAAACAACATTTAACAAAAAATTCTTTAGATTTTGCACCCTTTTCCAAAAAAAATTTGTCTTTAATTACCAAGTTATACATTTTATTTTTTGTCGTAGGATAAACTGTACTTGTGATACTGGGAGAAGATCTATGTTAGAAAACAGTGTTCAACTTATTCATAGAATATTAGATGGCGAAGAAGAAGCTTTCACTGAATTAGTTCAAAGATACCAAAAAAAGATACATGCACTTGCTTGGCGGAAGATTAAGGACTATCATATTGCGGAAGAAATTACGCAGGATGTTTTTCTACAAGTATACGAAAAATTACCAACCCTCAAAAACCCGAAGTTATTTGAAGGGTGGCTTTATATCATCACGAATAGACTTTGCCTTAACTGGATTAAGAAAAATCAGGTCGACAAGGGGCATCTCAATATAGAATCTCTTGAAGACACACCTGCAAAGGAAAAAGTAGATTCATTTTATTCACAGCACCAAATCGAACAGCGTGAAAAAGAAAAAATTGACAACTATCAAAAAATAGTCAATACACTCTTAGAATTATTACCTGAAAGTGAACGCACTGTCATTATACTCTATTATCTCGGTGAAATGACGACACGGGAAATAGGTAAATTCTTAGGGATATCCGTGAATACAATCAAAAGTCATCTGCGTCGGGCACGAAACAGATTAAAAGAGGAAGAAGAACTCTTGATCAATGAAAACCTCGGCAGTTTACAATTATCTACTGACCTTACTGAGAGTATCACAAGACAAATTGGAGATATAAAACCTACCCCACCAGTAGTCAAACCTGTACTACCTTGGGTAGCCAGTGCCGCAGCTGCGGTGACTGCGGTGTTGGTATTGTTACTAATAGGAGGAACAATGCTTCAATATTTCGCGCTCTTTCAAAAACCGTTTGATTTTGAAACACTCTCAGAACCGACGATTGAAATCGTTGAATCACCAATAAACAGTGATCTTATATCTATACAAAGTGTGCGAGCACAAGATCCGTCCAATTGGCATTTACCTGAAGGTACAATAGCACGGCTTGGTAAAGGCACTATCAATGAGATCCAATATTCACCAGATGGAAAAATCCTTGCTGCTGCAACAGATATCGGTATTTGGTTATATGACACAGATACTTATAAAGAAATTGCATTACTCGCTTCACATACAGAAAGTATAACATGCTTGGATTTCAATGCGGATGGCAGTATGCTTGCCGCCGGTGTAGATCACAAAATAGTATTATGGGATATGTCGAATCATACACAAAAATCCGTCATTGAAGGGAATCATGAAGGATGGGATGTGCTATGTGTTGCATTCAGTCCTGACGGCAAATCCATCGCAAGTGGGACAGATAGAAGAGAAACATTTATATATGATGTAGAAACTGGTATGAAACAAGCAACATATAGTATTCGCGGACATAATGTTCCTGGTGTAGATTTTAGTCCTGATGGTCAATTTCTACTCATAGAAGGGACTGATCGCACAAGAAGTAAGACCATAAGTTTACGCGATGCTACCACTGGGATAGAAATAAGGCAGATTATTTGTGATGATGATAGTGTGAATGGTGTTGCGTTTAGTCCTGACGGTAAACTGATTGCATCTGCAAGTTCTAAGAAAGATCATCTACTATTGTGGGATCCTGAAAATCCATCTGATACTGAACGTAATATAAAGTTCTATTTTGGGTCATCGTGGAGCGTAGCTTTTAGTCCGGATAGTAAACTGCTTGCCATTGGAGGAATATATTGGGTACTGCTTTATGACACAAACACCGGTAAGCAAATTGGTTTTCACACAGCGAATAGCCATCTTGTTCTCGGTCTTGCATTTAGTCCTGATGGTAAAACACTCGCAAGTGCTACCAAACATGAGATTTATTTATGGGACATTGAGAGCGCGCAGCCGATAAAAACGATTAATCCCGAAAGTGAAAAGAGTGTAAAGAGTGTGGCAATTAGTCCTGATGGTAGTATTATCGCAAGTGGTGGATTGGACGAGAATTTAACCTTATATGATGCTGCCACTGGAAATCAGAAGAATAAGTTTAACTTTGAAACAGGTGCTGTCAATACAATCGCATTCTCAGTTGATGGCAATACAATCGCTGTCGGAACAGAAGAAGTTGTATATCTATTGGATATACAAACTTTAGAAATAGGGACATTACCACTTGCACATGTGGGTCGAATCCTTAGCTTGATGTTCAGTCCTGATGGGAGAACACTGGCATGTGGTGGTGATAACGCTATAGCCGTCCTTATTGATGTTGATACAGGGAAACAGAAGGCAGAACTTCAAGGACATAACAAAAAAGTAAATAGTGTTGTGTTCAATCCTGACGGTACACTGCTTGCGTCTGGAGGTGATGATAAAAAAGTAATACTGTGGGATGCCAATACCGGCAAAATAGTGCATTCAACCGATTCGTTTGATTCTCAAGTTTGGAGCTTGACTTTTAGTCCTGACGGAAAAACGCTTACAGTAGGTGGAAGTTACTCCCGAATCGGTTTATTAGATATAGACACGCATGAATTCTCTACAATTTCATCAAACATATCCTCAACAACCGGTATGTCCTATAGTGCTGATGGGAAAACGCTCGTAACTGCCAGTCGATCTGGTTTACATTTGTGGGATATGGAAAAAGGAAGTCCAAAATCAGCATTAGTCGGACATCAAGGGTACGTATCCTGCGTCAAATATAATCCTAATGATGGCTCAATCGTCAGTGGCGGTGTTGATGGAACTGTACGGATTTGGAATAACATAGGTGGAGAATACAGAAATATCACCACAGGTTTTATTGAAACTGTTGAAGATGTTAAGTACAGTCCGGATGGAAATACTTTTGCGACGACGGGTGGAAATTATGCTGTACGACTATGGGATGCAAAAACCAAAAAGTTGAAGACTGCATTTGGTCGTACTTTCGCTCCACAAACAATCGCCTTTAGTCCAGATGGCAATCAGATCGCAACAGGCGGATTGTCAGACAACGTCTATCTGTGGGATGCAAATACTGGGGAAAATATCGCTGTTTTTGAAGGACATACTGATGCAATTGAATGTATTGCTTACAGTCACGATGGTGAAACAATCGTAAGTGGTTGCCGTGATGGATTGATCATACTATGGGATTTAACTACAGGTAAAGAGAAAGAGAGACTTACGGCACACCAGATCGGTCATGACATTAATTTTAAGGAATATGTAAGGGATATTGAATATAGTCCCGATAGGAAGTCTTTTGCATCTGCAAGTTATGATAGGATATTGTTGTGGAATCTTGATACATATCAGTTTAGAGAATTTTCTGAACCGGCGGATGGTCTTCAATGTATTGCCTTCCACCCTTATGGATCTGTGATGGCTTCAGGACATTCTGATGGAATATTTTTGTGGCATGTACCGACAGGTAAACAATTTGCAAAATTGGAGGGTCATACGCACACGGTAACAAGTATTGCTTTCAGTCCTAATGGCAAAATCCTCGCAAGTGGTGGCGGATATGTCGACAAGAATGTTATCTTGTGGGATATTGCAACGACCAAGGAAATTACAAGACTAAAGGGACATACAAAAGGTGTTAGATGTCTTGCTTTCAGTGCAGATAGTAACACGCTCTTAAGCGGTAGTTCGGATGGAACACTACTTGTTTGGGATATTTCAGAATACAGGCAGTAAAGTTTATTAACCCTTCTTACGGAATTTCCCTGTCCTATTATCACTAACGTTGATTTCTCTGCTGACTTTTTGTAGGTTAGAATTTCTTATTGTCTGAACCGGGATTTACAGGAAAAGATTGTCTGAAGAAGGTTTTTTAGGATTATAGAAGCTTTTTGGGTGATGTGCTTTTGTCTGAACCAGGATTATCAGGATTTGCAGGATAAGAGATTCTTAAGCATTTCAGCACTTCTATGTCTTTCCATCATTCCTTTTGTAACTTATGCTTTTCTTTCCATTGTGGGTACTCACTTGTGAGGAGTTTTGCTGCCCAACCGCCGTAGTATGCATATCCAGTGCGACGTTCTTGCCCAATCTCTGAGAATGCGTATCTGACAACTGAGTCACGGTCGAGAAAGATGGGACGGTTTGTTTCAATTTCATAGAAACGCGCCCAGATAGGTCCTGCATTAGGATCTGCTACGACCCGTTTGTCATTTTTCCCATCTGCGTCGGTGAATTCATCAACACGAATGCCGTGGATAGCGACGGTTTCGAACCACGTAACAGCGCCCTCAATAGCCGTGATGATTGCTGGTGTGGGTTTGTCGATTGACATTAGGAAACGCACAACCCCGACGCTTTCCCCACCAGAGATTGATGGTGGCTCATAGGAACGCGCCCATGCAGGTTCAAAAGTTTTTTCATCATGTTGTGCACACCAACCCGTCAATTTTCCATCATGTTTGATCTGTGTACGTAGAATGCAATCAATGCCTCTGGTAACAGCCTTTTTTGCTTTAGATCTGTACTCTGTTTTCAGAAACTTGTAGTCTGAAGATTCAGTGACATCTTGGAGCAGTTCGAGTATTCGCACCATAACATTATCATTGAACGTTATGTGTCGATTGTAGCCTTTTCCTGGTGGATAATACTGAGGCCACCCACCAGAAGCATATTGTGCGTCAAGGATATGAGAAAGACCTTTGAGGAATGCTTGTTGGTAGCGCGCTTCATTTGTTGCAAGAAAAGCTCGGGTAATAAACCTCAGTTCGTTGATAGTTGCACTGTTGTCAAAAGTTCCGCGTAGATCTTTTTTATTACCATCAAACGGTTTTGAAGCAGTGTCTTTATTCTTTGGCCAACTGCCATCTGGTGTCTGCCACGTGAGGACGTTATCGGCAATGCGACGTCCTTCCTCACTTTGGAACCATTCGGTAGATTGCTTAGCGTAACGTGATGGAACGGTTGCATCGGAAAATGACAGAACAATAAAGAATGACACCCAGATGAGAATGAGAAGTGCTTTACGCATTAACGACCTTTTTGCTTATAATAAGAAACAGGTGGCGGTAGTAAGTTGAGACAAAATGTCAATTATCTAACATTCGGTGTCAAAACCTATTGCTTTTGCTTTGGCATGTAGACACAGCGAAAAACCTTGATTATTACCAAACAACATGGTAAAATGATCAGACCTTTTCAGTGGTAGTATCGTTAGCGGCTACCACACCCCTAACGATGGGAAGAGGGTTCTTCACAAAGAATGTCCTACCATGTGTAAATCCCAGAAGATTACATTAGATGTAAACGATAAACAACGGAAATGGTTTACTCAACAATGAGGGTATATGAGATTTGCATACAATCATGTTGTTGATTTCAAAACAGAATTAGAAAAAGATACTTTTCTTACAGCATCAAAGTAAAATAATAGATATAATGTTGCGAAGAAGGATTGATGGGTTAGTTCATATTAGAATTGTTGGTCGGGTGGAGGAATGAAACCGAACATCTTGATAAAGCTTAAATTTTTTGAATAATTCGGACTGAGATTTAAAATATTGCCTGAAAAGAATATGGAGGAATTTCAACCATGACGAAGCTTGTAGGATTATTCACCACAGTAATTTTCATATTGTTGGTAGCAATCGTTTATGCGCAGAACAGCGATAAGGAACTAATTATTCATTTTTCATTTGATGAAGGCAAAGGGAACATAACTAAAGATGCCTCACAAAATAAATTAGAAGGTAAGATCTTATATGCATATTGGACTGAAGGTGTTGTTGGTCAAGCACTTCTATTTAAAGAAGGCACTCTTACTGTTCCTGCATTCAACGTTGATGAACCACAGGAGATGACGATAGAGTTCTGGTTCAAACCGATGGAGGAAATTCAAAAAGGAGATAGGATTGATATAATTTATCGCCTGAATGATGGGGGTCGTCCTCATTTTACATTCAATCATCAGGGTTTATTTTTCGGATGTTATATTGCCACACGAGCTTCTGAGTTTGTAGTCCGGAGTTCTCACACAATATTTTATCCACAATGGTATTACATCGTTTTGACACAAGATCAGGAGAAGGCTGTTTTGTATATTGATGGTGTGGTTGATGGTAGTGTATCAACAGGGGGTCCTGCTCGATTGGATTTTGCGAAGGATGGTATGACCATCGGTGGACATCAAACGCATAATAGGTACTTTAACGCGACCATTGATGAAGTAAAGATATGGAATGTCGCTCTGACAGCTGAAGAAATAAAGAAAACATGGGACAAGCACACGTTGAATAAGCCACTCCTGACTTCCGCTAATCCAAAAATAGTAGCAAAACAGAAAGAGAGAGAAAAACTAATTGCCGAACAAAAGAAGAAGATTATTCACGATTGCACCCACAATTTAGAGGTAATTGGGAAAGCCATTAAATCCTACCATAAAGAACACGGGAAATATCCGGAATACCTTTCTGATTTACTACCGAATCACTTGTCAGAATGGGATCATTTGGTCTGTCCGACAGATAAAGATCGGGTTACTAAAGACATTTCTCTGAGTCCTGATCCAAAGGTGCCTGTAAGTTATCAGTATCATCTTCGTCCAACAAATAGAAAAAGTACACTGGAGACGCGAATTTTGCTTGGTGATGCGATACCGCTTGTAGAATGTTGGAATCATATTCATAAGGATCAATTGCAAAAGACTATATCCCTGAGTTTCGACTATGAGGTCAAACAGTTGCAACTCATCTGGAGATATTCGCCAGAACAGATTTACGGTAGCGTTGAAGCAGCAATTGAGGTATTGGAAACAGGATTTAAGAGAATGCCAAAGGACGAACGTTTCTACAAGTACTATCCAACGCTACTGGACCTCTATATCAAAGCCGATCGAAAAGAAGAGGCGGAGAATGTTATCAGCCGATTTAAAAAACTCATGACACCTAATGAAACTGATCATATTATGTATCTGGCAAGGATGTTTAGGTCGATGAATCGACTTGATGAGACACTTCAGCTCTATAAGAAACTTGAGAAGCAGACACCTGAGAATCTCTTTGTGTTGATAACTATTGCTAATCTTCATAAGGAACTCGGAAACCCCGAATTAGAATTGGAATATAGGAAGAAGTATACACCGGAGTTGAAATTTGTTGGGGAGATATTACCTGATTTTTCGGCTACGGATCTTGACAGTAAACCGATTTCCATTAAAGCATATCGCGGTAAGGTTGTATTAATTGATTTCTGGTCAATGTGGTGGGATCCGTGCATTGCTGAAATTCCGAACGTCAAAAAACTATACGAAAAATATAAAGACCAAGGTTTGGATATTATCGGAATCAACCTTGACAACGATGAAACAGAAGTACGTGATTTTCTCAAAAAGGAACAGATACCTTGGCGGCAAGTTTTCAGTGGCAAAGGATGGAGTAGTCCAATCGCACGACAGTATGAAATTAAGTCTATTCCAAATATGTGGTTGATTGACAAAGAGGGCAAACTAATCACTAAAGAAACCAGTGGTGCAAAGTTAGAAAAATTTGTTGTGGAAGCATTGAAGCAGTGAAAATCATTGACAGATACCTCTGAACAAGGATTTTCAGGATTAGAAAGGTTTCCAGAATTGGTTATTTGTTTGTTATGAATTCTTTATGTGCATCATCATTTTATCTTCTTCACTTGTTTTATCCATATTTTTCGTTTGATGCTAAAGCGTGTATGGTATTTAGCGGAACTGATGAGGAATCTGAATTTGGAAATTCCCTAAGTGACACCAACGGGTTGGGAGACACAACCCATACAGAAGACATACACGATCTTGAGCGTCAAAATTCACAAGGTTTCAGGCATACAGTGGAACATCCCACAGCAACACCGTGCCGTCATATCCAGCAGTTGCGAGTGTCCGTCCATCTGGTGAATATTCCATATAGCAGACGTATTGTATATGTCCTGTGAAAGTTTGTAGTTGTTCACCGAGGTCAGCACTCCATATCTGAATTTTATCATCTGCATGCATGCTTGCAATAGTGTGTCCATCTGGTGAGTATGCCAAATTCATCGCCTGCGTCTTTGGAACAATCGTTTTTTTAGGTTCATCCGCATCCATACCCCAATATTGGATTGTGCCATCGCACGCTCTGCTTACATACTCTGTCCAATCTGGTGAAAATGCTACGGTGTCACCGGGAATCGTTCTTTTGATATCACCGGTGTTTATATCCCAAAAGTAGATTTCTGCATCATTTGTACTCACAAGCATCCGTCCATCGGGTGAGAATTCCAGCGTTCTAACAAAATCTTCATACGATTCCTGAGTATCTAATGTTTTTAATGCTTTGCAGGTAGCCACATCCCACAGGTGAATAACACCGTCTGAGTCTCCACTTGCAAGCATCTGTCCATCAGGACTAAACGCTACCGATTCAATACTCTTCTCGCCATTCTTTCTGTGTCCTGTGAAATCTTCTCCATATTCACCCGTTTCAGTATTCAAAAGATACACCGTATTGTTTCCAATATTCCCACAAGCAAGCGTTACACCGTCAGGTGAAAAAGCAATTGCGTTAATTCTATTAGGCCGTGGGAGGTAAGTTTTCATGAGTTTGCGGGTGTGAACATCCCACAACTGAAGCCTATTCATAGAACTCACAACAGCAAGCGTATTTCCATCCGGCGAAAATTTTATATCCGTCAGCATATTTATGTACCCTGTGAGAGTTCTCAGCGGTGCGGCAGTGGCAATTCCCGAAAAACGTAATGTACCATCAGTTCCTGCGTTCATTAGCGTCTTACCATCCGGTGAGACCACTATATGGTAAGTTGTGTCTGGTGGACATGTAATAGTATTAAGGCGTTCACCGGTTGCTACGTCCCAAAACTGAATCACATCGTTTTCGTAATTATTGCTGAGGATTGTTTCTCCGTCGGGACTAAATACGACCGATTTAACGCCATCCGTGGCTGTTAAAGCTATCTTGAGGTGTCCGGTGTGTGGATCCCATAACCGAAGTGTATCATCTTCACTACCACTTGCTAAAGTCTTTCCATCGGGAGAATATGCTATAGAATATACATTTGCTGTATGTCCGTTAAGGGTGTGAACGAGTACTCCGGTGTTTGCGTTCCAGAGATGAATCATTTCATCTCTCCCACAACTTGCAAACACTTCCTCAATCGGAGAATATGCTACTTTGGTGACACCATCTTTATGTCCAACAAAGTTAAGGATGATTTTACCATCAGAGACATTCCAAAGACGAATTGTTCCATCTTCACTTCCGCTCACGAGTTTTTGTCCATTGGGACTAAACGCTACTGACTCCACCTCATCCTGATGTCCTTCAAACGTCATTTTATGTTGTCCGGTTTGCGGGTCCCATACGCGAATGGAGTTGTCCATACTACCACTTACAAGCAGCGTATTATCAGGACTGAAAGCGACTGCCGAAACGCCATGTGTGTGTCCTAAAAGCAGATTGAGTTCCTCTCCGGTCTGTGCATCATGAATCCATATACCGATAGGGCCCGATGTAGCAAACAGTTTGCTGTCATGGGAATACACTAAATCATATACGAAACCTTTACCGAGGCGCGCTTTTGCACCTTTCGGCAATTTCCATTGTGTTGGAGCTTGAACAGTATTGTTTTGCATAGATATTCTCCCTCTACATTGATTGATTTGGCGAACCTTGAGTGCAACGGTGTAAAGAGCACATCTGATCGTCACTCTGGGGCAAGCTCTGTTCTTTGTTATAACACTTTATGCGTTTAGAAACTCAACAAAATTTGAATCTACATCAGTTCGAAAGTCCCAGAGAGACGGAAGGTTTATAGTAACATATTCGTATCTCAAACCAAAACCTCAGTGGGACGACAGGTGTATTTCATTCACGATTAATGTGTGTATCTGTTTTTGGTATTTTTCCACAAGGGCAGCAAACGCTTTTTGATCACCTTCTAAAATGTGTTGAATCAGCTTAGCAGCATCGTATATCATCTCTAACCTCTATACGCAAATTTGTCGTCTGAATCGTATAGACGCGATTCAGTGATGCAAAATTGCATATTTTGAAAAAAAATAAATTTGGAAAAACATTGTAAAGAAAAGAAGATTTACGTGAGTGAAAAATAACTCACAAAACACGATCGCTAACGACTAAAATGTCTAAAACTAAAAGACTCTGGTTTTTTGTTTTCGTTTACCTTGCTATTCTAAAGTTTTTTATGGTATACTTTTATTAAACTGATTTTTGAGAGTATTAACAAATCTGTATAGACCTTAAATCCCCAACGGAAAACTAAATATATGGAAATCACACGCCCGTTTTTGCTCTTCTTGCTGCTGTTAATCCCTGTTCTCTACTATGGTTACAGACGCAGCCTTGTAGATTTATCTCGCACACAAAGAATTATAAGTCTTTGCATTAGAATCATCATTATCCTCTTACTTATACTTGGTGTAGCGGATCTACAATACCTAAAAACTGATGAAAAATTGACTGTTATGTTTCTAACAGATATTTCAGACAGTATCTCAGAAGAAGGTTTGACAAAATCAACAGAATTTCTCAACGATGCTTTATCATCTCAGGATGGAAATCAGCAGGTTGGTATTATAGCATTTACGGATCAGGCTGAAATCCTAAAAGGTCCTGAGAAAGACGAGGACACAGTAGTTTCTGGTGAATTAAAGCTTGTTGAAACTAAGCATAATTGGTTAGACACGGATGAAGAAGCAGGGGATACAACAAATATTGCACAAGCAATTGAGACTGCCTGGAGTGTTTTTCCTTCAAATGCGAATAAGCGGATTGTCCTAATTTCTGATGGGATAGAAACTAAAGGTGATGCTGTTCACACTGGATTACGTGGTAAGGATTTCGGGATACAGATAGACACTGTTCCGATATATCCGAGTGATAAACCAGAAGTAATGGTCCAAAGGATTGATGCTCCTGCACAAGTAAAACAGGGAGCACCGTTCAATCTTGAAGTCCTTATCCATAGTAACCATGAAGACCTTGCGGTGGTGAGTCTTTCCAAGAACAAGTTTGAAGCGGCAAAGAAGGAAGTTCGTCTTGTTGAAGGTGAAAATCGCGTCGTTTTTACTGAAACGTCTGAAGAGAGTGGCACATTAACTTATGATGTTATTTGTAGATCAACTCAAGATACGCGTTACGACAATAATAGAGCCTTTGGTATAGTCTCTGTCTCAGGAAAACCAAAAATCCTCCTAATAGACGAAAACGAATCTCAAACTCGATATTTATCACGTGTCCTTGAAGATGCTAAGATTCGCGTGGATGTTCGCAACGGTTTGGGTGTACCGAATGAACTCGCTGATTTGCAGAACTATGAACTTGTGATGTTCAGTGATGTTCCCGCTAACCGACTGAACGATAAACAGATGGAACTAATACGGACGTATGTGCAGGACCTTGGTGGTGGTTTCATGATGCTCGGAAGTGAAAACAGTTTTGGTCTCGGTGGTTACTACAAGACTCCGATTGAAGAGGTCTTACCTGTGCGTACCGACACAGAGAAGAAGAAAGAAAACCCCTCTCTGGCAATGGTATTGGTAATTGACAAATCTGGAAGTATGGGTGGAATAAAGATTGAATTAGCGAAAGAGGCAGCCCGTGCAACAGTGGAATTGCTCGGACCACGCGATAGAATCGGTGTCATTGCCTTTGATGGTTCTCCTTTCTGGATTACAGAGATGCATGACGCATCTGATAAAGCATTTATTTCAAATCAGGTTGGCTCCATCACGGCAAGCGGTGGAACAAATCTCTATCCGGCATTGCAGCAAGCATATTTTGCGTTAACTGAAACCACTGCCAAGCTCAAGCATGTTATTGTGTTGAGTGATGGACATTCACAACCTGGTGACTGGTATGGTATTGCCAATTCTATGCATTCTGAACGTATCACGATTTCTACCGTTGGAATTGGGAGTGGTGCGGACATGAATATGCTTGGTGATCTCGCCAAATGGGGAGGTGGACGTGAATATTTTACGCAAGACCCGTATAATGTTCCCCAGATTTTTGCGAAGGAGACTGTCACTGCATCAAAGTCAGCAATCATAGATCAACCTTTCATTCCACAACGTATAAAACCGACACAGGTGTTGAGCGGAATTGACCTTGATCTTGCTCCATTTCTACTCGGTTATGTAGCCACACAACCACGTCCTACTGCTGAGATATACCTTGTTTCCGACAGAGGTGATCCTGTTTTAGGAAGTTGGCAATACGGTTTAGGAAAAGTTGTTGCATTTACCTCTGATGCAAAAGCACGTTGGGCATCCGATTGGTTAGAATGGCCCGGTTATGGCAAGTTCTGGACACAACTTGTTCGTGATACCATGCGGAAAACGACACTCAGTAATTTTCAAGCAGAAATTACAAAAGATAAGGGTGTTGCACATCTTGCTATTGATGCACTTAGTGAAAATGGTGATTTTTTAAATGAATTGGATAGTGATATTTCGCTTATTGGACCTGATTTAAAGAAGAAAGATCTCGCTATTGCTCAAACCGCCCCTGGAAAATATGAGCTTGAATTTCCTACCAAAGAGATAGGCCCCTATTTCTTGAACATCATGCAGAAGCAGTCAGGTGAGATCGTGAATACACAGGTAACTGGAACAGTAGTGTCCTATCCGGAAGAGTACCTTGTGTCTAATGCTAACGAATCGCTTCTGACGCAACTTTCATCAGTTTCTGGTGGTAAGTATAATATTACTGCTGAGGATGCGTTTCGACCTCCTGAAAATCCGGTAGTCCTACGGATTCATCTGTGGCGTCCCTTTCTCTTCACAGCACTCTTATTGCTGCTCATTGACATAGCACTGCGACGGATTGATATGAGACGTTCATAAAAAGACAATGCAGTACTTTTTTCTCCAAGTATTATTGATGTTGTAAGTCGTCTCCTTTAAATTTTCTGAAGGAGTATTGTTATTTGTGCTATACTTATATCTGCTATCATTATGGTTTTTGGAGTAATATAAAATGGGCATCAACTTAATTTATTTTGGTACATCTATTATCCTTGAATTAGTCTTTATTGTTAGTCTGTTAATTCTAACTATCCGAATTAAGTCTATAGGTCTTGGATTAATCTTTATTACACTTCTGTTTGGCAATCTGTTCAGGTGGATTTTTTTTCTATTTATTTCAGGGTTTTTATTTGATCAGCGTAGAATAGGTGGTATTGATACAATGGAAATCTATAACTTTATTTCTAACTTCAGTCATTGGTTAATTACTATTTTTTGTATAATTGGGGTTTTACTTATTTTCAATGAGTGGAAGCGTGGAAAATTTAATACACCACATTCGTAAAATTAGTATTGACTAAATATTCAAAAGTAAAAGCAGGCAAATGTAATACCATTTCTATTAATTTTTCTCTCATTAGCGGCTGTTTAGAATTGAAGCGGGGAACGGCACAATCTAACAGAATGTGCTACAAAAAAGAGACATTATCAATTAGAAATGGTATAATATGAAAATCTCAGTTTTCATTAACTACACGATGCGTTTTTGAGGTTAAGAGATGAGTATAACACAATTTACTATGGAAGAGGTGCGCTGTTTCGGTGGTCGGCAGACGCTTGAAATACGACCATTGACGTTTTTGGTTGGTGAGAATAGTACTGGGAAAACGACTGCGCTTGCTTGTTTTCATGTTTTAGCTAACTCTTTTCGCGGCAAGGGAGTAGATTTTGATGCTAAAGCAACTAATTTACACCCTTATTCGCTGGGTACTTTCAAAGATATCGTCAGAAACAGTAAGAAAAAACCAAAAATATTTAAACTCACATTTACTTCAAAATACGGTAATAATGCTATTGAATGGATTGCTGAATTTATCGAAAGAAAGGGCAAAGTTCAACCCACTGTCGGCTCCGTGACAATTAAATTCCCAAATGGTGAAGTCGTTTTCAAAATCGATGATAGTATTCAAGCTGCGATGTCACTGGCTGTTTATGATGAGAAACTAAACTTTTACCAGATTGATTGTCATGTTGATATCTTTGCAAGATTTCCATTAGGAGAACTCTTATATATTCTCGATGAGATTTCTATTAGTTCTATAGGTTTCTTAGAAGGTGATGATAAAGGTAAAATTGCCATTGTAAATTTTTTACAGGCACAAAAATTATTGACAAGGACTAAATTCGCACCCTGGAATATTTGGGTACCTTTATCCGTATTTAGTACTTCACCTATTCGATCGCGGCCTGAACGAACATACGATCCGATGAAGGAATTTAATGATCCTGAAGGAAGCGATGTCCCCATGCTGTTGATGCGTTTAGAAGGAACTAAAACAAAGGAATGGAAGGCACTGGAACTACAGTTAACCGAATTTGGTAAGCGTTCTGGTTTATTTCAAAATTTAAAGATAAAAAAACTTGGACACTCCTTAAGTGATCCATTTAAACTACAATTCAAGGTAAGAGGTCCGACTTCTAACATTATTGATGTCGGCTACGGTGTCAGTCAAATTTTACCTATCTTAGTGCAGGTTTTATATCCCAATATTTCCCAGAGGAGTCGACGTAAGCACAGCCTACCAATGTATTCACTACTTCAGCAGCCAGAAGTACATCTTCATCCAAGAGCGCAGGCTGAATTCTCTTCTCTGTTAGCAAAATTGGCAAATCAAGGTAACCAGTCATTCATCGTTGAAACACATAGTGATTACATGATTGACCGAGCACGCATTGAAATCAGGAAAGGTTACATCAAACCCGACGATGTTTCCCTCATCTATTTTGAACCGAAGGGGAATATTGTTAAGGTGCATAATATTGGTTTTGATAAGATGGGGAATCTTACCAATGTCCCGAAGCATTATCGGGATTTTTTCTTGTTAGAGTCTGATCGACTTCTGGGATTTGAGGATTAATGAATGTGTGTTATATTGGATACAAATACTTTTGGTAGATTCAGAAATCCAAAAAATGAAGAATTGGAACCTGTCCGAAAATGGTTAAGAAATAGAAATGGTAAAATCGTTTATTCCAATACCGAAAAATATAAGAATGAATGGAGAAAAGGGGGTATGGAACCCTGGGCAAAGGAACGTAGCCGGGCTGGTCAATTCAAGTTAGTTTCTGAAGGCGTGGAAGAAAAAGAAAATGAGTTAAAAGGAGAATTAAAATCAGATGATGAACATATCATTGCGTTAGCTCTAATAGCTAGGGTAAAAGTATTAATTTCTTATTCCGATTATCCAAGTCCTGAAAAGGGAGACAGTGACTTATTTGATGATTTTAGTGATCCTAATTTAGTCAACGGTAGTGTATATACAAAAAAAGAACATAAACACTTACTTACCAAGGACACTTGTCCATGATTATAGAATGAGTTAATTCATTTAACATATAGGTTCAAATCTGCTATTATTAACAAAACTACAGTTATCTTCACAAAGGAGGAGAAGAATGAAACCTTATGGAAACCTTCACGGAAACTCGGGAATTGCTGCTTATGAAATAGGGACAAAGTTCATCAGAATCCAATTCACGAGCGGCAATATCTATCTTTACACTTACGAAAGTGCAAGTAAAGATGATGTTGAGGAGATGAAAGAATTAGCGAAAGAAGGGAGCGGCTTAACAAGGTTTATCAACGAATGGCGACCAGGTTACGCAAGTCGTGGTCGTTAACATGCTATGATAAAACCTTGTCTAAGCTCTATTGAATAATCCTGACTAAATATGTAGGTCGGGTAGAGGAACGAAACCCGACAAATGCCAAACGCGCATTCGCGTTGATTTGGACACGTAATCGACGTGTCAATCATGTCGGGTTTCGCTTCGCTCTACCTATAGGTGTAAACTTAAGGAATTTTCTGTGTCAGAAACCTTCTCCAGTCCCGTAGGGACGCTATGTTTATAGTTAAACGATATACGACCTCTCTTTAGTCCCGTAGGGACGATATGTGTAGTAGTTCATCCTGATATAAACATATCGTCCCTACGGGACTGAAGAGAGGTGGGGGTACACATTTTTCTATAAACATATCGTCCCTACGGGACTGAAGAGAAGACAATCCCAATAACCATAGGGATTCACGGTGATTCATAAGAGCTTCTAAGTTTTCTTAAGTTTACACCTATGGGTTTCGCTTCGCTCTACCCGACCTACAAGTAAGTATTGACAGAACACTATGCAGGTGTAACTCCGAATCTCTTTACGTTCCTGTAAATCCGTATTCAATAACACAAATATAATACCATTTCTATTAATTCTTCTCTCATTAGCGGCTGTTTAGAATTGAAGCGGGGAACGGCACAATCTAACAGAATGTGCTACAAAAAAGAGGCATTATCAATTAGAAATGGTATTATGTAAAAAGCGGAGAATCTTTATGCCAAAAATCGAAAAAGTTTTTGACTCACCAGGTCCACAACCCAACGGCATGCAAGCCACTGAAGAAGGACTCTGGATTATTGACCAACAGAGCAACGAAGTTCACCTTGTCTCTTATGAGGGGGCAGTAATAAAGACATTTGATACCGATTCTGATAGAGGTAGCGGTGTTACACACACAGGTACAACGCTATGGCTTGCTTCTACCTATAGTTGTGAAATCTTGTCAACTGATCCTGAAAACGGGAACACACTTGCATCTTATGAAACTCCTGGTGCAGGACAGACTGGCGCGCACGGTTTAGAGTGGCGCGACAATAAACTTTGGATCGCTGTACCACCATCAGCAACTATCTATCAGGTTGATGTTGAAGATGACTTCACGGTGATTCATTCCATTCCTGCTCCTGATGATAGACCTCATGGGATCGCATGGGTAGGAGATAACCTCTGGTGCGTTGAAACGAACCATCGCGCAATTTACCAACTTAATCCAGAAGATGGCAGCCATATCAACAAAATTGAGATACCTGAACCACATCCTGAACCACACGGCATGACCTATTGGGATGGAGATTTCTGGTATTGTGATGCACATACCACTGCTGTCTGTCGGGTACCATTAGACTGATGAATACTATTGGTCGTCTCATCAACATGGGAAAGAACTGTGCAGCGATGAACATGGCAATAGATGAGACAATTCTAACCTTTCAGAAGGAACAACCACTCCCAACGTTACGCTTATATGATTGGACATCACCTGCATTTAGTTTTGGATATTTTCAAGATTTAGCATCCGAGGTTGATATTGAAGCATGTCGTGCAGAAGGGATAGAATTAGTGAAGCGGATGACAGGTGGTGGCACAGTCGTTCATGGATGGGATTTGACATATTCATTGATACTCCCACGGAAAGTTGGAGAAATCAGTGTTCCTGAGATGTTTCAAAGAATTGGAAACAGTCTTGTCATGGCATTTGGGAAACTTGGTATTCCTGCAGAATGTCACGTATCTACTGAAACAACTCCATCGAATCAGAACATCTGCTTAACGAATCCCGCTGAGCACGATGTAATGTGTAATGACAAGAAACTTGCGGGGGTTTCAGTTAGGCGTAACCGATATGGCATAATGTTTCAGGGATATATCTCATTAGATTTACCTCCCGAAACGATCCTTAAACGAGTTTCAAGAATTCCTGAAGTTCAGAGAATGTTATTAGATAGTTCAATTGCGATTAACACGGCAGGACGTTCTATTACCAGAAGTTTGCTTATAGGGACAATCTGCGAAACATTTGACGTGGGGATTATGTTTAATTGTGGTAGACTATCTTTGTTTGAAAAAGAACAAGCAAAAGTCTTAGTAAATTCTAAGTATGCAACACAGAAGTGGAATTTTCAGTGATACTGCCTCTCTCATTTTTAATTTGACAAGAATGCTTGGTCAAGATACACTTTTCACAAGATAATGTTTTACGCAGATAGGTGAAAATGATGGATCCACTATGTTTAGAACACTGTATAACAGAAACTGAGAAACAAGAATTTGAAGAGAACGGTTATTTAGTCGTTGAAGATGCTGTTCCGCAAGAAATTATTGAGAAACTCATAGTTGCATTTGATCGAGTGGGTGCTGAGCACTTGGGAGAAGAGAAGCTACCTCCCAACAAACACTTCAACATGCTTGACTTCGTTGGTAAAGACGAAATATTCATTGAACTGCTGGATTGGAATACCACTTTTCCGAAAGTTTGGGGAATATTGGGATGGAATATCAAGCTCTATCATTCACACATGATTGCACTGCCACCGCTTCCTCCTGAAGAACGTGACAAGACCCGTAGACTTGGATGGCATCAAGATAGCGGAAGACTTAACATTGAACTTGAGGGTGAACCGCGTCCTCGTGTATCGTTAAAGGTTGCGTATTTTCTGACAGATACATCTGTGCCAGGTCGAGGTAATTTTAGTGTGATTCCGGGTAGTCAGAAATTCAACAAGGTGAAAATGCCAGACGATGATAAGATGGATCCTGAAAATGCTACACCTGTTTTTGCTAAACCGGGAACAGCAGTCTTTTTTGATCGCAGGTTGTGGCATGCTGTTGGACGTAATACTTCTGACTTTATGCGAAAAGTACTTTTCTACGGCTACAGTTACCGATGGTTACAACCGCGCGACGACATGACAGTAGAACACTATATGGACAGATCAGATCCAATTCGTCAGCAGATTTTAGGTAAGAGTACAGGTGGTATGGGGTATACATCTCCTGGTGATGCAGATGTGCCATTGCGTGCATGGATAAAAGAAAATATTGGATCGGAAGCGGTTGCGAGGTAAACAAAAATAAATGAATTTAATTCACGGAGTTGAGTGCTGCATACCCATGTTTACTCCTTTTACCAATCGCCTCTCCGATCATCCCACAAATGTGCTTGCACAACTTCTTCATTCAGATCAGTTCCCCATCCTTGACCTGTAGGTATTTTCATATATCCGTCAACGATTTCTGGTACAATTGTCGTCAAATCGTCTTTCCACGGAACATCGTCTATATCGACTTCCATTATTCGCACATTCGGCAAGACGGCACATAAACTTGCACTGACATAAGTCGCAAGATGACTGTAATAGTTGTGTGGAGCAACATTGAACTGATATACTTCCGCTAAATCTCCGATCTTCTTTGACTGTGCAAATCCATTCCAAGGAACATCAACCATAAAGACGTCTGCAGCGCGAGATTCAAAATACGGAATATATTCACGCATATAGTATAAATTCTCACCTGTGCATATTTTTGTGGATGTGGAGTCCTTGATCTGTCGTATTGCTTCGTGATCGTACATATCAATCTCCAACCATAGCAGATTGTACGGTTCTAACATCTGTGCGATACGGATACATGCTTCAGGTTTAAAGTTGAAATTCAGATCAAGATTCAGTCCTATGTCGGGCCCGATCGAATCTCTGAACGTGCTAATAAGTGTTTCAATGTGTCGGAGAAGTTCAGTCGTGACATTTCCATCTGTTGAACCAGGACCACTACTGAAGCCACTAAAGTAGACAGAAGCGGGGTCACCAGGGATGACAATGTTCGTCTTGAGAGCAGTAAAACCTTTCTCAACAACTTCATGTCCTAATGCTGTGATGTCTTCCATGGTTCTTAAAGGTGGAACGCCAATTAGCTCATAATTCCCCGCACGAGAAGATCCGCAATGGGACCAGTAGACACGAACATCTTCACGGGTTGGACCGCCAAAAAGTTCTACAACAGATATTCCTAAAGCCTTTGCTTTTATGTCAACTAACGCCAATTCGATCCCTGCGATTGCTTTTGCTGCGATGCCGCCTGGACTCTGACGAGAACCGCGAATCATATCCCAAAAACGTATCTCATAGGGTCGAGGATCGCGTCCAATCAACAGCGGTGTCAAATCTCTAATTGCACCTGCAACACCGTTGGGATTTCTACCATCACTACACTCACCGTAACCGGTAATACCCTCGTCTGTCTCAACTTTGACGAATATCCATGGTCGCCATCCACCATCTACAATAAAGGTCTCAATCTTCGTTATCTTCATAAGACACCATTGACTAAAAAGTTAAATCACTGCAACAATCTTTCCTAATCTATCCGATTCGCGTAAAGCATCACACACCCTCATTGTGTTTACTGCCACTGTTGTCCATTCAGGTTCAAGGTTTCCAGATTGCACGATTTGAGTAAACTTTTCAATCATATTGACTTCTTGTATACATTTGTCAGTTTCATGTTTTTCATTATCAGGACCGTGTATCCAAAACCTTGCTGATTCTTCAGATTGTGGTACAGTGAAATCATCACATACTAACGATGCCTTAGTTCCAGCGACCTCAAACCATTTTCTTAGTCCCGTATCAAACCCGCAGTCCATGGTTGCGATACGGTCATCATTAAACCATAGAATACCTGATAGGTTGAAATCTACTCCGACTTTGTGACGTGCAGTTGCAAAGACCTTTGTTGGTATATCATCAAATGCCCATAGAATTGCTCGTACACAGTAGTACCCCAGATCACCGAGACTGCCGCCTCCCAGTTCGGGCTTAGCACGTATATTGTCTGTTGGGATTGTATTCCAATTGAAGGTGAAAGCGGCAGTGACGCGACGAAGTCCTCCTAAATTAGCAAGTTCTTGCTTCATTACCGATGTGCGTTCATGGTGTACCCACATGACACCATCCATGAGTTGCACCCCGTTCTGATTGCAGGCATCTGCCATCATGGTTGCTTCGTCAGCATTAACCGATAATGGTTTTTCACAAAGGACGTGTTTACCTTGTTCAGCGGCTGTGATAGTCCAAACTGCGTGCATTGAAGGTGGAAGAGGGATGTAGATGGCGTCTAAGGAAGAATCAGAGAGGAGTTCTTCATAGTTTCCATAGGCAATCGGAACATTATGCTTTTTTGCCCATTCAGTTGCGCGTTCTTTAGTACGGCTTGCAATAGCTATCAATTCTGCATTTTTTGCGAGATTAATCGCACGTACTAATTTTGATGCAATATTTGCTGTGCTGAGTATTCCCCAGCGAATAGGTTGTTTTGATGATGTATCCATAGAATTCCATTTTTATTTAAAGGTGTAAATGGATGTTCAAGTCTTTTAAACTATACAGGAAATTTGAAAATCGGTCAAGTGGTAAGAAAATAGATATCTGAAATCCTTTAATGTAGGTGCGATCTCCGAAGCAGGACTATTCTTGAAATACTTGCGTATGTCCATAGGGAGTACTGGAAAGAGAATTTGTGATTGACAGAACTCATTCACTAATATAGAATAGCACTCAAAACACATGAGGGATTCTGTAAATGGAACACTATTTAGATATTCAAAAACCTGAACTTGATTACACTTATGAGTTTGGAATAAATCAACTGTCGCTAATATCAGAATGTTTAGATGCTCACGGATTTGCCATCATAAAAGATGTGTTACCGCCAGAATTAGTTGATAGCTTAAAGCAAGCAGTTTTTGATGGAACAGATCCAAATAGGGAATTGCAGCGTGGTCAAAGCAGCACTCGACATGCGTGGATTGAAACTGGTGAAGGTGCGTGGCAACTATTGGAATATGAACCTTTTATGAAAGTTCACAGACATCTGATTGGTACAGATGAATTGACAGTGCATCGTTCTGCAGCAATTATACGGATGCCGGGTTCCCATCCTGTTGCATGGCATACCGATTGGTGTGGATTCTCTAATGATACGCCAAAGAATTCTGGCGATGTGCTTAACCGAGGTATGTGGCCATCTGGTAAGTGGTTTTACATCACCGGTTCGCGACCGGAACATGGCGGTTTATGTGTAATTGCGGATTCACATGTGGAGAACTGGGAGGGTCCTGAAGGTTTTAGATTGACTGCGGATAAACGCTCCTTTCACAAAATCGGTGGAGAAGAAAGAGCCTACGCAGATTTTGATGTTCCTGGGATTGTACCCCTGTTTACGAATCCGGGAGATATGATTGTATTTGCACATCGCACATATCATGGTGCATTCCCCAACCAGATTGATGAAATCCGTCTCTCCTGTGCGATCGGTTTCCGCAGCCGTGCACATCATATTGACATACCCTGGGAGATTCCTGATGTTGGTAAGAGGTTCTTAGAAGACTTACCGCCACATCTGCATCAATATACGCACGGATATACGAGCATTGATACTGGTTGGCGAGGGTGAAATGAAGATGGGAAGTCTAACATCTAAATTTAGTCGCAGAGCCTTATCAAGATCAGCTACTACAGATTCATAGAGTTCCAGAGTGGTTTTTACCTAACCCCGCAATAAATATGCATGTATGTAATCTGGTCCCAGTTTAATCGCTTGGCCATGTGCAAAGATCGCTTCTTCTCTTTTCCTTCCGTCATAGAGAAGGGTGCCTATGGAGTAAAACGCCTCTGCAGCAAGCGAATTAATGTTACTTTTTAGTGCTGTGTTAGAATTATCCTTCTGTACTTCACTTCCTATATTATTTGCAATTTCATCTTCCTTTAAATCAGGAAACAGATCTGTCAGTTTTGGAAAATGTCTATTTTCATAGTCTGCAATGAGAATACAGATGAATTCCATTAATGGTGCTAATTGATGTTTTTCATCATCCCCAACGACATAAATTAACTCTTTCAAGACTGAGTCAAGTCGTTCATAATCGTTTTCGGTCAGTGTAGCGAAGTTGTTGCTAAAGTTTCGATCAACTATATCTGTTAAAGTTTCCAGCACCTCAATCAACCATTTATAGTCGCTTTCTGGATACTGACTGAACTCAACCTGTTCTTGTGTTGACATTTGTTTGTCTTCAATAGGAGAAATTGTACCTACAGGATCGATTTCCCATATCAGTGTTTGTAACTGAATGAAACTGCACTCAGCGTTTGTTATTTCGCATAAAATAGTCAAGTAGTGTATTTGTAATATTTTCGTATAGAGTGTCTCTATTCTTGGAAACCAGCAGAGCATATTTAGACACTGTGAAGATTTTTTTTGTGTTACTTTTCTGATTTGTACCTTATCATTAACCCAAGTTATATTGATTCTGTTACTAAATCATAAACTCTCCAGAACGAAACTTGAGCGAAGGAAGTCAAATAACAAATAAAGTCATACTGTTCAATTGTTATATCTGTGATAGTTCTGGGACATGGCTATCTTCATAGTTTTCAACAAGCATTCCGATGAAATCCATTATAGGTGATAAGATATGGGTCTCGTCTTCTTTTACAATATCTATTAAACTATCCAGAATTTTTATTAGTCTTTGGTAATCTCCCTCTGTTAGTGAACCAGAGAGTTGAGTTTCATTATCCTGAACGATATCAACTATGATTTTCACATAATTTACAATTGGATGAGGATCGCTCTCAGTGATGATGTCTAATGGTTTCAGACTTTTATGAAAATATCTCATAAATCATTTATATGGTGAGTTCTTTGTTGTTTGTGATGTGTATTAGACTGATACAACGGACAGGGAGACCCTGTCCCTACGAAAAACAGGTGCTGTGATGAGAAAATTACGGACAATTAGGTTTATGGGATACATTATAGTATGTCAATAAACGTCCGTGCCTTTATTATAACATGTAGGAATCAGTGTGACAAGAAAATCATAAAGTTTGATCTACTTACATATTGGTTCGCAGAAGGCGATCCTATTGTTTCCTTCCAATATCTCTACTAAACTGCGTCAAAATATCTCCTATCTTATCTTGAATACGACGGGCAGTCGCTGATGACCCTACATAATGACTTATCAATATTCCAAACGCTAATACTTCGCCATCAGCAGTTCGGGTATAGCCTGCAAGTGCAGAAACGCCGCTTAATGTTCCAGTCTTTGCACGTAATACCTTCTCTGCATACACTCCTTGCATCCTATTTCTTAATGTGCCATCAACACCAGCAATTGGTAGAGATGCAGTGAATTCTGGCATCAACTCGAAACTGTTATACATAGTAACAAGCAGTTTTGTCAAAAGTTCTGTGCTGAGTAGATTGTATCGAGAAAGACCAGAACCATCAACAAATCTGTATGCGTTCTGTTCACCTAATATCTCATTTAAGAATTCACCGACAGCTTCCCTACCTTTCTGCCAACTTCCGGGTTCACCCTTAACTTCAGCACCGATTGTTTTGAATAGCATCTCAGCAATCCAATTATCACTCGGTTTATTCATTGATTTAATTATGGCCGAAAGCGGTGGTGAGAGATGTTTAGCAACACTTTCCATCCCAGATGGAACTTTATCTGAAACAACAGTGCCTTCAACTGAAATACCTTTTTGTATGAGTTTATCTTTAAGTAGATGTCCACAAGCAATCGCCCGATTCTCCATACTTTTCTCTGGTTCAATACTTCGTATACTTAGAGCACTCATCTGAAACGGTTTGTCATCCCACATCCAGCCGGGGCCTTCACGCACTGTGTCGAAATAACTTTCGTCTACGATGATATCCCTATCAATTGACTTTACACCGGATTGCACTAAGGTATCACACAATTTTTCTAAGTCACTTATGTGCAATACTGGGTCACCTCTTCCTTTGAGATATAGGTTTCTTATCGTTTGAGCATTTGTCGCTGTGTCAGAATATAGTGAAGTCTCAAACCTATACTCCGATCCCAATTTGGCTAAAGCAGTTGCAGCCGTAAATAACTTAGTCGTTGAAGCAGGATGATGAAGTTTCTTGGCGTTTTTTGCATAGACAACTTCACCTGATTCAATCGAAACTACTTTTATACCGATACTTGCTGTTGTAAATAATGCGTCCTGTAAGATTGTATCAATATCTGAGTGGAGTTTTTCAATTGGATCATGAACTGGGATTGTAGGGGGTGTTATTACAGGTTTTGTGGAGAATATACCACAACCAGAAAGTAACAATAATAGAAGAATATTGAAAAAACGATAGGTTCTCATAGGTATTAATATTAGCATAATTTTTAACTTTATGAAAGTAAAACAGTTTCAGTTGTATGTGCACATATATGCTATCGTAAGATTCAATTCTTTTGACTTTTGACTTGAACTGTGATAAAATTTAGAAGATATAAATAGGGTTTACTGCATATAAAGGAGGCATCGAATTTTGGTGTTGTAGGACATAGTGGATAATCCAGACTAAACATGTAAGTCGGGTAGAGGAACGAAACCCGACTTTAAAGTTGATATGGAACATCTTGTCGGGTTTCGCTTCACTCTACCCGACCTACAATCTATGAGTAGACGCTCCAATAGGTTACTTGTCAATGTTCTAAGCACAAGCCAAAACTTGCTGTGAATAGCAATATGGTTGAATTTTATGATACAACTCTCCGGGATGGTAGCCAAGCTGAAGGCGTTGCATTTTCGGTTGAAGACAAACTAATCATCATAAAGGAATTGGATAAATTAGGTATCCGCTATATTGAAGGGGGTTACCCGGGTTCTAATCCGAAAGATATAGAATTCTTCAAGCGTGCAAAAGATATGTCGTTGAAAACAGCAACGATTGTTCCTTTCGGCAGCACCCGTTATCCTACCTTTTCCCCAGATGCTGATCCAAACCTTTCAGCCCTACTTGATACTGGTGCAAGAACTGTCACGATTTTTGGTAAAACTTGGAGACTCCATGCTACCGATGTCCTTCGTGTGACAGCAGAAGAGAATTTAGAACTCATTGAAAGTTCAGTTCGGTATCTTGTTGAAAACGGGCGTGAAGTCATCTACGATGCTGAACACTTTTTTGATGGTTACGCAGATGATGCTAAATATGCAATTGAGACTTTACATGCTGCTGCTGCAGGTGGTGCTAAATGTCTTGTTCTCTGTGATACTAACGGCGGAAGATTACCGCAGGAAATCCAAACGGGTGTGAAGGCTACGATGTCAGCACTGCATTTACCTGTTGGTATCCATGCACACAATGACGCTGGCATGGGTGCAGCAAACTCAGTTTTAGCAGTGCAGGCTGGTGCAAATCATGTTCAAGGAACATTCAATGGATATGGAGAACGGTGCGGTAACGCTAACCTTGCATCAATCATCCCAACAGTTCAACTAAAATTAGGAATTGCGTGTATAAGCGAATCGCAGTTACAATCATTAACAGGTATCTCTCGTTTGATCAGTGAACTTGCCAACCTTCCGCATGATGAACGTCAACCTTATGTGGGTCGTTCCGCATTTGCGCACAAAGGCGGTTTACACACAGATGCTATCCGCAAGAATCGTCTAACGTATGAACATATTGTACCAGAAAAGGTTGGGAATTCACAACGGATTCTTGTTTCTGATCAAGCTGGTCGTGGCACGATTATGAAGAAAATTGAGAAGGAATATCCTAATTACGACAAGAACTCACCGCAAGTATTAGAACTCTTCAACCGTTTAAAAGAGGCAGAAAGTGATGGTTATCAGTATGAAGCCGCCGAAGCATCCTTTGAGTTGTTAACACGTAAAGTATTTAACGGTTATAAACCCTTTTTTCAGCAGTTTGGATTCCGCGTTATAATAGAGAAATTCAGTGACCACAGTATGCGTTCTGAAGCAACCGTGAAAGTTACTACACCTGACGATGTTATGGTTCACACTGCAGCGGATGGAGATGGACCTGTCAACGCATTGGACACTGCGTTACGCAAGGCACTTGAACAGTTTTATCCAGAACTTGAAAAGGTGAGATTGATGGACTATAAGGTTCGGGTGTTGGATACCAAAGCAGGAACAGGTTCCAAGGTTCGCGTGCTCATTGAGGCGGGAGATGGACAAGAGAGTTGGCGAACCGTTGGCGTATCAGAGAATATAATTTCTGCCAGTTATGAAGCACTGATTGAAAGTCTTGAGTATAAACTCTATAAAGACAAAGATTCAATAGAATAAGACCACACAACACACCTACCAACTTCAGTTTTCTTGACTACAACTTTCATAAATGTTATACTACATATAACATTTATTGGAGGTCTGATATGGGAAAATTAGCTCAGATTGAGAAATCGGCGCAAAAGCTCATCACTTTGTGTCAAAAAGAAAAACCAACAAAAACCGACAAAGCAAAGATGCTTGTGTTACACAACGAGATCCTTTCCGGCATTGATAGTCTTACTGAATGCGATCTGTGTGGATCGATCAGTGAGGTAATTGTTACGATGACGATAGGTGAAGTCACCGCAGCATTGTGTAAGGAATGTGGTATGAAAGCATTGGATGCAGGGAAAATACAGAAAAGCACACCACGTAAACGTACGCGTACTACGAAACCTCGGTCTACAAGTTCTAACTCATCTCACGGAAAACCGAAGGAAAAAGCGAGTGAACCTGAAACCGCTGCAGAAATGCATTCACGTGTAGAGGAACAGACAGGGATAAAGAAAACAGACATCAAACGTCTGCAAAAAATTGTGGATGAGATTGCTACCCCGATGAACTTAGAAAATACTATCACTTATGTGAAACGGGAAGTCGAAAACGCAAGACTAAAGGTTGAGGAAACTGCGCTTGTGAAGGCTGTTGAAATACTAACAGCGGCATAGAAGGTTATCTTCTTGTCTTCCTTGCTCCGTCTAACCCGTTGAGATGTCTTTTGCCCATTCGCGATTCTCATTATACCATTCAACGACTGATGCAATTCCATCACGAAAAGAAACTTTTGGTCTCCATCCTAAGAGTTGTTCAGCTCTTTGTATGTTTGCCCATGTCGCGTCGGGGTCTGCAGGATGGACAGGTTGATGTGAGAGAATAGCTTTCTTACCTACCAGTTCCTCTATCATTCTTATCGTATCAATCAGAATGATCGGCCTATCTGACCCCAGATTGATGACTGCATATCCAAGTGGTTTTAATCCAGCGATAACACCGCGTGCGATATCATCAACATAGGTATAATCGCGCGAGGACTGTTGTCCATCACCATAGACGGTAACTGGTTTCTCTTCACTAATCCATTGAACGAATCTGAACGCGGCCATATCTGGACGCCCCGCAGGACCGTAGACGGTAAAGAAACGAAAAATTGTCATATCAATGTCAAACAGGTGGTGGTAGCTATAGCAGAAAGCCTCTGCCCCTTTTTTTGAGGCTGCATAAGGAGAGAGTGGACCGTCTGTGTTTGCATCTTCGCTAAATGGTAGTGTATTATTTGCTCCGTATAAGCTGGAGGTAGATGCCAAAACAAACTTTTTTATTTCGCACTTCTGACAAAGATCTAATAGGTTCAAAGTTCCAGTGATGTTTACATCTACAAATTCCCATGGATTCTCAACAGACTTTCGGACACCAGCGTGTGCAGCAAGGTTTATTACGGCATCATATTTTTCGTCATAGAAAGAATTCAGCGCGGAACGCTCACAAATATCTACACAGTAATAATGAAAATCTTTTGAAGTTTGAAGTTGTTCAAGTCTCCACTTTTTCATTGATACATCATAAGCATCATTAAGATTGTCTATGCCAACTACGGAATGTCCATCGGCAAGGAGAAACTCTGTGACTTTCCATCCAATAAAACCAGCGCATCCTGTAACCAGATACTTCATATCATCCCTCACAGATTTCAGAATTAATACGTTCTATATACACCATTTATGTAGACTATATTTGTAACCTAAAACTCTCTACTCTAAATCTGCTTGAAATTTGTCAATCTGATTACGGAAATGTGATAACTCCATCTTTGATTCTTCATACTTTCTTTCAATCATGTTTTCCAAATCGTCTAATTTTGGTGTTTGACGCGACATCAGATTGTTTATGTCGTCCACTTTCTGCTTAAGAGTTAGAACATTGTCATACTCAGAATCTGCCTTATGACAGAGCATCATCAGTTCGCGATACAGGTCAGTCCCACGTTCTAATTGGGATATTCTACCCTTCATATTGGCTAACTCAACACGATACTTATCTAAATCTGAAGATGTCAAGAATTCTGAAAGGTCTTCTAATGAATCGCTCAACTGTGTGAGATAAATCTGCTTTTCAGACCATAGTATCTTCTTTGCTATACCTTCTGCACTATCGTTATCTATTATAGGTGCATTCTTCTTAAGGTTATTCTGAAGTTGTTCTTCCAGATTAATTAACTCCGTTCGCAATTGTCTAATGTTGTTTTTGAAGTTTTCAAAATATGAACGGTAATAAGGAAGTTGATTGTGTAATTCATCTGTCTTTCGTTTTAGCTTTTCAACTTGTAAAATATATGAAGGGTACTGAATTTTCAGGTCTTTTGAAATATTATTCTTTAATCTCCTTATTTTTGTGGGACTCGGTTCAGTTCTCTCCAGCGTCATTAGTCCCCACAATGCAGCAATGGAACCTGAGAGGGAGAGTAGCATTGAACCAACAAAGAATATAAATTCTGCAGATGTCTGTGCTAATCCCCACCATCCGAGCAGACCGATAAACGAACCGCTGCTTATAAGGAATACTGGGAAGGTTAAGTACTTTTTTAATTCGGTTTTGGTTGTCATCTTGTGCTCCTCGTTTTCTTATACAAAGACACTATTGCAAAAAACCGTGCTAAGGCATATTAGATAATTGCAGATTAATCAGCTTTTTGAGTTCTGCATACAGTGCGGGAGTAAAATCTGCTTTTCGATGATACACTATTTTCCCTTTTGATGAGATCAGGTATAGATTAGGTTTCTTTTTCTCAGTATGATATCGCTGGTGTACTTTCCCTTTCCAATCGAGTAAGAATGGGGCGGGAGGTGGATTTCTCTTCAACTGAAACCGGATAAATCCTTTAGGTATAAATCCTGGTACACTCCGCAAATCAGCAACAATGAATGATGTAATACGTTTATCTGTTTTATAGTCTTTTTGAAATGCTTCCGCCCACTTGTCGTCTTCTTTTCGGATCTTACGATTTCCCATGATGAGAAAAACGATATTTCCGCGTAATTTTTTCAGTGTGTGTTCTTTCTCTTTCACATCATGAAGGGTGAAATCTGGTGCTTCATCACCAACTTTTGGTGGTTTATCCTTTGCATCACTGGTAACACCTAAGAACATAATGCATATAAGAAGACATGTAGATACTCTCATCATAGTTAAATACTATCACAATAAACTATTAGATGTCAAGTAGTGTGTATATGCTCCAGGGTTATTTAGTTTTAAGAACTAAAGATTTTTTCTTTTACTAACAGTTTACATTGTCAGTTAGGTAGAATAGCGAAGTCCGAATGTATCAACTCAACGATTGAGGGTATGTGAAACGCTCTTCAGTCCCGCCAAATGCCAAACGCGCATTTGGCGTTGATTTGGTAGGGACGATATGTTTATTCTTCTATGTCGTTCCTACGGAACTCAAGAGAGGTGGGGTACACATTTTTCTATAAACATATCGTCCCTACGGGACTAAAGACGAACACAATATGCTGAAAAGCAACATTAACGTAATAGCAAAGAATTATTGAAAATATTAAAAACTAAATAACCCTGGTATATGCTCAAACAAACAACAATATACATAGTGTTAATGAAAAGTCATGTATGACACAAAATCGGTATATCAGGATTTGTCACGGCTAAGTTTCAAACTAACCGAAGCAGCAAATACAGCAAAACCGAACAAAGTAAAAGGCATCTGCCACAGAAGGAAACTCATGTGTGTGTGAATGAATGAGTGTGCTTTGAAAATGACAAACCACGACATTGGAGCAAGTATTGAAAACCACATTGCACAGATTAATGCGATACAATGTCGGCTGTTCTCTGATGTTATATTTACATTGTCGCGAAGATATAGTAAAATTGAACCTCCAATAAAGAGAACAATTAGATATGAATACCTTATTTTTAAGAGGTAATTGGAAATAAATGCATTTTCAATTGATAGATAATTGTTAAGGTCTAAATATATGCCGTTTAGATATTTTATGACGACTTCTATTGGACCAGCGTCAAGACTTGCAGCATATATAGATGGAAACCCCTCTGCCGATCCGTAAGTTCGCTTCCCAAATGAATATATAACATGTGAAATGCCATCTATGAAACCGGTTCTCACTGCACCAATTTGGAAACATAACATTATAAGACTTAATAAAATAGCTACTCCTGAACCGATACCAGCCGCAAGTGTCCATTTAAGGATACTCTGTTTGTCCCATCTATCAAGGATTCCGTAGTAAACGAAGGGAACAACCATCATCAAGAGTGTGGTTGTAATATACTCGTAGCCATTGATGAAGCATTTTATAGACATAACGATGAATACGAGTATTCCAAACTTTAAAAACTGACGGTGAATAGGTTCTCTGACTTTTTTTAAGTAATATAAGACAGCGATCATCGGCAGATAGAAAGCCCACGTACACCACCACAGATTTTTGCCAAAGACTGTTAGCCATCCGGAGAATAATGTTGAACACAAGACACAAACCGCGATCCATAAACCAAATTCATCATAGAACCAATTTATGATGGTAGTCAATGCGATTGCTGTTAGTAAAGCTGTTAATACATAGAATATCTGGAGGTTGATATTAGGAGGTGTGGGTAAAATCCTGTTAAATAAACTAAACAACATTCCTTGTCCTCCGGGTTGTGACTTGTATGTACTGAAGGCATCAAAGGTAAGATTGTTCAGATATGCTATATATTGTCTATCAAGGTCTGATGAAGGTTCCCATTGCAGCGGTATGTTGTCTATTTTTCCATCACCATTTAATCCTCCGGCTGAAAAAATCCCATCTTGGTTAGATTTCACCATTCTGCCCAGGACGTGTGCTTCTGTGTCTCGTTGATGACTCTTAAACCACGATGGATTTGCAACACGCCATAGGTTAATGTAAAATCCCAAGAATAGGAGGGTTATTGATATACTCCAAAGGGTTATCTTTTTTATAAGTTCAGGCTGTCTCAGAAGTTGAAGTAGTTTAGTAAGCATCTTTTTAAAACGATTGTCTTCTTGGAATGTTATTTCATTTTAATTAAGGAAAATCTTATCTAATTAAGAGAATCTTATCATTTACGCATTCAGTAGTCAATAGAAAACAGTAATGTAAGATAGGAAGGATGGAAGGATGGAAGGATGGAAGAGTGGAAGATGGGAAGAGTGGAAGATGGGAAGAGTGGAAGGATGGAAGCACGGAAGCGTGTGCTACAAAATCCATGCAAAATCTAACAGAATGTCTATTGTTGGCGAAGGTATTGATATGATAGTAATTCTTGTGTGACATATTTTAATGGTAGCAACTTTGATTATTTTACATTGATAAAAGCGTCTTAATTTGTTATTATATTGGTAGTAATTATCTGAAAGGTATTTCTTCCTATGAATGCTGAACCCACTGCGATAAACGAATTGCTTAATCAAATACGCCAACATCTTCTGCCGCAGGTTGCAAGTCTCAAAGAATTTCAGACTGCAAACGGCTTGCATATTTTTCGTAGTCGATTACATGGTATACACAATTTCTGTTTACGTTCGGAAATGCCTGATACTGTCAACAAACAGATTGAGGTTCTACTCACAACAAGTGCAAGTTTTTGGTATCTTATTTCTGAAAACGAGCAATTGTTGACAAACTTAAAAGACTTTACACGCGTCCGTACTTTCTCCGCAGAAGCAGAAGGATTAACGAACTTAGAGGAACTTCTATCGGGTGAGGATTCTTTCAGAGATGTAATTATTAATAGTATTGCTTTTATGCTAAATTGGAAAGCAAATACTATCTGGGTTGATTCTGCTAAAAAGGCACGGACTGTGATGACTAAGAACTATATGTTGGAGATTCAGGACAGAATTTGGCAATTTATCAAAGAGAGTCAACAGCAACAAGAGTCAATCGATTTTGAGAAATCTGAGCAGATTCGTGAACGTACAGAAAAATTCATACAACTCATTCAAGTCGGTGAACTCACTACCGAAGCACAGGTTACGTTGTTGATGCAGATTTACACCATGTTATTACGTTTCCAGCTTGGACAATTGATCATTCAGATAGAAGATATTGAAGATAATGATAGTGAATAGTTTAGTTTATTGGAGCTTAGTTTAAAGGATTCGGTTCTATGCCTAAAGACCTTTTTGAATCACTTGTAGAAGTGATCGCCATTTTGAGAGGTGAGGACGGATGTCCCTGGGATCGTGAGCAGACACATTCTTCGTTAAAGTCTACATTGATTGAGGAGACTTATGAGACTGTCGAAGCGATTGACTCTGGCAAACCTGACAAATTAAAGGAAGAACTCGGAGACCTTCTGCTAAATGTCATGTTGCAGGCACAAATTGCTTCAGAAAACCAAGACTTTGATATATATGACGTGATTGATTGCTTGACTGAAAAGTTAATCCGAAGACACCCACATGTATTCAGTGATGTTGATGTTGAAAACTCAGAAGATGTCGTCAAAAATTGGGAAGCAATCAAGAGTCAAGAAGCAGGTTATGAAGATAGAGAATCAGTTCTTGATGGTATTCCAATTGCTTTACCCGCTTTACTTAGAGGACAGAAAATTCAGAAACGCGCTGCCAGAGTTGGATTTGACTGGGAAGACATCAATGATGTAGTCGACAAGGTGGACGAGGAGTTAGAAGAGGTTAAAGAGAGCCTTAATGACAATAATCCAGACGAAATTGAGATTGAAATTGGAGACTTACTATTTGCTGTTGTGAATTTGTGTCGTTTTGTGGACCTACAAGCTGAGGAAACATTGCGAAAGTCAAACCGAAAATTTATAGAACGATTTAAACGTATGGAGAAAGAATTGGAAAAACAGGGAAAGAATATCACAGAACAATCTCTTGCTAAACTTGACGAAATTTGGGAAGAAGTCAAAAAACATGAATCATGAATGATCTTGATAAGTTTAAAACATACCCCGAATTTGATGAATACACAGAGGTCATCAATTGCTTAGATTCTGACGCCCCACCTCAGATCAGAATAATCCATAAAACATCTAATCCCATAAGTGAATCAGGAAAGAGACTTGGGATTTTTTCTGGTTCATTTAACCCCATCACTGTAGCACACATCAAAATGGTTGAAAAAGCACGTGAGCAATACTGTCTTGATGAAATGCTTCTACTTCTTGCAAAAGCAAATGTAGATAAAGATGTATTCGGATTGCCTTTGGCAGGAAGAATGTTAACACTGAAATGTTATGCTGAAACTCATGACAGCATTTCTATAGGCGTTTCAAGTCATGGTCGGTATATTGACAAAGTCACAGCATTAGAAGCGGTTTATCCTTATGACACAGAGTTTTACTTCATCGTCGGTTATGATACATTGGTGAGGATATTTGATCCGAAGTACTATACGGATCTCCAGACAGAGTTAGAACATCTCTTCTCACAATGTAGGATCATCGCTGCTAACCGTGACAATGTGGACATTGAAACAATCAAACAGTATCTCTCCCAAACATCACAGCAACGATATAGTAAACATATAGATTTACTATTACTTCCTGATGACTTTGCCGAGATTTCCTCAACAGAAGTTCGTCAACGGATAGAATCAGGAGAATCTATATCTCATTTGGTCCCTCCGATTGTCGCTGATTTTCTGGTTTAATCACCCATCATTTCTATCTAACTCAGACTAAACCCTGTCAAAAAAGTGTCTCAAATTTGACACACTGTTCGCTATTCCTTTCTATTTTTTGTTAAATCATTCAATTGAAATTTGATTGAAATTGTCTATCTTGTATCTAAGAATTCAGTATTGTATTCCTGCATAAATGGGACTGACATTGCTTTACAAACAAACCGCGTTCATCGAAAACTGTCTTTATTCATTGCTAAAAAAATGTGTGAGAGAAGAATCTGAAAATGGCATCAATTTTGCTTGCTATAATTCACATTTTTAATTGAAACCAGACGATGTTTAAATCGTATAGTATAGCAACACTTTTGACAAGATATATAATTGATGTGAAAAGTGCAAAGGTTACAAGAATTTTAGATTTTGCTAAACATAATTTTTCCTTTGAGTCAGAGCATACTTAAAGTGACCGCCTTGAATAGAAAACAACTCAAAGGAAATATTTAGCTAAAATAAATAACAGTGTGGATAAAAGAACATTCATAAAATATTTTAGATTTGACTCTAAAGGATTTTAGATTGACTCTATAGGTCCAGAATTGCAAACCTCTTTAAATCTTGATGAGAGAATATTTGAAATTTTTGGTTTGCAGGAGGCACATTTGATGTTTAACATAATACTCCTTTGTGGTTTGTTTTCCTTATTGGGAATTGGTGCTGGTTACTTAATTCTTAGTGCATTTTTTGCAGGAGTTGAACATATCGCTAAGCCTCGTTCTCTTGATTTAGAAGAAGCAAGACAAGAAAAAATTGACAATTGACGATATTCTGATTATTATAAATTGAAATATCGCGGTCAATACAGATGTACAACCGCTGCGTTTATCAAGTGAACTGAACGATTGGTATTGGTGGAAAAGCATCTGAAATAATTCCACTCCAAGGGAAAAATTGGGTGTGCCAGTTTTTAAGGAGAGTGGGTAATCCATCATCGTTGAATTGATATGCAATTTCAGCAACTCCACCCTTGGAATGTCACTCCTGAAGAAGCACGACGACTCCAGAATGCGTTTCGTTTGCAGGTAGTCCAAACAGACCAGTTTGAAACGGTTGAGACTGTTGCTGGTGTAGATATTGGACTGAAAGGCGACAAAGCCCTTGCATCCGTTGTTGTTCTCAACTTATCCGATCTGCAAGTTATTGACGGTGTAGTTGCTGAAAGTCGCGTCACTTTCCCCTATATACCCGGGTATCTATCATTTCGCGAAATTCCACCTTTGTTGGTGGCGTTTGAACATTTGCAAACAGAACCGGACCTTGTGTTAGTAGACGGTCAAGGTATCGCACATCCGAGACGATTTGGTCTGGCATCCCATTTAGGTTTGATTCTAAACATACCCACTATTGGATGTGCAAAATCTCGACTTTGCGGGAAGTATGAAGAACCCGATACAGATAAAGGAGCCTACACACATCTTTACGATAAAGATGAGACTATTGGAATTGCGCTTAGAACGCGAACAAATGTCAGTGTAGTTTACGTGTCAGTCGGTCATAAGATTTCGCTTGATTCTGCCCGAAAAATGACTATGAGATGTTGTAAAGGTTACCGTCTGCCTGAAACAACAAGGTATGCACATAAAGCCGCTACAGGTAATATGTCTGAATGTTTGAACTTCGTTAAGGAGAATGCATAAGTATAACATCATGAAGGATTCCACTGCCCTACATTGGTCGTTTGACTACAATCATGCAGCACAAAAGCCGGATTTTGCTGAAGAATTATTGACATTACTGCAAGGGTATGAAGCAGAATCGGTGCGTATTTCCGAAGACGTAAAAGATTGTCACACAAGACATGTTTACCGGATCTTGCCTAATTTCTGGCGGGGTTATATTGGTGGGAATAAACTTGAGAATTCTTTGGGAATCGGAACAGTAATCATTGATCGTCAAAAAGATAGAGAGAATATATGGCACTATAGTGTTCAATACAAGAACTCCACCAGTGGTGAAGATTTGCAGTTGCAGTTCGGATGTAGTGATGAGACTTTCCGGTGTCTAAGTGGTAGTTGGAAAGTGTGTGCGCTAAACAGTGGTAAAGATAGTTATTCCACAGTGGAATGGAACGGTTCCATCAATGAAGATTGTGAAATAAAACTCAATATTAACAACACAGAAATCATGGTTGGAAAAGTAAACGACTCACTTCCGTTGACATGTAATTGGACACTTTTTGATGTGATTCCTGCACTTTCTGATTCTTTGAAACAGCATGCAAATACAGTTGATATATCCCTTCTTGATGATCTTGAACAACTGAGACCTAAGTGTAAGTTAGGATTTCTTGATTCAACGCAATCTCCAATTCTACTTGAAGGATATTTTCTTTATGGGACAGGGGTCTTGCCGTCGTATTGGTGGGTTGATGAAAATGGAAACATCGTTGTAGTCTCAAGTGTTTTTGAGACGTTAGTGTTAAAAGAATACGCACGGAGTTCTGCATGAAGAATCGTCCCAACATTCTCTTCATTAACACTGATCAACACTCATGGGATGCGATTTCAGGGTATGGTAATCCGTATCTCCATACTCCTAATATTGATCAACTTCACCGTAATGGGACTTCTTTCAAGAAATCGTATTGCACAGATCCAGTGTGTGCAGCCTCACGATCAAGTTGGGCAACAGGTTTATACACTTCAGAAACAGGTGTGCCTTTCAATGGTGGACAACTTCATTCTGATATTCTTGATATTGGACAGGTACTGAAAGAGGGTGGGTATAACGTCTTTCACTGTGGGAAATGGCATGTACCCGGCAGAAATGTACGTGAGAGTTTTGAAACGTTATATTATGGTGCTCATAACATAGGTGCTGGTGGTGCAGCATATTACGATTCTGCTTCTACACATGCAGTTGCTGATTTCTTGATAAATTATGATGGTGATGTTCCATTCTATCTGCAGATTGGTTATGTTGATCCGCATGATGTATGTGAGTATTTACATAATCATGAGGAAAAGTTCATACCGAATCCAATAGAACAAGGCATTCTTTCAGAAGAGGATTTACCACCACTACCAGAAAACTTTAATTATGATGATAGAGAGACGGTATTACATCGTGTCTGTAGACGTGTTGATGACGCGCTTATTCATTCACGTATTCTAAATGCAGTCAAGAATTGGGACGAATATCACTGGCGATACTTTAGATGGAACTATTATAGATTCATTGAAAAAGTTGATGCAGAGATTGGGAGAGTATTATCACTGCTACAGCAAACATCATTTAGTGATAATACGTTAATCATCTTTAGTGCAGACCATGGAGAGGCTTGCGGAAGTCACCAGCTGTTTCAGAAGTTTGCGCTCTATGAAGAAAGTGTTTGTGTACCTTTTATTATTTCGTGTTTAGGTGATGGAATTGATGTAAGAAAAGACCAATTTGATGAAACACATTTTGTGTCAGGAGTTGACGTATTTCCTACTATTTGTGACTATGCTGATATAGAAGCACCGGAAGTTTGTCAAGGCAACAGTCTTCGTCTATTTGTTGAAGGTAAGGAAACTGCTTGGAGAGATTATGCGTACATTGAAAGTAATTATTGGGGACGTGCGATTGTTACCGATCAGTACAAATATGTAACAGAATATCAACCTAAGTCTGAAGAGAATTTTCTACCTCCTGGACCAAATTTAGAACAGCTTGGTCTTGCACAGTTATTTGATAGGTCTGCTGATCCTGGCGAAACTGCAAATCTTGCGGATGAACCAGAATACCAATCAACTATCAACAGATGCCGAGAAAAGCTTCTCACTCATGAAAGTTGCTTGAATAGACAACAGATTGTTCAACCAGGGCCGCAACGTCTTATATCCAATTGGGGTAAACGTTTGCGGGAATATTGGGAACATGTGATTTGAAAGATGACAATATCAGGATTTTAGGAATATGAACATATTTTCAAAACGCTTAAATCGCCTTCCACCCTACATGTTCGGCAAACTGAAGCAGTTGACACATGAACGTCGTCAGCAAGGTATAGATATTATTGACTTGGGGATGGGAAATCCTAATCAACGAACCCCCCAACCCATCATTGACAAGTTGACCGAGGCAGCACAAGAACTCAGACATCACAGGTATTCTGCTTCGCGTGGTATCTATAATCTAAGAAGGGAATTAAGTTGGCATTATGAACGTCGATTCGGTGTAGATATTGACCCGAATGAGGAGGCAATTGCTGTAATTGGAACTAAAGAAGGCCTTGGTCACCTCGCTTTAGCACTGATTGATGAAGGCGACTTGGCGATGGTTCCGAATCCTACATTCCCAATTCACATGTATAGTGTTGTTCTTGCGGGTGGGAGTGTTGTGAGTATTCCACTTTCTGAAGAGAACGATTTTGTACCTTCAGTTGCGGAAATCACGCGTGATATATGGCCAAGACCGAAGGTTTTGATCTTGAGTTTTCCACACAATCCGACAGGTGCAGTTGTAGAATTGGATTTCTTTGAGGAAGTTGTTCATTTTGCGAAACAACAAGAGATGGTGGTAATCCATGATTTAGCGTATGCCGACATCGTTTTTGACGGATTTGAAGCACCGAGTTTCTTACAAGCGAAGGGAGCAAAAGATGTTGGTGTTGAGTTCATATCTCTATCAAAGTCTTACAACATGGCAGGTTGGCGATGTGGGTTCGCTGCAGGGAACCGTGACATCATTGAAGCACTTGCACGTATAAAAGGATATTATGACTACGGTATATTTCCACCGATTCAAGTTGCGGCAATTATGGCACTCCGGACACCTGAAGATGTTGTAATGGAAAATGCTGAGGTCTATCGCAACAGACGAGATGTGTTAGTCGATGGATTGAATCGAATCGGATGGCAAGTATCGAAGCCACAAGCATCAATGTTTGTTTGGGCCCCGATACCTGAAGCTTGGCAACATCTCAATTCATTAGACTTTTCTATGAAACTGCTGAATGAAGCGGAAGTATGCGTCTCACCGGGTGCAGGTTTTGGTCACAATGGCGAGGGTTATATCCGCATTGCACTCGTTGAAAATGAGGATAGAATTCGCCAAGCAATCCGTCAAATTCGGAAAGCCTTGTTTGGTTAGTTCAGAATAGACAAGTTTTGCAGCTGTGCACTCAAAGAACGCACAGTATTAGACTATTCCAATCCCCACTCTTTCTTAGCTTCTTCAAATGATATTTTCTGACCACCTGTGTGCGATATAGGATTTTTGCCTACCCATCGTTCATCAATCGGGTCTTCAGCGGGTTGAAACCTGATGTCGCAGCTGATACGCCATCTATCTGAAAGATTCTTTGTAGATGTGTGCATTGTATGCATTGTAAATACGATAATATCTCCCATTTCAAAATCTGCAGTTTTCCATTCTCCACCGTATTTATCACTTATATCCATTGGGTCACGTCCGAAATGCCCTGGTGTACCGTCTCTGTCTACATCGGTTTTTCCGTAGGTATCGCGAATGCGCGCGAAGCTGTCCAGATTGTGTGATCCGACGAGGACAGTGAGAGTTCCCATCGTGGCAGGATTATCTCCGAAGGGTATCCAACAGGTGTGAAGCTGCTCTGATCCTCTACCCATATAGACAAAATCGAAATGTGGTCCTGACCATCCATCAGGTCGAACAAAGCGTAGCCACTTGTAGTCAAACGTGCGCGTTTCCCCACTAAAGAAGTTTCTGAAGAACTTAAAAAGTTGTTCTCCTTCCAGCACAGATAAGACATCTGGATGGTGTGTAACAGCAGGTGCTCCCATAGTTCGCCCTGGGCTGCCAGAACCTGCTACTGCGTCCATCATTTCTGTTCCTGGTTTAAATACTTCATCTTTTCCATTCCCTTCAGCGTATTCAAGGATAGCACGTCGTGCATCGATAATTTTTTCCTTGTCAATTACACCGCGAGCGAGTAGATATCCATCTTCAGCTATTTGTTGGTGCAAGCCTTCTGCTGAATCAAGGACGTCGTTACAGTCCCTTAGCACCCCGAGATGTGGACCGGGGAATGTGAGTTCATGATCACCTAAATAAACAGTTTTCGCCATTACTTTCCTCACTATATGACTTATTGCAGGTTGCTTTGAATCATTGTATTATAATTTTTTTGGATAGAAACATATATAAGATTGGGGGTGTAAAGTTTTTGTCACTGGATTGTCATTGATAGTTGTAAGATCTATGAAAAAATGGTATCCTTTCCAAATATCAACCTAAAACCAAAGGAGGGGATACATAAGTTTTAGTATATCACTTGATAGATGTAAAGTCAAAGAAAATGATTTAAATTGGGTGTGTAAACTTTTTGTCACTAAAGATAGAGAACGTGTGTAAAGATTTAGAGCAATGCGGATTATACACCTTTCGCCCCTCTGGGGCTTGCTATTGGTTGTATCAATCTGGACTATATACCTTTCGCCTCTCTGAGGCTTTGGAAAATCACATATCAGCACCAGCGGTGCGAAAGGTGTATAGAAAACGTGAATTTGGTGAATATTTTGTAGTTTGTGATATTGTGTTAAGCATTTTTCTATACTTGTTTGGTAATGAAATCACTGCTAATTATGCTACAAAATTCGCTATTTTTTCACTGTACCAAAAATGCCGTGATTTCCGTCGCGTGGTATAGTTTTTAAATCGTTTGTCAGGCTTGTCTCTGTATGAGTTGGTAGTGTGTTTTTTGAAAATTCTATTTTTTTTATTTCGCCTTTTTTGGTACGGTTTGAATCTTGGTGATTTTTTAGCAATTGCAGTCGTTTTTGCACTCCAAAAATCTGGTCTCTGATGTGTTGCGTATGTGCTTTTTCTTTATGGTTTTTTGTGTTTATAATCCTACAGTATATCTGATAGATTGTATGTCTGAATAGTTTCATATTATCACACCTTTTTATTTTACTGTTTTTATTTTGTTATCAATATATTGTGTAGTATAGTGTAACATAATGGGTATATGTTTGTCAAGTAAATTTTCAATGTCATATAATGATCCAGAAAACCCTTCCGCGTCTTCCGTGTTCTCCGTGTAATCCGCGATTCTGACAAATAGAGTGACAAAATATTTACACACCCTTTAAATTACGCGACTTGCTATCTATTGAGTTTTATGGTATAATTAGAATGTAGCATAATGAAAGAGAGGGGAAGATTGATATGGCTTATATTATTTGTGAACCTTGTATTGATGTAATGGATACGGCTTGTGTTGATGTCTGTCCAGTGTCTTGCATACATACAGTAGAAGGTGAAACACAGTTATATATTGACCCTAACGTTTGTATTGACTGTGCGGCTTGTGTTCCTGCTTGTCCTGTGGAGGCAATCTATATGCAAAGTGATGTCCCAAGTCAGTGGGAGTCTTTTATAGATGTCAACAGCAAGTTCTTTGAGACATTCGTTTATCCAGAAACTGATGGTGATGGAGATGACGCAGATGGACAAAGTGGGAAGAAAGAACAAGGTGTTCCTGAGGAATATGTGCAGCTACCAGACGCGGCAAGTTCTTCTCTACGGGCACCATTCAATTTGTTAGCAATGCTTGGTCAACCGTTCCTTGGTGCTTTTTCAGCAAAGTTTAAAAACCGGTTAGAAGAAATGGCAGGAAATCAGTGGATATTCAGTGCTGCTGTTTCAACAGGGATTAATAGTTTACTCAATCTGATTCTCTATCCGCTAATACTGTTTCTCGTCGGTGTTCAGCGTGGGGAAGTTACTCTTTTTTCGTCTTCCGGTAATCTGATGATCTTTCTCGGTATATCCCTTGCTATTGTTGAAGGCATTTTCAGGTTTAGGGATGAACTCACCACAACACCCGATGATGCCCAGGCGCGCTATGGTGCGTCATTCTATGGTTGGATTCCATCACTCTTTGCTACGCCTCTTCTCAAAGCGATGCGTTCTTCCATTGCTTTTGATCCCGCTGCCCCTCGTGTTACGAATCCGGGGGCTGTTCAAACTGATGGTGAAATATACTCTGATGACATTAAAGAGCGTTATCGTCGCTATGGTATGGTGAATCGTATCTCTGAATTAGCGGACCATTACCGTATAGAAATAGAATTTCCTCGTTGGGTTCCCAATTCTGCTGCCAAAGAAACTCTTGACCTGCCAGATAGAATGCCGCATTATGACTTTGAGGTATCAATCAGTTCGCCTTATGTGCCAGATTCTGCTACCCCGCCAGAGAGTATTGTAACTGTACAGACAAAACTACCAAGAAATCCTGATAAATCTGACCAGTTTTTAGATTCGAGATTTGAGAAGGTCGTCGGACGTACGAGTTCATTTCCGGATGGATTTAGAAACAACTTTCCTATTCAGGCGCAGCCGGAAGATTTCCATGCAAAGTATCGCAATAGGATGCTTGAAATCATTGTACCGAAGACAGGAACTTATGAGGAACTCGGTATAGAACTTCCTGTTCACTATGCAAAACTCAAAGGATAGGGAACAGTTAATCTCTTGGGACAAAAACCACGTCTGGCATCCATTCACACAGATGCAAGATTGGTTGGAAGAAAATCCAATCATAATTGAGCGTGGTGATGGTGTTTACCTCATTGATATTGATGGACATCGATACATTGATGGTATTGCATCCATGTGGACAAATGTTCACGGACATAATCATCCTGACCTGAACGCTGCACTTAAAAGTCAGTTAGATAAGATTGCTCACGCTACGCTTCTCGGTTACAGTAACATCCCCGCCATTCAGCTTGCCAAAAAACTGGTTGAGATTACCCCAATAGGTCTTAGCAAAGTTTTCTATTCGGACAACGGTTCTACCGCTGTTGAAGTTGCGCTGAAAATGGCGTTTCAATATTGGCAACATAAAGAACAACCTGAACGAAATCAATTTATCCATTTTGATAACGCGTATCACGGAGATACTGTCGGTGCGATGAGTGTCGGTGGGATTAAAACTTTTCATGACACTTTCAGTACATTGCTATTTAAAAGTCTACGAGTTTCTGCACCTCAACACAATTCTGATGAGAGTGAGAAAACATGTTGGTTGAACAGTGTAGAACGGGTCTTATCTGAAAACAGAGGAAAGATTGCTGGTATTATTTTAGAACCTTTGATACAAGGGGCGGGTGGAATGTTGATGTCACCCAAAGGTTTTTTGAAAGGTCTTGAAACTTTAGCAAAAGATTGGGATACGCTCCTTATCGTGGATGAAGTGATGACAGGTTTTGGACGTACAGGGAAGATGTGGGGATGCGAACATGAGGACGTTTCACCCGACATATTATGCACCGCAAAAGGACTCACTGCAGGTTATCTACCGCTCGCTGCTACATTAACAACCGATGAAATCTATGATGCTTTTCTTGGAGATTATAGTGAACTTAAGACATTTTTTCACGGACATACTTTCACAGGAAATCCGTTAGGTTGTGCTATTGCGTTAGAAAACATCGCGATTTTTGAACGCGAGAAACTCATTGAGAAACTTCAAAGCAAAATAGCACATTTTAAAGATAGGCTACAGGCATTCTATCAACTCAAGCATGTCGGTGATGTTAGAGTCTGCGGTATGGCTGCAGGTATAGAATTGATGAAGAATCCAGATACCAACACTCCTTATCCTTATCAAGAAAAAGTTGGAATTCAAGTCTGCAAAGCTGCGCTTAATAGAGGAGCCGTTCTCCGTCCACTCGTCAACACAATCGTATTGATGCCTCCCTTACAAATTTCTATTTCAGAATTAGATATTCTTCTTGACATTACTTACAGTGCGATAGAAGAGGTAACTCTTATGTAGATTGAATAAATATATCGGTAAACCGGTATCAAAAAAACGTTCGTAGGGACGGGGTTACCCCGTCCGCTTGCTTTTTGTCTGAACCAGGATTATCAGGAAAGACAGGAAAGACAGGATAAGAGGGTTTTTGTCAAATCTGCAGCTCCAGAGGAGCGAAAGGTGTATAGAAAACTGAAAGTTTATATCGTAGGTCGGGTAGAGCGAAGCGAAACCTATAAATCAACGATGTGAATGCGCGTATGGCATTCATCCAAATCAACGCCGAATACGCGTTTGGTATTCGGCGGGTGTAAACTTAAGGAGTATTCGATGTCAGAAGACCTCTTCAGTCCCGTAGGGACGATATGTTTATAGAAAAATGTGTACCCCCCACCTCTCTTTAGTCCCGACAAATGCCAAACGCGCATTTGGCGTTGATTTGGTAGGGACGATATGTTTATAGAAAAATGTGTACCCCCCACCTCTCTTCAGTCCCGACAAATGCCAAACGCGCATTTGGCGTTGATTTGGTAGGGACGATATGTTTATATCAGGATGAACTACTACACATATCGTCCCTATGGAACTGAAGAGCAATTCTGACTTTGGAAATTCCTTAAATTATCGCTAATAGTTGTGTATATTTTTGAAGTGTCACATTCTTCCATCTTCCATTTTCCATCCTAAATCTCAATAAGTCCCATTAAATCAGAAGTCTACTATATAGTTGAGATTTAGTATCGGAATATGCAAATATTTTGATGGGAAGTTTCTAAAGGCGGACGTTTTCTGTTACACAGCTACGGTTGTTGAGGCGTTAGCATTTCGGCGATGGCTTCTGGTAGAGTGACATTATGCTCTTGCTCAAAGTCGGCAATACTGCCGTAATTTTCACTGAAGTTCTCAATAACGATATTTTCTTGGAGTTCTATAGCAGTTGTCAGGTCTGATTTCGCTTTTTCCCATTCTCTAAGAGTTAACATTTCAACTTACACAAGATGAATTAAATACTATTTTAAAAGACAAAAAATATAAACAGCCAACATACGGACTTCTCTTTATTTTTAACGAAAAAGATAATAAAGAAACATCCCATTTCATCTATTTTCCAAATAGAAAAGATCGTAATACAGCATGGGAAAACCTATTAAATGATATAAAAACTGAAACAATAATTTTACTTACACCTAAACCACGTAATATAATACAAAATTTTAATAGTTCCCTCAAACAAAACCAACATTTAACAAAATTCGGTAACATAATACCAAGCATCTCTCAATAATTTCATAGTAGCCCAAAATTATCATTGACTATTCACGGAACAATATGTTATCATAGGTATATAACATATTGCCAAAATAAACATATCAACATACAAATATACAAAAAATGGAGGCAAACATGACACAAGAAAAATTTCAAGAACACGTCCTAACTCAATTTGATCAAATCCAAAAACAATTCATTAAAAACGAAGAAGATCACGGCAAACTTTCTGCAAAAGTTGAATCCATCAGAACTGAAGTTGAATCAGTCAGAAGCGAAATACATAAAGCATTCAACTCACACCTCAGATGGTCAATAGGAATATCAATCAGCCTCGTAGGAGTTGTCTTTATCATCGTAAAATACATTACATAGCACACGTAAAAACCACCAAAACCACAAACAACATACATAACATACATATATACACATATTCACACATAAGCCCGAAACTACTTATTGCGTTTTTTAATGAGTAGGTCTTCTATCTCATCTTCAGCAGTATCTTCTGTGATGAAGCGTTGATATAGCGATTCCCTTAAAGTTCTTCTATACGTGTTTGGGACGAGTAGTGTATCAAAATGTGTGATGCGCGGTTGTGAACGGGTATGAATCAGTCGTGCTAACTGTGCTGTGGACATCTCTCTTATAGTTTTTTCCTGACGCGTATAATACCCGTTAACAGTCTTGTGAACAAAAAAGCTTCTGGGGACCTTTATTTTTAGTAGGTTTTTACCATCAAGTCGTAATTTCTCCGTGAAGATGTGAACGGTGGGTTCAATGTTATCATCACATATTTCAACAACACTCTTTTCTATACGATCCAATTTTGGAAGGTCAATTCCAACGATTTCTCTGTTGTCGTCAATGCCGATAATTATCGTTCCTCCATCAGAGTTTGCAAAAGCAGCGATCTCATCTGCAAGGCTATCTCTGTGAGGTATCTCTCTTTTGAATTCCATCATTGAGTCCTCACCAAGGATAATCTTTTCAATAAGTTCAGTTTGGCTTTGTAACATGGTGTATCTCCGAGATGAATACTTTATAAATATTATTCTAATATCTATGTAATCTTACAAGTTTGTCAATCATTTAGTCAGTTATCTCATCTGGCAGATTATCAATAATCCGTGCAGATTCCACGCTAACATAGACAATCCGCTCTATTGCGGTGATGAGGTCACGAGGGTTTTCAAACCAAGCGTTCGCATCGTTGAGGATATCGCTTTTTTTGTCGATCTTTATTACATAACGATTCATGAACCATTCTAACGGTGTTCTGCCGTTGACAACATAACGGTGTGCTTCTGCCGGGATACCTGTTAACATGACATGCTCATTGATGATGAGTGTGTCTTTTGTTTCTTTATCTTTGTAACGCATTGCGCGCTGACCCAGTAGAAAATGTTCAGGTTTTTCTTCCCAGAATAGTTGCGGTTTGATTGGTTCAACTTTCAGATTTGGGTATTGTTCGCATGTTTCGTAATTGAGATGGAGTTCAGCAAGTGCTTTGCCTGCTTCTGCAAAGGCGCGGAAGTCTGGTGCATAAGGAATACGCGGCAGCATCTTTGACAAGTCGTTTGCGAACTGTTCTTTGTAACATGGGGAGTGGAGGATACCGTAAACATAGTCAAATATGTCATCTTTTGTGATTGTGTCGTCGCTATAGTATTCTTGGAAGGCGCGCAGTGCTGTATCTGAGATGTTGTCTATGCGTTCTGATTCAATTCCACTTATTATCTGCTGTGCGCTCGCTTGTTTTGGATACCGCCAACGAGGAAAACCTTGTCCTTTGTTAATCAATTCAAGATCCGGCATTGTATCCGTAATAAGAGTTGAAAAGGGAATTTTAGAACCAGTGCCGGGGACGCATATCACAAGGTTTTTACTTGAAGTGTTAGGGAAAATTAAATCCTGCCGATACTTACAATTTGCAAATGTGTAGTCCGCATAACAATTAGCTTTCACAAAAGGTCGGTATGCAGCCTTTCGAATGTATTGCACATCAAAAACGGTTGTTCTTCTCCGTCTTAGATTATTCTGAAGTTCCCGATCCCAGCTAACATTTGCTGTGTGTCTACGTACCACAACGTCTTCTGTGAGTTCAGAATTTTCCTCAAGTTCAGAAAGTGCCTTAAGATAATCTTGTGCCATTAATTCTGCATTTTCAGCACAAGCATGACCAGAGAAGTTATAGATGTAAGGATCTCTACTTGTCTTGTAGCCATTACTGAATAAATTGAAGATTGCATCATCTGCTTTACCAGCTTTTGCTTCTTTTGTTCCAAGTGGATAGAAATATATAAAGGCATCGCTGCGTTGATCAATCCAATCGTAATATTCGTTTGGTATGATCATTTGCCAATCATTGAAACGTCTTACTGATTCCGTTTCAATAAGTATGTCTAACTTTTGTTTACGTTTTAGATGTCCACCAATGTCTCTGAAGTGAATATGGCATTTGTCATTCTCAGCATTTATGTTTTTGACCAGAATAGTAATTGCAACTGGTGATTGCGTAGCATTGCCAAAGACACCTTCACCTTGATATTTTCCTTGCTCTCCGTGTATTCTTGCATCTCCTAATAAGTTAAGGACATACATTAAGCTAAACTCCTCTGGTAAACATGCACGGATTCCAGCGTCAACGTTTCCATAGATCCAAGAAGCAGGTGTTACAAAGGCAACAATTCCGTTTTCTTGTTCTTTTAGTCTATCGGTTGCCCACCGGAACGCCATCTTGTATGTGTCGTATAGACTACTCTTTAATGTTGCTGTCGTTCGTGCAGCATAAGTTTCACTTATACGTTCTTCGAGTTTGGGGTATTCTACATTTGGGTTGTTGTCCGCAGAACTTTTTTGCCACGCAGACCAAGGCGGATTGCCGATGATGACCTCAATAGGAAGATTCTCTTGGCGTTCTACGCGTTCGTTGTTTTCTTCCATCTGCGGTTCTTCAAGAAGAAGGGGTCTATCTTCTTCTGCTTTGTTCAGATTGAAGGTATCTGTTAAAACAATTCCATCAAAAGATTCATAGCCTTCATCTTCTCCGCGCTTTCCACGGTATGCTTCTTCAATGTTCACAGATGCGATGTAGTAGGCAAGTAACAGGATTTCATTCGCGTGAAGTTCCTCATGAAATTTGCGTTCGAGGTCTTCTGGTTGGATGAGTCCAGATTTTAGAAATTGCACAAGAAATGTACCGGTGCCTGTGAATGGATCAAGGATATGGACACCTTCATCGGTAAGGCTTTTACCAAATTCCTCTCGTAAGACATCGTTGACACTATGTATTATGAAGTCCACCAGTTCAATTGGTGTGTAGGCGATGCCGAGTCTGTCAGCTTCTTTTTTCAACGCTTTTTTGAAAAACTGCTCGTATAGGTCTGATAATACCTGTTGCTTTCCTTCGCTACTTTTAACGCCGCTGGCACGTGTACGGACACTATCATAGAACCCTTTTAGACTTCGTGTTTCAGTATCAAGACCGAATTTCACAAATTCTTTTTCCAGTTTATCCAAGGCTTTTGACACAGGGTTACGGGATGAGAAGTCGTAGTCTTCAAAAAGTGCATCAAAGACGGGTCGTGTGATGATGTGCTGTGCAAACATGTCAACGGCGTTATTGTGGGTAATGGAGTCGTTGATCGTTTTCTTCAATTCAGTGTGGAAACGTTCAAATTGTTTATTTAATACCGCGTTATCTGGATTCGTCAGCAGTTTTACAATGCGACTAACGATCCTTTCAAAAATACCTGCAACACCGTTAGCCCAGTTTTCCCAGTATCTCTTATCACCACATTTGTCTACGATTTTAGAGAGTATCGCCTCAACAGGGATTTCAATTGGCATCAGTGGGAGTTGTGTTCCGATCCAATCGGTATCACCATTCCGCGTCCCACCGATAACAATAGAATCGGGGAGTTCTTTATTAAGATCAATACTGTTGATTTTTGCGTCAAATCTATCATCATGTGATCGGAGCGCGTTTAGCACACTCCAAACATTAGAGAACCTTTCGTTGTCATCAAGTGCTTCTGCGGGGTCTCTATCTGCGGGGATTGCGACGGGTAGGACGACGTAACCGAACTCTTTCCCCGGTGCTTTCCGCATAACGCGACCTACTGCTTGGACGACGTCAATATGTGATTTGCGGGGTTTATAGAAGATCACTGCGTCAAGTGCGGGGACATCAATACCTTCAGAAAGACATCGTGCATTTGAGAGGATACGGCAAACACCCTCAACATCGCCTTTTAACCAATCAAGACGTGCTTTTCGGTTCAATGCGTGGACTGTGCCGTCAACGTGTTGCGTTTCACATTCAAAGTTGTCGGGGATTTCATCATCCGGTAGATTTTCAGTGGCATCCTCAATAACATCGTTCCAGTAGTGTGCCAATGCTTTTGACTCGTCAATTCTATTTGTGAATGTGATTACGCGTCTTAAGGGTTTGCGTGTTTCGTCATCTTTGTCCTTGTTTTCAGGATTTTGTAATGCACGCCAACATCCGATAATCCGCGTAGCATCGTTAATGTTAATTTCGCTGCCGTATCTGCCAGTATCTCCCGCCAGTGCAGAATTAACTTCGTGTTCAGATATACCGAATATCGCAACCTTATAGTCCGAGAGTTCGCCTATCTCAACTGCTTTGGAAAAGGGTAGCCTATGAAATTCCTTACCGTATTTTTCCTCATCATCCATTGAGAACACATCAACATTATAGTTTGCTGCTTTTGTTCTTGCACTTTCGGTATAGAGTCTCGGTGTGGCGGTCATATAGAGCCGTTTATTTGCGCGAATTCGTTCTGGGTCGTGGACAAGGAGAAATGGAGAGGTTTTATCACCGGGTTTGTCAACACCAGTGGTTCTGTGTGCTTCATCGCAAAAGACAATATCAAACTGTGGAGCACCACCATTTTGTGCTGCTTCTATCAGTGGTAGCGACTGGTAGGTGCAGAAAACGACCGTCATCTTGTCTGTTTCAGTGTTCTGTAATGCAGTGGATATTGATAACGGGTCTGTGGTGACAGGTATTTTGAGTTCTTGAATAGAGGCATCCTCGGCAGTGTCTCCTGCACTCTTATCGGAGCAGATACCGATGTAGGTATGGTCTATGCCGCGTTGGTCTGACCACTCTCGCATTGCTTGTGATAACAGACTAATAGACGGGACGAGGTATAACACTCTGCCCTCTACACCTGCGATTTCTTCGGCGATACGGAGTGCTGTGAACGTTTTACCTGTGCCACACGCCATAATGAGTTGGCCACGGTCATGTTCTTCAAAGTTGCTGACAACATCATCAAACGCTTCTTTCTGATGGTCTTTCAGGTTGAATCGTCTCTGTGTATAGGTGAGTTCTTCGGGCTCTTGTATACTGAGGTTTGGCCAAGTGAAAGGACTGTTTTCAAGATCACTGAAACGGATGATTCTAAACTTTTCACCTAATGGAACTATTGCACCCAGTGCATTCGTTCCTAACTCACCGCCAGTGTTGACAAGTATTCGTAAAGTAAAGATGTCACTTGCTGATGCAGAGATGAATGAATCTATATCTGGCTTGCTAACTTTGGTCGTTTCTTCATAACACTTGCACTGGATAGCACAGTAGCTATCGTCCTGTTTTTTTGCGACGAGGTCTATGCCTATATCCCGACCGTCAAAATCTGTTCTGAGTTGTGCCCACTGTTTCCATAACCACACATCAGAGAACTGTTCTTTGTAGTCGGGGTCTTCAGTGAAATATCTCAGCATCAATCGTTCGAATAATTCACCTTTTTTATGTTGGGTTTTGGCGACTTCTCGAATGTATTCAAGTGTTCCCTTGAATCCTGGATCGGAATAATCGCTATAAGTAAAAAGAGAGTCTTGCGTTGTTTCTGACATATATCTCCCTTTCTATATATCTATCCTATAGATACAAAGATTACGTGTCCTAATCAAAGCCGAATACGCGTTTGGTAATTTAGCGAGGTTAGGAAACCTCGCCAGCAGCCAGGACAGCGAGGTTACGAAACCACGCAAACAGCCAAGGCAACGAGGTTAGGAAACCGCGTCAGCGGGTGGCACCGCAAGCGAGGTTAGGAAACCGCGCAGCACATGGTACACTCACCTCAGGTGTATACGAAATTACCGAATTAATTAATGTTCATTGATAGTTAGCGATTTATGGGTATTTGAATTTTTGACTGTATCAAAATAACACCAAGTTGGATAAAGATGTTTTGACAGTCTACAGGGAGGTTGACAGACTCGTCTGTCAATAAGAGAGTGGTAGTTTCAGGTAACTCGTCCCTATAGGAAGCTGGTTCCTATATTAAATTAACAGAAAGGGTAAGTTTCTGCTATAATAGAAACCAGCGCTGTCATACTCAGTCTATGTCAGTGCTAAGCGTCGCTGGTGTGTCAGCACCTGCGGCGCACCTAAAAAATTAGGCAGCTTCCCGACGTAACCCACGCGCGATTCGTGAATTGTTAACGTCATACATATATTGTAGCAATTATTCAAGATTTGTGCAAGAAAAAAATGAATTAGGGTATAAATCTGAAGATTGTGTATTATTCATCGCAATACATGCTTAATTTGACAGTTTTATTCTACAAAAATACTGTATTAATGTTCATACATTAGAATCCTGGATTGTAATACCATTTCTAATTGACAAATTGTCATAAATAAACTGTAGGGCGGGTAGAGCGAAGCGAAACCCATAGGTGCAAAGTTAAGGAATATTCGTTGCCAGAAACCCTCTTCAGTCCCGTAGGGACGAAATGTTTATAGTTAAACGTTATACAAACCCTCTTTAGTCCCGTAGGGACGATATGTGTAGTAGTTCATCCTGATATAAACATATCGTCCCTACGGGACTGAAGAGAGGTGGGGGTACACATTTTTCTATAAACATATCGTCCCTACGGGACTGAAGAGAAGACAATCCCAATAAACATAGGGATTCAGAGTGATTCATAAGAGCTTCTAAGTTTTCTTAAGTTTACACCTATGGGTAGAGCGAAGCGAAACCCGACATCAAAACCCTGTCTAACCTTACGTGTCGGGTTTCGCTTCGCTCTACCCGACCTACGAAATAATGCTACATAGTAAGATAATAAAAAAGGGCGGGTTTTTTAAACCCGCCCTAAAATTTTTTCTACCAACAACAGACTTCAATTAGAAACTTTTACGTCCTGTTGCAGTATTCTGTGCCCTATCGGTTACACGGATTGTAATGCTGTGTGCACCTTCCGGTAACTTTGTTGTATGCAATAACAGTTCTTCTTCTTTAGAGTCAAAGATACCGTCTTCAGGGAAGATGACTTTCCACTGTTCATCATTGTCAATTTTGTAGACAGCCCTTCGGACAGTGTTCATTGCATCAGAGACTTTGCATGTAATCTTGAAAGTTCCATCGGCTTGTGGATCAACGTCTATGTTCTCAATTTCAGGATCAGTGTTATCCACACTCACCGGTGCACTGACTTTATCAACAGATTTCTCCCATCCGACAGGATTACTCAACTTATCGGTGGCAACAACTTTGACTTGATATTTTCCATCAGCGATAGAAGTTACATCCCAATCATAACTTGGTGCACCAAGTTCTTTCTTGAGAAGTTTCCAATTCTCTTCATCAACTGCTTTATAGTAGACTGTAAACTGTAAGGTATCCCTATTAGCATCAGCTACTTTCCATTCAATCTTCCATCTCTTAGGAGAGGCTGGTGCAGAAGATCCTCTGCCTGGAGCACCGGGTGGTTGGGGGCCTGGAGGACGTTGCGCACTACTGCCACCTGTCCTAATGCTAACGCTGGATATGTTTGGTCTAACATTCGTCTGAGCGGAGGCAAGTGTAACCTTTTTCAAAATAGGTGCTTTAGCACTATCAGTTGTAGTGAATTTTGCTCTCCATTGGATATACTGAGCATCAGCATTGGGAATCTGTGTTCCTTCAGCAGTTGTTAGTTCTTCGGACCATTTATTCCAAGTATCATCCGGTTTGCGTGTGTTACCTGTACGCGTAGCAAAGGTGATTGAAGTTCCTTCTTCAACTTCTGCTTCCCAAGAAATCTTACCCCATCGTGATAAACTCTGTGCATCATGAACAGAAGATTCAAGCGTGCCTTCCTCTACATACGATCCTGTGAGTGTGAAAAGTTTCCCGGGATTTCCTACGCCAAGGACTGTCTTCATGTCGTCTGAATGTTTGGTATTAAGTATTGCAACAACATCTTTACCCTCACACTTACCGACGGATCTAAATTCACCATCCTTTGGATTGACACGATACAGTTTTCCATTGTTCCCTGTTCCGACTAAGATCTGTTCATCACTTTCTAAAACCATAGAGAAGATAATTGGTTCAGGTGAACTCCAGACGTGAGCGGTTGTACCGTCGGGATGAAGCCTGTAAATGACAGATTTGTTTTCTTGCGGTGGTCCACTGCCTGGTGCTTGTGGATTAGGGACAGCGGGACCTCTACCTTGACGACTTCCTCCTCTATCCATAGGAACAGATGTTACGGCTGAAGCAAAGACGTTTCCTTTACTATCCATGACTAAATCACGAATTTCTTTCTCTCTTGCTTGATATATGACATTAGAGGAGCCATCGTTCATGATTTTGTAGATAATTCCATTTCCACTGCTTCCAGCATATAATCCACCATCATAAGCGAGTAAAGATGTGATGTTCTTTTCTTCAGTATCGAAGAAAACGCTGGATTCACCGTCGGGTGTAATTTTATATATTTTCCCTTCTGTACCCGTTGCAGCATAAAGATTACCTTCGCCGTCAAGATGCAATGCCCACACATATTTGTCGCCTTCTTTCAAAAGTGTTTTGGGTGGTGTATCTTTATCAGTTATTTTATATACTAATCCATCAGGACCGGTTCCTGCATAGAGTGCATCATCTGAACCGACGACAAGACTAAATATCGTCACTTCTGGTGAATCGTAATATAGTGTGATCGTTTTACCGTCAGCACTGATTTTATAAATTTTACCTTCGTTGCCTGTTCCTGCATAGATATTCCCCTCAGAATCTTCAGCGAGTGCCCACACTTGAGCTTCTTTAAGTTCTGAGAATTCTTCTACCTTTTTGGCTAAACTGGCATCCCCTATGCTTTTGACAGAAATATTTTTAATTTCGCCTGCTTCAAAATCCGTTCTATGTTGTTGTTCCCACAACGATGTGGAGACTGCGGAAGCAAGACTCACGAAGATTAGGGAGATTGCCATCAGGCTCCAAAAGGAAATCATACGTCGCATTATACATATCCTCCTGTTAAATGCGCATTAAAAGAAATATTCTTGGTAAATTTGTAGATGATTGTACATTTTGTCCTGTGCGGTTAGGAAACCGCACCTACCGTAGACCATACGGTTAGCAAACCGCACCTACCGTAGACAAAACGGTTAGCAAGCCGCACTTACCGTAGGTTCAGCGGTTGTCAAACCGTGTCTACTTTGGGACAAAAGTGTATAAACCTCTTCATAATTTACCCTATTAATTCCGATATAGGTTATTGTGCGTTTCTATTGACCGCTATTGGCATTGACGCACTTCCAGTTATGATGTACTCCGTCTCAACCCTATTTGTGCTTAGAGCCGTACCCATTGTATATCCTCTTTCACCTAATCGCGTAGCGGTATTCATTACAGACAGAGCTGAAATCGGTAGATCAGAGAATTCTTCACCTTGTACAGTTAGTCCCGGTCTCTGTGCAGAAATCTCAAGAACGAGATTTGTGTTAGGTTCTACCTTCTGGATTAATTTAACCATTTGATTGACATTTTTCGGACTGAAACTTCCCGGCGAGCGTGAACGTTGCGAAAAACGATAGGAAGTTGAGCTCATTGCGCGAAGCAACACTATACCATCAGGTGTATCCTTAGGAATTTTAATTGATCCAGTTAAGGTCTTCGGTTGTTCAAGCCAGGGACGCACTGTCAACGTCATAGTGACCTCTTCACCCGGTCTATACACGTTCTTATCAAGATGCGCTGTAAGGATCTGTGCAGTACTGCGCTTGTCCTGAATCTTAATATTGAAGTCTACAGATTCTACTTTTAGTTTTGCATAAGGATTCGTTATCAAATCACTCATTGGCCCATTAATTAGGCGACCCACATTAAAACCTGGAGACCCGCTGGAAGAATTTGTATTTTCCAATACGATTTCACGCGTATCTAATTCTGGATGCTCTGCAAGCTTAATTGTCGCTTTGGCATTTACAGTATTATCATTGAAATCAAATTCCATTGCATTTACGATGTTTTGAATACCGATGGTTGTATACAATGGCGAGTAGAAAGGTTCTCGGATTACTTCATAATACGCATCATGCACTTTCTTATCAGATGTTTGGATTTTTGCTGTAATAGGAATATAGTGATGTGTATTTGGAAGATCTCTAATCAAACCTGCAATTGCAGGTATACGATCTTGCACCAAAGTTCCGATCGGTTGTGTTGCTGATGCAATTTTTGAGGAACGCACGCGACTGGGAAGAATGAAATGTACGAATCCACCAGAAAGCGGTATGTTAACATTCCCTTCACCACTTGCGGGGTGTCCGTATGCAAGCACTTCTTTGTTATTCTTATCAATGTAAGTGATCGTTCCATAACCGAAAGAGCTATAGTCACCCCTTACATACTCAGTTCCAATGATCTGTCCCTCTTCAACTGGAGATTTTTTTACTGGACCGCCACCCCCTGCTGCTTGAACAGGAACCATATTCATCCTCTGGAACATTGGTTTCAGTATTTTCATTGTTAAGGGGTCAAGTCTTGGCAATGAGATTGGAATTGCCAATTGTAACGAATTCTCTTGAGGATTAAATCCAGGTATTGCGTTATAGGAACCATCAATATTGTCTAATTGTTGTATTCCGCTATTACCCTCAGGAATACCAGAAGGCACCATATTAAGTCCTTCGGTTACATATTCCGAACCCATATTAAAGAACTTTGCCCCAGCATATCTCAAATTAGGTTTCATGCCACGATCTGTAACTTTAACCATTTGTTCAATCGGTGTAACTCCGAACAAGTTAGATTTTTCACGTTGGTTGAAATACCCAAGCGAGATTGCCCCCATGAGTTTTCCATCAATATAACACGGACTACCACTCATTCCACCAGCGACACCTGTCCGTTTGAAGTTATCACTTGTGCCTTCTGCCCATACCACATGCCAACCAGGGGTTGAGTTATATTCGATGCTTACAACTGTATACTCAAATTCCTCTGCGTTTGTACCAAAGAATACAGTGTAACCTTTTCCTTTCATCCCCGGTTTAATTTCGGAGACCGACATGAACTCACTAACGTCCCATTCAATCTGTGCATTTGTATTAAGTGAAACAAGACAGAAAACAACAATTGCACAAAGAAAAACCTTTTTCACTATTTTACTCCTCTCTGATTATTTTTATATTGGGTATATTGAACAATAAACATTCACACACAATATTTTTACACTAAAAGTCATAATTTGTTCAAGCAAATAATAAACACTACGCTGTTTTGCTGTAAGACAAATACCTGCATATAATAATCAGTGTATTTTCTATGATGATTTAAAATATCATACAAATTCAGTAATGTCAACCGAAAAACACTATCAATCCCATTTTATTTTGATTAAGTTGTAATTAGTCGGAATTTTAATGAGAAACGAATCAACTTCTCAATCAGGTATGATTAACAGAAAACGTTTGATGGTATTTTGTATGACAAGGATTATGTTGGTGTTTTCACCATTGGAATTATAACATTATTCTGATTGATGTGCAAATAAATAAGTTAGGGCCCACTCCCTATTTCTCTTGACTTATGTATATCTATAAGATAGAATTGAGAAAAATGTAACTGTCTCGGTACACAACATGCCAAGTTCTACCTTCATCCTATCAATAGACCAAGGTACAACAGGTTCTACGGTGCTTCTCGTAGATTCAGGTGGGAACATTGTTTCTCAAGGATATAGGGAATTTACACAGTACTATCCACAACCTGGGTGGGTAGAACACAATCCGGAAGAAATTTGGCGAGTAACATATAACGTTATAGCGGATGTGTTGGAAAACGCTGATTCAGATTTCAAGATCGCTGCGATTGGGATTACGAATCAACGCGAAACCACAGTGGTGTGGGATCGAAAAACTGGAAAACCGGTCTATCCTGCGATCGTTTGGCAATGCCGACGCACTACTGACTTATGCAATAAACATAAAGCTGATATTGGTACTGTTTCACACGTCAAAGCAAAAACAGGACTTGTGATAGACCCGTATTTCTCTGCAACAAAAATCGGCTGGATATTGGATAATGTTGATGGAGCACGAGAAAAAGCTGAGAGAGGAGAAATCGCTTTCGGGACAATCGATTCTTGGTTATTGTGGAAACTGACAAATGGAGTCGAACACAAAACTGATTACACAAATGCCTCTCGAACGTTACTATTTAATATTCAGGACATGAAATGGGACGATTCGCTTTTGAATCTATTCAATGTCCCCAAGGATATTTTGCCGGAAGTATATCCCTCTACAAGTGATTATGGTAAAGTAAGCATCCCTATTCTTGAAGGCATACCCATCTGTGGTATAGCAGGAGATCAGCAGTCAGCACTCTTCGGTCAACTCTGCACGCGACCGGGTATGTTGAAAAATACTTATGGAACAGGTTGCTTCCTGATGCTTAATACCGGTTCAGAAAGGGTAGAGTCAAAGTCAGGTTTGTTGACGACACTTGCTTGCAGTATCAATGAAGACGCTGTTTACGCATTGGAAGGGAGCGTATTTGTTGCTGGGGCAGCGGTGCAATGGCTTAGAGATGGTTTACAAGTAATAGAGTCTGCAGAAGAGACTGAGAAAATTGCACAACAGGTCGAAGATACTGCAGGTGTAATTGTTATTCCAGCATTTACAGGATTAGGGGCTCCACACTGGAAGGCAGATGTCAGAGGCGCAATCTTTGGATTAACACGCGGTACAACACTGGAACATATCGTAAGAGCAACTTTGGAATCGATTGCATTACAATCTGCTGAAGTCGTGAATGCAATGATGCGTGATGCTGGTACTGCGGTTAAACGCTTGCGCGTAGATGGAGGTGCTGTAGCAAATAATTTCTTAATGCAATTTCAAGCGGATATTTTAGGGATTGAGGTTGAAAGACCAAAAAGGATTGAAACGACAGGTTTAGGTGCTGCATATCTCGCAGGAATATGGTCTGGTGTATGGCAAGATGTTGAAAAACTTGAAAGTCATCGGAGCGTTAATAGAGTTTTTAACCCACAAATGGATTCTAACAAACGTGATCAGAAGTTTATAGAGTGGCGGAACGCGATCAGAAAACTGAACTGAGATGCAAATGGAGATAAACTATGCGTCTACAGTGGAAGTATACCTTGATTATTAACTTGATGGTCATCGTCGTCCTCGTTGCTTTCTATTTTTTTGATAGTGTTCATATGCGGCGTGAGATGAATGCGCTTCACGCATTAGGTGCAGAGCAAGGTGCAAATCTCAAGAGAATCGCGGAGAAAACTATTCTCAATGCTGTCGTTGAAGAACTGAGGACTTCCCAAACTTTTAATGTCGCGACTATTAATCAAACGCTACTCAACCTTAAAGAGCAACACAAGGATATGAAAGATGTGCTAAATGTGCAGGTAACTTTAGGTAATACTCGCGTCCGGTCAAGTATCCTTAATGGAGAGAACCAATCAATTTTCATCTTATCGGAAGACAATATACATCAACTTGAAACTGAAGGTGCTATCATAGATACAGTAGAGGAACAGAACGCAACGACTATTATGATAAAATACAGTGTTCCACCGAAAAAGTTGGAAAGGACTGAGTTGGAATCACAGACCTCATTGAACGTTGAAGAAATCCCGCGTGATTTCTGGGAAATGCTGGTATCAAAAGACTTTGTATCAAAAGACCTTGAGCTTTCGCCTTTTACAAAAGTTACGATAGTTGAGGAAGTTCGTCCTGAAGTATACTATATAAGGGCATTAAACAATGGCAAATTTCTGTTTGATTTTTGGAGATTGTTCATCGCGAATAAAATATATCTTTCACCGGATTCAACGGTTACTGTAGATAAGAATAGCAATCAATGGAGAATCACTGACACTGAAAGTGGTCATGTGTATGATTTGTGGTTTGAAGGTAACGATTTCTGGATTAAAATGGCATATTCAAATAGTGGATATATTCGCGTACTTTATGCTGTGCCATATATTAGCAAATCTATCCGTTCATCCTTATTAAAACACGCCATCTTTGTTGTGATTGTTGGTCTGTTGCTCGTAGTGTTGATACATTTAATGACTAATCGTCTGATTTTGAGACCTCTTTCAAGGATGACTGAAATTATTCAAAATGCTGAAGCAGGAAATTTTTCAGCTTATTTGAGTCGTAGTTACGCATCTGATGAAATCAGTAAAGCAACGCGAAATTTAGTTCGCATGTTTATTCAGTTGAAAACTTCGCATACGAGGAAGATCGCTGCTCTTGGACAATTCGCTGCAGGTGTTGCTCATGAGATTCGCAATCCTCTTAATTCAATCGGCATGACTGCGCAACACTTGAAAAGCATCTTTTCTCAATCTAATATCAGTCAAGACGACATTGAAGAAGCGAAGGTTTTCTTGGATATTGTTGATGAAAAAATCCAAGATTTAAAACTGACATCTGAACAGTTCTTAAAACTTAACCGTCCTCAAAAGTTGGATTTAGCACAGACAAATCTAAATAAACTGCTGGATTCTGTTTTGTCAGAATTTGTGCTTATTACTGAAGAGGTAGGGGTACAAGTTATTAGAAATTATGACTCCGATTTACCTGATATACTATTGGATGAAATATTGATGCGTCAGACTCTATTTAACTTTATCCAAAATAGTATACAGGCAATGCCTAAAGGTGGTAGTATTTACATTACGACTTCCTTAGAAGAAATTGGAGGAACATCTTTAGTTACGCTTGAAATACGTGACACTGGTATTGGGATACCAGAAGAGAATCAGGAACGCATTTATGACGCTTACTTTACGACGAAGGATGACGATGGGGGAGTTGGTCTTGGACTTGCTATCTCACATCAGATCATCACTGCTCATCAAGGTAAAGTTGAAGTGAGAAGTAAAATTGGGATGGGAACTGCATTTAAGATCACATTACCGATTAAGATAACAGAGGAACTATATAAAACAGAAACATAAGGGAATTAGAACTTCATGACGACGGAGTTTTACCTCTCAATGGAGATGTATTGATGCCTTCAATGTTAATTGTAGATGATGACCAAGCACAACTTACGATTTTACAAAGTATCCTGCAACGGGAAGGATACGATGTTGAAACGGATGATAATAGCACTTCAGCTCTTGAGAAGATAAAGGAACAGATGTTTGATGTGGTCATCAGCGACATGTGGATGGGTTCAAGGTTTGCAGGACGGGACCTGCTCAGAGAAATAAAAAAGATCGATCCCAGTTTGCCAGTATTAATAATTACTGCTTTCGCTGAACTCAATGACGCTGTAGATCTGGTTGCGAATGAAGGTGCATTTTACTACCTTGAAAAGCCAATTCAGCTTGAAGTTCTTAAACGTGAGGTTAATCGTGCATTGCAATCACGCGGTGCTATTACGAATGGAGAACAGACATCAGACGATACTGCGGCAGAAATACATGTTGATTACATCGTTGGGGAAAGTGATAAGATGCAACAGCTTTTTAAGAATATGTCCAGAGTAATTCATCGGGGTGTGAAACAGGTTCTCATTACCGGTGAGACAGGAAGTGGTAAAAGTCTTGTTGCACGGGCACTTCACGAATTTGGTAATCGTAAAGACCGTCCTTTTGTTTCAATCAACTGCGGTGCAATTGCTGAGACGTTAATTGAGAGTGAACTATTTGGGCATGAGAAAGGCGCTTTCACTGACGCTGTTCAGCAGAAGAAAGGTATATTTGAAGTCGCTGATACTGGCACGCTCTTTCTTGATGAAATCGGGGATATATCTATCCAAATGCAGAGTACACTCCTGCATGTGTTAGAGAAACATGAAATCCGTCGTATTGGTGGCACAGAAAATATAGAGGTGGATGTGTGTGTTATTGCTGCCACGAATAAGAATTTGGTTGAGGCTGTCAAAGAGGGTAGTTTTCGTTCAGACCTATATTTTCGTTTGAATGTAATTCCGCTGCATCTGCCTCCATTGCGTGAAAGGATTGAAGATATACCGCTGCTTGTTGATTTCCTAATTCTGAAGTTTAACAATGAGTATGTAGATACGGAACCGAAACAGGTTACTGCACGTGCAATGTCAGCGCTTTGCAGATTCGATTGGCCTGGAAATGTGCGCCAATTGGAAAACTATCTCCACCGCATCTTCGTTCTGTCAGAGAGCACTACAATTGATTTACACGATTTACCACCAGAAATTATAGATACTTCATTGCCATCAACCGATTTTGAGATTGACATTCCAGAAGGTGGTGTTGCTTTGGATGAGATTATCAAGGAATATGTACATGCTGCATTAACGAAAACAAACGGTACGCAAACGAAAGCTGCGGAACTATTAGGTATCTCCCGTCGTCAGCTACAGCACAGGATGCAAAGTTACGGTATGCAGAGCCAGGATTTCAAAGAGAATGAATAAATTTGCATATTTCAATAAAAATTGGTAAAATATTAATGAATTTCTTACAATTCAGGAGGAAAAATACCAGATGGACATTAGAATAGAGTACTGCACTTCCTGAAACTATAAACCGCGGGCGGCCAGTTTGGCAAAAGCCTTAGAAGAAAAATATAGTGGTCAGGTTGAGAATGTAAAACTTGTTGAAAGTAGTGGTGGTGCTTTTGAAGTATTCCTAAATGATGAATTGCTTTACTCCAAGTTGGAGACACGACAATTTCCTTCAACGGAACAGATCACCACAGCAATTGATAAGGTATAAAAGATTTAATGGGTATGGTATTAAATACCGTACCCATTTTTTGTTGTCCACTCTTTATTGTAATACCATTTCTATTTGATTATATTTCATTAACTGTTTTTATGATATATGGGAATCCAGTAATACTTGAAATGTCCGCGTTTGAATAACCGAGTAGTATTTGCGTGATGTTTTCTTGCATTTGTTTCAAGGTTTGATATGTCGGACTAAATAACTTTGCTTTGATATCTTGCCATAGACGCTCAATCGGATTCAACTCCGGACAATAAGGAGGCAGAAAAACTAATATTACATTTTCAGGTATCTTCAAGGCTTTTGCGTGATGAAACCGACCATTATCAAGGATAACTACATTTAGCGTATCGGCAAAAGTCTCACTGAGATGGTCAACAAACTTTTGGAAACAGGCTGTATTCAGATAAGGGAATTCCAGAAAACATCTGTCTCCTGTCAACGGTTCAACCGCACCATATAGATAAGTCGCTTCATAAGTATAATCTACAGTGGCAATAGGTTTGATACCCGGGGCGGTGATACACCTATAAGTATTTTGTAAAGTACCATACCTTGATTCATCTTGGCAGAAAATACGAACACGCTGATGATCTGATCGCTTTTCTGAAATTGCAGCGGATACTTCTGATGATAAGTTCTTTACGAACTCATCCGCTTCGGCTGCGTTTTTTTTTATATGACTTTTGCGGGGAACTTTGAGTTTCGCACCCCATTTGCCTCGCACCAACGCATAAACGCCACTATAACTGATTTTAACGCCAAAAGTTTCGGTAATAAAACGGTGAATCTCAACATAACTGCTAAACCCTTTGGGGTCGTTGAGTTTTTCTTCAAGTGTTTTAAGTTGAGATGGACTCAAAAACGACTGACGCCCGGGAGGATACCGGCGTTCTAACAACTGTTGGAGTCCTCCTTCTTCGTATTTAGATAGCCACTTTCCGATAGTAATACGAGATATGTTTAGGTTGGATCCAACATCAGACCGGTATTTCGCTTTACCACTTTTGAGTTGATAGAGCATGCAAAGTTTATCTTTTTCAGTCGAGTCTTTTGATTTCTTTATCAAGGTATTGAGTTCTTCAACGCTTTCTGTAATAGGGGGAACTTTCTTATTCATCGCAAAACCTTATTTCATATAGATTTTGTCAAACTATACAATAATTATGATAATATGTCAATTGAAAATGGTATAATACCAATTTTAATTATTTTTATTCCATTCTGCAGTAGGTCGGGTAGAGGCACAAAACCCGACAGGATAGCCACAATCAATACAAATCGGGTTTCGTGCCTCTACCCATAGGTGTAAACTTAAGGAATTTTCTATGTCAGAAACCCTCTCCAGTCCCGTAGGGACGCTATGTTTATAGTTAAACGTTATACAACCACTCTTTAGTACCGTAGGGACGATATGTGTAGTAGTTCATCCTGATATAAACATATCGTCCCTACGGGACTGAAGAGTGGTGGGGGTACACATTTTTCTATAAACATATCGTCCCTACGGGACTGAAGAGAAGACAATCCCAATAACCATAGGGATTCATAGTGATTCATAAGAGATTCTAAGTTTTCTTAAGTTTACACCTATGGGTTTCGTGCCTCTACCCGACCTACGAAAATAGTATATCTAAAGTAGAATTGGAATAAGAAATGATCATTGAATTTTGCGGGTCAATTTATAGAAAGAGTACCCACATGGGATTTTCTCCCACATCATACCTATCCAGTGGTATAAGAACACCACTATCCCGATCAACTCGGTATGTAGCAAGTTTTCCGGATCCTTGTCCTCCGGCAAAAAGATAATTACCTGTGCCGTCAATGTTGAAAACTCGCGGGGTAGGTTCTGTTTCTTGGTGTCCTATAGCAGTCAATTCTCCGCTTTTTTCATCAATTGAGAACATTGCTATGCTATCATGTCCACGATTGGAGACATAAACGAACTTTCCTATCGGGTCTATGTGTATCTGTGCACAAGTGTTCTTTTCGTCAAAATCAGATGGTAGTGTTGAAAGCGTTTGAACATGCCACAAGAGTCCGGGTGCGTCGTGAACGGTGTAGTCGGGTTCACCAGACTTTGATACTGCAGCTTTCGGATCGCCTTTCTGTAGATTGTATGTTGAGACACTTGAACCGTTTTCATTTGAGAAATAGAAGATAGGTTTATCTGGATGCTCACAGTAGTGGCGTGGACCGACAGGATCATCAGGACTTATACTGCCAAACGAGTTTTCAGATAACATTCCAGTTTCAGCGTCAAAATGGAACTGATAAATTGCATTTCGGGGGACTGTGTGTGGAACAAATGCAAATCTGTTGGATTCGTCTGTTTCAATGTAATGTGCATGGGGTGCAGTTTCAATAGTTTGTATCGGTTTTTCTTGGACAGTTTTATCTTCACCGATTGCATGGACTGTAACCTTGCCAGCACCGTAGTAGGCAGATAACAAGTAATGTCCAGTTTTGTCTGTTGCGATGTAGCAGGTATCCGCATCAAGTTCAGTTGTTCTCAATAGACTCAGTTTTTTACTATCTGTGTTAATACTGAAAGTTGCGATTTCCCGACTCGATCGCAGTCCAGCGTACAAGTAGTTTCCACAAGGTGAGAGGGTTAAAGGACCGGGTGATCCGCTGACATTTACATTTTCCTGAAACGCAATTGCACCATTTGACACATCAAATGTATAGATTGCGATTCTTTTCTCTCCAGCGATAGAAAGATAGACGTGGGTTTGCATATTCTCTTCCTCAAATATTCATTTTAGAATATACCATTTCTATAAATTATTGTCCCATTAGGCGGTTATTATGGTTACTATTCTTCAGGACACAAACTGAAAGTTTGTGGCAGAATACGCGTTTGGTATTCTGCATTAAAAAAGAGATATTTTCAATTAGAAATGGTATACTTGTCCAACATTTACGATAATTCTTTCTTTACTTTTTGCCTTTATTGAGCGTAGATTCAATCATAGAATGCGTTTCCGGTTCACTACAAAGAGAAAGGAATACCTCGTGCTCCAAGTCAAGTAGGTCCTGTTCAGAGACAAATTGTGGTGCTGATAGCATACCTCCACAGAACACATAAGCCAATTTCTCAGTAAGAGATTGCTCATATTCAGAGAGTGCGGCAGTTTGTCTCAATCGTTGAAGATGTTGTTTTAGAAGGTTATGCCCTTCTTTTCCTAACACAAAAACTTGCCGTGGTTGAGGTGATTGGTATCCGCTTTCCCAAAGTGATAATACTAATTGTTTTGCATCATGAAGGTGTTTCTCTCTTGTGTTTGAGATAAGGTCAGTTTTACGAAGATACCCCATCTCTACTGCATCTGCAGCATTTTGTGAAACCCTCGCTTGACGAATAATCTCAATTGCGGTTAGGACGCGTGGAAATAGTTCCTGAATTGTAGATGATGTCTTTTGATTTTCTAAACAACGAAACGCCATCTCAGTAGTTCCACCACCGCCAGGGATCAGACCTACGCGCGGTTCAACCAGTCCCAGTTTGCTGTCTGTGAAAGCTTGCACCGCATCTGCTCCGAAAGAGAGTTCACATCCGCCACCGAGTGCCATACCAACTGTTGCTGCCACGACAGGTTTTTTGGACAAACGTAGACGGGTGCATACTTGCTGTAGATTTCTTAGTGTTTCTGAAATAGAATCCCAGTCTTTATTACGAGCACGTTCTAATAGAAGAATAAGGTTGAGTCCTACAGAAAAATGGTTTTCATCCGTACCGATAACCATACCTGAAAAATCCGTTTCTACCTCGTCTAACGCAGCATCAAGAATAGCTAATGTGTTATCTTGTATAATGTTCAATTTGCTATGCAATTCGAAATAGGTGATACCATCACCGATGTCAAAAAGACTGGCTTCTGCGTTGGAAATAATTGGTTTTGCATCTGCTGTTTTAGGTGTTGACATTCCAATAATTACCTCAATAGTGAACTCAAGGTGTATGTGAGCTATAGGTTAAGAATCAAAATTGTAAATGATTTGGTCGAAAGAATCGCGTGCAAAGGTGAATATAAAAACCAGCGGTTCGGTTCCGGTGCAACGCACAGTGTGCTTGGCATTTGGTGGAATATAGACAGCTGAACCTGGACCGAGGTCTTCTTCAAGATCATCAATCTGCATGTGTCCGTTGCCACTGATGACGTAATACGTTTCCTCAGGTTCATGATGATGAAGCAGCAGTGATGTGCCGGGTGGCACTTCTGCTATCCCCATAACAAGTCCACTACTTGGAGTCCGTTCACCTGTTATAAGCAGTTTCCAACGAATAGGACTTTTGGCATCGATGACTGGGTCATCCCAACCTTCCCATTCAAGTTCCGATTGATTAATTATTATAGGTTTCAGGTTGTTCATAATTTCCCAATTTTGCTTTGACTTAATGCCTATCTACTGGTCCAGATTCAGGCAGTCCGTATGAAATATTAAGTTGATTCGGGTTACTGGATTTTGTTTGACAATCTCAAAAGTTTTTATTATTATACTGGAAAAGGAGAAATATGACAATTCAAAAATTTCAACAACAGATTGAAGCGATCTATTATTCACGTGATGCTGAGCGCGGAGTTCCATTAACCTTTACCTGGTTCGTTGAGGAGGTCGGTGAATTAGCGAAGGAGATACGGAAGCAACCACAGGATAAGCAACGTTTGCGCGAGGAATTTGCTGATGTCTTGGCATGGTTATCTACATTAGCGAGTTTGCTCGGTATTTCTCTTGAGGATGCAGCGGAAATCTATGCTGAGGGTTGTCCAAAGTGTGCTGCTACACCGTGTGATTGTTAACCCTTACCAAATTGTCTATTCGATCTTTATTCAGGTAGTGAGCAGATTCCCTCAAATTCTATCAGCGTAGGTTCTTCATTTACAAATAGTTTGGAACGTCGTCCTTTAAATTCTACATGCAACGCTGTTGGTTCGACCAATTTTAGGTCTAATTGTAGTATATCATCAACCGTGTTTGACAACTTCAAATAGAGTATTGACATCAACCGGGCAAACTTTTTAAATGTCTCTGGTGTTGTTTTGAAGTGTTGATGTAGTATTGGAATTGGAGATTTTAGAGCTTGTAATCTGTTTCCATATTGTGATGAGAGTTCACCGCGTATCTGTGCCTCTAACAACATCTGATCAAAGATATCTGTTTGTGCTATGAAAGCACTGGCTGTTTCTATTGTTTCATCAAGAAGTAGCCTCTTAGCACGCATAAATGCAATCCTATCTGATGTGAGATGTTCAGAATTGACTTTTTCTGTCCTATACTTGAATACTTTTCCTGTCGTATCCTCTGTGAGATTGACTTCCCATATAGTCTCGCTTTCAGTTGAGAGTTGTGCGATCTCTCGTGGCTTCACCCACGCCGCATCTTCATGATGTGCAAAAGCAAGCACATCATGTCTTCCCTTTCTCATAGAACATAGAAAAGAGGTCTGTTCAGATGAATCAGGGGAAAGCATTAGAGCGATCTCCTTTGAATCCCATCGCGCTTCTTGATACGGAATGAAATAGTGCTGTCCATCAACAGTACGGAATAAAACAGAGTTTTCCGTATTATTTTCTTGTTTGTCAGCAGCTTTAATAGGTTCAGAGAATCTGGATGGCATAATGTTAAGGATCTGTTGTATACCAGTTTCCCAGTCCTCATAAAGGTTAACATATTGTAGATCTCGTAACGTGCCAGCCTCTCCAATATTTTTATCTGGAATCTGACATTCGTTCAATTTTACGGGGATAAACCATACTCTATCATTATGCTTCTGTCGGAGTTTTTCAATTGCAATTGACAGTTCTTCATTCATGTAGGTCTTGTTGCGTTCACTATATTGCTTAGAAAAACATGCAATAAAGAAATATCCCTGATGAATTGCTTGTTTAATCGCTTGTCTCCAAGGTATACCAGGTTGTAAATTATCCCAGTCCACCCAAACAGTAACCCCATTTGAGATCAGAGTATCGCAAAGTCTATATACAACATCTTTATTTTCATGGCAGTATGAGATAAAGACGTGCCTCATTTCTCTGGCGTGTTTAATCTCCATATTGACATGGTTGATTAGACGTTCATTGAAAGCTGCGCGTCGTCGTTTATGAACTTCCGGTCCCCGTCGAATTTGGGATGCGTCAGGAGCATTATCACGTGTGTACGTTTCATAATCAAATTCAGATTCTTTAGTAGTATCCATTCTGTATTTTTCTTCGTCCCATACAAACCCACTATCCATTCAGTGAACTCCATACGTAGTCTTAACTTCCGTTTAGAAAATGTTCAAAGTTCCCGCCGAAAAGATTGTTCACATCTCGTTCAATTTCTGATGTGGTCAGAGTCCAACCAACATCAAGAAGGGTGTTATATTTTTCAATCAGGACATCGGTAATGATTTGTCGGGAATGTTTCCATTTGTAAATGAGTTGATCAAGTATTCTTGCATCTGAATGTTGGGGTATGACACTCAATCCGAGTAATTCGATTCTTTCACGTGTTATCTCTTCAATGATGCTTGGATTGTTCATAAACCACCAACAGCCGAAAATCATTAGGTTTTTGAATTTTCGTCCTATGACACACAATTCGTGTTGGTTTTCGCGTGAAAGAAGTGTTACAAGGAATTTGTTGTCTTGGTGTTCACGTAGTAGCCTTTCCAGACTGGATAAATCTGCTTTACCTGTTCCATCTCCTGCCATACGGAGTTCAGGATTTACGGCGCGTTTAACGCCAATCATTAAAGCAAATGGCACATTGAGCTCACGTGAGATGGGTAGAATGCAGTGATCAAATAATCTTCCGAGGATACCGTCATCAGGATACTGAAAATCAGGTGGCAAAGACACCGCCATGTATTTTGGTTTCATGCGATGGATCCAAGTTTCCAAGAAACGTCTTACCTCTTTGTATCCTTTCTCTGTTGAGAGTGTAAGGTCAACGTCATATCCGAGTGCACGAAGCTGTTCATAAGCGATTTCATCATAACTGTTAATTAGTACATCCATTCGCAGTGCAGCCTCAAACCGCGTATCTCCTACATCTCCCGTTTCCCAGACAGGTTCTTCTGCTGGGTCAAAAGGATCATTTGTCATGATGACATTTGAAACATTTGAAGTTTTGAAGACTGTGTCAATGAAATCCTCAACAGATGTTTCTGCAAAATATTGTCGGTAATCCTGAAGGTTTCTGGAGTCTACATCCAAACCTAACTGGTTTAATGTTGTCACCACCCCACGACACGCTTCACTCAGCGGAGAATTATCTAAAAAAAGCGTTTTCCAAATCAGGTCTGCTTGTTGTGTTTTTGTCTTATGCCAGAAATGATCGTAAGTAATATCTGACTTGCGAAATACTTCGGCAATGAGATAGTGGTAGGTCAGTAATTCGTCTATACCCCACAATAATAGATCACCAAAAGGGGGACTAAAGAGATGTGTATGTATGTCGTATATACTTTGGGATTGAACTATTTCTGAAACAGTAGTCTTTAACTGATCTGTCGTTTCAATTTTTATCTGTGCACTGTTCATGTTCGGACTCCGGTTTGATTTTACTCTGAATAAAATTGACTATTTCTTCGGGTGGGTGTTTACCAAACCTGACATAGATACCTCGGAAATTTTCAAGGCGTGATGGTTTTGCGAAAGGACTGAGCAATACGCCGTTTTTGTCAACATAGTAGCTGCGATATGTTGACCAAGGTCGATCAAATTTGTAACAACATGCTGAAACAACGAGATTATCTGTACCGCAGTGGTATTGAAATGGTAGAAAGTATTTGTAGAGAGGTCCGATAAGTAGTAGTGCAGAAAACAGAAGGACGCCTATAGACTGAAACCCCCAATAGAGTATTGTTAGGATTGATAGCAGAAACAGACATAACAGAATTGTACGTTTCCAACTCTCCACAACAGGATGCACACGCCACGTTATTTCACTGGCGAGTGCATGTTCAGCATTCGTTTTAGGAACGTCATTTTCCTCATATAACTGTTGCTTGTCGTTCACTTACTCAGTAACTTCGGTAGTTGTATCTTGTGTGTCCTGACTGTTTTCTTCCGTGGGTGTGACGTTGTCTTTGGAATCTTCTACTGTTTCTTCAGTTGTTTCGTCTGAAGTCTCTCGATCTTCAGGTTCTTGAACTTGTTCTGCACCTTCGTTAATTGGGGTTAGCGTATCACTTTGTCTTTCACCATAGAACCGCATGAGAAAGAGCGATATGACCATAAATCCGATAGCGACCCAAGTTGTTAGTTTACTAAGAAACGTTGCGGCACCATGACCACCGAGAACAGATTGCATTTCGGATGCACCGAATGCGCTTGACGAAAGTCCTTCGCCTTTGCTGTCCTGTAATAGGATAATTAGTGTGAGGACAATACAAACTGGAACGAAGACTATGATTGCGATAGTAACAAAAACTCCCATTTTTATACCTCTTTGAATTTGACTATAATGAATTCTTGACGATATTTGCGAAGGACTCCGCTTGTAGACTTGCGCCACCTACAAGTGCCCCATCTACATCGGTTTGTCTCATTAGTTCCGATGCGTTCTCAGGTTTGACACTGCCCCCATATTGTATGCGGATCTTGGAAGCGACTTCCTCGTTATATGCGTTGCTAATCAACTGTCTAATATAGGCGTGTACTTCTTGTGCTTGATCAGGTGTAGCAGTTTTTCCCGTGCCAATTGCCCAGACCGGTTCATAAGCGATTACACAGGACAATATATCCGCTGCTGATAGACTTTTTATTCCACCGGAAACATGATTCTCAATGACTTTTTGTGTGTTCCCCGCTTCACGGTCTTTTAACTGTTCACCGACACATACAATAGGTTTCAGATCATTGAATAGCGCTGCTTTAACCTTTAGATTTACACTTTCATTTGTTTCCGCGAAGTATTGTCGGCGTTCAGAATGTCCAACGATTACATATTCACATCCCGCGTCCTTTAGCATTGAAGCGGAAACTTCACCTGTAAATGCTCCGCTGTTTTCCCAATAGACATCTTGTGCAGCAAGTGATATGTTGGTATCATCAATCACATCATAGACGGCAGCCAATGCTGTAAAGGTAGGTGCTACGATTATCTCCACATCTGAAATGTTGGAGACTAATTCCTTTATTGCGGTCGTTAGTTCAACTGCCTCTGAAATTGTATTGTTAAGTTTCCAATTTCCTGCAATGATAGGTTTTCGCATAATCAGTCTCACTTAAAGCACGCGTGAAGCGAGTTCAACGAGACGATTAGAATAACCCCACTCGTTATCATACCATGAAAGAACCTTGACCAATCCATCTTCAATGACTTTTGTAAAAGGCGCGTCAAGAACAGAAGAGAGTTTATTTCCATTGAAATCTGAGGAAACGAGATCTAACTCTGAATATCCTAAAATTCCTTTTAGTGAGTTTTCAGCAGCGTTTTTCAGCGCGGTGTTAACAGCTTCAGCATTTGGTTTTTTATTGAGTTCTACAGTGAGATCAACCACGGAAACGTTTGGCGTTGGCACACGTATAGCGAATCCATCAAGTTTACCGTTTAATTCTGGTAGTACTTTTCCGACTGCGACGGCTGCACCTGTTGTAGTTGGTATCATTGAAAGTGTTGCTGCGCGTGCTCTACGCATATCTTTATGCGGAAAATCGTGAACGCGTTGATCACCTGTATAAGCGTGAACAGTAGTCATCAGTCCACTTTCAACTTCAAATGATTCGTGCAGTACTTTTGCTACTGGTGCCAGACAGTTGGTTGTACAGGAAGCATTGGAAATGACGTGATGTTGTTCTTTATCATATTTGTCGTCATTGACCCCGATAACGATTGTGATGTCTTCATCTTTTGCTGGCGCGGAGATAACAACCTTCTTAGCACCACCCGAATTGATATGTTTTTCAGCGTCTTCTCTTGCAGTGAAGAATCCAGTAGATTCAATAACGACATCTACCCCTAAATCTCCCCATGGTAGGTCTGCTGGATCACGTTCAGCGAAAACCTTCATTTCGGTGCCGTTGACCACCAATCCGTTGTCTGTGGCACTAATGTTGTCTGATAATATACCGTGAATTGAGTCGTACTGTAACAGGTGTGCGAGTGTCTCAGGATTTGTCAAGTCATTAATTGCGACGAATTCTATATCTAACGCAGGATTCTGTAACGCTGCACGGAAAGCGTTCCTCCCTATTCTACCAAAACCATTTATTCCTACTTTTGTTGACATAATTCAGATTAATTCCCCTAAAGTCTTGCTCATTAGAGCTTGAATGTATCACTTTGCCTCCCGCTCCTATAATGAATCTCTTGCCAAAATGAAAAATCGGGAGGAATAAAACCTATTTGGGTACGATTAGATGTCTTTCTATGATCACAAATTTGCTATGGTTACCCATTAGGTTCTTTGCTTAGAACTTCTTTTTATCAATATGTATGTTTAATTATACTTTAATATATTCCAAATTGCAAGTATGTTGTAATGTGGGCAGGGTTATTTAGTTTTAAGAATTATTAGTCGATGTGTGTTACTGATAGTTTATATCGTAGGTCGGGTTGAGCATAAGCGAAACCCGCCAAATGCCAAACGTGCATTTGGCGTTGATTTGGACATTTATTGATTTCGGTTGTCATATCAGGTTGAGCGTGAGCGAAACCCGACCTACCACATAAACAATCGGTAATATGCGAAATAGGTGAAGAAATCTTATTCGTTCGGTACTTCAACCGGCAAATCCAGCCGGTCTCCCCATTCTTTCCATGACCCAATATAATTGCTTACTTTCGGATAACCGAGAAGTCGCAACGCTAAATAGGTTTGGGAAGAACGGTATCCACCCTGTCAGTAACACATAATCTGTTTCTCAGGTGTAATACCGACCTGTTCATACATTTCTCGCAGTTCGTCAGCAGGTTTAAACGCCCCGTTTTCATCAAGATTATTTAACCACTCTATGTGAATAGAACCTGGAATTGCCCCAGCACGTTCAGCCCGAGCAACTCTCCCGTAGTGTTCATCATCTGTCCGCGTATCTAAACGAATAAAATCATCTTGATTCAACTTACTCTGAATAGCATCCACACTGGTATGCACATGATGCTGTGGATTACTTTCAAACTGTGGGACCTCAGACGGTTTCACACCTTCATTACTCACCGGTCCATCTGCTGCTAACCAACCTTTGAATCCACCATCCAGTAGGCGTGTGTTGGAATGTCCTAAATACTCGCAAAACCATAGTCCTCGAGAAGCTCGTGTACCAGAAATATCCTCATACCATACGATAGTCTTAGCAGGGTCAATTCCCCGTTGTTGGAACAGGTATGCTATCATCCACATAAAACTATCAAACATCTCTTGACGTGTATTGTTAAGGCTTAAGCCGAATAGATCCAAATGCAATGCTTCCGGTATATGTCCACTCATGTATTCATGAGTTGGACGCGTATCAACAATGCAAATTGATTCATCATCAAGGTTATTCATTAATTCATCAACTGAAATAACCAGTTCAGGATTTGCAAAACCCTTGTCCATAATAATACAGAACCCTTTCAGGTAGAAAATCAACTACCTCTATTTATAACTGTTATTGTTTTCCATTTACCTGTACGGTACCAAAGCCACATCGCTACTCCTTGAACTACATTTGAAAGTGCAATCCCAATCCATATTCCAATTAGACCGAAGAATTTGGATAATACTAAAACAAGTCCTAAACCGACTCCCATCTGTGCCGCGAGTGTAATGAGCATTGGCGATAATGTATCACCCGCTCCATTCAGTGCTTTTCCTAAGACTAAGGAAAAAGCAATAAAACCGAACGTCAGTGATAGACATTGTAGATATATTTTTCCAGTTTTTATCACCTCCAAATCATCTGTGAAAATTCTAAGAAACATCTGTGGGAATAGTAGAAACAGGAATCCTATTCCTGACATCAAAATTGCACCAAAGAGGTTACCAATTCGTGCTGTTTTCTCAGCTCTTTCAATGTTGTTTGCTCCCAAATTTTGACCAACGACTGGTGCAACAGCATTTGCCACCCCAAAACCTGGATTCATGACTAAGATGCGAAGACGCATACAGATTGTATAGGCAGCAATTGCCAATTTCCCATAAGGTCCAATTACCCAAAGAAAACCGAGTCGTGATAAATGTCTCCAAAAACCCTGCATTGAACTGTAGACTCCTAATCTAAAAATGTTAAGCATCTCAACAAGATCCGGTCTATACCGAACATGGCGAAATGATATAGGGGCACGACCACTCCAACAAAAGTAGAGTAGTATTAACACCCCAACTCCTCTCCCAATTAGTGTTGCATACGCAGAACCTGCAACGCCAAGATTGGGAAAGATTCCTATGCCGAAAATCAATAGCGGGTCAAGCGTAATGTTTATTAGCGTAGAAAGTATAAGAACCATCATAGGTGTGACAGCATCTCCACCAGCACGAAATATAGAACCGAGTGTCATAGACAAAAATAGCGTACTTATTCCTACAAGAATGATGTGTATGTAAGTTGTTCCAAGTTGAATCACCTCAATGTCATCTATACGTACTGTCCGTATTCCGATTTCTGCTAAAGGGTATCCAATTATACCGATACCAATCGCAATGAAGATTGCCAACAGGATAGCTTGCAGTGCTATATTCCCTGCTTGTGCAAAGTTTCTTGCACCGATATATTGTGCTACCATGATTCCTGCCCCTGTTGAAATACCCAGAGAAAACACTCCTATCAACCTTAACAGAATCCCGCTAATTCCGACTGCTGAAATTGCTGCGGGTCCCAATCTTCCTACAAAAATCATATCTACTATATTGAATGCATCTTGAAGTATATATCCGAATGTAATGGGTACAGCAAGTTTAAATAAGTGGCGGAATATGCTGCCTTCTGTTAGATCTTCATGTGTATTCTTCATGTATGTCCTTCTGCTGACTGGGTATTTCCAACTCAGTGAGAACTTTCCAATGCCAAACTAAACACTTATATTTATCCTTGCATTTTATTATCATCTGATTTATACTCAACCATAAACAAACATAATAACGAAAGAAGGTAAGAGTGTTTTGCGAGTTTTGATTATGTCCGATATGGAAGGCGTTAGTGGTATTGTAGTTTGGGATCAGGTCGAGGGTGGTGCCGCAATGTTTGAAGAGGGTAGACACCTCTATACTGAGGAGATTAATGCAGCTGTAGAAGGCGCAAAATCTGCTGGGGCAACAGAGATTGTCGTTGTTGATTGCCACGGCGCAGGAAAAGGGTGGACATTTAATTCCATTATCCCAGACAAGATTCACCCAGATTGTGAATGGGTGGCACATCATGCATGGGGACGATATGACGATATGTGGAAAGAGGGTTGTGACGCCTGCTTGCTTATCGGGATGCATGCCCGAAATGGTACGCCTGACGGTGTATTGTGCCACACTATCTCTACAGTCCAATATAGAAACCTTTGGTTTAATGATGATCTTGTTGGAGAAACAGGTGTAAATGCAGCTCTCAATGGACACTACGGTGTACCAATCGCACTTGTCACTGGTGATACGGCAGTCTGTAGAGAAGCAAAAGAACTCCTTGGTGAAAACTTAACAACTGCAGCAGTAAAAAAGGGGCTCAGTAGATACAGTGCAAGACAACTTCCACCAGTACGCGCACGGGAATTAATTGAAAATGCTTCAAAAAAGGCTTTGAATAATATTACAAAGTTACAACCTTATGTACCAAGTCAACCCACAACAATTAAAATTGAACTATCAAACGTTGACAAACTTGCAGATTTTAAAGGACGTTCTGGTATAAAAATTACCGGTCCTTTCACAGTCGAGAGTCATGCGAAAGATTGGATGACCGCTTGGAATCAATTCTGGCCTTTTGCCTAATACATTTCAGATCGGTAATGTTTATCAATTATTGTCAAGGACATCGAGTTGATCACCGGATGCATCTTTTCGTTCCAAAAGTTCAACTTCATATCCATCAGGGTCAGTGATGAAAGCCATTTTCATGCCGCCGGATGTGAACTGTTTCCGCCACTCATCTGGCCATATTTCCAATCCTGCTTTTTCCAACACATCACAAAATTCTACCAGATTGGGAACACCTATAGCAAAATGCATTAGATCTTCTTGTACTTGCAGATCAAAATCTGGTGAATAAGTTAATTCCAATGTATGTGCGTTACCGGGTAGTTCCAGGTGAACGATCTGGTTCCCAGCTGGTGATTTATCACTGCGACTCTTGACTTTAAAACCCAAATGGTCACAATACCATTTTATAGAATTATCAAGATCACTAACGCGAACCCGTGTATGTAAAAAAACCGCCATATATGTCTCCTTATGTAAATGTTCTGTGTTTTTTACTTCTATTTGACAGATAATAGCATACTACAAAAATGTAATCAATAAGAATTTGACAAACTTCAAGGTTATATAGTAGATTTCTGAATTAATTGGACTTTTTGAGATTTAGGATGGAAGATTGGAAGATTGGAAGAATGGAAGAATGGAAGAATGGAAGATTGTGGTACCTGCACATTCTGGATGGGGATTAAACAGAAACCTGGGTAAGGTCATTAGTAGTCCGAAAAGGTTAGGTAACCGCACGATTAGCGTCAATTTAAGGAATATCCTAAATCAGAATTGCTCTTCAGTCCCATAGGAACGATATGTTTATTCTTCTATGCCGTTCCTACGGAACTCAAGAGGGGTTGGATAACGTTTAACTATAAACATATCGTCCCTACGGGACTGAGAAAGGTTGGATAACGTTTAACTATAAACATATCGTCCCTACGGAACTGAAAAGGGGTGGAAAACGAGGGCAAATCAACTCTATTTTCTCATTCAACTAAATCATTCAAACATTGCGTAGGTATTGAAATTTCAAAGTAATAGAAACTGATTTTACCCTTCTGAACGAAGTTGAATCAGTTTATTAACCGCATGAATATAAGCCTTTGCACTGGCTTCAATAATGTCTGTACTCGCACCGTTCCCTGTTATGATGTGTCCATTGTCCTGAAGTTTCAACATGACTTCGCCAATTGCATCTTCTCCCTCTGTAACAGAACGGATCTGATAATCTATCAAATTTAGGTCAATTTTCACAATTTGGTTAATGGCTTTAAAGGCAGCATCTACGGGTCCATCTCCAGTTGATGCATTTTCTATTAGTCCCTCTTCAGTCTTTATACCAACAGTGGTTGTGGACGCTATTTTCGTACCACTCACGACCTGAATATAATCGAGTTCATAAGTTGCAGGTACATTTCTAATCTCATCGGTCATAATGGCTTCAAGATCAGCATCATGGACAGCCTTTTTCTTATCAGCAACTTGCAGGAATCGATCATAGACTTTTTCTAACTGCTCTTGATCCACTTCATAACCCAATTCGTTCAACTTGTGCTTCAATGCGTTTCGTCCTGACCGAGGACTTAGAACCAATTTACTCTCTTTCCAACCAATCTCTTGCGGATCAATAATTTCAAAAGTTACTCGCGATTTTATTATGCCATCCTGATGAATCCCAGAACTATGTGCAAAAGCGTTTTCTCCTACGATAGCTTTATTGGGTTGAACTGGAATACCCATCGTGCGACTGACACGTCTACTGATAGGCACAATCTCCTTGGCGTTAATTTCAGTATAGTACTGTTTAAAGTAATCACGTCGTGTTCTGATTGCCATGACAACTTCTTCAAGAGAGGTGTTTCCGGCCCGTTCTCCTAATCCGTTGATGGTGCATTCCACCTGTCGTGCCCCTTGTTCAATTGCGATAAGACTGTTTGCGACAGCCAATCCTAAATCGTTGTGGCAGTGTACACTGATGATCGCGTCATCAATATTTGCGACATTTTCCTTGATCCCTGTGATTAGATTACTAAATTCTGTAGGCACTGTCCACCCAACTGTTTCGGGTATATTGACTACAGTTGCCCCAGCAGCAATAGTTGCTTCAACAACTTTATATAGAAAAGATAGTTCTGTGCGTCCTGCATCCATCGGAGAGAATTCTATATTTGCATCTGGATGATCAGCACACAAACTCTTCGCATAAGCTACTGCCTCAACAGCCATTTCCAATGTTCTATCAGGTGTGGTGCGGGTTATACGTTCCATGTGAATATTGGAAGTTCCAACAAAAGTATGAATACGAGCACGCGGCGCATCTTTAATCGCTTTCCATGCAGCGGTAATATCTTTCTCAACTACGCGAGACAATGCACAAATTTCGGGTCCCTTAATTTCATGTGAAATTCTCTGTACAGCATCGAAATCTCCTGGTGATGAAATCGGGAAACCTGCTTCGATTATATCAACATTTAATTTTGCAAGGTGTCTTGCGATCTCTAATTTTTCTTCAATTCCAAGTGCAGCACCAGGCGTCTGTTCTGCATCGCGCAAGGTCGTATCAAAAATATAGACCTTTTCTTGTTTCGATTCAAACTCATCCACGGTTCTATCCTCCATAGGGTTAACCATCTCTGTCAATATCAAAAGTTCAGATACTTGTATTGGAATAGATTCCACATGTGTTTAGAGTGTATCTCATAAACCCAATTGTCCATAAATTTCTCATTACTGCGTCCGATGTCGTAGGGACTGGGTCCCCCTGTCCGATGTCGTAGGGACTGGGTCCCCCTGTCCGATGTCGTAATATAAAACACACCACAAACAACAAAGAACTCACCATATAAATGATTTATGAGATATGTTCTAATATTATATTTCACGACCAACTGCAATTGCTATCTGTTTCAGTTCCTGCATAAGTAGCTCAAATTGATCGGGAAACAATGATTGCGCCCCGTCTCCAGTCATAGAATGATCTGGGTCATGATGTACTTCTAATAATAATCCATCTGCTCCTGCAGCAACGGATGCCTTTGTCATATCACATACGAGACTTCTGATACCCGTACCGTGGCTTGGATCGACGATTATCGGCAAATGACTTAATTGATGAACAACAGGTACAGCATTTAGATCAAGCGTATTGCGCGTATGTGTTTCAAAGGTTCTGATTCCTCTTTCACATAATATAACATCTGGATTTCCTTCAGATAGAATATATTCAGCTGCAAGTAGCCATTCTTCAATTGTTGAAGATAACCCTCGCTTTAGTATAACAGGTTTTTTTGCTCGTCCAAGTTCGCGCAGTAGATAGAAGTTTGTCATATTCCGAGTACCGAGTTGAAAGACATCGGTATATTCTCCGACGAGATCGACCTCACTTGGAGTCATCACCTCAGTTACGATTCCTAATCCGGTTTCTTCTTTTGCAGTAACAAGCATTTTAAGAGCATCTAATCCAAATCCTTGGAAGCTGTAAGGTCCTGTTCTTGGCTTAAACGCACCCCCTCTGATAAAACCAGCCCCTGCTTTTTTTACCTGTTTTGCGATGGTTACAATTTGTTCTGTGCTCTCAACTGCACACGGTCCCGCCATTACCGTTAACTTACGTCCGCCAATTTTTGTATCATTGACAGCGATGATCGTAGGTTCTTCACGGAACTGTCGGCTGGCTAATTTGTAGGGTGCAGTAATAGGCATCGTTTTTTCAACACCTGACATTGACTCAACAGGAATATCGCCAAGCAATGTTTTATCTCCTATGACACCGATGACGGTGCGTTGTTCACCAGTAGAAATTTGTGCTTTCAACCCCACGCTTTCAATCCTTTTGACAATTGTGTCAATCTGATCTGGCGTTGCATCCCGTTTGGTAACAATTACCATTTTATTCAAATCCTCCGACGAATAAGACTGATACTCGCCAACTTTAATGATAAGTTAAAAAAATAACCCAACATCGAACCTTTTTCGACGTTGGGGGTGATGTGTGACTTCCATTATATCTATTTCAAATATGCTTATAAACTATCACCACCTACCCCCGCAGTACAAAAACGGGTATAACCGGAACGTAAATAAGTTCCAAAGAAAAAGAGAATATACCCGAATAGCAAATAAAATGGACTGTAATCCATCATCGTGTACTGTAGAATAGGTAATGTGTTCAAGCTGTTGCATTATGACAGTTCCTGAAATAACCTTCGTTTACGAATCATACTCTAATGATAGTAATAATAACGTGTAATAAACAAAAAGGTTTAATGTAGTTTATATTTCATTAATGTAACATGATAATTATAGTTAAGTCAAGCAATTTGTCAAGATTTTTCCTGACTTTAACAACATTAATCAATTTTAATGCGATGATACCGCTTTTTTCCCGCCCGAAGGAGTAGTGAATTCTCTTTAATATAGTCAGTATCAACGACTAAATGTATTTCCTTAATCTGTTCTTCGTTCAGATAAGCACCCCCTTGCTCAATCAGTCGTCTTGCTTCACTGCGAGAGGAAGTTAAACCTATATCATGAAAGAGTTGCATTATTGGAATCCCTTCATTTAGTTTGTCTATAGGAATAGAAGTCGTTGGCATTGCGTCAAGTTCTAATCCCCCTCCACCGAAAACAGCGCGTGACGTTTCCTGTACTTTGTCTGCCTGTTCAGTACCGTGTGCAAGTTTTGTGGCTTCATAAGCAAGTATTGCTTTTGCTTCTCTTATCTCATCATGTTCCAAACTTCCAAGCCTTTCCACTTCATTGATAGGTAAAAAAGTGAAGTAAGCTAAAAATCGTTTAACGTCCCGGTCATCAGTGTTGATCCAATATTGATAGAATTGGTATGGTGAAGTTTTGTCTGGATCCAACCATATTGCTCCACTGGCTGTTTTACCCATTTTTGCCCCGTTTGCAGTTGTCAGTAATGGGAAAGTCAAACCGTGGACACGTTCTCCTTCAACACGTCTGACCAAATCAACTCCTGCAAGGATATTTCCCCATTGATCATCACCACCAAGTTGAAGCATACAATTGTATTCTCGAAATAGCCACAAATAATCATAAGCTTGTAGTAGTTGGTAATTAAATTCGAGGAAAGAGAGTCCCATTTCACGTTCAAGTCTTTGTCTATATCCTTCAGCACGCATCATCTCATTGACCCGAAAATGCTTCCCGATGTCTCGGAGAAACTCGATATAATTTAGTGATAACAACCATTCAGCATTGTTCTTGAAAATACCGGCGGAATTATCTAAGTTCAAATAGCGTTGTAATTGTGTCAGAATGTGTGTACCGTTTTTTTCTATCTGTTCCAAAGAAATCATTGGCCGCATTTCGGTTTTATCTGTCGGGTCTCCAATCATCGTCGTACCGCCGCCTATTATTGCTATCGGTTTATGTCCAGCTCGCTGAAGATGTGCCATAGCCATTATAGGTACAAGACTACCAGCATGCAGGCTATCTGCAGTTGGATCAAACCCGACATAATATGTTAATTGGGTCTCAGATAACAGACGAGAGATCATCTCTTCACCCGTATTCTGTTTGACAAAACCACGTTCTTGTAGAACCTCAAAGACATTCGACATATAAAACAGTTCCTAAAATTAATTTCGTTAAATAATACCATGAAAAGTCTGGAATGTCAATTTTTGAATAAGTTTATCGGGGTTGTTTTTTAGCAATACCTTATCCAGATTGCCCTTATATTTGTAGCACATTTATAAAATGAAACAGAAATATCCCTTGATTCATTTTATAAACTGTGTTAAATTAACCTAAGTTGCCACCTTGTAGCATAATCTGTATGAAGTTTAAGAAAATAAATCGGTAATTTGACGAGGTTAGGAAACCTCGCCAGCAGTCGGCTGAAAGTGTCTATTTTTTTCTAATCTTCACTATACTGAGGAAGTTTCGTCTGAACGACTCAACACTGGATGTTATACACTTATTTTGCGTTACACCGTTTAGACAATTCAGAATCTAAAATGAAGGAGAACCACAATGTCAATTAAACCAATTTACAAAGTATCTTCTATCATCTTTCTGTGTGTTGTTTTCTCTGCATTGTCAGTTCTTTTTTATGTTAGACATCAGAATAACACCCAACAGACAGTTGAAGTAAAGTATAATCCGTTGACTGAAACACAGAAGGCAATTGTCAAAAAGAACATTAAAGAAAGACTTGCTCAACAGAAGCAAGAACGAGTATCTGAGAATCAGAAAAATGGCGATAATCAGAATCCTTCTGTTGATGAGAAAGGCATTGACAGGACTGAATACGATTCAACTGAGATGGATGCTGAATATGTGAAAAAACGACCAGATTTTATTGATGCACAATCAAACGAAATTGAAGCGAAGAAGGCTAAGCAGAAACAGTATTCGTCTGAAAAAAATGCAAATGCTAAAGCTAAAAGACCTTCTGATATATCTATTGAATCACTTAATTCTGCTAAATTACCCAAAGAGTTAAGTGGACTTTTGGGGGAAACAGTAATGAAAGTTGATTCAATGGAGGAATTAGAAGAGATAATTGCAAAATGGGAAAATGGCGATGATCCGAAACTGAAAGTGATGGTAGAGGACTTAAAGAAACAGTTCAATACTGATAATGTAAAAGTAGATGATGTAAAAGTAGAAATTATAGTTGTAGACTAATTCAGTTTGACATCAAAATAATCCCGCAGACCTATACCTGTGGGATTTCTTTTTGTCTGAACCAGGATTGACAGGATTAGGTTGTCTGAACCAGGATTGCAACGGAAATAATTTGACTTTTTTCGCGTAATATTGGATAATCAAATCTAAGATTTAATCAAAAAGAACAGTGGGGATTACTACATGAACAACCAAGATATGCAAGAGTTGGACGAAGCTATCCGACTTAACCCTGAAGATGTCAATGCTTATATGCGTAGAGGAGATGCCTACGATGAAAAAGGGATGTATGACAAGGCTATCGCAGACTACAACAAGGCAATTGAAATTGACCCTAATTATGCTGCAGCATACAACAATAGAGGCAATATCTACAAAGAAAAAGGTGAATATGACAAGGCTATCACAGACTACAACAAGGCAATTGAAATTGACCCTAATTATGCTACAGCATACAACAATAGAGGCAATATCTACGATAAAAAAGGTGAGTATGACAAGGCCATAGCAGATTATGATAAGGCTATTGAACTTGCACCTAATAATGCTGGAGCATACAACAATAGAGGCAATACCTACGGCGAAAAAGGTGAGTATGACAAGGCTATTGCGGATTTCGACAAAGTTATTGAAATTAACTCTAATTTTGGTGGAGCATACAACAATAGAGGCAACGCCTATTCCAATAAAGGTGAGTATGACAAGGCTATCGCAGATTATAGCAAAGCTATTGAACTTGACCCTAAACTTGCCATGGCATACTACAATAATAGAGGCAGCACCTACAAAGAAATAGGTGAGAATGACAACGCTATCGCAGACTATGATAAGGCTATTGAAATTGACCCAAAATCTGCCATGGCATACTACAATAGAGGATCCGCCTATTACGAAAAAGGTGAGATTGACAACGCTATCGCAGACCTCAACAAAGTTATTGAACTTGACCCAAAATTTGCCCAGGCATATAACAATAGAGGATACGCCTATTACGAAAAAGGTGAAAATGACAACGCTATCACAGACTACGACAAAGCTATTGAACTTAACCCAAAATTAACCAATGCGTACAACAATAGAGGATACGCCTATTACAAAAAAGGTGAGAATGACAAGGCTATCACAGACTACAGCAAGGCTATTGAACTTCACCCTAATCATACTGGTGCATACAACAGTAGAGGCAACGCCTATTCCAATAAAGGTGAATATGACAAGGCCGTAGCAGACTATGACAAAGCTATTGAACTTAACCCTAAAGATGCTTCCTTCTACGTCAATAGAGGCAATCTTTACCAAGAAATAGATGATTATAATCTAGCTATCAAGAACTATGATAACGCTGTAAGGCTCTGTCCTAATTATGCGAATGATTTCGTTGATGATAAATTCAGATTAGGGGGAGAGGGTGCTGTTCATCAGGCTCAAGAACTATTGAAGAGCGTATCTGATGATTATAATAAATCTGGAAACTTGGCTGCGGCCGCCTACTATGAGGGAGTATCACTTCTGTTCTTGCCTAATAAAATCAAGGCTCAACGGTGTTTTGAGCGGGCCCGTGAACTCGGTTTTGATGACCGCACTAAGATTGCGGAGCACCTTGAAAATCTAAAATAAGGTAATAGTTGCCTGATGTTTGTGCATAAATGCGTATAACAAAATAGCAATTTCCACCCACCTCAATTTAGTTTGACATCAAATAAATGACTTATGAGATACGCTCTTTAGTCCCGTATGAAGTTAAAGAATTTATTCGGGCAATTTGGCGATGTTAGGAAACCTCGCCAGCGGCATCGGGAAGGTAGGTGCGGTTAGGAAACCGCACCATATGCGTCAATTTAGTGATTTTTCCAGGCCGGTAGGTGCGATTTCCTAATCAATTCAGAATACCAAACGCGTATTCTGACATACACGGATCATTCGCGAAAACCTTTATGGACGCAATTGGCACAAATCCGGTTCGGTTAGGAAACCGAACCTACCGCCCTGGGATTTATAGGGTATTTCTCCTTAAATTGACGCTTATGGTGTGTAAATATTTTGTCCCTATTTGTCTGAATCTCGGATTATACGGATTACGCGGAGAACGCGGAGAACGCGGAAGGGGTTTTTGGGTATTTCAAGTTTTTTTTACAAGTTGTCGTGATTTTAGAAAACCCCTCTTTTTCTGTGTTTTCCGTGTTCTCCGTGCCTTCCGCGATTCAGACAAAATGCGGACAGGGAAACCCAGTCCCTACGAAAACACCTCTTTTTCCGTGTAATCCGCATAATCCGCGATTCAGACAAAATACGGACCCATCTTCAGTTCCGTAGGAACGACATAGAAGAATAAACATAGCGTCCCTACGGGACTAAGAGGGGTGGGGGTACACATTTTTCTATAAACATAGTATATATTGTCTGAACCAGGATTTACAGCAAAGACATGAAAGACAGGATAAGAGGGGAAGAAGAATGGAAGGGGGAGGGGTGTGTAAATATTTTGTCCCCATAGGCGTCAATTTAGTGATTTTCCCAGGCCGGTAGGTGCGATTTCCTAATCAATTCAGAATACCAAACGCGTATTCTGACATACCCGGATCCTTCGCGAAAACCTTTATCAACGCAATTGGCACAAACCCGGTTCGGTTAGGAAACCGCACCTACCGTGTCTGGCCCCAAATTACCTAATTTATTATTTTAACTTCATTAGGGACGATATGTTTATAGAAAAACTTCACATACCTTATCTTCAGTCCCGATAAATCATGCAGAATACCACACGCGTATTCTGCCAAGCGCATTTGGCGTTGATTTGGTAGGTACGATATGTTTATAACATTAATCCAATGTGTGTGAAAAGGATGCAAACAGATAGTTAACTAACACAACCCGTATTTTTAAGAATTCTATACACCTTTCGCACCGCTGGTGCTGATATGTGATTTTCCAAAGCCTCAGAGAGGCGAAAGGTATATAGTCCAGATTGATGCAACCAAAAGCAAGCCCCAGATGAAGTTAAAAAAATAAATCAGGTATTTCTAAAAATGTGCTATAATGTTCATCAAGGAGGAACACTATTATGGCAAAACGACACGTTCTTGACCTCACTGATGAACAACAAGACGCCCTTCACAAACTTCGCGATAATGGGAAACAATCTTATATACGCGAGCGTGCCGCTGCAATCTTGAAGATCGGCTCAGGTATGTCCCCGCATAATGTAGCACTAAATGGTCTGTTGAAAAAACGAAAACCCGATACTGTCTATGACTGGTTGCGCCGTTTTCGCGAGCAAGGTATCCAAGGCCTCTATCAGAAACCGGGCAGAGGCAGAAAACCTTCGTATGCGCCGATGTCTGAAGAAGACGCTGAAAATGAGCTGCGAACCCTTGTGGGCAGACCACCAGCCCCCACCTCGGGACATCAGACGCGCTGGACGCTAAAAGAGATCAGAGTATCAATATCCTGGCTTAATGACCTGACTTTGCAGGGTGTGCGTCAGATTCTCTCACGATACGGTCTTAGCTACAAGCGTGGTAGAGCTTATATCCATAGTCCTGATGCTGCCTATGAGCAAAAAATGCAATATGTCAAACAGTCATTAGAAATAGTGGAGCAAAACCGTGATACCCATGTTGCGCTCTACCAAGACGAGTTTTCTTTTCACCGACGCCCCACCATAGCCAAGGATTGGACGCAGCGTGGTACGAAAAAACCTTTGGCACATCAGGGTTTGGGTTCGGATCAGGTCTGCGTCGGGATCGGCGCCCTGAACCCACACACTGGCGATGTCGTTTACCAGCAAGTAGAGAAGGCCACCGTGTTAGCAACTCATGCGTTTTACACAGAAGTTTGTGAGCGATACCCTCATGCTAAACACATTTATATGATCCAAGATAATCGCCCTATTCACCTCCATGTGCGTCTCTTGGAAGCACTTTTGCCACAAAACTCGGCGTTTGATAAACCCCTCCCACCGAGTTGGGAGAAAGGTAATTCAAAAATAGAAAAACTGCCTAAGCTACCAATAGAGATAGTACAACTACCGACCTATGCGCCTTGGACAAACCCGATTGAAAAACTATGGAGACAAGCGCGACAAGCTATTTTACATTTACACCGTCTCACTGATGAATGGGAGAACCTTCAACAACGGGTCATGGCATTTATGGAACAGTTCATAGGTGGTTCAGAAAGCCTCTTGCGGTATGTTGGGTTATCACCCGTTTAATTATTTTAACTTCATGAGGGGCGAAAGGTGTATAATCCGCATTGCTCTAAATCTTTACACTCGTCCTCTATCTTTAGTGAAAAAAAGTTTACGCACCCAGTTAACTTGACCTTTTTGACAAAATATGTAATACTTAAGATAATATATTTTTTCAATAGGTTGTAAGGAGTGAGATAGAAAACGTGGGATTGGAATTTAAATGGGATAACCAGAAAGCGTCAGAGAACTTGAGAATACACGGTATTTCTTTCCCTGAGGCGAGTACTGTCTTTTCGGATTTCTTTTCTTTAACGATTCCAGAAATACTTGACTCTGAAGTAGAGGAGAGGTTCGTAATTCTCGGATACTCTGAAAAGCAAATGCTATTAGTTGTTGTTCATACAGAGAGAGGTGATGTCATTCACATCACCTCCGCCAGAAAAGCAACATCTCACGAAAGGAAAAATTATGAACAAAGCATTACCAAACCAACATGATGCTAATATGCTTGATAAATACGATTTCAGCGAAGGGGTTATCGGGAAATATGCTGAGCAATATTTTGCGGGAAGAAATTCTGTTCGGCTAAATGACGATGTTGACAATAAGTTTCTTGACGAGGAACCTGCCAACGCTGCCTTATCATCCTTAAAATGGGCAGGTAGAAGTGCTACAAAACGCAATGACTACTTTAAAGACATCCGAAATGTTATACCCATGTTTGATAGACAACCCTTCGTGAAAGGAAGCACAGAAAACCAATATTTTGACACAATTATCATGCTTCCAACAAATCGTCACAACACGAGCGTTCCCATCACGATTGTCTCAAAATCTTACTCACTCGTACAACATCATGATGTGCTTGATGCTGTTGAAAGAGCATTCAACGACCTTAAGTACGATACCGACAAAGCTTAATGCAATCTACATTTGACCGAATACGGTGAACGTATGTGGTTACAGATGCGATTCCCTGAAGCACAGAGATTCGATCCAGGTGATGGACACCCACTAACACTTCAATTCCATGCTCTAAACTCTGTAGATAGAAGCACGCCTTTGACTTTTGAGTTCGGCTGGTATCGTCTCATCTGCAGTAACGGTCTTATGCGTTTGAACTCTGGTAATAAATTCTGTAGGCGTCATACTATATCACTCACCCCCGAAAGTCTCGTTGAATACCTTAATAAAATCATTATTGAAACCGAATCAGAAACAGAAACCTACAAGAAATGGCAACAACAACCTGTGAAAATAGATGATCACTCCCACCCGTTAGAGAACTGGGTTGACACAGTAGTAACCAACAAATGGGGAAATGTCCTTGCTGCAAGGACATATCACATTCTCAAAACAGCAACGGATGGCAAGGTTAACCACAAGGATTTAAAAAACCGCGATAGAAGAAAAACACCTCATAAGATTAGAGTTATCCCTAAACTCAAGGTTCCAGGTGCCCAACCCGTTAAAAATGTCTACGATGTTGCGAACACTCTCTCTTGGCTTGCATCACATCAACCTGCACTTCAGAAGCGATACAAACACATGACGGAAGTGCCTGAACTACTGAAGAAACTCACAGAAACTCTTGAGTAAAATGAAATCTAACCGAAAAGAGGACACACAAACTGATTGTGGTGTGTGCAACAGATTAAGGATTTTACGAATTCTGTTGGTTTTGCAATGCGTTGTTTAGATCATCTCTAAATTCGTTTTCATTCGCTACATTGTAGAATGATGGGACACCGATGACTCGGAATTTACTGTCTTCTGTGATTACTTTACTTGAATATTCCTCACAGATCTCTTTGAGAAATTCCTCTTTCCAACGATCACCTTCTCTGATGTGTTGACCTTTAGGTTCAATGAAGAGTTGGTAGGTTACTGCTTCACCGTTATTCTTGTGCAGGTATAAAACGAAATCAGGTTCAAATCCTTTTCCATCAGAGAAATTGTATAGTGTGAAATGTCCCTCATTGCGTATGAGGTAAATGAATTCATATTCCTCACTATGCTCACTGATCCATCTGTCTATCAAGCGTAAAAAAGACCTTTCTTCATCTGTACCGAAAAAGTTATCAAAGACAAACCATTCTCTTTCTGAGACAAAATGTGTGGTCTGTGGGTCTTCCTTCTTTTTTATGTTTTCAGAACTGAATTCCAAAAGTTTATTTTTGAATTTCTCGTTGACAAATTTTTCATGAAAAGCCTTTGTGCCTTCATATTCAGTGATGTTGTCTTTTATCTCCAGTTCAATTTGTGCTAAAAGTCCAGAGCATGCTTCAAGTTTATCGGAGCGAGTGATTTCAATTCCATTTAGGTTTCCTTGTAGATTAATTGTCTGTCCACCAAGATAGTCCTCTGAGGCGATGAATTCTGCTATGGATGTCAACTGAGGGAAGTATCTTCTGAGAGACGAAAAAGTAAAAAACGGGTTTCGTGAGATAGCTGACTTTATGATGTTTCTTTCGATTTCTCTGACGTGCAAATTCTGCGGGTTCTCATCAGAGACAACAGGAACGTCCTGATTTCTTAGTGCTGTTATTGTCCCACCTTCTCCTGTTGCGATACGATGTTGATAATCCCTTCTTCTCACACCTAAATCACCAAAAGAATGAATGTGCTGATAGTTTTTCTTTACGCGTTTGTTCAGCCAGATAACGCCTTTTTTGTAAAAGTCTGTTTGCTTGAATTCGTCTTTTAGTTTAATTGCTCGCGGCACGCGTTCATCTTCGTTTTTCATCCCAACATAAACCAATGCTTTGCGGAGATTGGTGACGTATTGGGATTCGTTTATACTGTGGTAATGGAGCAGTTCCAAAACGCGGAGTTCATTATCAGGGTCTTCGTCATACTTACGGCGGAATCTATTTGGTTGATCTGGCTTTTCTGGATAATCAAACGGAAAATAGCGAGCACCTCTTCCTATTAACTGTGCTTCGGATATTGTTGTCTTCTTGCTGGTTCCTGATTTATCAAGTGTTTCAGAATAACGAACAATATCAAATAAATTTAATACATCCCAGCCTTCGTCTAGTTTTCGAACAGCGAAGATGACACGAATCGGGTTGTCTTTATTTTCAAGATTATTTATAAGGATTTGATTGTCTTTCTCTTCATTTAGTTCATTCACTGATAGACAGAATTCCTCATCAAATTCTTTTCTCAAACGAGATAATAATTGGTATGAATTCACGTTCTTTTCATCAAAGAAACGAAATGCTTTTTGAATAATTTCAATTCTTACATTCCGAATACTATCAATCTGATTTTCTGTCATGTCATTTAAGAGTCTATGAAATTTTTCTTTGTTATCTTGTGATTCTCCAATTTTACCTATAGTTTTAAAGAGTATAACTGGTTTTAGGTTGATGCCATATTCAGCTGCTACCTCATGCTTGAATTGGTTGATAATAAGTGCTTGTATGGTTCGTTTATCTTGATCTGAATCAGAATGCACGAGCATGATCTCTTTTGAAAATTGATCATTGCGAAAGTCCATAAGATCATAACGGTTTATAACTTTGTTTAGATACTTCTCAACTATTGCTTTTTTCTCGTAATCGTGTGTCGCAGTGAATTCTAATAATATATTGTTATCATTTGAATATAATATTTCTTCAACTGTGTTTTCCCAACTTGGCTTCTGTTTCTTAATGTCCAGTTGCATCTGTTTTTCTGTTGTTTTGACATTCATGTGATGTGCTTCGTCAGCTAATAATACAATCTGATGCTCTTTAAAGTCTTCATAGGCTAAGCTATTTTCTTTTACTGAATTCATATCAATGTGTAGTTGTTGGATAGTAGCAAAGCAGATGTTGATGTCGTTCTCGTTTACATCATCAAAGTTGTTAACTTCTGCTACGGTTACACGTTGTCCATTGATGTATATTTCCTCACTGAAAAGGTATTTTGCTGCAATCTTATTAAGGAAGTTGTCCTTAGTTTTTTCAATGATGTTGGTAGAGTTGACAAAGAATAGGAAGTTGCGGTATCCCTTTTCATATAGGTATAAGATTAGACCCGCCATGATCAGCGTTTTACCGCTTCCTGTTGCCATATTGAATAACAGATGTAAAGGTTTTTCTTTACCGGGGAAGTCGTTGTTATAGCAGTGAATAAACCTTGCAAATGCGTCTGTTTGATACTCTCGGAGTTCAAAAGTTGGATTCAGGTTTTGCGTGATGCTTTCGGGTATTTCGGGTTTTTGCACCCCGTAGTCAAATGCAATAGAGAGATGTTGGTATAGGAATTGTTGCTGCATTGTGTATACTATATTGAGTTCTACTATTAATTGCTATTTTCAAGAATAAGCCTACTTTATGATTTGAGTCAGACTAAGTGAATTGATTTTACTGTTATTTTTATTCTCCATAAAACTCTTTATTCAAACTCTTATCTTCCTCACTCACTTCAAAATCAGCATCTTCTATTTCAGTTAAGTTTACATAGAGTTGGTTTTTGTCCAATAGTCCGAGTAAGCAGTTTTTTTGTTGTTCTACGTCATTGATAGCGGTGAATGTGTCAATTGCATCTTGAGGTGTTGTTTCCTCAACATACCAGTTTAGGAATGAGTTTTTGGCGATGTCTTTCCAAAGACCGATAAGTTCTTCTGAGGTCTGTGCTGATTGGATTTTGTGTATGTACGCTTGGTTATATTGCATTAGTTCAAAATAAATGAAATCTCCACTATCCTCAATTTTCATAACTCTTTCTACTCGAGATACAGTAACATTTTTGATATAATCCATCTGTTCAATTAAAATAAAGTTGCGGTTACCATCATCCGCTTTATTTAAATCTAAAATAGCATGGGCAGTTGTACCACTACCCCCAAAAAAATCAAGAATCATATCATCACCCTCTTTTTCAGTAAATATATCAATTATGTCTCTGACTGCATGTAATGATTTGGGATAAGCAAATACTTTCTTTCCATCAAAAAGTTTATTTAGAAGTTTTGTCCCATGTGAAGATGCGTCATATTTACTGTCAGTCCATACACTTTTGGGTCTTATTCCTGACTTAATCCTGTCTATTATCTTAACCTTCCATTCTCCAGATTTATTCTGCTCAATTTTTATTTCATTATCATTGACATGCTTTAAGAATGAAGGACGAGTTTTTCGCCAAACCCTTTTATTACCTTTACTATCCAATGGTAATATTTCTATATGTTCATCAGATTTTCTGTCTAAAGAGATTTCTTTTTCTTTTGGATAATAGTATATTGGATAGAACGAGTTGGGCCTTTCATCTGGAGTTGATAAACCACCAGTTCTTAAAAAATCACGCCACTTATAGAGGTCTTCACCAAATCCTTCAGTATATTGTTTTTTTTGTTCTTCAGTTAATTCAATAAAGTTAATATTTGGAACAGCATGTTGTTTAGAATAGATGTGCAAGTACTCATGACATGTAGCAAAGTAAGAATCAGTTGTTCTACCACTCGGTTTATTCTGAACAATTACTGTACCGATATAATTCTCTCGACCGAAAACTTCATCACATAAAATAGCAAGATAAGCCTGTTCTTCATCATCTATGGCTATCACGATCAGACCGTCATTTTGTAATAAGTCTTTAGCTATTTCAAGTCTATTCCTTATGAATGTCAGCCAACTTGAATGATTAAAAGAGTTGTTATAACCAAAAGTAGTACTCTCACCCTTTGTATTATACGGTGGATCAATATAAATCAGTTTCACCTTTCCTCGAAACTGCGGTTTGAGCGAGTGTAGTCCAATGAGGTTGTTGCCTTTAATGATTAGGTTTTCTCGGATTGTACCGTGTTCATCGCGCTTGATCTCTGTTACATCCTCTTCACCTGTGGGGGTGTGTCGCTTCCAGTTAGTTAGTACCTTCGGATCAAACATGCGATTGATTTCATCTTGAGCAAGGATTTCATTGAAGAACACCTCTTTACGTTTTTCTTCTTCCTTTGTTTGTCCACCTTCCAGAACACAATCTTTGTATGGCCACACAAGTGACACTTCTCCGCGTTCTCGCAGATATTTACCATCAATGTTCAAGCCAATTTTGTTACGGAACTTAGTGTATGAGTTACGGAGGAAGTCTTTTAGGGAGATGTAATCAATAAAGGTGTTGTGGTTAAATACCCAATGTCCTTCATCGATTTCGTCAAAGAAGGTTTTCTTTATCTGTTCATCTGTGAGTAATAGTCTGATGAGTTCGTGGTCAACGTTCCAAGCGGCATCTTTAACCACTGCAAGGATAAGTTCGTCTGATGCGTCTGTGAATTTAGTGTTGGATTGTAAAAGCGCGGTTAGTTTTTCTTTGAAGTTATGTTCTGACATATTGGTGGTTACCTTTACTATAATTTGCAACATACAAAAACACAGTAAGAATACCTATTAATTCTATCACGGATTGTGTAAGATGTCAAATTGAGTGACTATGGGACTATGGGTGTGTAAAGTTTTTGGCAAAGCATTGATTTTTTGCTTATGTTCGGTTTTGTTTACATAGCACTCCGCTGGAGTGCGGTCACTTGACATACATTTTTCTATAGACATATTGCTCCGCTGGAGCAAAGAGCCAATCTATTGACAGTTCGGTGTCTCCTTACGACAGAGATATGGTATGTCAATGGAAATCGGAATGTCTAAGATTTTGCACTCAAGGAGAGGAATATGTCTTATGACTTTCTCCGTGACGCTGCCAAAATATTTTCACACCCGGGACTATTACATTAAAAATAATTGACCTTTTTCGCGTAATATTGTATAATGAATTTATGGTTAAATCGTCCAGTATAGTGGAGATTATTACATGAATGATCATACTAATCAAGAATTTGACGAAGTTATCCATTCCAAAACATTAACTGAAATTGAGGACCGATTTAACACCCAAATTCAATCGGCTAAAATTGAGTTAGCACCTCCAGATTTAACTTTTCCGCATAGTGAATTACCGGATTGTCAAACTACGGAGGTTGATGCTGGTGTATGGAATCAAATTAAGAATAGCTACGAGTACGCTCAAAAAATAGGTGAATTAGATGCCAAATATGGCAGAATTCAACGAATCGTCGCTAAACTAGAAACTATGGTCAGACGCTTTCCAGGTTCTCAAGCATTGAAACGAGCACTTGCGTACTTCTATTCAATTTCAGGTAATTGGGATGAAGCACTCCGGAGTTACCTAGAGATAGCTGTTAAATCAGAATCCGCCGATGATTGGTTTGATGTGGCAGCATCAGCGTGGAAATTGGATAAAGAAGAGATATCTTGCTATAGTCTGGGAAAATTTTTTACCTATGGAGACTCTTCTATTATTGATGAACCACAGGCTTGGTTGATTTATATTGATCTCTTGGAAAGATTTAACAACTTTCCTGCCTTCCGTGAACTATGTCAAATGGATAACATCAAAGATACTGCAATTGAGGATTTACTGGAGACAACCATTTATTTCTTGAAGAAGACAGGTGCTGAAGCATTAGCGGCAGAATTTATGCACAGACGACTCACTGAAGAATCTCCGGTATCTTTGCTTAAAGAAGCGTCTCAAAAACTTGATGGACAACCTATTGAATCTTATCGCGAGTTTTTGAACGAACAGAAAAGAAAACCGGATCTGATTTCTTCTCCAAAACCTATACCTATACCTTCAGAGAAAGATCTTTATAGAGAAGCGGAACATGCTAATCAAAGTGGCGATAAAGTTAATGAAAATCAGCGGAAGCAAATTTACAATGAAGGAATGAGACACTTTGAAGAAGGAAAAAGTCACTATTATGACTATTATTATGGAGAAAATAATTATGATAAAGCTATTCAATCCTTTAATGAAGTTATTAAACTCCAGCCAAATAACGCAGAAGCCTACAATTACCGGGGAGACTCTTACTCTCGCAAACGCAGTTTTAACGCAGCCATGATTGATTTGAACAATGCTATTAAAATCTCACCAGACTACTACGCTGCTTATAACAATAGGGGATACGCTTATTCTCGCCAGGGGGAATACGATCTAGCTATTGCGGACTTTGATATAGTTATAAAACAATTTGAGAACGGATCCATTCGTCTTAGGAGATATGCTCGGTTCGCTTACAATTGCACAGGATTTGCTTATTTCTGCAAGGGCGATCTTGAGCTGGCGATTGAGAATTGCAGTCGAGCCATTAAACTTGACGGTTCTTACTCCACAGCCTATAACTATAGAGGACTTATCTACGCTGCTCAAAAAGATTATAATCAAGCTATTAATGACCACTCCACAGCAATTTACCATAATGAGGGCTATGCTCTATCTTACAATCTTAGAGGACTTGCCCACGCTGGCAATGGAGCCTATCAAGAGGCTCTCAAGGACTATAATGAAGCTATAAAACTTAGACGGAAGAAAGCCCATGCTTGGATATACCTCAACAGAGGTAGTGCGTACCAAGAAATGGGTGAAATTGAACAAGCTATCGTTGACTACGATAGTGCAGTTAGAGTATGCCCTAAGTACAAACAAGACCTTAAAGATCCTAATTTCGAACATTGGGCACAAGACGCTGTTGACAAAGCAGTTAAGTTATTAGAAGACGTAATTTGTACCAAAGAAAAACCAAGCATACAAAACACTTGTCAAAGTCATGAGATTAGCACAATTAGTTATCAGGAATCACGCCCATTCAGATTTCAGGGCGAAAGCATCTACTTTCAGAATTCTGAAGCACTTTACTACTACGGAGTACTATGGCTTCTCAAGAACGATCCAACTATAGCATGGAGAGCTTTTAATGATGCACTAAAACTTGGCTACAAACCCAAAACAAACGTAGAACGCCATCTTAAGAATTTGATAGAAGCAGAAAGGATATTCCAAGAAGATGCCGATGCCTATTACAATAAGGTTCGCAGCAAATAGCGTGAACCTTTATCTTGCATTAGGAATAAAGTTGTGAATTGTCACAGTTCAATAACTTACCACTCATAATTGGGCCATCTTGTCTTAAGAATTTCCTCGTAACTACTCTTTTCAGCAAGAATAACGAGCATTGTGTGAGCTCTACTCATGCCTGTATAGAGCACCCTATTTAGATGCTGCGGTCGAGTAAGAACGTTACCTCCTGCTAGTTCTACATGCTCTCCAGTTTCTGGCATAACAAGAATGACAAAATTGCTTTCTAATCCTTGGTAATCATAGACATCACTGTACCTCAGTATGTTACCTTCAGCAGAACTTTCTTCTATGTCTTCACCAATGGGACGAAGTTGCCATTCATTATATTGGTCATCATACTTATTGACGATTTCATTAAACACATTAGCCTCACCACTGGACAACAATATGCTCTCAGTAGACTTAATACCTTCATTACTATAAGTAGATATCAAATCTTGTAGCATTTTATTCAATTCATCCAATGAGTCAAAAAGCTTGATTGCTACATGTGGACCATGTACACCAGATCTTGGGAGTGATTTAATTTGAACTAAATTTTCCACTGCACCGGATATCTCTTGTGTATTCCGACAATTAGTTTTTAACGTATCTTCTTCCCAATCGATCCCCTCATCAAATTTTTTCAATACATCTGTCCCTTCGTCCCGATCAAGGGTAACGATATTTTGATAAACGAAATCTCCGAACATCGACCATTTTCCTTTGGCCAATCCATCCTTTAACAAGACATCCATTAACTTCAGGAATACCTCGTCACATAAATTCTGTGCTTCATCAACGATTAGATAGTCAAAGATTCCACTCTCTTTCGCCTTATCTGCATTATCAATAACCTGTGTTAGATCGTTAACTGTTTCTTCTATAAAACTTTGCCATTCGTGCTTGAGGAAACCAAACCTCAACGTTTTTTCAAGGTCAACATTCACTCTCTGTTTGTGTCTTTCAGATAAGGTATTATTCTTTTCAAAAATCTTGCTCGGTAGTGTTGAAGGTGTTCCAACTATAATTTTGCCATTACTGTTTTTTGAAACTGCTTCCGCCCATTTTTCAAAATCATCTATTAGATAACGGTTGCTGCATAGCAGCCCCACGGTTTCACCCATTTCGCATCGTTGTTTTGCAAGATACCTCGCTAGAACAGTCTTTCCTGTTCCAGCCGCCCCATCAATCACGCAACGAGGTTCTTTTAAAAACTCTTCATAGCTCCTAACTTGCTCCTCTGTTAGAACCAGCAATTGGCTACGTAAAGTTTCTGGATCGTCACGGTATATTATAGTCGGATCTGATATTTTGCTCACTTCCGAATCAGGTTGCAGTTTTTCCAAATCAGATCGCAGTTTAACCAGTAATTCCTCTTGTGCCTTGTCCCAGGATTCTCTCCATTCATTCCAGTCTACTTCAGTATGAAGTTTGTCCAAATCCCACAATTCTGGATTCAGAGTACCTGCATAACCCTCCAACGTAGTTTCCAGATTATCAAGAGGCTCGGATATAATGTCCCTATCAGAATCTGGAATTATTATTCTTAATTCCCCAGAATCAAGATCAGGTGATACTACAGCGTACCCAAGTGAAAGAGGAGAATTAGCACGAAAATGAGTGCCTTGATAGTTACTTCTCAGGTCTTCAGTGATATTCTTCACTAAATTAAGGTCCCTACTAGATATACTCTCGAATCTATGGCGAGCCGACGAAGTTGAAAGGTCTACAACGATACAAATGACACACAATTGATTTGGGATAAGGGTGACAAAATCAATTACGCGCGAATTTGATGGAACTGTTATTGAATGGAATATTCTCCAATTTTCAGATTGGGGAAGTTTACCATGCTTGAGGATTTCAAATATTCTTATTTTCTCGGGACCAGCATGACTGGGAATTTTATCAGGGATCATTTCAGCCATATTAATTCTCCTCAATAGAAACGGGATAGTAAGAAATTCATAACGTCAATGATAACATATCTGCCATATTTTCACAATTTAAATTTGTGTTTCTACTTTGGCAGAAGTGCTACTATTCTTGAGAATTGGCATGAGATGATGTCGTTTGCAACTTCAACCGCTCAATTTCCTCTTTGAGTTCTACCAATTTCGCTTCAACTTGTTCAGATCGGATTATTGCTGTCTCAGCAGGTGTTTCTAACCACTTCTCCAAAACGGTGTCATAAAAATCCAAGACCTTCATCCCGTAAACGCAATTCTAAATTTAATGTGTCAGAAATAACACTGCCATCAGCATCAGACTGAATCTATACATATTCGCCTTCTTCAAGTCGGAAACCCTTTAATGGTGACAGCATCAAGTTTCTTTCAGCAACATAGAGTTATTTCTTTTCACCCAGTTCGTTCCGATATGTTTTTGGGCTTGAAAACTCTATAACAAAGTCTGGCGTTTTGCCCTCATCCCAGATACGGTAGGTGCGGTGTTTTTTTTGCCAACGCCAAAAGCGACCAACACATCCGGTGATATTGATTATCGGGATTACCTTCGACCTAATGTACATTATGATGAATTAAATAACAAGTGTTTCATAACACCACGGTCTAAAGTTTAGCCGGAAGTTGTGTAAATGACAAAAATTTCCAATGATAAATCACAGAATCCTTTCTTCCAATTCATGAGCTTATCTTTTACGATGAGGTATCTTTTGATACCACTCATTGCATATCCAACACGTATGCGTATAGACGCTATCTTTCTATTGTTGATTCCCTATCCAAAATGTAAAAATCTGATTAATCAACACTCGTAAATCGTAAATTTAAGCTTGTTATTTCCGTATCAACATTTTACGCGAAGCCGTAAGTTCCCCCGTTTTTAGTGAATAAAATACACACCACTCGCCACAGACTCACCATTTCATTTTTCCCATCTCAGTAAATAGCGTAGGTCGGGAAGATCGAAGTGATACCCACCGAATACCAAACGCGTATTCGGCGTTGATTTGGACATTTATTGATTTCGGTTGTCATATCGGGTTTCGCTTCGCTCTACACGACCTACAATGTAAGGATAGACAAAACATTAGGATTTGCAGGATTACCAGGATTCTCAGGACAAAGTCTAAACCAAGACTTATAAATTGACCCAAGTTTCAGCAGCATCAATCATAATTACTTGGTCGGTGATCACCGAGAAGTCTTCTCTGTCGAGGGTTTGCTTGTGCAAGAATGTCTTCATCAAACTGAAATTGGTTGAGATAGGGTGGGTATTTCTGTGTAATCATGCGCTGTGCATAGTGTACCTGCAAGAGATAACGGGTCTCGTCAGTCGTGTTGGCAGAACCGCGGTGCCAGACTTCACTGCGGAACAGTACCACATCTCCTGCATTGCACAAGATGCTCTCTTCTGTCCGACCTTTCCATTCGGTCTGTCCACCGGGAGAACAACCGGAGTAATGGCTGCCAGGGACAAACTTCGTCGGTCCCAATTCTTCATACATATCATTAAGATAGTAATGTGCAGTCGTGATGAAGATCGGTACTTTCACGCGCGGATCGGAACGGATATCTGCTGGGAGACTGATCGGAAGCCAATCTGTATGTAACCCCTGATCTGGTCGACCAGGTCCCGTTAACCAGGATTGCATACCGATACAGTGACAATCACCACCGTGTGTTTTCTCCGCGACTTCAATGATAGGGGATTTGTCAAGGAATTGGAGATATAACGGATCTCTATTAAAGGAGTTGTTGATAATTTTGTTAAGGAATTTACCGCCATTTTCAGGTGTTTGGTGCTTATCAAAACACTCAGGTATCGCTTCTAATCTGTCCATAGTTGCACGTAGTTCTGCGATTTCATTGGTATCCAGCACGTTTGGAAAATAGACAAAACCATCCCGTTCCAGTGCTTCAACTTGTTCATCTAAATCGTTAAAGGCAACAAGTGAGAGAACTTTCGCCATTTTTTGTACTCCTTTCAGATATAGTCAACTATTAACATATCCAATCTAATACGAGACATTCACCAACTGATCTTTCCATTTTTATCCACACATCAATTGTGATTGCTTTTATGATATGTTAGGTTTAGTGTCTTGTCAAGATATTTGTTGATGATACGGGTTTAGGTCTCGTATTTTTTCAATTATTTCAACACACCACAAATACAACGTTAAGTGTATTTAAAGTCTACATTCCGCCAGGGTTATTTAGTTTTAAGAATTATCAGTTGCTCTCTATTACTGATAGTAAATAACGCAGGTCGGGTTTCGCTTCGCTCTACCTATAAATCAACGATGTGAATGCGCGTATGGCATTCATCGGGTGTAAACTTAAGGAATTTTCTATGTCAGAAACCCTCTTCAGTCCCGTAGGGACGCTATGTTTATAGTTAAACGTTATACAAACCCTCTTTAGTCCCGTAGGGACGATATGTGTAGTAGTTCATCATGATATAAACATATCGTCCCTACCAAATCAACGCCAAATGCGCGTTTGGCATTTGTCGGGACTGAAGAGAGGTGGGGGTACACATTTTTCTATAAACATATCGTCCCTACGGGACTGAAGAGGGGGTGGGGTACACATTCTTCTATAAACATATCGTCCCTACGGGACTGAAGAGGGGTGGGGTACACATTCTTCTATAAACATATCGTCCCTACGGGACTAAAGACAAACACAATATGATGAAAAGCGACATTAACGTAATAGCAAAGAATTATTGAAAATATTGAAAACTAAATAACCCTAACATTCCGCACTTGTTTAATCAGATTTTGAGTATTTATGTTATACTCTTTATATGTTATACTCTTTATATCTTGAGTATAAGGGGTCTAATATTGTGGCACAATCTACTTTTACAACCCAACGTTTAGATCACTTCGTCATAGTTGCTGGCGTATGTGATCATATTGTCTTGAACGTGCTTTAGATACACTTTATGAGAATTGTAAGTTTTAGTATTAATCAGATACGCAGTATCGGCGAGGTTAGGAAACCCGCGAGCAGTCGGCTGACAGTGTACATTTATTTTTATGCTTCACAATATTTAGTCTGAAATAGGAGAAAACATGGAACGAAAACCGAATATAATCTTTGTTTTTGGCGACCAACACCGTCAATGTGATGTCGGTTGCGCTGGTAATCCACAGGTGCAGACACCCGCAATGGACAAACTTGCCCAACAGGGGATGTTCTTCCCTAATACATTTACAAACGTCCCAATATGTGTCCCCGCCCGCGGTAGTCTAATGACGGGGAAACACCCATTAAGTCACAAAGCCGTTTCTAATGACCTTCCTCTTCCACTCTCTGAAACAGGAATCGCTGAAGTATTCAAAGATGATGGATACGCTACGGGTTATATTGGCAAATGGCATCTTGGTGGAGTACCGCGTGATAAGTTCATCACACCTGAGATGCGATTTGGATTTGATCATTGGATCGGATGGAACTGTCATCACAACTATTTCAACGCACCATATCACGACTCCGAAGGCAACAAAATGCAGATTGATGGATATGAACCGGATTTCCAAACGGATCAGGCTATTCAATACTGCCGAGAACACGCCGATGAACCGTTCTGTCTATATTTAAGTTGGGGACCACCACACAACCCATACCAGCATGTACCAGAACAATTTAAAGAGATGTATCCACCAGATGAAATCCAACTGCGTCCGAATGCAGTAGATACACCGGCAACGCGTAACGACATTTCTGGTTACTACGCGCATATTACCGCCTTGGATGAGAATCTCGGACGACTAATGGATGCACTTGACGAAATCGGAATCGCTGATGACACTATCCTTGTCTATACATCTGACCACGGAGATATGCTCGGTAGCCAAGGGCATGTCAGAAAAGAACGACCGTGGGACGAATCAAGTCGAATTCCTTTTATTATCCGATGGAACAACAGAATCCCCGCTGGGGTAAATCGTGATACCTTACTAAGCCTTGTAGACTTTATGCCTTCAATGCTATCTCTATGTGATTTACCTATCCCTGACGGTGTTGAAGGAATTGACCTTTCTGATGCTATGTTGGGTAAAACGATTGATGAGCCAAAATCGGTTCTGCTTCAAATTCCGTTACATGGGGGTGAGGGATATCCCGCAGGATTAACAGAATGGAGAGGTGTCCGCACCCATCGCTATACTTATGCAAGACATTATGATGGAACAGGGTGGTTACTTTACGACAACGATAATGATCCGTACCAAATGAACAATCTTATTGACGATGCAAATTCGCAAACAATTCGTGAAGATTTAGAAGCAGATCTACAGCAATGGCTTACCCGTATAAATGATCCGTGTATCGCAGGTTTAGACCACATACGTCAACTCGGTTTAGCGGAGTTATGGAACCTCAGCGAACGACGTTTAGGTGGAAGAAAACCGCGTTGGGCATGAAAGTGTTAAAATGAAAAAACGAGTCGTAATCATCGGTTGGGATTGTGCCGCACCTGAATTGGTATTTGAGGCATTCAAAGACGACATGCCGAACACTCAGCGATTGATGAAACAAGGCATCTACGGAGAATTGGAGAGCACAATCCCACCTATTACTGTTCCTGCATGGATGTGCATGATGACAAGTCGCGATCCGGGTGAACTCGGAATCTACGGATTTCGCAATCGTGAGACTTACACATACAATGCGCTGTCTATTGCAGACTCAGATGCAATTAAAGTCCCTAAACTCTGGGATCTGCTTGGACAACAACAAAAACGTTCGGTCGTTTTAGGTGTACCGTTGACATATCCAGCTAATCCGTTTCCAGGGTGGATGGTTACCAGTTTTCTTACACCTTGTAATCTCAATTCTCCTTTCACACATACAGACATACCGTGGACATTCCCACCCAGGCTTTCACGTGAAATCGCACAGGTAGCAAGCGATTATATGATTGACATTCCTAATTTTCGAACAGATAAACGTGCCGAGTTAGAACAACAACTGATTAAAATGACCCGTGAACGTTTTAAACTCACTCGTTATCTGCTTGAGAAAAAAGCGTGGGACTTCTTCATGATGGTCGAAATGGGTTCTGATCGACTACATCATGCCTTCTGGCGATTTTGGGATAAGACACACCAGAGATATGAACCGAATTCTCCATTTGCTGATACCGTGCGAAACTACTATAAAATATTGGATGATGAACTTGGAAAAATATTAAACATTGTTGATGATGATACAACTGTCATGGTTGTATCTGACCACGGCGCAAAAAGGATGGATGGTGGAATCTGTGTGAATGAGTGGCTGCAAAAGCACGGCTACCTTACCCTCAAATCCAAACAGACAAGTATTACAAAGTTCACCACGGATTTGGTAGATTGGGATAAGACTTTGGCGTGGGGTGAGGGAGGATATTATGGACGTATCTTTATTAACGTTAGAGGAAGAGAACCAAAAGGCATTGTCGCTAAGCAGGACTATGAAAGTGTTCGCGACGCACTCATACAACAACTTGAAGCAATAGAGGACGAAGTGGGAAATAACATCAATACGCGCGTTTTCAAACCTGAGGAAGTATATCGTGAATGCAACAACATTGCACCGGACTTAATCGTTTATTTCGGAGACCTCTATTGGCGGTCAGTCGGAAGTGTTGGATATAATAGTATATACACATATCAAAACGACACTGGACCAGACGACTGCAATCACGCGGTAATGGGAATGTTTATTATCAGAAACAGCAAGCAATCTCCTGGACTTAGACCTGCCAGAAGTATCTACGACATCGCGCCAACTGTCTTACAAGAATTCGGTATTGAGATTCCGTCTGAAATGATAGGACAACCAATTTAGGTTGAAGTCGGTGTGACGGCATTAACAATCGACTCTGAAACTACCTCAGCAGCAAGTATACCGATAGTATTTACGTTATTTCCTTGGTGTTTTCCTGTGGCAACCGTGAAAAGTGCATCGCCATCAAACATAGTATGTGATGGACGTATTGCACGTGCCATACCATCATGTGCCATCTCAGCAATCCGATTCGCTTCTGCAACTGTTAATGTTGCATTCGTTGCAACCACACCAATAGTTGTGTTTGTGCCAGGGACAGTGTCAGCATTCAGTAGTCGCTCCGTAATGTCTACAAATTTTCCGTCTTCCTTGCCTCCTGCGACAATCTCACCTGTAGTCGGATTGACGACGTTTCCCAAAGCATTTACGACCGTAATTGCAGCTACAATCAGACCTGATTCAAGTCGCTTGCATGCTGAACCTACACCACCAGGAGAAGGTATAACACCAGACGCTTTACCGACGGTCGCACCAGTTCCCGCACCGACAGTTCCCATAACAACAAGTGCTGTAGACGCGTCAACACACGCCTGATATCCCATTTCTATATCTGGACGAATATGTGCATCCCCAACACCCAAATCGTAAATAACTGCAGCAGGCACTATCGGAATATAGACATCTCCTACCTGAAAACCTGCACCGTTTTCTTCAAGGAATTGAACCACACCACCTGCAGCATTCAATCCGAAAGCACTTCCACCAGTGAGTAAGACAGCATGTACCTTTTGTATCAAACGCCCCGGGCGAATGGATTCTGTCTCTCGTGTACCCGGTGCGGCACCACGCACATCAACACCCGCTGTCGCTCCATCCGGACAGAGAACAACGGTACATCCTGTTCGCGCAGTTTTATCAGTGGCATGACCCACTTGAATTCCTTCTATCGCTGTAAGGGTCTGGTTCGTAGATTGCATACAATGACTATAGCAAATTTACACTTCTTCTGCAACAAGGGTAATTTATCAGAAATTCATACATTCTTGATTTTACAGGATTTATCTGCTATACTCAATTGATTTTAATTGTTGATTGGATAATGTCTATGCGTCAAAGTATAATCTCTGCTGCATTATTAGGACTAATATTAAAATGTCTGTTAATTTCTGGATGTAAAACTGGTAAACAGAAAACACCTGAGATTACTGTGTTTGCTGCTATTAGTCTTACTGATGCCCTGGTTGAAATTGGTGATGTGTTTTCTAAGAAGTCTACGGTGGAAGTCTTCTTTAATTTTGCAGCTTCTACAACGTTACAACGCCAAATAGAAAAGGGAGCATCTGCAGACGTGTTCATCTCTGCAAGTCCTATACAAGCTGATGAACTTGAAGCGCTTGATCTAATTGAAGAGGAGAGTCGGACAGACATATTGTCAAATCAATTAGTTGTTATTGCAGAAAAAAAAGCAGATATTAACATAAAACATCTAAATGAAATAAAACTGAAATCTATTTCAAAAGTTGCTATAGGACAACCGGATATTGTACCCGCTGGTGCTTATGCTAAAGAAGCTCTGAAACACTTAAACTTATGGGAAGAGATACAACCGAAGTTGATATTTGGAACAGACGTCCGTGCTACACTTGCGTATGTTTCAACAGGTAATGCAATGTTGGCGTTTGTCTATGAAACCGACACAAGGGTGAGTGATAAGGTCAAGTTAATATATACGATTCCATCAGACATACACTCTTCAATCACATATCCTGCTGTAGTTTTAAAAGGTAGTTCGCAAAAACTAAAAGCACAAGAGTTTATTGAGTTTCTGAAAACACCAATTGCTAATAATATATTTGATAATTATGGATTCAGGCATCAATCCACTGATACAGCACATCAAAAAGTCTCGAACACTTCACAATGAGGATTACTCCCGCTGAAATTACAGCACTTTTTTTAACATTCAAGGTTGCATTGCTGAGTTTGATCGTCATGTTTCCACCTGGTTTACTTATTGGTTGGTTTCTTGCGAAACGTGACTTCCTGGGAAAATCTCTACTCAATACCTTCGTAATGTTACCTCTGGTACTTCCGCCGGTTGTCAGTGGATATGTCTTGTTGATTTTGCTGAGTAAGAATGGACTAATTGGAGCATTGCTGAGCAAATACTTTGATCTGGAAATTGTCCTTACACCGACTGCGGTTGTGATAGCTGTTTCTGTAATCTCATTTCCTCTGTTGGTTCGGGGTATTATGACAGGTATATCCTCCGTTCCCACCGAGCTTGAAAAAACCGCGAGAACGCTTGGGGCATCGCCTGTTAGAGTCTTTTTTACAATTACACTCCCGCTTGCGTATCGTGGTATTATAGGGGGTGCAATTCTTGGTTTTTCAAAGAGCCTTGGTGAATTCGGGGCAACCATGATGGTAGCAGGACATATACCTGGAAAAACTCAGACAATTGCATTATTCATTTATCAGGCTGTTCAACAGGGACAAGACGCAACGGTATTTCGTTTGGTTCTTATATCAACTATAATCGCTTTTTGTGCGATATGGTTAACAGAACGATTTGCTTTTCAGTATAACTAAGATGGAAGATGAAAGGGTGGAAGAATGGAAGAATGGAAGAATGGAAGATTGTGGTATAGAGACAATCTAACAGCATGGCTGTTATTGGCGAAGGTATTATACTTTGAAGGGAGGGTACTAAGGTGAATATTCTCAATGAACTGTTAATTATTCTGGCGGTCATAGCATTATTGGTAATAATTGTGGCTGCATTAAAACCAAAGAGAAAGAAAGTTCAGAAAGAGGATCAAAATCAACAAGAACGCAGAGATCAGGTTGATCCAGATGATGATTTTGAAGATGTTCTTCTAACCGGATTGATATTAGGGGATATGATGAATGACGACAATGCTGATGAGTCTGTTGATGATTCTGATTCTGGTTTTTTCGATGATGGTGATTTGGGCGGTGGATTTGATGATGGTGGTGGTTTTGAATAGGGTTGTATTATTCGCTCTTATTCAATCATGAGAATAGTGGAGATTTATAGAATATTTCAGTAATTTAGCGAGGTTAGGAAACCGCGCAGCAGCAGGTGGTACACTCACAGCGAGGTTAGGAAACCGCGCCAGCAGAGTGTTTTCTTTAATATGGCAGAGAATGGTAGAATATTGCTCAATATCAGGAAACGGCTCGGTAGTTTTGAGTTAAATGTAGATTGCACACTCAGTCAAAAGGTCACAGCATTTTTAGGTGAATCTGGCAGTGGCAAAACAACACTCCTCAATTGTGTCAGTGGTACACTAACACCTGACAATGGTCGAATTGTATTTGGAAACAAGGCATTTTACGATTCCGATTCAAGAGTCTGTGTAGCGTCTGAAAAAAGACGAATTGGCTATGTATTTCAAGAGGGTTACCTATTTCCCCATCTCACGGTTGAACAGAATATCCGCTATGGACAGCCGAAGACAGTGAGAAAACAGGAGAAGCGTACAACGGATGTTCTTGAGATACTGGAAATCTCCGAACTGCTGGATAGATATCCAAAGCAACTTTCTGGTGGACAACGTCAAAGGGTAGCAATTGCCAGGGCACTTGCAATGGAGCCAAGATTGCTTCTCATGGATGAACCTCTTGCATCACTTGATAGTGGCTTGAAGGGTCGTATCATACCGTATCTATGTCACATAAAAAACGCTTTTGAAATTCCTATTTTATATGCAACACATGCCATTTCGGAGGTGATGGCACTTGCGGATGAAGCATTCATCATTTCTGATGGTAAGATTACTTTTGCGGGTGAACCTTATAAATTGCTCAATGCTCCCACTGCTTTACCTATTGCAAATATTACAGGTGTAGAAAACATCTTATCATTGCCTATTGCAGAATCGAACAAAGAGAAGGGTATAACTGCCTTAGAATTTGGAACGCAACGTCTTGTAATACCATTCATTGATATGAACCATAAGGAGGAAGTTCCGATTGCAATTAGAGCGGAAGATATAATTATTTCACTTGAAGACAAACTTCCAATTAGTGCAAGGAATATATTGAAAGGAATAATTGAAACGATAGAGAATCATTCACTATTGTCTATCAAAGTTGAACAGCATCATTTGACTGTGAAAATTACACCTGATGCAAGCGAGCAGTTGCAATTGTGTGAAGGGAAAGAAATCTATTGTGTGATAAAGGCAAATGCGGTCAATTTACTCTGGCAGGACTCATAATCTCTGTCCACAATTGGTCTACTTGATCTTTAAGCATTTCAAGTGAACCGTTATTTTCTATGACTTTATCAGCATATTCAATCTTTTCTGTTAAAGGCATCTGTGAGTCAATACGTGCTTGTGCATCCTTTTCTGTCAGGGGTCGGTTTTGCAAATGACTACGATCAATAATCCTCTTTAGTTGAAGATCGGGTGTACTTGTAACAACAACGATTATATCCACTGAATCGTGTGCTCCTGCTTCAATTAGAAGCGGTGCATCAAGTAGGACGACACAGGACGCATCTTCTTCCACAAGTTTTCGTGCTTGAGAACGGGAGCGATTTATAATCAGCGGATGCATGATAGCATTTAACTGGTCAAGTAATTCCTTATGTTTAAAGACAATTGCTCCCAGTTTTTTTCTGCTGACATCTCCAGTTTCGTCAAGTATTTCTTGACCGAATGTTTCTGTAAGTTCATCAATAATAGGACTATCGGACTTTAGGAGTTGATGTCCGATTTCGTCAGCGTTAATGGGTATTGCTCCCTTTTCAGCAAGTAGTTGTGAAACCGTTGTTTTGCCGCAAGCAATACCACCCGTTATTCCGATGATTTTACCACGTTGTTTTTTAGAGGTCATGGTATTGAGTATACTTGAAAGTTCTGAAAATATCAATAACAAAAAAAATCTTACATCTCTATTGACTTATGGAATAATCTGTGTAATAATCAGGAGATATTTTACAATGGAACATTATTATGGCAACAGTAAAACTGGAAAATGTAACAAAGCGATTCGGGGATCTCACTGCATTAGACAACATCACGGTTGATGTGAAAGATGAAGAGTTCTTTGTGCTGCTTGGACAGACAGGTGCTGGAAAAACAACTACATTGCGATGCATTGCGGGTTTAGACAGACCTGAAGAGGGTAGTGTCTATATTGACGATGTTTGTGTTGATGACAAAACACCCGCGGAACGGGATGTTGCCTTTGTTTTTCAATCACATATTCTGTATCCTCACCTGACAGTTTACGAGAACATGGCTTTTCCGCTTCATCCAAGAAAACTCTCAGCGGAGGAAATTCATAGACGCGTTCAGGATATTGCGAAGATGCTGCATATTGAACATCTGCTGATGCGGACTCCGAATCAGTTGAGTGGTGGAGAGACTCAACGTGTAGGACTCGGTCGTGCAATGGTAAGGCGACCACAAGTTTTCTTAATGGATGAACCTATTTCAAACCTTGATGCGAAACTCCGTACAGAAATGCGTGCCGAAATTAGATGGAGACAACGCGAACTCGGGACAACAACTTTCTATGTTACACATGATCAAGTTGAAGCCATGTCAATGGCTGATCGTATCGCAGTCCTTGAAGACGGTAAAATACAACAGTTAGACACACCTTCTGTAATTTACAATCATCCAGTAAGTCTTTTTGTTGCAAATTTCATCGGTAGTCCCAGTATGAATTGTATCCCTTGTAAAATCACTCATGATAATGGATCACTAAGGCTGATGTTATCTGATGCTCCACATGATAACAAAAGTTTTAGTATTGAGGATGATAATATCAGAGCAATATTAAACGATCTTAATACTCAGTATGATCTTGTATTTGGCGTTCATCCTGAGGATGTACTTGTCAATCATGCCTCTGTTGAGAATTCTATTCAGGCTGAAGTCTACAGCATTGAACCACTCGGTGCAGAAACCATTGTTGAGATAACAGTTGGAACTGATGCTGCTGGCACCAATACAATAATTAAATCAGTCACCGTGCCAAACTTTCAAGCAGAAATTGGGGATACGCTCTATATTTCATTTGTGTCTGAACGAATCCATTTTTTTGACAAACTATCGGGCAAATCGATTTTGCTTAATCGCAACAAACAGAGTTAGTTGTTATGAGTTGGCAGTTAAGACTTTTTAACCTTCTCCCAAATTTCGTGAAGAAAATTGGATGTCAATTTTTGCGTCGACTTGGTCGTGATCCAGATGCTTGGTTAGAAGAGTTTCTGAAAAAACACAAAGGAGAGTAGAGCGTGATCGGTGGAGATATATTAATTGAGTGCTTGAAAGCACAAGGTGTATCAACGGTTTTTGGCATGCCGGGTACTCAAAACATGCAAATATACGATTCTCTCCTTCGCTGTGGTGCAGGTGCAATCAGTAATTATCTTGTGCGACATGAGTATTCTGCTACACTGATGGCAGATGGTTTTGCCCGTTCCACGGGTGATGTAGGTGTTGCGATTACCGTTCCAGGTCCAGGTGCGAGCAATGCGTCTACGGGAATCCTGGAAGCATACACCGATTGTGTTCCAGTCTTACTTATCACCGGTCAGAGTCATTCATCAACATACAACAGACACTCGAGCAAGATGTTTCACGGTTTAGATCAGATGCGATTTTTTGAACCGATTACGAAGTACTGTGCAATCGCTCATAAGGTCTCTGATATTCCCATTGTTGTTGAGAAAGCATTTCGTGCCATGCGTAACGGTAGACCAGGACCAACAGTGTTAGAATTCCCTGTTGACGTCTTAACAAGTCATACAGACATAAACATACCAACCTGTGTATTCCGTGAAGAATCTCCTCCGCCTAATGATACATCTCTTGAAGCTGCTGTTGATACGATCAATCAATCGAAGAGACCTCTGATTTTCGCTGGTGCTGCAGTCGTACATGCCAATGCCAGAAACGAATTGCGGCTCCTTGCGGAGAAATTGAATGCACCCGTGATTGTATCGCGATGTGCGAAAGGCGCGTTGTCAGAAGATCATCCATTAGCTTTGCAAGTATGCTACGGATATTTAGGACAAGAAGTACTTAAGCAGTCTGACTGTCTCATTGCGATTGGACCAAGATTCACATCAATAGACACGCGAAATTGGAGTATGACGCTACCACAGACATTTATCCAGCTTGATGAAGATAAGACTGAGATCGGTCGTGAGTATCCGTGTGATATTGGTATTGTAGGAGATTTAAAGCTAACAATGCAGGCACTAATTGAAGACGTTTCGACAGATACAACTGAGTGGGATTCGTTTTTGTCCAAAATCCGTGCTGAGTTTGATGCCCAGGAACCACTACCTATCTTAGAGGAACTTCAGGAAGTTTTGCCAAGAGAAACTATCTATTCGATTGATGTGCATTCAATCGGTTATGCAACATTTGATGAGTTACCGATTTGCGATCCCCGCAACTTCCTCTCTCCGAACATTGGTGTTGCTTTAGGCTATTCATATCCTGCTGCTATTGGTGCTAAAATTGCCTATCCTGATCGTCCGGTTATTTGTTTCAGTGGTGACGGTGGTTTTCTCATGGGAGCGATGGAAATGGCTACCGTCATGAAATATGGGATCAATGTTGTTGCAGTCGTGGTCAATGATAATTCACTTTCTGCCATTAAAGGTTCACAACAGAAAGAGTTTCAAGGTCGGACGATTGATACGGAGCTATGTAATCCAGATTTTGTTAATTTTGCAAGATCTTTTGGTGTATTTGCTACAAGGGTTGAGAATATGAAAGACTTTAAACCAGCACTGCTCGATGCTATTTCTATGAAAAAACCTGCATTAATTGAGGTAATGCTGCGGGATCAACAAGATAAGATTATAGATTCTATTGGATGGTTGAAAGATTACGCATTGCGTCAGTCTTGAATTCTGACACAAAAAAAATGCTGACAGTTCAGAAAACTGTCAGCATTTTTTAACTCCCCCAGACGGACTCGAACCGCCGACACGATGGTTAACAGCCATCTGCTCTACCAACTGAGCTATGAGGGATTATACAAGAATTTACATTTATAATTATACACTATTGAAAATCGTAATGCAAATTAAAATGTAGTTTTAAAACTTACTATAGTCTGGACAGTTTCTATAATGACTATAGGTGTAAACTTAAGAGAACTTAGAAGCTCTTATGAATCACCCCGAATCCTTATGGTTATACGGGTTCTCTTCTCTTTAGTCCCGTAGGGACGATATGTTTATAGAAGAATGTGTACTCCACCTCTCTTCAGTCCCGTATGAAGTTTCAAAAAGAATATTTAGGTAATTTTGCGAGGTTTGGAAGAAATCAAGAAATCAACGGTATGAATGACATTTAGTCATTCCCCGGGTATGAATGCCATTTAGGCATTCCCCGCCTCGCCAGCGGGGAGTACACCTGTCTTGTGGATGGTATAAAATCACCGAATTAATAAATTAATCTTCATCTTTAATCATCTGTAGGATTGTTTTCTTGTTGCTGTCTATAAGTTAAGCGTGCCATCTGCTCAAGTGAATCAGCCAGTTTTTCGTGAGCGCGCATTGCACGCCAGCCTGTAATCATCCAAAATACAGAAATAAAACTTGTCCATACAAGTGCCAAAAATGCCAGAAATGTGACGCCTCCAAAACTATTCATTGAGTTCCTCCGTATTTGTTGTTTCTCGAAATGTTAGATTTTGGTATTCAAGTATTCAGATTCTTCCAGTTTTGTAGTAATTGACGTTTATTCACAAATCCGATGATGGATCTTTTAATTAACGAATTAACAAGATCAATCCATCGTAGGTGCAAAAGGTTCGATTGATAGAGATGTCTTGCCAATTGTTAGTAGTTCAGCAATGAGTTTACCAGTTACGGGTGCCAGAAGAATTCCGTTTTTGTAATGACCAGAAGCTATAACAACATTATCATAACCGGGAAGAAAACCAAGGCATGGACCCTTTTTATAGTACGGACGCAATCCTACCCATGTTTGCACAAATGTACTCTGAGAAAGTTCTGGAACTATAGCAACTGCAGCATCTATCATCTGCTTTACACCATCTACTGATGGTGTTTTGTCATATCCGACGAATTCTACTGTTGCTCCGAGCAGGATCTTCCCATCTGCGCGGGGTACTATATAGATACCGAGTCCATCTATCGTTCTTCCAATAAGGGGCGGCATTGTTTCAAGTAGAACTATCTGTCCCTTCGCTGGCACAATCGAAATTTGGAAGTCAAGTAAGGATGTCAGGTTACCTGTCCAACACCCCGCGGCGATGACATAAGAATTAGCATAGATAATCTCACCGTTGACAACCGCACCAATTATTTTTCCGTTTTCTCTAACAAATCCAGTTACTGAATTACCTAACAGAAACTTTGCTCCGAGTTTTGCTGCTCCGTTTGCTAAGGCATTGACCATTTTGGGGTTGCGAACGTGTCCATCTTCAGGGAACAATACTGCGCCAGCAATAGCATTTGAAACTGCAGGTTCTAATTCCTTTGCTTGTTCAGAAGATAGAATTTCTGCAGAGAATCCTCGGTCCACCCTTCGTTCAGCTAATCCTATCAGACCAGCTGCCTCTGCTTCATCAAAAAAGATGGAGAGTGTACCGCAACGGATGAATTCTATATCAATATTAGTATCTGCTTTTAGTTCTTCAGCTAAAGATGGATACAGTGCAAGACTTTCTCGGCATAGTGTAGGATAAGGTTCGTGTGTTGATGCGTGTGATGTTAGAATACCAGCACCAGCCCAAGATGCTTCTGTACCGACTCGTGATGCTTTCTCAATTATGATTACATCAACTTTGTGCTTAGCAAGTTCATAAGCAATGGCACACCCGATTATTCCACCACCGATAATAGCTACATCTGCTTGATTCTGGTTCAATCATCTGCTCCATCTTTTACTCTTGACTTTATCTATTTGAATAGTTTATCATGATGTATGTGAATTGTCAATCTGATGGATAAACGAGCGTGTGATTATATATACAAAGTTATTAGAAAGTCAGGTAAAATTTGACTTTCTCCGACCAACCAATCTAACATATTAGAAGAGTTAAATAGTTAAAGGATACTGAATGACACTTGGTAAGGTTACAGGGACAGTCGTTGCGACGCAAAAGGATGAAAAATTGATCGGTAGTAAGTTGCTGATTGTCCAAGATGTTAATTTAGATGGTGAATTAGATCGGAAATATACGGTTGCAGTTGATGCTGTTGGTGCTGGTATTGGTGAAATCGTGTTGGTAGCGACAGGGAGTTCGGCACGTCAGACGAGTGTAACAAGCAACAAACCGGTAGACGGTGTTGTGATGGCAATCGTTGATACCATTGAAATCTGTGGTGAAGTCCGATACATGAAATAAAGAGAACGACTGAAATGGAACAGACACAATTGTTCCAGGATAAAGTAGTCGATGATGAACTGCCGTTAAAACTGGAGTTAATCAAGCAAATTGGGTGGTTAGTCCGTCTTCGCTGGATTGCAATCGGTGGTGTTTTCTTTACTGTAACGATTGCAAATTTAGTTGGTGATTTGATTACGCGCCCTATTCCGCTTTATATTATCGCTGCCCTGATGGTGCTATATAACTTTGAGCCTCAGATGTATCGGAAAGCACCTGAGCAGCAGCGGCTTAGTTCTATAAGACGGCAGGCGTGCATCCACATTATCCTTGATTTATTATCGTTAACCGCACTCATTCACTTCAGTGGTGGTGTTGAGAATCCGTTTATTTTCTATTTTGTTTTTCACCTGATTATTGCGAGCATTATCCTATCAAAACACGTCAGTTACGTTTTAGCGACTTTAAATACAGTTCTGCTAAGTTCGCTCATTTTCCTTGAGTATTTTGAGATTATCCCTCATATTCATCTGAATGGTTTCCTACCCGATGAACTATGGCGTAATCATATTTATATCTTTGGTGTACTATTCGTCTTTACCAGTACCCTCTTCTTTGCTGTCTATCTCGCTACAACAATTACGCAAACGGCAAGAGAACGCGAAGCAGAAACACGAGAATTGAAGGAGAATTTGGAAGAGAAAGTTGATGAACTTGTTGAAGCACGAAAAGAGGTAGATTATGAGCGTAACAAACTCAAATCGATAATTGAATGTATGCAGGAGGGTGTCGTATTTGTCGATTCTACGAATGAGACAACACTCTATAATAAAGCGGCGCAACAGATTCAAACAGAACAATCCGATTTAGCAATAGACACAGATTTACAATTCGGTAGTGTTGAAACGTTAGCGCAAATCTCTCAAGACTTTGCCGATGGTGGAGATGTCATAGAAAGAAAAGATCAAAAGATCGGAGAAAAACATTTAGAAAATACTTATGCTGCTGTGCGTGATGATGAGGACAACTACCTCGGAACAGTGCTGGTTTCGCGTGATGTGACTGATAGAAAAAGGATGGAACAGCAGCTTATCTTTTCTGAAAAAATGGCGGCTATTGGTGAATTGGCAGCCGGGGTTGCCCATGAGATCAACAATCCACTTGACGGGTTATTAAACTGTATCCTCCGTATACAACGTGATCCCGATAATGTAAAACAGACACAGGAATACCTTGATCTTATGGAGGAAGCGATTAGACGTATTGAGGCGACAATTGGTAAACTATTGGATTTTTCAAGACCGCATGAACTTTCACTTACTTCGGTTAATTTAAATGAAGTCGTCAGTGAAACGATTGGTTTGCTTGAATACGGTGCATCAGAAAAAGGTATCCAAATTGAGAAACATTTTCAAGATCAGATCGCACTTCTTCACGGTGATAAGCATCTCTTAGAACAAGTTATCATCAATCTCTCATTAAATGCTATTACTGCGATGCCGAAAGGAGGCACTTTGCGATTTGAAACTGGTGAGATGATATTAGACGCGCTTATAGGACAACCGATAGTTTTTGTCAAAGTGGTTGATACAGGAATTGGTATCGCTGCAGCTGTGAAAGATAGGATTTTTGACCCATTTTATACAACCCAAATTACTGAAAAGGGAACTGGCTTGGGTCTGTCTGTTTCTGACAGAATTATTCGACAACATCAGGGTGTCATTGAGGTGGACAGTAAAGAAGGTAAAGGGTCAACATTTACAGTAAAATTACCAACTGCAAATACTCGTAATTTGGAGGTGTAGATTGAAAGTCCTTGTTGTTGACGATGAAAAACTAAAACGCATGACATTGCGTGATGATCTGAGAGAATCCAATTATGATGTCATCGCCGTAGAATCACCTTTGATAGGTTTACAGTTATTGCAGCAGGAAGCGTTTGATGTGCTGGTAACGGATCTGCGCATGCCTGAAATGCATGGGATTGATTTCCTTAAAAGTGTGAAGAAAGAACACCCTCATATTACAGTAATTGTCATGACTGCTTATGCGAGCGTTGAAACTGCCGTTGAGGCACTTAGGTTTGGGGCATACAATTACATAAAAAAACCTTTCTCCAGTGATGAATTGATCCTAATGCTGGACAAGTTGAAAGCGTTGAAAGGCAAAATTCCTGATGAAAAAACAGAATCGTCTGTTGAATCGAGTGAATCAAATCAGGAATCCTCCCTATTTCATACGCTCATTGGAAAAAGCCAGCAGATACAAGAAGTTTTCAATCAGATCCCCAATGTAGCATCAGCCGACAGCAACGTTATGATATACGGTGAGGAGGGAACTGGAAAATCACTTTTAGCGAAGACGATCCATCTTCGTAGTTCTCGTAAACATCAACCTTATGTGAGTCTTAATTGTTTCGGGTTAAACGCTGACATCGTTGACACCGAATTGTTTGGTGGCACATCACGTCAAGGAAAACTACAGTTGGCAAACGATGGTACCCTCTTTATTGCCAATGTGGATACAGTACCTATTCCTCTACAAGCCAAACTCTTAGCAGCTTTAGAAGATCGAAAGTTAGCAGTTCAATCTGACACAAATGCAATTGAAATTGATGTTAGAGTCATTTCAACGACTCGTGAAAATATAAAGGAGAAAACTAAGCGTTGTGAGTTTCTTGAAGATCTCTACTATCAATTGAATGTTATCCCTCTATTCTTACCTCCGCTGCGGGAAAGGAAAGGTGATATCCCGATGCTCATCAACCACTTTATTGATATTTTCTCGCCGAACCGATCCATCCGAATTCAACCTGAAGCTGTTAGTGTTCTTACTGAATATCCGTGGTCTGGCAACGTCAGTGAACTTGAAAATGTTATTGAAAGACTGGTTGCAGTAAACAGTGGTACAGAAATCACAGCTGAAGATATACCGATAGAGTTTAAACTGCCTTCCTCTCAGAAATTTGATGACACATCCAATTTAACCTCTTTCCATGAAATCATCAAATCTACAGAGAGAGAACTCATTGCCTGGGCGATGCGAAAAACCAAGGGTAACAAAACCCAAGCTGCCCGCTTGTTATCAATGAAGCCTTCTACTTTTCGTGATACGCTTGCTAAGCACATTCATCATATTGAGTTGGAAGAATAGAGAACTTCTCTATTGCTTTGTCAAGTCATAAATGATTTGTAAATCGGACGGGGAAACCCCGTCCCTACGAACGCATCTACTCATCATTTCAGTGTAGACACAACACTATGGATATTTTTGAAAAACGGGAATCTATTCGTTCAGGTACTTTACGTAAACGTGAGAATCTATCACTTGCAGACCGAACTGAGCGAAGTAAAAAGATAACATCGCTTGTCGTTGAATGGATTGAAAAATACGAGGCAAATGTCAAAGGTAACTCTTTGAATGCTGTGATGGTTTATCTGAGTATGATGAGCGAAGTTGAAACTGATGGACTTATAGATTTTCTCTTCAAACAGAGAAAACAGGTAATTGCTCCTGTCGTGGATTCGGAAAGGGGCGAATTGATTCCTCGACAAATTCATAACTTAGAAACGGATCTAAAACGGCATCGTTATGGTATGCTGCAACCGAAAGCAGATTGTCCTATATACCCCCTTAATCAGTTAGAGATAATTATTGTTCCGGGTATTGCTTTCGATTCTAAGGGTTACCGTCTCGGATATGGAAAAGGATTCTATGACCGTTTTCTGCCAAAATGTAAGCATGCTATTACAATTGGTATAGCATTTCATATTCAAATTGTAGAGGACACATATCCGCAACCGTGGGATATTTCGGTGCAGCATATTTTCACAGAAGAAGGCATGTTTTCAACAGTTTAATTCACAAAAGACACGTCTTATTATTAGTGTTAAAAAAAGGAGCAACTTTCATGAATAACAGAGTGTTTTTATTTGTTTTCACCGTACTTTGTACGTTCACCATTTTTTCACCAAACACCTTCGCGCAAGACTACACAATATTGGGTTTACCCGAAGGTGCTAAAGCCAGTATCGGTAAAGGTGGGATAAGCGAGGTCCAGTATTCATCGGATGGCACACGCCTTGCGGTTGCGAGCAGTATCGGTATTTGGATTTACGACGCACAAACAGGAAAAGAACTCAACCTGCTTATCGGACAGGTCAAAAGCGTAGCGTTCAGTCCGGATGGAAAAACACTTGCAAGTGGGAGTGATAATAATACTATCCGTCTCTGGGATGCAAGTACCGGAACACACCTTCGCACGCTCACAGGGCATACAAACCAGGTCTGGAACGTTGCGTTCAGCACGGATGGAAAAATAATCGCAAGTGGGAGTTTGGATGATACCATCCGTCTCTGGGATGCAAGTACCGGCACACACCTTCGCACACTCACAGGACATACAAACCAGGTCAGGAGCGTAGCGTTCAGCACGGATGGAAAAACAATCGCAAGTGGGAGTTTGGATGGCACTATCCGTCTCTGGGATGTGAAAAATGGAAAACACCTTCACACGCTTGAGGGGCATACAAAAAGTGTCAGGAACGTATCGTTCAGTCCGGATGGAAAAACAATCGCAAGTGGGAGTGATGATAAAACTATCCGTCTCTGGGATGCAAGTACCGGAACACACCTTCGCACGCTTGAGGGGCATACAGGTTGGGTCAGGAGCGTAGCGTTCAGTCCGGATGGAAAAACAATCGCAAGTGGGAGTTTGGATGCTATCCGTCTCTGGGTTGCGAGAACCGGAAAACACATTCGTACGCTCGCAGGACATACAAGAACGGTCAATAGCGTAGCGTTCAGTCCGGATGGAAAAACAATCGCAAGTGGGAGTGATGATGGGACTATCCGTCTCTGGGATGTGAGAAATAGCAAACGCGGACGAAGACTCACAGGACATACGAGTCAGGTCGATACTGTAGCGTTCAGCCCAGATGGAAAAACAATCGCAAGTGGGAGTTGGGATGACACCATCCGTCTCTGGGATGCGAAAACCGGAAAACACCTTCGCACACTCACAGGGCATACAGCTTGGGTCTATAGCGTAGCGTTCAGTCCGGATGGAAAAACAATCGCAAGTGGGGGTGATGAATGGAATATCCGTCTGTGGGATGTGAGAAATGGTAGCCAACTTCGCACGCTCACAGGGCATACAGCTTGGGTCTGGAGCGTAGCGTTCAGTCCGGATGGAAAAACAATCGCAAGTGGGAGTTATGATAAAACCATCCGACTATGGGATGCCAGAAACGGAAAACTCCTTCAAACGCTTGAGGAGCATACAAGGCAGGTCTTTAGCGTAGCGTTCAGTCCGGATGGAAAAACACTCGCAAGTGGGGGTGGTAGTAACACTATCATTCTCTGGGATGTGAGCACGGGTAAACCCATTCACACGCTCACTGAGCATAAAGGTTTTGGGAATATTGGTTTGGCGTATAACGTAGCGTTCAGTCCGGATGGAAACTTGCTCGCAAGTGGGAGTTTGGATGGCACTATCCATCTATGGTTTGTGAGAACCGGAACACACCTTAGCACAATCACAGGACATAAAGGTATTGTCCATCGCGTAGCGTTCAGTCCAGATGGAAAAACAATCGCAAGTGGGAGTAAGGATAAAACTATTCGTCTCTGGGATGTGAAAACTGGAAAACACATTCGCACGCTCACAGGGCATACAAGACCGGTCACTAGCATATCGTTTAGCCCTGATGGCACCAGGCTCGCCAGTGGAAGTGCGGACGGCACGGTGATGCTATGGGAACTGATCTCACCTGAATAATCGCTTGGATGCTTGGTAGGCGTCAAACGATTTATGATCTTAATTGATTGTCTCATTAGACGGTAATTATGGTAGTTATTCTTCAGGACACAAACTGAAAGTTTGTGCTACAAAAAGAGACATTTTCAATTAGAAATGGTATTATTATTAGTGTAAGAAAAAAGGAGATACTTTCATGAAGAACAGAGTGTTTTTATTTGTTTTGACCATACTTTGTGCGTCCACCATTTTTTCACCAAACACCTTCGCGCAAGATTACACAAGATGGAGTTTACCCGAAGGTGCTAAAGCACGCCTCAGTAAAGGTCAGATAAGCGAGGTCCAGTATTCTCCGGATGGCACACACCTTGCGGTTGCGAGCAGTATCGGCATTTGGATTTACGACGCGCAAACAGGAAAAGAACTCAACCTGATATTAGGGCCGGTCAATAGCGTTGTGTTCAGTCCGGATGGAAAGACAATCGCAAGTGGGTCTAATGATAGGACTATCCGTCTCTGGGATGCGACAAACGGAACACTCCTTCGCACACTCACAGGAGATACGGGTATTGTCACGAGCGTGGCGTTCAGTCCGGATGGGAAAACAATCGCAACCGGAAGTGCAAGTTGGAGTATGGCTATCCATCTATGGGATGCGAGCACGGGTAAACACATTCGCAAGCTCACTGGACATAAAGACGAGGTCAGGAGCGTAGCGTTCAGTCCGGATGGAAAGACAATCGCAAGTGGTAGTAAGGATGAAACTATCCGACTATGGGATGTGAGAAGAGGTAAACACAGACGAACTCTCACAGGGCATACAGATGGGGACAATAGCGTAGGGATTGGGATCAATAGTGTATCGTTTAGTCCGGATGGAAACACCCTTGCAAGTGGGAGTGAGGATAATACTATCCGTCTCTGGGATGCAAGAACCGGAACATACCTTCGCACGCTCACAGGGCATACGGATTGGGTCTATAGCGTAGCGTTCAGTCCGGATGGAAAGACCCTTGCAAGTGGGAGTTGGGATAACACTATCCGCATCTGGGATGCAAAAACCGGAAAACACATTCGCAAGCGCACAGAGGATACAAGCAGGATCAGGAGCGTTGCGTTCAGTCTTCGCAGGTTCACAGGTGATAGGGGAAAAGTCATTAGCATATCGCTCAGTCCGGATGGAAACACAATCGCAAGTGGGAGTTATGGTGGCACTGTCCATCTATGGGATGCAAGCACTGGTAGACACCTTCGCACGCTTGAGGGGCATACTGCAAGTGTCGATAGCGTATCGTTCAGTCCGGATGGAAAAACAATCGCAAGTGGGGGATGGGATAACCACATCAGTCTCTGGGATCCGAAAAACGGAAAACACCTTCACACGCTCATAGGGCATACACGTATGGTCTATAGCGTAGCGTTCAGTCCGGATGGAAAAACAATCGCAAGTGGGGGTGATGAGTGGCCTATTTATCTCTGGGATGTGAGAAATGGTAGTCTACTTCGCAAGCTTGAGGGACATACAGCTTGGGTCAATAGCGTATCGTTCAGTCCGGATGGAAAAACAATCGCAAGTGGGAGTTATGATAAAACCATCCGACTATGGGATGCCAGAAACGGAAAACTCCTTCAAACGCTTGAGGAGCATACAAGGCAGGTCTTTAGCGTAGCGTTCAGTCCGGATGGAAAGACACTCGCAAGTGGGGGTGGTAGTGACATTATCATTCTCTGGGATGTGAGCACGGGTAAACCCCTTCACACGCTCACTGGACATAAAGGTTTTGAGAATACTGGTTTTGCGTATAACGTAGCGTTCAGTCCGGATGGAAACATACTCGCAAGTGGGAGTTTGGATGGCACTATCCATCTATGGGTTGTGAAAGACGGAACACACCTTAGCACGATCACAGGACCTAAGAGTTGGGTTCAACGCGTATCGTTCAGTCCGGATGGAAAAACACTCGCAAGTGGGAGTGTGGACGGCACTATCCGTCTCTGGGATGTGAGAAACGGAACACTCCTTCGCACGTTCACAGGGCATATAGGAAGCATCAATAGCGTATCGTTTAGCCCGGATGGTACCACCCTCGCCAGTGGAAGTGGGGACGGCACGGTGCTGCTATGGGAACTGACCTCGCCTGAATAATCGCTACTGTCGAATACCCGTGTTGCTGATGCCGAAGCCTAAAATACTTGCACCTGGTTTTGGGTGATCGTGCCCACGGCAGTTAGAAGTCGGGAATCAGAGTTCCTTCCTACTAAAGCGGGTGTTTTAGGTAGGTAACGCATCGTGTTACCTACCTATCTTTTTATGACAAAACGCGTTACTCCACACTAATAAACGGTCTCAACTTCTCCAATGTCTTCTCTCCAATACCTTTCACTTCGGTCAACTCCTGAACAGAAGCAAACCTTCCGTGTACTTCACGAAACTCAATAATCCTTTTAGCCATATTTTCACCTATACTTGGTAGACTTTGGAGTTCCTTTGCTGAAGCGTTATTGATATTGAGAAGCTCAGGTTTTTTCTCTGAGGGTGACTGTTTTCTTTCCGTTGGCAATTCTTCGTTGGGAACGGCGATAAGATCAGGTCTTCCGAGAAATAAAGCAGGCTTGAAACGTCGCAGCCCCCAAAATGCTGAACCGACGATAATCGCAAGAATGAGAAATGCGACTGCCCGCAAATAGTGTTTTTCAACGACACCTTCAATTTTGTTCGGCATTCAAGTTGCTCCTTCGTGGTTAGTCCAAGTTAAACTTGTAGGTCGGGTAGAGGAACGAAACCCGACACGCATTGATTATGGTTGGCATGTCGGGTTTCGCTTCGCTCTACCTATAGGTGTAAAGTTAAGGAATATTCGTTGCCAGAAACCCTCTTCAGTCCCGTAGGGACGCTATGTTTATAGTTAAACGTTATACAAACCCTCTTCAGTCCCGTAGGGACGATATGTGTAATAGTTCATCCTGATATAAACATATCGTCCCTACCAAATCAACGACAAATGCGCGTTTGGCATTTGTCGGGACTGAAGAGAGGTGGGGGTACACATTTTTCTATAAACATTTCGTCCCTACGGGACTGAAGAGAAGACAATCCCAATAACCATAGGGATTCAGAGTGATTCATAAGAGCTTCTAAGTTTTCTTAAGTTTACACCTATGGGTTTCGCTTCGCTCTACCCGACCTACATGTTAAGTAAGAACAGAACATTAAGACTTCCATATCGGTTCTGGCATCTGAGTACGCTGATTCACGACTCTCGCCAATACAAACAACAGATCTGATAGGCGATTTAAGCAACGGATGATTTCAGGATTTATATCCGTTTCATGATTAAGACGTACGACACAACGTTCTCCTCTGCGGCAGACTGCTCGTGCTATGTGTAAGACAGCGCCGCCTGTACCACCTCCCGGTAAAATGAAATTGGTGAGTGGTTGTAATTCCTCCGAGAGTTTATCAATTTCAGTTTCCATTTCAGTGGTAAACTCCTCTGAGATACGCATTTCAGTGGACTTTGTATGGGATGCAGGTGTTGCTAAGTCTGCACCTAATGCGAAAAGATGGTTTTGTATACGATCCATCAGCTCAGAAAGATCTGAGTCCTGAATTTGTGTCTGTGCATATCCAATCAAGGCATTGAGTTCGTCGACAGTTCCGATTGCTTCAATCTGCAATGCATCCTTTGGGATTCTTTTCCCGCCGAACAGTGCTGTTTCACCTGAGTCGCCAAATTTTGTATAGATTTTCATGATGTTTTATTTTATACTGTAGAGCGAAAGGAGTCAACGAATTATGAATAAAACTACAAACAACGATATTTCAGATTGCACAATAGAACATGTTAAGGTCATTGATTTACGCGTTCCGACATCCGATACGCTACTTGGTTCGGATCCATTTCACAAAAAGCCGAACTATTCTGCGGTACTAACCACTATTGAAACTAACACTGGAGATCAAGGCATCTCAGTTGCTTTTACTGCGGGAGCGGGGAACGATTGGATTGCTTACGGTGTAAAAGACCTTTCGCAACTCGTAACAGGTATGCAGATGGAAACCTTTGTAGAGGATCCCGGTGCATTCCATAGACTCCTTATTGATCATCATCAGTTACGCTGGCTTGCTGATGGTGTCAATCGCATGGCAATCGGAAGTATTGTCAATGCCATGTGGGACCTCTGGTCAAAGCTTGTTGGGAAACCTTTGTGGAAGCTTCTTGTTGACCTACCTCCAGAGGACATTATTCAGTGCATAGATTGGCGTTATCTGCGCGATGCACTGTCACCTGATGAAGCGGAGGACATCCTATCTGCCCAGTGGGATAGTCGAGAAAATCGGGAACAGAGACTTCTTCAGAAGGGACCGAAAGCTTATTCCACGGCCGGTTGGCTTGGGTTAACAGACGCACAAATTATTGACACTATAAATCAGGTAAAGGCATCTGGACTTGACTGTTTCAAGATGAAGGTCGGTCAAGACTTGGAATTTGATAAGAAACGTCTTGCTTTTATTCGGGATGCCATCGGTTCTGAATCGCTCTTGATGTTGGATGCGAACCAAGTCTGGGGTGTTGATGAAGCGATCTCCTATATGGAGGAATTAGTAGAATTCAATCCGACTTGGATTGAAGAACCGACAGCACGTGATGATGTTCTCGGATTTGTCAAGATTGCGCGGGAATTAGAAAAATACGGAATCGGTGTTGCTGCCGGTGAACAGGTGCCATCACCTGTTGTATTCAAGCAACTGATTACCAGCAAAGCAATCCAGTTCTGTCAGATTGATGCGACACGTCTCGGTGGCGTTAATGATGTAATAGCAGTCATTTTAATTGCTGCAAAGTATGGTGTACCAGTCTGTCCACACGGAGGTGGGATTGGTCTTTGTAATATGATTCAGCATTATGCGATGTGGGATCAGATCTGTGTTGCTGCGCATTCTGATACGCAGGTTGTTGAGTATCTCAACTTCCTTCAGGAGGATGTTTTCATGCAACAGATACGGGTGAGTGATGGTGCATATCTTGCTCCTACAGCACCGGGTTGGGGATTGGAAATGTATCCTGATTTTGTTGAAAAACACACTTATCCTACTGGTTCTGTCTGGCAAGGCAGGGAGGAATCTGGTAGTATTACATTCTTAGCGTGAATTGATGATGCCTATTTGATGTCTAATACCAAATTAACAGGATTTATCTTTTTTCAACGGTAGGTGCGGTTAGGAAACCGCACCGATATTCTCGGATCCGGTGCGGTTAGGAAACCGCACCTACCGAGACGTATCGCCTCATTTGGTATAACTAAGAATTATCTTTAGCATTTTCTGCGCGCTGTTTATATGCTGCTGCGCCTGATGTTATCCATCCTCCCACACCAACAAGTAGGAATTGAACACCATCTTCGACATATTTTTCAACGGTGTCATCTAATGCGAGTGTGCCTGCGGTGCGACCAGCATCTTGGATTCTTTTTATTGCATCGTCAATAGTTCTTTGCACATCTGGGTGTTCATGATTACCGATGTGTCCCATTGATGTTGCCAAATCTGAGGGCGCGACAAAAAACACATCAATGTGGTCAACGGTCAGTATTTCGTCTAAGTTGTTGACTGCTACAATATCTTCAATTAGCACGACCAACAGTGTTTGAGAATTTGCAGCGTCAAAATAGTTTTCAACACCGTACCCTTGACGGCTTGTGAACATACCACGATGTCCAATTGGAGCGAACTTTCCACCTTGAACGACGTTTTGTGCTTCGGCTTTCGTATTGACATGTGGGACTACGATTCCCATTGCTCCGCAGTCTAATGTTCTGTAGATGAGTGCTTGATCATTCCTATTGACACGGACAACCGATGTCATGTCCCACAGATCACAAGCCCGTGTGAGATCACCGAGATTAGTCGCTTCAACATTTCCGTGTTCACCTTCTAACCATACGCCATCGTATCCGTTTGGACCGAAAGCATCTATATCATCTGCGTTAGTCAACCCTGCAATGATGTATGCAAGGTCTCCATCAGACAATTTCTGTTTTATTCGATTGGGTCTAATATTCATATTGTTGCTTTTCTCTCTTCATTCTTTAGGTTTTGTGAGGAATTCTGATGGTATGATTTGATGCAGCGTATCAATCACCAGCTGTTCTACCCCCTGTGCGAAACGTGTCGGTTGTCCGAAGTAAATCATTGCATCGCCCCCTTCATATCCCCCTTCAGCTAATACACGTTCAGATGGAATATAACCTGGGAATGCATTTGCATAGGCACCCACCCATAGCTTTTTAGCATCAAATTCCCGTTTTAAGCGGTGTGAAAAATCTACGACTACTTCACCTGCCATGAAAACAATTGCCAATTCATCACCAAACGTCCATGCTTGTATTGGGTATGATATATCTGTCTTGATGGATTGTCCTTGCTGCAACATTTGAAGATGTTTCTTGGCATGGTATCCGATTGGACCCCCTTGTGATGCGCGTTCCTCCCATTCTTCCTGGTTTGGTAGTTTATCAAAGGGAAGATTCACTCTTTGAATCACACCTTTTGGTGCATTGGAGATGTTGACTGCATCTCTTTCAAGTTGATGTGAGACTTCTTGTGCAAATGCTTGACCGTGTTCTTTTGCATAAGCGAGTCGGGTTTCAAAAACTTCCTGTTTTCCTTCTGGCATGGGTCTCATACGCGATTCGGGATTTGCGTCTGCAGCACATCCTATAGTAATCAAAGCAGTTGCACCAGGATGTGCCTTCTGAATTGCTTCCTGTGCAAAACCTGCCCAGTCTCCAGAGATATGGTTGTCGGCCCCTGCTAATGTTGTGCAATGACAGGCGTAGCTTGTCCACACAGCATATAAGTTTCCATATACATCTGTGATTTTCATTACTGGTAATGAGTGATCAACGGGACCGCCTTCAGTTCGTCTGTTTTTTGCGAAACTGAGTGCGCCGATATTCCATGTTATTCGACATAGTCTCCGTTTTGTGAGTGCCTCCATTGTAATTGCTTCCATCCAGTTGGCAAGATGTTGGGTGTAACGGTCGATGACTTCTTGCTCTTCATCTGAGATATCACCACTGAAGATGAAGGATGCTGCGTTAGTCAAGCACGGTGCGCTATGTGTATGCGTAAAGCATGCTACGAAATTCTCTCGTGGAATCCCAGCTTTTTGTTCAAGTCGATTTGACACTTCCTCAGTCAATTCGTCAGGTAAGCCACAGTTCTCCACGGATAACAAGACAACAGGTCCGTCGTCATCGCTACCGATCACAAGTGCTTTAGCCCAAATGCGTTGTATGATTCCCTCTGATACAGTGCGTCGACTTCCATAACCGTTGAGACGTATCGGGTAATCGGGAGTAATGTCAATCTGTGCGACACCAACTTCAATAAGATTTTCTTGTTTTTCCATCTGTCTTATCTCACAAATTCCTTTGGTTTAATATCTACCTAAAAATGGACTGTCAAAGCTAAAATATGACTCGCTTTGCAAATAAAATTAATAGTAAAGCATTCCTTGATATATTTTTATTCATCAGCCATAACCTCAGCAAAAATGTCTTCTAATGTATTTTCTACTTCAATTAATTGACGGATCTGGACACCTGTTTCATAAGCAACTTTGAAGAAATCATCGTCATCCGTTTCATTTTGATTTTCTGATGTTACCAGTATATGTCCATCTGGTCGTAGTTCTGTTTGGTAATGATATTGCTGTAAAGCAGTTACAAAATCATTATGATCATTACGATCACCAGCGACTTTCAAGTCATATACTTGAGCATCCTTCTTTCTTAGTTCATCGATTTCACCTTGAACGGCGATTCGTCCGTGTGACAACCCTAAAACTGTTTTGCATGTGGACTCAACATCTGGTAAGAGATGTGAAGACAGTAGTACATTTATGCCTTTATCCTCTGATATGTCTTTAACGAGCAATAGCATTTCCTCTCTCCCACTTGTATCCATACCATTTGTAGGTTCATCAAGTAGTAGTAATTTTGGATCGTGTATCAACGCTTGTGCTAACTTTACCCGTTGTCGCATCCCAGCGGAATATCCGCTTATGGGACGGTACCGTTCTTCATCAACACCGACATAATATAGGACCTCGTGTGCCCGTTGCATAGCGTCTCGGAACGGCATCCCACATAGTTCTCCTACATAGGCGACCAATTGAACAGCGTTCATCTGTGGAATTAGACAATCATCTTCAGGCATATAGCCTACGCGTTGTCGAATTTTAACTTGCTGTGTTTTCACATCCAAATCAAGAACCGTTGCCGTACCACGGGTAGGTCTTATAAATCCAAGGAGCATCTTTAACAGAGTGCTTTTTCCTGCTCCATTTGGACCAAGTAAACCTATCGCACCACCAGATGACATTTCTATTGAGAGATTATCAAGTGCGATTGTTGTTCCAAAAGTTACTGATACTTTGTTTAGTTCAATAAGCATAATCTATTGCTTTGTCAAGTCATAAATGATTTTTATACCATTTCTATAAATTTTTGTCTCATCAGGCGGCAATTATGGTAGTTATTCTTCAGGACACAAACTGAAAGTTTGTGCTACAAAAAGAGACATTTTCAATTATAATAGAAATGGTATTATATCGGGTGGGGAAACCCCGCCCCCACGAACGGAGCTACTCATCATTTGAGTGTAGACTGAACACTATGGTAACCAGTCTAACTCAGAATAAACTCTTTTCACACGTTTCCCAATCCGAGTTAATATTTCATAAGGAATTGTACCTGCTTTTTCAGCGATTTCTTCAATACTGATTTCTTGTTCTGCTTGTTTTCCTAAGAGTACAACCTGACTACCGACCCTTACATTATCAGATTTCGTTAACTTAACAACCATACTATCCATACAGATACGACCAAGAATTGGACGGCGTTTTCCATTTATCAACACTTCACCAATTCCGGATAGTGCGCGCGGATACCCATCACCAAACCCGACACGCAATCCTGCTATACGGGTTCGACGTTTTGCGGTGTATTCTAATCCATAACTTACACCTTCTCCAGCTGCGATTTCACCTAACCAATGAACATGTGTCACCCAAGTTAAGGCAGGACATAAGGGTAATTTTCTTTTCTTACCGGGATAGATACCGTACAGACTTAATCCTGGACGCAAAGCATTAAAACGAGATTCTGGTATTTCAAGAATTGCAGCACTGTTTGCTGCATGTATAATAGGAATTCTTGGATTTTGCGTTAACAGTGGGTAAAACCTATTAAGTTGAATGTGTGCGAAACTTTTATCTTCTGCTTCAGCATTTGCAAAATGTGTGAAAATCCCTTCTACTTCAATATTCGGCAATGTTCGTAAACGTTGAATGAACTCACGTGCCTCTGTGTAACAAACGCCGCTACGATTCATGCCGGTGTTAACATCAACATGAATTCTAGCTTTGCCATTTGGTGTATTTTTGTCTGATATGTCCTTCTTATCATAACATGCATTCAGCTCAAGTGCTAAATCCCAATTATCAATAGCAGGTGTCAAGTCGTGAGTTAGAATTTGCTCAGTATATTCGGGCAATGGTGAGTAAAGGATTAGGATAGGTTTACTTATGTCCGCTTGACGAAGTTCAATAGCCTCTTCTACAGTTGCGACAGCAAACATATCAACAACTGATGCTAAGGTTTCAGCAACAGGAATAACACCGTGTCCATAAGCATCCGCTTTCACCACAGCAATAAGTTTTCCATGTGTATATACTTTTAAGGATTCAGCATTTTCTTTAATATCCAATAGATCAACTTTCAGATACGTTTGATTAATTCTATACACAAGCGGTCTCCACTCTCTTACCGTATCTCAGTCAACGTGCCTTCAACACCGATTATAGTTAGATTCCTTAACAACCATGCACCTTCCATAACATTCACGATTTCTAACGTCAGTGTTAGTTCATAGTTTCCGGGTGCAGTGATTACACTTGAGACATCTACCTCGTCTCCAATCATCTGTGGTTCGTTAGGTTGCACAACACCGATTGATCTGTCTTGTACAACGGATATGCCGTTGATATTTATACTTAAGAAAGCACCTGCTCGCGCAGTATCTTGTAAGACGTCGTAACGTAGTTTTATATTTTCACGAAAGATCTCATCAACTTTCAAACTAAATGATAATGTCTGCGTGAAATTATTCCCTTGCCAATACCGATTCAGATTAGCAATAATAGCGTGCCCAATACCGACTTCAATCCGTATATCTGCACTTTCTGTGACATTTCCATCAGTAACTTCAAGGGTAATCGTATTTGTCCCCGCGGACTCAGGTGCGACAAATACAACACTGTTTCCGCTACCTACTATTCTGCCATTGCTTGCGCGCCATTCAAAATCTAACACCGATGCATCCCCAGAATAGTCCACTGTTGCTGTTATGGTAGTGGTGTCTCCGATATTGAGCGTTTGTGTATCGGACTGTAAATCAATCTCAAGTGTTTCTGCATCAAGACTCAGCAAATTGTTTGTATCACATGCTGAAATAAGACATATTGTACACAATAATGATAAGAGCTTAAAATAAAAAAGTTGACTTTGTATTTTCATAATAGTTTTATTATACCATGATTTAATGTAATTCTGTAAATTTGTTTTTGGGATAAGAGGAGTGTTTGAAACAGGATTGACAGGAAAAACAGGAAAGACAGGATAAGAGGAGGGTCTGAACCAGGATTTACAAGAAAGACAGGATAAGAGGTAGGAGGATTGGACCCAACGATCATGTAGATATCCTTTGAGTAAATATTTATCATGTCGTGATTCGCTCACACTCAACCTATAAGTGTAAACTTAAGGAATTATCGATGCCAGAAACCCTCTTCAGTCCCGTATGAAGTTTAAAAATTTAATCGGGTAAATTCCAGTTTCTTGTAGAATCCGGTGCGGTTAGGAAACCGCACCTACCGTGTCGGGGTCCAAATTACCTAATTTATTATTTTAACTTCATTAGGGACGATATGTTTATAGTAAAACGTTATACAACCCCTCTTTAGTCCCGTAGGGACGATATGTGTAGTAGTTCATCCTGATATAAACATATCGTCCCTACCAAATCAACGCCAAATGCGCTTGGCAGAATACGCGTGTGGTATTCTGCATGATTTGTCGGGACTGAAGAGAGGTGGGGGGTACACATTTTTCTATAAACATATCGTCCCTACGGGACTAAAGAATGTATCAACTCTGAGAATAATAACAAAACGCCATTCATTTGTGAAGTATTAGTTTACAAAAAGTTATTTAGCACAACTCGTCTGTTTAACCTTATGGTATTTCCTTGTAGCATCATCCGTTTTTCTGATTTTGAAATGTGTTTTTTCCGCGAAACCATACAAATAGTAAGACGAAAACAATAGAATTAACTAACAACATGGTTGAAATAGCATTGAGTTCAGGTGTAAGTCCAAATTTAATGCTTGAATAGATGTATAGAGACAATGTTGTTTTCCCAACACCAGTAGTGAAGAAGGTGATAACAAAGTCGTCTATTGAAAGTGTAAAGGCGAGTAGTGCTCCGCCAATAATACCGGGCGCGATGAGTGGCAGTGTAATCCGCCAAAATGTCTGCCATTCGTTTGCGCCAAGGTCAAGGGCTTGCTTCTTCTACCGTGTAGTCGTATCCCTGCAATCGGGCACGCACCACTATGGTAACGTAGGCAACATTGAAAACAACATGTGCTAATATAACTGAGGTCAATCCAAGCGGGATATTGACATTATTATAAAACATCAGGAGTGCTATCGCTAACACTATATCTGGAATGATGAGCGGTAGATATAGTAGACGGATGACGACTGATCGTGCCCAAAATCTATGTTTTTCGATTGCGAGTGCTGCTGCCGTTCCGATGACTGTTGATATAAGCGTTGCTAAACCGGCAATGATCAAACTATATTTACATGCCCGCCATACATCAGGGTTCTTGAACATCTTCCCATACCATGCAAGTGAGAAACCTTCCCAGATAGCAATCTGATTTCCGCTGTTGAATGAAAAAAATACAACAACTAAGATTGGTATATAGAGAAAAAGGTAAACGATGACGATGTTGATTTGGAAAAGTCGTTTCATAGTTTATTTAAGTTGGACGTGACGTCTCAATTGCCTCTATTGTGTTTCAGTCGGTTCACTGTCTCCCAGGGCACGAAAATATAACACTGTACCGGCTATTACTATTGCCATCAGAATGAAAGAGAGCGCGGATCCGTAAGGAAAATCTCGTGAAGATTTGAACTGGTTTTCAATGACATTCCCGATGTAATTCACCATGCCGCCTCCGAGTAGGTCTGGTGTAAGAAATGCACCGACCGTAGGGATAAACACTAACATTGAACCAGCAAGAATACCGGGAAGACTGAGGGGTAAGGTTATATGCCAAAAAGCGTGACGTGGTGATGCTCCTAAATCTTTTGCCGCATCTACCAGAGACATATCCAATTGCTCTAATGCAGCATACAGTGGGAGTATCATAAACGGTAAATACCCATAGATCAAGCCAATCTGCACTGCAATTGGTGTATTAAGGAGTTCTAAGGGTTGAAGGTTGGGTATAAGAAATGTGAGAAGACTATTCATTAGACCTTTTGTGCGTAAAATTAAAATCCAAGCATAGGTTCGTATAAGGAAATTTGTTAAAAAAGGCACTACGACAAGGATTAATAACAGATTGCGCCATTTTGGACGGTAACAGGCAAGATAATATGCATAAGGATAACCTATAAGAAGACATATTGCTGTGCAAACAAAGGCTGTTGACACTGATCGCCAGAGTGTTTTGAGATAGAGTCCTTTAATAAAAAAACGCTTATAGTTTTCCAGTGTGAAGATCCATTTGATACCACCGTAAGTGTCGCGCTCCAGAAAACTAAAGATGAATATTGAGATGAGCGGAAGGATGAAGAATATGATTAACCAGAGAAGTATGGGGGAGAGTAGGAGTAGTAGTCGGTGATTATGACGCATGTTCCTTCAAATGCTTACGTATAATGTTCTGTATATTCCACGGATCTGTTATTTCAAGAAAATCCCATTTTCCAAACTCGCCGCACCCATTGACTGCTGGTAACCACATATTTTTGATAGTGTTCACCTTAGAAATTCCAGTAAGTTTAGTACGAATAGTATCCCAAAGGCGACGATAAATCGGATCGTTCGCCATTGTATCATCTGCAACGGGAACACGTGGTACCTTTGCGATACCACATTCAATCGCATCAATTAACGCAAAATCGGACACGACCCACGGAAATAGGACGCCTTCTTTGAGTTTCTTTCCACTTTGCGTAGTGGTTGAATAACCCGAACCGCTCAGGAAGAATGGCGTAGCTGATAAATCGTAAACAGTTTTTATACCGATTTTTGCTTTCACAGCATCAAGTCCACTTATCCATAAGCGCGGATTGTCTTCTGTTAACTCAGATTCCTCGTCCTGTTTACGCCGAAAACAGTGATGTGCTTCATCGTTTAACACGATGATGTTTTTCTTTCTTCCGAGACTTCTGCATACCCGTGTAACCATTTCATCAGGTGTTTCGGTGAAATTTTTTGCGCTCTCTTTTCCGAGAACTTGTTCGCTTACTTTGCTCAATTTTTCCTTTTTTCGGGTTTGAAAAGCGTGATAGTTTGTAATGACGATTTTCGCTTGACATAAGGTGTCAAAATCCGCGTTGGGAAGCAAGTTCATTTTTTGATAGTCGTTTTCAGGATTTTCAGGTTGGAGTACCTGGAGTCGGTCGCGAATGGTAACACCGGGGGTGACAATGAGAAATGCATCAGCATATCGTTCGCTTCTGGGATTCGCTCTTTTGTTCAATGTGTGATACACAATTAGCATCCCCATGACAACTGTTTTACCGGTACCTGTTGCCATCTTGAATGCAACTCGGTATAGGTCAGGGTTCGCTTCGTTGTTTGCAGCCAAAAGTTGTTTATGGAATGAATCGCTGCGGTTTTTGTTTTCACACTCATTGAGATAGATAGCGGTTTCTACGGCTTCGCGTTGACAGAAAAAGAGGCGGGGTTCGTTTTCGGGATTGTGCCAATGCTCAAGCAAACGACCTGTTGTTGGCGTTACGCCAGGATAACCGCTATTTCGCCAATCTGTTACTTGGGCGCGCACCTTGTTGATAAATAGGTTCGCCTCCCGAACTTCTGGGTCAGGAAATAGCTGCGTTTGATCTGCCTGTGGTTGTTTTCTCGGTTTCGGCATCGGGATAAAGTACTCACTTTGCCGTCTACCCTCAGCAATATCCTCAGTAATACCGCGCTGTGTAAATTTGAAGTGGCGTTGCGGTTCCTGAAAAGGACTGTTGATTACAGGATTATCTATGGTGACTTTTGACATTTGGATACCTACTTTTAGTTTTGACGTGGACGATGGATGTCCTCTTCACAGATAAGGTCAACGGTGATTCCGTGGCTTGCAAGCGCGTTCGTAAATTGAAGCCAACCTCTGTCTATCGCTAATAAGATAGCTGGAGTTTCTCCAGCGTCTCGCTGATATGCCAGGGCAACAGCAATAAATTTCCTATCGTCTGGGTCAAAACCTTGTAGTGCGTTGTCAGTAGGAAACTCTCCAAATTCGGTGCCGTTTCCAGCCAATGGCGTGATATGCACCATTGTACAGACGTTCGGGTTCCCTTGATTTTGCATCAGCGTTTTCACAAACAGATCGCCAATTCCTTTACGGGTGTTGGGTTTTGTATTGTCATCGTACTCACCAAGAATCCGCCAACTATCGTCAATAATTACTTTTTCAGGTCGAGAGAGAATTTGTTCAAGCCGATCTTGACAGCGATCTATACAATCTGAAGTAGCATGGTCTGCTTCACCATTTGCGATAACCATGACGTTCGTATCTACGATAACAGCGTCCATTAACCCTCCACATTCTTTCGCCGTTCACTTTGCGCTTTAGTCATTGCAAACAGGTCACCCATTTCGTCACCAAAAAACTTTTCTGGCCAGTTTAGGATGTTACCGAACTCATCCATTTTTAATCGTTCAATATTAGAAACACCTTCATCGTTACGGCAAAAATAGAGGGCAGTTTTTTCAACGCTAATTTTTTCTTCAGCAATGCGCCGCTGCAAACGATTTAACAGGTGTTCACTGTGGCTTTCTACCAGCACCTGCAGATTTCGTTCAGTGATAACTTCTATTAATAGATCTGCAAGTTGAGATTGAACTTTTGGATGGAGGTGAATACCGGGTTGCTCCAAAATTAAAGTTGAACCTTCTGGTGCATAATAACAATGCACTAAAACCGGCAGAAACTGTGCTAATCCATATCCCATATCTGCCAACGTTACTTTTGGACTATAAGAACTTTTCTGAATGCGAACTTCATAGTTTCGGTTTTCACTCAGACCAGTTCTATTCAATGAAAAGGAATAGGCGAGATCCATCTCCCTGAGCCATGCCGATATCCGATCCTCAATTGAAACATCCGTTCCGTTATAAGGTGTTGTTCGTTGATCTATACGCCCTGATAGCAAGGCGGAAATCGTATCTTCACCGCCTTTTCCTATATTTTCAGGGCTTGTCCCTTTCCAATGATAGTGACGTTGGGGGGTAACACGAGTTGGTCCGAGGGGATAGATGCAAGAAAAGACCTCTTCAAATTTAGAAAAAAGCAAGGAAAATGGTTTGTTTGAATTTGGAAAAGCTTGTGTTGTTTCTTCTATACTATAGCAGTTTTTATAAGAGCCCATGAAGATGCGTTTGCCACAATAGGAAATTTCGTTACCTTCTAACTTGATTTTCTTAATCTCACTATTACCTATATCATAACAAATTCGGCTAACATCCAGCGAATTATCAACTTTTACTATAGTAGTCTTAAAATTGAAAGAATCAAATGTAACTTTATCTGGATACAGACTACCTTGAGTAATTCTAATTGTCGCTGATTCTGGGAATTTACACCCAAACTCTAACTCAAGTTCTTCATCCTCTTGATGCCTATGAATAACTTCATGGAAATAACCAAGATTGACAAGCGAATTTTCATCACCGAAGAAGATATATTGATCGCTGCCAACAGTTTGTTTAAGCAGCAGCAGCATCTGCAACAGACTACTCTTCCCAGAACTATTTGCCCCGAAAAAGCCTGTCAACGGTGCAAGTTTCACTTCACCGCTATCCTTCCACGATTTAAAGTTTTTCATTCTAATATGTGTAATCATACTTCTTTTCCTCTTGATATGGACGTTAAATGTCCTCTTCACAGATGGAATCAACTTGCACACCGTGTGCGGCAAGCGCAGATCTAAACATCTCCCAACCACTATCCTCTGCTTTTAGAATTGGGGCTTGTTTTTCTGTAACACTTTGATAGGCAAGCACAACAGCGACAAATTTTTTATCTTTTTTATGAAAATCGCTTAGTGCCGCGTCATCATTAGGAAACTCTTCAAATTCGGTACCGTTTCCTGCCAACGGGGTAATTTCAACCGTGACCACCGTATCAGGATAACTTCTGGGATTATAAAATCTTCTCTTCAATTCCAGCCAAAACCGATCTCCGTGTCCACGTCCTTTTTCATTTAGGTTTCTTCTGTACTCTTGAATTATTCGATCTTTATCATCAAGTAATATATTCTCAGTACTTCTAAGTATTGCTGCAAGCTTTGCGCGACAAAGTGTGATGCATTTATCAGATGCCTGCGGCGCAGCAAACTTACCATTGGCGACTACTAAAACGTTCGTATCAATTACAACTGCGTTCAATTAACCCTCCGTTTCTTTTTCTGCTAAACTTTTGACCTGTTTGTCTGTCATCGCAAACATATCACCCATTACATCACCGAAGAAGTCCTTTGGCCAGTTCTTGATATCCCCGGACGCTTTGTCTACTTCTAACTTTTCAATTTCAGAAACGCCTTCATCGTTCCGACAAAAATAGAATGCAGTCTGATCTACGGCAATCTTTTCTTCAACGATTTGCCTTTGCATACGAGTTAGCAGATGTTCACTATGGCTTTCTACCAGAATCTGAAGTTTTCGTTCATTGACAACCTCTATCAGTAGTTCGGCAAGTTGAGATTGAACCATCGGATGTAGGTGAATACCGGGTTGTTCCAGAATCAAGGTTGAACCTTCTGGCGCATAATAACAAAGTACTAATACTGGCAAAAATTGCCCTAATCCATAGCCCATGTCAACTAATGTTACCGATGGACTGGAAGATGTTTTTTTGATTCTGACTTCGTAAGTATTTCCACCTTGTACTTCTGTCCAATCAAGCGAAAACGAATGTGCCAGATCCATCTTTTCTAACCAATATGAGATTCTTTTCTCAATGGGGACCTCTTCTGCATTATGTGATGTTTTCAAATTTCGCACCCGTGCAGAGAGAAGTGCGTCAATGGTTTGGTCGCCCCATTTCTTAATATGTTCAGGATGTCCTCCACCCCAAGAATAGTTTCGCCGTGGATTCACTCGAGTCGGACCGAGATAGTATACATCATCAAATAGTTTTTCAAACAAAGAGGAGAACTGTTTTAAAATTTGCCAAAGTCTATTAGATTCAAGCACTCCATATTCATCAGAATCAGGCACTCCGTAGCAGTTTTTTATTTCTTTTACTGCTCCTATTCTTTCACGACCAAAGAAAACGCCCGATTCGTGAGGAACTATTTCCAAATTGCCTTGAGATGTCCGATAATAAAGAGTTTCAATGTTGAGTTTTCCTTCCTTTTTGCTCATAACAGTCTCAAAATTGAAACCATCAATAGACAGTCTTACATATTGATCAGGATGGATCGCACTAGTCATTTGCATGATGCGAATCTCCAAAGGTTCGTGGAATTTACATCTAAACGCTAGCTCAAGCAGTTCATCCATTATATGCCCATGAATCACTTCACGAAAATCGCCAAGATTCACATAGGAACTTTCATCACCAAAAAAGATAACTTCCTCTACATCCTTGCGTTCTGCAGTCTGCTTAAGCAGCAACAGCATCTGCAACAGACTACTCTTCCCAGAACTATTTTTCCCGAAAAAGCCTGTCAACGGCGCAAGTTTCACCTCACCACTATCCTTCCACGACTTGAAGTTTTTCATTCTAATATGTGTAATCATTTTCTCTGTCTCTCCGTGTTGCTGTATTATAACGTGAGTTCTGTTTAACTTCAATGCACAATGGGATCGGTGCTGCAAACGCTTGGTCCTCTCCCACAAGCAAGAGAACTTTTACTCCCACAGTAGGACTATTCCATCTTCACAACCACTTACGAGTGTATAACTATCTGGCGAAAAACATAGATTATTAACTTTTCCTGTGTGATTTGTCATGGTTTTCAACCGCTTACCTGTAGTAACATCCCATAGCATAATAACACCGTCGCTATACCCGGTAGCAAGTATGCAACCATCTGAACTAAAAGCGATAGACTCAGCACCACCTCCTCCCCAGAAAGCTTGAGAACATTGGCCGGTAGCAATATCCCATAAACTAATACGACGGTCCCATAACCCGCCACCGTCCGCAAGTATATGACCATCCGGACTAAAAACTATGGAAAAGGCACCACCGTTTACCACTGTGAGGGTTTTGAGGCATGAACCTGTGGTAATATCCCATAAACTAATCGGACAGGGACCATCTAACGTGTTCCTTTGGTATTCACTCATAGCGAGCGTTTTACCATCCGGACTGAAAACTACTTCTAAAAAGCCGCTTCCATCATTCGCATTAAATGTCTGTTCTAATGTGCATGTATCAATGTCGTATAAGTGTATCTTTTCTACTTCTGATTCCTGCATAGCCCAAACTTTAGTCGCAAACGATTTTGCATCAGGACTGAAAGCAATGAAATCACCTTCGTAATCGTGTATAGATTTTATATTTCTACCAGTAGAGACCTCTGAAATGCGGACATTCCCATCTTCACTCACACTAATTATTGAGCTGCCCTCCGCACTGAAAACCAGAGCAGTAACAGGTGCAATGTGTCCTGTGATCAGAACATTTTCAGTTTTGTTTTGTGCATCGCAAATGAAAATGCTGTAGTTTCGGACCACAACTATACGGTCACCGTTGGGAGAAAACCGTAGGTCGTTTATAGTATCTTTACCAAGTGGCTGTGGCCATTCAGGTAGATTTTCATAGTTTATTCTCATAGGGTTATTACCTACTTGCTTGGTTTCAGTTTTATGTTGTACAATTTCTATTAGAACCCATTCTATCCGTAAGCGATGGAGCTAAAATCCTACCGGTAAGCGATTTAGGTGTTTTTCTGAAGTGACGATATGTTTTGAAGCACATGAGCAATAAATATGCCGTTCCTACGGAACTCAAGAAAGATGGTCGATCCCATTTCTATAAACATATCGTCCCTACCAAATCAACGCCAAATGCGCGTTTGGCATTTGTCGGGACTGAAGAGAGATGGGGGTACACATTTTTCTATAAACATATCGTCCCTACCAAATCAACGCCAAATGCGCGTTTGGCATTTGTCGGGACTGAAGAAAAGGCACTCCCTATAACCAAAAGGATTCGGAGTGATTCATCAGATCTTCTAAGTTTTCTTAAGTTTACACCTATGGGGTTTCGCAAGATCACAACCCAACCTACAATATAAATTATACCTTATACTCCTTCATCACCTCATCGCCGTAGTGATTGATGACCTTGACTGCGATTTTTCCTGATTCGGGTTTGGTAAATGGTAGACTCTCTGTACGATACAGTGCCTCCCACGCTTCCTCGTTAATTTCTGCTTTGAGTGATCTTTGCAGCTGCTTATACGGTTCGTTTGCCCCTGTGAAATAGGCATGCCGCACAAAAAACGCCTCACCGTTGTAGGCAGTATCAATGAACCAACACGCTATGTCCTCTGGTGTGTCAGAACGGATCAATCCCTTCGCAGGATCATATACATCTACACCTAAGAGTTTGACAGAGATAGTGCCGTCTGTATTTTCTATAATCTCCACGTCTGGTTCTCCGAACACCATAAACAGATTGCCTTCACCTGTGTTTTTGAGTTCACGCACCATTAGCTCAGGACTAATTTTGACTGGCAGAATCGGCAAACTTCCTATTTGTGTGCTTTCATCAGCGGTGTAACCTTCAAAGGCGAATCCTGCCACAATTAGCAGGTCGTACTTAGCGAGTTTTCGTACAGCCTCCTTCGCAGCTTCCCGCACCCACTGAGGGCCTACGGTATCATACTGCGGTCCGATACTGATAGCGATGTTCTGGAATTTTTCGTCCTTGTCTGTCCGGACACCTTCAGCATGGAGCCACTCACCGGGATGTTCCTCTAACCAATCAAATGTGATGCGATCTTCCTTAAGCCGATTTTGCACCCCTGCTGTTTTGAGATGTTCAAGGATATGTTTATGGTAATCCTGTGCGTTCTCAGGTGAAACATTTTCTGGTGTCCCACTTTCTGCATCGGAAGAATCAGGCACAAGGTGCGGAGACAAACTTTCCATCGTAAAGGGACCTGTTACACGTATCCGTTTTCTGTCTTGATGTGGTTGATCGTATAGGGTTTCACTTTTGGCGCGTTTTGCGGTGGAGGCATCCATCGTTAATTGGCGTTCGCGTTTAAGGTCAAGCCACTGTTGATGCAGTTTCTGAAACTCTTGATTCCATTCGGTATCGGTTTCAGTTGGTACCTCCCACTCTTCCCATTTTTCTCCAAAAAGTCGGTTCATTTGGGCACGGAGCGGGTCTAACTTCTCCGCATATTCTGCATGGATATCGTCAATTTCTGTGTTATTTGCAATATCTGAAAGGCTCAGGTACGGTATAGATTTATATATAAAATCATGTTTTATGTTATCAGCATTTTCAAGACGATAGTAGGGATATTTGGCGGACATAAGACGGGTACGTGCTAAAGCAAGGGCAACGCGTGACGTATCTACCGTTATCCACCGTCTGCCCCACTGTTCCGCGATATAAGCGGTTGTGCCACTACCGCAGGTTGGATCAAGGACAAGGTCCCCTGGATTAGTTGTCATCAGTAAACACCGTTGGACTACTTTAGGATTCGTCTCCACAACATACATTCTTCCTGACCGAGATCCTGCAGTGTCAGTCCACGAATTTGTAATAGCACGCCCTGGAAAATCACTGGCATATCGTATATAACATAATGTCTTTCCTAAAGCGAGAAGCCTGTCTTGTTTCACGAGACGATCTAATCCTTCGTGACTTGCAGCCCATCCTCGATCACCTGGTGGTATATAAGCTTTACCTTCAAATTTATATTCATAATTAGCACTTCCTCCTGTTTGTGATGATACCGAATAATCTGCAAATCTTCGACTCCCATCTGGTAAAAGTGATGGATTATCCAACTCTTTCTTTGACATTCTTCTACGTGTTTTGTTTGGTAATTCAACATTATAGTAACGTCTTAGGAGTGGTTCGGCTGTCTGTTCATCACGTTCCATATAGAGTTGATTATACTTTATTTTCTCTTCGTCCTTTGCATACCACAACAGATAATCAAATACTGATGCCAACCCTGTTGAAGAAGTCATATTACCACGGGTCCAGGTGATTGTGGAAACGAAGTTTCTTTCACCAAATACCTCATCTAACAAGCACCGAACAAAATGAACATTCTCATCACTAATCTGAACAAAAATACTACCACTCTCGGTAAGCAATTCGCGAGCCACTATGAGGCGATCACGTAGATACGCGAGATAGGAATGTATACCGAGTTCCCACGTATCACGGAATGCTTTGACCTGTTCAGGTTGTGGCGTAACATCTTCTGTTTTTGTATCACTGACATCACGTCTTTGAGTGCTAACTTGCCAATTACTACTAAACTTAATGCCGTAAGGCGGATCAAAATAGATCATCTGAACACTATTTTTGAAACCCTCTTTTTCAGCAAGGGAATTCATCACTGCCAGCGAATCGCCTAAAATAAAGCGGTTATGCCAGTTCTGTTCGTGTTGGTAAAACTCAATTTTCTGTTCAAAGTTTAGGTTGTCAAACCCTTCAAAAAGCGTGCCGATCTGGTCTGATTCTTTCTGCTGTTGCGTGCGGAGTACTTCAATAATTGCTTGCGGTTGGATATGTTCCTGAATGTAGATAGGGACAGCCGTCACCTCAAGATCGTCATCGTTCTGTTGGTCTTTGCCTTTCCAGACTAATTGCGGGTCAAGGGAAACATCGCGGGGGTAACGTGTCGGTGCAAAGTCTTCATTTTCGGCAAAACCGCTTAATTCTTGGGTTGGGTTGTTGGGTAGTTTGTCGGTATGTTCATAATGGTTAATAGGTTTTTTCGGCATAGGCAGTCCTCCTCTCTATTTGAAAGTGTGTCCATAGCACTTATGCAAACTGTTAACTATCGTCGATTTGCATCCTGATTTCTTCAATAGTTTCTGCAGTCAATGCCTTGTCAAAAATAGTATCAAGACGAGTCATGTCGCGTATCAATTGAATCTCGCTTTTTACAGCAAAAGCAGTATCAGGACATCGTGAATATATTACTTTGATAATGTCTTCCTGTTTTGCGAGTATCTTTCCCTGTTCAATACCAATTTTTACACCGTGTGCTAAATTTGGTTCAATAGCTTTTGCTATACTTTCTGCTATTTTTTCTGAAAAACCTTCTATAAAGCCTTTTTCAATGAGATCGTCTACCCCTGTTCTCACCATTATTTCTACCTCCATAAGTAAGCATGTTGTTCACTGTGCTGGTTTTATTCATCAAAATCATCAAGTGTATTGACGGTTGCTGCTTTCTCAAATAGTGAATTAAGGCGGGTAAGACTCTGTATGCTGTTAATTTTCTTGGTAATGGATTCGGGGATAGTCCCGAACTTTATTTCCAACAGTTTGATGATGGCTTCCCGTTTTGCTTCTTCTCTACCTTCTTCTCTACCTTCTTCTCTACCTTCTTCTCTACCTTCTTCTTTGGTAATTTCAATGATAGATTGTGCCATGGTTTCTACCTCCATATCGTGTGTTTGCTGATCAATGAGTGAAATCAAATTTTTGTGTTCATCGGTAGGGCGGCGATGTAGGATAAACAAGATAAGATAGATCATCGCTTTACGCCGCTGCGGCGCGTATTCCTCATCCAGTGTGTCAATGTATGAAAACATCTCAAGCATCACATCAATTAGAGTTTCCTCGTCCGCATTTTCCTGTTGAAGAACTGTTAGCAACCACCCCAAGAGTGGATGTTCTGTTTTCGTTAGGTCCGCTCTATCGGCTTCATTAACGCTTAGAAATAACGTATCAAATTTTGGAACAAACCGCGCGAGCACATCCGGCATATCCATTATTGCATCAAGCGTTAGTGGATTATTCCATCGCTGCTCACCGGTGTAATATACAATTGGCAGAATCGGTCGAAAACGCCACTGACCTTTAGGCACATTATTAGATTCCCATTCTCTGCGTTGAGAATCCCAAATCTGCATCATGTAAAACAGTACCCGGAATCCCATTATTGGGTCGACCGTGGATTGATGTTCAATGAGGATATAAATTAGCAGTTCATCTGTTCCCGATTCAGTCTGAAACGGTGCGGTAAACACCATATCAGACTCCTGTTCGCGTAACGTGTCAGGGATAAAACTCCTATTAATCTGCGATAGGCGGCTAAAGTCAATACACGCCGCCAGTTCACTTGCAAGGATTTCCACGAGGTCCCGGACATACTCTTTGTCTTCAAACAACCAGCGCGCGCTTCGGTCAGGAAAGTGTTCAATCGGGATGTCGGAAAAATTGAATATTTCCGGTTCTTTTGCCATAGTCTTTATTACATCAATGCATCTTGCACAGCCTCAGTGAGGTCAACATCAATTGGATAATGAGATTAACCAGCAGCGGGTGCGAATGCTTCAGGATTATCTGCAACTGCATCGTAGTCGTCAAGCAGTTTTGTAATAGTTGGGTTTTCCCCGCATAAGGGGCAATTCTTATCTCGTGGCACTTTCATTTCACGATAGGTCATACTGAGTGCATCATAGAGGATTAACCTGCCAACAAGGGGTTCACCGATACCGATAATGTATTTGATCGCTTCTGTTGCCATCATAACGCCGATAACGCCTGGGAGCACGCCCAGGACACCTGCTTCGCTTCAGCTTGGCACCAACCCTGGTGGAGGCGGTGTGGGATACATGCAACGGTAGCAAGGTCCATTATTCGGTTCAAATAAGGTAACCTGTCCTTCAAATTGGAAGATACTGCCATGGACAACCGGTTTGTTCATTAACACTGCTGCATCGTTGACGAGGTAGCGGGTGGCAAAGTTATCACAACCATCAACTATCAGGTCATATTCTGAGAATATTTCCTCAACATTGTCAACCGTCAACCTGAGATTGTAGGGTGTAATATCAACATCAGGATTAAGGGATTTGATGGTAGTTGTCGCGGACTGAACTTTCGGTGTACCGACAGCTTCTGTGCGATGCAGTATCTGACGTTGAAGGTTGCTCAATTCTACGACATCTGAGTCAATTATGCCGAGATGTCCTACACCAGCAGCCCCAAGATACACACCTGCAGGTGAACCTAATCCGCCTGCTCCGACGAGTAAGACTTTTGCATCAAGCAGTTTTGCTTGTCCTCTTTCCCCTACTTCAGTCAACATAAAATGTCTGCTGTATCTGTCCAGTTGCTCATGTGACATCTCTTTATCTTGCGTCGTTGGGAATCCAGCAGCACTCCAATCTCTGTATCCTCCTGCCATGGATACTGTATCTGTATATCCCATTGCTCGTAGCGATTTTGCTGCGAGTAGTGAACGTAATCCTGCAGCACAATACACAACAACTTTCTGGTCCCTGTCAGGGAGGTGGTCTTCAACAGAAAATTCCAGCATTCCGCGTGTTACATGCACAGCATCTGGGATGTAGCCGGCGCGATATTCATCTTCATCGCGCACATCAAGAAGTACAAAATCCTTTCCGTTCTCCTGTTCTGCTTTTACATCGGTAACAGATACTTCTGGAATTTCAGTTTTCGCCTCTTCTACTATTTCTCTGTATGATTTCATGTTTTATTCTCCAATTGATTTTTCCTGCTTGAACGAGTACGATAATTTCAACAAAAGAGGTGACATTCAGTCAAATATAAATCCAATCGAAATGATGCATTGATTATAACATGATACCTTGCCTTTGTCAATAAAGGCATTTTTGAATGAAAACATAGATGTTTGAATTTTTGATATGAATATGGTATACTTTTGACTACTAATCACAAGGAGGCTTGAAATGGCAAAAATTAATACACTTGTCTTTGCTGGTGGTGCGATACACGACTGGAAAGGATGTAGTGAAGAAATAGTTAAGGTTTTATCACAACGAGATGAATTTGAGATTACTAAAGTTGAGGATGATCTGGATGCTCTGGTATCACCGAACTTGGATCCTTATGATCTCATTGTTTTCTATTATACCGTGGGTGAAATCTCCGATGCACAGAAGAACGGTTTACTCAACTATGTTGCATCAGGAAAAGGGTATGTCGGTATTCATTCGGCAGCCGACTCTTTCCGCGGATGTCCGGAATATCGTTCTATGGTTGGTGGGTACTTCGTTACGCACCCCCGCTACCGCGATTATCAAGTTAGCATTGCGGATAATGAGCATGAAATCACGGAAGGACTTGATGAATTCGTCGTGACAGATGAGCAGTATATTCTTGATTACGATCCACGTAACCATGTGCTTGCGACAGCATTGTGGAAAGGCGATGCGATGCCGGTCGCTTGGACGAAGAACTGGGGAGAAGGGAAAGTCTTCTACCTTGCGCTTGGACACAATCCTGAAGCTTGCAAGCATGATATGTTCAGTACACTTCTGCAACGTGGTGCGCTTTGGGCTGGTTCCAACGGTGGAGAATAGTTTTTGACTCAGATTTATGAATGTGTAGGTGGAATCCAGTTTCACCTATACATCATACATCTTGATGAAAAAGCGTTATTCTTCCTATAAGAAGATGAAGCAGAAAATAACCGATATCCAACCCCATCCTGAAATTCAGTCACACCACCAACTCTATTTTAATCAAAAACCTTCTATCGTAATTCATTCCAGTTTTGTTGAAAAGTTTGGTCTACGAATTGGATTAGAGATTGAAGCAGAGGTTATTGAAAAGATCATTGCAGCTGATGAAGCGATGCGTGCCAAGAATTACGCACTCGGTTTGCTGCGGGAAAACATCTACAGTAAAACAGAAATGACGCAACTTCTTGAACGTGAAGGGTATAGAAACAAAACTATAGGTGTCATCATAGCAGAGTTAATTCAGTCTGGACATATTCGTGATAGGCAGTTTGCTGAAAAATGGATAAAAAGAAGACTTAAGACAAATCCGCGTGGAAAGACATTGTTGAAACGGGAGTTAATCGATAGAGGTGTAGATAGTGAAACTGCAGAAAAGGTTGTTGCTGAAGTTACGGTTGAAGCCGTAGAAGAATTAGCGCTTCAAATCGCACAGAAACAGGTAAGACATTACAAAAAGTTGCCAGATCATGTTGCTAAACGACGTTTACACAGTTATTTGGCGAGACGTGGTTTTGAAGCAGATGTAATCCTACAGATAATTCATCAAGTATTATGAGCTGCCTTATTACCGATTGTAAATGAATGAAGATCATGTTATTTAATTGGGTAAATATGCGGACGGGGAAACCCCGCCCCTATGAGCGTTTTTTGGTACCTTGTTTACCGATGCTTTTTGTCTTGACTTCTCAAGCCGTATTGACTATAATTGGATTTACCGGAGTAGGTCGATAATATGACATCAGACGAAATTAGAGCAAGTTTCTTAGAATATTTCCAGAAAAAAGGACATACAGTTGTTCCAAGTGCTTCGTTGATACCAGCAGACGATCCGACGCTGTTATTTACGAATGCGGGAATGAATCAGTTTAAGGATGTATTCCTTGGAATTGGACAACGCGACTATTCGCGCGCAGTAGACACTCAAAAGTGTTTGAGGGTAAGCGGTAAGCACAACGACCTTGAGGAAGTTGGCGTTTCACCCAGTCACCATACCTTCTTTGAAATGCTTGGCAACTGGTCATTTGGGGATTATTACAAACAGGAAGCTATTGCTTTTGCCTGGGAATTAATCACAGAATTATGGAAGCTGCCGAAAGAACTGTTGTGGGCAACAGTCTATATTGAAGATGATGAAGCTGAAAAGTTGTGGCTTCAAGAGACTGACCTACCGCTTTCTCGAATTCGGCGTTGTGATAAGGATAACTTTTGGGAAATGGGTGAAACTGGTCCCTGTGGACCGTGTAGCGAACTGTTTATAGATTTAGGTGTAGATGCATTCCCAGAGTCTGCTAACGACCCTGAAGCTGGACCAAACACAACTGATAGATTTCTTGAGTTCTGGAATCTGGTGTTTATTCAATATAATCGCGACCAGAGTGGAAAGCTTGAACCACTACCTGCTACGCATGTAGATACAGGTATGGGATTTGAGAGGATTACATCTATCCTACAAGGGGTTGATTCTAACTACAAGACAGACCTGTTTACACCGTTGTTGGATACAGTCTCTGATATGTGTGGGGTCGCTTATAATCATAACAATAATGGTTTGCCACATCGTGTTATCGCTGATCATATCAGGTGTCTCACTTTTGCCATTGGTGATGGTGTTATGCCTTCTAACGATGGACGAGGTTATGTGATCCGTAGGATTCTACGTCGGGCTGTTTTGTACGGTAAAAAGTTGGAAATGGATGAACCGTTTATTTTTCGGCTTGTGGATAAAGTGGTTGACTTGTTGGGTGATGTTTTCCCTGATGTGTTATCCCGTCGAGAGTTTATCACGCGTACTATACAAGCCGAGGAGAGTCGGTTTCATCAGACCCTTGCTCGCGGTCTGGACATGCTTGAGCAGTCAATTGACACTCTTAATACAGAGGGTGAAACGGAACTTGATGGAGAGCGCGCGTTTGAGTTATATGATACTTTCGGTTTTCCACTTGATTTGACGCAACTTCTCACCCGTGAAAAAGGCATCACAGTAGACGAAACTGGATTTGAAGATAGTATGTCAGCGCAACGTGCACGGGGACGCGCGGCATGGCAGGCTGCAGGAGGCGGCGCTAAGGACGATGAAATTGCTGTCTATGCTGAAGTACTCAAGGAGACGGGAAGTACAGAATTTGTTGGTTACACTGAGCATGGTGTGAACGCAGAAATAGTTGCATTGATAAAAGGTTCAGAATCGGTAGCAAGAGCGACGAAAGACGATGAAGTATCTGTTCTCCTCAATCGCACACCGTTCTATGGGGAATCAGGTGGACAGGTCGGTGATATCGGTTTTATGGAGAGTTCTGAAGCGAAAATAGCGGTGCTTGATACGATTAAACCTTCTCCAGATTTATTTGTCCATAGATGTAAAGTTATTGAAGGTGAAATAACGCCGTTTACGGAGGTTAAAGCACACATTGACATTGAGCGTCGCACTGGAATTGCTGTCAGTCACACTGCTACGCATCTGCTTCATAGTGGATTAAGAAGTATACTTGGAACACACGTAGCCCAAGCAGGATCGCTCGTACAAGATGGTAGACTAAGGTTTGATTTCAACCATTTTGAGGCGGTTTCTTATGAACAACTAAGAGAAATTGAGAGTTATATCAACGAAAAGGTTCGCCAAAACGACAGACTGACGACTGATGAGATGTCCTTAGAAGAAGCAAAAGAGAAAGGTGCATTAGCCTTCTTTGGGGATAAGTATGCTGACATTGTCCGGGTAGTTCAAGCAGGTGAATATAGTGTTGAGTTATGTGGTGGCACACATGTGGTTGCGACTGGTGAGATTGGTTACGTAAAATTGATGAGTGAGAGTAGCATTGCCGCGGGTGTCCGCCGTGTTGAAGCACTCACCGGAGAATCTGCTGTTTCAACGATCCAAGATGACGAGGTATTGCTATCGGATATTGCTAACTTACTAAAATCTCCTAAAGAGAGTTTGGCAGATAGAATAGAACAGTTATTACAAGAACAGAGAGAGTTGGAGCAGCAGATACAAGGTTTAAAAAGTCAAAATGCTCTATCAAATCTCAACACTTTAGTAGCAAATGTAGAACTTGTGAATGATGTGAAGGTTGTCGCAGCCCGTATAGATGGAACAGATAGAGACGGTATGCGACAGTTGGTTGATGCACTTAAACAGAAGCTTGAAACGGGTGTTGTGGCACTTGCATCGGTATCTGGAGATGAGGTAGCCTTCGTTGTGGGTGTAACACCTGATCTTGTTGAGAATCGAGGCATACATGCTGGAAAACTGATGCAAGAAATTACACAGCTTGCTGATGGACGCGGTGGTGGCAGACCGGAATTAGCGCAAGGTGGTGCTCGAAATCCTGATAAAGTTGATGCAGCAATCGCCGCTACAGTTAAAATAATCGAGAAACAACTGAGTGCATGAACATTTCTCTTCAAATTAGTGCTCTGTCAATACTTAACTTGTAGGGTGGGTAGAGCGAAGCGAAACCCACCGAATGCCAAACGCGCATTTGGCGTTGATTTGGACAAGATGCTCCATATCAAGTTTAAAGTCGGGTTTCGTTCCTCTACCCGACCTACATATTTAGTCTGGACTATTCATTGGATTGTACCAGCAACTATATTTTAACACATAAGAATAAGGGAAATATTACACATGGATTGGAATATTATTGTTTCTATTTTTTGGAAATGCAGCCTTGGTGTAGCACTTATTGCGATCACTGTACTCATTGGATATTTGTGTACTGCAATAGGCAGCGTAAGAAATTCACTAAATAGTATACAGAACACACTTAATTCTACAGAAAACCTTGTTAACCAAGAAGTCGGGATACTCATAAATGACGTTAGTCAAACTGTCAAAACTATTAACAAGGAATTACCAGAATTATTGCAAAATCTGAATGGTGTAACAGCCTCAATTCAGCAGATTAGCGAGGATGAAGTACAACCGACATTACACAATATTCAGGAAGTGACTCAGACACTAAATCAGAGTATTCAGCAGCTTGAATCACTCGTTGACAAGATTTCTACATTTTCAGGTCAAACGATTGAACAAGCAGAGTACTTTCGTAATCAAGTTGCAGTATCCCTTGCTGACATAGTTGGGGTGTGGCAGGGGTTGAAAGCAGGTTGGGATAAATTGTACAGATCCTATAGTTCAAATGGTGCAGACCAACCTGAGACACAGGAAGAAGATATAGAACAGGAAAATGACATTGAGGAAATACATGCGGAAGTTTCGGCAGAACAATCTGAAGCAGCGGTTGAGTAGGTAACGTGGTAATCTTTAGCATAATTTAGTTCGTTATGTATTATATCGTCCGAATCTGACATAACCAGTAGTTTTTGAAATTGCAATTGCATAGGACCAATTACAATAACCACTTAATTGAAAATAAAAGACTAAAACACACGTAATATAGTAAGTGGATATTTAGAATTATCCAATATTCACGAATAAGCAAGTGTTTATAGATTAACCTAAAAAGGAAAGGAAAGACAAATGAGTAATGATGGCCGCAATAATGGATTGACAATGATTTTTGCCTTTTTCACTGGTCTGCTGACTGGTGCCGTTCTCAGTCTACTTTATGCCCCGGCACCTGGAAGAGAGACTCGTCAGAAAATCCGAGATACATCTATACAGGCGAAGGATAAGACATTGGAAATTGCTCATCAAGCAAGTGAAGCAGCAAGAGAAAATGTTCAGCATCTTGTAGACCAAGGCAAAGAAAGTGTTCAGGATTTTGTTGAAGTCGGTAAAGAACGTGTCAAAGAAGCTAAGGATCAAGTGAAGACTGCTGTTGAAACAGGGAAAAAAGTATCATCTGAAGTCAAGAATAAAATCACTGAGACGATCCCTGGTATGGCAAACGACACGAAACCTGGCAAAAAAGAATCTGAAGAAGCGTAATCTCAATATACAAGAGTCTCCATTAGATATTATACCATTTCTATTATTATTTCTCTCATTACCGGCTGTTTAGAAATGAAACGGGGACGGCACAATCTGGAAGAATGTGCTACAATAAAGCGATATTTTCAATTAGAAATGGTATTATATTTCAGATCAGATTATCGTAAACGACGGTATTGGAATGTAGACTTTGTAGTTAGTAGAAAGTAGTTTCAACATGTATGGAAGTTGAAAGAATAAAATCCCTCCTGAAGAAGGTCAAGAGCGGTGAGATTGAAGTAAATGATGCGCTACAATCTCTCCGCACTCTTCCATTTGAAGATCTCGGCTTTTCCAAAATTGACCATCATAGACAACTTAGAACAGGTTTTCCTGAAGTGATCTTTTGCGAAGGTAAAACAGACGAACAGGTTGCGAAAATAAGCAAGAGTATTCTGGATGCTGGTCATCCCCTCCTTGCTACACGTGCTACTCCTTCAATGTTTGAGGCAGTTAGATCATTCCATTCAGATGCGCGTTACAACGAACTCGGTAGGACAATCAGCATCGTCCAATCTGAAATAGAAACGAAACCTGGTGTATTGGTGGTTTCCGCTGGAACATCTGATCTCCCCGTTGCTGAAGAAGCTGCCGAAACTGCCAATATTATGGGGAGTCTACCTGAACGACTTTACGATGTAGGTGTCGCTGGATTGCACAGACTCATCAGCAATCACGAAAAGTTACTCAATGCGCGTGTCATTATTGTAACTGCTGGTATGGAAGGTGCATTACCGAGTGTTGTTGGTGGTTTGGTAGATTGTCCTGTAATTGCTGTTCCCACAAGCGTAGGTTACGGTGCGAGTTTCGGTGGTCTTGCAGCACTACTCGGCATGTTAAACAGTTGTGCATCTGGAGTCACAGTTGTGAATATTGACAACGGTTTCGGTGCTGGGTATAGTGCAGCATTGATGAATCGCCTGTCTGAATCCTAAGTTTACCTACCCATCATTAAATATTCTGTTAAATCTGTGAATGTTTTTATAGAATATAGACAAAAAATGCGATTTTTGGTATCATTACATTATCACATCATAATTGTGGTAATTCTGTGCTGTTATGTGGGTTCAGGAATTGTAATTTGTCAAACGTCCACCCCAGTAAAAATTGCTTTCGCTTCAGATATTGACGGGGATTGGGACATATACCTAACAGATTCCGTTGGCAACACTCCTATAAATCTAACTGCAAACGATACAGCGGATTACTATCCAATGTGGTCACCAGACAACACTGAGATTGCGTTCTTCTCTCGTCGCGATGGCAATCATGAGATTTATGTCATGCGTTCAGATGGTACATCTCAGAGAAGATTGACTCACAATTTGGCAGTGGACAAAGCTCCATCTTGGTCGCCAGATGGTAAAAAGTTGACATTTTCCTCTAATCGTCAAGGACATTTCAATATCTATTTATTAGCGTTAGATACTGGAAATTTGGAGGCTTTAACAGAGAACACTTATGAAGATGAAATCCCTGTTTGGTCACCCGATGGCAACCGTGTAGCATTTCATTCAAAACGAGAGTTTAATTGGGATATATATATCATTGATGTGGTTACAGGTGAGGAACAGAGATTAACCCATCAGCCATTAATGGATACTTATCCTACGTGGTCGCCTGATGGCAAGTATATTTTGTATTCTTCGATGCGACAAGATGTTGATCAAGCAGATTTCGACCTTTATATTATGGATGCTGAAAACGGTGATAACAAAAGAGCTCTAACCGATACTCCAGAAGATGAAGCGGTTCCATCATGGTCGTCCGATGGTCATAAGATTGCTTTTCAAGCTGAAGTTGATGGGAGATGGGTGATACATCTGATGAATGCAGATGGTAGTAAGAGACGTCAACTGATTGACAATGGTGCTTGGGCAACTCAGCCGAAATGGCAACACACCTCAAGCGAACTACAGATTGAACTGATTAACTTACAATACAAGCGTTGGGGTGAAATAAAGACCCAATGAATACGTTTGATAGAGTGGTAATGTAACTGTAGGTATAATATGCGGACAGGGGAACCCTGTACCTACGAACGCTTTTTATGCGGACAGGGAAACCCTGTACCTACGAACGCTTTTTATGCGGACAGGGAAACCCTGTCCCTACGAACGCTTTTTTATGCGGACAGGGAAACCATGTCCCTACGAACGCTTTTTATGCGGACAAGGGAACCCTGTCCCTACGAACGCTTTTTATGCGGACAAGGGAACCCTGTACCTACGAACGCTTTTTATGCGGACAGGGAAACCATGTTCTTATAATATGCGGACAGGGAAACCCTGTACCTACGAACGCTTTTTTATGCGGACAGGGGAACCCTGTCCCTACGAACGCTTTACACGATAACAATAAAAGGAGAATTGTTTATGCGTCGCAATGTAATAGTTTTTAGCATTTTTGTCATTATTGGTCTGCTAATGTTTAATGGTATTGGATATTGTTGGGACCTTGCTATTGATGCAGAAATGGCTCATGCAATAGAGGCACCAATGGTAATTGCAGAAGATGATGAGGCATCCGGAGGTCAATATGTATGGATGGAAGGACCAAAAGCAACAGGTGGTGGTGATCAAGGTTGGGCGGAATATAACATCAACATACCCGCTGCGGGTAAATATGCCCTATGGGGAAGGGTCTTTGTATGGGATGGTAATAGTGATTCATTTTGGGTGACTTGGCAACCTGCGGATCCAGACGAAGACGCACAAGTGACGAAGAACACAGAATACCGTTGGAGTATTGGTACAAGAAATGAGTGGCACTGGGATCGTATCAACCATTGGTTAGATGGTGGTACTTTTGAAAGGGAATGGGAATTTGACAGTGCTGGAGAAACAACACTTCGAATTGCTGTCCGGGAAGATGCTGCAAAGTTAGACGTTGTTTTTATCACCGACAACCTTTCGGATAATGTTGATGAAGTCAACCCGCGTAACCCAACTGCAGAAGATATTAGTACTCCTGTTGAAGTTCAAGATAAATTAACAACGACATGGGGTAAGATCAAGAGTTTTATGTAGATAGATTTATCTGTTAGACAATGATGACTTTATCTTAATTTAGGCAGTGGTATATTCTAAGTGTATGGCACTGCCTAATCATGAATCATTCTCAATAGAAATGTTGAAGGAGGCTTATATTATGAACTATAGGGTTTATTTTTTGATATTCATACTCTTTGTTTTTGTTTTACATGTTTTAGAACTAAATGCTAATGTAGAAATTGCCCTTGAAGCAGAATTAGCGGATGTCATCCAAGCACCGATGGTGATAGCAGAGGAGGATGGGCCATCTGATGGAAAATATATATGGATGGAGGGACCTAAAGCAACAGGTGGTGGCGATCAAGGTTGGGCGGAATTCATTATTAATATTCCTAAGACAGGGGAGTATGCACTCTGGGGGCACGTATTTGTTTGGGATGGTAATAGTGATTCGTTCTGGGTGACATGGCAACCTTCAGATCCGGATGAAGATCCACAAGTAACAAAAAACACTGAATATCGATGGAGTATCAGCACAAGAAACCAGTGGCATTGGGATCGTATTAATCATTGGTTAGATGGAGGTACTTTTGATAGAGTGTGGGAATTCGACAAGGTTGGTGAAACGATTTTACGTATCGGAGTTCGTGAAGATGCAACGAAATTAGATGCTGTTTTTGTCACTTCAAACGATAGTGCAACGGATCCAGGCTCAGCAAACGTACGTCTTCCGACTGATAAAGATAGAGAAATACAGATTGAGGGACTGGCTGTTGATGCGATAGGGAAAATGACAACCACTTGGGGTTCACTAAAGAGGTCTTATCAGTAAGAGACATAAGCGGAGAATGGTATTCTATCACACTATGTTGAAAAGAGATGTTGCTGCCGAATGTATCTCTCGGTAAGAGCTCAAGGATGGAACTGTTTTGTCTCTTCTTAATAAATCTATTATTTAGGAAATGATACGATTGGTTTTTGTACTGATGGACATACCACTTATCAAATCCGCGATCAATCTGTACGATATAATCAGGACGCCCCAGTTGTGAAAGTAATGTTTCAGTTTCATTTTTGTCATGTTGCACGAGCGTATAAGTCAGAAATGCTACGCCGGATAGAATACCAGCAAGTGCGAGTTTTCCTCTAAGTTTGACTGAAATACCCTCCGCGGCAAGATTCAAATTCAGAATTAGCAACGTAATCGTGATGATGGAGAGGAGTTTTTTCTTATTCATAACAGAAATTATACCAAAATTTTGCATTTTTGTGTGTTATCCTTGACAAAAAGGTGTATTGTGAGTATCCTATTAGGACAAAGTATACTGTTAAGAAGAGATTCTGTAAACATTAATCGTTACAATCTACTCTTAACTACCAATTTGGAGCGTGATTAGCATGGATCATAAGGAAACAACACCCCATGTGGATAAAACGCAAAATGGCAATAAGGAATTGACGCTTGCGGAAGTTAAACAGGAGTTATACAGTAGACACCATCCGAGTTTGACTACGCTTGATATTGAAGCCCATGCCAAAACGATACATAAGATACGAACATTGAAACACAAGCATGATGTTGTGATGTTGGGTCACAACTACATGGAACCGTTAGTATTTGGTCTGTCGGACAAAGAGGAACAGGGTGATTCGCTTGGATTAAGCATGTATGCATCCAAAACTGAATCATCTTATCTTATTTTTAATGGTGTACCGTTTATGGCAGAGACTGCAAAAATTCTGAGTCCTGAAAAAACGGTATTAGTAGCAGATAAGACGGCTGGATGTTCACTTGCAGATAACTTTGGTGCGGAAGATGTTAGAAAGTTGAAAGCACTTTACCCAGATGCTCCTGTGATGATATATGTCAATAGTTATGCAGATGCGAAAGCGGAATCGGATATCTGTTGTACATCTGCAAATGCTGCACATATTGCCAAATCTATGCCGGGTGATACGTTGATTTTCGTTCCCGATATTTTCTTTGCTCAAAACTTAGAAGAAGAGTTACAAGGTGAAAAGAACGTTGTTTACCCTGGCAAAGACAATACAGCACGTGGTGCAGTGTGTGAAGTGCACGAAAAATTTACGCTATCTGATCTGCTTGCGATACGAGACTCGTTTGAAATACCGAAAGGTCATTCTAAGCGAAAATTGTATGCACACTGGGAATGTCGTCCAGATGTCTTAAAGGAAGCAGACTTTTACGGTAGTACCAGTCAAATTATGAAGGATATCGCCAGTCGTGTTGCAGATGGTCAATTAGAACGTGCGTTTGTTGCTTCAGAATGTGAATTGACATCCAATTTAGCGCAAGAGTTCCCCAAGGTGCAATTTTGGACAGCGTGTTCAGTTAGATGCTCTCATATGGCAAAAGTGCGTATAGATAAAATTGCGAACATCTTAGAAGCGATTGATTGTGGTGATGACCTATCAGAATATGAGGTCACTTTGGATCCTGATGTGATCGACAAAGCGCGTTTACCGATTGAGCGGATGTTGGAGGCGAGTGTTTAAAAACTGAGAGATAATAGGTAAGCAAAAGAATCGCTGGTAGGCACGGTACTTTACTGTGCCTACTTTTTTTTTATCTTAGAAGCGTGTGATTACAGATATTCTGTGTGCGTGACCAACATGCGCGTCTGGTACGAAAGCATAATCAAATTGAAAGTCTATGTTTGCTAAAGCGTCCATTCCGCCTCTGCGGACTCCGATACCGATAGATAGTCCATCACTTGGATTGTCATTCAGACCAAGACGGTATCCCACGCGTGCGGCAATCATATTGTAAAACCATCTTTCTACACCTAAGTGAAAACTTGGATTTGCGTCAATAAGCGGGAGATGGGCATCAGCCACCATTGTCCATAGTTCCCTTCGTTTTACTTCTTCTTCAGCATCCGTTTGAGTGTCATGCCATGTTCTATATGCGAGTCCGCCGCGTAGCGCCATAGGCGGATTTTCGCCTCCACCTATTACACCAGCATTCAACACTGAAAGTCCAATCCCAAGATGGTTGTCAATTAAACGTATAATGACACCTAGATCAGCTGCGAATCCGTATATATTCTGAATATCTAATTGTTGTGAGATAAATTTTGCTGTGCCTCCGATTGAGGCATTCGCAACCAATGGGTATGCGAGGGATAAGCCTGTAGCAAATCCACCAACTGTAACGGTACTATCTGGTGTTTCAGTTGCGGCGATTCTCCGTTCAATTTCAGTGAAGCTTCCTAAGAAACTTGCTCCCCACACTAAACGGTTTGCGCGTTGTGCATATCCAATAGATTGATTGTTGATATCAACATACGAGAAATGTTGCATTGCAGTAAGTTCTCTTGTATGAACTGCTGTCAATCCTGCGGGATTCCAGAAGATTGTGTTGATATCGTTTGCGAGTCCTGTGAAAGCGCCTCCCATACCAACAGGTCTGCTACCGGGTTCAATTTTGAGGAATGCTGCACCAGTAGTTCCAGCACCGTCATGAATACCTTCGTCTTGTGCGAAACATTGAGAACCGGTTATCAGTAATGTAATTATTAGAACTACTACAACTTGACGCTTGTGCATTATTTATCTCCATATTTTCAGTTGTCTGTTTTATATTTTCTTAGTCAACGACAAGTACTTTTCCGACAGCGTTTGCGCGATTACCTGCTCCATTAACAGCCTCTAACCGGAACACATAAATACCTCTTGCAACTGCATTACCTGCCTGATTTTCTAAATTCCATTTTATTCGTGTATCATCACGTTTTCCTGTAGTGATGTTAGCATATTTCTGTTTGTAGACCAAATCTCCACCCCAATCATAGATGTAAAGTGTCATGTCAATGGCTTCATCTTCTGGAGCGTTTAGGTCGAAGGAGAAGAATGCGACACCATCTTTTGACTTTCTCAAGGGGTTGGGCCATCCAAAAGTCTTCCCTTTGAAGGAGAAGGAAACAGACATCGTATATTCGCCGATGTCGTAGACAGTATAGTTTCCTGCTTTGTCAGTGACTCGCAAATCTAAATCGTATTCTCCCGAACGCGTAGGCAAGAAATCTACCGACCAGGTGCTCCACGGTTGTGCTTGTGCATTGCTATCATCTTCTGCGGGTACCGGTTCAATTTCTTGTCCATCTGGACCGGTTCCAACGATCTCTACCAACAAGACACCTGATGCGGGAACAGGAATTTCATTTTCTCCTTGTTGTCCCCCAGCACGGCGCGTCCCTTGTGGGTCAGCAGCAGTTCCTTCAAAAGGTATCGCCTCATCAGTAAATTCTGTTTTACCGCCATCGTTAATTACAGTAGCAGTTGGTTCAGTTGTTTCATATAGGAATGCTGCAGTGATTGAGTCTTTAGGTGAAAAACCGAGAAGTTCTGAATCATTACCAACACTTGTAATTGTAACTTGATAAATACCTTCATCATTCAGACCATCCGATTTGAAGACAATTGTATCAATACCATTCTGTTGTGATGTACCAGGGATCTCTTGTCCATTTGGATTTCTGATAGTGATACTTGACTGTGAAAGGTTTACACCTAAACCTACATCTGTAATACTTGCTTGGACAACGACACCACCCGTTGTTGAGATTGCGCTTGGGTAATCAACTGCATCTCTGTCAGTGAGTAGGGGTGCATCATTGAGTAGCAAAGTAGCGGGGTCTATGACTGGTGGACTTGTGTCGTAAGTGAAATCTTTTTCATAAGTTTCATTGCCATTATCTGCTTTATCTATTGGCGTTATAGTAATCCTATATTCACCATCAGCAGACCCGTTATCTGCAAGTGGTACAGTAAGTCTGAATATTAGGATGTTCTGTTCGGCATCATAGGACAATCGTCCCGCGATATCGGTGGTATCGGGTGTGAGTTGTTCAAAAGTAAACCATTCCTCATCAAGATTCTCCCAATCTATACCTGCTTGCTCATCTGTGAGCACGACTCTGATTTCAACAAGTGAATTATTAACTTCTGGTTCCGTAACGATGAGTTGAATATCATCTGGAATAAGTTCGGGAGCTTGTGTATCGTAAGTGAATACAAGATTTTGAACTTCACCCGTTCGACCGGAAGCACTAATTGGTGTAAATTCAATTGTGTATAGACCATCATCGGACCCATCTGTAGCAAGTGGTCGTACTAACTGATAGATTAACCTGTCTGCCTGTCGTTGCTGCTGTCCAGCAATGACCTGTCCATCAGCATTCAGCAATCGAACAGTGGAAAGGTGTCTTTCGTCTACAGTTTCAAGCAGTACTTCAATTTCCTCAACTGTCTCGTTAGTGTAGGCTTCATCTTCTGGCGCAGTAAGGGGTGTGGTAGATATTACAGCTGGCAAGCGTCTTGACAAAAGGAAACTGCTTTCAAAAATAGATCTGTTGCCGTTTCCGGCTCTGTCAATAGCTTGAACGCGTATGATATATCTGCCATCCGCGACGAGTTGATTTGTGTTGAGTGTCAACTGGGTTTTACCATTACTGGTAACTTCACCAGAAATCTCGGCACCATTTGGGTCTACCAAGGTTACGGTTGTAAGTGCCCAATCAATTCCGCTATCTCCCTCATCATTCAAATTAACTACTATTTGTGTTAGATCTTCTGTGAGTAGTTCACCGTCTGCAGGAACAGTACTAACAAGAGTCGGTGCTTGTGTGTCATATATGATTGGATGCTCAAGAGAAAGCATATTCCCAGCTTTATCAGCAAATTCAACGACAACAGTATATTCTCCATCCCTGCTACCATCAAGTGGTAGTGGTTCATCAAGTGTTAGATAGATCTGGTTTTGACTGTCATTCGTAAGTTTAGTAGGAATAATTGCCCCACTTTGATTCCGCAAGCTAACCTGTTGATCTTCAAGTACTAAGTCTGCTGGACCGACGTCTTGTACAGTGAATTGAATCTGTGTAAGGCTTTCACTGACATAAGAGACGGGTTGACTTAGATTTATGGGAGAAGCAGAAGTTATTTCCGGTTCTTGTGTATCTAAGATGAATTCGCGATAGATTGTACTCCCCTGGCGTCCCTGTTTATCAACTGGGGAAACATATACTGCATATCGTCCATCGGAACTGCCATCGGTCGATAGCGTAATAGGTTCCCAAGCGATGACATCAACATTATTTGTACTGAGACTACCAAAAACAGTTGTTCCATCAAGAGTGGTAACCAAGATGCTGGAACCGGTGAGTCTGTCAAAAGATAGACCCGTATCTACGGGATCAAGTAGATTGGCGACAATTAGCAGGTTGTCAGCATTAACATAAGCAATGTCGCCACTGCTAAGTGTTACGGTATCACCTATAAGAATAGATTCAATGGTCGGCAGTATGAATTCCAAATTGAAGGTAAATTCAACCGGACTTGACGCAGTATTACCAGCAATATCCTGAGGCGTCACAGATAGTGTATATTGACCGATTTCAGTCAAGTTTGGAAAACTGATCGTCATTTCAGAGACACCATTATCTTCAATTGATAGAGGTACTGATAGATCTGATGGATCAAGCAATGAGACAACAGTATTAATAAAGTCAACCCTGGTGGCTTCTGAGAAACTGAGTGTGATAGTACTGATAGATTCAGATAGTTCAGTAACTTCATTCGCTATCAGTTCCTTTGCAACACCAACAGTGTTTGTCTTTACCGAAGATATTTGAGGCACCCTTGAATCATATACTACAGCAAATTGAGAATTCTTACGATTGCCTGCTTTGTCAGTCAGTGCAACACTTAACGTGTAAGTCCCATCAGCACTTCCGTCATTAGCGAAAGGTGTGGTAAGTGTTAAGTATAGTTGGTTTGTTAGTTCATTATGCGTTATGGTTGCAGGAACAGGTTTGTTTGATGCATCCATCAAAGCAGCAACTTGTGAGGACAGTACAAATCCAGCGGGTCCTTCATCTTGTATTGTAAGGACGAATTCAGTTAAACCGCTACCGATATAGGAAACGGGTGCATGGAGTGTGATGGGTGCCGCTGCCGTAATTCTTGGAGCTTGTGAATCATAGATGAACTTTCTGTTCACAACAGTGCCAGTACGACCGTTCATATCAACAGGTGTAATTGCAACACTGTACTGTCCATCAGCACTGCCATCTGTGGCAAATGGGATGGGTGTCCAAATCAACTGATTTGAGTCATTAGTCGTCGTTGTTCCGGGTACTTTTAACTCTTCTGAGTCTGTAACTTCTATATTTGTACCATTCTCACCAAAGGACAAGCCAACTCCTAAGGAATCTGTGAAGGAGGCAATTATTCTTGGTGAGGAATTGCTTACATAAACAGTTGATCCAAGTTTACCATCTATACTGACAGATTGAACAGATGGACCGGCGATGTCAAGTCTAAACTGAAATTGCGTTGCACTTTGTGCGACATTTCCGGCTTTATCTTGCGGTGTTACAGAGATAGTATATACTCCACTACCGGTTAATTCTACAAATCGGACGATATATTTAGAATCTTCTCCCTCTTCAAGAGTGGTGAATATTTCTTGTCCATTAGGTCCTGACAACGTTATGTTTGTATTTTCAGAATCAAGATTCGTAGTATCATTAAACTCAACAGTGAAACGACTAAATGAATTTGAAATATTGATGATCTCATAAGGTGTCAGCGTGACAGGCACATCAGTTACGATAGCATTGACAGAAGTAACATGAGGTACTTGTAGTTTAAGACGGAACTGGTATTGCGTGGAATTTTGCGCTACATTTCCAACTGTATCCTGCGGTGTGATTGAGAATCTATAATTGCCACTTTGCATAAGAGATACAAAACGGACAACCAATTGAGACCCCTCACCTTCTTCAAGTGTCGCGGCTATCTGTTCACCATTGGGTCCAGATAGTTCAATGTTAGTCTCCTCAATGTCAATACGCATAACATCGGTGAATTCAAGAACAAAACTATTCACTATTTCAGCAATCTCAACGATTTCATAGGGTGTAAGTGCTATGGTATCATTGGATGTGCTGGCTTTTACTGAGGTTAATTCAGGGATTGGGAAATCAAGTCGGAATTGGTATTGTGTAGCACTTTGCGCTACGTTTCCACCTATATCCTGTGGCGTGATTGAAAATCTATAATTGCCACTTTGCATGAGAGATACAAAACGGACAATCAATTGAGACCACTGACCTTCTTCAAGCGTCGTGGCTATCTGTTCACCATTGGGGCCAGATAGTTCAATGTTAGTCTCCTCAATATCGATTCGCATAGCATCGGTGAATTCAAGGGTGAAACTATTCACTGTTTCAGCAATCTCAACGATTTCATAGGGTGTAAGTGCGATGGTTTCATTGGTTGTGTTAGCTTTTACTGAGGTTAATTCAGGGATTGGGAAATCAAGTCGGAATTGGTATTGTGTAGCACTTTGCGCTACGTTGCCGACTGTATCCTGCGGTGTGATTGAGAATCTATAATTGCCACTTTGCATGAGAGATACAAAACGGACAACCAATTGAGACCCCTCACCTTCTTCAAGTGTCGCGGCTATCTGTTCACCATTGGGGCCAGATAGTTCAATGTTAGTCTCCTCAATATCGATTCGCATAGCATCGGTGAATTCAAGAACAAAACTATTCACTGTTTCAGTAATCTCAACGATTTCATAGGGTGTAAGTGCGATGGTTTCATTGGTTGTGTTAGCTTTTACTGAGGTTAATTCAGGGATTGGGAAATCAAGACGGAATGGATATTGCACTGCCCCCTGTTCCATGTTACCTGCTATATCTTTTGGTGTTACTGATAATGTGTATTGTCCTCCTTGTGTTAAGGCAACAAAACTTGCTGTCAGTTCGTCAACACCGTTGTCGGTAAGTGTAAGTGGGACTGAAGATCCTCCTGGTCCTGAAAGGGTTACATTCGTATTCTCAAAATCTACTTGCGTCGTTTCAACAAATTTCAGTGTAAGTTTGCTTACAGATTCAGTTAGTTCCGTAGTTTCATAAGGTGTTAGGTTTAACGGTGTTTCAGTGTTCAGAGTTACTGTGGAGAGTGTTGGTGCTTGTGAATCATAATAGACGTTGTGTGTCGTCTTGTCTGAATTTCCTGCATTATCCACAAGGGTTACCGTAAGTGTATATTCTCCATCAGCACTACCGTCCGTTGGCAATGGTGTTGAGAGTGTAAAGTAGAGTTGACTATCGCCATCATTCGTTAATTGACCTAAAACTGTTTCATCTTCACTTGTCTGAAGAGTAATTGTCTGTTCATCAAGGTTAAGTGATGCTGGTCCAACATCTTGAACAGTTAATTGGAACTGTGTCAAACTACCCCCAATATAAGTTATGGGTTGATGTAAGGCAATTGGTGTCGCTGAAGTGATTCGAGGTAGCTGTGTATCGTAGGCGAACTGTCTGTTGACTACTTTACCAGTGCGTCCAATTTTGTCCAAAGGTGTTACTGAGACGTTATATGTTCCATCAGCACTGCCATCTGTCGGGAGTGCTAAAGGGGTCCACGTTAACTGATTCTGTTCATTTGATTCTGTGGTACCGATTACCTCAACGCCATTCTGATTCGTGACAACAATAGAGGAACCATCATCACTAAAGTCTAACCCAACACCTGCAGGTTCTATGAAAGTTGCGACTATAGTTGCGACCGCATCATTTACATAGATTGCAGAACTCAACTGACCATCGATTAGAACGGAACTTACACTGGGAAATGCTATATCAAGACGGAATTGGTATCTTTCAGCTAATTGTGCGACATTTCCATCCATGTCATGTGGCGTAACTATAAGCGTATACACTCCATTTTCTGTTACAGAGATAAACCGCACGATTAATTGCGATGAGACATCTTCTTCTTGTGTAAGATGAATTTGTTGTCCGTTCGGATCTAATAATTCCACTTGCGTATTTTCATGGTCAAGACGTGATGGGTCAGTAAACTGAAGTGTGACTTGGTTAATAACGTCAACTATATCAACAATTTCGTTAGGTATCAAATCTATCGCAGTATCAGTAGTATTGGCTTTCACTGATGAGAGTTCAGGTATTTCAAACATTATACGGAATGGGTATCGAACTGCGCCTTGGTCGGCATTACCTGTTATGTCTTGTGCTGATACGGATAGAGTATATAATCCGTCCTGGTTTAATGATGCAAAACTTGCAGTGAGTTGATCAACTCCGTTGTTGTCCAAATTGAGTGGTATATCTGAACCATCTGGACCGGTTAAAGTAATAGTGGTATTTATAAAATCAACGCGTGTTGAATCAACAAAGTTAAGGGTAATCCTGTTTACTGTTTCGTCAAGGTCGGTAACCAGATAGGGTGTTAAGTCTAAAGGTGTCTTAGTATTCAAAGAGACCGTAGATAGAACTGGTACTTGTGAATCGTAAAAGACACTATGTTGGATTTGATTTTGATTTCCTGATTTGTCAACAAGGTTTACAGTTAATAGATATTCTCCATCAGCACTGCCATCAGCAGGTAGTGGTGCGGACAGTGTGAAGAATACTTGATTAACACCGTCATGGGTTGTTTGTCCGATGACAACATCACCGTCAACTTTTTGAAGAGAGATCGTCTGAGCATCAAGATCAAACGAAGCAGGACCGACATCTTCAATTCCAAACTGGAAATTTGCTAAACTTCCGCCGATATAAGAGATCGGTTGGTGTAATGTTATAGGTGTTGCCGAGGTTAAACGTGGTTTTTGCGTATCATATATAAATGACCGATATGCCACATCACCAGTGCGACCAGCATTATCTACTGGGGTAACAGCAACAATATATCTTCCATCTCCACTTCCATCTGTTGGTAGTGCTGTCGGTCTCCAAATCAGTTGGTTTTCATTATTTTCTGTTGTGATACCAGGCACCGGAAGTCCGATTGAAGAGGTTACAACAATATCGGATTCTCCCTCTCCGATAGCTAAACCTATCCCCGTAGTATCCACAAGGTTTGCAACGATTTCTCCAGCATTTTCATTGACATAAACAACTGCTCCGCTCTGACCACCAATCAGAACCGATGTAACAACGGGAACTGCAATATCCAAATCAAACCTATAGATAAAGGGAACTTGCGACACATTGCCGATGTTGTCTGTGGGTGTAACTGATAGGGTATATGTGCCGAGACTTGATAGATTTTGAAAATTGAGCGTTAGACGGTTCTCACCGTCATTACTTTGGTGGAGTGCAATATTTGTTCCATCAGGTCCTGCTAAAGAGACGGGAGTGTTTTCAAAATCAACATCGCTTTCTGCGAAAGTAATATTAATCTGTGAGAATGTTTCAGTAATATCCAATTCACTATCAATGGAAAGTTTGCGTTGCGGGTCAGTACCGACCTCAACTGTATTAATGGATGGGTATTGCGTGTCTAAATTTAAAGGGAATGATTGTATGAATTCCTTCCCAGAAAAGTCAACGTAGACTACAAGAATAGAATATTCACCATCAGCTGTGCCGTTTCTTGGGATTGATGTTTCTGTGCTCCAAGTTAATTGATTATTTGCAGCGTCGTATTCAACCTTTGAATCCGGAACAACAATACCGTCTGCATTACTTACAGTAATTGTTGAATCATCAAAGTTTATGCCGGACCCGATGTAATTATCAATTACTGCCGATATATCACTCAGATTATTGACAGTACCTGTTTCAGGTGTTGTCAGACGTACGCGCGGTTGGGTTTTACTAACAAGATAGAATTGTCTTCTAACAGCTTGCCCCCATATTGCCTGCACGGTCAGAAGGTGTAATCTCAATAGTGTATGTTCCATCATCCGACCCGTCTACCGCAATCTCTTGTAACAGTGTGAGTGTAATCGTATCTGTCCCGTTGCTGGAAATGTTAACCGGAACATCAACCTGATTGCCTCCTTCATTTCGAGTCAACCTAAAATTGCTTTGTGAAAAGTCTATCCCGCTTGTTGTTTCGTCTAATTTTATGACAACTTCTGATAGCGTTGAAACAGTCTGATTCGCAGCAGGTAGAGTTGATTTGAGCGTGGGTACCTGTGTATCATAAATGATTTGATATTGGGTTATATTGACATTTCCGATAGTATCAGCAAGCCTTGACAGAGATAATATAGTTTCCGTCTTGACTTCCATCAGTTTTTATGAGCGGTGAATTTAAGATATATGTAAGAACATTGTTCGCCTTGTCAGGAAATACTCGTCCGGATATTTCGTCAATATTTCCATCTGCCCTGGGAGTTCCAAAGATAATACTTGTAACGTCTTGTTCGCCTGAAAATAAAACTCCGGTACCGGTATCACCATCGTTGAAAGTTGCGACAAATTGATTGAGTGGGAGATTGTAGTAGGCAGTATCCCCTAAGAAATCGAACGTATCAGCATTTCGCGTCGGTTGAAGTGAGACGAGTTCTGGTGCTAAATTATCAAAAACGAATGCTATATTAATTGTTTCAGTTCTATTATTTGCTTTGTCTGCTCCAATAATCTGCACGCTATAGTGTCCATCGTGGATGCCATCTCTGGCTAATAGTGGTGAACGTAATTGCCATCTAATTCTGTTGTTTGTTGATAGTGTCTGTTGTCCGAGAACTAAATTACCATCTGGTCCGATTAACCGTATGGATGAAGTGGATAGGTCAAGTTCGAAATTATCTTCCAATTCGGCTTCAACATAGTTTGTCTGTCCATTCAGACCGCTACCGTGTTTGAATTCTTCTCTGTTGGTAGAAATACTCTTTAAGGTTGGTGCTGTGTTATCAAAGGTAAATCTTGCTGTTTTTGTTGCGACGTTGCCTACTCTATCGGGAACAGATGCTGTCACTTCATAGGTTCCATTTTCTGAGACGTCATCAATGGAATTTTCGAGTGTAAAAGTCGCTTTGTTATTTACTGTAACTAATGTTCCACTAAGATTAGTACCACCGACGGGTTTAATCTGTATTAAATTGCTATCGTTAGAACTGAGAGGAGTATTGCCGCCAGCATCTACAGTGAAGCTGATTGTCTCAATAGATGCATTCACAAACGTCCCCTTAACTATAGGAATTGAATCGTTTATTAAAATATCGGTGATTTGCGGTTCTTCAGAATCGATTGTGATTTGCTCGGTTGTTTTTGGTTCGGCTGTATTACCAGCTTTATCAGTTGCGTACAATTTCAACCTGTAATTTCCATCTTCAAAAGATCTTTGATTTCCATCGGTCCCATCCCACTTGAATGTATGACTTCCTTCAGTTTTATCCAATTCAATGCGGCGGCTAATTGGTTCACCATCAGCAGCTCTCAGAATTTCCAACCATGCTTCTGCAACTTCTTCGCTTAAGGTGTAGTAGACAGGGATTGAGTCAATAATAGGTGAAAACGCACTATATTCAACACTGACATCATCTATTGTGGGTTTTGTTTTGTCTATTGTTACATTAGTCGTTCGTTCTGATACCTGACCAGTAGGAAGAGGTGGAGTACCCGTAATTTTAACAGTAATAGTATATTCACCATCGGGTAGTGCTACCCGTCCATTTGCTATTTCAACCGTACCATCCCATTCATATTGTATTATTTCGTTTTTTGTCAGATTCTGACCGCTGGTAATTTTTCTACCATCAGCCAATTTTATTTCGTAGGTATACTTCTGAGTGTCTTCACCATGGTCACTTGTTGTAAAGGAGATCGTTAATCTCTCATTGTTACTATTAAAAATAGAATCACCATTCGCATCAAGAGCAGTTAAACTTGATAGAGCTTGCCCAAGCAGGAGTCTGTAATACTAACAGAACGACAAACAACTGAAAAATTAAAAAGTGTGTCCTACAAGACCAGATTTTTAATTTAGGCATCTTCTTGTCGGAACACACAACAGAAAAACATTTTTTATTTTTTGACACGCGTTATCCCCCACTACAGCGAAGTTGTATTTCACCCTACAACTTCACACGGTTTCACAAGCATTTCCTGAATAGCACATTTGGGTAAAAAACAGATACAGTCCAAATTCATATTTATCATTAAGGACTTGTATTGTCAAAAACACCTTGTATCTATTGGATAGTTTTTAGATTAAACAGATTGGATATTATTCATTTGATTGTTAGACGCATCTCTTATAATTAGGTTGATTAAATCCGATACACTGTAAGATTCATACAATTATTATGGGCAGGTATGCACCCTGCCCTATAATTTACGTATTGTTTAGCCGATTTCACCGTTATCTATCATAGTCAACAGTGCTGAATCTTCTGCGGTAAGTGGTAGTGTGATTTTGGCTCTTTCTCGGCTTGAGTGATATGTAGCAAAGATAAGTTCTGTTGCTTGCATAGCTTTCCGTCCACTCAGTTCAGGTTCGCGTCCAGTCTTAACGCTGTCAATCAGGTCAAGGACTGATAGTGTGGTGTCATTTCCTCTGGGTGTGACATCACTTAGATCGGGTCGTTCCCATTCTTTTGACCCTTCCCGCAAGAGTTTAACCGGTGCACCTCCGCCAACATCAACAATACCTTTCGTCCCGATGATACGGTTGGAGAATCCTTTTGATGATACGCCGCCTGTGGTTAACAGTCCTTCAACTCCGTTTTTCCATCTGTACCATGAGAGTCCACTATTTTCAACCCGCGTTCCGAAGACAATTTTTTCATCTGTTACATCTATTTGACCGATAACCCACTCAACAGGTTCGTCATTATTATAAAAAAAGAACATATCGAACCAGTGTGTTCCCCAGTCAAGCAGATTAGGACATGATCCTTCAATCCGTCTTATTTCTCCGATTGTGCCATCGTTTGCTAATTGTTTAGCTTTTATGAATTGTGCACCAAACCGCCGTTGATGGCAAAAAGTTATTACGACTTCATTATCCACGCACGCTTGATAGAGTGTTTTTGCGTCTCCCCATGTAGGCGCCATAGGTTTTTCAGAATGAATTGCTTTTATTCCGCTGTTTGCGGCTGCGACCACCATATCTCTATGAAGAGCGATCCAGGTACAGACGCTGACAAAATCGAGTGATTCCTTTTCCAACATCTCATGATAGTCTTCATAGTTTCGTGGCACTTCAAATTGTTCAGAGAATTTCTCTCGTGCTCCTTCAACAGGGTCAGCACATGCTACTATTTCAACATCTGGTGATGCTTTATATCCATTTGCGTGTGCGCGTCCGCGTCCACCACACCCTATAATACCTGCTTTAAATGTTGCCATGTATATATCCTTTCATTGTGATCCGAAGATCGTTGGTTTGTTGTATCAACATTGGTTACTGTCTATCTATTAACTGACTTAATAGTGCCTCATCTAACTGTAGACCGGATAGCATGTTTTTTTCTCGTTCACGATATGCGCGTTCACCTGGAATCAAGATTTCTTCAACACCAGATTCAGGTCGATTTAATTTTATTTTCTTTATTAGATTGTCTACTTCTGTTTTGAATTGTTCTACGGGTACAAAAATTGAAGGGTCAATAACAATTAAGAGCAAAGCCCGTAGTTATTTCCAGGTGGTGGGATTGTTGCAGCATTGACAAGAGCCCCAGCGAGTATTTGTGTTATGAGCGCAAGTCCAAAACCTTTGTGTTCACCGAAAGCGCGTACACTCCCCTTTAATGCTTCATCTGCGTATATTGTCGGTGTTCCTTTAGAATTAAACGCTACATTTTCAGGTATATGCTTCTGATCCTGCATCGCGACAAGTAGATCTCCATTGGTAATCGCAGCCGTAGACATATCAAATAAGACTGGCACTGTATTGGAAGGGATTCCGATAGCGATTGGGTTTGTCCCTAAGAGTGCGTCAGTTCCACCTTCAGGTGCAATTCGAGGGAAGCAGTCAGCGAATAGAATGCCGATCAGATCTTCCTTGCGTGCCATATCCACGTAGTAACCCGCCATGCCGCAGTGTGATGTGTTGTGGACACCGACTATACTCATACCCGTCTGTTTTGCACCTTTGATTGCTATTTCCATTGAACGGTAAGCGACGAGGTACCCCGGTTGGTTTCCACCGTCAATTCGCACACTCTGCCCAATTTCTCTGTCAATTCGTATTACAGTGTGTTGTGATTGGTCGTAATGTTTTCTAATTCCGGGTAGTCTGATGAAACCGTGTGTATTTCTTCCTCGTAGTTCGGCTTCTAACAGAATATCAGCGACAATAGCAGCATCTCTTTCGGAGAAGCCAGAATTTTTCAGATAGTTTTCTGCGATGTTCCTACCGACATCCCGTCCCATATTAATCGTAGATTTTATTTTCAATTTGAAACTCCTGAATTTTCATTCTACAATGCAAGTTTGATGTTGACCCTTATATTTTTTACTGCTATACTTTATCATAATTTCAGATTGTGACTCAAGTGACTTTTTTTAATTGTCTGAACCAGGATTTATAGGAGGGACAGGAAAGACAGGATAAGAGGAAGAGGGGAAGGGTGGAAGAATGGAAGAATGGAAGAATGGAAGAATGGAAGAATGGAAGAATGGAAGAGGATGAACCAGGATTTACAAGAGGGACAGGAAAGACAGGATAAGACTTCACATTATCAATCGTTCTGATTATGGATACTTTTACTTATGATACCAAATTCAATTGTTTTTTTTCATTCTACCGTAGGTCGGGTAGAGGCACGAAACCCGACAGGATAGCCACAATCAATACATGTCCAAATCAACGCTAAATGCGCGTTTGGCATTTGTCGGGTTTCGCTTCGCTCTACCCGACCTACAATAGCTCGGGAGGACTTTACATGGCAAACCAGAAACATGATCTAATTGAATATCTAATTAAAGATAGTGTGAAACTACAGACTTATTGGCGTGATGATGGTGGTGAAGCTGCATGAAAGTTGTGACTGCAGCGCAAATGCGTCAAATAGACAGCGATACGATTGAAGGGATTGGTATCCCTGGTATTGTACTGATGGAGACTGCTGGCACTGAAATTGTCCGCGCGATTAGACGGCATTATCCATCTGCACAACATATCGGAATCTTTGTTGGTAAAGGGAACAATGGTGGAGATGGTTTGGTCATTGCGCGGCAATTGGCTCATGATGGACACGATGTCTCTATTTTTCTCGTGTCTTCATCCGAATCCTTTGCTGGTGAAGCACGCATAAATCTGGATATTGCAACGGAACTGGGGTTACATATAGAAGAAATACTAACAGAAGATAGACTTAAGGAATCAGAATTACGATTCACAAGTTGTGATCTGCTTGTGGATGCGATTTTTGGAACAGGTTTGCACAGTGTCGTGCGACAGCCTATTGCAGGGATAATCAATACTATAAATGATTTGCCTATTCCTGTGCTTTCTGTTGATTTACCCTCAGGTTTGGATGCCGATACTGGTTGTCCGTTAGGAACATGTATCAATGCCGATACTACCATTACGATAGGATTACCAAAAAGAGGATTGTTGGTGCATCCGGGTGCTGAATTTGCTGGAGATTTAGAAATAATCGACATAGGATTTCCGCAGCAGGTAATAGATAATCAGGAAATTAATGCAAATTTGACAACTGAAGCACTTGCGGTAGAATGGATACCTGTTCGTCACCCTGCTTCCCACAAAGGGAACGTTGGTCGGGTTTTGGTCGTTGCTGGGTCTTTGGGAATGACTGGTGCAGCGACATTAACGAGTGAAGCAGCATTACGTGCTGGTGCTGGATTGGTAACGCTTGCAATTCCAAAGAGTCTGAATTCCATAATGGAGGTTAAGCTTTCAGAGGTAATGACTTTACCGTTACCAGAGACTGAATTTGGAAGTTTAAACGTCTCTGCAGTAACTCCCATATTGGATTATGCTGAAAAGACAGCATCTGTTTTAGTTATCGGTCCGGGACTTTCTCAACATCCCGAGACTGTTGCATTTGTTCATCAGTTGATTACTGAAATTCAGCAACAGAAACTACGTACACGGATGGTGATTGATGCTGATGGATTGAATGCATTGGCACATGAAAAAGAGAGTATCTCAAAACTTGGATCGGAAACAGTATTGACACCACATCCTGGTGAAATGTCTCGATTGACAGACAATACTATACAAACATTGGAGTCAAATAGGATTGGTGCTGCAGAAGAATTTGTTAAAGCGTATAACCTTACGCTTGTATTTAAAGGTGCACCCACAATAACTGCATATCCGAATGGTGATATTTGGATAAACTCAACAGGCAATCCGGGTATGGCAACAGCAGGGATGGGGGATGTGTTGACCGGTGTTATCGCTGGTCTGATGGCTCAGAACCTTACGACTGAAATTGCTTCGACACTTGGTGTCTACTTACATGGATTCGCTGGAGATATCGCAGCTGAGAAGATAGGAACACACGGACTTATTGCTGGAGACGTTTTGCGGTCTATTCCGCAAGCGATTGCAAAATTGGTATAAAACTGTTGGTAGGGTTGAGGAACGAAGTCGTTTCATTGTTTCCATACAGAAGGTTAAATTCCATGAGAAATTTTTGGATAGTTACATTGATAACATTTCAATTGATCCTCATTTCTGGTCTTAATGCAGAAAACGAGTCGCATGCATTATATACTCAACATGTTGAACAGGCATTTAAGTCTCTATTTCAGGGAAATAACAGCGGGGCAATAAAGTCCTTTGAATCATCTCTTGCTATAGAACCGGATCATTATGAGATTTTACATTATTTAGGAATGTCGTACGCAAAAGACGAATCATACAACAAGGCAATTGATGTCTTCAAGCGTTCTTTAAAACTGAAATCTGATAATATTGAAGTTCTATATTCCTTGAGCTTGGTCTATTTCAAACTGAGTCAATGGAAAGCTGCTGCGGATCAGTTGCAACAGGTGATTGCATTGGGACCCACGCATGCTCGTGGGCATGAATTAATTGGTAAGGTGTACCTCAAACTTCGCAAGTATTCAGATGCTGTAAAGGTTCTGACGAGGGCACTTGAATTAAAACCTAATTCCGCAGGAAACTACAACGAATTAGGTAACGCCTATCTAAATTTGAAAGAATATCCAGAAGCTATTGTCAACTTTAAAAATGCAGTAAAATATGGACCTCCTGGCTTTGCGGCGCCACACTTTGGACTCGGAACAGCATACAAGCAGTTAGGTGAAAGAGAAAAAAGCAGAAAAGAGATGCTTTTGTATCAGCGGTTACAAAATGAATTCGCTGAATATGAACGTCTGACTCGTCTAACACATACGGATCCTGCTAATCTTGAGGGATGGACAGGATTAGCAAGAATATTGATGCAGCAAAAGAACTACAAGGAAGCTGTTCCGGCTTTACAAAAATGTATTGAAGTTGGTAATTCTCAAAATGCTTCTTCAAATAAAATTGCTGGTTATTACCACGGTCTTAGTCAAGCGTTCCTAAATTTGAATTTTCCCAAACATGCATTGGAATCAGTCGGTAAAGCAATACAACTTTCACCGAAACAGTCTATATTCTATAATACACTTGGCAGTATTTACGCGAGATTAGGTATGATACGGCAAGCACTATCTGCCTATCAAGAGGCGATTGCGTTGGATAGTGAACAACCCTACTATCATCTGAACATCTCAAAACTCTATCAGAGTGTTGGTAATAAAAAACTTGCACAAGAACATTATCAAGCTTACGAATTTTACTTATCCAAACTGAAAAAAAACACCAAATGAAAGATCCTATTTTTGTTTTAGAGAGAACTGTATTGCGGATTAGGATATTATTAATTCTTCTGTCTTTTCAAATAATTGCTTTCTCTGATTGCACATTTGCTCAAGACATAGAAGATCAGATGATTCTTATTCCTGCGGGTACGTTTACAATGGGTAGTGACAGACGTGCTGAGGATGAAAAACCCGCGCATAAGGTGTACTTAAAGGCATACTATATCGGCAAGCATGAAGTTACAAATGCTGAATATTATGAATTTTGGATGAGTTTACAAGATGAAAAGGAGTCAGCAACTCGGCACACCCCTGAGAACTTTTCCTATCACCCTCATATCGGCACTTGGCCTGACCGTGCTACAAAATACCCAAATCATCCTGTTGTTGGTGTATCTTGGCATGATGCGAAAGCTTATGCTGAATGGAAAGGGATGCGACTTCCGACCGAAGCAGAATGGGAAAAGGCTGCGCGCGGTTATACAGAAAGGACTTTTCCATGGGGAAACGCGTTGGAACTTTATGCAAACAGTGCCGAGAAAAATGATGGCTACGAAAACCGTCTTTCACCCGTAGGAAGTTTCCCGAAAGGTAAGAGTTTTTTCGGTGTTATGGACATGGCTGGAAATGTCTGGGAGTGGACTGCGGACTGGTATAGTGATGTGTATTACTATCACAGTCCAAAACAGAATCCTACTGGACCTGCTGCTGGCAGTTGGCGGGTTGTCAGAGGTGGTTCTTGGATTGACAGAATCGCGCGTTGTAGCACAACGTTTCGTTTTTACCTTTATCCTACCTTGAAGACTTCCTTCGTCGGTTTTCGTTTGGCAAAAAATGCTGAGAAGGAAGGAAAGTAGGGTTCCACCCTTGATATAATTATACATGCATAAACCTATTCTCACCCTTTTGACTTATATCTCTATATTCATTACATTCTATGCTTCAGCTGAACAACTCCCTATATTCGTGGATGTAACAGAGGAAGCAGGTATAGATTTCAAACACACCAATGGTAAGACAGAACATAAACACGTCATTGAGACAATGGGATCCGGGGCTGTGTTTTTTGATTATAACTCAGATGGTAATATTGACCTATACCTCGTCAATAGTGGACCTGTTCCTGTGGAAGGTGTTTCAGAAAAAATCAGAAGGGAAACAGGTGCTAATGTCCTCTATCGGAATGAAGGAAACGGAAAGTTCACTGATGTTACTGATTCTGCAGGAGTTGGTGATATCGGATACGGTATGGGTGCATCTGCTGGAGATATAGATAACGACGGTGATCCTGATCTTTATGTCTGCAACTATCAACAAGATATCCTCTATCTGAACAATGGTGATGGGACATTCAAAAACATCACTGAATCGGCAGGAATTAACAATTCTCTTTGGAGCATTGCTGCTGCTTTTCTGGATTATGATCTGGATGGTGATCTGGATATCTTTGTAGTTAACTACCTAATATATAGCTTAGACATGCCCGTTACGAAGTTCAAGGGTATAATTGGCTATGGTCCACCGAGAAGTTATGAGGGTACAGCAGATGTTCTTTATAGAAATAACGGAGATGGAACATTTACAGATGTTGCTGCAGATGCTGGACTTGTAAATCGTATTGAAGGTCGTGGCATGGCTGCGCTTACTTGTGATTATAACAATGATAGATATCCAGATATCTATGTTACGAACGATACTAATCGCAATTTTCTGTATCATAACAATGGTGATGGCACGTTTACAGACGAAAGTCTATTTCTGGGTGTCGGTTATGATGAAAAAGGCGTTGCTGAAGGATCTATGGGTGTTGATTATGGAGACTACAATCGTGATGGATTGTTAGACATAATCGTTGCGAATTTTGAAAAAGCAACACTCTATAGGATGCAAAAACTTGGTGATGATGGATTTCTTTTTATTGATAGCACTGCAGAGAGTGGTTTACAAGGGTCTACATTACCCTATGTCGGTTTTAGTCCGCTTTTCATAGACTACGATAATGATGGATTTCTGGACGTTTTCTTTGTCAATGGACATCTTCAAGACATAATTGAATTATTGAATGACCACGAATCCTTTGGACAACGCGATCAACTTTTTCATAACAGAGGTGACGGTACGTTTGTTGAAGTATCACAAACATCAGGAGCGTATTTCACTCAGGCATTTGTTGGCAGGACTGCAGTTTCTGCCGACTATGACAACGACGGAGATATTGATATTGTTCTTGTGAATTCTAATCAACGGGTTGTTTTACTCAGGAATGATGGGGGGAATAAGAACAACTGGCTTAGTATCAAACTTGTAGGTACGAACAGTAATCGTGACGGTATCGGAACGATAGTAAGAATCGTATCAGATAAAATCACACAGATTGCGGAAGTAAAGAGTGGTTCAAGTTATGCTTCTGGAAGCGATACAAGATTGCTGTTTGGTTTAGGAGAGGTTGAGAAAGTTGATAGTATTGAGGTAATTTGGCAGAGTGGAATCGTGCAGAATCTTGTAAATATAAATGCCAATCAGATGTTGACTATCACAGAATCAGAATAGAATGCCTAATCAAGTAAATAAAAAACAAAACCCGCATCCGATATGGATACGGGTTTTGTTTTGAGTATGCTTAACAGATATTATCTTCGCTTGATATCTGCCCAAGTCGTTGTAACTTTGTCCTGTGGTTCAACAGGTGTCAATATATTCAAGAATTGTCCATCAAGGGTTGGTGCAATCTGCAAATCTGTATCGGTTTCTTCAAAACGAAGGTTGACATAATCTCCCCCACCACCTTCACCACACTTAAAGTGCAGGAAATTCTCACCTTGAATTAGATCAATTTCTGTAGGTCGAGTTACATTTTGAGGTCCACCTGTCCAAGCAGAGTTATCATATACCTTGCTTCCGTTGAGCCATATTTCTGCATAATCATCGTGTGCGGGATGCATTGTAGTCGTCCTGTCATCTGGAGACAAGATGAGGATAATACCGTGCCAGGTGACTTCATTTAAAGCAGTAGGACTGTGACTCAGTGACAAGTTATTTGAACTTTCTATGTTAAGCGTAACAACAGACCAGACGAGAGTACCACCGTTTTCCGGTAAGTATACTGCTCCTTGTCCTGTCAACCCAGCCCCGTAACGAGTAGAAACAGAGGCATTGTTAATATCACCATTGGTACCCATTTCAAGATAGTCCATCTCAGCGGAGTTAGCGTGACCGCCATTATTAGTGACTAAATCTAATGACCACCATTTTTCAATCCATTTGTCACCAGCAGGTTGCCATTCCTGAGCAAATGCTGTTGGTGCAATGGCTAAACAAGCAATTGTGAATAAAATTGCTAATTTCTTCATAGCTATGAAATCTCCTTATACAGTATGCTCATATTTGAATGTCTGAGCAAGTTGCGCGCTTCTCAAAAACTGTCAAATTGAGCAACACAAAATAATTTTCGTATTTCGGCATGCTAGCTGTGCCGAAAGTATATTTATTATCAGTGATGGCAGTATATAATGCAATCACTTCGTCAAACGCTGACACTAATTACAATATAACGTAAGTGTTTTTATGTCAGCAACATGATTTTAATATATCCTCACACAAAATAAATCATGTAAATGTGTGAGGTAAATAATCCATAAATCAAATTATAGCAATATTCATTATAAAATGCAAATAAAATGCAATGAAAAAACAGAAATTTATGTACGGATTTTAACAGATTACAATTAATTTGTCAAACTTTTAATGCATCTTGATTTTAGTCTTCAATGTCAACTGCGTTACCAGTATCTGCGGAAGCGTAGATTGCATCGGTTATCTGCTGCACCACAAGTGCTTGTTCTAATCCTGTAATGGGTTGTCTGTTTTCGCGAATTGCTGCCGCAAAATCTGTGAGAGGATTATTGTAGTGTGAACCTTCAGTATCTTCAGCGTCCTCAAGGGGATCAGAACTGACTCCGTCAACTGTCGTAGTTTGACTATGTGTGATATTCTTTGGATTCCCATCTCCCATTCTTAGTTTCAGTGCACCTTCGGATCCGATAATCTCCCAATCTGAATTTGAGTGTGAAGCCATGAATTCGCCGCGTTCAAGATTAATTACTGTACCATCTTCACATCGCACCAGTGCGGTATAATGCGTCTCTGCATCAGACCCCTCAGCAATATGTGATTCAAAAACTGATGGAACAGTCCAAGTCTGTGCGAATACGGTTTTCGGTTTAAGTCTCCATCCGGTTATGCCGAGTAAGTAGTCAATGTCATAGCACCCCCAGTTTACGAGAATGCCTCCACCGTTGAGTGCTTTTTTCAGTCGCCATGCAGGTCTTGGTGAATCAGGTTGTTTACCGCATCCTCTTAACGCGCGACAGTGAACAGTCCGTAATTCCCCTAAACCGCCTGATGTGATGAGTTCAGTTACGAGGCGCGCAGCTTTGTTAAAACGATTACGTGAGGAACAACATCCTGAAACTAATTCACCGCGTGCAGCGATTAGACTATTCACTTCCGTAACGTTCATAGCGATCGGTTTTTCTATCAATACATGTTTTCCACGTTCATAAGCACGCAATGCCACTTCTGTCCGATATTGCGTAGGAAAAGCTAAGACAACAGCTTCTACGTCTGGGTCATCCAACAGGTCTATGTCATTTGTGTAGATCTTCGGTGGATTGAATCGTTCTGCGGCCCGTTCTCTGTATGAATCGACTAAATCAGCGGCTGCCACCAGTTCAATATTTTCGGAATCGGATGCGATACTTAGATGTCTGCTTCCGATGACTCCGCAGCCTATCACACCTATTTTTACAGGTTCCATATAGTCTCCAATAATCAGTTATGAATTCTCATTCTTTTTGACACACTGTGTAGATTAAGTTATTAATTTGGTATAATATTCGTGAGGGAAAACCCCGCCCCTACGCTGGTTTTTATGGTAAGGACGGTTCCCGATGTTTGCTGTGAATGTTTGTATTGAAGTTGTTTTCATAAGTATAATCAGAGGTAAGTATTTCAGATTTTTGCATTGATGTCAAGGAAATTCTAACTGAGATAAGAGTTTGTCTGAACCAGGATTTACAGGATAAGAGGGATGGCTGAATCAGAATTGACAGGATAAGAGTTTGTCTGAACCAGGATTTACAGGATAAGACTTTGCACTATCAATTGTTCTGATTATGTTTGCTTTTGCTTCTGACTTTATTGAGAAGAGGCTAATCTTGTAAATCCCTATACAGACAATAAAGAATGTATCAACCAGAATTTCTGCATATTCCGCTACTAAATCTCCACTATATGTTAGCCTAAACTACTGAAAAAACTTAAAACTAAATAACCCTGATGGGATACCATATTATTTGACAAAACATAAATTTTATGGTAAAATTATCTGACACATTTGAGAATCATTGTAATATTTGGTTTGTTATAATTGAACAATCTGTCCCTCTGGGAATGTTGATAGATATTGTCATAATAAGTTGTAATATAGATTATAGAAAATTCTAATCTTACATAATGTGATTTTCAAAACTTAATATTATTATGAGGAGATAATTATATGGTACAAGAGCGTCTTGCTATAGAAGATATTTACAAAAGATATCCAGATAAATGGATATTTATTTCTGAGTGTGAAATAAACGCAAGCACAGAACTAATATCAGGCATAGTTTTATACATTGGTGATTCTAAAGAAGAAGCATACGATATGTCTGCAAAATATGAAGGAAATGGGGCAGTAAGATATTCAGGAGATTTTCCTGAAGATATTATTTTTTTATTTTAATGGCAAGAATCAATTTTAAACCTGGTGCTAATATCATATTTGTGAATTGTAGGGTTCACGGGAGCATCCATAAGCCTAATAATGCAAGAGACATAAAACTTATTTTAACGACTTGTGCTAAATGACTATATGTAATATTTTAAATACTATTATGTAGGTTTATGCGTGGACGACATCCTTTAATGCCATCAACTTGCATCCTAAACATTTGTTCAAGAAGACACCGAGTGTGAAACCCGCAAACTTATTGCTGAAGCGTGTCAGCATTCCCCAATGGGAACGAGCACGTATCCGTGAAATATGGAACTGTTGGGTCAGTTGACTAATCGTTGTCTCAACCCTTCTTCTTATTTTCTGATGCAGTTTGCGAAACTTTGGCGGATATTGTTTCTCCTGATTCTTACGCCGTGTTGGTAATAGACAGACATTCTCCGTTTCAAGTAAATCTCTTTCAAGTTTTTCACTCACATATCCTTTGTCTCCAATGATAATAGGATAAGTGCCGCGTTCACAAAACAAGGGAAGCACTTCTCTATCATCAGTATCAGCAGTCGCTATGGCAAAATCAACAGGGAGCCCGTAGGCAGTGGTTATCACACTACCACGAAATCCGAAGAAAGTGTCAAGTCCTTTTGTAGCACACTTTCCATAAGTCGCCAAAGTGCCTGTAGCATCCGCACATTTTAGAGGGGATGTAGAAGCAGGAGCTCGTTTGAAATCGCAAATAGGGATAGGGAAACTATCCACAATAAACACACCATCATCCGGTAAAAACTGTATCAAAATGCGTCTGAGTTTTTCACTTGCGTGGCATAGGTTCCGGCGTCTTCTATTGAAACGCGACCTTTCGGGCAAATGTGGGAATAAATCAGAGAGTTCTGCTTTGATCATTTTGTATCCTGCAAGTTCACTATCCTTGCCTATGAGTTCTAATAACCAGGAGATACAAATAATATCGCTATCAGGACAACGGCTTTTTGGTCCTGGACGAAGTTCCTCAGCACCCGGGAAGTAGGTGTCGTAAAGTGTTGCGGTAATATTTCGCACGACTAACGCTACGTTTCGTAGAGTGCGTGGTTTGTTTTTTAGTTGCATTACATGCTTTTCTAATGTATTCTGTAAATCCATCCTTATGCTCCTTTTAATGTAAAGGTTATGTTATAAAGAAAAGCATAAGGATGGATTAAAGTAAAGATAAAAACACAAATCCATAAATATGTGAAATACAATATTACATAAAAATAATCAACTGGCACAAGTCGTTATTTTAGATACAGGGGCAACACATACTATAATTACACCGGACGCTATTTCAGGCTTAGGCTATGAACACAATATTTCACAACCTGAAAAAACTTTGCCTATGACCACTGCATCTGGTAAGATACGCTGTCCTATTATAAAAATAAGCAATTTTCACTGCATGGGTCAGATAGTAAAAGACTTAGAGGTCGGAGTTCATAATCTGCCCGTAAATGACGGGACAGATATACAAATACAAGGCTTATTAGGTATGAATTTTTTAAATAAGTTTGATTACAAAATTACTTTCTCTAAAGGATTAATTGAAATATATAAACCAAAACAGCTTAATCAGAATAGGCGTTATGGAGATAAATCGCGTTTGAGAAAAAATCGCAGAAAATAACATATTTCAGGTTTGCAGTGATTCTTGGTATAGTAAAAGAAAAACGCCTGTTAAAATCAAACAAAATATTGACTTTTTTATTGAGATTAAACCCCACAATTACCACAAGAATATTCATCCTAAAATGTATCAATAACGCCTAAGTATTGATATTATACTATCTCAATTTTCAAAATTCCTACCGATCAACATCTTCCTGCATTTGTTTATATCGTAGGTCGGGTAGAGCGAAGCGAAACCTATAAATTAACGATGTGAATGCGCGTGTGGCATTCGGCCAAATCAACGCCGAATGCGCGTGTGGTATTCTGCATTGGTTAGGAAACCGCACCTACCGTGTCGGGGTGCAAATTACCTAATTTATTATTTTAACTTCAATGGGGACGATATGTTGATTTGTCTATGCCGTTCCTACGGAACTCAAGACTGGCGTATAACGTCTAACTATAAACATAGCGTTCCTACGGAACTCAAGAGGGGTTCGCTAAAATCACGACAACTTGTGATAAACACCTTGAATTGCACGAGAACCCCTTCCGCGTCTTCCGTGTTCTCCGTGTAATCCGCGATTCAGACAAAAACGGTGACAATTACTTTACACACCCTATTTCCACCTTTTACTTGAGAAAATGAATCATTTAGTATAAAATATGAGAAATGGTATCATCCGTAATTTGGTCATTTAAGGATATAAGACATGTCAGAATCACATCTATTTCATGCGGCACATCTTCATGCGATTGCGCGCACTATATTTATAGCAGCAGGTTCATCTAAACACATTGCTGAAGATGTTGCAGAGATTTTGGTAAATGCACATCTTGCAGGACATGACTCGCATGGCGTTCTGAGAATCCCCGCCTATTTAAGAGCAATTGATGCAGGTCACCTAATACCCGCTGCAGAACCCGAGGTTGTTGCTGAAACTGATAACATATTACGTGTTGATGGGAATAAGAGTTTTGGACACTATGTTTCGCGTTGGTCAATACGTAAGTCTATAGAGAAAGCGAAGCAATCTGGTTCATGTTGTGTTAGTATATTCAATACAGGGCACATTGGACGTTTGGGAGAATATGCGGAAGAGGCGGCTGCCGCTGGATGTATAGGACTTATCACTTATGGTAAAGGAGGAAAAGGTGCCGGACCAACGGTTCCGTATGGTGGATCACAAGGAACATTTAGCACCAATCCGATTGCTATCGGTGTTCCCACTGGTGATGATGCACCCTTCATCGTTGACTATGCCACAAGCGTCATTGCTGAAGGTAAAATACAGGTTGCAAGAAGTAAAGATGATGAACTTCCAGAAGGCTGTATCTTGGACAAAAATGGTGTCCCCAGTGTTAAACCTGCAGATTTTTATGATGGTGGTGCCCTTTTAGCGTTTGGAAGACATAAAGGATACGCACTTGCAATGTTCACATGTCTACTTGGAGGTTTAGCAGGTACATATAGTACTGAAACGGGTGATATGGGTGGTATATTCATGCAAACCATTGATGTCAATGCGTTCACTCCTGTTGACGATTACCAGAAAGGGGTGCGTGCTTTCTTGGATGTTATTAAAGCGACACCACCTGCTCAGGGTTTTAGTGAAGTCTTATCACCGGGAGACTTTGAATCCCAAAACCGTGTAGAAAGGCTAAAAACTGGCATTGGAATCCCAGATACAATTTATAATCAACTGCAGGAATGTGCAGAAAAGCTTAATGTATCAATCGGTGATGAAATTATTGAAATTGCAGATAAGGCGCGTTACCAATAAATGTACTAACGTGAGTTTGATAAATCTGATTTTTGTATTCGGTGCGGTTAGGAAACCGCACCTACCGGGTCTTTGAAAGAAATATTTTGAGCAAAATGAAGTCCATATACCTATTATCAAACTCACGTTACTATTTATTTTTATTTCCACAAACATCATGCAAAAACTGCAGTCGTTACTAATTCTTTTTCTTTTATTCCATATCCATTCTATTGTTTTTGCGCAAGACCACACGTCGATTACGCACGGTGGTATAGTTAGAGCAGTTGCCTATTCTCCTGTTAATTCTAACCTCATCGCAAGTGCTGGTGGTAACCATGAGATAAAATTGTGGGATCTTGCGGAAGATACAGTCACCGTTCTTGGAAATCACACGAGGACTATTACGTCTATAGCTTTTTCTCCTGATGGAAAGAAACTTGTCAGTGGTAGCGATGACTACATGATTAAGCTGTGGGATATTGAAAAGCAGTCCCGAATTGTGGCACTCAGACAAATTACAGATAACGCACAATCACAGATAAAGGCTGTTTCATTCTCCCCGAATGGACAGATGTTCGCAACTGCTGGTTATCATGTAAAATTATGGGATATACATACCTACAGAGAGTTGATGACTTTCAGACATGATGAATGGGTATATGCATTAGCATTTTCTCTTGATGGAAAGTATCTTGCATTAGGGGATACAAGTGGAGAAATTCGGATTAGGGATATTCAGAATCAACTGGAGGTAGCAAGTTTTCAGGGGGATTCTGACCTTATTTCAGCCTTGAAGTTCTCTCCTGACAATCAAATTCTTGCAAGTGCTGGCTATAACGGTGGTGTAAAGTTGTGGAGATTATCTGATTGGGAACACATCGGCACGTTACCAACAAACGCAACAGTTACTGACCTAAATTTCTCTAAAGACAGTATAACCCTGGCAACGACAGACTACGAGAAAGTCAAACTTTGGAATATCAGTGATGGTGCTAATATTGCTACATTCTTAGGACACAAAGGATGGGTAAATTCCGCTTCTTTTTCACCTGACAATAAATCACTTATCAGTGGAGGGAATGATGGGACACTTCGGCTCTGGGATGTTAGCACATACCAAGTTGTGACAGAAGAATTGGTGCGGATTATTTACTTTGTTCCAAATGACCTTACGCCTCAACCTGATATGCTAACAAAACTGGATAAGTTGATAAAGGATGTGCAGAACTTCTACGCTGAACAGATGGAAGCAAACGGCTTTGGGAGTAAAACGTTTAACTTTGAAACCGATAAAGATGGCTACGCGGTCGTCTATCAAGTCAGAGGTAATTTTAACGACGCATACTATTATGCTGATACAAGTAGTAGGATTACCAGCGAGATATCAACCCAATTTGCTGAAAATAGATACGAAAATAAAAACGTTGATCTTATCTTTGTAGAAAGTAGTACCGAAACAGTTGAAATGAACAGTGCGTGTGGTGTTGGCGGAACACTCTGGTTAGAAAGCCAACAGCAGACTACTCCACGTGGTGGGTATGCTATTATTCCTGCTTCAGGTACGTGTTTTGATGGGGATGTTGGTAAGTATGTTGTTGCACATGAACTTGGACACGCATTCGGCTTAACGCATGATTTCAGAGATGAGAAGTATATCATGTCTTACGGTGATAAGGCAGATAGGTTGTCGATGTGTGCTACTGAATGGCTGAGTGTCAACCGATTGTTCAATACTGAGCAGACTTCGTTTAACGAACCGACGACTGTTCAAATGTTATCTACTGAGATATATCCATTAAATGCCAAAAACCACAGAATACTATTTCAAATCACTGATTTGGATGAGGTGCATCAAGTTCAGTTGCTTGTGCCAACCACGCGTAATGATCCCGCAGCTGGCACTAAGTTACATAGTTGTCAGAAAATAGAGTCCTTAAGCAGTACAGTATACTTTGATATTACATCTTTAACACGTTTTCCATACAATCCCATCGCGTTACATGTTATAGATGTAAATGGTAATATCACACGTCATGATTTTATTTTAAAGGCGGGTGCATCACCGTCAAGTGAAGATAGAGCTGATGTAAACGGTGATGGTATAGTGGATACGAGTGATCTTGTGCTTGTTGCTGCCAACTTTGGTAAAACCATCATTGGAGATATATTTCCGAATCCTGATGTGAATAGAGATGGAGAGGTAAACGTTATTGACTTACTTTTGGTTGTGAATGAATTAGATAAGGAGTCCGATGCTGCGCCTTTATATGCTCATCAGATTGAACTACTTAATGAAGATACATTAGAAAGCTGGATTGAACAAGCAGAACGATTGCCTAAAAGTGACCCGATAGTAAAAAATGGAATTGCTGTTCTCAAACAGTATCTCCAGATAATAAAACCGACAAAAACACGTTTGCTTGAAAACTATCCGAATCCATTCAATCCAGAGACGTGGATTCCGTATCAGCTTGAAAAGCCTACCGATGTGACCATATCTATATATGATATTAAGGGACAGATAGTTAGAACTCTGTATTTAGGACATAAAAATACTGGTGCTTACTACAGTAAGAGCAGTGCTGCCTATTGGGATGGACGGAACAATTCGGGTGAATATGTAGCAAGTGGTCTTTATTATTATACTTTTTCGGCAGGCGATTTCACCGCAACTCGGAAAATGGTGTTGAGGAAGTAGGATTAGTCTGAGATTTCTCAATACACTGACAAGTCAATGCCTATCAGCATTATCTCATATACGAGAATGAAAATGCGAATCTAAGAGTTTGTTTTATGAAAAAAGAGGAAACTTATGAATACAGCACCTTTACTTGATGTCATTAGTGTTCCTGAGGGTCAAATTCGTGATTATGTAGATGGAGAGCTGCGAAAAGACACTCCAGAAGAATACGTTCGACAGACAATTGAGAAAAGATTGATTAATGAGCATAAATACAAAAAGGAACAGATAAAAATAGAGTTCCGTTTGAGGGACGGGTCTCGCAGTCCACGTGCTGATATTGTTATTTTTCCGAAAGATACTCAGGAAATGACACAAGATAACGTATGGCTAATTGTTGAATGTAAGAGAGAAAGTGTAGAACCTAAAAACAATAAGGATGGTGTTGAACAACTTAAGTCCTATATGAGCGCGTGTCCGAATTGTGAATGGGGACTCTGGACAAATGGTAAATATAAGGAGGTTCTCAGAAAAGTAAGGGTAGATAATCGTTACGAATTTAAGGGTTACAACGATATTCCCGCTGCTGATGGTTCTTTAGAGGATATTGACAGACCGAAGTGGAATACTTTGAAAAAAGCCTATGAAGATAATCTACTCATGGTTTTTAAAACCTGCCATAATCACATCTACGCCACTGACGGTTTACAAAAACAACCCGCTTTTTTTGAACTGCTAAAGTTAATTTTCTGCAAAACACTTGATGAGCAAAACGTAGAGGAACCTCTTGAATTTTACACAAGATCCGGGGAACGTGCAAATCGGGATGGTCAACTCACAGTACAGAATCGTATTTCCAGAATTTTCCAGAAAGTCAAAGAGGAGTTTCCACAAATTTTTGAAGCTAACGATGAAATAAAGTTGCAACCCCGCTCGCTTGCATGGATTGTCTCGGAGCTGCAGTCTTATAGCTTACTTGAAACGCATGTTGATGTGAAAGGAAAAGCGTACGAGGAATTGGTCGGCGCAAATTTAAGGGGTGATAGAGGTGAGTTTTTTACACCGCGAAACATAATGCGCATGGCTGTTGAAATGGTCAATCCTAAGCCAAACGAAAAGGTTTGTGACACTTCGTGTGGTACTGGTGGATTCTTGGTCACAGCAATGAATCATATTATTGAACAATTAAAACGCTCTGTAATTTATGACTTGGGATCAGATGAATCGAATTGGTCTGATCATCAAAGAAGGATCGTGAGAGATCGGATTAAGCATGTAGCATCGTCAAATTTCTTTGGATTTGATATCAACCCTGACCTTGTGAAAGCCACAAAAATGAACATGGTAATGAATAACGATGGTAGCGGTAATATCTATCGCAACGATTCGCTTTTACCTCCACATGAATGGTCTCATGAACTTAAACTGGAATTAGCCGAAGCTTTGAACATTCAAGTAGATAGTATTACGAATTCGGAATCCATTGCATTTTTTGATGTGATTGTTACGAATCCACCTTTTGGTAGTAAAATTCCTATCAACGATACCCATATACTTGAGCAATTTGACATCGGACATATCTGGCGTAAAAGTGATGACGCAAATTGGCAAATTTCGAACAGGCTGAAAACATCTGTCCCACCAGAACAGCTTTTTATAGAACGTTGCATGCAATTCCTTAAACCTGGTGGAAGATTAGCGATTGTCTTACCAGATTCTATTTTAGGCAACCCTGGACTTGGGCACATCCGACAGTGGTTGTTGCTGAAAACACGAATAGTTGCGAGCGTTGATTTAGATGTTGACACCTTCCAACCGAGAAACGGAACACAAACCTCTGTGTTGATAGTTGAAAAGAAAACTCAGGAAGAAATTATCCAGGAACAGACTGAGCGGACAATAACACCTTACAACATCTTTATGACAATGGTAGAAAAAGTGGGTCATGATAGACGAGGTAATACCCTTTTTAAAAGAGACGATGCCGGTAACGAAATCTGGGTAGCAGAAGAGAGCAACATAGAAGATTACGGAAACGTGTCGGGCAATAATGAGCTAGTTCAAACAGAGAGAAAGAATCGCGTTATTGATGACCAAAGCAGAGAAGTACCTCGTGTTTTTAATCAATGGAAAGAGCGGGAGGGTATTGCGTGGTAGCATATTCCTCAGAAATTCCGAATCATGATCCACTTAAATGGATTTCTGTTAATATTCAAGAAGTCGTAGATACAGGATACCGTTTGGAAGCCAGCGTTTACGTGAGTGAGGGTCGTCAGGCAAGACAAGATTTAGAGCAATGTAGATGGCCACTTCGTAACCTTGCTGGAGAAGATGGTCTTGTTTCCCTTTTCCGCTATCCTCAATTCAAAAATATTTATGTTGAGAAATCAAATTTTCCTTATTTTCAACCAGCACAGATTAATGAACTTGCGCCAAAACCGATGCACTATCTCTCACCGTCACTCAGAACAGAAATAGAGAATTTCAGAGTCAAAAAAGGACAAGTTTTAATGACTTGTTCTGGGACAATAGGGAATTGCACGTATGTACGAAATACGCTAAACAGTCTCATCTTTAGCACAGATCTAATCAGAATAGAGCCTAACGTACACAATGGATTTATTTATGCGTTTCTAAAATCAAAAACAGGACAAGCACTGATAACCAGTAGCAACTATGGAGCAGTGATTCAACATATTAACCCTGAACATCTATATGATTTACCTGTGCCTAACCCGTCTATCAATCTTAAACAGGAAATCCATAATTTGATTGATGAATCTTTTAGATTGCGGGATGAGTCAAATGAATTGATGGAAGGAGCACAAGTTTTGCTAAAGACAGCATTACAGCTACCTGAAATTCATGAGTTATGGGACCAAGCGGGGCAGTTCGATAGAACGTCAGGTGTTATTAATTATTCTGTGCCTTCAACTGAAGTAATTGATCGGTTGGATGCAAGTTATTATGTTCCGATTGTAAAAGCGATTGAGCAGCGTATTGCGAAAACAGCAAAAGAAAATCTCAACGTTGAAGATAGTGGAATTACCCAGTCAATTATCTTGCCGGGCAGGTTCAAAAGAGTTTATGTTGATGAAGGAAATGGGATTATTTTCTTTACTGGAAAGAGTATTTCAGAGTTAGATCCTTCGGACAAGAAATATCTGTCGTTTTCACAACACACTGAGAAGATTGAAAATGAACTGATCATCAGAGAAGGTATGATTTTAATTACATCCAGCGGAACTCTCGCGAATACCGTATTAGTCCCAAAACATTGGGATGGATGGGCTATGACACATGATATTATCCGTTTGGTGCCTGCAAGTAACGAAATTTCAGGTTATCTGTATGCTTGGTTATCAAGCGATTATGCTCGTGAGTTAATTCACAGATTCGCTTATGGTGCTGTAGTGAGACACTTAGAAAAGGAACATATAATGAAAGTTAGTGTCCCGTTATTGCACGATAAAGACAAGCAGAGGGAAATAAACGACATGGTTTTGGAAGCAAATCGGAAACGGACAGAAGCCTATAAATTGGAACAGGAAGCGTTGAAAGTGCTTGATGAGAAAGTTATCTATGCGCGGTGAAAAGGGTGATATAAAATGGAAACAAAACAACCGACTGAACGTGAACAACAAGGGATAGAGACCGAACAGAAAGTGGAATCTAATCACTCAGAAGATGCTTCTGATAACACGACTGGTGAAAATACTTCTACTGATAAACGTAGAATTCTTAATCGTATTTGGACATATTGTCTTCAACATCCTATGGGTGTAATTACGTGTGTTGGTATATTTTTTGGTGGTATTGGTACATTTTTTATAGGTATTGATGCAATGCGCCCTGATGATTCAACTTTGAGCTTAAAGGGTGAAGATATTGTTGAGTTTATTCAAGCTGTAAAATCTGGAGAAACGCCACAAGTTGAAAAATCTCTAAGAAAAATAGAACAAAATCCTAAGACACCTTTAATCAACAAGGCTATAACCGAAGCATATAAGTTACAACAAGAAGGAAGAATTGATGATTCTATTGAGAAATGGCTTTCTATTGCAAATGTTGCGGAAGGATCTAATAACGATTTAGTTGTGAGTGCATGGTTTTTTCTTGGATACCTTTATTCGACTGAGAATGAAGAAGAGAAGGCACTTTCTGCATACGATAAGGTTATTGCTTTAAAACCAGAATTCACTATAGCTTATGTGAATCGAGGTCGTGTATATGATTCACTTGGAAAATATGAAGAAGCAATTGCAAACTATGATAAAGCAATTGAGCTAACCCCTGATTTTGTTATTGCATACTTGAATCGTGGAGATGTTCTGAATAATCTGGGAAAAAATGAAGAAGCAATCTTGGATTGTAACAAAGCTATTGATCTAGATCCTAATTTTGCTTATGCCTATGTAATTCGCGGAAGTATTCTGAATAATATTGGTAATTATGAAGAAGCAATTATTGATTGCAACAAAGCTATTGACTTAAATGCTGATCTTGCACTTACCTATGTCATTCGTGGAAATACGTTGAATGCTCTTGGTGAGTATGAAAAAGCAATTGCGGATTACGATAAAGCTGTTGAAATGAAACCTGACTTTGTTCATGCTTATCTGATCCGTGGAAATGTTCTGAATAGCATTGGTAAATATGAAGAAGTAATTGCGGGTTGCAACAAAGTGATTGATTTGAAACCTGATTTTACACCTGCCTACCTGACTAGGGGGAATGTTCTGAATACTATTGGTAAGCACGAAGAAGCGATTGCTGACTACGACAAAGCGATTGAGATTGAACCTGATTTCGTTCATGCCTATATGAATCGAGGAAATGTTCTGAGTGGTCTTGGCAAACATGATGAAGCGATTGCTGACTACGACAAAGCGATTGAGATTGAACCTGACTTTGCTATTGTCTATACTAATCGTGGTTCTGTAAAAGATATTATGGGGAAACATAAGGAGGCTATCGCTGATCATGATAAGGCGATTAGTCTAAAACCTGATCTTGCTGTCGCCTACACAAACCGAGGAAATGCTCATGAGAAACTGGGCGCATACGATAAAGCAATTGCAGACCATGATAAAGCGATTAGCCTGGATCCTGAGATTGCCCCATTTTATTATAACCGAGCAATTGTGATGGGGCAATTGAATGAAAATGAAGAAGCAATTGCTTACTATGATAAAGCGATTAGTCTAAAACCGGATTTTGCTGATGCCTACTTGCAAAGAGGAAATGTTCAGGGTTTTCTCGGAAAACATAAAGAAGCCATTACTGACTATGACAAAGCAATTGATCTAAAGCCTGAATTTGCTGATGCTTACCTAAACCGAGGTGGCATAAAGAGTTTTCTTGGAAAACATGAAGAAGCAGTTATTGACTTTAATAGAGCTCTTGATCTGAATCCTGATTTTGCTGAAGCTTATGCCAGTCGAGGTACAGTGCTGGGTAAACTTGGGAGAAACAGAGAAGCCATTAAGGATTTAGACAAAGCAATTAGTATAAAACCGGATTATGCCTTAGCCTACGCTAATAGAGGGATTGAGAAGAATTCCCTCGGAAAATATAGGGAAGCGATTAAGGATTACGATAAAGCAATTAGTTTAAAACATGATTTTGATCAGGCTTTCTTGAATCGAGGGATAACGCTTGCCGATGTATACTACAGTCGTGGCATTGCAAAAGATGCAATTAAGGAACATGAAATGGCTATCCGAGATTATGATGAAGCTATAGTACTAGACCCAAATCTTTTCAAAGCATACGTAAAAAGAGGGCATACTAAAAAGGCACTTGGGAAATATAAAGAAGCAATCAGGGATTATGATAAAGCGATAAATATCATATCAGATGCTGTAGAGTTATACCATAGTCAAGACATAACGCTTGCATGGATATACTACAGTCGGGGTTCTGCTAAAGATGCAATCAAGCAATATGAAGCAGCGTTACGTGATTATAATGAGGCTATAAGACACAAACCGAATGATTCCCAAATCCTCTTCATGCGTGCAAATGTGAAAAGAAAACTTGGTAGATATGAAAGTGCTATTGATGATTATGATAAGACTATTATGTTAAAACCGGATGCTGCAAATGCTTACTTTAATCGTGGTATTACAAAGGAAGATATTGGTCTTTATGATCAGGCAATTTCCGACTACAGTGAGGTAATTCGTATTAAACCGGATGCAACCATTTATTATACTCGAGCTGGAGTCAAGTTAAATCTTGGTAAATATGAACCAGCTATTTCGGACTATGGGATGGCAATTCGGTTAGATCCAAATTATGCCATAGCGTATAACAATCGAGGTTATGCAAAGTTGTTTTTAGGTTTGTATGAATCTGCTCTTAAAGACTTCAATAAAGCAATAGAGTTAAAACCGAATAGTGCCCTTATTTATTTTAATCGTGGGAAGGCGAATATGTATCTTCAGATGGTTCAGCAGGCAAAAAAAGACTATGGAATGGCATTGAAACTGGCGGAAGATGCAGGCAATAAAGTCTTAAAAAGCCAAATTGAAACAAGAATGCTAATTGATGATTTACATGAACAAGAGTTGAAAGAGCATAAAACTATACAAGAGGACAACAATTAATGTTAGTAGATTTATCAGTTTTAATCGTCTAATTACATAATTTTTAAAATCTATGTAATTAGACTATGAATAATATCTGTCACAACGGCTTTGCAAAACACAAAGCATATCCATCATGATCCTTCAACTTAAAGACAAGTAAACGATTATCAGTTTGCTCAAGTGATTAGTAAGATGTTATCATAATTACATTATGTTCTGTAAAATCTAAGTGAAAGTATTTTGTCAATTCCAATGCTACATAATTTCTCATACCTCAACTCTATCTTATACTCCGATGAAGCACTTTCTGACAGTGCTGCACAATGGTTGAAACGTTTACTGGATTTATTAACAAGTATCGTAAATCGTAATGAAGATCTAAATCAGGTTGAAGTAACGAAAGACGAGTACCATCAACTCTTAGCGTTTTTAGATGATTTCATCCAGAGTGTAGGTGGAGATGAAAACCACCCTTTGGCTGAATCTATGACTTTGGTTGGTATACTAATTAAATCTTATGAGGATCAACATTTTACAAAATTAACTGAAGATGCAGTCGTTGATGTATCATTGATGGATTTTCTATGAAAACCTGCGTCATAATCGGTTTCAACAAATTACGCGTACTTACTTTGAAGAGCAAATCCTATCGAATTCGTAATAAAGATTATCCAATTCTCCACTCAAATCGGCATTGCGAAACACAAAACATAACCATCATGATCCTTTAACTCAAAAGGACGTAAACTTTCGTCAGTATCCTCAAGCGGTTCATGAAATTCTAATCCACGAGACTGAAATTCAGCATAGAGACCGTGCGGGTTTGGGGTATAAATAAATGCATCCTATAAGTGTAAACTTAAGGATTTTTCTATGTCAGAAACCCTCTTTTTAGTCTCGTCAAATGCCAAACGCGCATTTGGCGTTGATTTGGTTGGGACACTATGTTTATAGTTAAACGTTGTACAACCCCTCTTTAGTCCTACAGTGACGATATCTGTAGTAGCACATCATGATATAAACATATCGTCCCTACCAAATCAACGCCAAATGCGCGTTTGGCATTTGGCGGGACTGAAGAGAGGTGGGGGGTACACATTTTTCTATAAACATATCGTCCCTACGGGACTGAAGAGAAGACAATCCCAATAACCATAGGGATTCAGAGTGATTCATAAAAGCTTCTAAGTTTTCTTAAGTTTACACCTATGGGGTATAAATAAATGCATACCATAAGTGTAAACTTAAGGATTTTTCTATGTCAGAAACCCTCTTTAGTCCCGACAAATGCAAAACGCGCATTTGGTGTTGATTTGGTTGGGACACTATGTTTATAGTTAAACGTTGTACAACCCCTCTTTAGTCCTATAGGGACGATATCTGTAGTAGCACATCATGATATAAACATATCGTCCCTACGGGACTGAAGAGAGGTGGGGGTACACATTTTTCTATAAACATATCGTCCCTACGGGACTGAAGAAAAGACAATCCCAATAACCATAGGGATTCAGAGTGATTCATAAAAGCTTCTAAGTTTTCTTAAGTTTATACCTATGGGGTATAAATAAATGCATACCATAAGTGTAAACTTAAGGATTTTTCTATGTCAGAAACCCTCTTTAGTCCCGCCAAATGCCAAACGCGCATTTGGCGTTGATTTAGTTGGGACGCTATGTTTATAGTTAAACGTTATACAACCCCTCTTTAGTCCTATAGTGACGATATCTGTAGTAGCACATCATGATATAAACATATCGTCCCTACGGGACTGAAGAGGGGTGGGGGGTACACATTTTTCTATAAACATATCGTCCCTACGGGACTGAAGAGAGGTGGGGGTACACATTTTTCTATAAACATATCGTCCCTACGGGACTGAAGAGAAGACAATCCCAATAAACACAGGGATTCAGAGTGATTCATAAGAGTTTCTAAGTTCTCTTAAGTTTACATTTATAGGTTTCGCTCACGCTCTACCCGACTTACGAATACTGAATTTATCTTAATTTTGCTTGAATTTTAACGACTTAGATAGGTATAATAATTTGTAATGCTTAGAAAAAACAGAATTCTCAAATAATTTAACACTTGAAAACAACAAAACCTTATAATTTGAATATTACAACATCTCAGTACACAGAGAAAACTATTCTACATCTATTCTACAAAAGAACTATTTTGATGAAATCATACTTTATAATTGCCAGTTTCCTTTTGATAATTGTTATTTCGTCTACATGTCATGCTCTCCCTCCTGATGCAGACCTTCAAAGTGCGATACAAACAGTTCGACAGTTCAAGAATCTGAAACCGAGATATACGCCTGACGACGTCATGAAGTGTGCTACGGATAGTTTTACAACGGTGGCGAAGAACTGGCAAAACATTCCGTCAACTGTTCGGCAAGAACTAAAACCGATTTTCCTCCGACCAGGTCTCCCCGGCAGTTTCTTCGGTGATATTCAACTTTCAGAACATTTCTATACGCCACATTTCAAACTTCATTATACGCGCGTAGGACCCCATGCTCCACCGCTTGAAGATTTTCATCCACGTAACGGTGTCCCTGATTATATTGATCTCTGTGCTGATGCGATGGAACGTTCTTATCATGTGCAGATAGATTTGATGGGTTTCAAGAAACCTTACATTGATTATTGGGCAGCTGAGAATGGTGGTGATCATAAGATAGATGTTTATCTATTTACGTTCCCTGCCTTGGGTATCACTACTGCTGATTGGTTTGAAGGTCGTGTGTTATCCACAGCATTAACCATAGCGCCGTATTTCATGATTAATTCCCGTATCTACGATTATGTTGGTAAAGCAGAAGGTATTCGTTACCTTGAGACGACTTGTGCACATGAATTCTTGCATGGTATTCAGTTTGCTTATAACGCCTATATGCCGACGTGGTTTATGGAGTCATCTGCGACTTGGATAGAGGTGATGACGTATGATGGGGGTGTTGTTGACGATGGTGATAATCTTCCCGATCCTGATGAACCGACCGAAACCAATTCTTACAATTATTACATCCATCAACTCCGTCGCTGGTTTAGTATCCCTGATATTTCTCTCGAAAGTAGAATTGGTGATCATGAATACGGTTCAGTTATTTGGTCGCTTTATATGTCAGAAAGATTCGGATATGACATAATAAGGCAGTTTTTTAACAATACTACTGATGGCAGTTATCGTGAATTCGGTAATTTTTATGATGTCTTTATTGATAACGGAACAACCCTTGCAGAAGCATTTAAGACTTTTACAGTATGGAATTACTTTACCTATACGCGTGCAAATACGTCCGTTGATATTCCGGGGTATAAGAACGCTGAAAGGTTCCCACCTGTTGCGATACATCCGAACGATGTGCACAGTCACTATCCGGTTCGTACTGACTTCAATTCCGAATCTATGCCTGAACATTTTTCGTGTCGCTATTTTGTCTTCCGTCCACAAGGCGTGATGCCTGAATTCGCGATCAAAATAGATGGTGCTGATCTGGCACCTGCGGATATGAGCATCTTAAATAACTCTGACCGGAGAAATATAGAGAGCGAATTGAGAAGGCTGAATAACACAGGTTTGCGTGGTTGGGCAGCAAAATTTGTCGTAAAAAAACGTAATGATAAGGTAGAGATCAGAGAGGCGTTCACTTATCATAAATCACAGGAAGCCCAACTCACATTTAACGATTTCGGTGGCGTGATTGAGGAAATAACACTCATTCTCATCAATATGCACGCAGATGTTGAACAGGTAGTGATTCCGGGAGGGACTCATGGCGGGTTCGTCAGTTTTGTCGCGGGTCCACCTCCGATAGGACAACTTGCAAACGTGCAAGTTGCACAAGGTGATTCTGGTGCGCTCATCAAGTGGGATGTTGATAACACAACAGACATTAAGGATGTCGCTATTGTCAGAAAACGGTACATTTTAGAGCGTGAAACGGATGAACCGCAATCCTTCCAATCAGATGATGAAGTGCGTGCAGCTGCTGACCGGAACGGAGATGGAATCGCAGAGGACGATATTACCATTGTCGGACGTGTGCCAATTACAACAACTCAATTTGAAGACAGAACGATTTTTCAAGATGTTGATCCTGAAGTTAATGAACCGAGTGAAGTGCATTATTACTATGCTGTTGTACCAGTTGACAATATGGGTATTATGGGAACACCGAGTATTGCTCCTGATAGTATTACACCGATCATAGATGCAGCAACCCAAGCACCATCCTTTTTCATCAAAACACAACAACATGGGACAGGTACTTGGCATGTTGAGGTGACAAGTACGCATGTCCTTCAAAGGGCGCCGCTTCTATCAGTAGCAGCACCGAATCGAGATAATTATACCATCAATTTATCACAGGAATCAGCAACGAAATGGCACGGAACGCTACACACAAACGGTTTCCCTCCGACCGGTATTTACTTATATCAGATTTCTGGTAGAAACCTTTCAGGAAAAACAGGTCATAGAATATGGCAGGGTCAATCGTTCAGCTATCTACAGAACAGTACGCATCGCACTGTTGTGGTTGCTCCTAACCCAATTCGTCCTGAATTTGGTAACCAACACCTTTCATTTTATCCGAAAGGTTTAAGGGTTGAGATTTATGATGTAACAGGGAATTTAATTAAGGTAATAGATAATGCATCTAATTGGGATTGCACCAATCAGAACGGTGAGAAGGTCTGTACGGGACTATACTTTTTCATGGCAAGTGATGGAAATGGTTATCAGAGTACAGGAAAGTTTTCTATTGTGAAATGATGATTATGAAAAAGTTCTCAGTTTTCTCTTATGTAACCTTCTATCTAATACTCATGGTTTTGAGTTGTGGAGACGAAGGATTAATTGATCCCCATGGCGAAACTAAGATTCCATCACCAAACGTTGCTGGCACTTTCCAAGCGATTGATTTCCCAACAGATACAGGTTCAGCTTGGACTTATGTGAATGTTGACACCGAGCAAGAATTTACAGTGCGTGTTGGTGGCACACGTGACATTAGCGGGACAACGCATCGTCAAATGACTATCAGTGAACTTACGCCTGCAGCACCAGATGAGTTTAACCTTGAGGCGATTGATCATCTTGCAGCGAATGCATATTACTTCAGGTTAGATAACGAGTTTTTTGAAGGTTTTCCGTTTCCTATTTTGGCGACCTATTTCACGAAGACTCCGCAGGCTTTAACAGAATCAGCCTTTGATGTATTTCTTCCAGTTGAGAATCCGTTATATCATCAGAAGCATTTTCCTCCCCGCAAGTTATGGGATTTTCCTTTGGAAGTTGGAAAACAGTGGATTGTATTTGAAAAAGATATCGGTATTCCTGTCTATGCAAGCCGGTATGTTGCTGAAAAGGATGTGGAGATTACCGTCCCCGCAGGAAGTTTTGATACATATCTCATTTACGAAGAAGTTGAATACAGTGAAAGTGAAGATTCAACGATTCGTCTGATTAGTCCTCCAGCAGTCTATTGGGTTGCGCCATCAATCGGTGTAGTCAAGTATAGGTTCAGTCGTTATCGTGCGACAGATACATTTCAGACTCAAACTTTTGAACTAACCCGCGTCCATCTTCCCGGTCCTCACACTGATTAACGTCTGTGAAGAATCTATGAAAACAGTTGCGCATCGGAACATACCCGTAACAATAATCGGTGGTGGTATTCACGGTATCTCTATTGCGCTCCGATTATTGCGCGACATTCCGACAGCTGCACAGCACATTGCAGTTTTAGATAGACATGAAAGCCCCTTAACCGCATGGAGAAATAAGACTGAACGCCAAGGGATGACTTTTCTTCGCTCACCAGCAGTACATCATATCACTCCTGATTCGTTAGGAATAGTTGACTATGCTGACCAACATAGCCGAACTGATGAATTAGCACCGCCTTACTCGCAACCTTCTACTAATCTATTTTGGGATTATTGCAATGATGTGCTAAAGGAACTTCAGGACTATCCGATCTATTATCAATTCAATGTATCTAAATTGCGATGGGACAAAGGCGCGGGGAAGTTTCCGTTTCGTGTAATTTCTGACAATAACGTAGGTTTTCGTAGTCGTTGTGTCATTCTCGCTATCGGTTCAGAAGATTGTGCTTATGTCCCAGAAGAATTTAGAGATTGGCAAAATCGTTACCCGGAACGGATTCTTCATTCATCTCAGTTTTCAGTTAATGAATGTAGGAAGTTGGAAGAAACGGGGAAATTCGTTATAGTTGGTGGGGGTTTGACTGCTGGTACACTTGCAAGGGGGCTAAGTGAACTTGGTCACAAGGTCGTATTAATTGCCAGAAAGCAATTGAAAACGGAACAGTTTGACTTTCCACCAATCTGGTTAGGTCCCAAAGCACTTGACGAGTTTGCATGTGAGACAGAGTTTCAGCGAAGATACGAAATTGTTCAGGAGAACAGAGGAGAGGGTAGCATCACACCCGATGTCATGGCTTCGCTTGAGAGTAACGATAAAATCAGCATACTTCCTGAAACTCATATCCGTGAACTTAGTATGAATGATCATTTGAAACTTGAAACAACGCGTGGTGTCATTAACAATGTATCCAAAATAATACTTGCTACTGGATATAGGTTTAACCTGCGTCGTTACGGCTTTCTGAGAGAGTTATTGTCGCAACACGCGATTCCGCTTGTGTGTGGTTTGCCACTGCTTAATACTCACTTGGAGTTTGAACCGATTCAGAATTTCTTCGGTTCAGGGACAGTTGCACAACTACAAATTGGGCCTGCAGCTGGGAACATTGCGGGTGTGCATCTTGCTTATGAGCGTATTCGGGATAAGGTTTTAGCAATTGTTCCAAGTAATACCATTTCTAAATGATTATGTAGCATTATTTCGTAGGTCGGGTAGAGCGAAGCGAAACCCGACACGTAGAGTTAGACAGGGTTTCCATGTCGGGTTTCGCTTCGCTCTACCTATAAATCAACGATGTGAATGCGCGTATGGCATTCATCCAAATCAACGCCGAATACGCGTTTGGTATTCGGCGGGTGTAAACTTAAGAGGATTTAGTTTCACCTATAAATCGTTCCGAATCCTTATGGTTATAGGGATTGTATGCTCTTCAGTCCCTACCAAAAAAACGCAAAATGCACAAAAAACCCATTCCGCGTAATCCGCGTAATCCGTATAATCCGCGATTCAGACAAAATACAATCACTCTTCAGGTCCGTAGGAACTGCATAGAAGAATAAACATAGCATCCCTACGGGACTAAGAGAGGTGGGGGTACACGTCCTGCTATAAACATAGCGTCCCTACGGGACTAAGAGAGGTGGGGGTACACGTCCTGCTATAAACATAGCGTCCCTACGGGACTGAAGAGGGTTTCTGGCATCGAAAATTCCTTAACTTTACACCTATGGGTTTCGCTTCGCTCTACCCGACCTACAGTTTATTTATGACAATCTGTGAATTAGAAATGATATAATACCAATTCTATAGACGGTTATGATGGTAGTTATTCTTCACGACACAAACTGGACGAAGTATAAGAAAATAAACCGGTAATTTGGCGAGGTTAGGAAACTTCGCCAGCAAGAGGGGTACAAGCAAGGTTAGGAACCTCGCCAGCAGGGGGAATTGTTGAGCGTGCCTTTACAGAGAATGTTCTCTATCTCGTAAGCGCGTAAGCTACAACATTCATGCCTTGCTCAAATGCCCAAATCCGTTGTTCTTCGCCATCCGGGGAACATGTCCTTCCTTCCCATGCACAGTTGAGATCGTTTGGACAGAAGTATACCATGACTTTGTCATCCTTATCCAAGATAGCTAAATCAAAGGCATGACCTGGAACCCGTTTGTCTCCACCCAAATATTCGTTGTGTGGATAAAGTGTATGATAAATAGGGTGGGTCAGATCAAGTTGTTCGAATCTCTTATCTGGAAAGATCCGCTTTATTAATTGTTTAAGCTGCGGATAGAAATATTTCCAACGAAAATCGCAATCTTCCACGTGCAGGAATCCACCACGATCAAAGTATTCTCTTAGCTTATTTACTTGTGCATCAGTAAAACGCATACCTGTACGGGTTCTTCCGTGTCCAGTCATGTAGAGGAATGGATATGAATACAACCACGGATCATCAATGTCAACATATTGTGGATGATTACGTAAATCAACATCAATTGCGGTGTTTGCGTCGAGCAGCTGCGTAAACTTGTAATCTGATTGCCAAAGATAAGTTCTGACCAGATTTGTATACCAATCTCCCCCGGGGTATTTCAACCTGACAAAAGTGAATTTTTCTCCTGTCGGTTCCATTCCAGGGTGGTGGTGTTCAATGATTTCGCGTCTTCCTGTATTTGGATTATAGTCCCAGTGATAGTCTCTTGTTGAATCGTAAGGGATATATTCGCTGAAACTTGATTGTGCCTTCGCTGAGCGAATTAAACCACCCCCTGCTGTAGCGGCTGTTGCAAGACCTACGGAACCTTTTATGAAGGAACGTCGCGAGAAACGACGGTTTGAAGTCTTTTTTTGTTTTCTGCTATTTCTGTTGAATGACATGCTTCAGTCCTCCTTATTGTGTTTTGTCCATGCTTACAAATGCCAAACGCGCATTTGGCGTTGATTTGGACAATCCGTCTGAAATGTTGTTTCATGTCGGGTTTCGTTCCTCTACCCGACCTACATATTTAGTCTGCCCTAATCACTTGAATATTGCTTAGATCTAATACGGTTGACCTAACAATTCGAATGTAACACTTTGTGCTTCTCCACCGTGCTTCTTGAATGCGTTTCGTGTGCCTGCGATGGCGCGTATTCTCTGGTTTGCAATTCCGAGTTCTCGTAGTGCTTTTGCTGCAGCTTCCGCGCGCTGGTTTGCGAGTATCTTATTTGCATTAGGATCACCCTCTGCGCGTGTGTGTCCAACGACTCTAAGATAGTACTGTGGGAATGATTTTAGTTTTGATGCGATATCTGTGAGTGCCCGTTTGCTACCGGGAAGGATACGAGCATTCCCTCTGCCGAATTGTATCGGTTCAATCTTCATCGCTGCAACGGGTGCAAGTGTATTCCAGTTTGTATCTGAGAGTGGATTGAGTGCCTTCTCTTCACGTACTTTCTCCTCTATCACATTTGATGTATCAACAAGTATACCTTCTAACCCTTCAGTAGCACTGGTACTTAGTACACCGGGATGAAATTTGTCAGTATGTAATGAGCGCAAAATCCCTTCATAGTATAATTTTCCGTATTTTCCCGCCAATGGATCCGAAGCAAGTGATTTGGTTTTGACGAGTACTTGCATAATTTTCTCAATCATTGTATCAAGTTTCTCAGTTTTCTTTGCTTCGGTACCGGTAATGATCCCAAAATGTGCGTAATTCTCGACGGTATTTCGCCATTCAATCCCTTTTACAAGTTTAGTCGCCTCATTTTGATTAAGGTCATCACCATATTGTTTAGCATCTGCTTGGATTAACGCGAGCATTCCATCAGATTGGTTTGTATAATCGTAATTTGCTCGGAGATATGCTTGTACTACATTGGTGACAAGTTCAGTTTGAGAATTTAGGTATTCCCGCTGGACGACCAATACATCAACGATATATCCTTTCAATTTTGAACTATCTAACAGTAGTTGGACACCATCAATTGCGAGTGCTTTTGTTACGTAAGGTTCCCACAGAACATACGCATAGGGATCATTTGGATCAGCAGATTTTAGTTTTTTATAAACATCCTCTGAACCGTTTGCATCAGATTTCCAATTAGCAGGGAGACTGGGTAGGCTCATGGTGTTAATCATAATGCGTGCCAGTGTTTCACTTGGTGAGTCTGGTGTGAGTATGATGCGTGCATTTGGATTGCTGAGATTTGGAATAGCGGCAACCCCGCGTTTATGTGCGACAATTGCATCTGCGCCTTTAGATTCGTCTATGACCAGAACAATTGAACCGGGAAAATCACCGATGGCATTCCCTGCTTTAAGATATGCGTCAATAGTAAAGACTGCCATCTGTACTTTTCCACTTTTGAGGTCGCGTGCTCTTTTGACATAATCGGCTTTGTCGTCTACAAAAGTAAGTTTAGTTTCATGTCGAGCAAGTAGATTCTTGACGGCATCGGATCTTAGGATTGCGTAACCTGGAAAAGAGTCGTGTGCGATTTTTATTTCATGGTCGTACTGTTGTGAACCTGTATTTTGAACGAGTTTATCTCGTCTGCCGCTCAGTCTTGGTTCAACGAGGAACTTATACGCAAGACCGATTACACCGATAATAATTAGCCAACTCGCTACCATGACAACTCTGCTTTTTGTTTTCGCTTCCATACTACTACTACCTTGTCAAGTCATAAATGATTTGTATATCGGACAGGGAAACCCTGTCCCTACGAACGGACTACTCATCATTTGGGTGTAGACAGAACACTACTGTCTTCCCATTCGTCTGAAAATGATATAACCTGCGACTATTATGACAATACCGATAAGTATCCAACCACTGTTTCCACCTCTACTACTATCTTGTATAGGTTGTTGTATCGGTTGCTGTTGTGTTGGTGTTTTTGGTTGGGTTGGCACCGGTGTCGTAGTTTCAATTGCTATAGCTGAATTGCTTGGTGGTGTTGTAATTCTCTGTATTAAATCTATAGCAATTTCAGGTGTTAGTGGTGCGATATATTCAAAAGCGTCCTCACCATCAACGTCTGAGTTGGTATCACCAGCTTCAGCGAGTATCTGTGATACGGCTGCCACAAGTTCTCCAGGATTGTCTGCCTTTCGATAACTGTCTGCCTCCTGAGCCAACTGATGATCGGTTTTCATATCAACCCCAATGACATCAACCCTTATCTGTCTGTTCAGAATCTCAGGTGTGTATTTTGCAACTTTCTCACTATCTGATGCTTCTCCATCAGTAACAATGAGCAACCTATAGTTTCCGTAGTTATACTGTTTTTCTCGTTGTTCAAGCAGCCTGTTTGCCCCGATGCGAATGTATCTCCCGAGTGGTGTGCCACCTTCTGGTTGTGGTATATTAATTGCCTCAATGAGTCTATTGGTATCCTTTGGTCCCAGCGGATAAACCCATTCATTAGGTACATTGCGTCCACTAAATACAAGTACGCCAATATTCGTCCCTTCAGGTATTTTTGCTAACACTTCTTGGAGTGCTTGCTTTGCGGCATCCATTTTGGATTTTGTCTGGTCTCCTCGAAACTTATCCTTCATAGAACCGGAAGCATCAAGTATAACGACAATATTATCCGTATGAACGCCGTTTTCAGCGATTCCCGAATGGGTTGCGATGATGAAAAGAGTGAGGAGTAACAGGGACGATACTTTTACCAGTTTCACATGAGTCTCCTATGAATATGCCTAAAAGTCAAAATCGGAGGCAGCAACAGCTTCAGCGGATACTTTGATGAGAGCAAATTCTACTCTTCTGTTTTCCGCTGCTTCAGTCGGACTCGTTGGTTTGGGAATTATAGGTTCCTTAATTCCAACACCGACAGGAACAATTTGTTCTGTGTCAATTCGTGCGTTCTTTTGTCGTGCATAATTTATGATCGCTTGTTTAACAGCTTCTCCCCGCTGTTCAGAAAGTTTGAGAGCAGCGCGCATCACTTGATATGGACTTTCAACATCAGTTCCATCGTCGAATTTTTTCTGTTCAATAAGACGTATCAATTCACCCGTATCTTCAAGACTGAAAGATTTTCCGCTCATAAAATATCTATAGTTTCCGCGTGTACCTGTTCTTTTTAGAATACCACTCTGGAGACCGGTTTTTACCAACACACTTAGAGTACGGGAGGGATCACTGTGTCCCTTTATTGCGATGGCAGCGTTACCATATTTTGATGCAAGTTCAACAACTCTATCAAATTCACTGCTATATTGTGTTGAGCTAAATGTGTCTTGATTGGCATCGAATTGAATAGTGAAGGAAATAAGCGTTTTTTCGTCGAGGACGGCATCCTCATTGAATGACTCTATTTCTGCGCGGACGGTTTCCTTTTTAAAACGGGTCTTTTTTAGTTGCGTGGGTGCTGCTACGGTTGTTGCAAGGATACTCTTAAATTCGTTTGAGTTGAAATTTAGGTCAGATGGAATTAGAGCGTATCGTTGTGTAGCAAATCCCCAGTTGACTGCCATATCTATCCCTGCTTTATTGAATCCTTCAAAACCTGTGATTGTATTCGTTGGATCATTGAAAAACGCGATATTACCGGGTTGTCCTACAAAAGTGCAATCTGCGATTAAGCCGTGAGCGTCTTCCTCAAGCGTTGGCAGCACATCTTTTCCATAGATACTCTGCATCATGGTTAACAACTTTGTATACTGTGTTGATCCGCTTCTTTCATACGTCTTTTTAAGTGCAACGACTTCTTCAGCACCTTTCAGGTAACCGGCAAAGAATTTTTCAATAAAGGGTTTATAGCTGTCATAGAAGTCCTTCCGACATGCGTAGACATCAGCAATTGAGCGTGAGAGTGTAGCGGTGCTTACGACCACATGTGCGCCTTTCACTGTTCCTTCTGCGCCTGTCCCGGTATTTTCTGGACCTCCTGTCAACCCAATCATGTCGGGTGTTATGACAAAACACCCAGCGATAGATGTGTCATTTCGGAATTTTTCTGCTGGTCCGTTCGTGCCAGTCAGTTCGTCAACCCATACTATCTGAACATTTGTCTTTGTAAGTCGTGCAGTCTTTAACATATCATAGAGCATTCCGACATGGGGTCCACCTTTTTGTATAGCGATTTTTTTCCCGCTTAGGTCAGAGATTTTTCTTATATTTGCCCTTCCGACGAAATGATCCCCCGCAGACCATGTGAGTTGTCCGAACACAACGGGTTTTGTGCGTGGGTCACGTCCAATAACTTCACTTGCTTGAGCGATCATACGAAATGTCCCGCGTAGAATGGGTGTCTTACCTGAAAGATAGTCCCGGACTTGTTGCTGAAAATTATCTCCCGGTACTAATTTTAGGTTCAATCCCTGCTTTGCCATGATTGTGCCAGTCTGCGTTGTCAATCCACCATTGGCGTGAAATAGTGCGGATTCACCACCCCATGTGATATAGGGTACGACTAATGGTGAGATAGATGTAACGTCCTGAATTGCCACTTGACCAACTTCATCCGCGAAACGTTGTTGTGCGTGTGAAGAAAATACTAAGCACATACACATTATGCAGGATGCAGTAAATGCCATCAGTTGTGGGAGTTTCTTAAGTGTTGTCCAATTAGAAATGTAGGAAAAAAGTAAACCGGTATTTCTATTCATGTCTTTATCCTCTTTTTTGATTCTCTGCATTTGCTTTTATCGTCTTCCGTGCATGTTATCATACAAATCCTTAAATTACCAGAAAATTGAATTAAATAGATTTAATGTGAACTTTGATGATAATTATACATATAGAATAGCACTATCTTTATTCTTGCTCATTAGTAGACTGCACAGGCGGGGGTTCACTGAAATCTTCACCTTTCGCTTCCGCGGCAATGCGACGGTTGTTCCAATTTATCCACAGATGCCGTTCTTCAGCTTTTCCTTCAACTTTTCCTTCAGCAATGCCCGCGGCTCTTGCTTTCTTAACCTTGTTTTGAAGTCGCTCTTTATAAATTTGTGAAAGAAACATAAAAAAATCAACTCCTTGAAATAGAATGATGGTGAATCCTGCTGCCACCGCCATAAAAGCTGCGAGTTGTATAACAACAACCTGTGCAGTTTCCATCAAAGGTCCTACCTTCGCTGCTTCATAACGGATTAAAAAGATTGTATAAACAATTACCTCAATTGAAAAAATCTTTAGGGCAGTATCAACCCAAATTCGGCGTATACTCAGTATGTCAACTCTATCGTCCTCTTGCATTAAACTTTATACTCCTTTGTGATTCAATTTTAGCACATTCATTGAGAAGATGCAATAAATCCTTGACCTTTCAGTTTTTTTTAGTTTTTAGGACTATCAGTTTTATTTGCCTTTCCAATACCTTTTTTGGTAGAACTTTTTGGAAAGATCAGTATTGCATCAGAGATTGCGCGTCCTTGGTATCTTGGCATGGGTCTTACTCTCCGATTTCCGCGTGCTGTTCTTGTATTCTTTTCAGCTGTTTCCTTTTCAGTTGGTTTCTTATCAGGTGTAGCAGTTTCAGTTTTTTTCTCAGGTGTTTCCTTTTCTGGAGGCTTTTTGTCAGGTGTATCAGTCTTAATATCCTTTTCAGTTGTTTTCTTGGGAGCTGGTTTATCGGGGGTTGTCGCTTCAGTTTTTTTCTCAGGTTGTTTCTTCTTTTTCCCCGATTTCTTATTCTCCTCAGTCGGTTTTTCTTTTGATTCTTGTTTCGCTTGTTCCTCATCTTTAGACGTGTCAGGTTTTGTGAGTTTGATACTCACGATCTCATTCCTTATGACCATCATTGTAGAGCCCCCACCGTCCAAGTTTACAGCATCTGTTGCCCCCCATTCGACAAAGAGTTTTGCGAGTTTGTGTAGCATGACACCTCTTCGTACACCGGGTTTAGCGGCAGAAATTGTTACAAAGAAGAGTGTACCGTCTGCTTTTTTACCGACTGCGGTTCGTGGATGCCAAAAACTGTGAAATGCGCTATCAAATCCTTCGCGTTCATAAGCATCTCTTGTAGAGACCACACCATTTCTTAGCAATAAAGGACCGCCACCTATAATATGCGTAAAGTCTTCCCATGACTTACTTTCCCCAACTCTTTCGGGAATGACCTTTTCTTGAATTCTGAGTGTGTCCCCAATTTTGACTTGTGCTAACAGTGCTCCTCGCTTCCATCCATTTGCTGAAAGGATATAGCCGTCCTTTGGTATGGGAGTACTTCCTTGTGCATCATGAATTTCGGTAACAGTGTTGTTTCTTACGACAACCTCAACACCATCAGGCATTGTCAATGTGACAAAGTGAAAGTTAGGTCGGTACAGAAGCAATTCGTTTCTCTGTCTATCACGATTGATACCATCAACTTTTAATGACCTTCCGTTGGGCAGCATGATCTCGTGTTGAAGTGCTATTCTATCTATGGTAGATTCTATTTTTCCATTGACGGTTTTGAAAGCGATAACACCTCTTCCTTGTTCGGGTTCGCTGATCCATTCACCATCTATTTTTAGCGCGCCGACAGACTCTCCTCGAAACGTGCCTGACATCTCATAAAAACCACCATTTATTGCAATAGGCGCTTTGTGACGTCGTGCTATTGATGGTAAACTCTCAGTTCCGATTGCAGCATTCATTGCACTATAAGGTCGTATTTCAACCGCATCGGGAGATACAGACAAGATGTTCGTCACTACACCGTCTTCAAGTATTTGTCTGTGAACGACTCCAGGAAACACCTGTTTTGTTTCATCGGTACGCACAGGATCGGTGTAAGATTGAACGTAGTCTGGTACTTTTTCAAATTTTACGACTCGTCCGACCCAGATTCCGATACCAAACATTATCAGAAAACCGATGATAGTCCAAGTGCGCGGGTAGCGTCTGATAAAGTGAACGATTCTTCGTCCTAAGTAAACAATATCAAACATTGCTATTTGTTGAGACTATTTCTGTGTACCTACGAACGGATCATAAATGATTTGCATATCGGACAGGGAAACCCAGTCCCTACGAACAGACCAAAAATGATGTGTATAGCGGACAGGGAAACCCAGTCCCTACGAACAGACCAAAAATGATGTGTATAGCGGACAGGGAAAACCAGTCCCTACGAACAGACCAAAAATGATGTGTATAGCGGACAGGGAAAACCAGTCCCTACGAACAGATCATAAATGATTTGTATAGCGGACAGGGAAAACCAGTCCCTACGAACAGACCAAAAATGATGTGTATAGCGGACAGGGAAAACCAGTCCCTACGAACGGATCTACTCAGAACACTACACTTGATGATGCAATTTTATGAATTGTCAAGACTGGTCATCAAGTGGTCTATCCGTTTTTCCCATTCGTTACAGGTCGCGTGTGTTCTCTGAACCGATGCACCGATATAATTTGTTGGTGAACGGAGTGCTTCGCGTTGCGGTTCAGTTAACTTATTAAGGAACGGTCGAAATGTCTCATCCTCCCATAGTAGTGTCGTCAGACTTTTACCTGTCTGATGAACTTGTGCGATCAATTTGCGTGTATGATCATAAGCATCTGGAAACCCGTAATACGCCATCAATAGATAGATAGGTTCTGCGATTGTATCCTCTGCGCTCATTTCAAGGTTTTGCATCATATTTTCTGACTTGACATCCATCTCGTCTAATGCCTTGCGGAGTCTATAAATAGCATAATCAAACGCTGTCACCAATTCGGTTAGAAAGCGACTTGATGCAGAATTGGTTAGGTCGCGTTGATGTTCTAAGATGCTATCTAAGAATACGGTCTGCATGCGTGGAACAAAAGCCTTCCATAGGCTCTTGATATTCTCATACGCTTCAGGATTAACCTTGTGCGGCATCGTAGAAGACCCAACGAGTTGTGGATTGTATTTTCTTCCTACCTCAGCGATTTCTGTGCGATATAGGTGTCGCATATCATCGGCAAAGTTTGCAAGAATTGTGTATGCTGCCGTAATCTGATATGCTAAATCTGAAATAAACTCTGGTTCTACACACTGTGTTGATGTATGTGTGTCTGACGGTTTCAAATCGAGGAGCGACAGAAAGTATTCTTCAATTTTTTCGGGACTGTCATGTATCAACGAAAGTCCGTTGAATGCTCCGACTGCGCCAGAAAATTGTCCTCGTAAGTTCTGTCCTGCTTCATATACTTTTTCTATTCGTGTTCCAAGTCTACTTACATAGAGTGCTAAGGCATATCCGAAAGTTGTTGGTTCTGCATGCTGCCCGTGTGTCCTTCCAATCTGTGGTGTTTCAGCGTGCTCTCGTGCTAAAGCGATCAGTTGTTTTTCCAGTGCAATCATGTCTGGAACGATAATGTCTTCAATAAGCGTTTTGAATCTTATTGCTGTCGCGGTATCCAAGATATCAGCTGAGGTTGCGAATAGGTGAACATAGGGTTGTGCGTCCGGACTGATTTTGCTACGAATCACGTTCACGAGTGATCGGATGTTGTGTCTAATTCGTCTCTGTTCTTCATACACGTCTTCAGCAGTGACAAGTTCAACTGCTTGTTCAACTTCATCTGCAATTGCATCTGAACAGACACCATATTTTGCAAGTGTTCGCACTAATGCTGCCTCCACCTTTGCCTGACAGGTTACATATCCTGCTTCAGAGACATAGGGTAGTAGGCGTTTCATAAATGTCTCATCGCCGCCATAATATCTGAAATCTAAAGGACTGACGGCTTCATATAGCTGCATATAACAGTTCTCTCCAATTGGGTTTGCGGTAATTCTATCTTAAATGAATCGGATTGTAAAGTGTTTTTGGTTAATCCATGTTAAACTTGTAGGTCGGGTAGAGGAACGAAACCCGACACGTAATCGTTGTGTCTATCATGTCCAAATCAACGTCAAATGCGCATTTGTCATTTGTCGGGTTTCGCTTCGCTCTACCCATAAATCAACGATGTGAACGCGCGTATGGCATTCATCGGGTGTAAAGTTAAGGAATATTCGATCCCAGAAACCCTCTCCAGTCCCGTAGGGACGATATGTTTATAGTTAAACGTTATACGACCCTTCTTGAGTTCCGTAGGAACGGCATAGAAAATAAACATATCGTCCCTACCAAATCAACGCCAAATGCGCGTGTGGCATTTGTCGGGACTGAAGAGAGGTGGGGGTACACATTTTTCTATAAACATATCGTCCCTACGGGACTGAAGAGAAGACAATCCCAATAAACATAGGGATTCAGAGTGATTCATAAGAGCTTCTAAGTTTTCTTAAGTTTACACCTATGGGTTTCGCTTCGCTCTACCCGACCTACGAGTTAAGTATTGACAGTACATTTGTTGAATAGAAACAGGATAATATCGCTTTATTAATTCTCTACTGTTGACTTTGTATTTTCAAGTTTCCCCAGGTGGTTGTGATTTTATCTTTAGGTTCTACATGTAGTGGATTCATCAATTTCAAGAGATTTGTTGTGTTTAAAGCTGAATTGTAGATAACGATTTCGTCGATCTGTCCTTCAAACCAGTCAACATCTTTACCTCTGCCGCCACCATCATGGTATTTTGTGTGTTGACTGACGTGTGCGATACCTATATCTTGTCCGTGTGCTTGGAGTTGTGCCCCTTTTTCTTTCCCGATAAGTTCACCATCTAACCACATCTCAAACTTGTTGGATTGCACTCTATTCGTAGCATTGCGAATGACTAATGCGACATAGTACCATTGTTTTGACTTTATATCTGCAGATAGAAATGACCCATTCCATTTGTAATTGGGGATGTTCCAGGCACCAGCATAAACACTACTTTTATATACATATAGTGCTAATCCCTTTGTAATTCCACCAGCTTCAAAAATCACCTGTTTCTGATTTTGGTTTACTTTATCGCAATAAAAGAGTGCGGCGACGGTACGGTTTCTGAATGGACCTCCTTTATTGATTCCATTAGAATCTGGTATTTTGATACCTTGTCCTACGCCATTGAACTTAAATGCTTTTCCAGTGAGTCCTTCTTGAGATAAGGGTTTTCCGACTAATCTTCCGTGTAATCTCCTGTTAGAACTGTCCTTAGCAGTACCGTCATTAAAATTCCAATATGCAGCAGGCTTTAATGTGACAGCGATTACTTCTAACACAGTTGCATTCAGAAACGCTATTATTGCAACGATTAGACATATTAATATTGTTTGACATCTGCGAACTGTATTTTTGTCTATATGGGAGGTCAAAATAACTGCCTCCTGTCTAACAAATTAAACAGGTATAAGGTATTGTCGGTAATTTTGCAGCAAGACTTTTTGGGGTTAGTTTGATATTTTTCACATTATAGTTGTTTACGTTTTGTATGTCAAGTAGGAAATTTAATTGGGTGTGTAAATATTTTGTCCCTCTATTTGTCTGAATCGCGGATTACACGGAGAACACGGAAGACGCGGAAGGGGGTTCTCGTGCATTTCAAGGTGTTTTCCACAAGTTGTCTTGATTTTAGTGAACCCCCTCTTCAGTCCCGCCAAATGCCAAATGCGCGTTTGGCATTTTTAGGGAATTACCCCCCTTTATCCCCCCGCAAGCGAGGGGAATACGTAAGTCCTGTTTAGGGATTTACCCCCCTTTATCCCCCCGCAAGCGAGGGAAATGCGTAAATCCTGTTTAGGGATTTACCCCCCTTTATCCCCCCGCAAGCGAGGGGAATGCGTAAGTCCTGAACCGTACAATATTTCGGTGAGCAGTACGGTTTGTAAATCTCTTGTTAGGCTTGTCCCTGTCTGTGTTGGTAAAGTGTTTTTTGAAAAATGTGAATTTTTTTTTTTGCTTGTTTTTGTACGGTTTGCATATTTGTGATTTTATTAGGAATTGCAGTCGTTTTTCCAATTCATACTGCAAGTCTCTTATGTAAGTTCGGCTGTGGTTAACCTTCTGTCTGAATCGTAAACTATTAACTCTCTTGATAGTGAAATTAGCTGGATTTCTTGCTTTTGAATTATACTGCATTTGTCTCTCATTTGTTTTATTCTATTGTTTAAATTATCATATCAATATATCACATTGTAACATATAGATATATGTTTGTCAAGTTAATTTTAAAGTTTTTTTGAGAGAAACTTTAAAATACCAGATGTCTGAACCAGGATTATCAGGAAAGACAGGAAAGACAGGATAAGAATGGAAGGGTGGAAGAATGGAAGGGTGGAAGGGTGGAAGGGTGGAAGAATGGAAGGATGGAAGGGGGATTGTCTGAACCAGGATTATCAGGATGGACAGGAAAGACAGGATAAGAAGGGAAGGAGGGAAGGGTGGAAGGGTGGAAGGATGATTGTCTGAACCAGGATTATCAGGAAAGACAGGAAAGACAGGATAAGAAGGGAAGGATGAGCAGGGATTTTTAGGATTTGTCTTATAATTCAACACGAGATTGCTTTCCACCGTGTATACTCGGTTCTTTAGATAACTGTTTTCTAAGTATATCAATACCTTGGTGTATTTGTGGGTGTGTATCTTCTGTCAAACCGAGTACTTCAGAAAGTAGCCGTCTGTCAAGTTCTTCTCTGATAGGGTCTTCAAACATCTGATAGATTGGCTGCATTCTTTGAAGTTTCAATTCTTCAAATATATTTTTTGTATTTTCTAAAATTGATTGATCCAGTTGTGTTAAATCAAGAGTAGGTAATGTACGTAATGCTTTTAGTCGGATCCAGCCTCTGCCTTCTTGTCGCTTTGATCCATGCATCCAATAACATAAAATACCTAGCGTGGAGTTCCCCCATAGTGTCCAAGCATAATCATACAATTCGTTTTCAAATGTGACATTAGGGAGTAAATTTACACCAATTGTCTTTTTCTCCGTAAAGAACACAGCGAAAGAATTTACATTGAAGTGTAGGGCTACATTGTGATGGATACGGCTTATTTTTTTCAGTACGCGTTGTGCATCATCCCATCGATCTCTTTTGATGGTACCATGGCAGTCAGGTTTCACAAGTAATGTTCGTTGTTCTTCAGATTTTACATGCCACAAACCGGGATATAAATTATCTTCGGATGCACCTTCTTCTATATCAAATGGTCCTTTTGAATCCCTCCGTTGATCATAAGAAAGAATTGTCGCCATTGATCCTACGGTAGACATAGGTATTTGAAATCTCTCGTCTTGTTGGGGTAGCCAGATATACCCGTTTGCAAGATGGTATGCACACTGAACAAGAAATTGTGACTTCACTCGCGACACTCCCCATTCTATCTGTAAGGGACAGTTGAGAGCTGTTCCCATTTGTTTATCACCAACTTTGATATAATTTCCCCCAATGAGTGGATCTTCCAAACGCTTAATATTCTTTAGGTTTCCAATGCTTTTTGCAATCTCAAGAGATTCTAATTGGCTCTTTGGTCTACGGCTTAGGCAGATGAACGTACCGCGTCCGGTATTATCAGATATGCCTTTTGTTGCAACCACGAGACATTCCGCCATATTAGTATCGGCAGAAAAAGCGCAATCTTTAATTTTCTCTGCTGCAATCGTAACAATGACAACATTGTGATAGTTTCGAGTCCAAATTGCCCTCACTTTTTCCCAACTTGGTGATGTTAGTGCAATGATAGGTAGAACAACTCCCATAACTCCATTCTCTTTTAGCATTCTATTTGCAAGATCAACGAAGTAAGAACTGAGTCCAGCATTGCTATTGCCTGGTGTATTCTCTATACTCGCTAATGCTTGTTTCATTTCATGTGCAATCTCAGGGTCTTGTTCACCAAATATGGTGGTTGGTACTTCTGGATTAGAAGCACTATTTTCAGCACCTACCCGTGTAAAAGGCGGATTCTGTATAACAATGTCCATTTCTCCGTGCTTAATTTCGTTCTGTTGCGTATTATTTTCTTGTGTGTCTGCTCCCCCTTGAACTTGTGTCGGATTGATAATATCATCTAATGGGAGATATCCAGGGTGTTCAATTAGATCTAATGAACCTAATGCGCGTTGTCCTGTTGGAAGACGTTTGGCATACTCAAGCACATGAATACATGTATGTCCAATACGTATATCGGGAAAATTACTGGTGATGAGAGCAGCAGTGAGATGGCTTGCGTTTGGCATAATGTCATATCCTATAAGATTTTTTTCAACCATATTCTTGTGTATTTCTTTAGCATTTCCACCTGCTTCTTCGTATTGTGCTAATACCCTTTGGTAAACACCATTGAGTAATGCTCCAGTTCCACATGCGTAGTCAGCTATCTTTAAATTCGCTAACGCTTCCTTTTCAGCTGCATCTATCGTGTCCTTTTGTGGTAAGACTAATGCGGATAAGAGTGCTACAGACTCTGGTCGGGTGTAGAATGTTTTGATAAAATCACGATCAATGATCAATCGCTGAAAAACAATTCCTGCTAACTCATGCACAACAGATAATCCACTCTCAATGATCTTTTGTGCAGTGTTACGTAAAATCCATAAAAGTCTGCCTGCGACTTCATCATCAGATGCGATTGCTTCAACAAGATTAGTTGCGACAGAAAAAATAGGTATATAGTTAACATCCCTTATTCTGTGCCACGCCTCTAAAATTTCTGGTATATTAAGTCTTCGTTGGTTTGCCACAAGTTGGTTAAGTGCAGGAACATCTTGCAAACCAGTAGTTCGGGCGAGTCTGCTCTGAAATACAAAAGCGTTTGTGATAATTAGCATTGCCATACGTGACGTTTGTACGCAACTTTCTTGATAGAGTATACTTTCAATCTGCCATGCCATTTCTGGATGATCTTCAATTGAACTTTCAAGTCGTTGTGCAGCTTCGTCAATACCCCGCTGTAAATCAGACGCTGCTCCTTCAACTTTAGATGTTGGTATACCACCGATTCGCAAACTTGTTCCTATATCTATTAGGCGTCCAGTAATCCATCCCTCATTGGGGAATCGCTGAACTCTATCCCCTGTGTTTTTTGTGAATAACACGTGGTGTAAGTCATTCGCTTGTTGTAGTTCACCCGCCATTTTTCTGTTTGAAAGCACTCGGAACCGGAACGGTAATCGTATTGCAATTGCAGTAGTTACGTCTTCATGTGAGACGAGGCGTTTGCCGATGTGTTTTCGTGTTTGGTCTTCTACACTGAAGTCAGGGGCATATCTTCTGTCAATTTTTACCTCAGCTACCACTGTCTGTCTATGTTTTTCTTTTACAATAAAATCTGGTCGTTCTGAACTATCAATGAACGTTTGAGTGTTTTGCGGTTCAATCTTCCAACTATATCGGAGTTTTTCAAGTTCGTCGACAAGTTTGCTGGATATAACGTCTTCGTGTAGCATATTAAATCTTCCAATCTACAATTATGTTCAATATCACATCAATCAATCTCAGATTTCTCCCAATATTCATCTAATACCATTTCTAAATGATTATGTAACATTATTTCGTAGGTCGGGTAGAGCGAAGCGAAAACCGACACGTAGAGTTAGACAGGGTTTCCATGTCGGGTTTCGCTTCGCTCTACCTACAAGTGTAAACTTAAGGAATTTTCTATGTCAGAAACCCTCTTCAGTCCCGTAGGGACGCTATGTTTATAGTTAAAAGTTATACAACCCCTTTTTTAGTCCCGTAGGGACGATATGTGTAAAAGCACACCATGTTATAAACATATCGTCCCTACCAAATCAACGCCAAATGCGCGTGTGGCATTTGTCGGGACTGAAGAGGGGTGGGGTACACATTCTTCTATAAACATATCGTCCCTAATGAAGTTAAAAAAGTTAATCGGGTATTTTCAGTTTCTTGTAGAATCCGGTGCGGTTAGGAAACCGCACCTACCGTGTTGGGGCCCAAATTACCCAATTTATTACTTGATCTTCATACGGGACTAAAGAATGTATCAACTCATAAAAATAATAACAAAACGTTTTTCTATAAGAGTGTCATTAATTTTTGCGATTAATTCATCAACTGATATTTTCATTTTTCAATAATTATCCCCCACAGACCTTTACGATCCTTTTTCGCGCGTGACTCATAATCCATAAACAGATCTTTATACTTGAATGGATAACGTAAATCAACCTCTGCATATCCTTCACGGATGACCTCAAGATTTACAAAAATACCGTCAGAAGCGCGATAAACGTATCCAAGTATGCGACCATGTTTATCAAACTTGTTTTCATCAAAACGAAGATGTATTAAATCATCTAACAGAAACTCCTGCAGATACATCGTTGCTTCTTCACTGTATAATTCCGTCGGTTCTGGTGCGTTGACACCAATTAATTGGACACTTGTGGGTTTGCCTTTATATTGTATTTCAAATGTGTCACCGTCAATAATTCTTACCACTTGATACTGGGGATTAGTATGCATCGGTAGTATGATTAGAAAATAACTTAATAGGCAGGCAGTAAGTATTAACACAGCTGCTATTGATAAGACAATTGTTCTAAGTTTAAGGTTTCGTTCCAATTGTTTGTTATGAGTATCCAGTTTTCTGTTATGAGTATCCAGTTGTTTTTTATCAGTTTCCAGTTTTTTGTTATGAGTTTCCAATTGTTTGTTATGAGTTTCTGGCCGGTTTTTATAATTCCACAATCTTTTGTTATCAGTTACCAGTTGTTTGTTTTCAATTTTCAATTGGATGATGGCATCTTGAACTGTACTGACTGCTGTTGGAAGGGCAAATATGAGTTCTTCAAAATCAGTTTTCTTCAGTTCTATAAATTTATTAGCGCGTTTATTTTCACAATATATCCATTCGTCCGGATTACCACTGAATGCAAGAATGCCGAAACGTGTATCTGTGCCACTGAGGTAACTTTTAAGTTGCTGTCGATATCGTTCTTTATCTCCTTGTTTCTGACTTTTACACTCAACAATTGTTATCCAGTGTCCTTTGTCATCAGTTATTACAACATCAGCTATGCCAAAGTTTCTACCGTTCCCCGCGCCGAACTGAATACCACGTTCATGGGTTACATTAAAATTAGTGAATCTATTTTGTGTGAAAAATGTTACAACGGCTTCACGCACTTGCTCGTGAGATAGTAGGTTTTTGTTCATATTGCCCCTTACAATATTTCAAGTAGGTTTCACTTTAAATTAAGTCCAGAATTCTCCAAGTATTCATCTAACTTTGCGAACGCCAGTTTACGATAAGTGTGTATCCGAACCGATTCAGCTTTGGCAATAAACCGAATACACTCTACGATGCTTGGTTCTGCTTTTCCTTGACGCTTCTCATACTCTGTGAGCATATCAGAAAAGAGTTTTTCTTCAATCTCGGCAACATAAGGTGGAAGTTGATTAGCGGGAATCGCTTTTAGTGTATCCGATTCAATGGCTAATGGCGCCTCACCATTTTCTACAAGAGCGTCATTAATTTTTGCGATTAATTCGTCAACTGATATTTTCATTTTTGAATTGTAATAGAGACTTCTTTTACGCCTGCCAACTGTTCTTATACGATACATTCTTGGAGAGTTATAGACATTGGGTCTAAGAATAGGATATAGCACCTGTGGCATATCGTTTTTATCCAATCTTGGACACCGTGTGTACTCATGTAATGTGAACAATCTACCGATAGCATCAGGTGCAATAAGAACACCTAATCCTGGTACTTTCATTTGGTGGCGTGTACGAATAACCTCACGACTTGATTCCATCAAAATATCTCCCTTATGAACTTCCTTAGTGCTTTGTCAAGTCATAAATGATTTGTTATCGGACAGGGAAACCCTGTCCCTACGAACGGTTCTAACCATCATTGAGTATTGACAGAACATTAGACTTTATTTCAGTACCAACATTTTACGCGTAAAAGAAGACTCACCTGCTGTAAGTGTATAGAAATACAGACCGCTTGACACATTTTCGCCAAGTGTGTTTTTACCATCCCAATATGCAGCGTGGGAACGGGTTTTGTAGATACCGACTTCTTGATGTCCTATGTCAAGGGTACGGATCAACTTTCCGTCTGCTGAATAGATTGATATAGATACATCCGCTGCTGTTGCGAGTTGATAAGGTATCCACGTCTCAGGGTTGAAAGGATTCGGATAGTTGGCAAGGAGTGCTGTTTTGGCAGGAACAACGTTAAATAGCTGCGCAAGCACCGCAATTCCTTTGTCCACAACCGCATCAGGTAAATGTGTATAAACTTGTTGCCAATCCATGTTTGTCAAAAGCGATGGTGCACTCACAACTGGTGTCATGTCCTCGGTTACAAGGACAATATCATTTAAATCAACAATCCCATCGCGGTTAACATCAGGATTAGGAAGAGTATCACCTTCAATCGTTTCGCCATAACGCGCAGCAACAAGCACGAGATCAATGATATTTACAACACCATCATCGTTGACATCGGTAGAATTGTCGATCGTTTGAGGATCACGGTGTATAATGCGAGCATTCGCTATCACAAAATGATCGCATCCATTTCCATCCCAAGCATCTATGACGGTGATCGTAAATGTTTTTGTGTGTTTAGGTATATCAAATGCTATCGCAACGTTTCTCGTATCCCTTAGTATTCCAGAGTTGTATATCTGTCTACCGTCGGCGAGGCAAATAAATTCTACAGATGCAATGTTCCCACAAGAATTTGGCATATCAAATTGAGCTTCAAATCTTGCATAGTTACCACCGCTTAGATCGTAGACAAGTTTACTGTCCGCGTGTGAATAGAAGAAATGATCCCATTCATCATAAAATTGTTGTGAAGTGTTTGAGTTTATAAAGCCTTGGTGGGGCCGGTTTGGGAGCACTCCATCAGGTGTTTTTTCCCAGATGCCTGATGCCCAATCTGACCATTCTGACGATGGATTTGTCGGTACAAGTGCATCTGTGCTATTATACGCAATCGTTAGATATGTCTCGGTTCTATCAGTATCAATCGTTTCTGTTATGGTTTCTGTTATGGTTTCTGTTTCAATATAAAACAGTCTTGGATTTCCAATAACATAATGGTCGCAGAATCCATCGTTAGGACCGTCCGTTATTTTGAGCGTTAGTATTTGTGTTCCCGCAGGAAGATCAAAAGAGATCTGATGTCTATTTTGCTGTTTTTCTGCTACACCACTCAACACACCAGAATTGTAAATCTCTGTCCCATCAGCTACACCTATCACTTCCATTGATGCGGTTTGTTTTTCAGTGGCACAGGGATTAGCAATATAAAAGAGACACTCAAATCTGGTATAATCCTTATCGCTTATATCGTAGACGAAACGGCTCTCGGCATGTGCGTAAAACCAATGATCCCAAGTGTTAACGTAAGGATGGTTAAGATAATAAATGGGTTTTTGGGCAATCTGTCCATCTGGAGTTTTTTCCCATGTCAACCCAAGCCATCCAGCCCACTGTGCGCGGGTATTTGTTGGTATAAGTGAGTCAGGACTGTTGTGTGAGAGCGTCAGGTATGTAATCGCTTCAGTTGTTTCAGTCGTTGTTGTCTCTGCTGTTACCTCAAGTGTCCATTCCTTTGTGGTGATATATCCGTTTTGGTCAACAACACGTATCCAGACCCGATTTGTTTTGACTGAACTTGCATCAGATGGGAGTGTGAATTCTACCGTCTCGGTTTCCGTATTTTCAAACCTTTTACAATCGGACAAACTGGCTATATCTTCTGCAGGTGCATGCTCAAATTGGACTTGATAGATACCATCGGAGTCACTTACCTCAAATTGAAGCGTCACAGTTTCTGCATTAGCAGGATATGTCCACGGTGTCAACATCTCAATTGATGCGGCAGTGTTTACGGTGCTCGTTGTATTATTGAAAAATGGATTAACATTCAAAAGTGCGGCTGCACATTCCGAGAACTCAGTCCGATTATGACCGTAGGACATGATATGTGAATCATTACGAAAATCATGAACAAGGTTGAAAGTGTGTCCAAGCTCATGTGCTATCAACACAACACCGTAGTCATCTTTCACACAATCGCCAGATGCGGGCACTATCGCGGGACCCCCATCATACCTTCCTATCCCGCAATTCCCATCAACAAGTTCTGTGCTAACATCTAAGACAATGAGATAGACATCGGTTTCTATATTGAAACGATCTGATATTTCGTCAATAGTTTTGTTGAGTGAATCTTTATGATAGTGTGTATCGTCATGCCGACCGAAAACGGGATGCACAATTAATGTGTCATTGGCATCTGTTTCAATGCCAAAAGTCTTTCTGCCAAAGCCGTGTGCTTCCATCTGGTCAGCATATAAGGTCTGAACCTTTTTGATCTGCGTATCAAGTGTTTGTGGTATTGTCCATTGAAATGTCCGATCGCGTGGTACGAAGTAGATTACTTTCACGATCCCTTCTGCTACAACGACGGTTGGCAAGAGACAAAAGAGTAGGATATAAAATAGAGTTTTCTTTCGCATAAAATCTACATAGATACTGAAATAATTAGTATTCCAAGAAAGAGATCAAAACTCTTCATTATGGTTTGACCTATAACGTGAACTACAAATTCCGCAGCACTAAACAGTTTGAGGTCTGCATCAGCAACAGAATCCTATTGTCTGATGTAAACTCACAAGGATGCTTTTCGTTTTGATTATAATAAAATTATCAAGGGTGTTCCCTTTAGACTGCACCAAAATAACATATTTTTGTGTATGCAAAAATTGACAGTCTACAGGGATGATTGACGGGTGTGTCAACCAAAAGAGAAGTGATTAGGCAACTCGCCCTATAGGGATGCTGGTTCCCATTTCACCTGACAGAAAGTGATACTTTCTGGTATAATAGAAACCAGCGCTGTCATATCGGAGTTATGGCAGTGCTAAGCGTCGCTGGTGTTGCTTCACCATGCGGCGCACCTAAAAAAATTAGGAAGCAAGCCCTGACGTAATCCACGCGCCTCGTGAATTTCTAACGTCAAAGAACATTGTAGCAAATATCACAAATATTCGCAACAATATTTTTCTGACTTTTTTACATGTCATTTTCTGTCTTGTTCCGACTATTGATATTTGCTACGATTTTTCTGTGTTTCCGCGCCTGCCCAATACATAGTTCTATAAACATATCGTCCCTAATGAAGTTAAAATAATTAAACGGGTGATAACCCAACATACCGCAAGAGGCTTTCTGAACCACCTATGAACTGTTCCATAAATGCCATGACCCGTTGTTGAAGGTTCTCCCATTCATCAGTGAGACGGTGTAAATGTAAAATAGCTTGTCGCGCTTGTCTCCATAGTTTTTCAATCGGGTTTGTCCAAGGCGCATAGGTCGGTAGTTGTACTATCTCTATTGGTAGCTTAGGCAGTTTTTCTATTTTTGAATTACCTTTCTCCCAACTCGGTGGGAGGGGTTTATCAAACGCCGAGTTTTGTGGCAAAAGTGCTTCCAAGAGACGCACATGGAGGTGAATAGGGCGATTATCTTGGATCATATAAATGTGTTTAGCATGAGGGTATCGCTCACAAACTTCTGTGTAAAACGCATGAGTTGCTAACACGGTGGCCTTCTCTACTTGCTGGTAAACGACATCGCCAGTGTGTGGGTTCAGGGCGCCGATCCCGACGCAGACCTGATCCGAACCCAAACCCTGATGTGCCAAAGGTTTTTTCGTACCACGCTGCGTCCAATCCTTGGCTATGGTGGGGCGTCGGTGAAAAGAAAACTCGTCTTGGTAGAGCGCAACATGGGTATCACGGTTTTGCTCCACTATTTCTAATGACTGTTTGACATATTGCATTTTTTGCTCATAGGCAGCATCAGGACTATGGATATAAGCTCTACCACGCTTGTAGCTAAGACCGTATCGTGAGAGAATCTGACGCACACCCTGCAAAGTCAGGTCATTAAGCCAGGATATTGATACTCTGATCTCTTTTAGCGTCCAGCGCGTCTGATGTCCCGAGGTGGGGGCTGGTGGTCTGCCCACAAGGGTTCGCAGCTCATTTTCAGCGTCTTCTTCAGACATCGGCGCATACGAAGGTTTTCTGCCTCTGCCCGGTTTCTGATAGAGGCCTTGGATACCTTGCTCGCGAAAACGGCGCAACCAGTCATAGACAGTATCGGGTTTTCGTTTTTTCAACAGACCATTTAGTGCTACATTATGCGGGGACATACCTGAGCCGATCTTCAAGATTGCAGCGGCACGCTCGCGTATATAAGATTGTTTCCCATTATCGCGAAGTTTGTGAAGGGCGTCTTGTTGTTCATCAGTGAGGTCAAGAACGTGTCGTTTTGCCATAATAGTGTTCCTCCTTGATGAACATTATAGCACATTTTTAGAAATACCTGATTTATTTTTTTAACTTCATACGGGACTGAAGAGACCATCAAAAAACGCAAACTATAAACATAGCGTCCCTACGGGACTGAAGAGGGGAGGGGGTACACGTTGTTCTATAAACATTTCGTCCCTACGGGACTGAAGATACAATCCAAAAACGTAAACTATAAACATAGTGTCCCTACGGGACTGAAGAGGGGAGGGGGGTACACGTTTTTCTATAAACATAGCGTCCCTACGGGACTGAAGAGGGGTGGGGGTACACGTTTTTCTATAAACATAGCGTCCCTACGGGACTGAAGATACAATCAAAAAACGTAAACTATAAACATAGCGTCCCTACCAAATCAACGCCAAATGCGCTTGGCAGAATACGCGTGTGGTATTCTGCATGATTTGGCGGGACTGAAGAGCGTTTCACATACCCTCAATCGTTGAGTTGATACATTTGGACTTCGCTATTCTACCTAACCGACAATGTAAACTGTTAGTAAAAGAAAAAATCGTTAGTTCATAAAACTAAATAACCCTGCCCTTATCCTATTATTCTTGTAAATGCATGTATACTTTGCTATAATCTTAATGGTGTAAAATTCAAGAGACTCACTGATTTCAAAACCAAAATAGATGGGATAAATGCACTCATTAAATACACATCGGAGATAATTATGGATACCTTATACGACTTTTGTTTCAAACAGAAAAAGTATATGCCTGTTTTTCCAAAAGCCATCGGAAAACCGACCGTTTACATTGAAGGCTATCCGTTTGAGGACGATGAACCTATGGCTGCTACTGGATTTCATGGCGTACAGATTACAACATTGTTCGACCAACTATCGGGTTATTTTGCAATAAATGATCAAATTCATATCGGTATAGACAATTTTATTTACTATCAGGAGGGAGATATAACAAAATTCGTAGCTCCTGATGTCTATGTTGTATTTGGAGTAGATAAACATCCCCAACGTCGTAGTTTTTACACATGGTCGGAAGGGACCGCACCTGTAACAGTGTTTGAATTTCTATCAGATTCAACACTATATCAGGACAGAAATGTAAAAATCAAAGTGTATTTGCAGGATATGGGTGTTCAAGAGTACTTTATTCATCAACCGGAAATGGATAAACCGGCGGAGTTTCGAGGTTGGGAGCGAAATCCATCGGGGAATATCAGTGAAATAGGAGCTGATTCAAAAGGAGGGTTGTTTAGCAATTCCTTAAATCTGATGTTTCGTTGGGAAGCACAATCTGATTCACATGTTAGATTATTACGACCGTATCTACCTGATGGAACTCCAATATTGACATCTATGGAGGAAAAACTGTTATTGAGACAAGAACAGACTCTAAGAGAAGCAGCAGAGATGAAAGCAGAAGAGGAAGTAGAACGGAGACGAACGTTAGAAGCTGAAGTAGAACGACTACGGGCCCAAATCACTAATACTCAGGATGAATGACAAGCCAACACAATTACGAAGCAATAGGCGTTAATGTGGAGCATTTTTGTTATACATCGTAACCTACAATCAGAGATTGACTTGGAATATCCCACATACGCATTTAGTGGAGGAACACTGAAAAATAGAAAGGTAAATATATGAACTTTAGCAAACAGATCATAGCAGCAGTATTCATTATAACAATATCCATACCTACGATAGTCCGTGTCGATGCGGAGGAGGAGGTTGAAGAAGTATATAAACTGGAAGAGGTAGTAGTCACTGCCAGAAAACGTGAGCAATTGTCTTTTGAGGTGCCGCTTTCAGTGTCAACTATCCGTGGGGATAAATTTAATACAATACGATCTTCAGGGTTAGATGTGCGTTTTCTGTCTAATCGCACACCGAGTTTACAGATGGAATCATCGTTTGGACGGATCTATCCGCGCTTCTATATTCGTGGATTGGGAAATACTGACTTTGATCTCAATGCATCTCAACCGGTATCAGTCTTATATGATGGGGTTGTGCTTGAAAATGCGTTGTTAAAAGGATATCCTGTTTTTGATTTAGATCGGATTGAGGTGCTACGCGGCCCCCAAGGCACACTATTCGGACGCAATACACCCGCTGGTGCTGTTAAGTTTGAATCGGCACGTCCGACGCAAACTTTTGAAGGTTACACACGATTAGCTTATGGACGGTTCAATTCCTCTAATTTTGAAGGTGCAGTATCGGTACCAATAGTCCCCTCTATTCTGTCTACACGATTTTCGTTGCAGACTCAATGGCGTGATGATTGGGTTGATAATGAATTCGGGGAGGAGAGTATTGCGCTTGGCGGACATCTTGATTTGGCTGGACGCATACAATTTTTATGGACACCGTTCCCTGAGTTGGTGGCGTGGTTAAAGTTACATGGACGCGATCTTAATGGTACAGCGCGCCTATTTCGTGCCAATATCTTGGAACCGGATGAAGGGGGTCTGGTAGAAGACTTTAGCCGTGATAGCATTGCACACGATGGACAGAATGAACAGACGCTTACTGCTGGTGGTTTAGCTGCTGAAGTGAGTTACGATATCGGGAACTTTCAATTGATTTCACTGACTGGATTTGAAAGACTCACCAAGTATTCCCGCGGTGACATTGATGGTGGATTCGGTGCTGCGTTTCTTGATTCAATGGGTCCAGGTTTGATCCCATTCCCCTCAGAAACTGCTTCAGGTATACCTCTATTGAATCAGTTTACGCAAGAAATCCGCCTGATGAGTCCGGATGACAAGTCCCTTTCTTATCTGTTTGGTTTATACTATTTCCATGAGTTCGTTAAGATGGAGGATTTCAACTACCTTACACCCGCTGGTGGTGCTCTGGATAGAACAGTGTATCAAGAACAAACTGCTACAGTGATGGCAGCATTCGCATCTGCCACATACAAAGTGATTGATGATCTGGAATTGGGTATCGGTGTGCGATTGTCTGATGATGAAAAAGAATATACAGCATGGCGGGAAGTCGTACCGGAAGAAACGGATGCTAAAGCACTTGATCCAATTCATCAGAATCCGATGGATACTGTCTGGAGTGGTGATCTGAGTATACGTTATCAAGTGGCCCCTAACGTTCAAACCTATTTGCGTGCAGCACGCGGATTTCGATCCCCCAGTGTTCAAGGACGACTACTGTTTGATGACGAAGTAACATTTGCCGATACGGAGACGATCTTATCTGTTGAAGGTGGTACCAAGTTGCGGCTTTTGAATCAACGTTTACACCTTAACTTGGGAGTATTCAACTATATGATGCGAGACCAGCAGCTTTCCGCTGTGGGTGGTGAATCAAATGTCAATAGACTATTGAATGCAGATAGCACAAACGGACAAGGTGTTGAAGTAGAGCTAATATTCTTGCCGATTCAATCGCTTGAAGTCTCAGGCGGAATGAGTTTTAACCACACAAGCATTGACGATCCGGCGTTGGTGGTAGCGGGTTGCGGTGCACCGTGTAAAGTTTTGGATCCAGTTGATTCTTTGGAGAACAACACTTTCTTCATTGATGGTAATAGTTTGCCCCAAGCACCAGAGTGGATAGCGGACATTATGTTGCGATACATGTATACCTTACCGGGTGGGTATCGTATCATAGCTGCAACTGATTGGACATACCGTAGCAGCGTGCACTTTTTTCTATATGACTCAGTGGAATACAGTGATGATTCGCTTCTTGAAGGTGGTGTTAGACTTGCCTGCCAATTTCCAAGCTCCGATATAGAGATTGCCTTGATTGGTAGAAACATCCTCAACGACATATCTCCAACGGGTGGAATAGATTTCAATAATCTCACAGGTTATGTTAACGAGCCGCGTTACTGGAGTGTGGAATTAGTCAGTCGCTTTTGAACGCCGCTATGTCAATGTTAACATCCTCTAAAGTTCAACGATGAATGAAGATTGACTCTCTCTACGGTTGATTTCGGAGTTTAGATCCTGCAGGTGTTGCATTTTTTCGTTCAACAGTTTCCGTTGATCTGGATTTTTACCCATTAATGTAAGAGCTTTCGTATAATCTTCTTTTGCCTCATTACAGTATCGTTGCGCCTCCTCAAATTCACCTTCAGAAATTTTGAATTCGGTTAATTGCATTTTTAAACTACCTCTATTGACATAGCCACCTATATACTTAGGGTTTAGTTCAAGTGCTTTTTCCAAGTCTTCAAATGCCCCTTCATAGTCCTCAAGCAAGAATTTGCATGATGCTCGATTGTTATATGAATATAGATTATGCGGGTTAATCTTAATCATTTTATCAAAGTCTCTTTTTGCTGATTCACAGTCGCTACAGTGAGCTTTTATGGTTCCTCGCTTGTTATAGATTTCAACTAAGTCAGGATTGAGTTTCAATGCAGCATTGTAATTCTCAATTGCCCCAAACATATTCACGCTATCAGCATTATTATCTCCTTTAATTTCTAAGACATGAGCGCGTATTCGTGCAAACTTCTGCCACCGTTCCAGGTCAATCAAATCATCCATATTCTTGGTTAATTCCTTAAGTATATTTGAGGGAATAAAAGTTGCGATAGTTGAATGGCTCTCCTCAAGATGAGAAGCGGTCCCGTATGTCATTAAACCGACTACTTCGTTATTGCTATTAAGGACGGGTGCACCGCCATCTCCTGGTGTGTAATCTGTCTGAATCTGAAACCATCTGTCTTTATTGTACCTGCACTGAATTGTTCCAGTTTTACATTTGTTTTCTATATCTTCCCCAAATCCCAGAGTGAAGACTGTATCTCCCAACTTAAGGTCATCACAATTTCCAAGTTTTAATGGTGTTCCAGTCTCCGTAGTTTTTAGAATTACAATGTTATTTTTTGCATCAAATGCAGCAACCCCCATAATAGGATAGGTAAGTTCTTCGGGTAGCTGATACTTGTCTTGTTCATCAATAGATTCTATTTTTTCCTTTACTTCAGTTGTCCGAAGAAGTTCTGCGTTTATTGCTACTACTAAGGCTGCACCTGCAATAGAACTGATCGTGGTAACTATTTTATCCGGTTCAATAAAAAATCCAGTCGATTGTTCAGGATAGGTTTCTACTTCATTGGAAACACCTGCCAATGGTACTTGATGTGCATGAATTGCAGACATTAAAACTAAAGCTTCTCCGCAGTTCTTCTGCACTTGTTTGATTGTTTCAGCAATTTTGTCTTGCATAACGATTTCCTTCCTGTTTCCTTATATAATTGTTTCTATAATTGATCATAAATGTAAGCGGGATACCCATAAAGATGACCTTGTGTGTTTTATCCTATTTATATTATACATCATTTCAACTTAATAATATAGTGAGTTTAATCATAGTTATTTAGGTGTCGCGTTATTGTGCGTAATTCTCACTGACGTTAGTATTACTATTTGCTCTATGTTGGTTTGAATTTCTTTTGTCTGAACCAGGATTAGCAGGAGGGACAGGATAAGAAAGAGGGGATGGAAGGATGGAAGGATGGAAGGATGGAAGGATGGAAGGATGGAAGGATGGAAGGATGGAAGGATGGAAGGATGGAAGGAAGATTCTGAACCAGGATTAGCAGGAAAGACAGGAAAGACAGGAAAGACAGGATAAGAGGACGTCTGAAACAGGATTTATAGGAGGGACAGGTTTCTTTTTTTGTCAGAATCGCGGATTTTCGCGGATTTCACTGATTTCGCGGATATTTGTTTTTGGTGCATTGGGGGTATCTGATTAGGTTTTACTTGAAGGTCTTTCTAAACCTTCCACTTCCACGCTTCTAACCTTCCATTCTTCCACCCGTTTTATTGTTTCAATTCCCTTCAAACGGGAAGGGCTTTCCGAACCAGGAAAGACAGGATAAGAGGACGTCTGAACCAGGATTAGCAGGATTTTCAGGTTTCTTTTTTGTCTGAATCGCGGATTTTCGCGGATTTCTCTGATTTCGCGGATTTTTGTTTTTGGTGCATTGAGGGTATCTGATTAGGTTTTACTTGAAGGTCTTTCCAAGCCTTCCTCTTCCACGCTTCTAACCTTCCATTCTTCCACCCGTTTTACTGTTTCAATTCCCTTCAAACGGGAAGGTCTTTCTGAACCAGGATTATCAGGAAAGACAGGAAAGACAGGATAAGAGGACGTCTGAAACAGGATTTTCAGGAAAGACAGGATAAGAGGTTGTCTGAACCAGGATTAGCAGGAAAGACAGGATAAGAGAACTTCTGAACCAGGATTTATAGGAGGGACAGGTTTCTTTTTTTGTCTGAATCGCGGATTTTCGCGGATTTAACTGATTTCGCGGATTTTAGTTTTTGGTGCATTGAGGGTATCTGATTAGGTTTTACTTGAAGGTCTTTCTAAACCTTCCACTTCCACGCTTCTAACCTTCCATTCTTCCACCCGTTTTATTGTTTCAATTCCCTTCAAACGGGAAGGGCTTTCTGAACACAGGGCGCAACGTTGTAGAAACTGGCAAGGTGCGTTTGTTGCAATTCCCTTCAAACGGGAAGGGCTTTCCGAACTGATCTCACAGATCACGACGAGATTACTATCGCATTTGAGTTTCAATTCCCTTCAAACGGGAAGGGCTTTCCGAACGCTATAGACCTGTAATCCGAGCAGGTTCAACGTTTAAAAAGTTTCAATTCCCTTCAAACGGGAAGGTCTTTCCAAACGGTACAAGCGGAAGAAAGCCCTGTCAAGACTGTTGAAGTTTCAATTCCCTTCAAACGGGAAGGTCTTTCCGAACACGTGTTGTGAAGACGGGTCTTGTCAATCAAAGGAATGTTTCAATTCCCTTCAAACGGGAAGGTCTTTCCGAACTTACGATAGACCTTTAGTTATAGAATTTATGGACCAGTTTCAATTCCCTTCAAACGGGAAGGTCTTTCCGAACAGCACCCCCTGCAAACCCAGTCACAGTAAGGGCTAAAATTGCCAAAACCAAACGCGACGAATTTTCAACTTTTTCGAAACGCAAAATTCTAAAAAATTGCCTCTGAACCCGCATGAACATTGAACCAAACACGATTTTTTAAATGAACACGCTGTAAATCAAGTCACTGTCTGGGTTTACAAGCAATTTGCCCCTCTTTTTTAGGTCACTGACGAATCACGTTTGGAAATTTCATATAATAATACACAAAATTTGAGGAAGTGTCAAGTAAAATATTAAGAAATATTTCGGTTGTGTAACGTCTTATCCTGACAATCCTGGTTCAGACAATAAATATATTTGACATCACACGATTAAGTGTAGTAAAATTAAGATATACAAATATACAAAACTGACCCAGTTTCTACTTAGGGATATAAGATGTATTATCTTTCGCTGACTACACCGACATTGCGATCTGAAGAATGTGTGCGTTCCACTGCCGTTTTCCGAGAGTCCGATCGCGCCATACAGATTATTATTGCTATTCGTCGTGTTGTGGTGGGCTAATCGCAATCAGATAAGTAGTAATTTAAAGACGTCCATCACTGAAACAGCGTATTCGGTGGGGCGTTTTGTTTTTTAAACTCATGAGGTAATCTTCACATGTTTAAAGAGGTATCACCACAATTCACATTTGCTGAGAAGGAGAGACAGGTCCTTGAGTTCTGGCGGGAACACGACATCTTCGAGAAAAGTATGGAGATGCATCAAGAGGCACCGCCGTTTGTTTTTCTGGAGGGACCGCCATTTGCTAATGCGCCTCCCGGTGTGCATCATGTCCTTGCACGTATTATGAAGGATGCGGTCTGCAGATATAAGACTATGACGGGACATTACGTCCACAGAAAAGCGGGGTGGGATACGCACGGATTACCTGTCGAATACCAAGTTGAAAAACAACTTAATATTACAAATAAAGCGGAACTTGAGGCTTACGGTGTTAAGAATTTCATTGAAAAGTGCAAGGAGAATGTCTTCCAATATGAACAGGATTGGCGGGAGATGACTGAACGAATCGGATTCTGGGTGAACCTGGATGATGCCTATATTACACTATCAAACGACTACATTGAGAGTGTGTGGTGGGTGCTACGACAGGCGTGGGATAAAGATCTGCTGTATCAGGGTCATAAGGTGCAACCGTATTGCTATCGTTGCGGGACAACTCTGGCAAGTCACGAAGTCGCATTGGGGTATCAAGAGGTTGATGATCCATCTATCTTTGTGAAATTTCGAGTGAAAAATAGAGAAGATACCTATCTGCTTGTATGGACAACGACTCCTTGGACGCTGCCATCTAATGTTGCTGTCGCTGTCGGTGAAGATTACGATTATGTTGCTGTTGAACTGAACGGACAACACCTTATCCTTGCGAAAGAGTGTATGCAAAGTATTTTTGAGGAGGAATCTCCTCAGATTGTTGAAACCTATAAGGGTAGCGATCTTCGTAACTGGGAATATGAACCGCTTTTTGACGCTGGAGAGCATGAAGAAAAATCGTATTATATTGTCACTGGCGACTTTGTAACAACGACAGAGGGGAGTGGTTTGGTGCATATTGCGCCTGCCTTCGGTCAGGATGACTATGACATCGGACAGAAACACAATCTACCTTTGATACAACTGGTCGGTGCTGATGGAAGATTTGTGCCTGAGGTCAAGGATGTGTGGTCTGGAGAATACGTCAAGGATGCTGACCCACAAATCATTGAGAACTTGGAGAGTCGTGGATTGCTGTTCAAATCCGCTGAATATACGCACCAATATCCGTTCTGTTGGCGTTGTGATAATCCGTTGCTATATTATGCGCGCGAATCGTGGTTTATCCGCACAACTGCTATCAGAGACCAGATGCTACAACACAATCAGGAAATCAACTGGTTTCCGGAGCATATTAAAGAGGGACGATTTGGAAACTGGTTGGAAAACAACATTGATTGGGGGTTGAGTCGGGAACGATATTGGGGAACACCTTTGCCTGTTTGGATTTGTGATGATTGCGGTCACCAACATTGTGTTGGCAGTATTGCTGAATTGAAGGAACTTGGTCAAGATGTCCCGGATGACATAGAACTTCACCGTCCGTATGTTGATGATGTTGTACTGACCTGTGAGAAGTGCGGCGGTACAATGTATCGTATTCAGGATGTGATTGATTGTTGGTTCGATTCAGGGTGTGCACATACAGCACAGTGGCATTATCCGTTTGAGAATAAGGAGTTGTTTGAGGAGGCATATCCGCCAGATTTCATTTCTGAAGCTATTGACCAAACACGTGGGTGGTTCTATAGCCTATTGGCAATAGGTACACTTCTCTACGACAAACCTGCTTACAAAAACTGCTTATGTTTGGAGTTGATTCTTGCTTCTGATGGACAGAAGATGAGTAAGAGCCGTGGCAACACTGTTGATCCTTGGACTGTTTTGAACGAACAGGGTGCAGACGCGATGCGATGGTATATGTTCACTGCATCACCACCGTGGGCACAAAGGACTTTCAAGATTGCGGGTATTGATGAAGCGTTAAAAAAGTTCATGGGAACGCTTCAAAATGTCTATAGTTTCTTTGTCATGTATGCTAACTTAGAAAAGGTTGATGTTCTACAAGATGCGCCACCAATTGCGGATCGTGCTGTTGTGGATAAGTGGATTCTATCGCGTTTGCATAGTCTGACACAGCAGGTTAGGGATGAGATGGAGCGTTACCATCTCACGAATGCGCCGCGTGCTATTGAGGCGTTTGTAGATGATCTAAGCAATTGGTATGTGCGTCGATCTCGCGACCGATTTTGGGGTGCAGAAGCGGGGATTGACAAACACGCTGCTTATGCTACGCTTTATGAAGTCCTTGTTACTGTTGCGAAACTTGCGGCACCCTTTGTTCCGTTCTTAGCAGATGAACTCTACCGTAATTTAGTCTGTTCGCTTGATTCTGATGCACCGCTAAGCGTCCATCTTGCGGAATTTCCGGTTTCAGATGCTGCATTGATAGACACAGAACTGGAAAAGGATATGGAATTCACGCGTGATGTTATCAGTATGGGACATGCTGCACGGAATCGTTCTGGTATAAAGACTCGTCAACCGCTTGCTGAAATCACACTTGGTGGACTATCCGATGCAGAAAAAGAGACGGTCAAGCGTCTATCGTCTTTTGTTCACGATGAACTGAATGTCAAGGAAATCGTATTTACAGAAGAAATGGATGCATTTGCACAAGTCACACTCAAGCCGAACTTCAAGGTATTGGGACCAAAATACGGTAAAGGTGTTCAAGCAATTGCTAAAGCACTTGCAACTGCTGATGTTATAAAACTGAAGACAGAATTGGAAGCGAATGGGAATTTACAGATAGATACGGGAGACGAGACATACACGCTCGAATCATCAGAGATTGATGTACAGACACAGAACCGAGAAGGATTCTTTGTAGAGGTGGACGCGAGGAAATTCGTTGCTTTGTCAACGGAACTGTCGCACGAGTTAGAGCTTGAAGGCATGGCACGCGAACTTGTCAATAAAATCCAGAATATGCGGAAGGATGCAGACTTTAATGTGTCTGATCGGATTAAGCTGAGTTTGAACACCTCATCTGCGCTTGTAACGGAAGCGTTTGATACACATCGGGATTATATTCTCACGGAAACGTTGACGACAGAGGTTGTTGAAACATCGGGTGAAAATGCCTTCAGTCTTGACCAAAAACTGAACGGTGAACCAGCAACGCTGAGTGTTGAGCAGGTATAGAATCGCATTACATTAAGTACAACACGTTTCAAAGTAATTCTCCTTATTTGGGTAAATCAAGGAAGGTATAGGGGTCTATACCACCCTCTTCAAAAGGGACCAGTTTAATACCGGGAAAATCGGTTGCAGTTATACTTTCATCGCGCGCTTTTTTTTCTTTTATGATCGCCCTCATGTAATCACCATCATCGGGATGACCTAATGATCTGTGAAGGTATCGGCGTCCGTTGGAGGTTTCACGCCATTTCACATAACGGACTCCCTTAAGAATAGGATATACCAAGCCGTTTTCCATAACAGAACCTTTAACGGGAACACCTTGTTTTAGAAGTTTGATCTTAACACGCACTCTCAATTCTGAATTAGCACTCTTACGCGGCCATGTAATCGGTCCGAAACCTTCTGGCAATTCGGGATAGGGGCCGAACCCGTAAGGTGATATGATTTCATCTTGTGTGGGAGGATGGATACCGAATTCTGCCAGGAGTTCTGGCGATGGCGGTTCCGTGCCTAAATATATTCTTCCGTCCACGACATCACCGATCTGTAGACTTTCAGTTTTTGTCGGTTCTGCATCGGTTGGTGTTGTGATTTCCGCAGGTGCATCAGCCGCCTGTTCTGTCTTGCCATTAGTCCTCGCTTTTTTTGCTTCCCATTGACGGACCAACTCAGCGGTCTCGGCCGCCTCTTTCCTGTCCGCTGCCGTATCGTATCGGTACCAGAGGACACACGCAACGGAAAACACGATTAAGAAGGTTACGCCTCCAATAATCCATTTGTTCGTAAAAAAATCACGATACATCGGACACCTCATTTTGTTTAAGACACGTCCATACGTGCCATGTCTGATTAAAAAGGATAGGTTATACCCTTTCCATAAATTATTGTCTCATTAGGCAGTTAATATGGTAGTTACTCTTCAGGACACAAACTAAAAGTTTGTGCTACAAAAAGAGACATTTCAATTAGAAATGGTATTACATCAGTCAAGCAAACCGATTAAACAGAACAATAGTGTAGGTTTTGCTTGTCATTTTCGAGATTATACTAAAGTATGCCAAAAAAATCATGTTAAAAATTAAAAGAATTGGGAATTATTAGGATTTGAGGGATTAAGAGAAATAATCTGCCCTATTTTTGGGGTTGGATGTTATACTTGAGGACACCATCTGCATCAGTAAAACGCAGATATAGTGCCCATGTCCAACCGTTCTGTTCAACGCTACACAAAACCTCGTTCCATCCTGCTTTCAACTGACACGGAATCGTATCTGCATCTGGCGTTATACGTCGGTAGACCCGCTTTTTGTGAATTTCCGTTCCGTTTAACCACACCGTAACCGTCTCATCGCTGCCCAGCAGTAGGACAGTGTCCATCGCTTTTGGTGCATAGACGTAGGTGGCCGCATATCCAACCACACCTGTGTTCATACCGATATTTGCGCGTAAGTCCAGCATACCGCTTGTTCTGGTCTCTGCTTCACGCCAACGGAGCGTTTTACCTTCAATGCCTTTGTAGGTTTCGTTCAGATTGATTGGATTTTCTGAAGAAATCGATGAAACAGTAGCATCCGTTTTTGGAAACGGGCCCAAAACCGTGTAACGCTGGACAAATGGGGAGGCATGCAATACTTGGTAGGAATCAACGCCAATTTTGTAACCTGTTGCCTGATTTGATTTTCCGACACTCTTCAAGAAAATCTGATTATCTCCTTGATTCAGCGGGACAGTGCCGAATGTTACCAACGCTCCAGCAATCGGTTCTGGGTGGTAGCAATCGTAAGGTTGACCGACTTCAGTCCCATTAACAATAAGTCCCACTTGTCCATATTCTGGGCCGCACGTCAATATAGCACTGACTTTATACAGGTTTCTATAAGGAACGTCAATCTTTTGATGCACCGCTGCACCGATGGCTTTATCGTTTAATGCAACATGCCCACCATCAATATCAATACCAGCATCCCGATAACTTTCTAACTTATATCTGTTCGGATTTTGTTCAACTAAAAGTGATACTGCTGATTGTGTTTCCTTTGGTGGCAATTTCCACTGCTTTTCATACCAAAATTGTGGCAGTGCATAGATATCGCGCGCTTCGTTTGTCAGATAGAGATCGTAACCTTCAAAACAGATCGCCTCACCAAGAAAATTGTGCCGCAATACCCACGGTTTACTCTGAATCATTTGCGCTAAGTTGCCATCGGTACCGTGATATACCCAGAGAGAATTGTAGGTGCAGACAGCAAGCCGCTTTCCGTCTTTTGAAATACCCGCGCCTGTAACTAATTTTGATTCTGATAACTGACCGACACGTTCTAAGACCTGTTTCGCGTCTGCTTTCAATGCGGGAAAACGGTAAAGCACCGCTGCGGATTGTTCTTTAGAGACAATATAGGGTATGCCGTTAGCAATAAACAGACCTTCTGCATCTACATTTTTTTCTGGGTATGCATAAGGATATTTTGCTATCACCTCTGCTTCTGTTTCTGTGAATGGATTGGGTTCTTTTATGACTACTACATTTAAGTCAATTCGCATTCTGCTATTGTTTCCGATGTCACCTATCCAGAGTTGTCCTTTATCGTCATTAGCAAGTGCTTCCCAGTCGAAATTGCGTGTACCGCGTATCTTGATTGCTTTGATTAATTCACCATTTCGTTTTGTTGCGTAAAGGGAGGAGGGATTTCCTGAATCATTTAGTGTCCAATAGATTCCTTCGTATTGCTGACTTGCGACAATCCCGGAACTCTCTCGGATTTGCTGATGTGTGTATTTACCAATGGGTTGCCAAGGTGGAGTGCCTAAGGATGCAGGTTCTTCTGCAAATGAAAAAGAAGATGTGAGAATGAACAGAAGTAAATAGTGTAGTAGTTTCATGTATAGTGTGTCCCTTGAATGTTTTGATGTTTATGTAAATAGTATAGCACATCGCCAAAATATTTACACACACCATCAAATTTAAGGGTGTGTAAATATTTTGTCTCTCTATTTGTCTGAATCGCGGATTACACGGAGAACACGGAAGACGCGGAAGGGTTTTCTGGATCATTATATAACATTGAAAATATACTTGACAAAAATATATCCATTATGTTACACTATACTATACAATATAACGCTAATAAAGAACTCATATTGAGTAACATCTAAGAATCGTTGAAAGTCACTCGAAAATTTATCATTGCATATGCTAAATTACGAAAACCTAAACGGGTTTCTTTGAGTTTGTCGTAGCTAAGTGCGAGTCTCCGGTAAGTATCTTGCCAACCGAAAGTTCGTTCTACTTTATATCGTTCTTCGTAGACATCTTTTCTAAACCATCGGAACTTGCGAGCAATAACAATAGGTTCTTTCGTATTCCGCTTGTTCGGGTAGATCACGGGAAGCAACCCATGGTCTTTGATAAGCTTGTGATTCGACTTAGAGTCAAAACCGGAATCCAGTGTTAGAGCAGAACTACTCAGATCTATGCCAATCCGATGACTAAAGGTGATGAGGGAAGTGAAGACTTCGGGTAAAATCGTTGTGTCGTGTTCGTTGACAGGTTTGACAGTTATCGGACCAATGATGAACCCTTGATTGTCAGTGATAGTCAACTCTTTTTCACCTTTCTGATGTTTGTGTCCTGAATAACCGATGCCGTTCCCCCTTTTTTAACCACGGTATTTGACCCATCACCATGAAGGTGAGTCGTGTCAAGTTGGTCGGTATCATGAAGATGTATTACAGATGCTTCAAAAAGTTTCTCATAAGAGCCATCTTTAGACCAACGATTGTGCCATTTATAGACATTAGACCAATGCAGTTCATTACGTTTTGTTCGGAGTTGATTCCATTGAATACCCGTATGTAAAACATAGAGGATGTAGTTGAAAATCTTGTAAGAGGACAGTTTTGGCTTTGGTCCTTTTATTCGTTTTGACAAATGGGGTTTGATATAACGATTAAAATCCTTAAGGGAAACTTGTTTAGGAATCTCATTATATCTCGGTTGCTTTTGGGTTTCAGCTGCCATAATAACACCTTTCATAAAGTGATTGGATTTCTGATATAGATTAAAGGGACATATTTTATATCCTTTTCTCTACTTATTATACTACATCTTTAGGTTTTACTCAATATGAGTTCAAAATAAAAAGGTGTGATAATATGAAACCAAACAGACATACAATCTATCAGATATACTGTAGGATTATAAACACAAAAAACCATAAAGAAAAAGCACCTACGCAACACATCAGAGACCAGATTTTTGGAGTGCAAAAACGACTGCAATTGCTAAAAAATTACCAAGATTCAAACCGTACCAAAAAAGGCGAAATAAAAAAAATAGAATTTTCAAAAAACACGCTACCAACTCATACAGAGACAAGCCTGACAAACGATTTAAAAACTATACCACGCGACGGAAATCACGGCATTTTTGGTACAGTGAAAAAATAGCGAATTTTGTATCATAATTAGCAGTGATTTCATAACCAAACAAGTATAGAAAAATGCTTAACACAATATCACAAACTACAAAATATTCACCAAATACACGTTTTCTATACACCTTTCGCACCGTTGGTGCTGATATGTGATTTTCCAAAGCCTCAGAGAGGCGAAAGGTATATAGTCCAGATTGATACAACCAATAGCAATCCCCAGAGGGGCGAAAGGTGTATAATCAGCATTGCTCTAAATCTTTACACACGTTCTCTATCTTTAGTGACAAAAAGTTTACACACCCAAATTTAATATATTTGACAGAAAACGGCAGATTATGGTATCATTTGATAGGTTAAACAATAGCGTTACTACTATAAAATTCTTGACATGTACCTAACGCCAACTGTTCAACAAATCTTATCAATTAATGGCGAATAGCATGGAACAGTTTCACTTCAACTATAAGGATATCACCCGAGTGCATCGATACGGGTTCAGTGCTCGAAGAATTGGTATTCATCTAACGGGGATATTACTTGCGTACCTGATTTATCAATCTCTGGTATATCTCACACTTTTTGTCTTTGATGGTTCAAAGGTACAAGAAACTTGGACATCTCACGGCTTACTACCTATTATTCCATCCGATGATAACACCCTAAGTCTTATTGCAACAGTCGCAATGTGGTTTGGAATTACCGTCTTTGCGTTAATCTTCTTTCTGACCAATACCCTTGCCTCTAAGATTACTATTGAACAGTTACGCGGTGATTCTCTGTATACAATTGGTAATGCATTCAGTGTTCTAAAAGCCAGATGGAAATCTGTTTTTGGCTCATTTCTTGGATTACTTGTTCTATTGCTTTTCCTACTATTGATACCAATTAGTATCGCTTTGTTGACAACAATCCCATTCCTTAAGGAAACTATACTTACAATTACTTCATTTTTCATACCTATCAGTTTTCTGTTTGGAGCACTCATACTATTTATACTTACAGTATGCTTTTCAGGTCTGTTCCTTATCCCTGCTGCAGCTGCCACGACTCATATAGATGCATTTGAGATTATCTATCAACTTTTTTCAATTGTATGGAATCAACCATGGCGACTCCTCGGTTATGGTGTCCTACTGTCTGTTTTAAAAATTGTTCATGTTCCTATTTGGGCAATATTTTGTATAGGTGGTTTTTTTATTGTTCTTCTTCCAACCTACTATCTACATGCATCTTTTATGCAAGACGCATTGGTATACGCGAATAAATGGTTAGGAGGAACTCTACAGAAGATATATGGTGTCTTTTTTCGGGGTGATAGCAGTGTTTTTGAGATTAATACTACACAATTGCCTGACTTGAATTTAACAACTACTATATGTGCTATCTTTATAACTTTGACGTTATTATGTATAGTCGGCGGAATTGTCGCATACCTATTTTCATTAGTATCTGTAGGTACGACACTGATTTATGTTATACTAAGAAAACATGTTGATGGAGAAAATCTTTTAGAACCGATTGCTGCAGTTGAACAGCAACCTTTATTGATAGGAGATGAATGATATTGAACTAAGCACATCAAGTTCACTGTATATATTTTAATACCAGATTAACGAAATTTGTCTTGTTTTCAAACGGTAGGTGCGGTTTCCTAACCGCACCGATAGGTTTGAATAAAAATAATTTGGTATAACAGGTGAATGATCTTGGGTAATATGCATAAATGTTTGCTTAAGTTTGATAATGTTCAAGGAGAGATATGCTTGACAAAATAATGACAAAGGTTTTCGGTAGTAAAGAGGACCGAGACGTAAAACGTTTCACAGATATAGTTGAAGCAGTTAATCAAAAAGAACCGGAAATCAAGAAACTATCAGATGCACAGCTGCAAGCAAAAACACCTCAATTTAGACAACAATTAGATGCAGGTGCATCACTTGATGATCTGTTGCCTGATGCGTTTGCTGTGGTACGAGAAACTGCTGTTAGAACCTTGAAACAGAGACACTACGATGTTCAGATTATTGGTGGGGCAGCATTGCATAACGGTTCGATCGCTGAAATGAGAACAGGTGAAGGTAAGACATTGACCTCAACACTCGCTGTTTATCTCAATGCACTTGCTGGAAACGGCGTTCACCTTGCGACTGTCAACGACTATCTTGCACAACGTGATGCTGAATGGATGGGTCAAATATACAACTTTCTCGGCATGTCTGTCGGACTAACATTGAACCAGATACCGTTTGAGCAGAAAAAACTTGCATATAAAGCTGACATCACGTATGGTGTACACAGTCAATTCGGGTTTGATTATCTAAACGACAACAGAGCAATTACGTTAGAAACAAAAGTCCAACGGGGACATCGTTATGCTATTCTGGACGAGGTCGATAGTATCCTCATTGATGAAGCACGGACACCCCTAATTATTTCTGATGCATCGGATAAACCCGCTGAACTTTACAGAAGAATTAATCATGTCGTTACACAACTTCGTAACGAAGAGCATTTTGTGATTGATGTGAAGGGAAAATCTCGTGGTAATGTTTCCCTTACGGATCCTGGTATAGAAGAAGTACAACGCCTACTTCACATAGACAACATGTATGAACCTGACCATATTATGCTTGTGCATCATGTCAATCAGTCATTAAATGCACATCATCTCTATAAGCGAGATATAGACTATCTTGTGGAGCAGGGAGAAGTCTTACTGATTGATGAATTTACGGGTAGAAAACTGGTTGGTCGTCGTCTTAACGAAGGTCTCCATCAAGCAATTGAAGCAAAGGAACGCGTAAAAATTGCGCAAGAGAGTGAAACATTCGCAACTATTACATACCAGAACTATTTCCGATTGTATGAAAAACTCGCTGGGATGACAGGAACAGCTGCAACAGAAGCAAACGAATTTGCACATATATATGGGTTAGATGTACTCGTCGTTCCAACCAATGAACCGATGATACGGATCGATAATCCTGACCAAATATATAGAACTGAAGAAGCGAAATATGAAGCAGTATTACAGGATATTCAGGAACAGCATGAGAAAGGACGACCCATTCTCGTTGGTACTATTTCAATCGAAAATTCAGAGAAATTAAGCAAACTACTTAGAACGAGACATCGCAACATAAAACATCAAGTGTTAAATGCCAAAGAGCATACACGCGAAGCAGATATCATTGCACAAGCAGGAACACCCGGTGCAGTAACAATCGCAACGAATATGGCAGGACGAGGTGTGGACATCCTACTTGGTGGAAATCCTGAAGGCTTGGCAAAAGAGGCATTGCGGAAAAAGAAAGTGGATCTAAAGACTTTATCAACTGAATCCTACGAATGGCAATCAGCATTTAATGATGCTGAAGAGATATGTGAAAAAAATAAACAACATGTGCTAAACGCGGGTGGGCTGCACATTATCGGTACAGAAAGACATGATTCCCGTAGAATTGATAACCAATTAAGAGGGCGATCCGGCAGACAAGGCGATCCAGGATCATCGCGTTTTTACCTTTCACTTGAAGATGACCTAATGAGAAAGTTCGGCTCAGAACGACTGCAAACTTTTATGACAAAAGCCGGGATGGATGACAGCATTCCACTTGAACACCCATGGGTAACTAAATCTATAGAAAAAGCACAGACACGCGTTGAAGAAATGAACTTTGAAATCCGTAAGAACATACTGAAGTTCGATGATGTTATGGAAGCACAGCGCGATACAATATATACCCTAAGAGATTCTATTCTATCTGAAGAGGACCCAAAAGAGACAGTTTGGAATATGATAGACAATGTCATCGCTGATGAGATTTACGAACTTATACCAGAAAAAGGACCGCGTGAACCTGAGGACCTTGATCAGTTTGAGAAGTGGTTAGTAACTACTTTCACTATAAGTCCTACCTTCAAGACTCCGCTCAAGGAAATATCTCCAGAAGATCTTCATAAAGGAATATTAGGTGAACTGGAAATCGCATATAAACGTCGTGAAGAAGAAATGGGGTCTGAGAACATGCGGTTGCTTGAACGCCTCTTGGTCTTAGATAGGATTGACCATCATTGGAAAGACCATCTCTACAACATTGATTATATTCAGCACGGGATAAGGTTTGAAGGTTATGCACAGAAAGATCCAATCGTGGTATTCAAAAGAGAAGCATTGGGTATATTTGAATCCATGTATCAAAACATTGAAAAGCAGGTTAGCGAATTCATTTATAAGATGGAAGTCAATACGCAACCAACTCGGCGTGTACCTGAGAGACACCAAAACAGTCAACGTCGTCCTCCACAACAACGTCGTCCTCCACAACAACGTAGTAGGTCAAATGTTAATACTCAGAGTGAGGCAGAATTCGCATCACAACAAGCTATGGGTACCATACCGAAAGTTGGAAGAAACCAACCTTGTCCATGCGGCAGTGGAATGAAATATAAAAAGTGTCACGGTAGGTGATCTATAAACTTATCTAAGAAGTGATGTTACAAATTTCACAGTTTATTACGGAGAAATGAATTGAATTCTGAGAAACCTTATACACTATCTCAGACTTTGCTTGATATTCTTGCTTGTCCTGCATGTAAGGGGAAGATTGTGCATGATGAGCCAGAGCAAAAACTGGTTTGCCAAGGTCAATGTAAACGACGATACCCGATACGTGATGGTATACCTGTGATGCTAATAGATGAAGCAGAATTACCGGCTTCACAGGAATAGACGCAACCAAGTTTGATATTAAACTTATAGATTATGCGAATCCTATACTTGAGCCTGCGATGTCCATATCCTCCACAACGAGGAGACAGAATTCGGTCATTTCATTTTCTCAAGCAGCTTTCAAAACGTCATGACATAACTTTGGTTTTTTTTGCCGAGTCTGATGATGATATTGCAGCTGTAGAACATCTAAGACCTTACTGTGAAAGAATTGAATGGGTCCGTTTTCGTTCTTTATATGCCAAGATCAATACAGCACTACACTGCTTTTCTCGACTTCCTTTGCAGGTACATTATTGGTATTCACCGCAGATGCAACGGAAGATAAACCAGCTTTTGCGTGAGGAGGAGTTTGAGTTAGTTCATGCGCAGCTTTTTCGCATGGGGCAATATGTAGTAAACGCACACGGTATGTTAAAGGTATTAGATTTGTGTGATTCGTTAGCATTAAACCTGAGTCGTAGAGCAGATTTAGATTGCACACCGAAAAGATTTTTGGTAAGATTAGAGGAAAAACGGGTCAGAAGATATGAAATAGACATTATGAAGTCTTTTGATAGTGTAACCGTGGTTGCTAATTTCGATAGGGATTACCTGCTTAATCAAGATGAAAATCTAAAATTATCCGTAGTGCCGATGGGAGTAGATCTAAAATACTTTCACCACAACTTTGTCGGAGGAGAAAATACTACTGAGACAGATATTTCATCAACTGAGCAGGATGAATTGGATATACATGACAACAAAATCCTACTGTTTACGGGTACAATGAATTATTTTCCAAATTCGGACGCCGTGGTCTATTTTTGCCAAGAAATATTGCCACTGATACAAAAGCAACATCCCGAGGTGATTTTTTACATTGTCGGCAATCATCCAACTCATCAGGTGAAGCAGTTGGAAAAACACGATGGAGTTGTTGTAACAGGTTATGTCCCAGATATCAGACCTTACTTTGAGAAAGCATCTATTTTTGTCGCACCGCTAAGAGCAGGTTCAGGTATACAAACAAAGAACTTAGAGGCAATGGCGATGCAGACTCCAGTTGTGACAACTTCAATCGGTGCTATGGGGTTAGAAGCGGAACAGGAGAAGGAAGTTATCATTGCAGATACTCCAGAAGGTTTTGCTCAAAGAGTAATTGACCTTATTGAAAACCCTAAAAGACGTAAGAGTGTTGCCATGGCAGGAAGAAAAAGAGTTGAAATTAGTTATGATTGGAGTGTTCTTGTTGAAAGGTTGGAACAAGTATACACTCAAGTATGACTGACATATTGAAGTATTATCGTGAAGTTAAATTACATTTAGATTTTTTTGGACTATTTACTATTTACAATCCAGGGAGGTAATATGGAAAAAACAAAAATAAAATGGAGTTCTTCAATTATAATTGATTTTTTCCTCGTTAATCTTGCATTTTTATTTGCATATTTTACTTGTAGACAACTTAATTTTGATCTCATTGCTCAATTCAAACTGCTTACTATCTTCTCTAATGCTCACCCGTATTGGTTAATAATAAGCATTGCTATTGTTGTCACAATAGTTCGAATAATTACCTTCCTCTGTTTTCGTCTATATAAACCTATTTGGCAATATGCAGGTGTGAAAGAATTTCGCACGTTAATTACTGCAATCTGTGTTTCAGGTTTGATTCTTTTTACTATATCAGCACTGTGTGGAAGGTCTGATACATGGAGTTTCTTCTTAGTAGACATTTTTTACAATGCATTCATTATCGGTTTTGCGAAGTTCTCATATAAACTATTTCGAGAAGGAAGGCATAAAGATGTCGCATTACCACGAACAAAAGTCTTAATTGTTGGTGCTGGTGCTGCTGGAATAGGTGTCTTGAGAGAATTGCGGACACATCCCGAAAAAGGCTACCTACCCATAGGATTCATTGATGACAATTTACAGAAAGTCGGAAAAACGATTGCTGGACTTGAAGTACTTGGTACGACACGGGACCTTACATATATCGCAAGAAAACGTGAGATAGAAGAAGTTATAATCGCTATGCCGTCTGCACCAGGGGGGAAGATTAGGGACATTATACGCCAGTGTGAATATAGAAGATGTCAATTCAAGATCGTTCCGAATATACATGCTATTCTTGAAGGAAAAGTCAGTATCAATCATATACGTGAGGTGAAGTTAGAGGACCTACTAAACCGTTCTACGGCACCTATAGATTTAGCTGAAATCTCAAAATACCTTTCTGGTAAACGGGTAATGGTTACTGGTGCTGGTGGTTCGATCGGTTCTGAACTATGTCGACAAGTAGCAAAACTGGATCCTGAACTACTACTACTCTTTGGACGTGGTGAAAATAGTATCTATCATATAGACCTTGAATTACGTGAATCTGATCCATTGTTAAGTCGTGAGTTAATAATTGGAGATATACGCGACAGTTCAAAAGTCTTCCAGATAATTAAGCGATACCGACCCCATATTATCTTTCATGCTGCAGCCCATAAACATGTCAAATTCATGGAAGCACATCCAGATGAAGCGGTAAAGAACAATATAGTGGGTACAAAAAACCTTATTGACTCTGCTATAAAGCATCATGTTGAAGCATTCATCCTCGTATCTTCTGATAAGTCAGTTAATCCTACGAGTGTTTACGGAGCCTCTAAACGGGCAACTGAAAAACTCATCCAGTGTAAAGCAAATAGAAACGGTACAAAATTTATCGCTGTACGGTTTGGAAATGTCATTGGTAGTAGAGCGAGTGTATTACCAAACTTCAAGAGACAAATAGCAAAGGGTGGACCGGTTACGGTTACGCACAGAGAAGCAACACGCTACTTCATGACGATACCTGAAGCTGTTCAACTCTTGATTCAAGCAGGTGCAATGGGTAATGGTGGTGAAATCCTAATGTTGGATATGGGAGAGCCGATAAAAATACTTGACTTGGCACGCGACCTGATCCGACTTTCTGGTTTAGAACTTGATAAAGACATCAAAATTGACTTTACCGGTTTGGTACCCGGTGAAAAACTATATGAAGAACTACTCACGCCACAAGAAGGTGTCACCGCTACTAAACACCAACGCATTTTCGTCGCACAATTAGAGAATATTGAGGAACAACAACTACTGTCACAGATTGACGAACTTGCTAAGTTTGCTGATACACTTGATACAGATGCAATTATTGCTAAACTCCAAGAATTAGTACCGACATACAAACCGAATCGAGAATTTGTTGAAAGTCGTGAAACAGATAACCAAGCGGATATTAGAAGACATCTGATCAATACCACTCAAGATACTGAGACAGTCGAACCTTCTGGTACAGATAGAGGTGTGTAATGTTCACACAGGATACATCACAGAATCAGAATACATTTGAAGCATATAATGAGACATCCGATTGTGTAGAAATCTCTACTGGTTCAGATCGTTTAAAAAGAGGTTTTGATGTTGTTCTATCTCTAATCTCTTTTATAATCTCATCACCCGTTTTCCTGTTAAGTATTCTACTCGCGAAAATCCAATCGCGTGGCCCCGTGTTTTACAAAGCGGAAAGAGTAGGAAAAGATGGAAAAGTATTTATTATGTACAAATTCCGCACGATGGTTGAGAATGCAGATCAGGTCGGTATTGGTCTTACAACACATCAAGACGTACGAGTCACCACAATCGGTAGGTTCTTGCGAAAGACAAAATTAGACGAACTACCTAATCTGATCAACGTTATTAAAGGTGAGATGAGTTTGGTTGGACCACGGCCTGAATCTCCTGAGTACGTCAAGTACTATTCTGATAGACAAAAAATAGTTCTCCGAGTAGTACCTGGGATCACCGGCCCATCTCAGATTGCCAATAGAGACGAAGAGAAAAAACTGAAATCTAAAGACAATCCAGAAAACTATTACATCTCAGAGTTAATGCCTAAAAAATTAGAACTTGACCTTAAGTATATAGCAACACGAAGTTTCTTCTCTGATATTGGGTGGTTGATAAGAACTTTTTGGGTTGTCTTTTTTCCTACTAATACTTTGTCAAGTCATAAATGATTTGTATCTCGGACGGGGAAACCCCGTCCCTACGAACGGATCTACTCATCATTTGAGTATCTCGGACGGGGAAACCCCGTCCCTACGAACGGATCTACTCATCATTTGAGTATCTCGGACGGGGAAACCCCGTCCCTACGAATTGAAAAGCGGTTATAATGCACCTACCTACATATTTGAATCACATCCTAACTGTTATAGATTCCTAAACTTCCATGCACTGGTTCTCATAGTATGAAAAAGAAACGTATATTGATAATCATATTAGTCATAGTGATACTGTTTTTTATCACTTTATTATTGCCATTTTTGATCAGTCCTCCCTCAATCGGTCCTAAGGTGGCTGTGCTTGATATAACAGGTATCATAACGAAATCAGATGCAACGATAAAACTGATTCATACATACCGAGATGATCCAAATGTGAAAGCAATAGTCCTACGCATTAATTCACCCGGAGGAAGTGTTGCGCCTGTTCAGGAAATACATCGAGAATTGACGAAATTGGAAAAACCGATAGTTGCATCTATGGGTGGGTCTGCTGCTTCAGGCGGATACTATATTGCTTGTGCTGCAAATACAATTGTTGCCAATCAGGGGACATTGACAGGTAGCATCGGTGTCATCATGCAGTTTATCAAAGTTAAGGGGCTTTACGAAAAAGTTGGCCTTGAACAGCATGTCATAAAGAGTGGTCAGTTTAAAGATGCTGGATCTATGTTCCGAGACCTTTCCGATGAAGATAAAGCAGTGCTTCAGTCAACTGTAGATGATGTCTACAATCAATTTGTGGACGCTATCCATGAGGCTCGAAAGGAACACTTAACACGGGATCAAATTATAAATCTTGCTGATGGAAGAATCTATTCTGGCAATCAGGCACTTGAGCATAAACTAATTGATAAGATTGGTAACCTACAGGATGCGATAGTTGTTGCTGGTAAACTTGGAAACATTCAAGGCACACCAAAAGTTTTGCGTAAAGAGCGAAGATCCTCCCTGCTTGAACAACTACTCGGTATAGAATATAATACTAATATTGATGACATCATTAACTTTCCTGGTGTAACATTCCGCTATGAACTTAGCCTTGGCAAATAGCAGATTCATATCATGAGTCGCACATACCGAATCAGTTCTGAGTGGAAACGACTCTCAGATGAAATCGTCAAATCAAATCAGCGCGTTCTTGTCTTGGGTGCATCGGATGCCGGAAAGACGACATTCTGTCAATATCTAATTGACACCGCTTGTGATAAATCTATAAAATCTGCACTCGTAGATTCCGACATTGGTCAATCAAAAATCGGTCCCCCTACTACAATTGGTATGAAACTATTTCAGATAGGCAATGAATCTGCGGAGACTATCTTGAATGATAATGCTGCTAATCAAAATGAGCAAGATAAAAACAATATATCTCCAGCATCTTATCAGTCTGCAAATGCAATTTATTTTGTTGGAGCAATATCCCCGATACGCAACTTACTACCTGTCTTAACTGGCACACGATTGATGGTTGATGCTGCAAAGGAAGTTGGCGCGGCGTTCATTGTAGTTGATACCACAGGATTCGTTCATGAAAGTGCTGCTGTGATGTTGAAGCAACAGAAAATTGATCTGATTCGCCCCAATCACATTGTATGTATAGGACGTTCCAGGGAAATGGAAAAGATCGTAACCAGTTACAAGGATATAAAATGGCTGAAAATACATCGTCTACAACGACATAAATTGACACGTGAAAAAAGCAGTCAAGTGCGTAAAAGTTATCGACATACGCAGTTTAAAACGTACTTTAGAAACAGTATCGTCCAAAAGACATCCTTTGATCAATTTCGTGGCGCAAGAACACCTTTTTTCAAAGGAAGGATTGCCAATCAAAGAGAATTAGAGATCCTGATGCAAATAACGGAAGAAGAGATACTATATGCAGAGTGGGGACATCGAGAATTAGCATTAATTGCCAGAAGAAGATTATTACCAATTACCATCAAAAAACTCAGAGATTATCTGAGTTTATCTTTTATTTCAGATCAAACACCATCATATTTTGAACACAGGATTGTAGGATTAGTTGCAGAGACAGGCGATACAATAGGTATCGGCATTATTGATTCAGTTGACTTTCAACAACAAGAACTCAAAATTCGCGCTCAAACTGGAGTAATTTCAGAAACGAAAATAATTCAGTTTGGAGAGTATCAGTTAATTGACACAATCTGAAATCCAGCATAAATGGAGCAACAGCACTTGCAAGATGATAATGTCCTAAAACGATTTCTCAGTTATCTAAAACCCTACAAAGGTTCTATTATAATTGCAATGGTCTGTGCTTTAGTAGTATCACTCTGTGAACTCTTAAGGATGCAACTTTTAGCTGATACACTTGATTCACTAAAGGAACTTGAGGGTTTTCGCAATTCCGAAAAGGTCATAGAATTCAGTATTTTTGCTCACGATGCGCTATTTGAGGGTTTTAACATTACATTTTCAGATACGGGTGACGCATTCCGTTTCTATTTTTGGTTATTAGCAGGTGTACTTGCAATCGTCTTTATTAAAGGAGTATTTACGTACTTTAGTGATTTTATAATGGACCGTATCGGGAACAAAGTCAGTCTTAGGATCCGTAATAGTCTGTATGATAGAATTGTTTCTACTTCACTTGGCACGATTTCACAGCAACACAGTGGTGATATTATGACACGGGTCACTGATGATGTAAGAAGTTTACAACAGGCAGTAACATCAAGCGCAGCTATAATGCGTGCCGTAATTCAGGTCGTCATGTTTCTATCATGGATGTTATACAAGAATATACTGATGACAATCCTTTCATTACTTGTCCTTCCAATGGTTGCATATTTTATCTCACGGATTGGACGTAGAGTTCGCAGTGCAAGTACAGAAATTCAAAAGAAGAGTTCTGACATTTTTTCGCAACTAAAAGAGACAATATCAGGGATAAATATAATAAAGAGTTTTACCGCTGAAGAGATTGAAAGAAGAAGATTTGAGGATGTAACAACTACTCAATACAACACAGCAATCCGCCGGTCACGTTTTGCTATACTCTTGCCCCCACTGATTGAATGGTTGGGAGCAATAGGGAGTGCGGCTGTCTTTGGACTTGGATGTTGGGAAGTCATTAATGGATCCTTATCCATAGGATGGTTTGCAGGGTATATTGTAATGGTTGCACTTATGTATAAACCTATAAAAACGATTGGTAGTGTAAATAATGTATTGCAACAAAGCATGGCTTCAGGTGAACGGGTCTTTGAACTCATGGATATAGATGCTGAACAAGAAATAGGATCTGAGAGCAAAACGAAACTAAATAAAATAAACGGTCTTGTTGAATTCAGAGATGTAAATTTCGCCTATCAAGAACAATTAGTCATAAAAAATGTTAGTTTTACTGCTGAACCAGGCCAAGCAATTGCACTTGTTGGACCAAGCGGAAGTGGGAAAACCACCCTTTTGCATCTACTTCAAAGATTCTATTCTGTAGATTCAGGCAGTATACTAATTGATGATATACCAGTTGAAGAAGTATCATTGAAATCACTAAGACAGAATATCGCTCTTGTACCTCAAGGTACATTTCTCTTCAATGGAACAGTGCAAGAGAATATTGCCTACGGTGCACCGGGTTCAAGCATACAATCCGTTGCTGATGCTGCGATAAAAGCCAATGCACATGAATTCATCGGTGCTATGACAGATGGATATGAAACACAAATCGGTGAAGAGGGTGGAAACCTATCTGGGGGTGAACAGCAAAGAATTTCTATCGCCCGCGCTTTCCTAAAGGATGCACCTATTCTAGTACTTGATGAAGCAACGTCAGCCCTCGATTCTCAATCTGAAGCAATTATTCAGAAATCGTTATTAGATCTGATGAAAGGCAGGACAAGTTTTATTATTGCACATCGGCTTTCTACGGTAAAACGTGCCGATATAATTCTTGTTCTTAATAATGGGAAAATTGTTGAGAGAGGAACACATTCTCAACTAATTGAACAGAGAGGTCTCTATCAAAGAATGTGTGAACAACAGATTTTTGAATAGAATGTAGCGTTAATTCTAATCTCTACCATAGTGCTTTGTCAAGTCACAAATGATTTGTATAACGGACAGGGAAACCCAGTCCCTACGAACGAATCTATCCAGCAAATGATTTGTATAACGGACAGGGAAACCCCCTCCCTACGAACGAAACTAATCATCAAATGAGCGGTATAACGGATAGGGAAACCCTGTCCCTACGAACGAATCTATCCATCAAATGAGTGGTATAACGGACAGGGAAACCCAGTCCCTACGAACGAAACTAATCATCAAATGAGTGGTATAACGGACAGGGAAACCCAGTCCCTACGAACAAATCTAATCATCAAATGAGCGGTATAACGGACAGGGAAACCCAGTCCCTACGAACGAAGCTATCCATCATTACCTTGCCAAATTATCAACTTATTTTCTTAAACTTCATTATTTCATTAATTACTTGACAAAGAACATGTTTTGTGTTATACTAATTATTACATAACAGATTTTTGCGAATTCTTTTTCTGAATCGTAGAAGCGATGAGGTCTGATCAGAATGGGAAAAACTTGTAAATTGTAAACTATTTTAATTTAAAATCGTCTCAATATAATGCAAACCGAATTAACTTATCAAAATAAGCATTTTTTACAAATGTAAAGAACACTTTTTGTTTTCCATGAAAATAACAAACCCTAACATTTGCACGTTAGGGTTGTTGTAAAAACTACAGATAAGTTTGAATGCGATACTCGGAACATTTATTGCCAAACAGGAACTTCTCGTAAATATCTTAGCTTTAGTTTAATCCTTGTTTAGTTATTGCGCCTTCAAGGTCTGCTTCCCTGTAGATGGCTTCAGATAAGTCAACTTCGTACAGATACGCACCTTTGAAATTCGCACCAAGTAAAACTATTCCATCTAATTTTATTTCACCGAAGATCGCTTCTTCAAGGTTTGCATTCTCAAAAGTCGTAAGATTACCAAAGGGAGCAGTGGGAATACATTTCGGACAACCCAATGTTGCCCTACGTAGGTCTGCACCACGAAAATTTGTGCCAGAAAGTAGACTGCCACTCAAAAACGCACCAAATAAATTGGCGTTTTCAAGTGTTGTATCTGTTAGATTTGCACCAACTAAATAGGTCCGTAAGAGCAAAGCATCGGACAAATCTGCACCAGCAAGATTAGCATCGTTTAAATTTGCATCAGATAAATCAGCGTTCTGTAGATTAGCACCACTCAGGTCGGCAGATGAAAAATCTGCTCCAGTAAGTGATTGATTTGATAGGTCAATTTTCGCTAAGTTTTCATTCGCAAGGGATTCACCATCTAAGATTTTCTGTAAGACATCAGTTTGTAATTTTTCTTGCATAGAATACCTCCATAGTTGATTGGTATAGAATTGAACTTCAGTTACGAAATTAGTAAGTATAAACCGTTTGTAACAAACATTATCATTAGACGTTTTTTACATAAATAAATTTAGATTATTAACATTGTATCTGACGACTTTTAGACTTTAGTCATTTATCCCCGTTGTCTGTTTAGAAGACATTCTGCTTCAATTTGGTGTAAATGCCTTGCATAGACAAAAGGAAACATAAAAATGAAAGACTATTTCCCAGTAGATCCCGTAGAGTTTGATGTGCTTCCTGCCGATGAGAAAAAGGAGGAAAGCACTGCTCCCATAAAGGATGAAACTTTTGCATACTTGCAGACGATCGCAAAGACTCCATTGTTGGAACCTAAACAAGAGAAAGAACTCTTTGAGGCATACCAAGAAGGTGTACAGACCTTTACATCAAACTTTAAACTGCTTCCGATGTGGGTATTAAATGTATTAGAATACCCAACAAAAAGCCGGCAAATTCCTGATCATAAAGCAAATCCATTTCAAAAAGATCATGGATTAATTATAGATCAAATATCATCTCATTTGCAATCTATTGATAGCATCTTAGAAAAATTGAATAGAAAACAGGAACAGTTAGATAAAATAAAGTCAGATATCCTGTTAGGAAATATACACCACCTAAAGAAGTATCTTACTGATCCTGAGATTTCAACAAGTGCACATCCTGATCTCATGCAAGTTGGATACTTAGGAATTATTAGTGCTGTTGAAACTTGGAGACCTGAACAAGGAAGCACATTTCGTGCTTTTGTTCGCGATACAATTCGTACAAACATCAATACAAATCTTAAAGAACGGGATTCTAATTCTCCGTCCCACAATGAACAGCAAAACCCATTCTTACAAAGTATAGAACATGATACCATAATTAATGCTCAGCCGCTTGATAAGCATGAAGAATTACGTTTATTGGAGTCCTTCAATATTGCGTTGTATGAAATAAACCAATTGTTGGATAAACTCCCGACAGATTTCTTAGATGAAATCACCTATAATAACATCATCACACCTTCAGATGTGGAATGTTCTGCAAGCACGCTTAATCCACTTTTGGAAACTATACAAACAGAATTGGAACACCTAAATAATGTATTATCCAAACTCACGGAAGCAGATGAACTTGCCCACGGAACAAAAATGAAAATCGTTGAAGCTAATTTGCGGTTAGTTGCCAGTATTGCCAAACAGCATCATTTCAATAAAACCGCTTTAACCTTTCTTGATTTGATGCAAGAAGGAAGTATCGGACTCATGAAGGCTGTTGAGAAATTCGACCACACGCTTCGCTTCCGTTTCAGCACTTATGCAACTTGGTGGGTAATGCAGTCCATTAAACGTGCAATAGACCAGCAAGGACAAATTATTCGTGTACCATGCTATATTGGCGAAACACGTCGATTAATCAAGCAGGTGCAATCTAATCTCACTACTAAACTTGGTCGTGAACCTACTACTAAAGAGATCGCTAAAGAAGTAAAACTCTCTGAGAAAAAAGTTGATGAAATCCTCCAAGCAACCAGAGATCCTATTTCATTGGATGCACCGATAAATGAAACTTCACCTGATGTGTCTATACGCGAAATTATTCCTGATGACGCTCAAATTACCCCAGAAACTGAACTGGTAAATTACTCAAAAATTGAAGCGTTAGAAGAAGTACTGAATAGAACTCTCAATCCACGTGAAACTCACGTCATTGTTCTTCGGTATGGATTGATTGATGGAACAGAATACACACTTGCTGAGATTGGTACCAAACTTAAAATCAGTCGAGAACGTGTTAGACAGATTGAAGTGGAAGCTCTCAACAAACTCAGAAGGAATGAACCAAAAGAACTCTTGATGGAGTTGTTCCAAAAAAGTTAGATTTCTTTATCATCGGCAGGTTGCAGATGAGCCACTTGCCGATGATGTATAAACCCAAAATCTCACATAATACCAATTCTAATAAATGATGTTGCATTATAGGTTTTTGTGAAATGTAATCTAATACGGCACAAACTAAAAGTTTGTGCTACAAAAAGAGACATTTTCAATTAGAAATGGTATAAGACAGTCATTCCTGTTCAGATTGATTTTCCTAAGGACTCTCCTAATTGAAAGTTGTATATTTTGATTGCTTTTCCGGTATCAGTGGTGATATGGTTCTGGGTGCGGTTGTTGATGCAGGTGTTGATCCAGAATTACTCAAATCCGAATTAGCAAAACTAAGAATAAATGAAGAATTTAGTCTTCATTTTCAAAAAACAGAGAAACACGGTATCTTTGGCACACGAGCAATAGTTGAAACATCAGAAGATTTACCTAAAGAAAACCACAACAATCATTCTCACGGTCCAAGTCGGCATCTTTCTGATATAATCAACCTTATTGATGCAAGTGATCTGAAATCGGTCATTCGCGAAAAGTCAAAAAAGATTTTTGACAAACTGGCTGAAGCTGAAGCAAAAGTACACAATACTGATAAAGCGAAAGTTCATCTTCACGAAGTCAGCGGAATAGACTCTATCGTTGACATTGTCGGTGCAGTAATTGGGTTAGATGCACTCGGTATAGAATGGATATATGCTTCTCCACTGACTCTTGGCACAGGGTTTGTAAATTGTGCTCATGGTAAAATGCCTGTCCCCGTTCCCGGTACAATGGAACTATTACACGGCGTTCCCATTCGTCAGACAGATATTCCAAAAGAGCTGGTTACACCTACCGGTGCTGCTATCATTACAACACTTGCAGATGGATTCGGACCCAGTCCAAATATGACCGTCACCAAAATCGGTTATGGTGCTGGTACCAGAGACCTTGATCAGCAGCCGAATCTCCTCCGTCTATGTATCGGTGATAAGACATCCATCCCTGAAACTAATGACAGTATAGAAATAATAGAAACTAATGTTGATGATATGTCCCCTGAAATAATAGGTTATGTCATGGACAGACTCTTTGAAAATGGAGCATTAGATGTGTCTTTCATTCAACTATTAATGAAGAAAGGGAGACCCGCAATTCAGATAAATGTCCTTTGTCAATTAAGTCATCGAGAGAAATTAATCAATATTCTGCTCAGAGAAACAACAACTTTTGGTGTAAGGTTTTACTCTGCAGATCGTATCATACTCAAACGTGAAATTGTTGAAGTTCCAACACAATGGGGACCTGTTCGATGTAAACGCGGTTTTCTAAATGGTGAAGTCATAAAAACAGTTCCTGAATATGAGGATTGTAAGAACACTGCGGAGAGGAACGGAATACCGCTACAGACTGTATTCCAAGAAGCACTTCGGAATATTTAACCTAATGTCAGTTAAGTTGTGCTATATGTTTTTATAATCCTCTGTTTAATCACATCGATCACAATTCCCACACCTATAATCTTCCTGCACCTCCTCGCTGAAATAGTTTCTAATCACCTTCATCCGACAATCATTAGATGTTGCGTAATATACCATTTGGTCTATTCGGTTTTTTCTATGTTTGATGTAATCTCCAAGTCCCATCTGTTCTTCAGATATAGATGAAAAGAACTCACTATCCTGCAACAACTCTATCAGCATCAAGTCATCCTTACCCCAATACTGCAGATGTCCTTCATTTTGCAGTTCTGCAAGTTGTTCCATAACTGATTTTGGACTTAGTTCGAGCGTTTGACAAAAGCCTAATATATCAGTGACGCGCTGTTGACGTAGTTGTGAATATAGTTTATTCTGTTCAGAATTACTGTTTTTGGGTTGTGATCGAAACACAACTGAAACACGAGATGGTAGGTTATTCCATCTTTTGATGACTCCCATTTTTTCCAAATATGAAAGTCCAACTTGTAGTTTTGTATCCTTAAATCCAATTCTCCATGCTAATTCGTCCATGGCGATCAACCGATACTGTCCTGTACCTTTTATATCTTCAAGACCTTGTAATAGTCGGAGCAATGAAGCTTTGTCTGGTGCACTTTCTCTGATAAACCATTCGTGCAAATCTGTATCTTTATGCATATAAAACAGTATGCAATCTGAATGCTCACCATCTCTACCTGCGCGTCCAATCTCTTGACAATATTCCTCCAGTGTACCGGTCATTGTCCAATGAACAATAAAACGGATATCTGCTTTATCTATTCCCATACCAAAAGCATTTGTCGCAGATACGATGTCTAACCCATTTCCACTATCATCAAAGAACGCTTCCTGTATCTGTTTCCGATCATGTGTTTCGCGTCCAGCATGGTAATATTCTGCATTATATCCTTTTTCTTGAAGAAAACCTGCTATTTCTTCAGTTTCTTTCCGCCGACCGGCATAAATAATCCCTTTTCCTGAAAGCGATGACACATACATTTCAAGCAAATCGTATTTCTGTTTCTCTTTATCTTTAGCATCAATTGTATGAACCGATAACCTTAGATTTTGACGTTCAATTCCTTTAATTAGCACTTTTGCTTCAGCTATCTTCAAGATTTCCAATATATCATCTCGGATATCTGGTGGTGCAGTTGCTGTAAACAGTGCAATAGACTTTGGGAAAAGTGTGTCAATCGCATCACATATAGATAAGTATGCAGGACGGAAATCATGCCCCCATTGCGATATACAATGCGCTTCATCAATGACAAACAGTGAGATGAGAGTCGAATTAAGTAATTCTAAAAACCTTCTACTGCGAAGACGCTCTGGTGAAACATAAAGTAACTTGACCTTCCCTTGTCTAATTCTATTCATTTCATGACGATTCGCTTCCCAAGTCTGAGTGCTATTAATTAGAGCCACACATTCTTTACCACGTTTCCTTAAAGCATCAACTTGGTCTTTCATCAAAGAGATAAGTGGAGAAACTACAACAGTCAAACCGGGTAACATTAACGCGGGAAGTTGGAAACATAACGATTTACCGTATCCAGTTGGATAAACTGCAAATACATTCTCACCTTTTAAGATTGCCTCTATTATTTCACGTTGTCCATGGTGAAAGGAATTATATTGGAAGTGCTCTTGTAATGCAGTATGTAGTTTGTCGTCTTTTACATCGGGAAGTTCTTCTGACTGTTCTATTTCAAGATTGACGTCTGAATTGAGAAGATCATCTACCTCTCTTAGTAAATTTTGTAGATTACCCATTGACAGCTTCCCGACTATTCCTCTGTCCTGTCGCGATTCGGAGATCGCTCCTGGTGCTTTGTCAAGTCATAAATGATTTGTTATCGGACAGGGAAACCCTGTCCCTACGAACGGAGCTAACCATCATTTGAGTGTAGACAGAGCACGATTGGAGCGTCTACTCTTAAAGTGTAGGTCGGGTAGAGCGAAGCGAAACCCGACATGATAGACACAATCATTACGTGTCGGGATTCGTTCCTCTACCCGACCTACATATTTAGTCTGGACTATCCACTACTGCTTTGTCAAGTCATAAATGATTTGTTATCGGACAGGGAAACCCTGTCCCTACGAACGGAGCTAACCATCATTTGAGTGTAGACAGAACACTATAGTTGTTTTATTAGTTCTTTAAGAGAAAAAACGGAACCTGAAGATGTGAAAAATCGCTGCGACGCCATCTTTCCAGCTGACTGTCTTTCCTTCATGATAGTCTCTACCACGATAACTGATAGGAACATCAACGATTTTGCACTTCCGTTTAGCTAATTTTGCTGTTATCTCTGGTTCAAAACCAAATCGATCTGAACTTAGCGAGATATCTTTTAGTATATCGGACTTAATTACTTTATAACATGTCTCCATATCTGTTATTTTTGTTCCATTAACGAGATTGGAGAGAAACGTCAAGAACCTATTTGCCAGATAACTTCGTAATAATCCCTCTTGTCTACCTTCCATAAAACGCGAACCGTACACAACATCGGCTGTATCATTTAAAATGGGTTCAAGCAATTTCGGATAATCCTGCGGGTCATATTCCAAATCCGCATCTTGAATAAGTGTGATGTCCCCTGTGATATGTTCAAATCCTGTTCTTAGGGTCGCACCCTTACCGCGATTAATCTCGTGATAGAAAATTTTTGCAGTATTGTCAGTTGAATTTTGGATGTTTTTTAATATCTCACGGGTACCATCTGTTGAACAATCATCAACTAATATCAACTCTTTTTCTAATCCGATTTCAACTGCATATATCTGTCTGAGAACTTCTTCTAAATGATCAGCTTCATTGTAAATCGGAATCACGATTGATAGTTTCTCAGCCATCCAGATTCCTCCCGTCTGTCATGGGTTCAAAAACTCCTCTCTATTGAGGATATAAAATAGACACTACCGATATCGTAAAGGATACCTGATTATGTAATATTATGCAAGTGTTTTTATATACGTATCCAATAACAAGTTTGACTTCAATCAAAGAATTATGCTAATATTGTTCAATCATCCAATCTGTTACCAAGGAAGAAAGGAGGTGTGTTTAATGACAGGTGAAGAAAAGTTTCAGGTTGATCTTGAAGGATATCTTGTAATTAAAGATGTCTTGACTGATGATGAAGTCGCTAAAATGAATGCTTATATTGATGAAGACAAAATGAACGGTCGACCGAGTCAATGGGGTGAACCATTTAAACGGTTGATAGATCATCCGAACATTCTCCCCTATCTGATTGAACTGCTGGGTCCGCATGTCCGTTTAGATCACGACTATGCTATTATTATGAACAGTGGAGAGAAGCGTGGACGATTGCATGGTGGAGAAGATGGGGGACGTCCTGGCGGAAATGTTGGTGACCACTGGTACAAATACCGTGATGGTGTTATGCGTAATGGATTGTCTGTCATGACTTACAATCTTACGGAAGCTCCCGCTGGAGCGGGTGGTTTTGCTTGTATTCCTGCAAGCCACAAAAGCAATTTCGCACCAGAAATTCCTGCAGACGTCCGCGGTTTTGAACGCGATGCACATTACGTTGTCCAACCACCACTTGATGCAGGGGACGTGTTGTTTTTCACGGAAGCACTCATACACGGCACAATGCCATGGACAGCATCACACCAACGCAGGTCTTTACTGTTTAAATACAGTCCTGGACACTCAGCCTGGTCAGGAAACTACTATAACATTGAAAATTATAGTGAGTTGACGGAACAACAGAAGCGGATGCTTTTGCCGCCATCTATTGGCAGGAGACCGCGTGTTGTTGATCAATGATTGTTTGCATGATTACTGAAAATTAGGTGAAATATCAATAACAATTAACACCGAATGAAAGGAATAGTTTTGCTATGACAGGTGAAGAAAGATTCTCTGTAGACCTTGAAGGATATCTGATAATCGAGAATGTATTGACAGACGATGAAGTTGCTGAGATGAACGCATTTATTGACACAGGTAATATGCAAGGTCCACCAAGTATTTGGGGTGAACCGTTTAAACGTCTGATAGATCATCCGACGATACTACCGTATCTGATAGATCTGTTAGGTCCGAATGTTCGCCTGGATCACGATTATCCTCTCTTTATGAATGCGGGTGATGGACGGGGTGGACTACATGGAGGAGAAGATGGAGGTCGTCCTGGAGGCCCTGAAGGTGATCATTGGTATAAGTATCGCGATGGTATAATGCGTAACGGTCTCTGTGTGATGACATACAACCTTGCAGATGCACCTGATGGTGCAGGTGGGTTTGCTTGCATTCCGGGAAGCCATAAAAGCAACTTTCTAAGGGAGATTCCATCAGAAGTTCGCAACTTTGAACGTCCGACACATTATGTTGTTCAACCACCACTTAAAGCAGGAGATGTTCTGTTCTTCACTGAAGCACTTGTTCACGGAACTATGCCATGGAAAGCAGATCATCAGAGGCGCGCCTTGCTATATAAATATAGTCCAGGGCACTCTGCATGGTCCGGAAATTACTACGATATCAGCAAATATGGAGAACTTACTGAACAACAGAAACGAATGCTCTTACCTCCCTCAATCGGTGGAAGACCGCGCGTTCTTGATGCAAATTAATGATTAATCAAATGTTCTGTTCCACTGGAGTGAGAATTGTCTAATATACAACTAAAGGGTAACCAAAGCGATTTCTTGAAGATCGTCGTTGCTGCTGCCGGACGCGGAGACTTAGATGCAGTTAAACAACTATTAGATGAAAAACCTGATTGGATTCATACCGTCGGATCACACGGAAGAACGATGCTGTGGGAAGCCGCATATCGTGGAAAATTAGAGATGGTTAAGTTTCTAATTGAGCGTGACGCAGCTATGAATCTTCCAGGGTGTCATCTTAGTAAGCATGATCTTGAGATTACACCTTACTGTGTTGCACGGCATGAGGGACGCGACGATGTAGCAGACTATCTACAACAACAAGGCGCGACTATTGATATTCATACCGCTGCTTATCTCGGTGATTACGAGACTGCGTTTTCTCTACTTAGAAACGGTCTCGATCTGGTAAATTCTGGATATCTTCAATCTGTCATGCTACCTTCTGGACTACCGCATTCATTTGAACATCAAGAGGCATCGTGGGCAACTCCGCTGTGTTATGCTATCGTCGGTGGTAACATCAAGATTGTTGAATTACTCGTCTCACATGGAGCTTCTGTCAAAGAACATAGTAAATTATTATTGGATCACGCTGTATCTAATAGACGTGTAAACATTGTCAAGTTACTTGTTGAATATGGGGTGGATATGCGTGAAGCGCCAAGTGTATTAGACGACAACTCAGAAATGAGTAAACTTCTCAAATCCCACGGTGTCCCATCTGAAGATATTAACGCATTAGACAATATGGGTTGGCCGCCGTTGGTATATGTTTGTAGAGGAGATAAAGGTGAACATCCTGAAAAAGTACTTAGACTATTGAAACTCGGTGCTGATATTGATGCGCGAAGCAGCAAAGGTAAATCAGCATTGCATTGTGCTGCAAAAGCAGGTTTTCTGAATGTTATCAATGTCCTATTAGAAAATGGAGCGAATATTGATGCTGTTGACCAAAAGGGAGAATCATCACTTGTTGAAGGAATTCGTTCAACAATCAAGAATCGAGAGAAACAACGTGCTGCCATAGAAGCACTGCTTATCAATGGCGCTAACATCAATCTCCAAAACAAGAATGGTCTAACACCGTTACAAATTGCACAACAGATGCGAAGAGATGAATCAGAAAAAATCGTTGCGTTGTTAAAAAAGTACGGTGCAATTTAATATTTCGGCCGGGGAAATCCCGTCCCTACGAACAGATCTATTCAGCATTTGAGTTTATACAGAAAACTATTATAAAGAATCAGATTATGAATGATACTCATATCAATGCCAATGCACGCAATTTACGAGAAGAAGCAAGCAAGGTATTAAATAAAGAAGGTTTGCTGACATTGCTACAAGACTATGGTGATACGCGTGTTATCGGTAGCTACACATTAGATACAATGACATGGAGAGATATAGACATCAGCATGAAGTTACCAGATGCAAGAGATGTCGCGCTTTTCTTTACAATTGGTAAGAGAATTGCCAAAATGTTTCAGATAACAAAAATGTCTTTTTCAAATCACTATCTCCGAAACTTTCCCGGTTATGATCACGGGTTATACTGGGGAATCCAACTGCTTTATGATCAGCAGGAATGGAAAATAGACTTGTGGGGATATGGTGAAACGGACTATGAAAAACACATGTCAGAATTTGACGACTTGCATAAGCAACTGCAACAAGCAGATAGAGACGCAGTGTTACGTATCAAGCACATTATATCTCAACATCCAGAATATCGTGGTGATATGTACAATAGTATGAAAGTATATCAAGCAGTAATAGAAGACAAGATTACCTCTGTGGAAGAATTCAATATGTGGATAGAAAGGAAATGTCATGTTAACAGATAATGAAAAATGGTTCTTTGACCATCACGGATTTCTAATTCTTCGTAATGTTGTACCACAAGAAGATATTGAATTGATGATTGAATTGGGCAACCGATGGCATGCTATGACGTTAGAGGAATTACCGCCTCCTCTTACTTCTACTTCACGCAAAAGTTCACACTCACAAACAATTGCACATTGGATAAACAATGTCCAATACGGCGATGAAGTCTTTCAACGGCTTGTATTGAATGTTGAGATAATGCGTGTCATTATCGCATTAACTCGTGATGCAGCTTGTCTTGTAGACTGTGCGTTAACAAAGAACTTAACTACTTCAGATGATATAAAGTTCCATGCATCTGGAAAGGATTATGGTGTAGAAGATGGAAATCCGCACGCTGGCTTCATCAATGCTGGTACTTCATTGGTTGACGTACCCGATGGAACAGGTTTCGTCTGTCTACCCGGAAGCCATAAACGCAACTATGAACCACCAGAGAATCTGTCTATATACGATGGTCCACCAACAGTAATCAACGTTCCTGTCAATGCGGGTGACTGTCTTATTTTCACTGAAGCATTATACCACGGAGCAAGACGATGGACTGAATCGTATCCACGATTTTCTGTCTTTAACCGATATATAGATAACGGTTCTCATGGTGGGCTACCGAAAGAGGAATATAAAGACCTGATATCGGACGAAGTCTATGAATTAGAACAACCAGCAGTTCAAGGTGAGCAGAAACAGGTTGTAAAGCGGATTTTGAAAGAAGTAGTGGACTGACCATATTCAGATTGAGACCGAGTAAAACATGTGATAGAATATCTGTAGATGAATTCGTTAAATTCAAGAATCTCTCATTTTCTAAAGGATCATACTAATGAAAAAACTATACTTTTACTTTATTGTTGCTGTTCTTTTCGTAACACCCTCACTCATCACTGCAAAAACTGTTGTAACTGATGGCTTAGTCAGTTACTGGACATTTGACAATCGAGACATTACTGAGAAAACGGTTAAAGATGTCTGGGGCAATAACGACGGAACAATAGTTGGTGCACCAAAATCTGTCGCTGGTCAGGTGGGTGATGCATTGGAATTTGATGGTTCTGATGACTATGTGAACCTGACAAATCTTGGGGATTTTGGTGCTAAGGTCGGATCATCAACTTTTGAAGCTTGGGTCAAAACAGATTTTAAGGATGAATGGACATCACTCTTTAAAGTACTTGATGTTGGGTGCAATATGGCTTGGGCAATTGATGTAAATCGTAGTGCGCAAGCACTTTTTCTCTTTGCTGAAGATGTTGTTCACTTCTACGTCCGACAGAAAGCTGCAGCTGGATGTAATCAAATCGCTGCTCAGATTGATTTTGCTCTTTCAGATGGAGAATGGCACCATATCGTTTTTGCGATTGAAGACGCTGGCACACCGAAAGTTAACATCTTTATGGACGGAACTGCTCAAATTGTCGTTCTTGGTGATGCTAAAAAGTTGAACACATTTGAACCATTTGTAGAACCTGTCTATATCGGTGCAGCAAACAATCGTGGAAAAGTTGAAAGGTTCTTTCCAGGTGTGATTGATGAAGTCCGCATTTATGACCGACCCCTCACCCCTGACGAAGTAACACGAAATTTTGAATCCAGAATAGGACTTGGTGTTGAACCGATCCACAAACTACCGATCACCTGGGGAAATATCAAGACAACCTTCTGATTAGAATACAAGATTGCATTATCTCATTGCATCCATAATTATTAGATTACGAGTTGTGTTAGTTAACTATTTGTTTGTATCCTTGTCACACACGTGGACTAAATGTTATAAACATATCGTCCCTACCAAATCAACGCCAAATGCGCGTGTGGCATTTGGCGGGGTCTGAAGATAAGGTTTTGGACGTTTTTCTATAAACATATCGTCCCTACGGGACTAAAGAACCTATTTACCATAGGGAAAACTCACTGAATATTGGACTTATGTGAAAGAATATTGTACAATAAGTTATTTAGCACAAGTCGTTAGATTGCTAAAGACACATTCAATTTAAAACAGTTCCTGCCTCTTTCTCCCAACTTTTGAATGCACATCTAAAGCATTTATATTTTATCAAAGACTGACTAATTCTTTTCCTCCAAAGTTTTTTGCAACAGAATTGCATTTTGTGCAACCTTCCCATATACCAAACCTCTCTTAACATTATGAAAGACGAAAAATATGGAGGTGACGCATGAAAAACGACGATACTGCTTTGATTCAACAAATTCTGGATGGTGATCAAATTGCATTTAGTGCACTCATGCAGAAGTACCAAAAACCTGTCCACTCGTATGTATCGCGGAAGATTGGAGACTACCACATCGCGGAAGAAATCACACAAGATATCTTTCTGATAGTCTACAATAAACTGCCAACTCTGAAGAATTGGAACAGTTTTGTGGGATGGTTATATGTTATTGCAGCACGTGAGTGTTTTGCATGGTTTGAAAAGAAGCGGACACAAATGAAGTCGTTAGATGCGATGCCTGCTGAGGAGTTAGAAACTTTAGCTTATACGCAATACCACACTAAATTACAAGAGGAATATGTGGGTGAACGGCAGCGCGAAGTTGTTGAAATCCTTCTTCAAAAGCTACCTGTGAGTGAACGCACCACGGTTTCACTTCATTATCTAAGTGATATGTCATGCAAAGATATAAGCAAGTCTATGGGTGTATCACCGAACACAGTAAAAAGTCGGTTACATAGAGCGCGTAGACGTTTGGAGAGTGAGGAACATACGATTCAAGAAATTTGGCGTGGTAATAAAGGAGAGCACACAATGTCGATTAAATTAGATGAAATCCGCAGCAAGTTTGATGCTTACACGGAAAAAGTTGAATCTTATCCTATTTCTAACGAGGATATTCTCTCAGGTGAGGAAATGCTTAAGGAAGCATTTGACGAAATTGAGATCGCACTAAAGGATGAAATAACACCTGAATTGGTGCATCTTGCAGTGAATGATATTTATACCCACAGTGGCAAAATCGGAATGGAAAAACGTATCTCACTACTACGCAAGTATCAGGATGTAGCAGCAGATGACAATGAGCGTTTCTGGATACATCAGAACCTAATGTATAGTTTCTCCAGTCTGAACAGACATGAAGAGACTATTGAAGAACAGAAACGTCTTTACAGTTGGGCAAGCAAAAACATGTCTGATAAGTATGTTTTGGAAACTATATCCAACCTGAACTGTGCGGGGTCTTGGAAGGATCAAGGTCGTTTTGATGAATGGCTTTTACTTTACAATGAGGCATCCGAACGTTTAGAAAAACCTGAAGTGAGTGATTACTCTCGGTGTGATTTCCTGCAAATCGGTGCAGAGGTCTTACGAGCAAACGATCAATTTGACGATGCACTTCTTGAAATAGAAAAGTTGGAAAATGCAAACAAAGAACAGGATTGGGAACACTATTTCAGATTCTGGTTAGCTGTCAGAACGAATAGACTTTTAATCTACAGTAAACTTGATGACTCCGAGCGTTTCGACCAGACATTGCAAGATGTAAGTAAGTATATCGATCTTGAAATGGAAAAACAGAAATCTGGACATCCTGTAAAACTAAACGATCTTATATGGGCAACTCATGATGTAGGATGTTGTCTTGTGTGGGGAAAGAAGTATCAAGAAGCGAAACATCATCTGCAAATTTCTGTTGATTTACAGAAAAAGAATGATTATGGTCATTTCCAACTTGCTGTCAGTATCTGGGCATCTGAGAAGGATCGAGAAAAGACTCTACATCATTTGAAACTCGCTTCTGACTATGTGCTAAACTATTGGAATCAAGATAGATACTATCCAAATTTCCTTGAAACACAAGAATTCTCTGATGTGTGGGACGATAAAGAGTTTCTTAACGTGTTAGGAAAATAATCTAATGCTGTAGCAGAAGTAGGCAACTACTAATACCAAATTGACGCTCTTTAGTCCCGTAGGGACGTAATGTTTATAGGTCACGGTTGAACACGGTTTCTTTAGTCCCGTAGGGACGATATGTGTTTCATAACGACAAAATATAAACATATCGTCCCTACCAAATCAACGCCAAATGCGCGTGTGGCATTTGGCGGGACTGAAGAGACAGCAACAACGGATTTATACCCTTAAATTAACGCTTATGGTACGGTTTCCTAACCGCACCGATAGGTTTGAATCAAGTTAATTTGGTATAAGTATCAACAAAAAGAATCCCACTACCAGAATTTCGTAGGACATGGAAGAAACGGAAGGACTTTTTTCTCGACAGGACTATCTTCAGAAGACTAAAATCTATGTCTGAGAGCAGTTATGGAAACAAAACGTAAATCTTCTATAGTTTTCGCCACTGCATTCGTAAACTATTTAGCACAACGGACACACTACTAAACGCCATAGCAAATGCTGCGAGCATTGGGTGTAACTCGCGCAACATTGTTGGCAAAAACTCTAAAGGATACAAGACGCCAGCAGCAATAGGGATTAACAGCACATTGTAGAAAAATGCCCAGAAAAGATTCTGTCTAATCGTTCTGAGTGTGTCACGACTTAATCTTATAGCATCAGGAATAGTTTTCAGGTCCCCGTGCATGAGTGTTAAATCAGCCGTTTCCATTGCTATATCTGTTCCTGTACCGAGAGCCATACCGACATCTGCTTGTGCTAATGCAGGTGCATCGTTGATACCGTCTCCGACCATTGCAACGAAACCGTCTGTGTTTTCTTGTGCATTTTTGACAGATACTGCTTTATCTTCAGGTAACAGTCCGAACATTACATCGGTAATCCCGACACTTTCTCCAATAGCATTTGCTGTGCCTTCGTTATCCCCAGTCATCATTGTTACCGTGCATCCGAGATTGCGGAGTTCTGTTATAGCAATTTTTGCTTCAGGTTTTACTGTATCTGCTACTGCAAGCAGACCGTACACTTGTGAGTCAACTGCAACCCACAATACAGTTTTCGCATCACCTTGTAGATCTTCGGCTGCGTGTATTAGCAATTCGGTAGATATTCCGTGCTGATGCATTAAGGATTCATTACCGATTATTACATTTTTTTCACCGAGTTGTGCAATTACGCCGTGACCAGCGACTGCATTGAAATCTGTAGGAACGGTTGTTTCAATCCCACGATCAGCAGCAGCCAAAACAATAGCTTTACCAATCGGATGTTCGCTCCCATGTTCAGCAGAGGCTGTTATCTGCATGAGTTCTTCTTCATTGCCTTTATCTGTAATAATGTCTGTGAGTTTTAGTTTTCCTTGTGTTAATGTTCCAGTCTTATCCAGAACAACTCTGGATACTTTGCCAACATGCTCTAATGTTTCACTGTTCCTGAAAAGGATACCACGGTGTGCACCTAAACCTGTACTTACCATGATCGCTGTAGGTGTAGCAAGTCCTAAAGCACATGGACACGCAATGACTAACACCGCTACCAAACGAAGCATTGCGGGTGTAAAACCATCTGCTATAACAAACCACCATACGAGAAATGTGAGTGCAGCAATTGCAAGGACTACAGGCACAAATATACTTGCAACAGTATCGGCAGTTCGCTGAATCGGTGCCTTGCTCTGTTGGGTTGCTTGAACTAACTTAACAAGTCTTGCAAGCGCGGTTTCTGAACCGACGCGGGTGGCTTCAACTCTAAGCATGCCGCTCTGGTTTATTGTAGCACTTGTAACTGTGTCGTCCACCGATTTGTCAACAGGAACACTTTCACCTGTGAACACGCTTTCGTCAACTGCACTTGAACCTTCAAGAACAATACCATCGACAGGAATGCTTTCACCGGGGCGTACAAGGAGCACATCACCGACAGCAACCTGTTCAATGGGAATTTGATGCTCCTCATCATCCCTGATCAGACTCGCGGTTTTTGGAGAGAGTCCCATCAGCTTTTTGATGGCAGCACCTGTTTTTCCTTTCGCCCGCGCTTCTAAAAACTTACCGAGTTTAATAAGTGTAATGATAACTGCTGCAGTCTCAAAATAGACGTGATTACCGAAACTATTATCATTTAGAGTCAAAGCACCCATGATGACAACGCTATAGAGGAACGCGACAGATGAACCCATTGCAACGAGAACATCCATATTCGCGGAACGATTTCGCAACGACTTTATGCTACCAACATAGTAATCCCAACCGACGTAAAGCTGCACTGGTAATGCCATCACAAACATTAACCAGTAGACCCACACATCTTGCGACCATCCACCTATCAACTCCATATCTCTCCCCATGCTGAGCAGGAATAACGGTAGTGTGAAAAGGAGGCCTACGTAGAATTGTTTCTTCTGACGTATGAGTTCTGCTGTGCGTTCTTCCGCTTCAGCATCAGGATCAACGACATCAAATCCGAGAGATCGAATTTTGTCAACAATTGTTTCCTCGTTGAGAGCAGTGGGATTAAATGTGATTGCTGCCTGATCCGTGGCAATACTGACATTTGCAGTAAGTATACCCGTGATCTGTTCAAGGTTATGTGAGATTGTAGAGGCACAGCCTTCACAATGCATTCCTGTAATAGGTAGGATAATTTGCTGTTGCATGTATTTATGGTAAAGTAATATGTGGATGGGGAAACCCTACCCCATAGGTATCAATTTAAGAGGGATTCTGCCCATGTGTCCAACCCGGTAGGTGCGATTTCCTAATCGCACCATAGGCGTCAATTTAAGGAGAATTACGCTATAAATTTCAGTCCGGTAGGTTCGGTTTCCTAACCGAACCGGCTTTGTGCCAATTGCGTTCATAAAGGTTTTCGCGCAGGATCCGGCAGAATACGCGTTTGGTATTCTGCATTGATTAGGAAATCGCACCTACCGCCCTGGGAAAATCAAATTAAGGGTCTACATTATTCTGTCTTCTTCTTTAACAGAATTTTCTGTCCAGGCACAGACAATGTCAGTGTATCTTGTTCGGTTTGGTGCGTATAATTGACACCGACTGTGATGAATGCAAATGGTGAATCATCCTCTGTAACTCCCATTTCAGATTCAGCGGCTAAGTCGTCTTGAAGTTGCTCTAATGTGATCCCTTCTATTTGCTGTTCCCATGCTTCTCTGGGGGTAAGGGTTACCACCACATCAACCTCAGGTTTTTTTTCGTCTATTGTTAATGTTTTCTCTCCCGCGGAGTATTTTCCTGTTATTGTATTGGTAATCGCCCACGTCGCTGATGTCGGTGGGTCTCCTGGATATTCCTCTGAGAGTGTGAATCCTATCTCACCAGTCAAATCGCCAGAAGCATGAAATACCAAACTATTTGCGGTAATAGCGAATGTATTTGGTGGGGCTTCTGGGTCAGGATCCTGAACAAACGGGGGTTCAAGCGGTTTGTCATTAACCGATACTATCTCCCAAGGGATATCAATGAAGCCTAAATCCTCGCCTTGAAAGACGCTGTCTACCTTTATTCTTTCACAACCGGTAAAAACATAAATAGAAACTGTCAGCAAAATGGCAAATAAAGCCAATCTTTTAAATGTCCGTAATCTAAACATGAAATTTTCTCCTTATTGTCAATTCATCCATCAAACCTATAAGGTAATGCAATTTAGAGAAACCATTCGGAAAGATTCCTCTGATTGCGTATTAATTTGCTTGTCTAAACGATATTTCATGCTTATAGTTTACAAACCAGGAATATAATGTCAAACATGTAATTAAAGTTCACTCTGCGGTTTCAAGAGATAGTGGCTTTAGTTCATTGGGACCTGCTTCATAGCGATAAGCATCTCTCCCTTCAAAATATTGATTGTATACTGCTTTCCAATCGCTGTTAGTTAAACCCCATCTTGGGGCTGGACCGAGTTTGAAGTAAACAATATCTGCTTCATTCAACGCTTTGAAGGGATAGTCGCCGATTGGTGCGTCTCTGTTTCCAGGTATGAAGATCACAGCATTATGGATATCTGATTTCTTGACAAGCGGGGGTAACTGCTGATAGACTTTGCTCCAGTTCTGATATACTTTCCCTATGCGAACATAACTCCATACGACGTTTGCACTTAACAACAAAAGACATATACCAACGACAATAGCAAGAGCGTGTCTCCAAGTCAATTCTTTCGCGCGCTCGTAGATGATATAAATCCCACGAGCTGCAAGTGGAATGAAACCCAAAAATATTGCCTCTGTGTAGTATCGAGCATTAACAGGAGTGAATCCCCATGTTGATCCTTCAAAATAGAAGAAAGCATAAAGCAAGAGACTCCCCGAAATTAACGCAATGCTTAGGAAATCGTATCTGTTTCGAGATGCATGAAAAAATGGTAGTAGCACAAAAAACCACGGTAGCAGTAACGGTAAAAAGTCAATGATAAAACCGAAGTTAAATTTAGGTTCTACAAGTAATCTTGGATGATAGTTACCCCATCCGAATGCATTGAAACTGATACACGGTAGAATGTGTTTCCATGTTCTCTCGACCGCCCATTGTGGCTTAAATTCCCAACCACTATCAGGTTCAACATAGTATCCTTCTGAACGTTTGCCAAAACCGATTTTATCGTTAGGTTGCGCGGCGGTATGTGTGAACATGAACGGATCTTCAGTAAAATGGTAGTTCCACGACATACATACCAGGACCATCACAGCAAATGGTATTAAGAAAATACCTAACTGACGTATTAATTGTCCCCGAGTTGGTGTATCACTCTGATTTTCCGATTCTGACTCATCAGTAGACTCCTCATCTTTTATTGGTTTATATAGATGGTAGAGTGCAAAAACACCACCCACAAATCCAAAAACAATAGCAGATAATGGACGAGTATTAAAAGCATATCCGAGTGCAAAACCGGAGATCAATGGATAGATTATATTACCAGGTTTATTTAACGTTCTTACTAATGTGAACAGAAAGAGTGTGAGGTAAAATCGGCTAACAGGTTCACTGAACCACGTTGATCCCATTCCTGCGGTTGCAGGTGAAATCAGTGCGATGACTGCAGCGATCAGTGCAATGGGTTTTCCGTACGTATCTTTAACCAGAAGGAACAACAGAAACAGTGCGGCACCTGTTGCGAGTGCTGGAATAAACCACGGTGCATTAAAAAATACACCGAACATCATCATCAAAGCATTACCGAACGGGTATTTGGAATACCATTTACCATTTAGCATGTTAATATGGGGTGAAGGGGAAAACCCATATTCTGGCATCGGCATACCGTTCGATTCAATAGTCACCTGCCCATCTATCGTTTGCGGTGGAACAGGCAGTGAAATTTTGCCTTTGGTAAACAGTTTTGCTTGGAATAGATATGATGCGGTGTCTGGTTCAAAGTATGAGAAATTCAGGTAGATGCCACTTAGGATTATTGATAGTAGCACACCGAGTATGGAAATAACGAGAATATTTTTGTTTTTCATTTATTTAATTGTGTGATAACACTGCGTAATGTTGTCCCTCGTTTCTTAGCTAATATTATGAGTGCCCGGATCCGTTCTACATTTCGTGCTTCCCATTCTTGAATGAGTAATTGATACTCTTCAGTTTCTGCATCTGATAGAGTTTCGTCCTCTCGCTTGTCACGCAGTTCCCAATAGCGATTATGTTTTTTTTCTGGCAAACGCGAGTACTCTTCAATCATTGCTAATAGAATCGGTTCTGTTGTAAGGTCTGATATTTTCCCCTTTGTTGACATTGTTCATACCTCCATTTATCTATAATTAGTCAATAATGAAAACTGGTGTAATGAGGTTATCTTAATCACAAGATGCACTTTTAGAATTCAGTTGACACATGCACTAAATATGATACAATATCTCTATTAGATATGATACAACATTTTCACAGAAAAAGAAAGGACATAGAATCATGGGGTGTGTAAAGCAGGTTTATTCTCTTCAGACTTTCAGTTAGAAGGCACGTCCCAAAGCACAATAGTTCCGGCGTTATAACCTAAGTCTCCATGTCCACCACAATCACTTGCAAGTGTTTTGCCATCTGACGCAAAGGTTAGTCCACTAATGAAATTTCCATGTCCGTTGTATGTGGTAATGCGTTGTCCGGTCTTTAATTCCCATAAGTAAATTTTGCCAGATGTGTCACCGCTTGCGAGAAGTTTGCCATCAAGAGAAAATGTCAGTTTGCTAACTACGTGGTCATGCTTGAGTATTGTATTTGGACGAATTTCTGGAATTTTCCACAAGTAAACTGTCTTATCTTCTCCTCCCGCTGCAATCGACTTACCATCAGGTGAAATCGCTAATGTATAGATTCTATTTCTGTGCAAGCCCACTGTATCTAAAATTTTATTTCCCCAGTTTGTTGAGGTTTTCAGCGTGATATGTTTACCTGTTTGTGTATCCCATAGCTTAACATCGCGATCCGTTCCAACGACAAGCGTCTTTCCATCAGGTGCTAAAGCATATATACTCACCCGACTGTTTTTCACATTATTATCATTAAAAGTATTCACCTGTTTTTTATTTTGAACATCCCATATTTCGATTCCTTCGTTTGTCTGGATAGCCACACTTTCGCCATTCGGCGTAAAAACACTTTTGGTATGTAGACTGATAACTGTTCCATCATCAAATGCAGTATAGGAGTGTTTATGTTTTCGATCGACATTGTTGATAGCAAAACCATCAATATGTTCTCCAGTGGCAACATCTAAAACCTGAATCTGACTTTCGTTGTTACTTATTAGACTCTCGCTGATAATAGTTTTATCGTCTATTCCCAAAACGAAGTTATAGATGTTATTTGCTGTTACTTTTTGTTTTTTTATTCCATTGTTCACATCCCATAGTTGAATGTTACCACCCTCTCTACTTGCGAGGAATTTGCCATCGTGTGAAAACGCAATAGTCGTCAACTCTGTATAACCTGTGGTTATGAAACGAAGTTTCTGAGAGTCTCGCGTTTCCCGCAAAGCAACTACACCGTTGCTATCATAAGTGGTAAGGGTTGATCCATCATAGGATAAAATAAACCGCCATGGATATGCGTCTAACCATTCTACAATCTGACTGTGTGAAGTCATGACACTTTGTGTTGCTATGTCCCATATCTTATATCCATTTTCATCAATAATAGCAAGCGTTTTGCCGTCACCTGAAAACCTTATTTTTACATCCTTCGGAAATTCAGCGAACTTTCTACGTGAAGGGATATCCCATAGCACATATCCTCTATCATCAAACAAAGCGACGGTCTTGCCATCTCCAGAAAAAGTCACTTTTGTCATCCCCTGAAGCATAGCGAGTTGCTCGCCTGTGTTTACATCCCATATCTCAATTGATTCTCCAGTTCCAATCGTTCCATCTAAACGTGCGCGTCGGTAGTCATAAGTACTTACAAGTGTGTTGCCATCGGGAGTAAATCTTAGTCTCTTCACCCATTTAATATATTGACCGCCATCCTTTGCATCTCGATTAGTAGAATATGGTCGTAGATATTGAATAGGTAATGCGGTACTATCAGTCGTAACTGTAGTAAGCGTCCGTGTCTCTCTATTGGTTTTAGCATTTCGTATACCTATTGTACCATCCTTTTTTCCAACAGCAAATACAGTATCACCCGTTTTGTAAACATAGGCATCAATTGCACGTCGCCAATCCCTATATTTTCTGTGACTGAGTTTAGGTAAATTTGGGTTGAAAGTCGCTAACTGTTCTCCGTTAGTAACATTCCAAATCCACACGACACCCATCCAATTCTGACTTATAAGGGTTTTGTTATCCGGAGAAAACTTCATAGACCTGAAGGGTCCGTCAGGTGTATCGAATTTCAGTCTTTGTTCACCCGTATCTGCATTCCAGAAACGCATCGTCTTGTCATACCCGCTGGTGGCAAGTGTCTCACTATCCGGTGAAAATGCTATCTGAGAAGTATATTGCGTATCAAATCTGATAAGGTGTGTGTCGCGCATTTGTACTAACGTCATAAAGCCAAACCCCTGTGGTACTGGATATTGCTAACCGATTACCGTCAGGAGACATCTGAATATCAAGTATTGTTCCTTTTCCAAGACGTGCTTTTGCATCTTCAGGCAAATTTAATTGCGTATAGTCCTGTGAGAATATGGTAGGATTATATGTCACAAAAAGTATGAGTAACACCAATATAGTTAAAAATAACTTTGTTTTCATTGTGTAAGAGTTCCCTTTACAATGTTAATATGTGGCATCATTGTTATGTCATGCAGGTGTGTAAATATTTTGTCACTCTATTTGTCTGAATCGCGGATTACACGGATTACGCGGAGGACACGGAAGGGTTTTCTGGATCATTATAGTGAAAGTTTGAGTTAATGATACATGTTTATAACTTCATTTAATAGTCAATAATGAAAACTGGGGTAATGAGGTTATCTTAATCACAGGATGCACTTTTAGATTTCAGTTGACACATGCACTAAATATGATACAATATCGTTTGTAGATATGATACCACATTTTTTGAAAAATTGAAAGGAAACGAATTATGGATTTAACACGCCAACCACCACGAAGACCTACAAATCTCGGTGTTGCAGGGATTGTTGGTGCAGCACGTATGACCGACAAGGCACGCGCGCGCAACGATGAAACACTCGGTGAATTTGTCTATGGAAGATACTCTGGATTAGACCGACGAATATTAGCCTTCTTGAATATTACAGCTGATGACTTTGCAGAAGCAGCAGACGAATACGATGATGCTGAGCTCAGCAAGTGGATGCTTGAAAAAGGAAACAAATCTACCGATGAAATTGAGGAATTCAATAAATCGGAACTGGAGAAACAACCGGCAGACAAAAAACATCAACAACTTTTAGAAGAACGTCTTGCGAAGTTTGCACCGGAACGCACGGATATCAAGACAGTGCTGCAATCTATCGAGTTGGATGATTGGGGTTGTTTTTGGCAGGTTGATCTGACTGTGCGTCCGCCTCGTAGTGCTCGGGCGAGAGATGTTGCTGGTATTTGTGGCGTAGCACGTATGGCGGATAAAGCGCGTGCTGAACGCTCAGGAAAAATCGGAGACTATAAATACGGAGATATATCCGGTCAAGATGTTCGTATTTTGGAATTCCTCGACATTTCTGCTGCCGATTTTCAGGAAGCAGCGGTGAACAATCCGAATGATATTGAAATCGGTGAATGGGTTCTGGAAAACTCTGATAAATCAACAGAAGAGATTGAGGCATTCAATCACGCGATGGTAAATCGGGGTCCCGATGCAACGACACGCGATCGCTTTGAAGCACGACGGAAAGAAGTAGACCCAACTCGAACAGACATCAATACATGGGTAGCACTGCAGGATTTAGACGATGAGTTGAGTTTTGGTATCGTTGATCTGCAAAGACGAGCACCGAGAAGTCCAAACAGTACAGATGTCTATGGAATGGTTCACTTGGCACGTTTGATAGATAAAGGGAGGGCATTTATTGGTGGGACATTAGGCGAATATTTTTATGCTGAGGATTCTGGTATGGATAGAATGGCACTCGGTTTTCTCGGTATTTCTGCTGATGAGTTTACCGAAGCACTTAGAACACATTCTACCGACGAGGATGTTGAAGCATGGTTGAAAGAAAACTACGCAAAGAGTGATGATGACATCAATGAATTCAATGAAAAGATTAGTCAAATGGGTCCTGAAACTGAACGGCATAAAGCTATGATGGCAAGAATGCTAAAGAAACTTAATGCTGAGTCTGAGGACATCAATACTTGGTTTGCTATGATGGAACTTGATGACGAGAAGACGTTTGCCATATAGAGGAATTCGTTAAGACTAATTGAACTTGGAATCCATGATAGATACGACATACCAAACTGAATCTGATGATAAAGGAGATTAAGAGTGAAGCAGTATTCACGGCTAATTATACTTGTAGGGGGTGTTGTGGCTTTACTTAGTTTTGCATTCCCCTGGGATGACGCTCACACAGGGATTGAACTTGCAAACAGCTCATATAATAACAGTGATATAGGATTTGTTTTAATAGTATTGATAGCAACTCTGATTATTATAGTTTCAAGTTTAGTATTGAATGGACAAACATCTTTGAAGGTTAAACTCTCAAAAACAATTGTGACGATTTGCAGTTGTATTGGACTTTTCTGTTTTATCATAATGCTTTTTGGGGAAAGGTGGGATGTTGATGTCTATAAAAAACTGGTTAACAGTAGTAACATGATGTATGCTATTGATGCGTTTCAGATTCAATATGGTGCGTTTATAAATGCGGTGGGATTTATCATTGCACTCGTAGGTATATGGAATCATCCAAAAACGGAAAATTAATCATACTTCGATGAGGGATAACGGACTACACAGAAAAGGAGAACTCATAATGTTTTTTGCCATAAACAATCCCATCTATTTCATTGGATACAATGGGGATGACAAACCTATTGAAATATACAATGCAGATGAAATTGAGGCATTCAATAAATCGGAACTGGAGAAACAACCTGCAGACAAGAAACATAAACAACTTTTAGAAGAACGTCTTGCGAAGTTTGCACCGGAACGCACGGATATCAAGACAGTGCTGCAATCAATTGAACTGGATGATTGGGGTTGTTTTTGGCAGGTTGATCTGACTGTGCGTCCGCCTCGCAGTGCTCGGGCGAGAGATGTTGCTGGTATTTGTGGCGTAGCACGTATGGCGGATAAAGCGCGTGCTGAACGCGCAGGAAAAATCGGAGACTATAAATACGGAGATATTTCCGGTCAAGATGTTCGTATTTTGGAATTCCTCGAAATTTCTACTGCCGATTTTCAGGACGCAGCGGTGAACAATCCGAATGATATTGAGATCGGTGAGTGGTTACTGGAAAACTCTGATAGATCAGAAGAAGAGATTGAGGCGTTCAATCACGCGATGGTAAATCGGGGTCCCGATGCAACGACACGCGATCGCTTTGAAGCACGACGGAAAGAAGTAGATCCAACTCGAACAGACATCAATACATGGGTAGCACTGCAGGATTTAGACGATGAGTTGAGTTTTGGTATCGTTGATCTGCAAAGACGAGCACCGAGAAGTCCAAACAGTACAGATGTCTATGGAATGGTTCACTTGGCACGTTTGATAGATAAAGGGAGGGCATTTATTGGTGGGACATTAGGCGAATATTTTTATGCTGAGGATTCTGGTATGGATAGAATGGCACTCGGTTTTCTCGGTATTTCTGCTGATGAGTTTACCGAAGCACTTAGAACACATTCTACCGACGAGGATGTTGAAGCATGGTTGAAAGAAAACTACGCAAAGAGTGATGATGACATCAATGAATTCAATGAAAAGATTAGTCAAATGGGTCCTGAAACTGAACGGCATAAAGCTATGATGGCAAGAATGCTAAAGAAACTTAATGCTGAGTCTGAGGACATCAATACTTGGTTTGCTATGATGGAACTTGATGATGAAAAAACATTTGCCATATAGAGGAATTCGTTAAGACTAATTGAACTTGGATCCATGATAGATACAACATACCTAACTGAATTTGATGAGATTGGAGATTAAAAATGAAGCAGTATTCACGACTTATTACTCTTGCAGGGGGTGTTGTGGCTTTACTTAGTTTTGCATTCCCCTGGGATGACGATCACACAGGGGTTGAACTTGTAAACAGCTCATATAATAACAGTGATATAGGATTTGTTTTAATAGTATTGATAGCAACTCTGATTATTATAGTTTCAAGTTTAGTATTGAATGGACAAACATCCATGAAGGTTAAACTCTTAAAGACAATTGTGACGATTTGCAGTTGTATTGGACTTTTCTGTTTTATCATAATGCTTTTTGGGGAAAGGTGGGATATTGATATCTATAACAATCCGGTTGGTAACTATATCGAATCCGAATCGTTTCAGATTCAATATGGTGCGTTTATAAATGCTGTGGGATTTATCATTGCACTCGTAGGTATATGGAATCATCCGAAAACGGAAAATTAATCATACTTCGATGAGGAATAACGGACTACACAGAAAAGGAGAACTCATAACGTTTTTTCCCACAAACAATCCCGTCTATTTCATTGGATACAATGAGGATGACAAACCTATTGAAATATACAATGCAACTGAACAACAAAGTCCTGAAATAAAGGATAACTACGGCACGTTAATTTCAATATCAGAAATGCAGTCGTTAGCGTTTGCACTTCAGATGGGACGCTCTTGATTCTAACACCGAATGGTGAGAAGAACCAGAAACATATTCTTATCTCAACCCTAAGCCCCAGAGGGGCGACAGGTGTATTTCATTCACGATGTAAGCAACGTATTTTAATGAATCATAACAACACAAAACAATCTGAAAACTGTCCATACTATAGTAAGTATATAGGAAAATTGGACAGAACCAGTTGAAGAAAAGGACTTTATAAATGTTAAGGATGTTCACACCCGTTGCAATTGTGTGTGATCACACGATGTTTCGGGAGGCGCATGCCCTCCGTACCGTACTTGAGAGTTTTGCACTGCAAGTTGACTTTCACTATTTAATCCAGAAACGTCAAGTGCTTGATTTCTTTGCACAGTCGAGGAATTATGCGTATACGGTCATTTTTTGCCACGGTTCAGGCGAATCAGTGGATGATATGCACTTGCGGATAGAGGTGGTTGACCAAAAATCAGGTGATTATGACAACCCAGAAGGTTGGGATTTTATCGCTGTTGAATTGACACCTACAAGAATAGCAGAATACGTCCAAAATCGCGATGGGACGCTGCTCTCTACTGCTTGTGGTTCTGGTAGGAAACCTTTAGCAAAAGCTTTTCTTAGTGCTGGTTATTCTGCTTACATTGCCCCTATTTCCCTTGAAGACTCCGAAGAACATGAGGATGTTGACCTTGATTCAAGCTTAGTTTTCTTTATTACCTTTTTCTATTATCTGATGGCAGGAGTAGAACGTGATTACTCAACCACTACCTATACTGAACAGGAAGCAGCAGAAAAAGCTGCAGAAGTCGATCCTGACTTTATCTTAGGAACAAAATGTTTCCGCCGCTACACAACAGAGGAGAATACATAATGTTTATTGCAGTTTCCAATGCAATTTATTCAATTAAAGAAAACGATAATAATGAACCAATAGAAGTATATAATGCAAACGACAATCAGAGTGCTGAAATTAGTGATAACTACGGTACGATGATTACAATTCCAGGGACGCAGTCTGTAGCAGTTGCCCTTTCAAATGGAACACTCTTGATTCTATCTCCGAATGGCGAGAAGAGAATTCCAACAGGGATTGAAGACCCAATTGCTTCACTGTTACTTATACGTGAAGACCCCTTGACACTACTGATCGGAACGGATGAGGGTGCTTATGTCTATCGCCTTGTTGGAGAGGACGGTCCCGCTGAACGAATTCAAGCTTTTGATGAATTAGAATGCCGAAAAGATTGGTATACACCGTGGGGAGGTCCACCTGCTGTACGGACATTAGCAAAAACTAATGACGGGTTTTGCTATGCTGATATCCATGTTGGGAGTATCATGCGTTCGCCAGATGAAGGGGTTTCGTGGGAACCTGTTACACCTGAACTTAATAAAGATGTTCATCAGGTCGTAACGTGTCCAGCTGACGATAATAAAGTTTATGCGAATACCGCCAACGGTGTCTATGTTAGTTCTGATCGAGGTAACTCGTGGATAAATCGGATTGAAGGATTACCGGTCCGCTACGGTACTGCTATTGCGGTGGATCCAACTGACCCAGACTTGATGCTTGCCTCAGTCCAGAAAGGACCGAGAGGTGGCGGTGCTTGGCTCTGTCGTTCTGATAATGGTGGCGCGAGTTGGACCCAACTCAACGAACAACTCACAGAAACAACAGATCGTATTAGCACGGGTTGTATCACCTTTACTGACGATGGAACCGCATGGGCAGTTATAGGAAAGACGCTTTATATTGGGCGGGAACAAGCAACTAAATGGAGTCCTTTCTGGACAGTACCAATGTCCAATACCCCTGAATATCCCATTAAAACTCTTGCTGCATAACCTATCAATTAGGGTAGTACTGAAGAGGTCGAAATAGGGTTATTTAGTTTTCGGTTTTTTGGCGATTATTTTCACATCAGTGAAGACCTTGTGTAGGTCGGGTAGAGCGAAGCGAAACGCATAAATCAACGATGTGAATGCGCGTTTGGTATTCGTCGGTTTCGCTTCGCTCTACCCGACCTACGATATAAACTACATAACCTACCTATTAGGGTAATATTGAAGAGGTGGAAAGCATGAATGTTTTAGGTATTGACTTTACTTTCTTTGCCGTAAGCAATATGCAGGAATCTATTTGCTTCTATCGTGATGTCCTTGGTATGCCACTGACAGCTTTGGCACATGAAGGTAAATGGGCAGAATTTGAGACTGCACATGGCACTTTGTCTTTAGGGGAGGGTGATTTTTTTACAGACCCTGGCGGTGGAATGATAGCGTTTGCTGTGAAAGACGTAAAGGCTGCTATGGAGGAATTAGAACATGCAGGGATTAAACTTCATTCACCATTAGGCGAATCTGCAGTCTGTTTTTGGGCGGTCATTGAAGACCCCGATGGAAACCGTGTCATCATTCACCAGCGGAAAGATAAAACAGTTGGTTGAATAAGAACATTGTTAACAAGTCCTGTCATTGTTACTGTTCAAATAAAGCAAGTTGATCTTTAGGTATAACGTCGCATGTATTTTAAACTCTTGAATAACTTTTTCTTTACAAATCACAAATATTCTTGTATAATAATGGCAAGCAAAATATGTAGAAATTTTCTTGGAGGACAGAAGGATGAATTACAGAGACATCGTTACAATTGATCCTGGAAAACGAGGAGGTAAACCATGTATCAGGGGTATGCGCATCACCGTATACGATGTGTTAGACTATCTTGCTTCGGGGATGACAGTAGACGAGATTCTTGACGATTTTCCATATTTAACTGAAACAGATATCCGTGCATGCCTTGCGTATGCAGCAGACAGAGAAAAAACTCAAATGGTCGTTTACACAAATGAAACTCCTATTTGATCAGAACTTGTCCCCTAAACTCGTTCTTCGAATGGAGAACTTTTTTCCTAATTCTATCCATGTACAAAGTGTTGGCTTAGATACTGCATCGGATACTGAACTATGGCACTACGCAGTCGCCAATGACTTTCTCATTGTATCAAAAGATGCTGACTTTAGCGACAAAAGCGCAATTGAAGGACATCCACCAAAAGTTATCTGGCTTAGAGGAGGAAATAGTTCCACAAACGCTGTTGAGAGAGCATTGACAGAGAATTATTTGGCCATAGAAACCTTTGTAAGAAATCCACATCAAGGTGTGCTTGCCCTATTTTAGGATCAACGATATTCATTATCTTATCTGTTATCTTTAAACTTCAAAATGAAAGGGATTTAAAGTGTATATTAGAAGAACTACACAACTTGCTGTTTTATTATCTATCTTCATTCTTATCGTTGGACATTTCGGATGTGAACGGGTCCAACAAGTATTGGATTCACAAGCAGTCATCAACGTTCCAATAGAGGAACGTGATCATGTATGGCCGGTTGATCAGAACGGTGTTGAGGTGCCAGTACCTGGCACTTGGGTGTTAGTTTCGCATACGCATTTAAACTCAACATCCACAATTGGTGAAAGTTTCACGTTACCAGCAGATCCTCAACCGATTCTACAAACATCAGATGGAACATACACTGATGGTGAAGGAATTCTCTGGACACAAATTAGACTCATAACTGCTGAAGGAGATAGATGGCAGTTCATTGAACGTGTGGACACAAGCGTAACGCCGCATCAACTTCATGCGATAATTACAGTGGATGAAAACGGTATCCCCATATTAGAATATGCGGAATATCCTTTTGAGTTGCCGAAATATAACGTGCAAATTTGGGAAAAACAGTGAGGTATCATATCTAAACTATGCGCATACCGATGCTATTCCGTTTTTCGCTTTACGGATTTTTAAAAAATCAACGCTATTACGATCCGTTTCTAATATTAGCGTTTCTTGAAAAGGGGTTATCCTTTTTTCAAATCGGAATTTTGATCGGTTTTCGTGAGATTTGCACTAATGTGTTTGAAATCCCATCTGGTGCAGTTGCGGACTTATACGGTAGGCGTCGGGCAATGATTTTTTCGTTCTGTGCTTATATTGCCTCATTTGCGACGTTCGCGCTGAGTGAATCATTTGCAATACTGTTCATGGCAATGTTCTTTTTTGGATTAGGTGATGCGTTTCGCACTGGCACGCACAAAGCGATGATTTTTGATTGGCTGCGCATGCAGGATAGGTTAGACGAAAAGACAAAAGTCTACGGTTTCACACGGTCTTGGTCGCAGATGGGTTCTGCATTATCAGTACTTATCGCGGGTGCTTTGGTATTCTATCGCGGAAATTTCACTGACATCTTCTGGTATTCAATCATTCCGTATAGTGTCAACATCATCAACTTTCTCGGTTATCCGTCTCAGTTGGATGGGGATAGACAAAGCAAATTCTCACTCAAAGCTGTTGCGAAACTACTCGACAAAGCACTGAAAAGTGCAGTATGCTTTCCTCCGCTCCGAAGACTTGTTTTTGAGGGCATGGGTTTTGAGGGTATGTATAAAGCCAGTAAAGACTTTCTGCAACCCATACTTCAACAGACCGCAATAGCATTACCCATTTTAGTAGCATTGGATGCGTCGAAACGTTCAGCACTGCTCGTTGCAGGTGTCTATTTTCTCCTATATTTTCTATCATCTTTTGCTTCCCGCAATTCCCACCGATTCTCAGACTGGCGTGATGGTGAAGAAGGGGCTTTTGCCCAATTGATGTGGTGGATAGATTTAGTTCTCTTTGCATCATTAATTCCTGCTTTGTGGTTCGGATGGCTTCATATAGTGATTGTGCTATTCGTTGCATTAGCAATACTACAGAATATCTGGAGACCTGTGCTAATCAGTAGGTTTGATGCACAGTCTACGCCAGACATGGGAGCGACGGTGTTGTCTATTGAAGCGCAAGCAAAATCATTAGCAACAATTATTTTCGCACCATTACTTGGTTGGTTAGTGGACACATTTGGATTATTTTCCTCCGTTGAAGTTGCTCAATTTGTTCCGATAGGAATTGTCGGTACCCTTATCGCAATCGCAATTCTGCTTGCCTATCACAGCAAATTGGAAACGAATCCTGCATTTACTACTGAATAATATAACCTGATACGTATACAATGGAACAACTACCCTTATTCTCTTCGTTAGAACAGCATATCATGCTACAGCCGGACCCTCCACCCAAGAACAGAGAAGCAACAGATGTAATTCAGGGGTTACATTATGTGCCAGACTATATCACCGAATACCAACATGATTGGCTGATAGATAAAATAGGAGAACAGGAGTGGTCCTACTTTGGTAAAAGACGTATGCAGAATTATGGGTCAAAGTATGATTACAATTCAGGGGAGTTGAAAGAGGAAAGCCAAAGACGTGAGTTGCCGATGTGGCTGAATAGACTTAGCGAGAAATTGCATAGAGATGGACACATGATGGAAGTCCCAAATCAGGTGCTAATCAGTGAATACGAACCCGGACAAGGCATTGGTGGACACATTGATAAAGAACCTTGGTTTAAGGATACGATTATAATTTTGAGTTTGGGGACAAGCTGCATCATGGAATTCACTAACGATGTTGATAGGACGAAAAAGGTGAATGTCTGGCTTGCGAAACGGAGTATAGCGATATTACAAAAGGCGGCGAGATATGAGTGGCTTCACGGAATTCCCGCCAGGAAATCTGATGTTTGGGAAGGACGAAAGTACTTGAGGCAACGGCGGGTGTCAATGAGTTTTAGGAGAACGGAGTGATTGGATCAGTAACTTCAAACATAACACATTTATGGATGCACTTTTGAAGAAATCAGGGAAAAGAAACTAATTTGGACTATTAGACTTTATGGACTGTGAGTTGAATCCAAGTCCCATAAGAGTATTGTTCCATCTCTACTTGCACTCGCGAGTGTCTTACCATCCGGTGAATATGCGATACTATCAATCACATCCGTATGTCCACTATAGGCACGTAGCAATTCTCCAGCTTGCACATTCCATGAGTACATTATACTATCCGTTCCACAAGAAATGACCCTACTATTTGGAGAAAATGCTACAGAATAAACGCACTGTTTAGGTGTGCTGAGAGTCTGTATGCGTTCACCGGTCTGACTGTTCCAGAGGCAGACCGTTCCATCACCGCCTCCGCTGGCAAGAACACTACCATTTGGTGCGTATGCCACTGCGTGGAGACTTGCAGTATGTCCAACAAGTGTTTTCCTCGGATTTCCAGATTGGACATCCCATAATCGGACTGTGCTATCATAACTGCTTGAAGCAAGGGTATCTCCATCTGGAGAGAAGACTACATCAGTAACTTTATCAGTATGTCCTGCCAGTGTCAACAACGCATCGCCAATTAGATACAGTTCACCTCTGCGAACCTCCCATAAGCAGATTGTGTTGTCATGACTGCCAGTGGCAAGCATGCTACTGTCCGGTGAAAACACCACTGAGGTTATATTTTCTTTATGACCAACGAAGGATCCGAGAAATCTTCCGTTTTGTGCATCCCATAATCGCGCTTTTTTTATATCTTCGGCACTGGCAAGTATTTTACTGTCCGGTGAATATGTTAATGCGCGGACATTTTCCTGTGGACCTGTGATAGTAGTTTGGATTTCACCGGTCTCTGGGTTTCGAAAATGAATTTCTGTCCCGTAGCAACTTGCGAGTGTAGTGCCATCTGGAGAGTAGGCAACAGAAAAAGCACGTTGAGAAAAATTACTTTGAGATCGTGCCTGTATTCCCTCTGTTTTTTGCGTAGAAGATAGATGAGGCGTATGATCCGTAATTGTTTTTGAGATTTTATTGGAGTTTACTTCCCAAAACCGAATCGTGCCATCTTCACTTACACAAGCAATCTTTTCACCATTGGGAGAATACGCAACAGAAGAGGGTGAAGAATCTACATCTTCCTCAAGTTCAAACTTTTTCAGCAATCTTCCAGTGTCAATATCCCAAAGACAGATATCAGCACGGTCTATTCCAACAGCATAAGCGCGTCCATCCGGGGCAAAAGCCACCGAACTGAATTGATACATCCAATCTTCTGTTTCGTCAGGTTTCAGTTCTTCACCTGTGTTTGCATCCCTAAAATTAACTCTTCTATAGCTTTCTCTACTGATAAGCATGCTACCATCGGGACTGTACATGATGTATTCTACATGACCAGTTCCTTCAGTAAAGTGTTTAAGAAATTCACCCGTTTGTGCATCCCATATTCGAATACCTCCACCTTTACCGAATGCTTGACTACTGGCAATCACCTTTCCATCTGGCGAAAAAACCGCTGAAAAAACTTTCTCCGTATGTCCCTCAAGCTTTGCTATCTGTTGTTCCGTATGCAGGTCCCAGAGACCAATCGTTTTGTCGTCACTTGCAGTAGTAAGTCTTTCCCCATCCGGGCTGTACGCCACAGCGTTTATAACATCCTTATGTCCTACGAAACTTGCTTTGTGCTCACCTGTAATGGTATCCCACAAACGTGCAGTCTTATCATCACTCGCGGTTGCAAACGTGCCCCCATTGGGACTGAATACTATTGAATTGACTGGTCCAGTATGTCCCGTTATCAGTTCAATTGGTTGGCATGTTTGCACATCGTAAATCCAGACTCCTATTGTGCTGGCAACGGCGAGTCGTGCGCTGTCCGGAAAGTACTTTATTTCATTTATCCCCCCTTTTCCGATACGTTTTTTGACACCTGGGGGTAGTCCCCACTGTGTGGAAAGTTGCGGTTTTTGCATGTTTTTGTGCTCCTAATCTCTATTTTGATGTATAATTCCTACTTCGTTAAATCCCATAAAATTACTGTGCTGTCTCGACAGGAACTCGCGAGCGTTTTGCCATCTGGAGAAAAGGCTATGGAATTAATGTCGCTTATATGTCCTTTCAGGGTTTTAAGAAGTTTTCCTGTGGAAACATTCCACAAAAATATTTCATCCCCAGTACCTAAACTTGCCAGTGTGTTACCATCAGGTGAGAAGACAGCATAAACATCATAAGTTCCTTTTTCATTAAAATGTGTGACTTCTTTACGCACTCCAGTTGTAACATCCCAAAACTTGATTTTCCCGGTGTCGTCTGCGGTTACAAGGGTTGTCCCATCAGGTGAAAAATCTATAGAATTAACAGTATCTGCTTTCACTTTTATAGTTTTCAGAAGTTTTCCCGTTGCAACATCCCAAAGACGAATTGTTTCATCGCTTTCAATATTGGCTAAAATCTGTCCATTGGGTGAAAATAAAACTGTGCTAACGTATGATTCATCCTCTTGCTTTTTAAAGGTTCTTAAGTGTTCTCTTGTGTGTGCATTCCACAATAGAATTTTACCGTCCCAACTTCCGCTGGCGAGTGTTTGTCCATCTTGACTAAAAGCTACCGAGGATACGCCATCTATATGTCCTTTGAGAACGCTTCTTTTTTTCCATTCACTAACATCCCATAGTACTACTGTTTTATCATTAGTGCCACAAGCGAGTATCTCCTCATTAGGAGAATACGCGATTGCCCTTATTTCCCCTTTTACAGAAAGTGTTTTTGTGGAAATTGTTTTTATGAGTTTCTGCGTATCTAAATCCCAAATACGTACACTATTGTCTAAGCTCGCTAATGTCCTCCCATCAGGAGAATATGCCACCGTACCTACGACATCAGAATATCCAGTAATTGTCTTTTCAAGTTCACCGGTATTCACATCCCAGAAATATATCTCATCACAGGTTCTGACTGCAAGTGTCTGTCCATTTGGTGAAAATTGAAACCCAGTAACCCATTCTGCATTTCCAGGCATTTTGAGATCATGTAATAACTCTCCTGTGTTAGCATTGAATAGTAGGACTGTTGCTTTTCCATAATCCTCACTACATGCAAATATTCTACCATCCGGAGAATACTGCACAGCATCAAGTTCTCTATCCTGTTTTATTGTTTTCAGTTGCTCACCGGTATGGAGATTCCACAATCGGATATTTTCATCTGAATTCACACTCACAAGTGTCCTCCCATCCTTTGAAAAGTCAATAGAAAAAGAGTCTTCTGTCATAGTTGTGAGTATACGCAAGAATTCACCTGTCCGTGCATCCCATAGACAGACATTGTTATCCCCTCCTTGACTGACAAGGAGCTCTCCATCTGGAGAATACTTCAGGAAATCGACAATATTTGCGTGTGCTGCGAAGGTTAACTGTAGTTCAGAAGTGGTAACATCCCAAAAACGGATTACCTCATCATTGCCACCGCTTGCGAGTGTGCTGCCATCTGGATTGAACGCTAACGTCTTGACTGGAGCTGTGTGTCCTATGAAAGTTGATTTTAGTTCACCCGTGACACCATCCCATAGACAGATGCTTCCGTCTCCACCTGCACCTGCCAGCATTTTACCATCAGGACTGAAAACAGGTGCATCTATTCCCTCTGTAAGTACCGCTATAGATTCACCAGTGACGGCATCCCATAAACGAATAGTATCGTCTCCACAGTATCCTATACTGAAACTTGCCAGTGTTTTCCCAACAGGACTGAAAACAACGCTATGGACATAATAAGTCCGTCCAGTTACATAACCAGTATGTCCAGTTAACAGATTGATTTCCTCACCGGTTGTTACATCGATCAACCAGATACCGATTGTACTTGCTAAAGCAAGACGGGTACCATCTGGCGAATAAGCAAAATCAAATACATAGCCTTTCCCGAACCGTGTTATTGCACCTTTCGGTAGATAGTTTTCAATATAATTCGCAAGATTGTGTGATCGAACGGATTCTAACGACATAATATCTCCTTGTTGAGGTTCAACACCAAACTCCTTCTGTAGGAGTGAACGGACCTCTCTTAATCTCGTCTTGACTGTGCCTATAGCTAAGTTAAGTTTATGTGCGATGTCTTTGACGCTCCATGATTCAAGGTAGTACAGAACAGCGATGGGACGTACCCGATGCGGGAGGTGATGCACTGCCTCTCTGGCATCTGCGTGTAATTGTGCTTCTTGATAACGTGTCGAGGCATCTTGGTCAATATGTTCGGCTAAATCCGCATCGCTCTGTGGGAATTCGGCTCGTGTACGCCGATGAGAAGAATAATACCTATTACATGCGTTATATGCAATGCGTCGCAGCCACGCGCCAAAACTATCTATTTTCCGAAGACCCCCTATATTTTCCCACACTGCCATCCAAATATCAGTGTGAATTTCTTCCGCATCCCGATGTTGCCTTGATTTTGAGACAACGATACGCCAAATCCGTGGTGTCCAACGGGACATAAGTTCCGCAAATGCCGCTTCATCACGGCATTGGACAAGCTGAATAAGTTCTATATCTGAAAGATCGTTTAGATTCTTCATATTCATAGAAATCTACAAAAAAGTCAATTAGGTTTTAATATAAAGAGAAAGGTATTTAAGGTGGGGGTTTAAAAAATGAAAAATTAACTGTTTGATTCACCTATTGGAACTTACCAATTTCGTGAGATCCCACAAAAGAACCGTACCGTCAGAACTAACACTCACAAGCGTTTCACCATCTTGTAAATACATTACCTCTGATACTTCACTTGCATGTCCAGCAAAGGTAAAACGGGTTTTGCCAGTAGATACTTCCCATATACGTATATTTTCATCATCACTTCCACTTGCGATTGTCTTCCCATCGGGACTAAATGCAATTGATTTGACTATATCTTGATGTCCAGAAAATGTTCGTATCTGTTCTCCATTTTTTAAGTCCCATAGCAGAATCGTGTTATCCTTTCCGTCACTTGCAAGTAGTTGGTTGTTTGGACTGAAGGCAATCGCAGATATACCATCTGTGTTTTGTGTAAGTAGGTCAATTTCTTTTCCTGTGTGCGCGTCATAAATCCATATACCGATTGTACCTGCTGCGGCAAATAACGTGCCATCTGGTGAATACTTCATATCAAACACGTAACCTTTCCCAAGGCGCGCTTTTGCTCCATCGGGTAATTTCCACTTTGTAGAATCTTGAAAAATGTTATTTTGCATAGATGTTTTTTGTAACTTTTTTGTTGTATACTATTGGGATATATAAGGTGTTAGATCCCAAAGCAGGATTACGCCATCATAACTTGCACTGGCTAAGAGTTTGTTGTCTGGAGAAAAGGTTAGATCATCCAATCTGTCTGAAGGTCCTAATAAGGTGACAAGATGCTTACCACTTGAGACTTCCCATACATCAATTGGATACTCCTTTTGATCCTTGTGTGATGTTCCAAGTGCCAAGTATTGTCCACACAAAGAATATGCACCTGTACCCTCAATATGTTCGAATTCTGGTGGCATTGACAGCCTCTTTTCTATTTCACCCCATGACGGGTTACACGAACAAGTTCTGTCCTCACAGTATTCACGTTTGGCGATATCCCAATATCGCTTTTCTTCTTTTTCCAAATAAGCATGGTACCATCCACACCTGCAGAATCGGACGTCCCTGATTTTCTCACCTTGCAACGGTTTTATCTCTTCCCCAAGTTCGATGTCCCACAGTTTGACATTAAGAGATTTTGATCTACTTACGAGTAATTTTCCATCCTGACTAAATTTCAACTCATTAACATAATCCCCTTCATCATTGTCGTCCTTAGATGGATCAAGAGGATGCGTGAATTCATGAAGTTTCTTTCTGTTTAGTACATCCCACACTTGTATTGTGCCATCTTCACCGGCATAAGCGAAAAGCGTACCTGTCGGTGTTAAGGCAGGACTCGCACTCCAGTATTCACGACCAGTTCCTTCAAGAAGTGGTAAACCATTACCATCAGCTTCCCAGAGGGTAACAGTGTCATTTTTGATACTTGCGACATGGAATTTACCACTATCGGTTTTATACAGAAACTGATTTTTACCGGCAGATTCCACTTGAACTGCTGGACGCGAACGTTTACTTTCAATATCCCATAACACAACACCCTCATGAAAATATTCAACTGCCAATGTTTTACCATCCTGAGCGAATGCAATATCTGTCGGAAACGAGATAGGTGAGTGTGTAAATTGTCGTTTGATCGGATTATCAACAGTCCAAACGTTGATAAATTCATGTCGGTATTCATAAGCAAGTTGCGAACCGTTTGAAAACAGAACATTGTTTCCCCAATTATCGACAGAGGGAGAATCAATTGTATTTCCCCAGAGTTGATCATTATATAGTTGCTGATTACTTTCAAGGTCTCGTATGGAGATTGTTGCGGGACCACTCTCATCATAATTTACAATCACTGCGCGTAGTTTTCCATCAGGTGAATAGGATGGGATAATACTATACACGGGACCATAATCGGTATATTCTCGGACTTGATTCCAATTATTGACATCCCAAACGTACACATATCCATCTCTACCACCAGAGACGAGAAACTTCCCACACGGTGAAAAGCAGAGGGTAGTTATCCAACGGGTATGTGCTGATAGACACGTAATTTGTTTTCCGCTTTTCATATCCCACACTAATATTGACCCTGCATCATCAGAATTAGGGGACATACATGTAGACGCAATCAGACGAGTATCAGGTGAGAAACTAATAGGTTGGTAATGTCCTGCTCTTTCATTCTCTGCAGTGAATTTTGCAAACGGTTTGCCGGTTTCTGCATGCCAGACTTCAACAATAGGAGTACTATCATAGACAGAAGAATTAACTGCGATATACTTATTGTCGTGGGAAAAGGTCACGCATTCATTATGATTCTCAGATTTGATTTGTGTCAAACAAGTCCCAGTCTGGATATCCAATATCTTTAGTAATCGTTCTGAAAAACTGGCAGCTAACCATTTTCCGTTAGGTGAAAAGGCAACAGATTCGACATACGAATGTTCTGTCTCCCAAAGTGCAACAGGTGAAAGTGTTGTGAGATTATATAACCAGAGTCCTGTGCATGTGCCAATGACAATGGACTGTCCATCAGGTGAGAACGCCATTGCAGGTTCACTTCCGCGCCCCAAGCGGGCAATTGCACCTTCAGGGAGTGCCCAAGTTGTTATATCACCTTCAAATGAACCTACTGGCACAGGGATAGAGCGTTTTTGGTTTTCCATAAAGTGTTCTCCTTGTCCTTGATCAAGGGTATCTTGAAGTATGGGTTCTTCTCGTTTTAAACGATTTCGCGCTCGGTTGAGTCTACTTTTTACCGTGTTTAGAGATACATCTAAATGCTGACTAATTGCTTTACAGGACATCTCTCCAAGATAGTGAAGGATCATCGTTGTGCGTTCGGTCTCTGGTAGCTTTTCCAGAAGATTCTCAACTATTTCACGACGTCGTTCTGTGGATGCTAATTCACGTTGCTCTGCAATATAGTAGGCATAAGCGGTTTTTTCCAATATTTCCTCACTTGTTAAATCCAACGATTGCATCACTTCTCTTTTCTTCCGCAACCAGGCAATACAACGTCGATTCGCAATGACATGCAACCATCCAACAAATAGCTTCGGGTCTTTTAATGTGTACAGTTTATCGTAGGCTTGTAAAAAGGTGTCTTGTGTAATTTCCTCAGCGATATGAAAATCACCGATTTTTCGCCATACAAGCGCGTGAACGCTTTTCTGATATTTTTGAACTAAATCGCTGAAAGCAGCTTCATCACCCGCTAAAATATTCTGAATTAATTCACAATCATTCTCATACATCAGCATACTCCTGAAAAGTTGTTCCAATTATACATGACGCGATCTCTATCATTGAAGGTTGCATTGAGAACAAAATTTGAATACTTCAGTATCACACGCAGGCTGTTAGGTTTGCTAATTTTGAGGAGTTTATTCATTCTTTGTCTGAACCTGGATTTATAGGATTTACCTCATCAAGGATTTTCAATGCGCGTTTATGTCAACTTTATATTGGTCTTTGTAGATATCCTTGTTAAACCACCGGAACTTGCGCGCAACGACAATAGGTTCTTTGGCATTCCGACGGTTCGGATAAGTCACGGGGAGCAACCCTTGTTCTTTGATGAATATATGATTTACCTTTGCTCAAAACCTGAATCCAGGGTTAGAGCAGAACCACTGATATCCATACCAATGGGATGACTAAAGGCAATGAAATCAGTGAAAACTTGGGGCAAAATTGTTGTATCATGTTGCGTTGACCGGTTTGAGGTTTACAGGTCCGATGATAAATCCTTCGTTATCAGTGATGATCAACTCTTTTTCACCTTTTTGATGTTTGTGTTCTGAATATCCAGTGCCGTCTCCCTTTTTTTACGACAGTATTTGAACCATCGCCATGAAGTTGAGAGGTGTCAAGTTGATCGGTATCAAGCAGATGTATGACAGATGCTTCAAAAAGTTTCTGATAAGAACAATCTTTAGATCAATGCAGTTCATCACGTCTTGTTCGGAGTTGATTCCATTGAATACTCGTATGTAGCACAAAGAGGATGTAGTTGAAGATCTTGTAAGAGGAAAGTTTTGGCTTTGTTACTTTTATTCGTTTTGACAAATGAGGTATGATATAACGATTAAAATCTTTACGCGTAACCTGCTTAGGAATACCATTGTATTACAGGGACTTTGAAGTCTTGTCTGTCATCACTTCACCTTTTAAAAGTTATAGATATATGAAGTGAAGAGAAAGGACATAAATACACACTTGCGAAACCCTATTATACAACATTCTTATGTTTAACTCAATAGGGTGTGTAAAGTGGGCAGGGTTATTTAGTTTTCGGTTTTTTGGCACTTTTTATCACACCTGTAAATATCAGATGTAGGTCGGGTAGAGCGAAGCGAAACCTATAAGTGTAAACTTAAGGGATTTGCAAAATCAGAGTTCTCTTCAGTCCCGTAGGGACGATATGTTTATAGAAGAATGTGTACCCCACCCCTCTTCAGTCCCGTAGGGACGATATGTTTATAGAAGAATGTGTACCCCACCCCTCTTCAGTCCCGTAGGGACGATATGTTTATAAGTACATCAACAATAAATATGCCGTTCCTACGGAACTCAAGACAGGTGGGGACAGCGTTTTCTATAAACATATCGTCCCTACGGGACTAAAGAACCTATTTACCATAGGGAAAACTCGCTGAATATTGGACTTATGTGAAAGAATATTGTACAATAAGTTATTTAGCACAAGTCGTTACTATTTGATTTTCCAATGGAGCGTTAACTTGGAACAACAGAGTCAATTACCCTTTCCAAAACATAGAATTTCAAAGCCACAACTTCACCCGAATAATCAACAAGCACAAGAAGATATTTGTGGACTTAAGTATATTGATGACTACATCACTGATCACCAACATGATTGGCTATTAGATGAGATTGATAAACATGAATGGCTTGAAGACCTAAAGCGTCGTGTGCAACATTACGGCTATAAGTATGACTATAAGGCACGGAAAGTCAATCGTGATATGCGAATTGGTGATTTGCCAGAATGGTTGAAAAGACTCAGTCAGAAATTGCACAATGACGGTCACATGGAAAATGTCGCTGATCAGGTGATAATCAATGAATACAGGCCTGGACAAGGTATATCAGCACACATCGACTGTGAACCATGTTTTGGTGATACGATTGTTTCTTTGAGTTTAAATTCAAGCTGTATAATGGATTTCACATATAAAGATATGAAGGAAAAGAAAGTATCATACCTGCTTGAACCAAGGAGTCTAATTGTGCTTAGTGGTGATGCACGGAATAAGTGGTTACACGGTATCGCTGCAAGAAAAACGGATCTGTGGAACGGACAAAGAATGGAACGCAAGCGACGTGTATCGCTCACGTTTAGAAATGTAATATTAGAATAATACTGTTAATGGTATGATGGGATTAAAAGCACGATCTGAAGACCGTACCTTATATAACAGAGAATAGTTAGAAACGATCTGACTTTACGGATGCCCATTTTGTTGTCAACTTGTCTTTTGCATCAACAGGTTGCGGTTCTCCATCTATCAATTCATCTTTAGGTTGACCTTCAAAGAAGCGGAAATTGTCAAGCCAGAAATCAACATCAGATTGGGCGATCGCTAACCCTACCCACATTTGTCTTTCAACATCCCTACTTGCAAAAAAAGTCAATTTATACTCTTCCCACTCTGGACCTGTCAGATTAATATCTCCACCTTGTAGGAAATCCCACGGGTTTTGTTGCATCTGTATATTTACGCTCACTTGTCTCGGTTCTTCTGATCGCGCCCAGAAAATCACGGTATATTCTTTTCCGCTTTCCATGGACATATTCAACTGCTTAACTTTTGCATGCCAATTCACACCTGTCGCTTGGATACCAATGACTTTTAGGCATTTTTCACCGTGCTGGGGGTTATCCTCATCAATTTCCATCCTATATAAACCACCTCTATTGTCGCCTGAACCATCTTCCAAATCCCAAGCTGTTAGGTCATCTTCAAAACTGTAGTTTTCGAGGAGTAGTTCTCCCGTTTCCCACTCTCCAAAGTCTTGAACAGTTCTTGCGATGGAATTCCCAACTATTATTATAGCAGTTAAAAACAAGGTTATAATAAAACTCTTTCTCACGTAAATCCTCCTAAAGTTTCTTTTTTATTTTCGAATGGTTTAACCTCGCATGATAGCTTCAATCTCAGGTAGTATCTGCTTCACTGCAGCTTGGTCAATTTGTTCTGCGACACTTGAATAACCGGCAGTGTTTATCATTTCAGCAAGATTCTTCCCAAGTTGTTCAATGGTCCATGCTATCGAATCTGGAACACTTTCTTTATCAAGTTTCATAAAGTCGTTTTTTTCCAGATGGATCATAATGATAGTGTGGGTTCTTACGAAAGCAGTCAAAGCGTAACATTTGTATATTCTTACCGTCAGCTTCTCCGAAAACACGTACGGAGGGACCGCCATCTTCATCGAAATTGCGGTTATCTACCCTAAGTTCAACACCACCCACTTGGAATACTTTTTCGTCCATTGTTTGCCTTCCTGTTAATGTAAATATAGATAATTATACTCCGTGAGCATGAACTTGTCAAATATCTGTTTTCTATTTTAATTTTGCTTGCAAATTTTAAGAATAATGTTTATAGTTATACGAGAGGAATTGAAAACACATGAACAGCAAGTTAATGTTTCGCAGAAACGGTAGTTTTAAGATTGTCCAGTATACAGATATCCATTGGCAGAACGGTGAATCTGTGGACAGGCAATCAGCTGCATTGATGGAAAGTATAGCACAAGCAGAAGTACCAGATTTAATTGTGTTGACTGGTGATATACTGTCTGGTGGTGGGTGTGATGATGCTGTTGAGTCTATGCGTCAAATTAACCGAGTGATGCAGCGGTGTGGCACACCTTGGACAGCAGTCTTTGGCAATCATGACGATGAAGGGACCGCAGACCGTAAAGAGTTAATGCGTGTTATGCAGGAAAGTGAGCTATCATTGTCAGAATACGGACCGGAAGACATTTCAGGTGTAGGGAATTACGTGTTGCCTGTTCAGAATTCAGAATCAGATAGTCCAGCTGCGTTACTGTATTTTATTGATTCCGGTAGTTATGCACAGACAGATATTGGGGGTTACGATTGGATAAAACGGGACCAGATTGAATGGTTTCTCAATGAATCCGCGCAATATGCTGAAGTGGTCAGTCATCAACTTCCTGCGCTTGCATTTTTTCACATCCCAATTCCTGAGTATCATGAAGTATGGGACTTCCACACCTGCTACGGTGTAAAATATGAAGATATATGTGCGCCAAGAATAAATACCGGTTTCTTTGCTGCCTTACACGAAGCGGGAGATGTAATAGGCACTTTTGTTGGGCATGATCATATTAACGATTTCTGGGGAGAATTAAGTGGAATTCGCCTCTGCTATGGCCGGGCAACAGGTTTCAACACTTATGGTAAAGAGGGATTCCCTCGCGGTGCACGAGTAATTGAATTAAGAGAAGGTGAACGGCTATTTGAAACTTGGCTACATCTTGACGACGGTATTATAGTTCACGAGCAAGCAAAGCATACACCCCTACAACGCACGTTCACTGTAGAATGACTAATATTGTAATAACGAATTTAAGATCTCAAACCTTGAGTTCTGCTTTTATTTATGTATAGTGCTTTGTCAAGTCATAAATGATTTGTAGATTGGACAGGGAAACCTTGTCCCTACGAACGGATCTACTCATCATTTGAGTGTAGACAGAACAATAGTAATAATTGGTTTTTTAATTGAATTCAGGGTTTATCCTTGAGGAGGTTAATGTGAGAGGACAACCACAGGTATCTATTCGCTTTGAAGATGATGTTGCAGTTTTTGACATTACAGGATATTTAACGAATGAATCAGAAGAGGCTATTAATGACGCGTATGCTATCACTGAAGTACAGGAGGCAGCGAAATTATTACTCAATTTTGATCGCCAGAGTTTTATCACCAGTAGCGGATTCGGTACAATCATCAAATTGCTTTGGAAAACACGGGACAAGGGACAATCATTGCGTATAGCACATCCTGCCACCCAGGTACGTACAATATTCAATACTATCGGACTAACCCAGAGTGTTGGTGTATTCGCGACAGAAAAAGAGGCGTTAGAAGAGTTTTAAGCACTTATGGGAAGAGTGTGTACATGTTTTTGTTAAACAATACACCTAATAGACTCCAAAGGCTACCTGCAAGAAATTGACCGAAGATGAGTCCTAAGAATAAGGGGAGTGCTTTCCGATAAGCACGAACACCGCCGCCTGTGAAGAGTATTCTCTTGAAAAGCCATCCTAAGAATATTGAGAACCACATCCAACCGATTGCCCAACCGTTACCAACTGCATAACCCACTGGATAGAACGGCCACCACAAGAACTGCCGTTTGAGAACTGTCAATATAACTGTGAAAATGAAACCGAATCCCATGTATTGTATTGCTGTTAAGTTAGGTGCGCGTGGCGATGTTATCCAGTTCTGTAAACGATTGAACTCGCCGACACCCCAACGGGCAAATCGAAATTCATAATATAGTGCAACGTGACCAACAATGGAAATCACTGCTCCTACGATGGATGCTACGATCAAAGCGACAACTAACCGATTTTCCCGTAGTCGGAAGTGCCTACCGATTTTGAATGCTTCTAACTGATGTGGCATAGGATGACACCGATACCCGTAAGCAAGCCACGATAGTAACGTGGTGTTCGTCAGATTCTGTGCCCCTAAAGGACGACTTCCTAAGAAGAGTAACATGATCCTGTCTGGATGCACCCTATGTAGTTCATGTGTCGGTGGACCAAGTTCAGCGCGCATGCGCGTCATGCCGATACATAATATCAGATAGATTCCAAAATACCCAAGTGCAACCCATGGAGATAAGCCTGCGTAATACCAGAAAATCAACACAAACGCTAAACCTATCAGCAATCCAAAGACTGCCAAACGGTACAATGTGTCCTTAGACCTAAAAGAGAAAACTCCTACCAACACCTTTAAAATCTCTCTGCGACTTGTCAGTAATGCAAGTAATCCTATCCCGATCCATGCACCAGCGCGTTGTTCTGTTTGAAAACCGATTGCAGTTGTCCAGCCTGTCGCATTGAAAAAGACGCGTTGTAGTCCCCAAAAAAGATAAAATGCCCAGAAAGATAGTGCTAAATCCAATGGCATCAAGTAACCGAGTCCTATTGCGAAAGGATAGACATAAACCGGTAATCGTCCCATTGCATTCCAAGGACGATCTGCAAAGAAGAGTTGATACTTTATTTTAAGCGATGGTATGACTGGAAATAGGTAATTCAATCCTGCAAGGAGTTCTAATCCAAACGCAATACCGAACCCGAGCCAGATAAGTTTATTACGAAACAGGTTAGAAGTGTTTCCGAGTAATTCTACGGGAAGTGTTGTCAATGGATAGCTCAGCTTTTCATGGTCAATCCACTGTTTCCGAATAATGATGTTGATGCATAACATCATAAACAGCAGCACAATTACAAGACAACTCCAAGCGACTATTGGTATAAACCACGCCTCCATATAAATTGGTCGCCAAAAAGTATCATCTCCTTCAAAATAACCTTGCAATATTTTCTTGTCAGTAATGGTTAACCATGTTGGTAAGAAACGGAAGAATATATTTGACCACTCATTTTCTGGTGTTGCAAACCAACCTGCGTTTGCTATCATCGGCACTAATTGGCGGACGATGTCGTGTCCAGCGAGTGCTGTTGCAACTGACACCATAATATAGGTCATTGCCAGTTCGCGGGAAGTTGGTGCGTTATTTTTGAAGTATTTCCTTAGAAAAGGAGAAATTGCAGCAAGAAAAAAGAAAGTGAAAAGCACGGTTGGGAAAATGGAGAAATCTGTGAGTTCCCACACCACACGGTTTTCTGCAGATATAATCCAATAACAGGTGAGGATAATGAGGATAGAACCGAAGAGAAGCGTACCGACAAAGAAACGGAGTCTTGAAGGTTTTGCAACATCCCGATTTGCATTTTGCTCATTTAGATGCATAAGTTTATGATAGCACACTTGTTAGGTTAAGGCAATGTAATTAAGGATGGAAGGATGGAAGAATGGAAGAATGGAAGAATGTAATTGTCTGAACCAGGATTATCAGGATTTATAGGATAAGAGTCTGCATCGCGGATTACGCGGAGGAAACGGAAGGGTGTTTTGGGAAGTGGAAGGTATTTTCATAAACATCAGGTGCTCTGGAAGCTAAGGACAGAAGAGATTGCAAATTTCACACCTCTATTGACGAGAACTTTATGTGCCAGAATCATATTGTGACAAAAACTTTACACGCCCAATGGTTTGAAATCCTTGACAGAAACGCGTAATTTTGAGAGAATGATAATGGAGGAATAATTTATGAAATTAGCACGTTATGATATAAATGGAACCGTTGGCTACGGGATTGTTGATGGGAATAGTTTGCGAACTTTGGATGCTTGTCCGTTTACAGATTTTAGTGAAACCGGCGATACTGTAGCTTTAGAGAATGTAAAATTACTTGCACCAACAGAACCTTCAAAAGTGTTAGCTGTAGGTTTGAATTATCGTAGTCACTTAGGGGATGCATCGGAACCTACTAATCCTGAGATATTCATCAAGACACCATCTTGTATCAATCATCCAGAAGGAGAGATTGTGCTTCCTGAAGGCGATGATGAGGTGCATGCGGAAGGTGAATTAGTGGTGATTATAAAAGAAAGAACAGAGAAAGCAACACCAGAGGAAGCAGCAGCGAACATATTAGGTGTAACCTGCGGAAACGATGTTAGTGCACGCACCTGGCAACAAAACGACCTGCAATGGTGGCGCGCAAAAGCATCCGATACATTCGGACCAATGGGACCTGTCATCGCTACGGATCTTGACTATAATGATTTGCAATTAGAAACCCGAATCAACGGTGATGTTGTTCAGTCTCAAACCACTGCAGACCTGATTTTTCCTGTTCCTGTGATCGTAAGTTTCGTCTCACAGGCTATGACTTTAGAACCTGGAGATGCAATCTATACAGGAACACCGGGGACAACAACTGCTTTGAAGGCAGGCGATGTAGTTGAGGTTGAGATTGAGGGGATCGGTGTATTACGGAACAGCGTCGTGGCATAACATAGATTCTAAGCACAGAGGTTGAGTATGGCAAAGATTACGATGTTTAAAGGTTACGAAGGAGAGCCACCGGTACCGAAACCGAAGGGACAAGTTCAAGCGAATGTGGTAACTGTCCAAGATGGAGTTCCAGTTAAATATCCGGGATGTGAAGGTATTGGTGTGCGTGTTGTGCATCCTGCTAATCCGAATGCTCCTGCACAGAACTTAGGCATGGTAATGTTCTTCGTACCACCCCATGTAGTTCTGGAACCAGGAAGTCACCACACAGAGGAGTGTTATGTTATTATGCGGGGAGAAGGCACGATGACAATTGCAGAGGAGAAAGTACCTGTGAAAGCGGGCACGTTTATACATCTTCCACCTTGGTGTGAGCATGGAATTGAAAATACTGGTGATGAGACATTAGAAGTTCTGATATGTACATCACCTCCGAATCCGTGATGTTTAATTGTGTGTCCAGAAGTAGGTACATTTAACCATCAAGAACTCCATACTTCATACTATGTTGTCTTTACCAATCACGCGTGTATCCAGCAGTCCAACCACCATCTACGGTCAGAATAGTTCCATTGATATAACTTGCATCTGGTGAGACTAAGAACAGCACAGCTGCAGCGATTTCTTTTGTTTCAGCTGGTCTGCCGAGTGGGATATGTGAAAGTAGGCTTTCGGCATTTTCAGTATAAGCTCCATCCTTACCATAAAAGAGTGCTTTTGTTCCACTCGTCAAGGTTGAACCGGGGGCAACTGCATTGACAAGGATGCCTTGTGGTCCCAGTTCCAATGCCATTGAACGTGTCAGATTGGCGACACCTGCTTTCGCAGCGACAAACGCACTTTGCAGACGCAGTGGCACTAAACCAGCAATGGAACTGATATTGACGATACGACCAGATGGATTTTGTAGCATATACGGAATTACAGCACGACTCACAAGAAATACACCTGTCAGGTCAACATTCAGAATAGTGTCCCAATCATCTAAAGTATACTGATGGATTGGTACGCGGTCGCTTTTGGTGTTTATGCCTGCATTGTTGATGAGTATATGGATACCACCAAGTTGCGTTTCTATGGTTTGCGCTACCTTTTCCATCTGATCAATGTTAGCAACGTCCCCCTTAAAAAACAAGCATGTCCTACCAGTTTCTTGCATTTCATTGGCAGTCTGTTTACCAATCTGTGTATCAATATCTACTATTGCAACATTTGCACCATTGTCTAAAAGTGCCTGTACAATCGCCTTTCCGATTCCTTGGGCACCACCTGTTACGATAGCAACTTGTCCGTTAAGGTCAACTTTCATGGATTATACTTCAATATAGAAAGTTTAGGATGCTTTCTGGGCAGCGAATGTTAGTTCAGTTTTACCGTCCAAACCTGCCACGACAGGGAAAGTACGTTCACCTTGTCCGTCTTTTGTAACATACCTAACCTCTGGTGAAAAATAGGCGTAGAGAGCAGTATTTCTTGGATTTGGTGATGCATTTGGACCGGAACCGTGTACCATGAGACTGTGGAAAAAGAGCGCGCTGCCTGCAGAAAGTGGAACATCCATCTGTTGTTTCGCGACATCTTCTCTATCGGTAAGTTGTGCATCTTGTTGTCGGGCAATACCACCCCACTCTTGAACACCCCATAGATGGCTACGTGGTACGACCTTAAAACAACCGTTCTCTACTGTGGCATCGTTAAGTGCAATACTTACTGTTACTAATCTCGGTGGTTCCATAGGCCAATAGGCTGAATCTTGGTGCAACCCGTGTGATGAACCGTGGAATGCCGGCTTAAACATGAGGGTACTTCTAAAGAGGAGTAAATCCTCTCCAAGTAGGTTTTGTAGTACGGCAATTAGATTTGGATGTTGCGCCAAATTCTTAAACACATTAGAATATTGACGCGTATTTTCTGCTTTGCGTAACACTGGTAATCTGTCACCTTGCGTTTCATCTTTGGCGAAAGGTTCGCGTTGCACATGCCTCCGTGCAACATCAGCACGTTCCTTTTCTGTATCAGATTCCTGTCCACCGGCAAATTGGTGTAGCAGTTGAATTTCTTCCTGACACTCTTTGACCTCTTCAGGTGATAATAGGTCTTTGACAACTAAGTAACCTTCTTCCTCAAAGAAGACATTTTGAGCATTCTTATCCATTTTATCCTCCAATGAGTCTGTTTATTTCCCAAATAATACTTGAAATTGCAAACCCAATATATACGGCAGATGCAATCAACATCATGATTGTTGAAATTGATTTCGGTTTAGCAAAACTCGGTAAGAATTTCCAGTTCATATAAAGCGTGAGTGGGACATAAATTGCCATTGCAAACCCACCCATATATGCAGCATTGAATAGGAAACCGAGTTCACTCACATTAAACTGTTCCAAAACAAAGGTAATGACACACCCTGCGACAATCCAGATACCCGCTATAAGAAGATACCACCAACTCAAAGACCTTTTCTTTGCACCTTTGAAATTAGTATAAACTATATCGGAGATGGAACGACTGACCCCATCAACAAGCGCGAGTTGTGTACCGAAAAGGGTTGCTACACCAACGAGTAGAAAGATATATTGTCCAGGCATACCCCAGATGCCTTTTAGTATATTTGCTTCATCATAGATGAGTTTTCCTTGTTCTGGAATAATTCCTTGAGGGTGTAGGACAGCAAGAGAACCAAAAATAAACAAGAGCATCGTGACCGTATTAAGTGCCCAAAAGAAGATCATTTGATCCTGTCTAATATATTTCCACCATGCTGAGAAACGTTTGCGATTTTCTTCTGTTTCTTCAAACAGATATCCGGTAGAGGGAACTGTTTCTTCTCGTCCGCGAAGTGGATTTCGTAGCGATGGCAATCGTGCTCCCATTCCAATGTTTTTGTCTCGGAGATAGAACGTATAGAATAGGTTAGCAGTACCACCTGCTCCAGCGAAAACCACTGCAATAAAGAGTCTTTTCACATTCATGCCTTCTGATACTTGACCGACGCTTATTAGTCCAGACCCCAATTCTTTCCATGTATCTAACGAACCTACTGCAATAACGACAAGAATAAGTCCGATCGTCACAATTGCCACGAGCAATTCAACTGTTTTTTCAACAGATTTATAGACCATTTTAGGTCCGAAGAGGATTAGTGCGACAGCTGCGAACGTAACAACTGTCCAGAATGTATCTGAACCCCACCCATCAGGTCCAATCAGTAGTGCCTTTAGTGCTAATCCTGACGCGCGCGCCCACCCGGGTGCAATCCAACCAACAATGGTCAGTAGAATAAACAGAGGAGCGAATCCACGCCAAATACGACTGTAACCCGTGTAAACAGTTTCTCCAGTCGCTATAGTCCATCTACCAACTTCAAAGTTAATCCAAAGTTGGAGAAAGACCCCTAAGACTGCTGCCCAAACCATAGTGCCACCGAATTCTGCAGCGATTAGAGGCCATATTACAATTTCCCCTGCACCTATTGATAAACCGACTAAAATAGCCCCTGGACCCGCAATTTTCCAAAACGGCAGTTCCTTTGCTGGTAGATCAATTGTCTTGAAACTATCAAGAGGTTCAAATAGTTTAGAAAACCCAAATTTAGGCATTATTTTTCTCCCCTAAAGCACGCACTTATGTTATGAATTGTCATCAGTATCTATCGCATCATTCAACACTTCAATTGGGTGTTTTGGAATGATACCTGTTCCGTGTTGCAGTTGATGCCTGCAAGAAAAACCGGATGCTGTCAAAGTAAAATCTCCAGTCTTTTCGCGTATCATCGGAAATAGACGTAGTTCACCGATTTTCATGGATACATCGTAGTGGTTTTTTTCATAACCGAATGATCCTGCCATGCCACAACAGCTTGAGTCAATAACCTCTACGTTGTGGTTTTCTGGTAATTCAAGCATTTGCAAAACTGGATGGATACCGACAAGTGCTCTTTGATGGCAATGTCCGTGCAATAGTATTTCTTGTTTGTTGTTCTTAAACGATAAAGGTAGTTCACCTTGATTAGATTTTTGAATTAGAAACTCCTCTAAGGAATAGGTGGACTCAGCGACCTGTCTTGCTGCTTTCGTGTTTATCAACTCAACATAGTCATCAGTCAATGCGGAGGTGCAACTTGGTTCACACCCAACGATAGGTATCCCCTGCTCGGCATAAGTATGAAGTTTTTCTATGTTGTAATTTGCATTTTCAATGGCTTTATCAAGCATTCCTTCTGAGATAAGTGGTCTTCCACAACAACGTTTGTCTGGGATAATCACCTCAAATCCTGCTGCTTCCAAAACGCGGACTGCTGCTTTACCGATATCTGGTTCGCTAAAATTCATGAAAGTATCGTGAAATAGAACAACTTTCTTATCGGATGTATAAGGAGATTGCCGTTTTCTATACCATTTTTCAAAAGTCCGATTTACAAAAGTTGGCATATCACGCCGGCGGTCAACACCGAGTATTTTCTCAGCGATCCACTTGGAGATTGGGTTATTCGTTGCCCAATTGGAGAAAGGTGCGAATGTTGATCCTAATACAGCGAGAGAACCGATTTCTCCAAAGAGTCGATTGCGCAGTGGAAGTCCGTTAGCGTTTCTGTAATGTGCTAAGACTTCATACTTTATTTTTGCCATGTCAACATTTGAAGGACATTCTGCCTTACATGCCTTACACCCAAGACATAAATCGAGTACATCATAGAGTCGTTCGCTGGTGAGTTCTTTGTGTGGTAATGCACCGGAGATAATTGAACGGAGTGCATTTGCGCGTCCGCGTGTTGAATGTTCTTCTTCTCGTGTTGCGATGAAAGATGGACACATCGTCCCTGTGAGTGTCTTACGGCAAGCACCTACGCCGTTGCACATCTCAATGGCTCGTCCGAAACCGTCCTGTGACGAAAAGTCATAATAGGTGTCGATTTTAATAGTATTGTATTTTGGACCAAAGCGGAGATTTTCTGTCATTGAGGGAGGGTCGATGATTTTACCAGGATTCATAATACCGTCAGGATCAAAAGCATATTTTACATCACGTAATGCTTGATATATCTGTGGACCGAACATACTCTCAATCCATTCACTCCGTACAAGTCCATCTCCGTGTTCTCCACTCATTGCACCATCAAGGTCTAAAAGTAGGTCGCGTACCTCTCCGGCAATACTATGCATTTTCTGAATATCAGACTCCGATTTTAGGTTGATTATTGGACGGTTGTGGAGCAACCCGACACTTGCGTGTGCATAGTAAGAAGCGGTGGTGTCATGTTTTGTGACAATTTCGTCAAACCGACGTACATATTCTGGTAAGTTTTCAATGGGAACAGCAGCATCCTCAACGAATCCTATGGGTTTCGCATCACCTTTCATTCCCATAAGTAAACCGAGACCCGCTTTACGAGTTTCCCACACCCGTGCCTTTTCTTCAGGTGTAAAGCAGCGAACAAACGCATAACCGAGTCCTTCTGCTTTCAAAGTTTTTTCAAGATGATTTATCTGTTGATGTAACTCAGTCTCAGTCTCACCGTAAAACTCCACTGCGAGCAAAGCTTCAGGTTCACCTTGAATAAAGCTGGTTAGCCGCGAAAACTCCAGTGAACCTTGTGCCATACCGAGTATTGTTTTGTCAATCAACTCAACTGCTGTTGGCTGACAATCTAAAATAGGTTGCATCGCTTCCATAGAAGCAATGAGAGAATTAAAATGAACAACACATAGACATGTCATCTTAGGAATAGGTACAAGGTTAACTGTTGCTTCAACCGTTGTTGCAAGTGTTCCTTCGGAACCAACCACGATTTTTGCCAAACTGAAAGGACGATGGACATCGCAGCCATCCCTGCGGTACGGTGTTACTTCTTTTGAACCAGCATCGGCAACATATTCATCAAGGTTATACCCAGCGACTCGTCGGAGAATACGCGGATAGCGTTTACGGATTTCATCCGCATTTTCATCACTTATGCGACAAAGTTCTCTATAGATGTTTGCTTCTAACGAATCTTCTTGTTTCTTAGATGCGACTTCAGGGAAGGATAGAGGTGAAGCGGTGATTTCATCGCCATTAGCGAGGACAAGGTCTAACGCTATCACATGGTCAATCGTCTTACCGTAGATAAGTGAATGTGATCCAGCGGAATTATTTCCAATAGTGCCACCCACATTGGCGCGACTACTGGTTGCTACATCAGGTGCATACATCAAACCGTGTGATTTGAGTTGGTGATTTAACTCGTCAAGAACAATCCCTGGCTCAACACGCGCCCAATGCTCATCTACATTAACCTCAATCAGTTGGTTCATATACTTGGACATATCCAAGACGATGGCTTTTCCAACGCTCTGTCCTGCCAGACTTGTTCCTCCACCGCGAGGTAGAATTGGGATTTTTTGTTCAGCTGCAATCTGTATTGTTTTAATGACATCCTGTTTATGTTTCGGTAGAACAGCACCTATAGGTTCAATTTGATATAGACTTGCATCTGTGCTGTAAAGTGCTTTTGAGTATGGGTCAAATCGCACTTCTCCTTCAAGTTCGTTGTTAAGAGTTTGTACAAGCGATGGTTCAGAATTCTGCATTCGTTTTGATGTCCTAAATTAATTTGACTTTCTGTATGTTGAAAAGTATAATAATTAGACCTTTCCAATGCCCCTGTGGTGGAATTGGTATACACGGCAGGTTGAGGGCCTGTGCCTTAATTGGCATGCTGGTTCGAGTCCAGTCGGGGGCATCCTTTCCAAGTTTTATTGCTCCTACAGAATACGGTCCCGATTCGGAGATCTCTCAGACAGAAGAGACTTTATACTTCCGATGTGTTTAATTCTTGTAAAAATGCCTCAACGCTGGATATGTCAATTGCAGTGAGATGTAGATCTGTCAAATGATCAAGATCCTCAATAGATTCTAATGCTTCCGCTACGCGTTTCACATTGCTCAACGGAAAACGTTTTGTAAGCACAGACTGAATATTATTGATGAAAGTTTCACGTGCACCTTGTTCAGCATATTTCTGCATTAAGTGTTGAATAAAAGGAGATTCTTGCATCATTTCATCATATTGTGCCATGCTATGTGTTATGCCTTTTCCTACAAATTCTTTTATTGATTATACTTGATGGGTGGTGGATTGTCAAGGGAAGTTTTAGTGGGAGGGGGTGTGTAAATATTTTGTCACTCTATTTGTCAGAATCGCGGATTATCGCGGATGACACGGATTGCGCGGATTATGTTTTTGGGTATTTTAGGTTTCTGATTATGACCTGGATTTATGTGTGATGATGTGCTTTGTCTGAACCAGGATTCTCAGGAAAGACAGGATAAGAGGATTTTGGTCTAATCTGTAGTGCCAGAGGGGTGTGTATTGTAATTGTCACCGTTTTTGTCAGAATCGCGGATTACGCGGAGAACACGGAAGACGCGGAAGGGGGTTCTCGGGCATTTCAAGTTTTTTTTTACAAGTTGTCGTGATTTTAGCAAACACCTCTTTTTCCGTGTTTTCCGTGTTCTCCGTGTAATCCGCGATTCTGACAAAATGCGGACAGGGAAACCCAGTCCTTACGAAAACACCTCTTTTTCCGCGAAATCCGCGTAATCCATATAATCCGCGATTCAGACAGAATACAAATCCTCTTCAGTTCCGTAGGAACGGCATAGAAGAATAAACATAGCGTCCCTACGGGACTAAGAGCAGGGGAAACACGCCCGGCTATAAACATAGCGTCCCTACGGGACTAAGAGCAGGGGAAACACGCCCGGCTATAAACATAGCGTCCCTACGGGACTAAGAGGGGTGGGGAAACGCGCCTTTTCTATAAACATAGCGTCCCTACGGGACTAAGAACAGGGGAAACACGCCCGGCTATAAACATAGCGTCCCTACGGGACTAAGAGGGATGGGGATACACGCCCGGCTATAAACATAGCGTCCCTACGGGACTAAGAGCAGGGGAAACACGCCCGGCTATAAACATAGCGTCCCTACGGGACTAAGAACAGGGGAAACACGCCCGGCTATAAACATAGCGTCCCTACGGGACTAAGAGCAGGGGAAACACATCCTTCTATAAACATAGTATATATTGTCTGAACCAGGATTTTCAGGAAAGACAGGATAAGAGGGGAAGAAGAATGGAAGAATGGAAGGATGGAAGGATGGAAGGATGGAAGGATGGAAGGATGGAAGGATGTGTAAATATTTTGTCCCTATTTGTCTGAATCGCGGATTAAGCGGATTACGCGGAAGGGGTTTTTTGGATGATTATATGACTTTGATGGCTACAAAGAAGCACAATCTGGAAGAATGTGCTACAACTGGCACAATCTAACAGAATGTCAATTGTTAGTGTAGGTATTGAATGTTTAGTGACAAAAACTTTACACACCCAGACAGATTCTCGGATTGACATTCTATACGGTTTATGTCATACTATAAAAAACACACAAGGTACGGAGGGGCACGCTGAAAGAGACTGAAATTAAAAGAAATAACACTGCAGCAAATTCGAAGCCTATTTGAGATCCCGCCTGCAAAATATCCTGACATTAGCACAAGATGGTTGCTTGAACAAACAGAAAATATACGCGGTTTAATTGAGATTATCGCAAACGAGTTAGTTGCGTATCTCGATTTTAGTCGACTTGAAATAGACAGAATAAGTTATACCATTTCTATAAATTATTGGCTCATTAGGCGGTTATTATGGTAGTTATTCTTCAAGACACAAACTGAAAGTTTGTGCTACAAGAAAGCGACATTTTCAATTAGAAATGGTATTATTTTACCTTGAAAGGAAACGCATGGCAAATTATCAAGAATTAGCAAATCTCGTTTGGAATGTGGCGGATGATGTTCTCAGGGGATTGTTCAAACCTCACGAATACGGTGACATCACCCTCCCGTTTCTGGTGCTGCGTCGATTGGACTGCATCTTAGACGAGAATGACCGAAAAGAGAAAGCCATTGATACTTACAACCGATTCAATGGTGAAATATCTGAAGACTTGCTACCACCGATTATTCTGAGAGAGACAGATGCCAACTTCTACAACACCTCGAAGTATGACCTCTCCCGGCTGAAGGATGACCCGAACAATATCCATCACAACTTACAACACTATCTCAACAGTTTCAGCCAAGATGTTCAGGATATTATTAAGAACTTTAATCTCAACCAGTTGATTGAGCGGTTGCACCAAAGTGATCGGTTGTACACTTTCTGCGAAAAATTTACCGAAGTTGACCTGCATCCTGCTAAAGTAGACAACCGCACGATGGGACTGGTCTTTGAGGAATTGCTCCGCAAGTTTTCGGAGATGTCTAACGAAACCAGTGGAGAACATTACACGCCGCGGGATGTCGTGCAGTTACTGGTCTCCTTACTGTTTGCGGAACACCGCGAGGACTTACGCGGGCAGGGACTTGTCCGCAAGATTTTCGACCCGTGCTGCGGAACAGGGGGGATGTTGACGATTGGGAAGAATTACTTTCGCGAACAGATCAATCCCGATGTTAAAATTCAGTTGTTTGGTCAAGAACTGAACCCGCAGACTTATGCAATCTGCAAGTCAGATATGTTAATTATAGGTGAAGACCCTGGTGCTATCCGACACGGTTCAAGCCTTTCTAACGACCAATTTCAAGGTGAACGATTTGATTATATGATCACGAATCCCCCCTTTGGTGTCAGCTGGAAATCTGATGCAAATGTGGTGAAGAACGAAGCGGAGAATCCTAATGGCAGGTTCTCAAAGGGTATGCCGCGTTCCTCTGATGGGGCGTTGTTGTTTCTACAACACATGCTCTCCAAGATGGAGAACCGCGGGAGTCGCGTCGGAATTGTCTTTAACGGGTCACCGCTCTTTACGGGGGATGCCGGTAGTGGTGAAAGTGAAATCCGAAAATGGATTATTGAAAACGACTGGTTGGAGTGTATTGTCGCACTACCGGAGAAGCTTTTCTTTAACACCAGTATTGCAACCTACATTTGGATTTTAACAAATCAAAAATCGGCAGCGCGACAAGGTAAGATACAACTCATCAATGCCGTTGACTTCTATGATAATATGAAAAGGAATCTCGGGGACAAGAATGCATTTATCTCTGATAGTCATATCCATCAAATAGCCGAACTCTACACTAACTTTGAAGAGACAGAACACTGTAAAATCTATCCAAACGACTTTTTCGGTTACACGAAGGTGACAATTGAGAGACCGCTCATTGAAAAGCAGGATTTTTTTGGAGAGGAGAAGGAAATCGTTGTCACGGACAAGAAGGGCAATCCGAAACCTGATACCAAGCTGCGAGACCATGAACGCGTACCGCTCACAGAGGACATTGAGGATTACTACCAACGGGAAGTGAAACCACACGTGCCTGATAGTTGGATAGACAGAAAAAAGGATAAGGTGGGATACGAGATCAATTTCAATCGGTATTTCTATCAGTACACACCGCTACGCTCACTGAAGGAAATTGCCGATGAAATGTTGGCACTGGAACGGAAAAGTGAAGGTTTGCTGAATGCGGTATTGCGTATATAAGTTCTGACCTACTGAAGGGATGACCTTTTTCTGCTTTTTGTCAATAAAATTTAAAACTGTCCAAACTATAGTACAGTATTACTTTTACAACTCAATAAACACCAGAGGCAATTAGGAGAATAACGAATGACCATAAATAGACTGTTAGAAAAATACAGTATCACCATAGAAGAAGCAAGAGATATAAGAGCATTAGACAGATCTACTTATTTCGTAAAAGAGAGAGATTCCATAGGATCAAGAGAAGAATTCGATGAGAAAGTTGAAAAAGCAAGAGCGAAATCCCTGTGGGGTCCAGCACCTAAAAGTTGGTACGCTTATTTCGAATCCACTTTTCAGAAAGAATATCTTAAAGCGATGATTTTGAGATTTGGATTATCACAAGAAGAACTTCAAATATTAAGATTTAACTATTTAGAAGGTATTGATGATAGAGAGATTCGAGATGATATTGACCTAAGAAACGCCAAACGACGCCAATCCTGTATGATTGACCTAATTCTTGTATTGAGAGATACAACCACACCAGAAGATTTTGCACTCCTTTCAAGAGAGTATCGCACGGAGATAGAAAGAATTCAAAGAGAAATTCTGGAATACTTAACTCGACCAATACCTGAACAAACAAAGGGCAAAGCGGTTTAAACAGTAGTAAGCACACTCCGTGTGCCGTCCATCAAACACAATGTTCGTATAACTGCAGCACGACTGAAGAACCTTTTAACATACGGCACACGGATGAAGTTAAAGAATTTAATCGGGTAAATTGAGGTTAAGAGATGTGGGATCGCTGAGGATTGCTAAAAAAAAGATACGAGCAAGGCAACAACACCAATTGTGCCAACAGCTCCAACAGCTACAGTTATACCTATAAACCGCTTTAAATCGGATTCTGACTTGTCTATCCTATCGTTAAGGCGTGCTTCAAGCTGCGCGAACTGATTCTCAAGATTGTCAATATTCTCGTTGGTTTTTATCTTAAACCGCTTTAAAACTTTTTCTGACTTGTCTATTCTATCGTTAAGATGTGATTCAAACTGTGCGTACTGACTCTCAAGATTGTCAATATTCTCGTTGGTTTTTATTTCAAATTGTTCAAAATCATCTCCAATGGACTGCTGTATTATACTAATGATCTCTTCATTCCGATTAGATAGATCATCAGAATCTACTGTTTCAAAATCTACATTTTCTATGTAATTCCTAACTGCCAATTTCAGCCATTCGGGTATTGGATAAGTATTTATTTCCTCCAAGATCTGCTCTTCGGTCTTGCCCTGTTTTTTTAATTGATCAAGCACCGTATTAAAGAGTTTCTCAGTCCCAAATTTATGGATTGCTGATAGTACGAATCCAGCGAATGCCCCCAAAGGTCCGGTAAACTTAGTCAGTAATCTGTATTGAAAAAGAGGCCCTATCCTCCCTATTGCCACAATCAACACGATCGATAGAGTTCCTAATTCAGTAATTTTTTCCACGACTCGGTCTATAGAAATTTTACGAAAATTAAACATAGTTTCCCCTTCCGCTTAGCGTCAGTCCTATACAATAGTATTATAGTATCATAGTATTCAATCCAAGATGAGTCAAGTCATTTTCTAATTATGGGTGTGTAAAGTAATCGTCACCGTTTTTGTTTGAATCGCGGATTACACGGAAGACGCGGAAGGGGTTCTTGTGCATTTCAAGGTGTTTTCCACAAGTTGTCGTGATTTTAGCGAACCCCCTCTTGAGTTCCGTAGGAACGCTATGTTTATAGTTAGACGTTATACGCCCTGTCTTGAGTTCCGTAGGAACGGCATAGAAAAATAAACATATCGTCCCTACGGGACTGAAGATAAGGGGTTGCACGTTTTTCTATAAACATATCGTCCCTACGGGACTAAAGAGGGGTTCTGACATAGAAAATTCCTTAAGTTCACATCCGCCGAATGCCAAACGCGCATTCGGCGTTGATTTGGATGAATGCCATACGCGCATTCACATCGTTGAATTATAGGTTTCGCTTCGCTCTACCCGACCAACGATATAAACAAAGACATATAATGATCCAGAAACCCTTCCGCGTAATCCGCGTAATCCGCGATTCAGACAAATAGAGTGACAAAATATTTACACACCCCTATAAGATTATTCCTTGAACAAGATTATAGATTGAAGTATAATTTATATAGATGTGTTAGCCAAACATGAATAAAAAGGGTATGAATTTATGCACTTTGGTAATCTTGAACCTATTGAACATAGACATAGTACTTTATATTCAGATCTTCGTATTCAGCAAGATGAGGACCATAATGATGGAACAATTTAGAACGTGGCATGAAATTTTAATGGAGCGTCTTTCTGAACCAGAAGATGTTATCAGCTACCTTGAAGTCTCTCTTGAAGAATACTTAGATGATGACGACAAGGCATTTTTTCTAAAGGGAATAAAAAATGTCATAGAAGCACAAGGTGGGATTCTTAGCGTTTCAGAACAAGCTGACATTAGATCCGAGGTTTCTTTCAGACGTTGTAAACAATGGATCCATGCCACCGTTTCATATCCTTAGTTCAATTTTCACATCTTTTGGAGGGGAAGGGTTCATTTGATCCTGAAATGCGTTTAGGATATTACTCCTCTTGTCTCTGGGATAGCTCAAGTTCATTACAAATCGCGTTAGATAGGGAGAAAACGATGGGAATTCCAGTTCATATCTTTTCTAATGCTCATAAGTCTTTTGAAATTCCTGATCCGATGGAGGATCCATTTGTGGATAACAATCAACAATTATCACATGAGGAATTTAAAGCACTATTAGAAGTGTTAGCGGACAAAAGTATGAAATTTGCGAGACCTGATACAAAACCATTATCCGATTACGCAGTGAGTCGTGAGGGAATATATGAAGGCCATCCGAAATTATGATTTATTTGATTGATACCAAAGACTATCACAAAAGCCGAGATGTTGTCGTGAAAGTGAAGTTGACATGAGAGTAAGAAATATCCGCGTTATCCGATAAATCCGAGAGTCGTTCGTGAAACGGATATTGAAATAGACGAAAAGACAGACAGCTGTCTGAATCGCGGATTATACGGATTACACCGATTTCGCGGATTATTGACTTTGAAATTTCAAGTGGCATTCAGCTGCCAGAGCAACTTGTGGTGTGCATTGATGTAATCCGCGTAATCCGATAAATCTGAGTGGCGTTCGTGAAACGGATGTTGACATAGACGAAAAAACGCACAACTGTCTGAATCGCGGATTATACGGATTACACCGATTTCGCGGATTATTGACTTTGAAATTTCAAGTGGCATTCAGCTGCCAGAGCAACTTGTGGTGTGCATTGATGTAATCCGCGTAATCCGATAAATCTGAGTGGCGTTCGTGAAACGGATGTTGACATAGACGAAAAAACGCACAACTGTCTGAATCGCGGATTATACGGATTTCACCGATTTCGCAGATTATTGACTTTGAAATTTCAAGTGGTATTCAGATACCAGAGCAACTTGTTGTATGCATTGATGTAATCCGTGTAATCCGATAAATCCGCATAATCCGCGATTCAGACAGAAAAGTGATAGTTTGCCTTATGAGGATTGGCGTTATAAGTCCTAACCTATAAGAGGGTACGTAAAGTTTTTGTCACTTAAGAAAAAGTATCGCTGAACCCTTGCTCCAGCGGACCAATATGTCTATAGAAAAAGGATTGTCAACTGGCTGCACTCCAGCGGAGTGCTATGTACATAAACGGACGCGTAAAGATTTTGCTTAACTTCTGACAAAAAAGGTGACAATAGTTTTACCCACCCCCTATAAGATTATTCCTTGAACAAGATTATAGATTATAGTATAATTTCAATAGATGTATTAACCAAACCTCAATAAAAAGGTATGAATTTATGCACTTTGGTAATCTTGAACCTATTGAACAGAGACATAGTACTTTATATTCAGATCTTCGTATTCAGCAAGATGAAATCTCAAAGCAATTTGATGTTTTGAAAGAATGGAAAGAGAGTTGGAGTGAACACGGTTTAGAAAAACCAACGGATTTAACCATATCTCATGCAGAAACTGTGATAGAAAAACTATTAGAACTAATCATTTCTGCTGACTATAGGTTTATTACGCCATTCATTTCTGGTGTTGGGGATGGGAATGTAACAGCAATATGGTATAACCAAAAGCGTCAATTACATTTTAAAATAGAAGAAAATAAAGTCCAATACTTTAAAGTTTGGGGGACGAATATTGATACAGAAATGGAAGTTGATTTTCTAAAATTTGAGTATTGTTTAGAGCTCTGGAAATGGTTAATTAAGGAACACATTTGATTTACTAAAATAGCACTTTCTACCCTTGCAAATGAAAATGGATGGATAATAGAACCAACTCCGCCTTAATCTAATAGTACTGATAGTTGGTGATGTCCCTATAGCGTAGTGAGGTATATATGCCAAATGTAACCACAAGTGTATCGTTAACATGGATGCTGTGTAGCACTCAAGTAGATTGTCGGATGTGTCTTTTAAGGGTACACACCTATATCTTTTCTAACTAAGCAGGGAAAGCCAATAGCTACTATGCAGCTTTGATAAATATCAGGTTGTATTTTTGAAATAGTATTACAATTGAGTTTATTTGCAAGGATGATATTCAACGATTGCATGGAAGCATTGGAACGGAAAAGTGATGGCTTGCTTAATGAGGTATTGGAGTTATGAAGGGTGCTCAAATTGTGCAAGTACATTGCTATCTCTTTCCCTTTCTCGTACTGAGTTGACAAAACTGTATCTTAGATGCAGAAGGATAAAATAAGTACCTTATGATATTCCAATGCTAAAATGAAATTAGATATCGTAAATATTAATTGGAGGAGTTATGACAGCTGAAGTGGCAGTGATGAATAAGCAAGCAATTGCACTTGCAGCGGATAGTGCTGTCACATTTCGTGATGAAATGGGACAGAAAATTTTTACTTCCGCCAGTAAGATATTTACCTTATCTAAATATCAACCAGTGGGTGTTATGGTTTATGGCAATGCAAGTATTATGGGTATTCCATGGGAAACAGTAATTAAAGTTTATAGAGATCAATTGGATCAGAAAGCATTTGAGACTATAAGTGATTATGTTGAGGATTTTATTACTTTTTTGACTAAGGAAGATCGATTATTTGCAGAACAGGAAGAAGAATGGTATGTAAAGAGAACTATCTATAGTTATTTTGCACATATTGTAGAGGAAATTGATGAAACATTAAATCAGATCATTAAGTCAGAAGGAGAACAAAAAGCAGAAGAAGTAAAGAAGATAATTTCTCAAATTATCCAGAGCCACTACAATAGATGGAAGGAAACAGATATCCTTCCACAAGTTCCTACAGATTTTGCTGAAAATTTAAAGAAAAAATATGGTAAATTAGTGCAAGAAACAAAAAAACACTTTTTTACTGATATTTCAAATGTTTCATCAAGGCAATTGACAGAAATTGCACTTAGTCTTTTTATGAAGTATCTGGAGGGTATGTTTTCTTCTGATACGTCGGGACTTGTCATTGCTGGATTTGGTACGAAAGAAATATTCCCTGTCCTTTTATCTTTTTCAATTGATGGGAAGGTTTGTGATTACTTAAAATATAAAAAGAATGAGGACGAGTCTACTGAAATTGACTTTGTTAATGATGCAACTATTATTCCATTTGCACAAAGAGAAATGGTAGCAACTTTTATGACAGGAATTGATCCAAGTTTTCAAAAAGCCATAGAAAATGATTTAAAACAGTTATTTGCATCATATCCACAAGCTCTTGTAGATGGTATTGATAAACTTAGTAAGCAAGAAAAAACAGAATTACAGTTGAAATTGGAAACAATTTCCAATGAGATATTTTCTGACTATATAGACGGCTTGAATGAACATCGCAATATATTTTATGTCAATCCTATTATGAGAGTTGTTAAAATGTTACCCAAAGATGAACTTGCAGCAATGGCAGAATCACTTATTAACTTGACCTCTTTTAAGAGAAGGGTTTCAATGGAAGAGGAAACGGTTGGTGGACCTATTGATGTGGCAGTTATTTCTAAAGGTGATGGTTTTATTTGGATAAAACGAAAACATTACTTTGATAGTGAATTAAATCAACAGTTTTTTGCAAATTACTATAAGGAGGAAAAAGAAAGTGAAAAAAAAGCAGACGAGACAACCTAAAAAAGTGTATCGTTCAATAGAGGAAGTTAGAGAACACTTTTTTCCGAATTTTTATGAAAAAGAACAAGAGCGAAAAAAGAGACAAATTCCTGAGACTTTAGGAGATGGCTTAGCACAAACTCTTTTGGATCGCATTAGATGCAAACTTCGTAGGTGAAATTTATGAAAAATAGAATCCACCCTTGAAATGTTTTTGTATATCATCTCATATCTATTTGAAGCGTTTATAATTGTTTTAATAGGATATGTTTTAATAGGATAATTGTCAGAACATAATGCTTCTGGTATTGTTTAATTATTCTTATTCATTATGAACTCATATTGAGTAAAACCTAAAGATGTAGTATAATAAGTAGAGAAAAGGATATAAAATATGTCCCTTTAATCTATATCAGAAATCCAATCACTTTATGAAAGGTGTTATTATGGCAGCTGAAACCCAAAAGCAACCGAGATATAATGAGATTCCTAAACAAGTTTCCCTTAAGGATTTTAATCGTTATATCAAACCCCATTTGTCAAAACGAATAAAAGGACCAAAGCCAAAACTGTCCTCTTACAAGATTTTCAACTACATCCTCTATGTTTTACATACGGGTATTCAATGGAATCAACTCCGAACCAAACGTAATGAACTGCATTGGTCTAATGTCTATAAATGGCACAATCGTTGGTCTAAAGATGGCTCTTATGAGAAACTTTTTGAAGCATCTGTAATACATCTTCATGATACCGACCAACTTGACACGACTCACCTTCATGGTGATGGGTCAAATACCGTGGTTAAAAAAGGGGGAACGGCATCGGTTATTCAGGACACAAACATCAGAAAGGTGAAAAAGAGTTGACTATCACTGACAATCAAGGGTTCATCATTGGTCCGATAACTGTCAAACCTGTCAACGAACACGACACAACGATTTTACCCGAAGTCTTCACTTCCCTCATCACCTTTAGTCATCGGATTGGCATAGATCTGAGTAGTTCTGCTCTAACACTGGATTCCGGTTTTGACTCTAAGTCGAATCACAAGCTTATCAAAGACCATGGGTTGCTTCCCGTGATCTACCCGAACAAGCGGAATACGAAAGAACCTATTGTTATTGCTCGCAAGTTCCGATGGTTTAGAAAAGATGTCTACGAAGAACGATATAAAGTAGAACGAACTTTCGGTTGGCAAGATACTTACCGGAGACTCGCACTTAGCTACGACAAACTCAAAGAAACCCGTTTAGGTTTTCGTAATTTAGCATATGCAATGATAAATTTTCGAGTGACTTTCAACGATTCTTAGATGTTACTCAATATGAGTTCTATGCATATATGAAAATTGGGCTACATATCTGTAGAAATGACAGGACATGACAGTTGAGTTTATTTGTGATGATATTCAACGATTGCATGGTAGCACTGATTAGCAACAATTTGGTTATCAAATATGAAAAAAGTTACATCACAAAGTTTTATAGGGCAGGAGGGAGTCAATCTCGTTGAAAGAATTGTTCAAAAGATAGGATATATTTGGCGACCTACTCCCATATTTGATGTGGGAATTGATGGGGAGATTGAAATTCGTGCCCCGACAACAGGTGAAATGACTAACACAATTATTAAAGTTCAAGTTAAGACAACTAAGCAGCAATTTCAAGCCGAAACAAACAACTCGTTCGAGTATCAATGCAAACAAAAAGACCTTGACTATTGGCTTCAAGGCAACGTCCCCATTATCTTTATTATGTGCCGTCCTGATACTGACGAAGCATATTGGATTCCCATAAAAGATTATTTCAGCGATCCTGTAACGCAAAAAACCCATAAAATTTCCTTTGACAAGCAACATCACCGTTTTGATGAGTCTTGTGCTGCCGAGTTAAGAAAAATCGCTTCTCCCAAAGATTCAGGTATTTATTTTGTCCCTCTGCAAAAGACAGAAACACTCTATACAAACTTGCTCAAAGTAACGTCCTTGGCACCGAAAATATATGTTGCTAGCACCATCTACAGGGATCGGAGAGAAATTCGGGACAAGTTCTACTCAATGGAAGTCAAGGTTGGCCCAGAATGGATGTTGACCAACAAGAAGATCTACTCTTTTCACAGACTTGATGAACCACCTTTTGACGCAATTTGTGATCTGGGTACGTGTAAAAGTTATGACACACAGAAATGGTCAAATAGTAAAGATGAAGACACAAAGCGTCAATTTGTCCAATTGCTAAACAAGTGCCTAAGGGAAAAAACACGACTATTAGGGTTGGATTTCAATGATGCTCATCAACACTATTATTTTCCTGCAACAAAAGAACTAAAAACTAAAGAAATTTCTTATTTTGGAATTAAGAAAAAGACTAGTCAAGAAGTTTTCAAACAATATAGTAAAAAAGACGATCCGAGTCAAAGAGCGTACTGTCGTCACTCGGCTTTTGAAGGTCAATTTCTACGACTTTGCAACGAATGGTATCTGGAAATTACTCCCACTTTTCACTACACTTCAGATGGTTATAAGAAGTACAGATATCGCGAAGAACGATTACAAGGAATAAAACGTCTGGAACGGAATCGCGCTGTGTTAGGTCATTTACGCATGTGGGCAGATTACTTGAGCAGTTTTCAAGATTGGATTTCTGTGAATTATCCTTTTTTACGTTTTGGACAGTTAGCGACAGTGGATATTAACACAAGCATTCCTGATGCGGAATGGTCCAAAGAGGAAGAAGAACCATTAAAAAAAGAAGATTCTGACAATCAATTGAAATTATTTGAATATGAAAGCTGAATTTTTTCATGAACCAGAATTAGAATTTGGAACTGGTAAACATATAGATATTAGGTTTGGTTTAACAAATCACGGTCCCTTTGATTTCGAAAGTGCTCGCGCTCCCAAAAGAATCAAGTTAGGGATTGTGGGTACCTCTGAAACTATTGAAGGTATAGTGGCTTGGTTGGAAAAATGCCGGACAGGAATTTCAGCCAAACCAAGCAAAATTCCATACCTTTTTCCTTGTTTCCCTGGCTTCGGAGAAGATAAGATACTCTGTGCTGACTTTGTCCTTGATACTCAACTCCAAAGATCTATACCACAGAACTACTTTGACCAAATTTGTAAAGGTCGTAAAACGGATGAAGTTATTCAAAAAATAGCTCAACTGTATTTAGCTGAAATTGAGTACTTAACGGAGAAAGAAACTGTAGATGTTATTGTATGTGCTTTTCCTTTCGTTTTGGTACAGTTTCTTGATCAGGAAGAAGATGAGTCTGATGATGGTATCAAAGAGCATAATGATGAGCATGGGAGTGTGATTATCCCATCTAAACTCATTCTCCATGACCACCTTAAAGCACAAGCCATGCGATTTAGAAAACCGACGCAAATTATCCGTCCATCTACCTATGATGAGAGCAGACGACTCAACCCCAACACAACACTTAGGGACAAAAGGCAACTTCAAGATGAAGCAACCCGTGCGTGGAATCTATACACAGCCCTCTATTATAAGGCTTGTGGCATACCGTGGCGATTGATACGCAACACATCAGAATTGACAACTTGCTACATAGGGGTTAGTTTTTACAAAACTCTGGATGAAACCAAATTACTCACCAGTACAGCACAAGTATTCAATGAGCGCGGTGAAGGTATTATTGTCCGGGGTGGAACAGCACAGATATCAAGAGAAGATAAACATATACACTTATCTAACGAAAATGCCTATAACTTGATAAATAACGCACTGCAAAATTATCAGAAGGAACATAGGAACTATCCTGCACGTGTTGTCATTCATAAAAGTTCGAAACACAATGCAGATGAAATTGACGGTTTTGTGAAAGCATTGCAAAATTACTCCATTCAACCTGAGTTAGCAGATTTTGTAAGTGTAACGCACTCCAATACGCGGTTATTCCGTGACAATTACTACCCCCCACTACGTGGTACTTTCTTTGACTCAGAAGAAGATTATTTTCTGTTATATACGAAGGGGAGTGTAGAGTTTTTTAGAACATATCCCGGTATGTATGTGCCAAGTCCTATACGGTTTCGCTGTGATCGTGTCGCTGAGACTCCTTTTTATCTTGCCCAAGAAATATTGGAATTGACAAAAATGAACTGGAATAGTACACAGTTTGACGGGAGAGAGCCAATTACACTTCGTTGTGCCCGTCAAGTAGGTAAAATACTTAAGTACTTTGGACCTGATGAATATTATGAACCGTTTTATCGATTTTATATGTGAATTATTCTGCTTTTTACCGTTACTTGACCGGATAAGTGAAGGTGTGCTAAATGAGGTATTGAAATTATGAAACGCTATCCCGAATATAAAGACAGCGGTGTGGAGTGGATTGGAGAGATACCAAAGCATTGGGTTGCAAAAAAACTAAGGTATTTCTGTTCAATGAAATCGGGAAACGGTTTTTCGCATGACCTACAAGGTAGGACAGGATTAGAAATCCCTTTTTTCAAAGTCTCGGATACCAATACACCTGAAAACAAGGTAGAGATGGTGATTGCTCAGAATACGGTATCTTCTAAAGACGTTTCTGATTTCAAGTTTACTCTTCATAAACCAAATAGCATCGTATTTCCGAAAGTTGGTGCTACACTGCTATTGAACAAAAGAAATGCTCTCACTCAAAAATCATGTATAGATAACAACATGATGTCTTTATATTCAAATCAATCAAATCATAAATTCTTGTATTATGCAATGTTGAATGTTGATTTTAAGCGGCACTATAGGATAGGTGGTACAGTTCCATCCATAAATGAGGCAGAGGTTGGAAACATCCCAATTGCGTATCCTACACTCTCTGAACAAATCCAAATCGCCAACTTCCTTGACCAAAAAACCGAACAGATTGACGAACTCATCCGCATCAAAGAAAGACAGACAGAACTGCTGCAAGAACAACGCACCGCACTGATAAATCAGGTTGTAACAAAGGGACTTGACCCAAATGTGAAAATGAAACCGTCGGGTGTGGAGTGGATTGGAGAGATTCCGAGGACCTGGGAAGTTAATCGACTCAAATACGTTGCAAAGATACTACCAAGTAATGTTGATAAACACATCTATCCAGATGATATCCAGGTCAGATTATGCAACTATACAGATGTTTACTACAACGATTATATTACAGTTGATACCTTTTTGAAAAAAGGTAGTTGCAAGGAAAGTGAGTTTGAGAAATTTGCTTTGAGGAAGGATGACATTATAATTACCAAAGACTCTGAGACTCCAGATGATATTGGGGTACCAACATTTGTCAAGGACGATTTAGACAATGTTGTCTGTGGTTATCATTTAACGATGATTAGATCACTTGCTTGTCGTGCGGAGTTTATTTTTCGATTTATTCAATCTGATAGGACGAGAAGATATTTTGAGGTAAATTCAAATGGAATTACCAGATACGGCTTAGGAAAAGCATCAATTGAAAATCTGCTCTTACCTATACCTCCTGAATCCGAACAGTGCAAAATTGCCAACTTCCTTGACCAAAAAACTGAACAGATTGACGAACTTATAGCCACAGAAAATCAAAAAATCCAACTCCTCAAAGAATACCGTCAATCCCTCATCTCCGAAGCAGTGACAGGCAAGATAGATGTCCGAAACGAGGTGTAGACCATGCCGAAGTATACGGAAGAAAGATTTGAAGATCACATTGAAGCACACCTGAATCAGTCGGACTACCAATCTTTGCCATCTTCTAATTATGATAAATCCCTCTGTCTAATACCGAATGAGATGCTGCAGTTTATTAAAGACACACAACTAAAAGAATATCAGAAACTGGAACGTCAATATATAGCAGACACACCCACTAAACTCCGCGACCGCATAAGCAGAGAGATTGATCGCCGCGGCGTGTTGGACGTGCTGCGAAAAGGTGTTAAAGACAGAGGGTGTTCCTTTGACCTGACCTACTTCCTACCATCAAGTGGTATGAACCCTGACCATCAGAGGCTTTACGCACAAAACCGATTCTCGCTAATTCGACAACTGCATTACGCACAACGGAACGAAAAATCGTTGGATATGGTGTTATTCCTCAACGGTTTGCCGTTAGTGACAATGGAACTGAAGAACAGCCTCACTGGTCAAGTTTTCACAGATGCGGAGAAACAGTATCGGACAGATCGGAATCCGAGGGAACCGTTGTTCAAATTCAAGCGGTGTCTGGTTCACTTTGCGGTGGGTAACGAAAAGGTTTCAATGACTACCCAATTACAAGGGGACGAAACACGGTTCTTTCCGTTTAACAAGGACATAGAAAACCCTGTGAATCGGAAAGGTCACAAGACCGCCTACTTGTGGGAGGACATCCTGCAGCCGAATAACCTAATGGAGTTAATCAACAACTTTATCCATGAGCAAGAGGTCACAGAAAAGGTTTACGACCACAGAATCGACGACGTAAAAGATGTAACGCATAAAGTGCTTATTTTCCCGCGATACCATCAGCTCAGTGTAATCCGTGAGTTGAAAACAGATATAAAAGCGAAGGGGGTCGGACATAACTACCTGATCCAACACGCCACAGGGAGCGGCAAATCCAATTCAATCGCATGGTTGGCGCATCTGCTAACGCATTTATTCAGCTCTTCAGACACTACAAATCGGATTTTCGATTCGGTTATCGTGGTGACAGACCGGCTTGTGCTTGATAAGCAACTACAAGACACAATCAAGCAGGTAGGACAGGTTGAGGGTGTAGTTTTTGCCGTTGATAAGAATTCAGCACAACTGAGAGGTTTTCTTGAATCCGGCAAAAGCATCATAATTTCCACGATTCAGAAGTTCAGTGTGATTGCGGAGACAATCGGCGCGCTTAAAAGCAAAACCTTTGCAGTGATTATTGATGAAGCGCACTCCTCACAGAGCGGTGAAGCAGCAAAAGACCTCAGAGTCTCGCTTTCAAAAGGGATTGAAAAAGATGCCGAAGACGAAGATGACACCGAAGAAATATCGGGTATCGATGCGAAAATCCTTAAGCAGATGGAGCAGCGCAGGATGCAGGATCATATCTCATATTTCGGTTTCAGCGGCACACCGAAGAACAAGACATTGGAACTGTTCGGACAGAAGAATGCAGATGAGAAATTTGTTCCGTTCCACGCCTATTCAATGCGCCAAAGTATCAGTGAAGGCTTTACACTTGACGTGCTGCAGAATTACACCACCTTTAAGCGATATTTTGAACTGGTCAAGAGCGTGTCGGAGGATAAAGAGTACGATAAGGCGCGCACGCTGCGGACACTGACCAACTACGTTGACCTGCAACCCACCAGTATTAAGAAAAAAACCCAAATTATGTTGGAGCACTTCATTGAACACACGGAGAAAACAATAGAAGGTAAAGGACGAGCAATGTTAGTCACGCCTTCCCGATTGCACTGTGTCAAATATAAGTTAGAATTTGATAAACAGATGCGGGAGATGAACCTACCCTACGGGTGTCTGGTAGCATTCAGTGATACCGTTCACGATACCGACAGTGAAGTGGACTACACAGAAAACAGCATGAACGAATTGCCACCAAAATCTTCAATTGCAGACACCTTCAAGAGTCCGCAGTATCGCATTCTGATTGTCGCGAATAAATTCCAAACGGGTTTTGATGAGCCGATGCTACAGACAATGTATGTTGATAAGAAGTTAGACGGGCTGCAGTGTGTCCAGACCTTGAGCAGATTGAACCGCGTTGCACCCGGTAAAACAGATACGCTGGTGCTCGATTTTGTGAATGACCCTGAACAGATACAAACCGCATTCCAACAATACTATCAGACCACAATACTCGCGGAGGAAACCGACCCGAATAGGTTGTATGACCTACAGAGTCAGTTGGGCAATTTTGATCTCTACGATGCAGATACTATTGACCGATTTTGTGAAGTCTTTTATGATGTTGATCAGCCCGACGAACTTCTACAAGGTATTCTTGATGGTGTTGTTGAGAAATGGGAGGCGCGTGAATCAGATGAAAAGGAGGCATTTCGTTCTGCCTTGCAAAGTTATATTCGTCTCTACGGATACATTTCACAACTGATTACTTTCACAGATGTGACGTTAGAAAAATTGTACGTCTTTGGACGCAGCCTCAACAACAAGCTGCCGAAACGGGATAATCCTAACCTACAAGATGTCATCTATTCTGTAGACTTGGATTCGTTACGGGTGGCGAAAATTCATGAGAACCAACAACTAACACTGGAACCAGAAGATAGCGAGGTCGAAGGAATCGGTAGTGGTGTCCAACCGAGGAGAGAACCGGAACAGGATCTGCTCTCAAATATCATCCAGGCTTTGAATGAGGCATATCAGACAGAATTTACAGAAGAAGATAAGGTTGATATTGAGACTATTCAACAAAAAATGAACGCTGATGAAGCACTTCGACTGGTAATTGAAGGGGATAATTCGGAGAGTAGCAAAGAAGAATGGTTTCATAAAGTGTTTGATGAGTATTTATTGGATTACGTCAATACCAAACTTGAACTCTATAAGAAATTATCTAAACCTGAAATTAATGCCGAACTCAAGCAACATCTCTATCAAGCGTATCTTGAACAACCGTCTCCCGCAGTACAAAGGCACGATTAAGGGTTCTCTGTAAGTTGTCTCAGATTAAGCTTTGTTGTAAAAGTCCAGATTTCATTGTATAATAGGTCATATATTAAATCGCATTAGGGTCCAATACATGACAGTAACAGATTTTATTGAGAAAAAAGAAAAAACATGGAAAGAATTGGAAGAACTGCTCAGTCGAACCCCGCAAGCTAACGCTGACCAACTCAACCGACTTGGTTACTTATATCGTCGTATTACATCAGATTTGGCAGTTGCACGGCGAGATTTTCCCCAAGAACGCTGTGTCATTTATCTCAATGAGTTGGCATCAAGAGCACATGCAGCAGTTTACCAAACATCCCCGCTGAAACGTGGATCATTTTGGAATTTTCTCCGATTCGGATTTCCACAAGTTTTTAGGAACAATATCTATTTTATCATCGCGGCATTTCTATTTTTTACCGTCGCATTTGCAGGCGCATATTGGACTGCTATGAGATCGCCAGATTTTACAGAGCAGCTTGTGCCAGAAGGTATTGTCAAACACATCAAAGAATTGGGACAAGGTCAATGGAATGACACATCAGCGGGTAACAGAAATCTATTTGCATCATTCGTTATGACAAACAATATAAAAGTAGCGTTTTTTGCATTTGCTGGTGGGATCCTGTTTATGGTTGGGACTGTCTACATATTAGTCTTTAACGGTATATATATCGGAGCAATAGCGGGTCTTTGTCATGTTCACGGAGCATCACTTGCGCTCTGGTCATTTGCATCACCGCACGGTTATATAGAACTCACAACGATTTTTATTGCTGGCGGTGCAGGAATGGTGTTAGGATATTCACTCATTGCACCCTCTCAATTCACACGCAAACAGGCATTGATAAATGCAGCGAAAACCGCAATTAAGTTACTTGGCGGAAGTGTAGTCTTACTCGTAATTGCGGGGACAATTGAAGGATTTATTTCACCATCTGAGTTGGCAAATGGGGTAAAAATTGGTATCGGGGCAATAACGGGTATAGTACTCTACACCTACCTATTTGGAATGAAAGCACCAGAACACAAGACAAATAAAGGGCACTTCACAGAAATCGTTAAATCTTAGATTTCGCCTTCAACTCCAAATACTTATTCACCACTGCCATCGTTAACTGATGTGCAGGGACATCAATTGTAATTAGACCTTGACGACGCAAAATGCCTAATGTATTATGTTTCTCTTGTAGAAGTCGCTCAGCGATCGCTTGCTCGTATACCGCCGTAGAATTTGAAGGTTTCTGTTTTGCTATTTCAATAACGCCAGAATCTGTTAACGTCACACAAACAACAAGGTGATGTTTTGATAGCTGCCTGACATAAGTTGCGATACCTTCAGCAGAATCTGTGTCAAGGATGTCTGTAAAAAGGATAATAAGGGCACGTTTACGCTGCTTTGACGCCAGATAGGTAAACGCACTTTCAAAATCAGGTTCCACAGGATGCACAGGTATAGAATAAATAGCCTCTAACATCGTCAGGAACTGTTTCTTTCCAGGTTTGGGGGCAAGGTACTGCTGAACAGAGTCTGCAAAAGCAATCAAACCAACTTTGTCTCCTTTCAAAGTAGATACATAAGCAGCCATTAAAGTTGCGTTGATGGCATAATCCAATTTTAGCATTGCATGTTGTGATGTTCTTTCGGGTTCAGGAACATCAATAGTATCCAATAGGATCGGTGATGCCATGAGTCTACCAGTATCCAACATAATGACTATATCTTGACTCTTTTCGGTTTCAAATTCGCGCACGATCGGTTTCCGTTGTCGTGCTGTGCCTTTCCAATCAATACGACGATAGTCGTCATCTGGAAGATACTCACGTAATCTTTCCATCTCGGTTCCTTCACCGAACAAGCGTGAGTTCTTTAAACCTATCCGATGAAGCATGCCACGTTTTACAAGCAATTCATACTGACGCACTGCTTGCAGATTCGGATAGACTTTTATTTCAGTTTCTGCTTGAACAATTCGTTGACGCACAACAAGACCTAAGACTCCACTACAACGCACATGCAAATCACCGAAATTGTAAATGCCGCGACGCAACGGTGTGAGTCTATAGGAAACGTCAGTGTTATCCATCGCTGGAACGGTGCACTCGTGAATTAGATTTTCATGAAGAAACTCATAAGGAAAATCATCCTTTACCCGGATTCTTAACGGATGACGAGATCGATTAAAAATCCTTATTCTCACTACGTTCGCGACGCCTAAAGAGAACTTAGTGTTCATCTCTCGGCTAATTTCCACATGCTGAAATAAAGGATTGGACATGTAATCCATAATGCCTACGAGCAGCATCAATAGAAGATATGCACCCCCCAGATATAACAAACTTGGTGCAATTCCGTATAACAGAATTATCACTGCTGCGGGTAGCAAATAGAAGAGGAATCGTCTTGTAATATGCATAAGTCTAACGCGGGATTTCAACCTCAGCAAGTATACGGTCAATCACATCATCGGGTGTCAATCCTTCAATTTCAGCATCTGCCTTCAACAGGATCCGATGTCGATAGACATGGGGAGCTAACGATTTAACATCATCAGGTAGTATGTAGTCACGTCCTTGTATCGCGGCGTAAGTCTTACTTGCTAATAGTAATGCAATTGATGCGCGTGGACTACCGCCTAATACTAACTCATCTGAATTTCGTGAAGCTTCAGCTAAACTCACAATATAATTAAAAATTGACTCCTCTACGGTAATTTCCTGAATAGCGTTTTTACAATCCTGAAGTAAAGTACTGTCTACCACGCTTTCAATTCCAACATCCTCTAAACGGGTAGCATTAAAACCTTGATGATAGTTCATTAAAACTTGTGTTTCCACTTCTGAACCGGGATAATCAACATTTAACTTGAACAGAAACCTGTCAAGTTGTGCTTCAGGGAGTGGATAAGTTCCTTCATATTCAATCGGGTTCTGAGTTGCCAACACAATAAAGGGTGGTTCAAGTTCGTAGCGAACTCCATCAATACTTACTTGCCGTTCTTCCATACATTCTAATAAAGCGGATTGTGTTTTGGCAGGGGCACGGTTGATTTCATCGGCAAGTAACACATTTGTAAAAACAGGACCGCGCTTAAGGTTAAATTGGTTTGTTGTCAAATCATAGACACTTGTCCCTACGATGTCAGATGGCATTAGATCAGGCGTAAATTGGACACGGCTGAACTTTCCTGAAACAACCATAGCGAGCGTTTTTGCCATGAGTGTTTTGGCGGTTCCCGGTACACCTTCTAACAGAACATGTCCCCCAGAAAACAGACTCACAACAAGCAATTCAAAGAGTTCTGTCTGCCCCACAATGATTTTCTGTGCTTCTGTTTTCATTCTTTCAAAAACTGATTGGACTGAATTTTCCATATTTGCTGTTTTACCTCTCCGTTTCAAGGGTATTTTGACCTTCTAAGTCTATACGTTTCGCGGCATTCTTCAATGCGTTTAGAAATTTCAAGCAGTTGCTTGTCAGTTCCATTTTCAATTCTGTCAAGGTCTTCAATTAGTTCAGTAATCTTATCATCTTCATCAAGTGCTCCCTTTCTTCTCAGTTCTTCCAAGAATTCCGATGTATCCAAAGTAGAATCAACTCGCCAGCGAATTCCTAATTCTGTTCTGAATTGATGCCTTATGTGTTTCAATATATCTGACCGAGTGTTCCCTTTTTGGTAAAGAGTTGTCATTGCATGTATATACTCAGTACTCATTCGGCGATGATTCTCCAAAATATCCAATGGTTTGCCGAATCGTCTCCCACGTAGTGTCAAGAATATATAGAGTATTAGACAAACATACACTGCAGCCAAACCACCGGGTGATTTGAACACCAACTCTATAAAGAAATTTGGCGGTTTAGATTCATCTGTATAATATCTCGATTTCGCAAGGCCGATACGAGCTCTATTCGGCAAAGTTGACATCAGATTGTAAAATAGTGTTGCATTTGCTTGATTATTCATTCCAATCATTGAGAACAGGTAAGAGGATGTTGAAATAAATACACGTCCTCCACCATATTTAAATGTCAGAACAGTTGCTTCATTCTGTGTTCCATATAATACCGCGACATCCTGAAGAGTATCAGTCCTAATCACATAGTCGGTTTCAACTATAATTTCATCCACAGTATTATAAGGGAAAAAGGGATGATCGTGGTATCTTCGGGACTTTCTCCTGTTTTTTGGTGTACTAACAGGTTTCAGTCCAAAAGCATTTACAATTCCTTCTATTGCTGCATATTTGCCACCGCTTACAATAAGAGTACCTCCTGCTATTACGAAATCTTCTACATTTATTATTTCTGATTCCAATAATGGCTTGGAAAGATTATCCATGTATAACACATCGTATCCTTTTAGGTTGGATGGAGTATAAGGAGAAATTGCCGTGACACGAAACTTTAATTTTCGTAGAATGTGGTAAATCAGCCCCCTGTCATCCACTGATTCACACGAAATCTGGGACAGAATAAGTAGAAAAATTAACAAAGAAAATATACATTTAAAAAACAGATTCATTTCACTTCACTACTCTTATTCTCACTGTTGTAAACATCTCGTAACAGTTCTCTATAATGCGATACTGTTTCCTCGTCACAAGGTCTATATCCATACCATACCTCATCAAAAACAGAAATTGCAGGATCTAAAGCAGTCTGCATATTACTGTCCAATTTGCTCTGTTGCAAATACTCACGATTAGTTAGGCTTTTATCGTAAGGGAGGATACCATTTTCTTGTAAATGTAATACTGCAGAAAGATATAAGTATCGGATCGCACCGCGAAAATCGTTCGCTTCCACTGCTGTTTCAGCGCGTGATAGGGCAGCTTTTTCTGTCTGTACTTCCTCCACAACTATATCAGGTTCATCGTCATCAACATTTCTTATGATATTCAACCGAATTTGCTTAATGAAAAAGATGACGATTATTGTCAAGGCAATCGCAGCAAGCGGGAAAACAATATACTTCAGGTTAATATCCCACGTCTGTCTCGGTTTAAGTAGTTTTGCTAATTCTTTCTGATATTTCTCTATTGACACATCAGGTTCCGTGGAGTCTGAACGTAGTTCATCGCGAAATTCAACCTCTTCCGATCCAATCGCTAAGAGTGAAATGAGACTAATTGTGCAAACAACAAAAAACAGTAGAACTTTCATTCATTTTAACTCGTCTGAGGAATAAGATTTGGTGAGACTTCTGACTTTTCTAAGTAGAACTGTGTCGTTATTATTGCCCAAATAGGTATTAGAAAAGTAAAAATTAGCCCCCGAAAAATACAAATCAACACTGTCGGAAGGACATCAGGTAACAAGGATGCAACAACTTCTACATTTCCACCAACAAAAAATGTCAAAAATCTGAGTGGTGATAATGCATCGCGAAACGGATGAAGGTCGTTGAAAAAGATTGATAGAATCAACAAAAAACAACCTAACAATACAGATGTCAATATTGAAGCAAACCATCCCGTGCAAAGGTAAGTCTTCAAAAACCGAATCCATAAACCACGAACCAAGCTATGACTACGACGAAATATACCCATTATTGAATTGTCTTCAAGAATAAGACAGGGGTTATATAGACTTAACGTCACTAAAAAATATATCTTTGGAATCAGTACGAGACTGTAAAACAGTGTTGGTGCCCAAGAATTTCTGAAGAAGGGAGTGAACAAATCAAATACTAAATAGATAGTATTGAATATGTCTATAATAAGGATAAACAGCACAAACACAATAAATAATTTGAATGCTTTCTTACCTGTCTCTTTCCATGCATCACGCGCATTAATGGATGTTGATTGTCTCGCTAAATGAGCATTGCCGAAATCTGGTGAATTACTCGCAATAACTAACGTCAGCGGACAAAGGGTAAGTAGCAACAGTATCAACGGTGTGTAATCATATATTTTGAATCTAAGTCCCCATGTCCATTGGATATGAGTACTGTGATTCTTATAGATCAATGGAATTGGAAGGGTATCCCAATGTATCTTAGGTGTTGTGAGTTCTATTTTCGGTGTCGGGTAATTAGGTTCAATTCCATTGATTGTATTTAGATTACCTGTAGCAGAAAAACCTAATTCAGGTGGTTTTGATGCCTGCAAATCAGGTGATAAGTTATGGGACTCAGAATTGGCATTAGGTAAACTGGATTGATCAATATGATTATTGATCAAGGAAATGTCGCGATAATAAGCCGAAATATCTAACAATATTGCGATGACTGCTACTGGTAGCATAATGCGCCAAAACAATCCAAAATTGGCACGATAACTTATGAAAATAGTAGATAAGATATTTTGACGCTCCATATTGTTTTTCCGAGTTGCGATGGGGTGATTGCAGACTTAGACTTCTTGTTGGGTCGCTTGCATTTCTAAATCATAAGCTTCCTTACGAATACGAAGGTCAAAGTAGAGAAGCGTTGAACCGATAGTAATAATGGGTAATGTAATTGACACGATTGCTGTTGTAACAAAACTCCTTATCATATATAGAGACCAACCGATATCTATTGGTGACGGCATAAATATACGTCGAAGAGTTTCAAGAATTCCTGGATCCTGGGCATCCCTAATACCTGTTACGAGAAAGAACACTATCCCAAATGAATTAGTGAGGATAGACTGTATCATTTGATAGATAATGAACATTGCAAGCATTATACCGAAAACTCGCCACCATGTATTTTTTATTAATTCTGCACTTCGACGCAAAGCATTCATTACATTATTATCTTCAATTAAGATTGGAAGACTGTATAATCCCCAACGCACCGCCAGATATACTGCAAATGGAAGACCAATGCACGTAATCGCCAACACTATACAAACTATCAGATATAGTAAATAACAAGCAAGCATTGGTAAGTACTTTGCTATTGCGTGTTGATATGCGTCACCTGCCGTGATGTTTCTTCCTAAGAATATCTCCGCACTTGCATAAGAAAGTGCACTGACGACAAGAACTGCTATTAGTGTGGTTACTATCAGTGTGAAAATTAACATTCCGGTGCTTCCATCAGATAGTCTTTCTAAGATTATTAACATTGAGACTTTATCTAAAGCATAAGCTATAAAAAAGTATATCACAACTATCCGAAAGAATAAGTTGAAGTGCTTCCTATAGAGTGAAAACATCCCATCTAAGATTTCTGAGAAACTCATCGGATGCATGGCTTGGGTCTGAGACTGGTTTATACTTTCTGGGACAGATATATCGTTTCCTTGCATTTTATCCTCGCTTGGTCAGTATTTTTAACTTATTGATAGTTTAACCGATTTCAACTTTTAATTCAAGATAGAGTGTTAATTCTTAATGGTAACACTTGCATGTATGCAAGATATTTTGTAGTATATATCTATGTAATACCATTTCTCTTAATTATTCTCTCATTACCGAATGTTTAGAAATGAAGCGCGGAACGGCACAATCTAACAGAATGTGCTACAATAAAGCAACATTTTCAATTAGAAATGGTATAAGTCATATAGGATAGTTGTTGTCTGACAGAATCCTAACTCAAAATGGCACTTTGTAGCAGAATGATGAAGCACTTTCTGGTATCTGCATAATAATAGGCACGTATGAAAAATACAACACAGGTCTATCATATCAAAGAAGGACAGAGCGGACACCGTTTAGATCGGTTTCTATTAAGTGCCACTGAAGATGTTTCGCGAACATACATTCAGAAACTCATTCGTGATGGTGCGGTATCTGTTAATGAAAGCACATCTATACAACCGAGTTATAAACTCCGGTTTGGTGACCGGATACAAATTACATTTCCTGAGTCCCGTCCTTTAGAGAAAATTACACCTCAACACATTCCACTTGATATCCTTTACGAAGATAATCATCTGATAGTTATTAACAAACCTGCTGGCATGCTTGTTCATCCTACGAGTGGTGTGAATACTGGCACACTTGTTAATGCATTACTGGCACACTGTTCAGACTTATCGGGGATTGGAGGTGTTGAAAGACCTGGTATCGTTCACCGATTAGACAAAGATACATCGGGTATCCTTGTTGTCGCAAAATCAGATGTTGTCCATCGTAACCTCTCACTTCAGTTTGAGGAGCATACGATAACTCGTCAATATGTTGCTATCGTCTGTGGAGTTCCTACAGAAACAATCGGTATAATTGATGCGAACATTGTTCGGAGCCGTCGAGACAGAAGGAGAATGACAACGTCACAAAATAGTGGCCGACACGCTATTACACATTATCAGGTCTTGGAGATATATCATAAATATTCACTCATTCAACTGACGTTAGAAACTGGTCGTCTTCATCAAATACGTGTGCATTTGCAGCACATCGGACATCCAGTAGCTGGAGATCCAATTTATGGTGGAGAACAAAGGGCATTAAAGGATGCAGACTTCATACCTATAAAACAATCATTGATACATCTTAAACGGCAGGCACTGCATGCGCGGACACTACAATTTGAACATCCAATAAATCAGGAACGTACGGTTTTTTCTACGCCAAAACCTTCAGATATGCAACGCCTGGTGGATGCACTACGGATGTCTGTCCGTCTGCTCTAATTTTGATTCTATTGGTAGAATAACTTTCATAGAAACTATTGGATGGTTCATGTTAAACTTGTAGGTCGCGTAGAGGAACGAAACCCGCCGAATACCAAACGCTTATTCGGCGTTGATTTGGACTCGTAATTGTTGTGTCTATCATGTTGGGTTTCGCTTCGCTCTACCCGCCCTACAAGTTAAGTATTGACAGAACACTATTAGTCCTTGTCAAGTCACAAATGATTTGTTATCGGACAGGGAAACCCTGTCCCTACGAACGGATCTACTCATCATTTGAGAGTAGACAAAACATTAGGAGAAAAAATGGAATATGTTAATTTTGGCAAGTCGGGAGTAAAAGTTAGTCCACTTGCTTTAGGTTTGGGATTAAGAGGGCAAAGCGACGAAAATGACGCACAGAGACTGATTGAACACGCGATTGATTCAGGTATTAACCTCATTGATTGTGCAAATATTTATGGACCTATGGATGACCGCGATAACATTGGTCGTTCTGAAGTCGTACTCGGGAAAGCAATCAAAGGGAAACGTGATGATGTTGTTATTACATCTAAAGTCTGTAGCCACATTGGAGAAGGTCCAAACGATTATGGACTCTCCCGTTACCATATCATGCGGGAAATCGATAGGTCCCTGAAACGTATCGGTACTGACCATATTGATGTATATCTGATCCATATGCCAGACGATACAACACCGCAAGAAGAAACCATCAGAGCACTTAGCGATCTTGTAAGTTCAGGGAAAGTCAGATATCTGGGGTGTTGTAACCATCAAGCATGGCAAGTCTGCAAAGCACTCTGGATTGCAGATGTGATTAACGTTACACCTTATATGTGTGTTCAAAATATGTACAACTTGCTCAATAGAGACTTGGAAACCGAAATGTTCGGATTAGTGCGGGAGGAAGGTCTTGGTGTAATGTGTTATAGTCCACTTTCTGTCGGTTTATTGAGCGGTATATATTCTCCTGATGAACCACCTCCAGAAGGCACACTATGGGCAAGAAGATATAGGGATGAATATGATCGTAGGATGAGTGGGGCTACTGGCAAAGTCATTTCAACGCTAACCAATTTGGCTGGTGAGTTGGGAAAAACGTCAGCACAACTTGCCATTGCATGGGTGCTATCACATCCAGAGGTTACAGTCGCCATCAGTGGCAGTGATACGATTGAACAACTTGATGACACCCTCGGTGGTGTTGGTTGGGAATTAGATACAGCAGTTAGACAAGAATTAGATGATGTATCCCGTTCGTTTGTCCGTTTGACTGCACCGCCATTTTAAATAGGAACGTTATTGTAGAATTGTTTTTGGATTAACCGCGGTAATTCCTTCTGGAGCATACCGGGTAAAGTCTGTTGTGTTGAATGTTAGTATATGCTTAATATTATGAGAAATCATAGATGCGACCAATCGAGCATCAAAAACCTGTATTCCTGACACTTTATAAACTACAACTAATTTTCTCCACTCGGGGTAGATATCAGGTGAGTCCTGCAGCAATGGGAAAAGTAGTTCTAATGTTTGCAAGAATTGATCTGTTTCAGAAGTTGTGTATCCAAAACCGTTGTTTTCAATAGGTCGAGTTGAAACGTTCCAAAATTCCATAAAATTTTGTGATGTAGTCCGTAATTCATTACCTCTTTCCTCTAACCTATTCACAGCTTCCTTTACAATGCTATTGTTTGGATCATCAAGGTGTAAAAATCGTAACAGTACATTTGTATCAACTAAATAAATCTTAGTTTCGGATGATCCTGATATATACTTTCACGTTTCATAGCGCAATCGGACAATGGCTGGACATTAGGTTTGGCAAATTTTTTGGCTAATACATCCAAGCTCTCTAATGTTGCTTTAAAGTCCTCATGTGATAAAGGTTGTGTACGAACCACAGGCTTATATAAACCCGTACTCATGTGTCGTAGGTCCTTTTGGATATCTTTGGTAGTTTTTGCTTTTAGCATACGCCATGTCAGATAGGTGTAACACCCTGTGATGCATACCAGAACAACTGTCGCTGTTGCAATGATCGTTCCATCATTCTTATTAAGCCAATCGGAAAATATAACAATAATTAATACTAATCCTACAGTAATTATTGCTGCTAAGATACCACTTACGATTCTCATGCATACCTCCACTTACATTTTATTCTATTTTGTGCAAAGATTCAACAATAAATCAATTTCCACAGTATTATTCAGTGTTAGAAGGTATCAACTTCGATTTGAATGAAATGTTCCTATGTTTTGAGGTCTTCTTATATCCCTTTAGTGCATTTCTATAGAAAAAATGTAACTAAGTATGGTCACTAAAATATATGTTGCAACTAACACAACACCAAATGGACGTTTTAGTTGGCTTCCCGATGCAAAGATGCCAATTCGGAAGACGATTAATATGAAAATCATCGCTGGAAATTGGAACTGAAAGAACTTTCCAGAGGCTTCCAGACCGGCAGGTGTTGCAGCAGCTGATACCCCAGCGACAAAGAGAACATTTAATATATCTGCTCCAATGATGTTTCCAACTGCCAATTCACCGTGTCCACGTCTGACAGCTGTTATCGCTGTTACAAGTTCTGGCAGAGATGTACCAAATGCGACCAAAGTTGCCGCAATTATGGCTTCCGGTACTTTAAATCTGGCTGCTAATTCGCTAACAGCAGGGATTAGGATTTGTGCTGAGACAACTACAATTGCAATTGAACCGATGAGTTTTAGGAGTGTAAGAAGTGAACCTGATCTCTCAGTTTCAGCATCTTCCGTCTGTTCCGGGTCAGGTGCTGTTGAACCTGCCCATCGGATTGATTGCCAAACGTACAATCCTAATAGCACTACAAAAATAAATCCCATAAATTGCGGGAGCACTCCACCACCGTCCGTTTTAAAAGCAGTAGCAGGAGATGACCACGGAAAACATGCCAGAACCATCAGGACTCCCGCACCTACTTGGACATTGGACAACCGAGATGCTAACTGTCTATTAAATGACAAAGGCGCGATCAGTGATGCTAAACCGAGTATAAGTCCAGTGTCACATATAATAGATCCAACGGCATTTCCAAGTGCTAACCCCGGTTTTCCTTGTACTGCCGACAGGACAGAAACCGCTGCTTCGGGTGTCGTTGTGCCGATGCTGACAATTGTTGCTCCAATAATTGCTTTACCTAATCCCCACCGTGTTGAGAGTACAACGGCTTCATCAACAAGCAAGTCAGCACCTTTACCGATCGTGTATAGCATTACACCAATTATTAAAAAAAGGACTACACTCGGTAACCCTCCTATAAGACTTTCAATCCATTGTTCCATTCGTTATATTTTGTCCTTCCAATTTGTTTATTAATGACTATAAATTACCACAAGCACGCAGCTAAGTCAAAAGTATTTTCTTAAACTTCAATAAAAATATATTTTCTCTTGACAACACCCAAATTCTATGTTATCATTTTTATGGTATTTTATCCTATATGTATGACGTTGGTAGAAATCCTTTTCACCAACCATATCTCTATACAGTTTTAGCATATTAATTGCGTATGATTGAAGTTAAAGAACTTACAAAATCTTACGGTCCAACGCTTGCCGTAAATCAAGTGTCGTTTGAAGCACGTGCAGGAGAAGTTGTCGGATTTATCGGTCCCAACGGGGCAGGCAAGACCACAACAATGCGAATCCTTACCTGTTATCTAACCGCAGACTCCGGCAGTGCTACCGTCGCTGGATACGATGTCCAGGAAAACGCCATTGATGTCAGAAAGAACGTCGGGTATCTACCCGAGAGTGCACCGCTCTATGTTGATATGGGAGTTGTTGATTACCTCAAATTTATGACAGAAATCCGACAAATACCAAAAAGTGAACGCAAACAACGGATAAACTCTGTCATTGATATATGTGGACTGAATAGTGTCGTTCAGAAAGACATCGGTGAACTTTCAAAGGGTTACAGACAACGCGTTGGTTTAGCACAAAGTCTAATACACGACCCTCCTATACTGATTTTAGATGAACCTACCTCTGGACTTGACCCAAGTCAGACTATTGAGATACGGAATTTGATAAAAGAGATTGGACAAGAAAAACTCGTTCTTTTCAGCACCCACATTCTGCCTGAAGTCGCTGCGACTTGTAGTAGAATACTCATCATTAATCAAGGGGAACTCGTTGCGAACGGGACACTACAGGAACTCATCGGCCAAGTTCGGAGCGACGGCAAAATCCATTTTGCTATTCGTGGATTAGAGGAGGAAATAACATCAAAACTAAACGAGATAGATGGTATTACCGGACTAACACATGTAAAGACTGACGAGGGTGTCGTTAGTTATGAAGTCACAACATCTCAAGAAACAGAAAATCCGACTGAGGCGTTTTTCCTTGCTGCTGTTCAGAACAAGTGGCAGATGACTGAATTACGCCAAGAATCGGTTGATCTTGAGCAGATATTTCTCAACTTTACAACAGGACACGTAGAAGATACGACCCCGGCAGAGAATATTGTAACGCCAACGGAGGAAGTCGTCACTGACATTGCAGTCGCTGAAGAAGAGTAGATATAGGGGTAAATCATAACTGTCCCATAGATGAACTTTAATTATATACAGAATACTATGCAGAACATAAACGCAATTTTTAAAAAAGAATTCAAAAGTTATTTCAATTCTCCCATTGCATATATATTTATTACGTTTTTCCTCGGTATATCATCCTGGTTATTTTTCCGCACTTTCTTTATATCGGCGCAAGCCGAAATGCGGGGACTTTTTGGACTGATGCCGTGGATCTTTCTTTTCTTCATACCTGCTGTAACAATGAAACTCTGGGCAGAAGAGAAGAAACTTGGAACAGCAGAAATATTAATGACACTGCCGATACGGGACTATGAAGTAATTATCGGTAAGTTCTTAGCGAGTTTTGGATTGCTTGCAGTTTCAGCTCTTTTCTCACTCGGCTTGCCTATCTCAGTCATCATACTTGGGGATCCAGATGGTGGTACTATAATATGTGGTTATCTCGGACTACTATTGATGGGGGGCGCGTATCTATCCATTGGACTCTTTGCTTCAACGCTAACTGAGAATCAAATTGTAGCATTTATTTTAGGTATCACAGCCTGCTTTTTATTACTGATTATCGGTGAGGAAATTGTGCTTTTCAGTACACCCAACTGGTTATATCCTATTTTCAGTTATCTTGGTCTCGGAACACATTATAGTAGTATTTTGCGGGGAGTCATCGATTCACGAGATATTATCTACTACTTAAGCATTATCGGTTTCTTTCTATATTTGAGTACACTCTTGGTTGAAAGTCGGAAATGGCGTTAGGATAAGGAGGTTAACTGTTTTGGCAAATAAACGGATCAGATACGGAAGCAATACAGTTGTCGTCATAGCACTCATCATCGGTATATTGGTGCTTGTTAACTATTTATCATCCCGTCGTTTTTTGCGCGCAGATCTCACCGAGGACAAGCGTTACACTGTATCTAAAGCAACCAAGAATGTAATAAAGGGTCTTGATGACATAGTTACAATTAACGCTTATTTTTCTACAGAACCCGCTGAAGTTAACCGAATACGTAGGGATGTTAAAGATGTTCTTGATGAATATGACGCATTCTCACAGAAACTGCAGATCAAATTTATAGATCCGGGAGACTTTGACGAGACGCAGAAACAGGAACTCCAGTTCAAAGGTATTCCTGAAGTACCAATCAATGTAGTGCAGAAAGATAAAGCGGTCATAGCGAATGTTTTTATGGCTATTGCCGTTAGTTATAGTGGGAAAGAGGAAGTAATTCCAATAATACAATCTACATCAAATCTGGAATATGAACTGACATCGACCATTCTCAAGGTGACCACTAAAGAAGCAAAGACAATCGGATTTTTAACAGGACATCAGGAATTTGACATCAACGCGCAAGCACAACAACAACTTCGTCAACTGTTAGATAAAAGTGCAAAAGGTCAGTACAATATAAGCACTGTTGATCTAAAGGCAGGTGATCCTGTTGACCCAGCTGTTACAACCTTAGTTGTCGCAGGACCAAAACAGGAGTTAACAGAACGCGAGAAATACGAAATTGACCAATTCATCATGCGCGGGGGTAGAGCAATATTCTTGATTGATCCCGTTACAATGCAACCCCAAACTGTTCAAGCAACACCTCTAAGTACCGGTTTGAACGACCTTATTGAACACTATGGCGTGAAACTTGGAAACAATATTGTTGCTGATCTGAGATTTCACGATAGTGTCCAATTACAACAAGGATTCGTTAGAGTCGTTCAACCCTATCCGTACTTTGTAAAAATTGCCAGGAATAATTTCTCAAAAGAAAACGCTATCACGAGTCAACTGGAGGCATTAACGCTACCATGGACGAGTTCCTTAGAACTTCTGACAAAAGAAGGTTTGACGACGACATCGTTAGCAAAAACAAGCGAATTTGGACGCAGTGCACAAGGATTTTACAACCTTATGCCTGGGACACCGATTCCAAATGTTGATACACAAGTCTATACTGTAGTGGCTGCTGTAGAAGGAAAATTTAAGAGTTTTTATGCTGGAAAAGAAATCCCATCAGTAGCATCGTCTACAGATATGGGTGACGACGCAGAAGTAACACCTGCGCAAACTGAGGAGACGGCGGAAAGAACGACGATTACGGATAGTGCACAAACACAAATTATCGTCGTCGGAACTTCGCAATTCCTTACACAATTGAACAGGAACAGCGTAGATTTTTTCTTAAATAGTCTGGACTGGCTAACGCTTGGTGAGACCCTAATTGGAATACGATCACATACAATTACTGACAGACCTATTAAGGATGCTTCTGGCGTCGAAAAGAACTTAATAAAGTACTTCTGCACGATCGGAATACCACTCTTGGTAGTTCTTATTGGACTGATAAGATATTTATTGAGGATGAGAGTGAAACGGTTGGTTGCAGCCTACGGTTCCGACGTTCTCCGTACATAGTAAATAGAATTTAGATTTATCTGGATGAAGCAATGAAGAATAAACAACTTAAAATCTTAGGTGGCATTTTTGCTTTTCTACTGCTAATTGTTCTTATTTTTGAGAACCCCTTCGGTAAAAGTGAAGATGAAAAGAGAGCTGAAGAGGCGACTGCTCTATTTCCTGACTTCAACAAGGAACAGGTTTCAAGAATTGAGATTACTGCTAAAGGTGAAACTACCATACTCTCAAAACAGGCTGAGCAATGGGTCGTTACCACTATGGAAGATTATCCTGCAGATAGCGAAGGTGTGAAAGAATTGTTGGAGAAAGTAGGTGATTTTGACAATGCCAGACACGTGTCAGACAACCCGAAAAACCAAGCTGAATATCAAGTTGATAGTAGTGGCGTAGAAGCCAAACTGATGGATGCAAACGATAAAGTGTTAGCACACATATTTGTTGGTAAAAATACACCTGGTATTTTTAACAGTTATGTGCGCGCTGCAGATTCCAATGATGTCTATATAGGAAATGGTTACCTACAAGGTACATTTGACAAAGGAACGCGCACGTGGAAAGATAGAAAAATATTCAAATTTGAAAAAGGTCTTGTCACAGGAATTGACATTATATCTCCTGATGAGACAATTGAACTCCGTTTAGATTCAGAAAATAAGTGGCAGCTGCTACAACCGATTACAACCGCTGCAAACCAGACAGAAGTCGAGAATTTGCTCTCTCATTACAGTGAATTGAAAACCGATGATTTTGCTGAACTAAAAGAACTCACTGAATACGGATTGGATGCTCCAACCACATCTATTACTGCGAATCTGAACGATGGAACAACGGCAAAACTACTGATTGGAAAAGAGGAAGAGGAAGGTGGGAAAACTTACGTTAAACGAGACGATAACAACACAGTCTTCATGTTATACAAATCCGGTATTGATAGATTGATCAAAAAATCTGATGACTTGACAGAAAAGGTGACTCCTCCAGAAGCGGAGAACCCAAACCCCTCTGAGTAAACATAGGAGTATTGATGAAAAGATTAAACCTGTTATTATTTGTTATTAGTATGGCATTAATTGCGACTCTCACTGCTTGTGATTCCCGTGTTGCTTCACAGTTGTTAGCACCTCCTCCCATTGAGAGAACTATCCATGTTAATGGTAGTGGTTCAGTCACGGGTGATCCAGATATTGCTACCCTCAATATCGGGGTTTCTGTTCAGAAGAAAACTGTTGCAGAAGCACGCGAAGTAGCAGCAAAAGCTATGACTGATCTGATAGAGACACTAAACTCTAACGAAATAGATGAAGAGGATATTAATACTGAGAATTTCAGTATCCACCCACAGTATGATTGGACTGAAGAAGGACGAATACTCATCGGTTATAGTGTAAATAACACCGTTAGAGCAAAGGTACGAGAATTGGATACAATTAGTGGTGTCATTGACGATGCTGCCGAAGCTGGCGGAGATTATGTCATAGTAAATTCTATCCAATTTTCAATTGATGATCCAAAACCACTACAAGCGCAAGCACGTACTTTAGCGGTGAAGGACGCAGAAGCAAAAGCACAAACCTTAGCGGATGCATCTGGTGTGTCGCTTGGTAAACCTATCACTATCACAGAAAACACATACTTTGTAAGTCCCCCTGTCCCGTATGCTGTAAAGGAAACAGCCTTTGATGGAGACTCAGCAAGCACGTCTACTCCCATCGTCCCAGGTGAACTTACAATCACTGTCAATGTCTCCTTGATTTACGAAATTGAATAAGTGATTCAAAATAACAAGAAGGGAATAGGTTTATGAAGTCTAAAAATTTAATCGGGTAATATTCAGTTTCTTGTAGAATCCGGTGCGGTTAGGAAACCGCACCTACCGTGTCGGGGTCCAAATTACCCAATTTATTATTTGATCTTCATTTACCTATTCTTTCCTATGATAACAATACGATTACTGTTTGTGCCTTTCTTGTTGTTATCAACACCCCAGCAGTTCGCTGTTTTTGTGAAGCACTGATCATTTATAATCAGTTTTTCAGGTATTAATCCTGCATTAAGAGAAGCTGTTGCTACAGTGTTTTCCAATTGAATAGCACCTTTACGGATTTCGCCTACTTCAAATGCAATTTTGCCGGTAGGTTTTAAAATTCGATTTAATTCACTAAATACATCAGTCATGCAAGCTGTCCAATCTTTAAGCGATTTTAACTGCCAGATTCTTCCCGCTTCAATTTCAATATTGCAAAACCACATTCGCAGCCAGTTGTCTTGTTCATAGTCGACAATATCAAGAAATGGAGGCGAAGTGACAACTAAGTCAACTGATTTATCTGGGATTTTAGGTGTGTTCTCTGCAGATTCAGTATGAAGGGTTGCATCGTTTCGCCAAAAGTTCTTTGGAAGATGTTGACGCAATAACTGTTTTGATTTTCGGTAAATCAAAGCTCTGGTATCTCTATATTCGGGTTTTTGATTTCGTTTTTCGTTAATTTTTCTTTGGGAAGCAACAGAGGTAGCAAGATTCGGTGGTAAAGTGAAAACAGAGAAAAAACCGGGGGAATGTCCCGTAAGACGACTACAAGCCACCATTTGCAACCATGCATCAACATAATCAAATTGCTCTCTATGAAAATAGGTGCGCCAACCGTAAATCTCTCTGAGTGTATCTATATGGAAAAAGACCAAAAGTTCCGGATCAATCTCCTCTTCGTTTCGTAAGTCAATCTCTGACAATCTTCTATTAATTTCTGTTAATGTAGGGGGATTTAGACGAGGAGATGTGAGGATTCTTGATAAGGGATTAATATCATTTCCAATGACTCTGTGTCCATGCAATTGCGCTTCAATAAGTGTAGTACCGCGTCCCATAAATGGATCATAAACCACTGATTCAGATTTACAGAATTTTCGAATAAAGTATGCAGGCAATTGCGGTTTGTAACATGCCCGATATGATATTTCATGTATTGAATGGCACGCGCGTTGTTTTGCAGTCCAAAATTCGTCAATTTCTGTAGGTATATTTAGTGATTTACTATCAGATGTATTAAAATTAAGATATGATTGCATGTAATCCATGTGTGTTTTCTTAATGGGTAAATCCCAGGGTTATTTAGTTTTAAGAATTATCAGTTGCTCTCTATTACTGATAGTACATAACGTAGGTCGGGTAGAGCGAAGCGAAACCCATAGGTGTAAACTTAAGAAACTTTCTGTGTTTTTATGAATCCTTCTCAATAGCCACTATGATTGAGACTGTCTTATATTTAGTCCCGTAGGGACGATATGTTTATAGAAAACGCTGTCCCCATCTGTCTTGAGTTCCGTAGGAACGGCATATTTATTGTTGATGTACTTATAAACATATCGTCCCTACCAAATCAACGCCAAATGCGCGTTTGGCATTTGTCGGGACTGAAGAGGGGTGGGGGTTCACATTTTTTCTATAAATATATCGTCCCTACGGGACTGAAGAGAAGACAATCCCTATAACCATAAGGATTCAGAGCGATGCATAAGATCTTCTAAGTTTTCTTAACTTTACACTTATAGGTAGAGCGAAGCGAAACCCGACAGAAACCAAATGTGTCGGGTTTCGCTTCGCTCTACCCGACCTACATCTGATATTTACAGGTGTGATAAAAAGTGCCAAAAAACCGATAACTCTATTCTAACATTTAGTTTTACTCCAGGTCACATCTAAGTCTTGAGTATATGTGTAATCCTTATAAAAGCGGGATACATCATCTGCTTTTCTGAGTCCAGATAGTCTACTTTGTATAATATTTGCATTGACTTCATCAAGTTCGATCCCAATGGACTTTCTACTTAATTGTTCAGATACAACCAATGTTGTTCCTGAACCAGCAAATGGATCGAGTACAACATCATTGGGATTCGTTGAAGACAAAATGATTCTTAGGAGAAGTTGAATAGGGGATTGTTGTTTGTGTAGTCGGTTTCCCTCGTTGTCTCGCAACGCTTCATCACCTGCAAAATAGCCTGAGGTTAACTCACGTATATCGTCCCAAACATCAGTAACATACATCCCGTTTTCACGGTTATACTTATAACCTATAGGTAAGGGAGGATCAATACGGAGACGATTAAAGACACGGGGTCTTTTGCCTTTAGTAGCGAAAGCGATAACTTGATAGTGTTTTCCAAAACGTTTCATTCCTGGAACAGCGGATGTTTTCTTTTTCCAGATAATCAGATTTTGAAAAGTCCATCCACTATTGTGAAGACAACGCAAGACAAATTCTGTATTTTTCTCACGTTGCATGAAATAAACAGCACCACCTTCAGTAGTTAGTGCAAATACTTTCTCACAGATTTCCTGCATCCACTTCCAATAAGCATTGGGAGGTAAATTGTCATCCCAAGCATTGTAGGTTTTGTCCTGGTTGAACGGCGGATCAAGAAAGGAAAGGTCTATTTGCTCATTTATGTTCTTGGGATGCAAAGCAGTTGAACAACAACCTTGTATTAGTTTGCTGGTATCACTTATTGAGTGTTCCATGGCGGCATGCATTCCCACAGTGATAGAGTATCAGAGGAAAGTGTATTTATTGAGTTTTTAACTATGTAGTCGGGATTTGACGAATCTCTAACTAAACAGTATAATGCTTGACAAATTCTTCATCAAGATTTTCTAACACATCTTTTGCATCGGGTGGTGCGGTTTGCTCAGTTGTGACCTCTGCTTCAAGGAAACCGTTTTCTTCAAGGACGTTTTCATCTACAAATATGGGTACATCACAACGGAGCGCAAGCGCAAGTGCATCACTCGGACGAGAATCTATGTCATAAGTTTCACCGTTTGATACAAGTTTAACTTTTGCGTGGAAGGTAGATTCCTCAACAGCATTAATGCATATTGATTGCACTTTCGCGGAGATTGTATCAAGGACATTTTTGAATAGATCATGTGTCATTGGACGCGGCATCGGCACGTTTTTGAGACAGAACTCTATTGCCCAAGCTTCCGGTTCACCAATCCATATCAGCAGAATCCGCTTAGATTCACCATCTTTTTCTTTTAAAATCACGAGCGGTGAACGAGCGGATTTATCAACTGTTAGAAACTCTATCTTTACTTCAACCATGTTATGACTCCTTTAAAATGAATCTCTCTTTTTCCATTACTTCTTTTCGTACATAGATTGGTATAGCGAGTGCATCACTTTAACGCTGTATTTTTTCTGTTATGAATAAAAGTATCTTTCTTGCCTCACGGTAACGAAGATTGTCAATCCAGTGAACATTGCGTTTGACGTTAATTTCAAGACGTGCTTGACCAAAAAGTCGGTGCTTGAATAATCGTGCAAGTTTCACTGTACTTATATCACTAAAGAACACATTACATCGGACATTAGCATACGAGATAGAGAGACTACCTAAATATCTTTCATCTAACACAAGGACTCTTTGAGATGTGATAAGCACAAAATCTGGTCTCAGCAAGCCAGAACGTCCGATTACACATAGACAGATTTCTTCGGTTGGTTGGAGTTCTGCTTCAGCGATTCTTTGAATGCGGTTTGGTAGATTCTCAAAATCCGCCATTGTTCATACATCCTTTAGAAAAGGTTCTGGTTATGTATGGATCCTATCGGGAAACCGAGTAAAAACGCAGTTTCCCGGCGTGTATAGGAGTAATGGAGGTGGCGGGAATTGAACCCGCGTCCGAAAGCATATTGATAAAGGCTACTACATGCTTATCACAGGTTTAAATTTTCATCATTTAGACTCCCCTGTGCAGGATTCACAAATGACTATCTCAAGTATAAATTCGCGATATAACCCTTGAGAACAACTAAACCGCTATCCCGTATTACGGCGCTTTAGTGTCTCTGACGGGAGACAGATTCACCAAGCGTAGCTGTTATTAAGCAGCTAGTGCTAATTCTTCATCAGCAATTATAGTTGTTCCGCCTATTTTACGAGGCCTGCGGAGACCTCGACATGCAACCCGTATCGCAATTACCTCCGTCGAAACCTGGTCACCCCCAAATTATGGTATGGTTATTATGTGTAAGTTCGTATCTCTCGGTTAGCGTGTTCACGTTCAATCTTATCACGTTTGTCATAAAACCGTTTTCCCTCAGCTACTGCAATTTCTAACTTCACTCTTCCCTGAATGTAGTATGCGCGCGTCGGAATTAGGGTCATACCTTTTGAATGCGTTGAACGTTCTAATTTCTTTATTTCACTACGATGCAATAATAGTTTGCGTATACGTTTCGGTTCGTGATTCATACGATTGGCTTGGTCATACAATCCGATAAACGCATCAATTAGAAACACTTCACCTTCTGAAATCTGTGCATAACTGTCTGTGAGATTCATCTGTCCGTTACGAATTGCTTTTACTTCAGTTCCGAGCAATACGATTCCTGCTTCATATCTATCACGTAGATGATAGTCATGCCGAGCCTTTCTATTGACAGTTATCACAGAGTTTTGCGTTGTTTTCTTCTCCTTTTTCACAATAAGCGTTATTATATCATATTATATTCATACATGCAAAGAAAATTCTATTTTGAGGGTGTGTAAACTTTTTGGCAGCGTTTTTGTCTGAATCGCGGATTACACGGAGAGCACGGAAGACGCGGAAGGGGGTTTTGGGTATTTCAAGGTATTTTCATAAACATCAGGTGTTTTGTAAACTAAGAACAGAAAACGTTGCTAATCTAACACCCCTATCCAAGATATTTGTTGACAAAACCACATTTCACAGTATAGAATCGTGCAATAAAAATTTATTCACTTATTGGAAGGAATTAAACATGGCATTGAAAGTTGGCGTAGTTGGCATGAGTGGAATTGGTAACAACCATTCAAATTGCTATGCAAATAACGATTTAGCAGAGCTTGTTGCAGTTTGTGATATTGATAAAGGAAAGGCTGACAGTGCTGCTGAACGCCTCGGTGTAAAGGCATATTATAGTTTAGCAGATATGATTGATGGTGAACCTGACCTTGACATCGTTGATGTTAGCACTGGTGGGAATGAGAACGGTAGTTGGCATTATGAACCGACTATGGAGGCACTTGAGAATGGGAAACACGTTCTCGTTGAAAAACCGATTTCAAACGATGTCGGACAAGCTCGCGAGATGGTGGCGAAAGCATCTGAAAATGACCTTTACCTCGGGTGCAACCTAAACCACTACTTCACTCCCCCTGCTGAACAAGCAAAAAAGTATATTGACAATGGACAGATCGGGGAGCAGGTCTATATTCTCCACAAGATGGGATTTGCTGGTGGTGAATTCAACTATAGTTACTCCAGAGCACCTCGTTCTGACGGTTTTCCATATTTTCACGTAAAAGCATTCCTCTCACATCCATTCAGTGTGATGCGTCACTTCTGTGGAGATGTGACACACGTTCAAGCTTTCATGGAACGTCCCCATTTTCGAAGAAAAGAAGGGGACCTGATGGTCTCTATCAATAGCATTCACTTGCGATTTGAAAATGGTTGTATCGGGTATCTATTGAGTCAACGCGGAGACGCAACATTCGGCTTAGGTGGATGGTGGAGTGTAGAACTCGCAGGAACACGCGGAACATTCTGTATTGAAAACTGCATAGAAAAGATAACTTTTTGGCCATCACCAGGGGCACCAGAAGGTGGAGATACAGTCGTTACAGAATCCGGTATAAGTGACTTCGGACAGACCTTCCCACTAAGAATTCATGCATTTTTACAAGACATCACAAATGGTGTACCGAAAGAGAAGCTGCGTGCTTCTGGAAGAGATGCACTCGCTGCGCTTGAATATACTTGGGCAGCAATGGAATCTTATGAGCAGGGTGGTATTCTCGTACGTCCACATCCTCTACCAACGCTGAATGGACTATAAGTTGACCAAACATCTTCTGTAGGAACGATCTCCGAATCGCGACCACACACATTCATTATCGGGAATTGATGTGTCAATTATCGGGAATTGATGTGTCATCCGAAATACTGATACTGTCCGTTTCTTTACGATAATACCATTTCTATTAATTTTTCTCTCATTAGCGGCTGTTTAGAATTGAAGCGGGGAACGGCACAATCTAACAGAATTTGCTACAAAAAGAGACATTATCAATTAGAAATGGTATAACTATAAAATAGTTCTAATGCTTACTAAAGGAGAAATTACATTTGAAATTAGGAGCAAATTCTGTGCTTTTCGGTGGTTATGATATGGAAACCGCTTTTAAGCACATAGCAATGGCTGGTTACGATGGAATTGAACTTTCAGCAATTGATGGTATGAGTCAACATCTTGTTCTTACCGAATGGCAGGAACTGGCTGACGACATCAAACGTCTATCAAAAGAATATGAACTTGAGTTGTTAGCGATGGAACAACCCTCAAGAGATCCTGAGAGAATGGAGCTTGCTTTTCAAGCTGCTGTTGAGATAGGTATTCCTATTGTCAATTGCGGTCCTGGTGGATCATCTGACGATGAATCTGCTTGGTCCGGGGTAATTGATTCTTTAGGAAAACTTTCTGAACGAGCGGAACATTACGGTGTCACCTTATGTGTGAAGGCGCATGTCGGTGCAAGTATCTATAACACTCCGACAACACTTCGTGCAATGGATGAAATATCATCACCCGCATTCGGTATTGACATGGATCCTTCTCATATCCATAGGGCAGGTGAAAATACTGTTGAGGCAATCGCAGCGGTTGTTTCCAGAGTTAAACACGTGCATATTCGGGATTGTAAGGGGTCACAACGCGGTCCTGGAACACCAGAATTACAAGCGAACGGACGTGGTGATATAGACCTTGTAGGATACATTCGTGTGCTACATGAAAACGGATACACCGGTCCGCTCAACCTTGAGGTGATTGGCGCGAGGGAATATAGCTTAGAACAGTGTTGCACTATTGCAGCTGAATCACGTGGACACATGCAGGCGTGTTTGCAGGCGTGTGGAGCACGCTAAAAGCAATGTTATACCATTTCTATAATTTATTGTCTCATTAGGCGGTTATTATGGTAGTTATTCTTCAGGACACAAACTAAAAGTTTGTGCTACCAGAAGCGACATCTCCAATTAGAAATGGTATAACATTGATGTGAGTATTTTCATGGGAATGCAACACCAATGCATTACACATGATACGCTGCAATAATAACTGAACAGTTATCACATAAACAAAATTACGTTTTAGTTCTATATAAACATATATGGAGGAATCAACTATGAAACAGAATGTATTGTTACTTCCGTTGATTGGTGCCGGTTTAACCATTTTCTGCTTCTTTCTACCGTGGATCAATATTGATCTGTCAACTATAAAAATGGAGAGTCCATCCATGCAATTCCCTTCTTCAATAGAATCGAACATGCCAGAACCAAAATTAGAATTAGAAGGGACTCTTATTGCAAGAGGATTTAAGTTAGCAACTGGTGATGCCAATTGGAGTACGCTTTCATTGCTCGCTGCCATAGCGATTGTTGGTATCTGTATTTACATGCAGAGTCAGAAAACACCGTTGAAATCCAGATTGTCATTACTTATATGTAGTGGTATAGGACTAATATCCTTATTGTTTCTAATTTTGATAAACATGCAAATAATCAGTTTTGGAGCTTATGGTGCAGCAATCGGATTCATTATTGCACTTTTCGGTGCGTGGAAGATTCCAAAATCAGCTGCTCAAATTGAAACAAGTGATGTTGCCGAAACTTAAAACTTGTATCAGGCACATACTATTTTGCCTGTAGTTTGACTGTGTTAAGTAACTACTATAGTTTGGACAGTTTTCAGATTGTTTTGTGCTGTTATGATTCATTAGAATACGTTGCTTACATCGTGAATGAAATACACCTGTCGCCTCGCTGGGGCTTAGGATAGAGATACAAATATGTTATACCATTTCTAAATGATTATGTAACATTATTTCGTAGGTCGGGTAGAACGAAGCGAAACCTATAAATCAACGATGTGAATGCGCGTATGGCATTCATCCAAATCAACGCCGAATACGCGTTTGGTATTCGACGGGTGTAAAGTTAAGGAATTTTCGATGCCAGAAACCCTCTTCAGTCCCGTAGGGACGCTATGTTTATAGTTAAAGTTATACGACCCTTCTTGAGTTCCGTAGGAACGGCATAGAAAATAAACATATCGTCCCTACGGGACTGAAGAGAGGTAGGGATACACATTTTTCTATAAACATATCGTCCCTACGGGACTGAAGAGGACTCTGATTTTGCAAATCCCATAAGTTTACAGCTATAGGTAGAGCGAAGCGACACCCGACACGTAGAGTTAGACAAGGTTTCCATGTCGGATTTCGCTTCGCTCTAACCGACCTACAGTTTATTTATGATAATTTGTCAATTAGAAATGGTATTATTTTGCAATTTCACCATATATGAGAAATTACTTGTCCTATATTCCACTTGGAAGCGGGTTCTTTACGTTCTTCTGCTTCAGTTTACCTTGGATTCATGACGAATCTGGTATTGTCCTTGCGAACAGTGATGATGGCTGGTTAATAACAGTAGCATTCATTGCTTCAATTGTCATTGTAGTAAACAGTTTTATTCAAGGTACACGTCAAGTCAATAACATCAGTAGTTATATTGGACTATTGTGTCTGATACCTCTATTCTTTTACAGATTTCTTAATCTTAACCTTGAAATTTTGACGTCATATCCTGTTAGTATCAGGTATGGCGTATTTCTAACTGCTATAGGCTTTTTTTGTACTATCGTTGGGACAATCAATTTTGTAAAAAAGACGGATCGCTCAGACAGAAACGGGGACCCAAATTCTCAAGGAGGTGAGAAATGAAAGAGCATTCACGTTTAATTACGCTTGTAGGTGCATTCTTTGCACTATGCTGCTTTGCAATACCCTGGGTTACATTTACAAAAGGGAGTTTCAAAAGGACTTATGAAACTAACGTACGCACTGGGAGAATAGGAGGTGCAAACTTTAGATCAAGCACTCCAGTAACAGAAACAGGATCAATAATTAAACCGGCTCCTCAAACTCACCATAGATATCCAGGCTACAAGATAGCAATGAAATGGAATTTTGTAACCATCGCTTTAATAGAATCGATCTTAATTTTTATATGCAGTATCATTTTATTAGCAAAGAATTCTTCAGGAAAACTAAAACGGATAGTGTTCATCAGTAGTGTGATTGCCCTATTGTGTTTGCTAATTTCATTTTTACTTGTAACGGTAATTGGTGAAAAAGGATTGCGAAGCATGGGAAATACGACTTATACTGTAGCAGGCGATATCCAATTTGGGGGTTTTGGGGCTGCAGCGGGATTTGTAATAGTTTTAGTCGGCGCGTCATACATACCAAAAGAGAACGTGGTTTCAAGAATATTCGGAGATTTGAAATGAAACATTATCCATATTTCCTGACATTTGTTGGTGGACTATTAGCATTTTTCTCTTTCGGGTTGCCGTGGGATGCTGATCATTCAGGTGCTAACCTTGCCAACAGCGGAGGAGAAGCCTTAGCAGCAATAACATTATTTACAGCATTGGTGGTGGTTTTTTACATTGTTTATATTCTGAGACGACTGAGTTCCATGAGTTATTTTGCTATTATTTCAACACTTATTGTCAGCAGTATTGCACATTTTCTATATATTTTACCCTTTCTTGTATTCTTTGCAATTACAGTTTTTACCCAACTGAATAGATTCATGGGTATGGTATTTGTCTATATAATCGTCTTAGGTATTATAGGTTTTCTCTTTTACATGGCGAACAGAGGTTTGTTCCAGAGATCTTGGCGCATCGCTGGATTACTTATCTTGGGAGGTATTGGTATCATAATCTGTTTTTTTGTACTGATACCCATCATTGAAAAAATATCCATCAATGATAACAGAAGGAACATTCCCGGATTTGATTCTGATAGCGGTATAAATTTCATCATCATATCATTTATTGCGTCCTTAACAATTATCTGTGTCAGTATATTTCGGTTAATACAAAAATCAAAATGGAAATCTTGGACATCAGTTTTTGTGATTTTTAGCAGTAGCGTTGGATTAATTTGTTTTCTGATTCTATTTCTTGGTGATAGTCTGGATTTGAAAATCAATAGACATTACCTTATCGATCCAAAATACGGTGCGTTTCTCACGGCAGTCGGATATATACTGGCGATAGTTGGTGTTTTGTGTAGTTATGAATCCATTGGGATTGATGGATCAGATGATACAACAGCAGTAGCGGATAACCTTGAAGGAGAAGCATGAGACTTATGAATCAATTGAAGAGAATAATGTACAGGAACAGAACACAGAAGGAGGTGAAGAATGAATCTGTATACCAGATTGATTACACTTGTTGGCGGTATTTTGGTATTGTTTAGTTTTGCTTTTCCTTGGGTTGACGACCTTACTGGTGTTGAATTTGCTGATGATACCAGTGAAGGTTACGTTTCACTGATATTCGTTGCATCCTTAATTATTATATTTACAAGCATTGTAGGTATAGTCTTAAAGGAGACATTTTACAAACTTTTTATACTCCTGGGAAGCATTATAGGACTCATCTGCTTCATTCTGCTGTTTTTCGCTGCAATATTGGGAAATCGTCTTGTCGGTACGTACATAGATGAGATACATTATGGTGCCTTCTTATCCGCAATTGGGTTCATCATAGCAATGTTCGGTGTAACGATTTCGCCTAAAAAAGAAAATTAATATTCCCATCGTCTGATACCATTCAAATAAGTTCTGCTTTGACATAATCAACAGCGTTTTTGAAAATTGCGATACCATCTCCTTCATCAGGAAGGTGCTCCCGCGTCCAACGCGGGTGATTCCATTTTGTCAGAAACCTTTCAGGATGCGGCATTAGACCGAATATTCTACCCGTTTTATCACAGATACCAGCAATGTCAGCATCGGAACCGTTAGGATTGTTGGGGTAATTAGAACGCACAGCAGCAGATTCAGAAGGTATACCGTATCGGAATACAATCTGGTTGTTAGCTTCTAATTCCTCTATCACATGTGACGGCGCGGTAAATCTTCCTTCAGCATGTGCAACAGGAAGATAGAGACGCCTTTTGATACCCTTTGTAAAAACACACGAACTCTGTTGCGTTGCTAAGTCTACCCATCTGCATTCAAATTTCGCTGATGTGTTCATTGCCAATGTCGCACGTTGTGTGATTTCAGAATCGCCAGTCGTACTGTTTTCTGATCCAGGTAACAGTCCAGTCCGCACAAGCACCTGAAATCCGTTGCATATTCCGATTATCAGTTTGCCATCAGCAACAAACTTATCCAAAGCATCTCTGATCTTGTGCTTCATCTCTACAGCAAGTAGTATACCCGCTGCAATATCATCACCATAGGAGAAACCACCAGGTATAGCGAGTATGTGAAAATCTGCTAAAGCAACTTTTCCAGAAATAAGATTCTGAATATGGACTAATGATGTATCAGCACCAGCAAGTTGAAATGCCACGTCGGTTTCAGTATCACAGTTTGTTCCTGCAGTTCGTAAAATAAGTACCTTGGGTTTCACATTTTTCTCCTAAAATGTCATACACATGCAATTAATAATAGGTTATGTATGCAAGGGTGTCTGCCATGCAGATTTTAGCTGCTCTATAGAAGTATTGACGATCTGTTTTTCGTCCAGACCGTAGACGGTAAATACAGGTTTCTCAGTGACTTCACCAAGACAACCAATTGCCGCTTCAGTCATGTAATTTTCAAAGTCTGTTCGGTTTTGGGGTTCAACTTCAACGAGAAAGCGACTATTTGATTCAGAAAACAGGAGGAAATCATTATATTTAATCTCTTCTCCAGTGGGAATTTTGCTGAGATTTATAGAGATACCGTAGCCACCTGCGAATGCCATTTCCGCTGCAGCGACACCAATTCCTCCCTCAGAACAGTCATGGCAAGATCGAACAAAACCTTTGTCAATAGCAGAACTTAACGCATCCATTGTCAACTTCCCTTCATCAGGACGAACAACAGGTGCAGTGTTGCCAATGAAATCGTGAATATTGAAATAGTGAGAACCCCCCAATTCAGCATAAGTATTGCCAACAACATATATCAGATTCCCTGGACTTTTGACATCCATCGTAACAGCTTTGCTGACATCAGGCATGACACAGATTGCTGAGATGAGTAGCGTTGATGGAATAGCGCGTTGTTCACCTGTTGTAGTATCGCGGTATTCGTTATAAAGACTGTCTTTTCCTGAAATGAAGGGAGTACCATAAGCTGTAGCAATGTCATAGCAAGCCTTCGCAGCACGAACTAAAGCACCAAGTCTATCAGGTTTATCGGGATTTCCCCAACAGAAGTTGTCTAATAAGGCGGTTTTCTCAAGTGTACCCCCGACAGCGATGATGTTTCTCAGTGCTTCATCAATTGCGGATGCAGCACTGATGTACGGGTCAACATCACTATATTTTGGATTGATACCGTTTGAGATGATGACTGCATGTGGACTACCAATGATCGGGGTTGCGACACACGCATCACTCGGCCCATCGTTTTCAATGCCAACGAGGGGTTTGATGACTATTCCACCTTGCACCTCGTGGTCATATTGTCGGATAACAGATTCCTTGCTGGCTATATTCGGACTTGCAAGGAGACGACATAAGTCTTCAGTGTAATCATCTGTTAGTTCGTCTTTGGAAGGCATATCTTGATGTTGCGGTTGAATCCAAGTTGCCTTTTTGACATGCTGAGGTAAACCCTTATGCAGAAACTGCATATCTAAATCAGCTACGATCACACCTTCATATAAGACATGCAATCTGTGAGTATCAGTGAAATTACCGAGCACAGTTGCTTCAACCATTTCTGCTTCACATATTTCAATGAGTTTCTCAATGTTTTCAGGCGGAACAGCGATTACCATGCGTTCTTGTGCTTCGGATAACCAGATTTCCCAAGGTGCTAAACCTTCATATTTGAGTGGTACGCGCTCCAGATGTACTTCTGCCCCTGTATCCTCACCCATTTCACCGACTGCAGATGAAAAACCGCCAGCACCGCAGTCTGTGATTGAACGGTATAGGTTAAGGTCCCGCGCTTGTAGGAGGGCATCAACGATCTTCTTCTCCATAATTGGATTTCCAATCTGTACAACGCTACCAAGGTTTTCAGAGGTATCGTCTAATTCTGCAGAGGAGAATGTAGCACCGTGGATTCCATCACGTCCAGTGCGTCCACCGAGAGCAACGATCAGATCTCCCGGTTCAACAGATTTGTTACACCTATCTTTTGGTATGAGACCGACGTTTCCACAGAATACAAGCGGGTTTGCTGTGTAGCGCGAGTCAAACAGGATCGCACCATTTGCTGTAGGAATCCCCATTCTGTTACCGTAATCGCGAACACCCGCTACGACACCTTTGAATACACGTTTCGGATGCAGTGTTCCTTTAGGCAAGTCTTCATAATGCGAATCGGGTAATCCAAAACAGAATACATCTGTATTAAGGATCGGTTTTGCCCCAAGTCCGGTACCGAGTGAATCACGGATGACCCCGCCGATACCTGTACCCGCACCACCGTAGGGTTCTATGGCAGACGGGTGATTGTGCGTTTCTACTTTGAAGACAAGATTATATCTGTCATCAAATTCTATGATTCCAGCATTGTCTGAAAAGACAGAAACACACCAAGGTTTGTCAATATCTTCTGTTGCGCGCTGGATGTAGGTTGGAAATAGACCGTCAATTTCCTCTGTCTCCTTGCCAGCTTCGGAATAGAGAATCATGCTTTTAAAGGTCTTGTGAACACAATGCTCAGACCATGTTTGTGCGATAGTTTCAAGTTCTACATCGGTTGGATTACGTTGTAGTTTCGCGAAATGAGATTGAATTGCATGCATCTCGTTTAGATTGAGTGACAGAGTCCCTTCCCGACTAATCCGCATCAATTCTTCGTCATCCGCATTTATGACCTGAAACTCATTGACATTTTTGTGCATCAAATCTTCCTTTTTTAACCAATGCTATTTTACAGTTACATCAGCATCAATTCCTACGAACATACTCCATTTATAACCGCTCTGTCCGACTTTAACAAGGAGAAGATTATCCTTCGCTTTCAAATCAACGATGAAACTATCTTGGAAGGTTTCTGCACCTCGGTTGATGGCGTTCTTAAACACAACTTTTCCATTTAGCCACACTTTAATTGCATCATCACTTCCAACAAACATTCTGACGTTTCGTTGTGCCTTTGTAGAGCTGAGTGTAATGAAGGCGTAAGCGTTATGATCCTTCACGTATCCACCAGCAGCTATGGATTGTCGATTTTTGCTATTAATGAAGCCGACTTTTCTCGCAAGTTCATTCAGGTTATTGTCGCTTGTATCACTAATCCTTGATCTTTTCCATACACGATCATCCACTACATCCCCCATTCTGACTCCCTCTGCGGCAATGATATTTTCAGTTACTGTTCCCTTACTCAGGATAGAGAGTGAATCTATATCAATGGCATTTGCACCTCCTTGACCGGATTCTGTTGGAGCAATCATCCAGATCCAAGGTCCGGTAATTTTATCTACATTATAGATGCTGTGCCAGACATCATGCTGAATATTAGGATTCTCTTCAAGTAACAGATGGACAGAGGACATATCTTTAATGGGGTTGTTAGAGAGTGATAATTCCTTCAAGTTAGTCATCTCAGCAAGGGGTTGAATGTTAGTGATCTGATTATTATCAACCTTTAAGACCCGCAATTTTTTCAATTTTGTGAGTGGACTAATATCATGAATCAAATTCTTGCTGAGATTTAAACTGGTCAGATTCGTTGCATGTTCAATACCTGAAAGATTATTAATTTTGTGCTCACTTACATCAAAATTTCCGTAAGGATTCAGTCCATATAGGTTAAGCAAATCCAATTGTGTGATGACAGCGTCTGAGGATAAACCCAATGCTTTGCGGATAGCAGATCTTAGATTAACATCAGGAATAGATACAACTTTGGCTGGTGGTAAAAGGGTTTCCATTGATATTCGAAACTTCTTTTCGGTAAAGAACCCTTTTTTGTCCATTACCCGAAACCCAATTGACTCTGTTTTTGGTGTTAATTGGGTTACTAAAAATACTGCTTTGTCTTTTTCTCCGTTCAAGACCTTAAAATCGTGAAGTTTTCCAAAGGGTGAATTATTAGATTCAGGTATTAAGAATTGCGCCTGATGGAGACCGTCAGGGTCAGATACATCAAACTCAAAACGTATCCCATTAACCTCATCTGTAGATGTTGGTTCAGCCATCTTGATAGTTGTAGGTTGGTTTATAGTAGTTTGATGAGAATTAAAATAGCGATGTACAATTAACCAATGTGCAGCACATTTGGAGGTCGTCATCGGTTCATTTGTATATAAATTAACCCAAGGTTTCAAATTATTACGATAATCATGCGCTAATCCGAATGCGTGTCCAAGTTCATGCACAGTGACTGCTATATCGAAAAAACAGGGTCCTGAAGCGGGAATTAATACTGTACCACCGAAGGCACCTCTGGAGCCGCCAAATCCACATGCGTAGCCATCAAGTAGATCACTCCTACTTTCTAAAGCCGTAAGATAGATATTGCTAAATGTGTCAAACCTCTGATCAATTTCATCCCAGACTTTTCCTGATTTCTTCTGATAAAATTCATCTTTGAATTTACCTTTCACATGGTGTATTACAGCATTCCCTTTTTCGTCAGTCTCAAACTTAAAAGTTTTCTTACCAAATCCGTAGTATTCCATGTTGTTAGCGTAGATATTCTGCACGGTTTTAATTAGCTTATCTAATTTTGCGTCAATATCGTGTTGTGAAGAAAGATCGCTTGGAATAAAGTAGATCAGTCGTACGGTATTCGGTTGACCATGTGATATTTTCGTCTTATTGACTTCTTGAATACAGAGTATGCCATCCTCAAGACCTCCGCTGGCAATGGTAGTTCCATCAGGTGAGAACGCTGTTTCCATTACCCACCCATTGTGCTCCATATAAGACGCTATTTTCTTACCGCTCTGAACAGACCACACGACGACTTGATGTCCGGCACTTGCGATACTCTCTCCATCGGGTGAAAAGACGAGGTCTGAAACGGACGTTACATCTTTAATTTCTCTTATGATTTGCCAATCCGATGTGGACCAAAGTTTGATTTTTCCTTCAAATCCTGCTGTTGCGAATATTCTGCTGTCAGGTGAGAATGCAATTGCACCGACCCATTCACTATCCGCATCTAATCGTGCGATCACCTGTTGCCTTTCATGATCCCATACTTTTATGAGTTTTCCATCAACAGATGCCAAATACTCACCATTAGGTGAATAGACAATACCATTTACCCAGTCATCATGTATGAGCGTCTTCTTCTTCACCCAACCTTTTACATCCCAGAGTATTATGCTCTTATACCCAGCAGTAGCAAGTGTTTTTCCATTAGGCGAAAATGCAGTAGAAATAACAGTTGATGGACTGCTCCGACGGGTTTTATGTTCTAACGTCAGAATCTGTTTTTTTTGCTGAACATCCCAGACCCGTATTGTTAAGTCGTTGCTACCGCTGACGAGAAAATTACCATCTGGTGAGAAAGTTACAGAATTGACTTTATCTGTGTGTCCAGTAAGAGATGTCGGAGTGTTATCACTTAGATTCCATAACCTTATTGTGCTGTTATCACCAGCACTGACAATAAGGGATGGATCAATTGGTGAAAATTCGATTGCCTGAATAGGACCCCCATGTTTAAGAAGATTAGGAGGTTTAGCATCAGAAATGTTATAAAATATACAATGAAATAGGACAATCAAAAGTGAGATTTTAGAATACAATCGGGTTACCTTCTTTATTTGTTAGGACTTACGCAAAATACCTCTTAAAGTCCCCTGATAAGGGGGATTTAGGGGGTTAAATACCTAAAATAATGACTTTTTAACCTCCCTAACCCCCTTATCAAGGGGAAATGCGTAAGTCCTACTCATAATATTATGAATTGTATAGATTGTGTAAATGTCGTAAGCACCCATGGAACAATGCCCATGCAACTTCTTTAAATGTCAGTTAACTCAAAGGCAAAGCTGGTCAATAATTCACGCCGATTAACGCTGTTCAATAAGTCCCTCAATCCATGTTATCAGTTCTGTGTCCCTTGCCTCTTTTGCAAGTTTCAAGGCGGTGCGTAAGTCTTTTTGTGCAGAAGCCTTATCCCCAATTTTGCGTTGCACCAATGCCCTGTTACCGTATGCACGAGGATCATCAGGATTCAGACGGATCGTTGTATCAAAATCTGAAATCGCACTATAATACGCCGCACGCCTACTATTGCCGTTATCTATTACGCGCAAAATATTATCATACTCGTAGGGAAAACCAAAGATCACTTGCCAGAGCATACTATCGCCATAGCGAACAGGGGAAAGTCCGGGTTCGGGAGCAAGCTCTACCTTCAAAATGCCCCGATTGAGGTAAGCTCTGGCAAAATCCGGGGTGAGCTGGATTGCTCTATCAAAGTCTGAAATCGCTGAGACGATCGCAGCAGAGGGTTTAGCCTGAATGTGTGATATAGATATAGGGTTGATACCGTATTCTCTAATCGCTCTATTATAGTCCGTCAGAGTTTCATGATGTAGTTTAGCCTTTGCCAAACCACGATTGAAGTATATGAGAGCATCAGTGGGAGCAAGCCGAATCGCTGTATTGTAATCCGCCATTGCTTCTTCATATCGCCTCTTTTCTGCCTTCCAAACGCCGCGATTGTTGTAATCTAAAGCATTAAGGATTGTAGCACCTTCTATCGGTTTTATCAGAGCTGCTTCCCTATGTCCTGCTATCTTGTTCTCACAAATGTGGAGACACCACGGCGGTCCTGGATAGTTATAAGAGACATCATCACTGCCCCGCATTTTGTAAAAAACATATTCTTTGCAAGCTGGACAAAAACCTCCTAACATTGCGATCGACATTGCCATTATAAGCCCCTGCTTATTTAGAATTAGATATTATCCTTTCAAAACCGCACTTTACAAAAACCGCTGACTGTCAACTTATCGTCTGAATACGTTTAAGGTTTTCACTGCGTCTTGCTCAACAGACAGAGTTACTGTAAATTTCATTCTTTAAACGAGGCAGTGATGCGCGGAATGCTCTCTTCACATGCAAAACGTTCAATACTTGACGCACCCACGAAACCAACGGTATCTGTATTCTCATTGATGTACTTTGCTTGCGGTGCCTTTGAGATCGGACCACCGTGTGACATACATATAACATCTGGATTTTGTGATTTCGCTGCATCACATATCTCTTGAACTTTCACAGCAGCATCTTCAAGTGTGAAGGCAGTTTCTGCACCGATTGTGCCGCCGATCGTTGTATTCATGTGAGCTATAACAAGATCCGCGCCAGCCTTTGCCATATTCTCAGACTCTTCTGGGGTGAACACATACACAATAGTAAATAGGTTCATCTCGTGTGCTATGTTGATCATCTCAACCTCTTTATAGAAACCCATCCCCGTTTCTTCAAGTGTTACCCGAAAAGTACCATCAATAACGCCAACGGTTGGAAAGTTGTTGACACCGTCAAAACCTACATCGCGCACCTGTTTTAAAAAGTTGCTCATTCGTCGGGTAGGGTCTGTGCCGTTGACACCAGCGATAACAGGGGTTTCTTGGACAACTGGAAGCACTTCACGTTCTCCCATTTCCATGACGATAGCATTAGCATCACCATAAGCAAGGAGACCTGCACAGGAACCGAAACCGGACATCCGATAGCGACCAGAGTTGTATATTACTATCAGATCAGCACCACCCTTTTCGGCAAACTTTGCTGTGATTCCTGTTCCTGCCCCTACAGCAAGCAGTGTATTACCTTTATCTAACTCCGCGTTGAGTCGGTTTAATACGTCATCTCTTGTATAATCTGGCATTCAAAATTCCTCTTCAAATTTGACAGTGTTAATTTTCTTCTCGTGATTTTGCTTGCAGACGCGCTGCTTCACCAGGATTGCCAATGTGTAAGGTGTTATAGGCTTGATCCGAAGATTTAAAAGGACCGATACCTTGTTTACCGTGCCAATCACCTTGATTCATAATCGGATTTGGTAAACCTGTTTCCTTCTCCCGTTGAAGAACCCAATTCTTCATGCGGGTTTCCAGAACATTGACTATATCAGGATGTGTATCAGCAAGGTTCTCATTCTCATCCGGGTCTTGGATTAGATTGTAGAGTTCGACTGGTGACTTATAGTGGAAATCAGGTTCAAGTGCGACGATAAGTTTCCACTCTGGGGTACGCCATCCGTGTTTCCGCATCCACGTACATTCTGTGATATAAAACTCACTCTCATAAGAAGCAATTTCACCGCTAATTAGAGCCGTAAGGCTTTTACCATCAAACGCAATATCCGTTTCAATATCTGCTAACTCAAGGAGTGTTGGAACAAGGTCTTTGTGTTGGTTGTATCCTGATACCCGTTTTCCAGCTGGTATACGACCAGGATATCTGATGATAAGCGGCACATGTAAGGTGACATCGTAGAGTCCATGGTGATCAAACCAACATTCATGGTCGTAGAGTGTTTCTCCGTGGTCCCCATTTATGACGACTATGGTCTCATCTAACACACCATGCGTTTCAAGTGCATTAAAAAGCGTCTGAATACAAGCATCCATATATGCAATTGCACCATCGTATTGAGCAATGACATAATCCTTATCCGATATTCCAGCTGGCATCCATGATGCGAAGTAATCGCAGAACGGTTTGAATGACATGACTGGCTCCATTGACGTGTTGTTTGGATCACATTCATCGCCGTGGTAGAACATCCGTTCATAGGGTGCGGGAGGAAGATAGGGTGAGTGAGGATCCATATGTCGTAGAAATAGGAAGAACGGTTTGTCGTCATTCTGGTCGATCAGTCGGTTCAACTCAGGTAGTGTCGTTCTGTTCAGGTTTTCAGCTTTCGGACTTCTTCCTGAGTCATCAGGTCCCCATCCAGAAAACTCAAGATAAGTATCAAAACCGCGTCCACTTGGACCACCGAACCCCACACATGTCGTATCATATCCCGCTTCCTTTAGGATCTCTGGGAGTGTTTTAACTTCTTCGCGAAGGGGACCCTTATGTCGAAGTGCAACGACTTGTGTGCCAAATGTGTCCATACCGGTAAGCATTGACGCATAAGCGCTGGTTGTTGGGATGTGAGCACTATAGGTTTTCTCAAAAAGAGTACCACCTTCAGCGAATTTGTCAATATGTGGAGTGGTTTGTCGGTGATATCCGTAGCAACTCATGTGGGTTGCAAGCAGTGAGTCAACACCCATCAATACGATATTCGGTTTCTTTTCCATATACTTTAGACTCCTTTATGTTCTAATGTTTTATCGGCAGTAAATCAGTTATTTTTCCCAATCCTTATGCCAAACAAGGGTATTCTGAACATCATCGTCAAGCACATCCCCGACTGTAAGGGAGTTGAAATAGGGTTCAGGTAGTATATTTCTTTTTCCGTTGAAAGTGCATCCATCCGGCATGAAACCGCATGTCATGGCTCTTCTATGCGAAAATGTCATGTTTGCACCTGCACCGTGCGCGACCAATCCGTTATGCCATACCATAGAACCCGCTGGACAAGGTGCTGATTGCGGTTCAAGTTCTTTCCATTCAGGATAGACATTAAACAAAGCACCTATGTTTTCGCCGATACCGACATTGTCAAAACGGGCGGTCTTATGCGATCCAGGGATATACCACATACAACCGTTTCCAAGTGTAGCATCATCTAACGCAACCCAGAATGAGACAGCATCACGTGAATCAAATGACCAGTATGGCACATCAAGGTGCCAAGCCGTAGGATTGCCATTGGGCGGTTTAATCAATGCTTGATCATGCCAAATTCGCATACCATCAACACTTGACAACTTTGTTGCCATACGTCCAATTTTTGGGTCGTGCACCAACTTTCGCATCCCAGGATGTGAGTCTGATAGTCTTAAGCATTGTGTAAAGACACGTGCATAGAAGTTTGACGGATCCAACTGGTTTGTCATGTGTTCGACTGAGCTACCAAGCCGTTCAGTTACCGCCTCGTCTGTACATCTACGCCATTCAGTCAATTCATCCGTATCCAGAAAGTTCTCAATCACAAGATAGCCATTTTCTTGATAAAAGTCAATCTGTTCTGCGGTAAGTTCGTGCCGCATCTCCAATTTCTCCTTTTCGTTCTTCACAGGTTTATCTATATACATTCATTTCTGTCTGATACAATTTGATACAAATATCCTATCATGTAAGATGTAAATAGACAAGTGAATTTTGTACTCGTATTAATCTACTATCAAATTCAATTGACATAATGAGGCTAAATCTGTTATATTTATTCTATACCGCTTCGTAATGGGCAATATTAAGAATTTAATGCATAATATACAACCGAGAGAACTTCAGTTTTATCAAACTGCAAACGGACGAGTACCATTTTCAGATTGGTTTGACTCAGTAAGAGACACAAGAGCACGGAGTAGAATTGATGCGCGACTGATTTCACTTGAATTTGGTAATATTGGGGATTCTCGATCAGTCGGTGGTGGTGTATTTGAGCTGCGTATACATGTCGGAGCTGGCTATAGAATTTACTATAGTGAAATAGACAGTACTAACATTCTTCTGCTTTGTGGCGGAGACAAGTCTTCGCAGCAACGTGACATTAAACGTGCAAGATCATATTGGCAAAAGTACCAGGAGCAACGCCGATGAAAAAAATAACGACTTGGCGCAAATACTTGATTCAAAAACTTGCTGAAAATCAAGAAGAAGCGATACATCTTCTTGATGCTATGATGGAGGAATACTATACCTATGGTAATACATCAGCATTACTTAGCGCAGTTAGTGCAGTTGTTGAAGCACAGGGAGGGATTTCTGAACTTGCCAAGCGAACACACATGTCTCCTGATGCCTTGATGAAGATTCTTTCAAGCGACAAAGCACCACACATTGACACACTTGCTACTATTCTCAAAGCCCTTGGATGCCGTCTATCTATTACGCCGATCGCATCTGAAAGTCCTACCCTTGAATCCGATGCTTCGGATCAGAGAACTTCTGCTGCTGGATAACGTTTATCACCAGGCGATACATCTCTCGAATCGTTTAGCACAGCAGTATCTGGTGGTGTCATTATCTGGTTTTCATCAACCGGATCATCTGTATTTGATCGCCATTGCTCCAAAAGGGACTGCATCTCAGCCAAAACGTGAGCATAATCTGGATTCTCTACAAGGTTATGTGCTTCTAATGGATCAAACACGAGATCGTATAGGCGTTCAGCTTCAACGGGTTGATCCTTCCAATCATTCTCCAACATAAAGGTTTTACTGATGCTATCATCACAGTTTGGTAACGACCACTGTTTTGCATTGTCATATCGTCGGATATATTTCCACCGTTCTGTCCGAACTGCACGTTGCGGTTCATAGCAACAATGATAATTGACCTCAGCAAAAACAGCCCTACGGATATCATCCTTCTCACCCCGAACCAATGGAAGCACAGATACGCCTTGTAACCATTCAGGTGGGTCAATCTCAGCAAGTTCACAGATAGTCGGAAATAGGTCAATCTGACTGACTAATCCATCAACGACTTTCCCACCATCAAATCCGCCGGGTCCTCGAACAATCAGCATCACTCCGATTCCGTGATCAGTTACATGGCACTTCATACGTGGAAATGCAAGTCCGTGATCTGTCGTGCATATAACGAGCGTGTTTTCTGTTAGTCCGTTTTCCTCAAGAGCACTAAACACCTTTCCCATTTTCATGTCGAGGGTCCGTGCTGAATCTATGTATTCTGCCATATCTTGACGAGTTGTGGGTGTGTCTGGAAAAGGTGCTGGAGGTTTCACATAACGTGGATCGGTTTTTGCTTCTCCATCTGGCGGAGGTGCAAATCCTTTCGCGCGACGATGCGTCTCACTAAACCCAACATCTAAAAAGAATGGTGCATCATGTTCTTCCGCAAGGAATGCACATGCGCGTTCTTCTGCACCTGCTTTTTGGTTCTCCTCTGATAGGATGCGTTTGTAACCTGTATCCTTCACATTTCGGACCACGTGTTGGAAACCGGCTAATGCAGTTTCATAACCTGCGTCATTCAACGTGTATGGAATGAGATGTTCAGGAACAGGCAGACTCCATCCGCGGTTTGCTAATCCTCCCATACCACAACTGTGTGCATACTGTCCAGTAAGTAACGCTGCCCGTGATGGTGAACAGGTAGGATTGGCACAAAAGGCGTTTCTGAATAGGACACCTTCCTCAGCTAAATTTTGGATGTTTGGTGTCGGTATGTCATGACCGTAAGGTTGCACATAACGACCTGTGTCGTGTGAATGTATGTAAATAATATTCGGTTTGTTCATAATATTGTACTGTTAGAATGAATTTAAAGATACTGAAGATAAGGGAATAAAACTAAAGGTCATGTCTAAACAAAAGCAATCCATTCATGGAAAATTTCCAATTGCGTGAAACCTAATAAATGGATTTTCTTACAATTTTCTTTCTTCAAATCTCATCAGTTTTCTTGTATAATATCATCAGTTGCAAATAAAGTCAAAACCAATTTTCCACTTGGGGGTGTAAATATTTTGGCAGCGTCACAGAGAAAGTCATAAGACATTATACTCGACTTGAGTGCAAAGTCTTAGGCGTTCCGAAATCCATTGACATTCCTAAAATAAGCAAAAAACCAATGCTTTGCTAAAATTTTACACACCCATCAATAAGAGTATCTGATGGATTTAGTCAAAATGATGGCACGTTTCCTTGATCAAGGGGTGTGTATTGAACACCTTGGGGGATGCGTTGGGGCGATAAACCTCAGTGTCCGAAGTGTGAAGGTTTAGAGGTAGTCCGATAAAATGAGATCGGTTTGGGAAGGATAGGACACTGGTGTTGTAGCGATTGTGGTGCATCATTCAAGGGTGTCCAGTGGTACAATGTTTGCTGGAACAAAAATACCGCTTCAGAAGTGTTTTTTGGCGATTTCATTGGTAGCAAATGCCAAGAAAGGTTTGTCATCTTGTCAATTTGCCAGAAATATAGGGTAGCAACAGAGGGGAGCAGGGCGTATGATGATGAAGATACGCACAGAGATAGCGAAAAAATCACCAATCTTACAGGGTATCGTTGAAACGGATGAGACGTATATCGGGGTAGACGCAAAAAGGATTAAGACAGAACGGAAGATGGACCCCGAAAACGTGGGCGTGGCACAATGAAAGACGCGGTCATCGGAGCAGTATCACGCGCTGGACAGGTTGTTGCACAACTTATACCTGATATTTCTAGTGAAACGATTGCCAACTTTATTCGTGATAATGTGGATCCGGAAAATGCGACACTTTACATGGATCAATTCAAGGGATATAACACCATCGGTAAAGAGATGGGATACGAAACTCTTAACCATAGTGAACAATGGGAAGAAGGTGAAATGCAAACCAACACGATTGAGGGTTCTGGTCTTACATAAAACGTGCATGGTATGGATCACATCATCATTACACAATAGGATACACGCCCCCGCATCTCGCAGAGGCGTGCTATAAGTATAACTATAGGAGCATTGACAGCATATTTGATAAGTTTGTCAATGAATGTTTGAGGTGACAAAATGAAAGTTGATGAAACAGCTGCATATAATGCTATTCAATCAGACGAATCAAAAAAAATGAAAAAGCACTTACTTAAAAGATAAAGGAAAAATATTCAATTTGTTCGAAATGCACTGCTTATCCTTTATCTCCATAAGTTATTGCAAATTTATAATTTCTGGCCTGATACCAATTCAAGGGCTTGTTGACTGCTAAATTCATGTAGATATAGAACAATCTTAAAGTCTAATATTGCATCTTGTATATCTTCAGGGTTTTGAACTGCTAGCAAACACTTGCACATACCATGATATTGTCGCGCCTTTATATCATGAGGATTTAGTGTAAGTGATTCCTCAAAATTTGAGAGAGCATCAGCGTAATGGCCGTTGTCAAATAGGGTCATGCCAAGATTTCTGATTTCTTGCGATCGAGCAATTCGCATAATATCTTCATAATTCATAAGTTATCTCCTTGTGTTAGAGGTGTGCATCTAATAGTAATATATGAGGTGAAATATAAAAGAAATAAAACCAAGTGATATTTTCACATATCATCCACCTAAACCAAATTTATTGAAAAAGAATATTACGATTTTTCTGGAGACCAAAAAAGACATCCATTTTTTAATGCTTTCATCATATCTTCAAAAACTTTCAAAGCTTCTTCACGAGTTTTATAAGTTCCAAGAAGAGCAATTGTTTTTGCAGGATCATTTTCTATAGGATTATCAGAAGAATCTATAGGTAGAGACAAATCTAATGTAAGATTAAAAAGGTTGTTTATTTCATATATAGCAACTCTTTGAAAAGCATTTAGATTTACTGCAAGTACTTGAAGTTGCCCAAAGTGTAAGTTATCTGGAAGTTTGATAAACATTGTGATTTCCCTTTCTTTTATGTAAGAGGGACCGCAGCCCCTCGTTGATTAGATGCGATAACGTGGTGATTCAGCATATTTATTGGGACATGTAGTGCCTGTAAAAATCCCACACACTATTAATAAGCAAAGAAAACCAATAAGCCAAAACAACTTGCTCATAGATGAAAAACTACCAGAAAACCAGCCAGAGAATGTCATCGGAATAATATACCAAAGAACATTTGCACCTGATCGGTTTGTATCATGTAGTCTTTTCACAATGGCAGGTATTTGTATGTAAGCATAAAATAAAATGAATAATATTGCCATAGCAACGAATACGATATAGAATATATCATCAATCACGATAACTTTCCAGATTGCGTTACGTAAAGGGTTTAAAAATCCTATTTCTAAGGGTTTAAAAATCCTATTTCTACTAAAAAATAGCAATATAAAAAATCCGTAGTAACTCAAAAAGAAAATCCAAAACGGACCTCTGCTAATGCGCCTTTTGAATGAGAATAGGAGTTGCCAAATTGTTATACCTTCACCAACATGATTACTTGGAATTGCTGGAGGTTCAAAAGTTTCAGTTGACGGTAATGTCCAAGAAAGACATTGCCGTATTTGGCAGTCAATAGAACAATGCTCCGTCATGCAATTGTTTGTGCATTCATAGTCCTTTAGTGAGGTGCATATGAATGTTAGGGATCAACATAGACCCCTAATATGTCTGCAAACTACTTCTTCTTGCGTGGTTTACAGGGTTTGACGGTTTCCTTGACCGTAGTGGCTGGACGTCGTTTGTCCGTGCCTTTAGGTAGAAACCGCCCCGTTTTGGCATCGCGTACACGCGTGCCAGCACCTTTCTTAACCATAATGCACCTCACTTTGCTTGAAATAATGTGCATAGCGCGTTGCTAGTGCGTTATGCGCGGCTCAAGCATATATTTATGAAATGTTATGTTGATTCATGAAAACACTACACATGAAAACTTCCCAATGTTACTTGGTTGTGGTAGAGACCGCGCCGTGTGGCGCGGGTAACATTCTCTACCAAGTTTTCATGATTTAAATAGTGTAAATTAAATGGAAGGGTTTGTCAAGTTAAAAATTTGTTAAAATCCCAAAACGACTAATTCCGTTAGTTTTTACAATCAAAAAAGCATAGTATGTTGTATTGTAACAGCATAATTTCAGTTGACAAGAATCTGAATTATTGCTAAAGTAGGTAAAATCATGAAAGGGAGAATTAAATGCATGAGTATGAAAGATCATCCGAATCAAGATGCACTTTACACTGCAGTCAATATATATCTCAAGGCTATGCGTCCCTTTATATTCCGAAATATGAAGAAAGTCCCAAGACCAGCGTTAGATGATCAAATAAACCATCAAGACGATGTTGAGATCGCAGATTTTCCTCATCTTGTCAGGAGATATTGGAATGATGTCTTTGCTCAACATTTTGATCCAGCTTGGGATGCAAGAAGTAGAATCAGTCTAATAAAAGAAGCGCGTAACAGAGTTTCTCATCCTAGGTCAAATGACATTGAATCAGATTATGCATTTGCCCGTTTAGAAGATATCGTTGATGTCTTAGGAGAAATTAACGCCCCAGAACAAGCTCTTGAAGTAAAAACGATTCGTGATAAATTGGCCAAAGATTCTCATGTTCCTGTTCCAGAAAATAAGGTGGAACCGCCTATCCAAGAACCAGAAACGAAATCCCCTGAAAGAAAGATTTCTGATCTTACACCGTGGCGTGATGTCATAAGTCCTAATAGTGATGTTATTGATGGTACCTTTCGAAAATCAGAATTTGCTGCAGATTTACAGGAAGTTTACGAGGGGAGAGCGAGAACAGCTACCTACGGAGATGTGGATGTTTTTTTCAATCAGACTTATATCACACCAGGACTTCGTGGTGTGATGACAAATACTTTAAAACGCCTTGGCAATAAAGGTGGTGCCCCTGTTGTTCAGTTGAAAACAGGTTTTGGTGGGGGAAAAACTCATAGTTTAATTGCTCTCTATCATTTGATTACTGGAGCAAGCACTCTTAGAGCACTGCCAACTGATAGTGAAAACGTTCAACTACGTGAAGAAATTGAGGAAATCATGCAAGAAGCCGGTTGGGACCCAAACACCCCAATTGATGCTAACGTCTCAGTCCTTGTTGGCACATACCTTTCCACAACCGATACTGATAGAACAGATGGAGGTGATCCACTAAACACGCTCTGGGGTAGAATGGCAGATCAACTTGGTGGTCAAGATGCTTATGAGATTATCGGTGAAGCTGCCAGACAAGGGATTTCTCCTGGAGGTAAACAGTTAGATGATCTTTTTAGGCATGTAGGTCCTTCCGTTATACTCATAGATGAGTTAGTTGCATACACACGGAACGTTCAATCTGTCACGCGAGACAGTATATATTCTTTTGTTCAAAGTCTAACTGAATCAGTTAGTAGATGTGAAAATATAGTACTTGTCGTCACACTCCCTAAAAGTCAGACTCAAGCTGGGGCTGAAATTGGTAATGAGGCACTTAAAGAATATGAAACTATTTTTAGTAAGATTCCCCATGAAACTTCTGATGAAACACTGCAGGAGACATTTGAGCGCAAAGAAGAAATCTGGGAACCTTTAGACACGAATCAAGCATTTGAGGTAGTACGTCGAAGGTTGTTTGGAAGTGATATAGACGAAGTTGAACGTGACCGCACTTGCGAAGCTTATAGAAAGATGTACCAAAAAGCTCACAACGAATATCCAGAAATTGCTAGTGATCAAAAATATCTTCAACGTATGAAAGACTGTTATCCAATACATCCAGAGGTTTTTGATCGTCTCTACAATGACTGGTCTGCTATTTCTGCATTTCAACGTACTCGCGGTGTTTTACGTATAATGGCAAACTGTATTAGTCGTCTTTACCAAAAGCAGGACCCTTCCCCCTTGATTATGCCAGCTAATTTTACATTAGATGATGCTGCCCTTGGCGATGAATTCGCTAAGCTGTTGGGTAGATCCGGGGGAAACTGGAAACCGGTGTTAACAGAAGTTGACAGCGATTCATCACTTACAGACCAGATTGACATGAAATCAGAGGTGTTTTTGAGAGTGGGTGGAGCTGCTCGTCGAGTCGCTCGTACTGTGTTTTTTGGTAGCGCAACTGGACGTGCAGCAAGAGGTATAACAACCAGAGATATACACCTCGGAACAGTTGTCCCTGGAGAAGGTGTATCCGTCTATAACGATGCACTCAATAGAATGAGGGGAAATCTCTACTTTCTCTATAAAGAAGGTGATAGATACTACTTTCACGCAGAAGAAAATCTTAACAAAGTAGCAACAGATCGTGTTAAACAATACAATGAAGATGATTTCAACAATGAAATCATCTTACGTTTAGGAAGATTGATTGGTCGTGATCCGAAAATACAAGTATGTCCTACTTCTCCGAGTATGGTAGAGGATTCAGAAGATATCAAATTTGTCATACTTCCACCACAAGCGTCTCTGTCAAATCGTGAAAAAGATGAAGATACTGCGCGACCTGCAGCACTTAACTTACTAACCTACAGTGGTGAGGGCGAAAAGTTACGTATATTTAAGAACACACTCCTTTTTATTACCGCAAAACGAGACGATATCCGAAATCTCAACAATCTTGTCAAAGATTATCTCGCGTGGTACTCCATTCTGAACGGTGATGTCCTACATAGTCCAATTACTAAGCTTGATGGAACACGTTTAGATCAGACAAAGGAGAATCTTGAATCATCTGATGATGCTGTAACGAGTGCTCTTATCAAGGCTTATCGCTGGGCACTTGCCCCATTGCAGGAAGATCCAAAGAAAAGTGACTATAGTTTCTCTGAAGTCTCGACTAAACCTGATGATGGTAAAATCATTAACCGTATTAGAGATCAATTCATTGCTGATGAGACTATCATTGATAAGATCGCACCATCAATATTTTCCAACAAGCTGCAACAATACGTCTGGAGCAATGATATATATAAGGATCATATTGATGTAGATACCCTTTGGGAACTTCTAACACAGAATGTATACATGCCGCGCCTCAGAGACCGAAACGTCTTGTCATCATGTATAAAAGAAGGAGTTCTTGAAGGTTTATTCGGATTTGCTCTTGAATATATTGATAATAGTTATGTAAACCTGCGGTTTGAAGATAATGTCAGTTTAGTACGAATAGATAAAGGCACAACTGCTGTCTTGATAAACCCAGAACTGGCGAAAATCATAAAGGAAGAGCAAGAAAAACAAAATAAGATTGACCCTCCTAAACCCGATCCACCAGATAAACAGACAGGGAAAAAAGACAAATCAACCGGTTCTATTTCGGAATCGCCACAACCAAAGGGACCTAAGCATGTCGTCATAACCAAAACCTTGCAGTTGGAACTACCTTTTGCAGACGAGATTGGCGTAATCCAAGACGAAATTGTTCGAACCTTGAAAACTGATGGCGGAAATGTAAAAATTGAAGTCGTTGTTACCGCAGATAAATCCGAAGGGTTTTCGGAAAACACCACACGTTCTGTAAAATTGAACAGTGAACATATTGATGCCGAATTCAAGAGTGATGAGAGTGATTAGAATGTCTTGACTTTGCTAACACGCTGTTGTACAATAATTCTATGGCACAAGACTATGACAATATGGCAAAAACTCTATTGACAGATTATGCCACAGATATATCACAGTTTGTACTTGGTGTCCAGGATGTTGAAGTCCTTGAAAACATTGACACTGAACAACAAAAGATTATAGCACACCGTACCGATAGCACTAAACGTGTCCGTGTCAACAATCATGAAGCTATCTTACACATTGAGTTACAACTTCGCGATAGCACGCGTAAACCGATGTGGGCTCGGAACGCTACATATCACGGATACCTCGTTGGTCAACATCAGATACCTGTCTATTCCAATGTTATCTATCTTCATCCGAATGCAGGACGGAATGACACGGGGATATACGAATATCAATGGCAAGGTTATGCTTATACACTACGTTATAAGGTGGTCCGTCTGATTGAGATAGAAGGACAAGCGATTTTGGAGAAGCAAGCACTCGGCATGCTGCCCTTTGCACCACTCACGCAACTGCCTGCGGGAATGGAATTAGAACAGTGGATACAAGAATGCGTTGATGCTACACGTGCAACCCCTGTGGACCAAGAGACACAGGCAGAATTACTTTACGGAATCTACCTCTTCGGTGGGGTAGTGTATGATGCTGAGTTGCTTAGACGACTCATACCGGAGGAACTTATGCGAGAATCTAAGACTTACCAACTCCAAGTGGAAAATATTACCAGACAGAATACCATTGAATATACTTTGGATTTGCTTGAGGATCGATTCCAGACAGAGGCAGTGCGTGACCTAACCCCAGCACTCCAAAATATTACCGACTTGCAAAAACTCAAACAGCTGCTACTTGATGCACCTCATGTGCAAAGCATTGAGGCCTTCAAGCAGCTGCTAAACGGATAAGAATAACTTGGCTTAGGTACGATGAACTTATGCAAGAATCTATAACATACCGAAAAAAACTTATTGAGGTGGATATACCGCTACAAGAAATCAACAAAGAGTCTGCAAAAGACGCTTCCCTAACACATGGACACCCCTCAACGTTACACCGCTATTGGGCACGCCGTCCCCTCGCAGCATGCCGTGCCATCATCTTTGCCAGTATGGTAGATGACCCATCCGAATGTCCTGATGAATTCCCCACTGAATCTGATCAGAAAGCAGAACGCCTTCGCCTCCACAACATCATAAAACGCCTTATCATCTGGAAAAACAGTAACGACGAAATTATCTTAGCAGAAGCACGGTACGAAATCGCATACTCTGTCGCACGCAATAATGGAGATGCCCTAAATGTTTTTCGTGAAAGATATGAAAATGATCCGAAGGCAGTCCTTCAATACCTCAACGACCACTGCCCCGCTGTCTATGACCCGTTTTGTGGTGGTGGATCCATTCCACTTGAAGCACAACGATTGGGATTGCGTGCACGCGGGAGCGATCTCAATCCACTTCCTGTACTTCTCACCAAAGCAATGATTGAATTGCCACCGAAGTCCCACAATCAAGCACCTATCAATCCAGATGCCGATCCGATGGGATTGTTCACTGGCACTGGTAGTAGACAAACACGCGTTCCCTGGAAAGGCACTGCTGGTTTAGCAGACGATATCCGATACTACGGTGCGTGGATACGTGAGGCAGCATATAAAGAAATAGGACACCTCTATCCGAAAGTCCAGTTATCAGAGGGCACCAATGCGACCGTAGTTGCATGGCTGTGGGCACACACTATTCCCTGTATTAATCCGGCCTGTAACCTCCACATGCCCTTGGCAAAAACGTTCCAACTCTGTAAAAATAAGAACAACACTTATTGGACACGTCCTTTTGTTGACAAAGAATCAGATATTATTTCATGGAAGGTACAAACACATGATCGTGGTGTCCCAAAACCCACTGTAGAACGCACTGGTGCCTATTGTTGTTTTTGTGGAAGTCCTGTTAAATTGTCCTATATTGCCACACAGGCAAGAGCAGGTAAAATGGATGAAGCTTTGATGGCGATAGTAGTTGAAGGTAAGCCCAAAATGTTCGTTTCCCCGAACGATGTACATATCAAAACTGCTTTGTCTGCTAAACCAACGTGGAAACCAAGTCAAGTAATACAAGAAACTCCTAAAGTGAGTGGATTGATCTACGGCATGACATATTGGCATCAAATGTTTACCGAACGACAGCTTACCGTGCTAAATACTTTTAAAGACCTATTATCAGAGGTTAGGGAATGTATTATACGGGACAATAGAGAAGATAAATATGCAGATATTGTCTGCACCTATTTGTCCCTTGCTATTGGACGGATGGCAGAGGCGAATTGTAAAGCATCTTGGTGGGAGAATTCTGCTACTTTTATTGCTCCTGCTTTTACACGTCAAGCACTCCAGATGACTTGGGTCTTTGCAGAAGCAAATCCATTCTCCACTTCAACACAGAATTGGACAGCTCAGGTGGAATGGATTGCAAAGGTTGTTGAAAAGTTGCCAGTTTTGACGAACAACGGAACAGTATATCAAGCAGACGCTATTATTACAAGACATGCTGGCGATAAACCTATCATAGTCACTGATCCGCCCTATTATGACAATATACAATACGCCGATCTCTCTGACTTCTTTTACGTTTGGCTAAGGGTTTTGCTCCGCGATGTTTATCCTGAATTATTTGGAGGCATGATGACACCAAAGGATGAGGAGATAGTTGCAGCACCCCGATTTAAAGATCCTCATGTGCATTTTGAAGATCTGTTAAGTAAAGCATTTCTGCATATGAGGCAACACTGTTCTGATATGTTTCCCACCACTATTTTCTACGCTTATAAACAACAAGAAGAAGAACACGATGGTGTCACTTCTACTGGATGGGAGACTATGCTTTCAGCAACTGTCAACGCAGGTTTTCAAATAGTGGCTACATGGCCTATGCGGACCGAAAGGATAACAGGAACCAAAACAGAAGTTAATGCTTTAGCTTCGTCTATTGTTCTCGTATGCCGCTCACGCGCTGACGATTCTTCTGAGATAATCTACAGCGACTTTATTCAAGAATTGAAAAAGGATATGCCGCTTGCACTGGATAGACTCACTCGTATTACTAACATTAGACCTGTTGACTTTGCACAAGCTGCCATCGGACCAGGGATGGAGATTTACTCGCGTTACAGCAAAGTAATACGGGTCAGTGGTGAGATTGTTCCAATACGTGAAGTGCTCATGCATATCAACAACGAAATCGCAGCATACCACGAAAAAGAGACCGGTGAACTTGATCCTGAAAGTCAATTCTGTTTGACGTGGTTGCAGCAGCACGGTTACACAGAGGGTAATTTCGGAGATGCAGAAACGCTTTCAAAAGCAAAAGATGTGAGCATTGCTGCAATGCACAATAAGGTGTTACTCAGTCAACGTGGTAAGGTTCGATTATTAAAAGTTGAAGAATATGTAGCGCGCGACAATAGTGAAGAGATGACTGCATGGGAGGGATGTCTGCGGATGGTGTGGCATCTATCTGGTGCAGAGAACAGCGAAGGCATTTCGGGATGTGCTGGCGTTGCGCGTGCAATGCGTGATTTTGAATCAGCAAAACGTCTGGCGCGTGTGTTATACGCATACTATGAAGCACGCGGCGAGGCTGCAAGCGCATCAGCCTATAACAACCTCGTAACCGAATGGCAGTATATATCGGAAACAATGGGTTCACCACAGACAGAGACACTGAGTCTGTTTGAAAATGCGTAGGCACACGTTGTGTGCCATCAACCAATTTATGGATTCTGGATCATGCGTAATACTATTACTCCCTATGTCTTACAGTATCAACTAAAGCGCAACCTACGGCCCTTTACGCGCGCAGAAATTCAGAAATTGCCAGCGGAACAGATTGGCGTATATGTTCTATGGCGAAAAACTGGAACAGAAGGAAGAAACGAATGTGTCTATGTGGGAGAGTCAACGACATGTATCCGTAGGCGTTTGTTACAACACATTGATGGTACGACGAATCCTGAACTTCATAGACAACTCAGGTTGTTTCAAGGAATCGTTAAATTCTCGGTAGAATTCACAGAGGATGCAGAGGAAACGGTATTGTTGGAGACAGAACTAATTCGCGCGTGGCAACCGAAAACGAACAAAAATAAGTTGGAATAATCACTCCTCTAACCTATTCAGATGTTAACTCACCGTCTCCGCCTGCGTTTTTGGCGACGCTGCGGTTCAGTTTCAGGTTCAGGAATAGGTGCCTCAATTTCCGCTGCTACTCTTGGTCGGTCATACGTCCAAATCATAAAGAATGTTCCAAAACAGAACAGGATTATACTGACCAGTTGCGGTGATGTCATCCATCCCAGCGATGATGTTTCTGGAAACACATGCGGTGTTAATCTCCAGAATTCAACGATGAATCTTTCCACTGCAAGTGCAACAAGACTCGCACCAAATAACAACCCCGGGACTGATGCGAACTTCATCCGTTGAGACCAAAGAATACCGAAAAAAATAAAAGAAATAGTCGTTTCATATATCGGTGTCGGATGGACACGATCATCTGTCGGTACCGTACCGTTGGGAAATGCCATTGCCCAAGGTAAATCAGAAGGGGGACCGTAGTCACCATCACCTGCAAGAAGACAACCAATCCGACCAATGCCGTAACCAAGTAGTAACAACGGTCCTACAATGTCAACAGTTTGCAAAAAAGGGTTGGAGGATCGCATGATAACAAATGCAACACCGGCACTGCCACCCAATAAACCACCATACCAGACTAATCCACTTGGACTGAAAAGAGCATGTAATGAGAAAGTATTTGCTACGAAGAGGACATAATAGATCTTAGCACCGATAATACCCCCGATTACCCCTGATGCTACCAAAGCAGTAGAAATATCTCCTTGAAATTTTCTTCGGTTCAATTCGCGCTGCAGTATCACGTTACAAGTTATGCATGCAGTTGCTAACATGACACCGTAACTATGTATACCGACCGGAAAGGACCCAATCGTGCCAAAATTAATTAGCGTAGGGAACATTCATTATTCTCCGAGATATGCTTGGCGCACCCTTTCGTCCGACAATAAATCTGTGGAATTTCCTTCAATTGTTATTTCTCCAGTCTCCATGACATAACCCCTATCAGTTACGTTCAATGCAAGTTGTGCGTTCTGTTCAACCAATAGGATTGTTGTTCCCTCTTCATTTATTTGCTGAATAATCTCAAAAATCTGCTTTACAATCAGCGGTGCTAAGCCTAAAGATGGTTCATCTAACAGGAGTAGTCGTGGATTTGACATGAGGGATCGTCCAATTGCCAACATCTGCTGCTCGCCGCCACTCAAACTTCCCCCGCGTTGTTTTTGTCTTGCAGCAAGGACAGGAAAATAATCAAAGATTTTGTTTAGATCTGATCTGATTCCTGCTTTATCATTTCTGAGGAATGCGCCGAGTTCAAGGTTTTCAAGGACAGTCATATCAGGAAAAATCAAGCGTCCTTCAGGGACTTGTGAGATCCCCATTTTTACTCGCTGTTCAGCGGAAATACGTGTAATTTCGTTATCATCAAAATATATTTCCCCTTGCACGGGTTTATATATTCCTGATATCGTCATTTGTGTGGTAGATTTTCCGGCACCGTTTGCGCCAATCATACACACCTTTTCACCAGCGTTCACGTTAATAGAGATCCCGCGAACAGCCCTAATATTTCCGTAGTAAGTGTGTATATTCTTAAGTTCAAGCATCGTCAGAAGTTCCTAAATATGCTTCAATAACGCGTTCATCGTTTTGGACGACTTCGGGTTCGCCATCACATATTTTCTCTCCGTGGTCAAGCACAGTAACCCAATCGGAGATTTGCATGACGAATTTCATATCGTGCTCAATTAAAAGCACAGAGATACCTTGGTCACGGATCGTATAGATTAAAGAAAGAAGTTGTTGCGTTTCAAGAGGGTTCATTCCAGCGGCGGGTTCGTCAAGAAGTATGAGTAACGGTTTAGTTGCTAATGCGCGTGCAATCTCAACTCTGCGTTGATCGCCATAAGATAGATTTCCAGCTGTTTGGTCGCTGGTTTCTTCTAATCCTACGAACTTTAACATCTCCTTAGCGTATTCAGTGATTTGCTGTTCTTCCCTTTTTTGTCTGGGAGTGCGAAATACTGAACCTACGAGCGTACTTGATGTACGCGGGTGCCTACCAATTTTTACGTTATCCAATACTGTAAGGTCAGTAAATAGTCTTATATTTTGAAAAGTCCGAGCGATACCGAGACTCGTTACCTCGTCAGGGCGAAATCCTGTGATACGTTTACCTAAAAAGTTCACGCCGCCATAAGTAGGTTTATCCAATCCGGTAACGCAGTTAAAGAGTGTTGTCTTTCCAGCACCATTGGGACCTATCAGACTGGATATCTGTCCAGGATGTATATACATTGAAACATTGGACAATGCAATAACACCGCCATAGTATCTGCACAATCCTTTCGTTTCAAGTATATTTATAGGTTTATCTTCCATTGTCACCTCCTGTACCAATCTTCATTATAAGATACCTTAAACAGTAGGATGGTGTCAACAGAAAAAACTTATGATAGTACAAACTCTTATCCTGTCTTTCTTGTAAATCCTGTAAATCCTGGTTCAGAGAATAAAGAATACTGCAACCAAAATATCTGTAAGGAAATGGGAGGTCATTGTATGCTATTATAGACATATTGTATTAATCTATTCTTCTACGTTGATACAAGAACCACTCAACAACGCTCAATATCACAGCCAGAAATACAAGGTAAATCCAAGGAGGAAAACGGAAGAATGAGCTACCACTGATGAGATCTGATTCAGATACAAGTTCTTCGATCCCTTCAACAGCATTGATGTTTGCCTCAGTCTCGCTTGCAAGATTAACTGCCCACATCTTACTGAAATTGTTTGCCTCATCAGTATCTCCATCTTCTGAATTTTCTCTATCATTTTCTGCCTCCACATCTACAGGCTCATCTGTTGTTTCATTAGAAAGGGTTAATCCATAAAAACCTGCATGTTGTGTCTGGTCAAAGAGTAATTCATCATTTTCTATCGGTATGTCCCAGGTCTCGTCATCAGGACCCGTAATTCTTACCGTCTTCTGTGAATTCTCAGGTGGTATATCCTGTTGCAGGTCACCTTGCATTTCAGCTAATTCTTGTGAATCTAACTTGTAACGTAACACATCACCTGTAAGTAAATGATATTCTTCTATTCGATCACCCTTGACAAACCATGTTATTGTATTCGCCATTATAACAGGAAATGCTATGCGTAGTGGCAGATCAGACTCCAAAATATTGATAGCTGCAAACACTATCTTTCTCTCTGGTGAAACATCTACAAACAGAACGGGTGATTCAAATGAACGGACGAGTACTTTTGAAGATGGGGGTGGTTTTACTTCATAAGCTTTTCCAATTAATACATTCTCTAATTGGACATGTTGTAGTATTGGATGTGTTCGTTCCCACTCTGTGATAATCGGTGTCTCAAGTTCTTCTCCGATTTCCCAAGTTGCTACAGAACCGTCTACTCCTATATTTAAAGGTGTATCCGAATTTGGTGGATATATAAACAGGAAATTTCCATCCCCGAGCGAAGTTGGACTGTATCGATCAAAAACCACCACTTCAAATTCCTCTGTGGATGCTTCGTATTCTGCGGGTGTTGCGATTGTTAAGTTGATTTTTTCATCTACTGCAAGTGCATTTTTTAGAAAAGGGTTCTCCTCGGTTACCAACAAGACAGTGATACTCTCACGTATGGGGAGTGTAGCATAAGCAACATTATCTGTTGGTAGTGCGTCCTTTATGTCCAATACTGCCTTGAGTTCACCACCTTCAAATGTAAAATTGCTGAATATTTCAGTTTTTGTTTCTCCGGGAGCGAGTGTATAGGGACGCACGTCGAATAGGCTATCGTTAAAGTAGAGTTCAACATTACATTTCTTTTCTTGATCCGAAGCGTTGATGACACTTAAGAGTGTTTCATAATCAAATGCATTGACGATGCTCTTCCGCACACGGAATTGTGTGATAGCCACATTATCACTTTCTTCACCAATTTGTAGCAGATGTAGTTTGACATTTCTTTCTTGTTCTTGATTCTCTTCGGAGTTTGTGTTCTCCGATTGCATGTTCTGAAATTCAGTGAGCGTTTCCTCTGAAACTGATTGAAAATCACTGAGAATGATTATTTCGGGGTTAGATTTTGTTTGAGCGACAGCAAAGGCTAAATCAATCGCGGGTTTTAGGTCGGTCCTTATGTCCGTTGGCTCAATAGTTTCTATTGCTTCACGTAGAGTCTTCTGATGGCTTGTGAAGGGGGTGTGAATTATGGGACGTGTATGACAACTGATAACGGACATTTCGTCCATAAAACGGAGCCCTTGCACAATTTGTAATGCTTGTTCTCTTGCTGAATCTAAGCGTGATTCGGTTTCTGTGTTCTCAGGATCGAATTTTAGCACCGCGTTCATACTTGCTGAACGGTCAACAATCAGAATCAGTTGGCGTGCGGATTTTGTGATGAATGCAAATTGGGGTCTACTGATCGCAAACACTAACAGCGCAAGAAACAACAGTTGAAGCAAAAGCGATAATAAGTGCTTAAGTCTTTGAAATAGGGAGGTAGTTTGCCTTTCCTTAAAGAGTTGTTCCCAAAACATTAAGGTAGAGACAGGTTCACGTCTCCGTCTTAATTTGAGAATGTACAAAGCGATGATCGGAATCGCAAGTCCAAATAAAAATAAAGAGACAGGGGATAGAAAATTCATCAATCAGTTTGAGGGAGACAATCCATAGTCAAAATGTGATTTAAGTCACAAAACCACCCATGCGGAAAATGCGCAAAATCAGCTCATCAAAAGGTGTTTTCGTCAGTGTCCGAACAAGACTTATTTCTCGCTGCGTACAATATCGGTCAAGGTCCTCACAATAATTGTTAAATAGATCCTTGTAACGCTTGATGTGAGACTCATTTATGGTAACTGGTCTGAGTTCATCCGTTTCAACATCAACAAGATGGTAATCGCCAAGCAGACTGGGTTCAGCTTCTTTTTCGTCTATAATGTGAATGACAAAAAGATCATGCTTCTGAAACTTCAACATGTTTAAGCCAGCAGTAAAGCCTTTTGGATCAAAAAGATCTGAAATGAGAACAACTAAGCCGCGTCGCTTCGTCATGTGGACAAAATTATGGAATGCCTGTTCCAAATCTGTTTCACCTGAAGCCTCAATCTGATCAAGGAAATTTAGAACGGTGAAAATCTTACCCTTCCCACGTTCTACAGGTAAACGGGTTTTGTCTGTCGTATTGAATGCTGTTATGCCGACACGGTCAAGATTTGACAATCCGATATAGGCAAGCGCCGCAGCAACCCGCTTAGCATAGATAAGTTTGGGTAATTCACCATAAGTCATTGATTCACTTGCATCAACGAGGAAATAAATGTGTAGGTCTTCCCGTTCTTCGTAGAGTTTTAGCAGCAATTCATCTAACCTTGCAAAGGCGTTCCAATCAATATAGCGGAAGTCATCACCTGCAGTGTAGTTGCGGTAATCCGCGAACTCTACGCTAACTCCACGCCGAGTGCTACGTCTTTCAGCCTTAATTCGTCCTGCAAAGATCTTTTTTGAGACGATATAGAGATATTCAAGTTGTTTTAAGAAATCACTATCAAATGCAGATTGTGTGTCGTTCATCTAAATACCTTATGTGTAAAGTGTAATAAGACGCGAAATGATTCCTGATTACAATATAATTCAATAATAGGGTTTTAACCCCTTCATATTAGGCGGATTAAGTGATCTGAATGCTAATTGGGTTATAAATGAATCTTAAATTGTGGATTGACCACATTCAATAAGAAAATTGGAAATTGCGTGGTGAGATTAATCTATTACCTCTAACAAATTCTGGATGATCATGTCAGGGTCTATACCTTCAGCTTCACCCTCAAAACTGAGTATAAGACGATGGCGTAGACTTGGAAATGCTACAGCTTGAATATCTTCACGTGCCACATTATATCTTCCATCCAGTATTGCACGTACTTTGCTTCCGAGTATTAAAGCTTGAGCCCCACGAGGACTTGACCCGTATCGGACATATTTTTTTGTCATCTCTGGTGCATCTTCAGTTTCAGGATGTGTACCCATTACGAGTCGTAATGCATATTTCCTCACATCTTCTGCAATAAGGATATCCCGGACAATCTGTTCAAGTTCATTGATGATCTTGCCTTCACACACCTTTTCAACGGCAGGCATTTCCCGTTTTGTCGTCCGCTCCATGACAACATCAAGTTCTTCAATACTTGGAAATTCGACTTTAAGCTTGAAGAAGAATCGGTCAAGTTGTGCTTCTGGTAATGGATATGTCCCTTCCATTTCTAATGGGTTCTGTGTCGCCATGACAAAAAAAGGTAAATCTAAATCGTGATGTACGCCGGCGACTGTAACAGATTTTTCCTGCATCGCTTGAAGCAATGCCGATTGTGTTTTGGGTGTTGCGCGGTTTATTTCATCTGCCAGGACTAAATTAGCGAAAATTGGACCGGGTTGGAATTCAAAGGATTTCTTTCCAAGCTCATCCTCTGCGACGATAGTCGTGCCGACAATATCCGCAGGCATCAGGTCGGGAGTAAATTGTATACGCTGTTCTTCTAAGTGTAAGACATCGTGCAGCGTACTGATGAGTAATGTTTTGCCTAAGCCGGGAACGCCTTCCAACAACGCGTGTCCTCCCGTCATCAAGCAAATTAAAACGCCTTCAATAATTTCCTGCTGACCAACAATCCGCTTAGAGACCTCTTCTTGTATTTTTTTGAATGTCTGACGAAATTCTTCATGTTTTTGTTCTAATTGTTCGGACATTTTTCTCCCTACGGTGAGTCGTGCTTTGGCATTAAATCACCGCAAAGACTTATAACTATCTCTGCGGTGATTTTGATTATGGATGCTGTTCTTACTCTTCAGTTGGTTTGATGGATTCAAAATAACGTTTCACATAGAACTTATACCCGAGAGGTATCTGTTCCTGTGTGAGTGCATCTTCAGAAAGTTTCTGATACTTCATATAAGCATCTTTATAGCTGAGCGTAGATTCCTGTCCCTCAGCGGAAACTTTTGAAGTTTGAACAGTGGAGTTACCTTCACCCTGTACACCCGTGAGCTGCTGAAGATTGAGTGTAGAATCAAGTGAGGTAAGATCCCCTTGTTGCGATGTGGAAGTCTGGTTACCTGCTGAGTTTTTAGGAGTCTGAGACAACAGATCTGTCAGACCAGTGGCTGGATTGATACCTTTTCCTGCGCAACATGCTGCGATGCAAGCCTTACATGCTTCACACTCACATAGCAGGTCTGTCAACTTCTGATTGCGATTCTTGATTAGATCAAAATTGCGAATCTTTTTACTTGAAGCTTTCAACTTACCTTGTGCGCCTTCAGAGTCGTTCCCTTCCATTGCTTCACCCGCACCAGCTAAACTACCACCAAGTCCATCAAGGTCGGTATCTTTGAGACTTTTCCCTGCTCTTTTGAGTTCACCAGAGAGGTTCTGTCGTTGTTCTTCGTCAAACTTTGGAACATCTTTAGCGACTTTTTCCAGTTTGTCAGCAGCCTTTTTATAGTCGCCACTTTTCAACTGTTGTCCGAACTCTCCGAGTAATGGATTACCAATGAATTGTTGACCAAGTCCTTGCATCAGTTCTTCTTGTTGTGCAATTTTGACAGGATCAATTTTGTTCTTCAAGAGTGCTTCCAACTCAGTCATTCTTGCAAGTGCTTCTTTAGGAGCAATCTCGGGTTTCTTCAACTCAAGCGTTCTTTTTTCAATCTCTTCCAAAATCTCTCTGAGTTCCTCGTCTTGGTTCTCTTCAGTTTCTTTCTTGGCTTCTTCAATCTTCTTTAGAAATGCATCGGCTTCAGCTGCGATTTCTGGTGAGTAATCTATTTCTGTTGAAGTTGCAGGCGGCGTGAAGAATTCAACGAAGGTAAACGCAACGAGAAAAATTGCTACTAAAACCAAAAATGGTGTTTCACGTGGAACTTTGTACTTCGCAACTTGTTTGATGGGAATTGCTTGTAATCTCTTTGTTGTATCTTGTAATTGTAGTGCGGTTAGAGTTTCAGTGCTCTTGCGTTCAATTTGTTCCAACCCACTCACAACACGATCTTTTAAAGCTGCGTCTATATCAATTGCACGTGCTGCTGCTAAAAGATCAACGGGTCGCACTAAGCGAGCAACAAATGCTATAACTGCAATGCCGCATGCAAACCAGAGAAATGCCAAAGGTGGAATATCAAATGATGAGACAAGACTATCAACTATGACAGCTGGAACACATATAATTAGTCCGTACAGTAAAAACATTGCAAGGGTCTGTAAATACCCTTGAACGTTCAGACGACGACGGACTTGACGAATTTTTTCAAGAATCAATTTTTCCTGCATGAAGTATATCTCCTATAGACCATAATGTGTGTAACAATTCTTAGAACGAAATTTATCAAGTATACTTAGTTTAATGAGGTTCTTGAGACTTACTTTAGTTAAGGATGTTTACTGGGTATTCTGACTTTGTTAATAGTGTACACTATTAAGATATTCTCTGTCAAGGACTTTTTAACAATTTTTTTCTATGTTTCTTATTTCACTTGGAATTTGGACGAATTGAAGTGACTTTTGCTGTCTGACGTGGGATCTGCCAATTATTCTCAAGCATTACATCTATTAGGACTTCATCCCAGTCCCATAAGAGAACTGTTCCATCTTGCGAACCACTTGCAAGGACTTTGCCATCGCGTGAGAACTTCAGTATCTCAATAGGTTCTGTATGTCCGGGTAATGAAAGGAGTTTTCGACCCGTTTCAAGATCAATTAAATCAACTTTATCTATGCAATACATATGAAAGGGATCTACACTCGCTACACACAAGATGCTTGTATCTGGTGAAAAAGCAAGTGCTTTCCCGGCTGCGCCTTCAAAGGCATTACTATATCCTCCTTTAATCAGTCCAGGATCTACTTCACTTTTCAATATTCCTGTGGTTAAATCCCAAACAGAGATTCTGCGAGATTCCTTTACAGCAAGTAGTCTACCGTCATTAGAAAGTGCCAAACGATAAGCTTCTATTGGCAATGTGTGTAGTAATTCTCGCGTGTTCATATCCCAAACATTAGTCATTCTTGATCCAGTGGATGTTATCAGTATAGATCCATCAGATGAAAATGTAATTGGGGCTGATGGGGATGCTCTTTCTACCGGAAAATTGAAATTGACCCTATTTTCTTCTATATCCCATAAGTAGATTCCATTACTACCACCAGAGCTATAAGATCCCGTTTCGCTTACAATCCATGTCCTTACACCTTCAGATGAAAGAGATGCAAGTAGTTTGTTATCGGGAGAAAATGCCATTTTACCATAAGCCTGCATGAGTGGAGGAAGTTCTTTACCGGTGCTCATATTCCAAACCTGAATTTTTTCGTGTCCTTGATAGGACTTGTGTGTTCGCCAGTTGTGCTTTGCATTGAATGAAATGATACCTTCTACAGGATGACAAGCAAGATGTGTACCATCAGGTGAGAGTGCTAAGGCATGTGTTATCTTCTGAATACTATCATTAAATTCAGAAATTTTCTTACCAGTTTTAATATCGTATTTATGTACCGTGTTGTTAAACATAGCAGTAGAAAGTGTTGTGTTGCCTTCTGAAAACACCATGTCTTCGACCCATTCTGTAAAACCTGTTGCAATCGTCTCTATTTTCTCTCCGTTGTGAGGATTCCAAAAGTGAATTGATCCGTCAGCACTGCCACTTGCCAGTGTATTCTCATCAGGTGCAAATGCTAATGCCAATATTTGATTGAAGTGTCCTTTAAGAACTGCGACCTCACGTTTCTTTCTGACATTCCACACACGCACAAATCCATCAGTATCACCACTTGCGAGAGTATTTCCATCTTTTGAAAACGCTAATGCAGTTACCCAACCAGTATGTCCCTTTAAGGTTGCACGTATGCTATGCTGTTCTGTATTCCATATCCGCACTGTCATGTCTTCACTGCCACTTGCAAAGATTTTGCCATCTGCTGAGAATTCTAATGAGCGAATTCCAACTTCTTTTTTAGACAAAGGCCAACGACGTCTGTGACCTTTCAATTCGGCTTCCCTGTTTCCAGAGTATGTATTCCATAACTTTATTTCACCATCATATCCACTCATTCCAGGTCCAATCCCATAACCTCGTGCAAAGATTCTACCATCTTGAGATAATGCTAAAACATGACCTTCCGGATCTCGAACCGTATCATGTTCTGTGATTTTCTCACGTGTATTCAAATCCCAAGAGTTTATCTCACCGTTATGACTAATACAGACAAGTGTGGTATCCTTAACTGCGAATGCCAAAGCAAAAACAGAGTGTATATGAACATTCATATTCCATGTTTCTGCTACCGGTATAGAAATTGGAGAAAGTTTAGTAAATGTTTCCAAATTCCATAGCTGAATGATTGGTTTTAAATACCCACCAATGGCAAGGATGTGACTATCTGATGAGAACGCTATAGTATTGACTTGTCCAATTTGTTTATTCGGTAGAACTAATTCTTTACCAGTTGCTACATCATACAGATATATTCCTATATCACTTCCAACAGCAAAGAACTTGCCATTGGGTGAAAACCGTATAACGTTGATACCACCGTTGCCGAGACGCGCAATCGCACCTTCAGGTAGTGCAGTTCGTGTTTCATGCTGATGGAAAACACGCTGGTGTGGCTTAGGTCCATCCCTTGGATAAAGTGCTTTGAGATCATTAAGATTTTCATATTTCGTGATGAATTTTTGTGCTGGAGAAGGATCTTCTACTGGATTGTGTTTTAGATAGAGTATCTTTAACTTTCTTAAATCTTCAATCGGTTTGATATCGCGAATTTCATTGCGCTCAAGTCCAAGCACAGTGAGACGTGTCAGATTGGCAAGCGGTGAAATGTCTACGATCTTATTGCCATCAAGTCGCAATTCAATTAGTTCAGTCATCCCCGCAAGTGCAGAAATGTCGGAAATTTTGTTCCTATAGAGTTCCAATTTCTCAAGTTTTGTGACACCACTTAATGGTGAAATGTCTTCAATCTGATTTCGATAAAGTGTTAGTGTTTTGAGTTCAGTCATTCCTGCAAGTGCTGATATATCATTGATGTTAGAATCAATAATTTCTAATGAAGTTAGTTGTGTTAATGGAGCAAGTGATTCAATTTCAGGAGGTGGCACCTCAAATTTTAGTGTTTTCAATTGCGTCATTTTACCGAGTGGTGAGATGTCTGGAAATGGATCACGAACGACTAATGATTCAATCTTTTGTAGATTGGCGAGTAGAGAAATATCCGTTACTGGATTGTTATAGAACAAGAATTCTGAAAGCAGTGTTAATTTTCTCAATGGAGATAGATCGTTGATGTTATTTTTTTGTATTCTCAAACTTCTAAGTTGGATTAACGCCTCCAGTGGAGATATATCGCTGATCAAATTTTCGTCTATACTCAATCCTGTGAGTTGAGGCAGTCCTGCAAGTGGAGAAATATCACTAATCTGATTTTTGCTTAGTTCTAAACTCTCAAGTTCTTTCAAATTTGCAATTGGAGAAATATCACTTAAGGGATTGTCAAGGATAGTTAATTCTTTTAGTTGTGTTAAATTCCCAATCGGTGTAATGTCTCTGATCCGATTTTTATCAATATAGAGTTCTGTTAGTTGTGTCAAGTTTTCAAGTGGAGACAGGTCTTCAACATATCCATCTAAGAACATGAGACTTGTCAGCTGTGTCAATCCTGACAGTGGAGATAAATCTGAGATACTATTGTCGTAAATTCTTAATGTCTTTAACTTAGTCAGTTTCGCGAGGGGTGTTATATCGCTTATATCATAAGGAGCTGATATTTTAAGATATGTCAAATTGGTGGCATTTTCAAGACCTGTAAGATCATATATAAACGGCCTTGCCCAACCAAGTTTCAATTCAGTTAATTCTTTCATTTTACTTATTGGAATAGGTTCATCCTCTTCTAAATCTAATGCTCTACTAATATATCCAGCTAATTGTTCATCTGGTATTTTAGCAAATTCGGACGAATTCTCTGTTTTAGAACAACTAAATATTATGACTAAAATAGCGATTAGGGGAATTATATACTTCATTCTTATTCCTCTTTCATTTATCATTTTGCCATCTGTTTTCAAGTTTTATGTCTCTTAGAACTTCATCCCAGTTCCATAGCAATACTGTTCCGTCCTGTGAACCACTTGCAAGGACTTTGCCATTGTGTGAGAACTTCAGTATCTCAATAGGTTCTGTATGTCCGGGTAATGAGAGGAGTTTTCTGCCAGATTCAAGATCAATTAAATCAACTTTATCTATACAATACAATTGATAAGGACTTACACTTGCTACACACAAGATGCTTGTATCTGGAGAAAAAGCAAGTGCTTTCCCATCAGTACTTTCAAAAGAATTACTATATCCTCCTTTAATCCGTCCAGGATCTAATTCACTTTTCATTGTTCCTGTGGTTAAATCCCAAACAGAGATCCTGCTGAATTCCTTCACAGCAAGTAGTCTTCCGTCATTAGAAAGTGCCAAACTATAACCGTGTGTTGGCAATGTGAGTAGTAATTTTCGCGTGTTCATATCACTTACATTGGTCATGCTTCCTCCAGCGGATTTTATCAGTATTGATCCATCAGATGAAAATATAATCGGTGCTGATGGGGATGAACTTTCTACCGGAAAATTGAATTTGATACGATTTTCTTCTATATCCCATAAGTAGATTTCCTTACTACCACTAGAGCTAGAGCTAGACCTATAAGATCCTATATCGCTTACATTCCATGTCTTTACACCTTTAGCTGAAAGACATGCAAGTAGTTTGTTATCGGGAGAAAATGCCATTTTGCCATAAGCCTGCATGAGTGGAGGAAGTTCTTTACCGGTGCTCATATTCCAAACCTGAATTTTTTCGTGTCCTTGATATGACTTGTCTGTTCGCCAGTTTTGCTTTGCATTGAATGAAATGATACCCTCTACAGGATGACAAGCAAGGTGTGTACCATCAGGTGAAAATGCTAATGCATGTGTCAACTTTTGAATACTGTCATTAAATTCAGCAACTTTCATACCTGTTCTTATATCATATTCATGTACCGTGTTGTTAAACATTGCGGCAGAAAGGGTTGTGACATCTTTTGAAAACACCATGTCTTTGACCCATTCTGTAAAACCTGTTGCAATGGTCGTTATTTTCTGTCCGTTGTGAGGATTCCAAAAGTGAATTGCTCCATCAGCACTCCCACTTGCCAGAGTATTCCCATCCGATGCAAATGCTAATGCCAGTATTTGATTGAAGTGACCTTCAAGAACTGCAACCTCCTGTTTCTTTCTGACATTCCACACACGCACAAATCCATCAGTATCACCACTTGCGACAGTATTTCCATCTTTTGAAAATGCTAATGCTGTTACCCAACCAGTATGTCCCTTTAAGGTTGCACGTATGGTATGCTGTTCTGTATTCCATATCCGCACTGTCTTGTCTTCACTGCCACTTGCAAAGGTTTTGCTATCTGGTGAGAATACTAATGATCGAATTCCAACTTCTTTTTTGGACACAGACTCACGAAGTCTGTGTCCTCTCAATTTGGCTTCCATGTTCCCAGTGAATGCATTCCATAGTCTTATTTCACCATTAAATTTACTATTACGAATTCCAACTCCATAGCCTCGTGCAAAGATTCTACCATCTTGAGATAATGCTAAAACATTACCTTCCGAATCTCTATCTGTATCATGTTCTGCAATTTTCTCACGTGTATTCAAATCCCAAGAGTTTATCTCACCGTTATGACTAATGCAGACAAGTGTGGTATCCTTAACTGCGAATGCCAATGCAAAAACAGAGTGTATATGAACATCATTCCATTTTTCGGCTACCGGTATAGAAATTGGAGAAAGTTTAGTATATGTCTCCAAATTCCATAATTGAATGATTGGTTTTAAATACCCACCAATGGCAAGAATGCGACTATCTGATGAGAACGCTATAGTATTGACCTGTCCAATTTGTTTATTCGGTAGAACTAATTCTTTACCAGTTGCTACATCATACAGATATATTCCTACATCACTTCCAACAGCAAAGAACTTGCCATTGGGTGAAAACCGTATAACGTTGATACCACCGTTGCCGAGACGCGCAATTGCCCCTTCAGGAAGTTCAGTTCGTGTTTCATGCTGATGGAAAACACGCTGGTGTGGCTTAGGTCTATCTCTTGGAAAAAGTGCATTGAGATCATTAAGGTTTTCATATTTCGTGATGAATTTTTGTGCTGGAGAAGGATCTTCTACTGGATTGTGTTTTAGATAGAGTATCTTTAACTTTCTTAAATCTTCTATCGGTTTGATATCGCGAATTTGATTGCGCTCAAGTCCAAGCACAGTGAGACGTGTCAGATTGGCAAGTGGTGAAATATCTACGATTTTATTGCCATCAAGTCGCAATTCAGTAAGTCCAGTCATTCGTGCAAGTGCAGAAATGTCGGAAACTTTATTCCTATAGAGTTCCAATTTTTCAAGTTTTGTTGCACTACTTAATGGTGAAATGTCTTCAATCTGATTTCGATAGAGTATTAATGTTTTGAGTTCAGTCATCCCAGCAAGTGGTGATATATCGCTGATATTAGAATCGTAGATTTCCAATGATGTAAGTTTTGTTAAAGGAGCAAGTGATTCAATCTCTGGAGGAGGCACAAGAAACCTAAGAGACTTGAGATTTATCAAAGCAGAAAGTGGAAAGATGTCCGCTATCGGTTCATGGAATTCTAACGTCTCAAGTTTCTGCAAGTTGGAAAGAGCGGAAATATCGGAAACGGGATTGTTATATATATGAAGCTTTGTTAGGTTGGTCAAATTACTGAGGGGTTCAATATTACTAATCCTATTATTGTATAGTGATAAGGTGGTTAGTTGTGTCAATCCTTCAAGAGGAGAGATGTCAGAGATAATGTTATAGCCAAGCCGAAGTTGTGTCAGTTTCTCTAATTTAGAAAGTACAGATAAATCTGACAGACCAGTACGATGAATTGACAAGTATGTCAATTCGGTTAAACCTGAAAGCGGAGAAAAATCAGTGATTGGATTTCCTACAATATGTAATCTACTCAATTGTGTCAGATTTGACAGCGGCGAAATGTCGCGAACAGAACCGTCAAAGATCGTCAACTCCTGTAGTTGAGTTAAATCGGAAAGTGGTGAAATGTCGTCAATACTGTTATCGTGAATACTTAGTGTTTTGAGTTTTTTGAGTTTTGCCAGCGGACTAATGTCACTGATATTATGTGCATTATGTATTATCAGTTTTTCTAATCCGGTTGCAAATTCCAGTCCTGTTAGATCATATTTCTCTGGGTGTGTAGATTCAAGTTCTAATTCGGTTAACTGATTTAATTTTTCTATAGGAATGGGATCATCAGATTCAAGCTTCAATTTCAACTTGATGAGTTTTGCAATTTGCTCATCAGGAAAGTCAACAAGTTCTACAGTTTGTCCCTGGGTTGAACAACTGAACATGATGAATAATATAGTGAAGAGTCGTATTATCTGTTTCATCTGTTTTCCTCAATCATTTATCATTTTGCCATCTGTTTTCAAGCATTATGTCTCTTATTATTTCATCCCAGTTCCATAGCAATACGGTGCCGTCACGTGATCCACTTGCAAGCGTCTTTCCATCGTGTGAAAACACTAACGTCTTAATCGGTTCCGTGTGTCCGGGTAGAGAGTGCAGCTTTACATTTGCTGCAATATCCCACAACTGTATTTCAACATCCCTGCAATGATATCTGCCAGTAGAACTACTTGTTATAAGGAGTATCTGTCCATCAGGTGAGAATGTCATATTGTACCCTTCTTTTACGTTATCAAGTGTCTGTTGCTTTTGTACCTCTGCTTCTGCGATAAACTCCCACAAATGGATCTTCCAATTATTTTTAATCGCGAGCATTTTGCTATCAGGTGAAAAAACCAGACGATCTCCATGATCCTCAATTACAGAATCGAACTTCTGTTTGGTTTCAACATTCCATAAATGTGTACCTCCAAAAGAAGTCGTTGAAGCAAGTATTGAACCGTCTGGTGAAAAACTCAATGGTGAACTGGAACTAGAACCTTTGATGTCAAAAGTCTGTAACTTTTCTCCATTCACGACATTCCACAATCCAAAGTCTTCGCTGCCTCCTGAACTTGCAATGCTGTTATTTCCAACTACCCAAGAACTAATGCCTGCTGATGAGCTTGCTGCAAGCATTGTATTATCAGGAGAAAACTCCATTTTCCCAAATGCATTCAAGGGGGTCGGTAATTTTTCACCTTTTTTCATATCCCATATATGGATTGTTCCTACACCTTTATGTCTTCTATCCCTACGCCAACCTTTCATATTGAATGCCATCGCACCATTCACTGCATTGCATGCCAGGAGTGTGGCATCTTGGGATAGTTGCACAGCATAAGTCTGTTGTTGAATACCTGAGCCGAACTCTTTAATTTGATGACCTGTCTTAACGTCGTAACTGTTTACTGTATTGTTAAACATAGCACTTGAGATAAAAGTGTCATCTTCAGAGAAAGCAAGTGCTTCTACTGATTCTGTGTGTCCTTTAGCAAAGATACCTTTTTCTTCCCAGGTTTCTGTAGTCCAGAATCGGATAGTGCCATCCGCACTTGCACTTGCTATAGTTTTTCCATCAGCTGAGAAAGCAAGTGAAACAATAGCATTTTTATGACCTTTGAGAACAGCACGTTCCTTCTTTTTCTTCACATCCCATACTCTGATAGTGCTATCAGTGTCACCACTTGCAACAGTTTCCCCAATTTTTGAGAAAGCAATTGCCGTTATCCATCCAGTATGTCCCTTCAATGTTGCACGTTTACTTCGTCGTTTTGTATTCCAAAGTCGCACTGTTTTGTCGTTGCTTCCACTTGCGAGGATATTACCATCTGTTGAGAATGCCAACGCACGAATTCCAGTGTTTTTCTTTGATGCACCAAAGTAAGGTTTGTGTCCTCGCAGTTTTGCTTCAATGGCACCAGAGAATGTATCCCGAAGCCATATCTCTCCGTTACCATATCCGCGTGCGAAAACATCACCCTGTTCAGACAGTGAAAATGCGGTTGACCAAGTGTCATAATCTGTCTGAAATTCTTCAATGATCCTACCCGTTGCAACATCCCAATTTGTTACATATCCATATTCAGCTATACTGACAAGTGTTGTGCCACCCCTTGAAAAAGTTAATGCTTTTGTAGATTTGAAAGGTTTTAAATTAATTGTTTGGGAACTTGGTAAAGAAAGTGTTGCCAATTCCTTACCATTGTGAACATCCCATAATTGTATAACTGGATTTGCGTTACCCCCACATGCAAGCGTATTTCCATCTGGTGAAAAAGTGACAGCATTAACTTGTCCTATAGTTCTCCTTGATAACGGCTTAACTTTTTGTGTATTTACATCGTAAATCCATAAACCGATATCAGTTCCAACTACAAGCGTATTTCCATCTGGTGCAAAACGGATTACGTTGATTCCCCCTTTACCCAACCGAGCAATTGCACAATCTGGTAGTCCATTCTGTTTATCATATATTCCAATTAACGGGGGATATGGTGGATCTCCAGTATTTAAATCCTTATTATTCTTATAGAGTGTGTAGATAGGAGAAACATCTTCTACGGGATTCTGTTTAAGATACAATTTCTTTAGATTCTTAAGGTTTTCAATCGGTTTAATGTCCTGAATGGTATTATATTCAAGCCCTAAATATGTGAGTTCAGTAAGCGCAGCAAGTGGTGAAATATCTGTGATCTGATTCCCCATCAAGCGCAATTCTTTCAATTGCGTCAGTTTTGTTAGTGGTGTAATATCGGTTATCTTATTTCCGTATAGGACTAATTTTTCGAGATGTATTAGTTCCGTGAGGGGAGTGATGTCGCTAATTTGATTTCGTCCAAGGGATAATTCTTTTAACTGAAATAATCCGGATAGTTGGGAAATGTCACGAATCTGGTTTCCACCAAGTACTAATGTAGTCAGTTCTCTCATTTCAGTGAGGGGTGAGAGATCGCTTATCTGATTGTCAGGAAGATGCAGTTTTTTTAGCTGCTTTAATTCCCTCAATAATGTTATGTCACTAATTGGGGTGTTGTAGAGAGATAGTTTTGTTAGTTGTTTCAAATGTGTTAATGGTGCAATATCTCTAATTTGATCCGAGCCAAGATATAACGTTGTCAAATGAACTAAATCAGCAAGTGGAGATATATCCGTAAATTGATTGTTGCCGAGTACCAATTCTGTGAGATTTGTCAATTGGGTGAGTGGTGAAAGGTCTTGTATTGGATTTCTGAGAATGGACAATTTTGAAAGCTGCCCTATTTTCCCGACTTGCGTCAGATCACTAATATGATTTCCCTGCAAATTTAGATGCTTTAGGTTCGTTAACGCTGTTAATGGTGAGATGTCACTAATTCGATTTTCAAAGAATTCCAAAGTGTTAAGATTATTCGCTTTTTCTAATCCTGTTAAGTCTGCAATGTTTCTCTTATATGCAGACAAGGTCGTAAGTTCATTTAGTTTCTGCTGCGTTATGCGTTCTCTTGGTTCTAATTTTAATGTTCCTCTAATTGCTGCAGCTAAATTTTCATCAGGGATTGTAACAGAAGTTGAAGACTCCTTTGGGGGTTGTTCTGCTGTCTGTGAACAACTAAGGAATATGACGAGAAAAGCAAAAAGGAAGCATAAATGTTTCATTCTATTACCTTCTTTGTTTTCCAACACTAAACAGGCATGACTTATGTCTAACGTGAGTTTGATAAATCTGATTTTTGTATTCGGTGCGGTTAGGAAACCGCACCTACCGGGTCTTTGAAAGAAATATTTTGAGCAAAATGAAGTTCATATACCTATTATCAAACTCACGTTATGTCTATCTATCTGATTTTGCATTTGCAGCGATTTTGTCCCAATCCCAGAGCAATATGGTTCCATCCTCTCCAGCACTTGCGAGGGTCTTTCCATCGTGCGAAAATGCCAATGTTTTTATCGTTCCTGTATGACCATAAACAAGAGTTAATGCTACATCTCCTGTATTGAAAATGTCCCATATTTTTATCTGATTGCTGCGATAACCGACGGTAAGATACATTCTCCCATTAGGAGAGAACATTTGGACACTCTCGTAGCCGATTGACCGCTCCATTTTAGGTGGTAATTTGTCTAAAACTTCATGAGAGAACTTTTCACGTGAAGTTTTAACATGTTGTATTGATTCATATTGCAACTCAGCTCCTGTATTAACATCCCATCCTTTATCCCATCCTTTGTTACTCTCGACTGAAGAACTGACGAGAATTGTATTGTCATTTGAAAACTGAACTCTTTCAACACTATAGGTGTAACCCCCATCAATTACCCCCAACTCTTTGCCACTGTTAGCATTCCAAAATCGGATAGTTCCATCATTGCTTCCACTCGCAAGCGTTTCTCCATCCGGAGAGTAGACTACTGATTGAACTCCACTTGTATGTCCTTCAAGCGAAGCACGTTCTCTGTTAGATGGCATATCCCAAAGTCTGACGGTTTTCCCCATACCTATCGCAACAGTGTTACCGTCATTCGAAAAAGCCATAGTAGATATCCAATATTTTAGGTCCTCATAAATAACATGATCTGAACCTTTAGTCAAGTCCAAAATTCTGATAGAATTATCAGTTCCAGCACTCACAAGGGTCTTACTGTCAGGAGATATTGCTATTGATCTGAAAGACTGATCAGTCCTTTTATGAAACATCTTCTTCTTGAACAAGTTAGAGATGGATTCACGCAAGATAAGTCGATGATGTCCCTTAAGGAGTTCCTCTCTGTTGAGCATCGGTATCCGATCTTCTATCTTGAGATCCCATAGACTGATTTTCCCATTTGGAAGACCAACAGCAATAGTATTTTGGTCATAGCTTAGAGTTCCTTTTCCATCGCGTTCAATTCCGTAGTTTAGTGCATGCAGACTCGCAGTAGGGACATCCCAAAGCGTAATGACGCCAATAAAACTGTCAGTTCTGAGACCTAACAGTGTTTTGCCATCTTGAGAAAATGCTAACTGCGATCCTGGCTGATAGACAAGTCTTGGAATCTGTCCCGCGACCAACCCCTCCGCTGTTCGATGATAAATTGAGATTTGTTTACCTGTTTCAGTATTCCACAGTTCTATCGGTGTATTATATCCACTGGTTGCAAGCGTTTTTCCATCAGACGTAAATGCTAACGCTGTGATCTCTTTTGCTATTCTTACTTGCATGGGTACACCGAGACCGTTGTTCACATCGTACACCCAGGCCCCGATACTACTCCCCACAGCAAGTTTGGAACCGTCTGGTGAATATTGCATTACCATGATAACACCCCTACCAAGACGAGATTTTGCATCTGACGGTAAACCGATGCGAGATTCATCTTGATAAAATTGAGTAGGACTTTCAATATCCAATGCCAAATCAGGTTGCGCTAACAAAAGCGTTTTAATGGGTGAGTGATCCTCTATCGGATTCTCTTTGATGTGAAGGCCTTCTAATGCACTAAGGTGTTCTAATGGACTGATATCGCCAATACGATTATGGGCAAGTCTTAAGTCAAAGAGTTTAGATGACCAATATAGGGGTGAGATATCTGTAACACTATTGTGTTCAATCTGTAAACCCAACAGGAGTCGTAATTGAGCAAGTGATGAAATATCGGTGATATTGTTATGACTTATTGATAAGTATTGTAGTCTTGATAATTTTGAAAGTACCGAAATGTCACTGATACTGTTTTCATCAAGAGACAAAAAATACAGTACTTTTAATTGAGAAAGTGATGTTATGTCAGAGATTTTATTATTACTAAGAATTAGCCTTTTCAGGTTAATTAACTGCGACAATGGTTTAATGTCTGTGATGCTGTTCTTTTTGAGGTTTAAACTTAATAATTGTGTCAATCCTGCAAGTGGTGAAAGGTCCTTAATCTGGTTTTCTACCAATGCTAAATTGGTAAGGTTTATAGCATGTTCTAAACCCGTTAAGTCACTTATTTCGGCATTAAACGCATAAAGGTTTTTCAATTCTTGCAGTTTCTTTAATGGGATCGGTGCATCAGGACGTAATTCAAGTGCTTCACGAATTGCACTCGCTAAGTTCTTGTCAGGAAAATCCAGCGTTTCAGATGATGAACATCCAATAATTGTAATTAGAATTGTGAGAATAATAGATAGACGTTGCATTGCGTTGTCGTTTGTCTGAACCAGGATATACTGGCTCAGACAAAGACCCTATTTCGGTTATTTCCCAGCAGTATTAATCTTCAAATCATCATAAGGATTACCATTCAAATCCGTAATCCGTAGATAAAAACCCCAGCCACCTGTCTCTTCACAAACCTTGACAAGTATGATGTTTCTACCCTTTTTTAAACTTGCATGGAATTCGAAATTGTCAATTTGTGCGGTAAAAGTCTTTGTATGTTCAAAAATTGACCTGCCGTTTAACCATACTTTACCTTGGTCGTCGGAATCAAAACGAAAAACAACTTCACGGTTGTCAGGAGAAACAACCACTGCATAAGCATAACCTGCAGCCCAATCTTCGCCGTGGCCAAGATGGATGTATCCGTTCAAGACTTCATCCTCAAGTTTTTTCCAACTTATCTTTCCATATTTCCCATCATATCTTGCTTTGGTATCAATCTTTAGCAGGTTTTCAAAAATATACTTGGTATTATATCCAAAACCCTGTCTGTTATCAAATGGAGTCAAAACCATCCATGCATCCTCTGAAACAAATCCTGTTTTTTGGATAAGCTTATCTGCCTTTTCGCTAAGGTCATTTTCCTTGTAAAATTGTGCCAACGCAAACACTGAATTGAAGTAATTAGGTGAATCTGGAGGCATCGCGTCTGCTAAACGTTCCAATACCTTAATGTAGCCAACTTTGTCTTTGACATATCTTCCTGCTTTGATGATACGTAGGAACCACCTACGCTCCATAAACGGCATCAGCATAGAGTTCATATTCGCTTCAATGAGTTGGTATGCCTCATCATACAGTTCATTAAGAAGCAATGCATATCCGAGGGTCATCATATAGTGTGAGGATGACGAAAATTCTGTATCATCCAACACCAAATCCAGAGCATCTTCAGGAAACAGATTCTTGTCTAAGAGTTCATTAGCAAGATTATTATATTCTTCAAATACATCCAATTGATCAATAGTTCTTGTCTGTATCTTTAGCCATTCCCTATATGCAAGTTGAGCCTTTTCTTCCTCACCTGCATCCATGTAAGCATCACCTAACAACTCGTGGAGTATTGCGCTGTCTTCCATTTTTGGTTTCAGTTCTTCAAGCAGTTTTATAAACTCATCGTTTGCATCTCTGAGATTATATAGTTTCATGAGAGCTTCTATAACATTATAGTACTCATATTGTGTGAGTTTAACATCCAATGCACTTAGATAAACCTTCTCAGCATCAGTATGCCGATTCTTTTTGATATATATTTCAGCAAGAGATTGATAGGGACCTAAATTGTCTACCCCCTCTTTGATTCTCTTCTTTAAGATTTCGGCAACTGTATCCAGTTGCACAGTGTCCAGTAAAGAAACATGACGTATATAATCAGTAAGATTTGCATTACCCATCAACCGACCGTGGTTCTTGTTGGGTGAAAGATCAGAAACGACTCCATGCAAAGAATTATCAAAATTCCAGTAAGCAACTAATCCTTCCTCTGTACCGGTCAATTGTTTGTTCATATAGTCTGGTATTTGTTTGTCAGTCAAAGCGATGTTCCAAATACTCACGTCATCAATTTGTCCGACAAAAGGGGAATGTGTTGGTCTCTCATCTTCATGTGATTTCCCTATTCTGAGTGGAAGGAAACTCTCATATAGACCATTTACACCCGGATAACCTGCCCAAGTTGACAACTTCCCGTCTATAAATATCCTAATCTGATTACTTTCTGAATCGATGACACCTGCGATATGATGCCATTTATTGCGTGTAATTGAACCAGGCATTGAGAAGACATATTCTTCGCTCATACCCTTCGGAGATGAAGAAAACTGAACAGCTCCATCTTCACGAAGAAAAAGTACGAAACTGCGGTTGGTAATGTCAGGTGTTCGCGGATCCCCTTTATATAGAATTGATGAATATCTGTCTGGATAGGTGTTTGTTTTAACCCATACGGACACCGTCAGTTGCTTGTTGAGCGTATTCAATACATCGCTGTCTTTTATTTCCACGTAACTTGATTCACCATCAAGATCAAGGGCAGTACCCATAATGGACTCATCTAATTTATCTTGTTGCTCTGTAATCTCTGTTTCTTGTGCACAAGTAGAATCAATATAAGTAAAACTTAGAACAACTATGATAATCGTACATAAGAATGTTAAACTTTTGCTAAACCTTATCATTTTATACCTCCATAGTGAAGCGTCTACTCATACATTGTAGGTCGGGTAGAGCGAAGCGAAACCTATAAGTGTAAACTTAAGGAATTTTCGATGTCAGAAACCCTCTTCAGTCCCGTAGGGACGCTATGTTTATAGTTAAACGTTATACAACCACTCTTTAGTCCCGTAGGGACGATATGTGTAGTAGCTCATCCTGATATAAACATATCGTCCCTACCAAATCAACGCCAAATGCGCGTTTGGCATTTGGCGGGACTGAAGAGAGGTGGGGTACACATTTTTCTATAAACATATCGTCCCTACGGGACTGAAGAGAAGACAATCCCAATAACCATAGGGATTCAGAGTGATTCATAAGAGCTTCTAAGTTTTCTTAAGTTTACACCTATGGGTTTCGTTCCTCTACCCGATCTACAGATTTAGTCTGGACTATACAATAGTACATAAATATGATTAACCACTTCGTTTCAGTCTACCAACACGTTTTGCATATCTTTTGGCAAGATGGAAAACACAGAATCCTATTGACTCTGAGACCTATACAATAATCCGTTCTACTTGTCCCGATTCTATAGAGCGGTTCGCTGCCAATGTAACCGCAAGTGTCTTGACAGCATCTGCGTAAGAGGAGCGTACTATATTTTGATCATTTGCTTCCACTGCTTTGACAAACTGTTCAACCTGACGGAAGTAACCTGCTTCTGAACCGTTATATTCAATCCCTTCACCACCGATCTGTCCACGTAAACCGTGATCGTGTGTGAGTTTAAGATAGACATCATCCCCTATCAATTCAGTAGCGAAGTTTTCGTGTGCACGCGCAACGCAAGTACTCGTAATGCTTCCTACTGCCCCATTTTCAAACTTCAGATTACATACGGTGCATTCCTCAAAATCAGCTATATCCTCTGATACGTTTTTGATGCCAAATGCCTGAACGGACTCAACATCACCGAGAAAAAAGCGAATTAGGTCAAACACATGGGTTGTCTGCTCTACCATCTGTCCGCGTGACACTTCGAATTTACCCCACCACGGATGGCTTGCTCCCATTCTTGCAAGGAACCGTCCAATACCCATAGAGAGTTTCCTGTTACCGATTAATTCCGTGGTTTTATCTGTGATGTCACTATACCGCGCCATATAACCGACTTGGTTTATGACACCAGAATCTGCAATCGCATCAGATGCATTTTTTGCTGTTTCCAAATCCTGTGCAACAGGTTTTGCAACAAAAACTGCTGCACCCGATTGCGTCGAATCTGTCACTTGTGTTGTATGTGCACCGGGAGGGATACAGGTAAAAACCACATCGGGTTTCTCTTTATCAAGCATTTCGCTATGGTCGGTATAGGATGAAGCGTTTTCATCAGCTGCAACCGCAGCCGCACGGTCTGCATTTATATCGCAAATAGCAGCGATGGGACGGTTTAGTTTTCTCAAACTTCCTCTGTAATTACCGGCAATACCACCAACACCAATAAAAGCAATTTTCATATTCCATCTCCTTCATTTTCAAGAACATACATCAATAACGACAAATCACATCAGTTCTCTTATCTTATCCCGAAAATAACAGAAACTTGGAGATTTGTTATTATCTATGTCCATATCTGGCGTAATTCTTTCTGCCCAAACAGATTTTTCCTTTCCAACTGCTTGCCAACCCATTTTTATCAATTTGCTTGAACCGCCGACAAATATCGCATCGGCAAGAAATTCCCAAGTATTACATATTGAGTCGTTTTTGTACCGGTTAAGTACACTGTTTTTTGCTTTTGGGTAAGCTTCCTTGATAGCTGGTAGATCGCCAAGAAACCATGCTTCACCCTCCTCTACAGCAATACAAAACCGAGTTTCGATATCAGTATTACATGCATTCAGCATATCAAGAAGTTCTTTTCGAAACTTCTTCAGACATTTTTTATCTAAATCACAAACTACAATAAGTGCGGTAGAGTCTTTAGCTGGATTATTGCAATATGTCTTTCCATATCCTCTGAGCATGTTGGGTAAACGATCAAGTAAAATGCGAGAACGCGCGTCGGTACGACTTATGAGATTTTCAGGTATATGACCAATTCCACGGTAACTAATTATTCTATACGTGTGATCTTCTCCAACAACCTTAGGCATTAAAATTTCCAGAGTAGTCTTACCCGACAGGTCTTCAATAAGTATTTCAAAGTGCACTATTCACCTCGGATCCAGATAATCACTATACCAGAGTCCACCTAAGGGTAGTCCTTCTTCAACAAGGTTGTTAACCAGAGGATCTTCACTTGCTCGTCGAATTGTGGAAAAACCATCTTCACCTTTTTCTAAAATCCATACCTCCTTAGGATCTAACGCATCAACTAAGTAGGGCTGATGGGTTGTAACAAAGACCTGTGACCCGCCTTTGAATCCTGTCGCATGCTTACGGAATTCTGTCACAAGAATCTCTAATAATTTATGATATAACCCGTTTTCCGGTTCCTCAATACAGAGAAAAGGAGGAGGGGTTGGATTTTCAAGCATGAGTAGATAAGCGAACAATTTGAGCGTTCCGTCTGACATCTGTTGTGCATAAAAAGGATCTTGAAAACCTTTATCGTTAAATTTTAGTAACAATCTACCATCATTGGTTTCCTCTGTATCAATTTGGTCTATCCCAGGTATTTTTTCTCCGATTCTTTTTAGGATTGAATCAAATCTTTGTCGGTGTTCACGTCTCATGAATTGTACAACGTTTCCAAGATTGTCCCCATGGATATTAAGCTGTTTTTGAGGACCCGCAAGTGGAAGACTGCGAGCTGCATCTGGCGTAAAGTAGCTGAGATACCAACCTTCAATAAACCTACGAAAAGCAGAAATTCTCGGATGTTGCTTCAATGCACCAAGTGTGGCGATACCAAGGTTCCGATGATCATCCATTTCGATTTCTTCGGTATCAGTAGTTTCAGTAGTTTCAGGACCATCTAAAATTGATTGGTAAAGATCGAAATTTTCAAGATCTTCAACAACGATTATTCCTTCATGAATCCCTCTCCATACTACACCGCTACCCTGATTAAGAATTAGGAAAGAGTAAGGCCACCCTCGACTTTGTCCTTTACGTCTTTGTCGAAAACGTTCTCTGAGTACATAAGGAACACCAAATTCGTCAGTAGTAATAGCAATCTGGTAGGTTATAGGTCGAGCATTACCGTGTTCACGGTAATAGACATCAAACTCAATAGGCTCTGTTGATCCTTGTGTTCGAATTCTATCAAAGCCACCGCGTCCACGAGCATTACATGCCTCTTCAACATCATTAAAATTAAGAGCATCGGATAGGAAACCGAAGGCATCAAATAATGCGCTCTTTCCGACTCCATTTTTCCCAATTATTGCTGTTATCGGAGTAAGTGCCTCTTCCTTTCGCTTATCCCAAAGGCGACCAAGCGTCACATCCTTAAGAACTCCAAAATTTCTAACTTTGAAACCTTCTAACTTAGCCATTTTAATACCTATTCTAATGCATCAATAAATTCATACACTCAAGACAGTTTCTATTATAACTTATAGTGTATTCCGACTTAATTTAATCATCAGCAGGAACTGCAGCGCCCAACAATTCTTCATCTGTAACGGGACGATAACGCGCTTCTGGGTCTCTCATAAATAGACTGCGAATGTCTGTCGTTATAGCATACAATCCAGGCATAACAAACAGTGTCATTATAGTCGCAAATGCGAGTCCGAAGATGATAGTATAAGCCATCGGCATCCAGATAGGAGATTTTCCACCAAGACCAATCGCCATTGGAATCAAACCGATTATTGTCGTCATGGAGGTCAACATAATCGGGCGCAGACGCACACTACCACCTTTCAGAATAGCATACCATCGATTGTAACCACGTTCTCTATATTTGTTGATAAAATCAATTAGAACAATTGAATCGTTCACCACAATTCCCGCAAGTGCAACGATACCGAACATAGCAATCATACTCAATGTTGCGTTAGCAATTAATAGGCCTACCATAGCACCTATCATACCAAATGGCACAGCAAATAAGATAATAATGGGTTGAATAAATGATTTGAACTGCGCTCCTAAAATCATGTAGATAACAAGGATGCCAACGATAAATAGTTTCCATAACTCAGCGAACGATTCTCTTATTTCATCAAAAACGCCGCGAAAATCAAGTCTATATCCGGGATATAATGATTCAACATCGGCAAAAGCACTCATCAATGCTTGGTTTACCTTAAAAGGTGTTGTTTTAGTTCTGTCAACTACTGCCAAAACAGTGATAGCGCGTTCACCTTCAAAACGACGTATGTCGGCATATCCTTTCTCCTCAACAATATAAGCCACCTCTTTGAGTGGAAATATAATCCCTGCAGGTGAAGTAATCAACATATCTTTGAGTTCTTCAATTGTTTGCAACCGGTCTTCGTCATATCTTACAATCACGTCAATTGCTTCATCTGCTTCGCGATATGTTGTTGCTTTTGCACCTTCAATTGCGGTTCTAACAGTCTGTGCTACTTGTAATGTTGACATACGATACTGTGCTGCTTTTTCTGACTTTAAATATATGCGTAGTTCAGACTTGCCAATCCTGAAATCGTCACGTATATCTTCCACCCCATCAATTTCACCTAAAGTTGCTTTCAATTGATCTGCGATCTCTGTAAGTTGTGAAAAATAAGAACCTTTGATCTTAACTTCAACATCCTGACCTTGCGGTGGTCCCCCTTGCAACTCCACAAAATTTAGTTTCTCAATACCACTAATCTCATTTGTTTTTTTCCGCAAGGACGTTAATATCTGATCAGTATTGCGTTTTCTCTGATCCTTAGGAACAAGCTCAATGATAAGTTCACCAAAATTAGATCCGTATGTTATCCCTTCTAATAACCCTGATGTTGGCGTATGCAAACCGATGTTGGTAACAACAGCTGACACCTCATCCTTTGGTAAGGTGCTCGCAGCAGTTTCAAGTTGTGCCATCACAGCGGTTGTTTCCTGAATACCGTAAGAGGGAGGCATTTCCGCTTTTACGTAGAATTGTGGAAAATCTTCACCTGGAAAAAGCTCCTTGTCAAGCACTAAAAAAGCACCCACACAGGCAAACAGACCGAGTAAAAGGACACTCCCTACAAAGACATACCGATTACGAAGCGTAATTTTAAGGATCCTAACATATCTGTTCCGGATAAGGTCAAAGATCATCGTAAACCAGGCAAAAAAACCGGTGACCCGGATACTTGCTGTGAATGCACCGCGAGATCGAGCTCGTAGGTTTTCAAGTCGACTGAGTCCTGTTCGAGTTTTGGCTTTTCCCCATTCAGACACATGTGCAGGTAAAATAACAAAGACTTCAAAGAGAGAAGCTACCAAGACAATGATAGCCATTATTGGCACGATACGCATAAACTGTCCAGAAACACCTGACATAAACATCAAGGGACCAAAAGCACCAATAGTTGTCAAACTTGCTGCAAAAACAGGCCAGCCCACCTCTTCCGCGCCTCGGATAGCAGCGACTTTCGGTGATTCTCCTGCCTCAATATGCCGATAAGTATTCTCTATCACAACAATTGCATCGTCTACAACAATTCCCACTACCAAAATAAGTCCGAACAGTGCTACGCCACTCAACGTGTAGCCAGCTATTGACATGAACCAGAAAGTCGCCATGAACGCTACCGGTATACCGAGGGCAGCAAACAGTGCATTTCTCCAACCGATGAAAAGGAATAGCATCAAAATGACAAGTATTAATCCGAATACAGCATTGGTCTCAAGAATTCCGAGCCGTTCCTTTAAGATGACTGAATAATCGTTAACAGGAGTCAGCACAGCACCTTCGGGAAGATCCTTTCGCCATTCCCTAACCAAATCCCGAAGTTGTGCTACCAGAGAAATAGTGTTCCCCTCTCTCTTTTTCTGGACACTTAAGCTAATGGAGGATTCTCCATCAATACGCGACAGTGTTCTCGGTTTTTCATAAGTGTCATTGACTGTAGCGATGTCACTTAATCTCAAAGGTGTACCAGATGGTTGCACGTTGATAATTGTCTCACCGATATGAACAGGATCAGGAAATTCACCCATCGTCCTTACCATAAACTCCGTGTTAGCAATTTCCATTGTCCCGGCAGGCAAGTTTATGTTACCAACTTGCAACGCCGTTGAAATGGCAGCAATTGGGATATTGTAGGCTTTCAGTTTATCAGGATCAACTTCAACCCATATTTCTCTTTCACGAAGTCCGGCAATCTGAACTGAAGCTATGTTTTCTATCTCTAAAATCTCATCCTTCAGATTCTCCGAGATTTCACGCATCTGATCTTCAGAAATGCTACCACCGACGGCTATCGTTAACATTGGAAACCCTGATGCAACATCAAGCTCCGTAACGACTGGTTCATCCAAAATTTCCTCTGGTAAGTCATTTATCTGTTCTACAGCAGTCTTAAGCTTCTCCATCTCTTTATCAAAGTCGCGTTCGCTCATCTCATCAAAATCGACAGTAATTATCGACCTACCTTCCGAAGATGTGGATAGCATTAAATTGATCTTATTAACGTTTTCTTCTATAGAATCCTCAATAGGAGCAGTTACAAGTTTTTCTACTTCTTCTGGAGATGCGCCAGGATATAATGTGCTTATGGTGGCACTTTGTAGAGAGATTTCTGGGGTAAGTTCACGTGGGAGGTTTATCCATGCATACAACCCAAATATAATGATCAAAATCATCAACATGTTCGCTAATACTGGGTTGTTCACAGATATTTTAGGTATGGACATAAAGGCGTACTTTCTCCTTTCGGTGCGGTTAGGAAACCGTACCTACCGTTCGAAAATAAGACAAATTCCGTTAATCTGGTATTAGTTTGCTTTAAGGTCTCCCCAAGTTGTTGCTAATTTACCTTTGGGTTCAACAGAAAACGGTTCTATTCCTTCACCCTCTATTGATAGTTGGTCAATCATAAATGTAACTGTTTGACCACCCCAATTATTCATGAAACCGATACCAACTTGCTTTACATCAAAGTTGTGGTTCCAAGTTTTATTTTGTGCAAGAGTCCAATCATCTTTCTCATCCTTACGGAAGTAACCTGAAAATGTATCTCCTTCCTTAACGAGTTTAAGGTGAAATGGAACATCAAACCCCATTTGGGGATGACCATGATCATTCCAAGCTGATTTGATCATACTTCCTATAAGCGCTTTTTGTGGTTGATTTGACTCCCCACCGAATAACAAGCACGCATAATTCAGATCGTCATCACTATAGATAAATATGCCGATCCATGCATCCGCAGGCTTGTCCGGATCAGATGAAAAAATACCACTTACAGTTATATCTTCTGAAGCACTTTGGGGGATGTCTCTTTCAATCATAGGTTTATCTGCTGTTGTATGACCCCAATCACCAGGATTCGTAATACGTAAGAAACCGTCCTTTACCTCATATTCTGTTTGTTTGTTATTATGATCACGGAATTTCCATACATCCTCAAGTTTATTACCATCAAAATTATCTGTCCATGTATCCGCAATAGCGTTTGAGATGAGAATTATACTCAAAAGTCCGCATACAAAGACCATTATTAGATTACGCATTTTTATCTCCTTTAAAAATCTTTGAAATTATGCTTAATAGAAAAAGAAACTCTAATGTTCTGTCTACACTTATATGATGAGTAGATCCGTTCGTAGGGACGGGGTTTCCCTGTCCGAGATACAAATCATTTATGACTTGACAAAGCACTAATGTTTTTCCAACCATTCTATATCATCACTATTATAGCATTTTAGGAAACAATATGCCAAAATATTAATACAACCAACTCTCATCTAATTGGACAAACTATCAAAAATATGGTAATCTGAATAACAAGAACATGCCTGAATAGAGGAATGCTAACATGGAAAAAAATGATCAACTAATTGCTGAACTGATTGAATTACTCGGCAAAAGAAATGTACTCACAGACCAAACTGCGCTTTCAGTATATGAATGTGATGCAGCACCGTCCTTCAAAGCAATGCCTGACGTCGTTGTCTTTGCAGATACAACGCAACAGGTATCAGATATTGTCAAATTAGCAAACAAATACAATACACCATTCATTGCACGCGGCGGTGGAACAGGTCTAAGTGGCGGGATGCTTTCTGTGCAAGGTGGGATTATCATTGCACTAAATCGGATGGATCGTATCTTGGAAATAGACATTGAAAACGAATATGCGGTTGTAGAACCCGGTGTTGTCAATCTCCTACTTTCACAAGCGGTGCAGCAGCATGGCTACCATTATGCACCTGACCCTTCAAGTCAAAAGGCGTGTACAATAGGCGGTAACATCGCTGAAAATTCCGGAGGGCCGCATACCTTAAAGTATGGAGTCACCTCTGATCACATACTTGGAATGGAAGTCGTACTACCGGATGGAGAGATTATCGAATTTGGTGGTGAAGTTGAAGAGGTGCCTGGATACGACCTGCGCGGTGTTTTAATCGGTTCTGAAGGAACATTTGGTATCGTAACAAAAGCCATCGTCCGCCTCACACGGAATCCGCAAGCATACCAGACAGCACTTGCAGTTTTTGACAAAATGGATGATGCGTCAAATGCCGTCACAACTATTATCGGTGCAGGAATCATTCCTGCTGCACTCGAAATGATGGACACACTTGTCATACAAGCATTAGAGGACGCCTTCCAGTTCGGTTTTCCACTCGATGCAGAAGCAATCCTAATTGTAGAACTTGATGGTATCAAAGCAGGCATGCAGAATCAGACTGATCGCATTTTGGAAATTTTCAAACAACATAATGCCCGTGAAGTAAATTACGCCAAAGATGATGAAGAGAGACAAGAACTCTGGAAGGCACGAAAGAGTGCGTTCGGATCATTCGGACGCCTTGCTCCCAACTACATCACACAAGATGGGGTTGTGCCACGCACAACTTTACCAAAGGTGTTACGTAGAATTTCCGAGATTTCTGAAAAGTATCAAATTGCTATTGCAAACGTATTCCATGCAGGTGATGGCAATATTCATCCAATCGTTCTCTTTGATGAACGCGACGCTGATCAATGTGAAAGAGTAGAACATGTCAACAAAGAGATACTCACCGTATGTGCAGAAGTCGGAGGCACAATAACAGGCGAGCACGGTATTGGTGTTGAAAAGATGGATTACATGCCGTTAATTTTCAGCAAGACTGACTTACAAATAATGAAAGATGTTAAAGAAGTCTTCAACCCGACTGGACTTTGCAATCCCGGTAAGATTTTCCCAACTGCTGAATCATATCACAAACTGGGGATGACTTTAGAAGATTAAAAAATTAAGAAGATTTTTCAATGATGTTGACAGAATAACGGTACGAATTTCATCTATAGGTGATCATAATGACTGAATATATTAGTGGGATCAATCCCGATATCCTTAAATGGGCACGGGGACGTTCTGGTTACTCTTTGGAAGATGCTGCCAAGACACTGAACAAGGATGAATCATTTATCAAAGAATGTGAGTCTGGGGAACGCGCCTTGACTTATGTTCAATTGGAATCGTTAGCAGATAGATACAAGCGTCCTGTTGCTATGTTCTTCCTGCCAGAGCGACCAAAAGAACCAACTTTTGAAGAGAGTGTTGAATTGAGAAGTACTGATGTAAAGAAGTTGAAACCAAGATCACTCTTTTTATTTCGTCAGGGTTATTCACGACAATTTTCGTTAATGGAATTGAATAATGGAAAAAACCCCTCAGAAAACATAATTTTTCGCGATCTTCAGCATTTTGCATCTGACAATCCTTTAAATAAACAGAGTGCTTTTGCGTTAGCAGAAAAGAGTCGAAGCCACCTAAATATTTGTGTTGAAATGCAATCAAATTGGGAGAATGAGAAAACAGCACTTGAGAATTGGCGTTATCACATCCAAGAAAATGGTATATTTGTATTTAAAGATGCTTTTAAAGATGATTTAGTAGATGGATTTTGTCTATTGCATAAAGAATTTCCTGTGATTTATCTAAATAATAGTAGACCATCCGTCAGGCAGATTTTCTCGTTATTCCACGAATTGGGACATATTTTAGTAGGCAAGAGTGGCATCACTCCTAACATCACAGGTTCGATTAAAACAAAATCAGAGGATTTAGAGAGATTTTGTAATCAATTTGCAAGTGAATTTTTAGTTCCTTCTAAGGATTTTGAAAAACGCCTTAACTTTTCTGAATACGACGATATGGAAATTCAAGAGTTAGCAAAATTCTATAAAGTTAGCAATACTGTGATTCTATTGAAACTAATAGATTTTGGTATTCTCCCTCAAGAAATATATAGTCAAAAAGTCAAATTTTGGTCAAGTCAGTACGTAAACCAAAAACGAAATGAGAGGAATACGATAAAATCTGGTGGAGGAGACTATTATAACACGCATCTAACATATTTAGGTGTCAAATATGCCAATCTCGCGTTTGAGAAATTCCATCAAGAATTATGTTCAATTGAGAAACTTGCAGATCATTTAAATGTCAAAGTTAAAAATTTGGGAATATTAGAAGACCGTTTGTATCAAAAGGCAACTCAAAATTGATTTATTTGCTTGACTCTAGTAGTTTTAGGGAACTCGGAAGTTACTACCCAAACCAATTTCCATCTTTTTGGAATAAATTCAATCATGCTGTTGAATCTGATAAAAACATCTATTCTGTAAGAGAAGTCTACAGAGAATTAGAATTCTATACACGACATCCTCATATAACCAATTGGGTAGAAGAGCATAAAAGTATCTTTAGAGTACCGAGTGTTGATGAAAGCAATTTTGTTAATCAAATTTTAGCAACAAAGAATTTCAATGATATGCTTAGACATGAACACCTTCTTGAAGGAAAACCTTGTGCTGATCCCTTAATTATTGCTGCAGCTAAATTACATAACGGGTGCGTTGTTACTGAAGAAACGAAAAAACCGAATGCACCAAATATACCGAATGTATGTGAATACTTCAACATTGATTGCACAAACCTTCAAGGATTCATGGAGCGGGAAGGTTGGAGTTTCTAAAATGTCTTGAAAAATAAACCCGAGTCCAACATCATAAAACTTGCCATTTTCCTCTTGTTGTGATATTCTATATCTTCAAGGAGGAATGCAGAACCTGTGGCATCAATTAATGATATCGTAAACGAACTCATCCGCGAAGAAATTGAAGAATATCTTGAACGACCAGACGAAATAGAACGTTTTATTGATATGTTCTCACAAACAACTCCCGGTATGCAGGATATCGCTGCTGCACTCATAGATGGCGACCACCATACTGTTGATGAGTTGACAGAAGAAGCACTTGTTGACGGCATAGAAGCTCTTGAGATAATGGACGACGGTCTAATTTTAGGAATGGGGATTGTCGGTATCAAGTTTCGTGAGAACTTCATCTTTGTGCCAGAAGTACTCGCATGTGCACGCGCGATGAAAGCAGGGATGGCACATATAGAACCGATCCTATCCGATTCCGGTATTGAACCTATCGGTACGGTCATTATGGGGACAGTAAAAGGTGACCTACATGACATCGGCAAAAACTTGTGCATCATGATGTTACGTGGTGCAGGTTTTGTTGTCCACGATCTGGGAGTGGATACCTCTGAAGACGAATTCATGGATGCTGTGGAAGAATACGAAGCACCAATCCTTGGCATGTCTGCTTTATTAACTACGACAATGCCAAATATGGGAAAGACTATAGACGCATTCATTGATGAAGACCTACGTGAAGAAGTAAAGATTATGGTTGGCGGTGCACCAGTCACTCAGACATTCGCTGACGATATGGGGGCTGATGGTTACGGAAAAGATGCTCTCGCTTGTGTCGATCTGGCAAAGCAGTTTGTTGAGAATGTCGACGAAGAATGGTAGTAAACCAAACAGTAAATTTAGATGAAAAAAATAGATAAGGCAGAATACGAAAAACGCCTCAACAAAATAACAGAAATATTTGAAGAACTCGTCGTCCATGCAGATGAACAGGCGACATACCGATGTCCTTACAAGAATAGATTTGACCAGTGCACCGCAAAATTTGGATGTAGAAATCAACGAAAAATAGATGAAGGCACAGGTCTACTCTGTGTCGGAGATGACAAATTAGATTATCGTAGTGCTTGGGAAACTGAAGAATCTGATACACCAATATCTTCTCAGAATACCACAAAGGGCACTATTTCGTGTGATGGCAATGTACATCAACTTTCTCCAGGCAAAACAGTTTTTGACTATGCTGATGATTTAGATGTTCAAGTTCCAACCTCCTGTTTTCGCACTGGACAATGCCATGAGTGTATCGTAGAAATCAAACAAGGCATGGAAAACCTTCGACCCCCAAACGAAGCAGAAGCCTTCCTCAAAGACAACTATCGACTTGCTTGTCAATCTTTAGTTGTTAACGTAAATGAGCACATAGAATTTGTACCTCTCCGACGTACCCCAAGAATTCTTACGCACAGTTATACAGACGACCTAATTTCAGGTAAAGATACTTCATTTGCACTAAATCCTATAGTCACACACAGCGATGGTATTGTCTATTACGACAATGAACCTATTGATCGATTTCGTGGACACATCTACGGTTTAGCTATAGATCTCGGCACAACTACGGTTGTTGCAAATCTGGTCGATTTAGAGAATGGTCAGACTGTCTCTGAGAGTTCTTTCGAGAATCCGCAACGTTTCGGTGGAAGTGACATCATGCACCGGATTTCTTATGAGGGTGAATATTCAGGAGAGTTATGGAAATCTCTTATCGCCGCTTTGAATAATCAGATCATGGAAATGTGTGAAAGGCATGACTTCGTCCGTCAGGAAATCTATGAAATCGTTGTTGCTGGGAACACAACGATGCGTGATATTTTATTCAGACAAGATGTCCAAAGCATTGGTCAAAAACCCTATAAATCTGTCATAGAGCATGAGTATCGGGACGGTATTAGATCAACAACTTCTCTAACGGAAAAATCACGCAGAATCGGTATCCGTTCTAATCCGAAAGCGATGGTATATAGCTTACCACTAATAGCAAGTCATATCGGTGCAGATGTTGCAGCAGATTTGGTTGCGATTGATATGCAATCAACAGACGAGACCGTCATGTTGGTAGATGTCGGTACTAATACGGAAGTCGTTGTAGGGAATTCCCAGCGAATGGTTGCTGCATCCTGTCCAGCTGGTCCAGCATTTGAAGGTCGTGGTATTGAATATGGAATGCCTGCATATCCCGGGGCAATAGAATCCGTGAAATGGTTAGATGGAGAAATTCACTACGAAACGATTGAAGGAAAAAAGCCAGAGGGATTATGTGGGTCTGGACTCATATCTCTACTTGCTGAACTCCTCCATCATGATCAAATGAATCCAAAAGGTGTTTTCGCCGACAGAAAACAGCGAGTGATGCAACTCTTACCAGAACACGGAATTACATTCTCCCGTGATGACGCAAGCAACTTAGCACAAGCAAAAGCCGCAAATTACTGTGGTCAATACATCGTCTTACGGCATTTCGGTTGTGCCCCCGAACATATTAGCAGGCTCTATTTAGCTGGCGGTTTCGCAAACTATGTTAACCTGAAAGATGCCATTGACATCGGATTTCTTGCACCTGTGCCAGAGGATAGGATTGTTAAGATTGGCAACGCAGCCTTAAGTGGTGCTAAAACAGTACTTTTATCAAGAGAAAAACGCACTGAGATTGAAGAATTTGTGAAGAAGATAGAACACATTGAACTTGAAACGACAACTGATTTCTTTGATGTGTTTGTTGAGGGATGTCAATTTAAGCCAATGCTTTCTGATTTTGACTCGGTAGACAAAGGATAGAAATATAAGTGATAGAATTTCGAGAACGATTAAAAATAGACACGCCAATTGTATTTGATGGTGGTTTTGGTTCGCAGCTGTTTGCACGTGATATCCAGCTTGCTAACAGTGCTATTGCTAATCAGGCACACGCTAACGATGTTGTTGGTGTTCATACAGATTATATAAGCGTAGGTGCAGAAGCAATTGGGACTAATACATTTGTCGCATCTCCACTTCATCTTGATATGGCGGGACTGGACAAAGACGATTCTCAACGTCTAACAAGATTAGCTGTGGCGCATGCTAAGAAAGCTGTCGCAGCAAGTGGGAAAGATGTTTACATAGCGGGTTCTGTTGGACCATCTCCAGGCGCAATTGAAGCCGATAGCGGAGACACAACATTCGGAATTCCAAATGCGGATGTAATAGAAGCACACAAACTCGTCATCAGTACACTTGCAGATGAAGGCGTTGATTTCCTCTGTATTGAAACCATGTTCTCTGCAAAAGAAGCCGCAATCGCTGTTGATATAGCAAGCAATACAGGATTGCCTATCGCTGTCAATATGACATACAAATGGACGAAAGAAAGACGAACTGGTAAAGAAGTGTATAAAACAGACTGGGGGCATTCCGCTTCGGATTTACTTGACATCCTTGACAGTGGTGAGTTTTCCAATGGAGACTCACTCATAGATAGTGTTGACATTCTCGGACTAAATTGTGGAGCAGAATCAAAACAGACAGAACATACAGGAATGCCTTACGCTATAGTTGGTACTAAGCAATTACAGTGCGCGTTGTCAGACAGAGGTATTGAAAACAAAAGGATGATGGCATATCCAAATGCTGGAATGCCTAAACTTGACGAGAATTACAAAACTGTTTATACACAAACTCCTGAGGAAATGGCAAACCTTATACCGAACCTATTAGAAGCAGGGGCATATTTCATCGGAGGATGTTGTGGCACTTCACCAGCACACATAAAGGCTTTCCGTGAAAAAATTGATGACGTCTAATTTCAATAAGGTTTGACAATGCGAACCCGTGTAAAAATCTGTGGTATTACAAATCTCATTGATGCAGAGACTGCAATCGCAGCCGGGGCAGATGCACTCGGTTTCATTTTCGTTTCAGATACACCACGATATATCTCACCAACAGATGCTGCAAAAATCATAAAAGTAATACCGCCTTTTATATCAACTGTTGGCGTATTCAGAAATTCTGAAATAGAACATGTAAACAAAACTGCTGAACAAGCAGGAGTTAGTACATTACAATTGCACGGGAATGAATCTCCTGAGTTCTGTAGCAGACTGTCGCTACCTGTCTTAAAGGTTTTCGAATTGCAGAATGACCGTGATTTACAAGAAATGATGTCTTACAAGGTAAATGCCTATCTCGTAGATAAACCAAAATCAATCTCAGGTATGATAGATTTAGAATTGGCATTAAAAGCACGAGAACAGACACATAGGTTAATCCTTGCGGGGGGACTGACATCAGAAAATGTCGCTCATGCAGTCAGATATGTCAAACCTTATGCTGTAGATGTTGCAAGCGGTGTTGAAATTCAGAAACGCAAAAAAGACCCAAGAAAAATCACAGCATTCATAAACGCAGTATCAGAAACGGACGCTGAACTGTTGACGAAACAGAATTGATGGAAACGATTACACTAACATATAAAAGACTACCAGATAGAGTCAACTATTTTAAACAGCAACTTCTATATGAAGACGATGAGACTATTGTCACTTCTCAACGAATAACACCTTCTTCACCAATCATTCTCAACGGGGAGACAGTCTTAGGTGACAATTTCACTGCAGTCTGGTTTGTTTTTGCAGGTTACTGGTATGACATCGGCAAAATATATAACCTTAAAAACGAATGGACAGGTTATTATTGTGATATAATTAAACCCGTAAAAAGACAAGAGGGTATTTTTGAGATAGTTGACCTTTTCCTTGATTTATGGATTTCACCCGATGGCACTTATGTAATCCAAGATGAAGATGAATTTGAGCATGCAGTCAGGAACGGTGATATTTCTAAAGAATTAGCAAAACAAGCAAGAAATGCGTTAACCAAGCTTATATCGGAAGTTGAGTCAGGAAACTTCCCATCGGAATTTGTGAAGAGTTTTAATTCCCCTGTTGCAATCTAATACCATTTCTATAAATTATTGTCTCATTAGGCGGTTAGTATGGTAGTCATTTTTCAGGTCACAAACTGAAAGTTTGTGGTACAAAAAAGAGACATTTTCAATTTGAAATGGTATAAAATGTTATGGAGCGTTAGACATGTCAGTTTTAGCAATAAATGGTGGAGACCCAATACGCACAAAACCGTATCCAGCATGGCCACAACTCGATACAGCGGACATTGCAGCAATTGAGAGTATCTATAACAGTCGTCAGTGGGGTGTTGGCGGAGCAAAAGTTCCTGAATTCGCAAAGAAATTTGCTGAATTTCAAGGAGCAAACTATGGAGTCTGCGTCAATAGTGGTACTTCTGCACTCTATATTGCATTGAAAGCAGCAGGAGTAGGTCCTGGTGACGAAGTTATTACGACTGCCTATACATTTCAAGCGACCATCGTTGCTATTCTGATGACGCATGCAGTTCCCGTTTTTGTAGATACTGCACCTGACAGTTTCCTACTGGATCCTGCAAAAATAGAAGATACAATCACAGAACAGACGAAGGTGATCCTACCTGTCCACATCGCAGGATATCCTGCTGACCTTGATGCGTTGGTTGATATAGCAGAGAATCATAACCTAAACATTATAGAAGATTGTGCACAAGCACATGGGGCAGAATGGCGGGGTAAAGGTGTCGGAAGCTGGGGAGATTTTGGATGCTTCAGTTTTCAGACTTCAAAAAACCTATGCGCGGGTGAAGGCGGAATCATTATAACTAATGATCGAGAACTTTATGAGCGGACTTGGTCAATTCACAACTGCGGACGTACACCACCAGATGCAGAATTTGGAAATATAGAACCATTCGGCGGGAATTTCAGAATGACAGAATGGCAAGCATCAATACTACTCTCGCGTTTGACAAGACTTGAATCTGAAACCAATTACAGACACATGAACATGCGGTGGTTAGATGGATGGTTTGGTGAGATACCGGGCATTAAAGTAACACCGCTTGACCCACGAGCAACACGTGGGGGTTCACACGGTTACAAGGCAATATTAGATTCCGAGGAGTTTGGAGGTATTTCGCGAAGCACATTCATAAAGGCAATGCGTGCAGAAGGAATACCATTAGGATATTGGTATAATACCCCGATGTATCGCGCATCCCTGCTTTCCTCAAATCTATTTGATAGTAATAACGATTTTACTGATGTGCATTGTCCAGAAACTGAAAAAATATGTCAAACAGGTCTCGCTCTAAGCCAGAATGTATTGATGGGAAATGAGGAAGATATGGAAGACATTATCAAAGCCGCAGCAAAAATCCGCAGAAATGTTGGTGAAGTGATTGAGACAAATACCTAATTGTTGTGAAGATACATCAACCATACGAAAACTGTTTGTCTATGTAAAAAGTAACTGGAATTGGTATCACTCTGTCCAAGCCATCGTCTCCCGTAGTTTTTCCTTTACTCCTGCGTAATCTCGGCGTGCCTGATAAAAAACCCGTTGTGCTTCTGTGAATTGTGCTTGTGCCTGAAAAGCATCGTTAAGAGTCAATCCACGATATCCCTGAATTTCAACGGTGCCTTCCTCAAGTACCTTTTCTATTGTCCTTAGTCGTTGTTCAATAATTTTCACCCGTTTCTGTTCAATTTCCATGCGTTCTTTTGCATTTGCCATTTCCCTATAATCGCGTCGGACCGCTACTTTGATGAGTTTTGTTTTTTCAATATACTCCAATTTGCGTCTGTCCAGTTCTGCAATTTCTGCGGAGCGAAGGTTTGCTGTCTTTTCTCCATCAAATAGTGGAATGTTAAGGTTAAAACGTAGTTCCCACCCATCTTGTGTGCGTGGATCTGTTGCAAAAATGCTCTTGGCATCTCGTTCACGGTCAAAAATAACCGGATCATAAAGTGCCTTTGCATCCCAAGTTCGGTTTTGTTGATGTTGTTGCAATAGCAGATGCAGGTCTTTGTAACGTGCTTCAGCAGAGAGTTCTGGAAATCGATGCCACATCGTCTCTACCACAAGGCGTTCTTGACGCACAATATCCCCTTGTAAGTCGCGCAGGTCAAGACGGTTAGCAAGTGCAAGTTCAACTGCAGCTTCTAACGTAATATCATCATCAGGGAGAGATTCAGAGAGAACAACTTGTGCCAGTGGATCAAGTCCAGTTAGACGGATGAGTTCCGCAGTATCCACGTCAAGTCTCCGCTGAAGTTTGTTAAGATCAAGTTGCTGTTCGGATAATTCAAGTTCTGTATTGAGTCTACTGAGATAAGGAATACGTTTTTTTTCGTGTTTGATCTGTGTAATCTTTGATTTTTTTTGAAGTTCTACCTCAATGGCTTGCCGTTGCTTTATTTCCTCTTGTGTGAGCGTAATATCATGCCAAAGGTTCCGAACAGCGTGTACTGTTTCCTTTTTTACACGTTCGTATTCAATCTCTGCCTTTCGCACTGCTTCCTGTGCGGTGTCAAGACCTTTCGGTATTTCACCGAATTGGACGAGGATAACACTCATCTGTGCGCGGGTGAGATAATCTCTTTCGTCAATTTCACTGTTTTTTTGACGTTGATATTCGCTGGTAATCCCTACTTGTGGCAAATATACTGCCTTGGAAACGCGTAGGTTTGCCTTCGCGCGTTCCACTACTTTTTCCGCTTTTTTCACTGCCTCGTTGTTCTGTAAAGCGAGTTCTATCGCACGAGTTGGTTGAAGCGAAACAACTTCCTGTGCTGAGACAGTACCCGATCCAATAAATAAGAAACTTTCTCCTACAAGCAACGTTATAATAAAACTTATGTAGACTACCAGCGGTATCACATTTTTATTCATTCTAATCTCCATGAGTTGTTTTTTTACCGTCGGCTAATGCGGATTGTTACAATCACAATACCGATCATGATGAATATCAACGCACCGACCAATAGTGTCGTAACCGACATCTGTGATTTTGATTCAACTTGTACTGTGATAGATCGGTCGCGTGCCTGAAACTTACGGTTGTCAACCGTTACTTCCGCATTCAGTTTTGCTTGATATTCTCCAACGCTGATGTCAGCAGGTGGATTTAGTGTAAGTTGTATTTCTGTTTCATCGTTCCGTTTAAGCGATTTGACAACTTCAGGTGATACTGTGTATTTCCACTCAGGGTTGACGTCAACAAGCATACGGATATCAACGAGGTCGCGAGTGCCGATGTTTTTTAATGTGCCAATCATATTGACCTGATCGCCAATTTTAATAGTCAGAAACGCATTTTGGACAGAAACCTCAATTTCTGGCACACCCTTCGGGATCAATTCAAACCGCTCCACGCCACCTTGCAAACTGGCGATTTTCTCAACGGGTAAATCCAAACGATTGTTGATACCACCGAGTTCGTTTGCTTCGGTTTCATCAAGTACGGCGACATAGAACTCAAGTGTGTTATCAAGATAGGACGCATCCAATTCTTCCGGTAGATAAACAATCAACGACAGCTCCCGTTTTGACTGTTCCTGCGTAAACTTGACCTGTGACTGTCGTGACGCTGTATCCGGGTCTTGAAATTCAAAAGATAAGCGATTCAATAGGTTAATGACACGCAATTGGAACGTGTTTTCGGTCTCAGCCAACCTGTCCAACGTTAAATCGTAGGTGACACTGCTTCCTAAATTTGCCTCCTGGGAAAATCGTAGCGAACTAACGTTTACCACATCCAATGCGGATTCTTTCTGGAGATAGATTAAGCGTGTGTCAGGTTCAGAAAGTTCAGGATACTTCATTGATACCTTGAGACTATCAACATCTTTCTGAAGCTGAAATGTCAATTCCACAGTTTCATTGTAACCGAGAACCGCAATCCTCTCTTCATAAGGTTTGACGATATTTGTGTCATCCACAGCATCAAGTAAAGAGATATAAATAGAACGGATTTCATTTGCTGCGGCGATCTCTTCAGGAGTCGCGTTGATAGGCATTGCTTCTGTCGTAGATGTGTTCTTTAGTTGAATTGTCACCATCATCTGATTGTCAACGCGAAATTTCTTTGCACTCAAAATAGAGATATGGCGTGTGTCCTCTTCAAGGTGGATTTTGTACGGATATTCTCTGTCAAGGTATCGGAGATTAACCGTGACACTATCCACATTCCGTCTTAGTTCAAAATCGAGTGTTTTCTCCTGTCCATCCTTTAGAGTTGGGATGCGGAACTCGTAGGGAGAACCGATTATAGCGTCGGTCTCGTCTTTGATGGAGACATAGACATTGTTGATCTCTTGTGCAGTGTTAACTTCTGTGTCCTTCGTTTCTTCCTCTTCCACTGCACCGTATTTGATAACAAGTTCCAGGCGTCTCCGATCACCCTCCTTGTAACGTCTTGCAGATACAACAGAGATATAAGGGTCTTCCTGCTTTAGGTGAATGTGACGTTCATCTGAGGTATCAAGGTAATTCAGATGAACAACAACATCACGCACATCCCTTTTTATGAGCTCAAATTCTAAAGTAACAGACTCGTTCTCTTTGAGTGTTTTGATTCGGCGTTCGTAAGGTTCGGCAATAATCGCACCAGCTGAACCAAAACTCTCCTTCTCTTTGATTGAAACGATTATGTCGTCAATCTGAGCACTGATAACAATCTCGCGTCTCATTACTTTGGAACTTTCAACCAATTTGACTGGTAACGAACTATTCTGCAACGTAATAGAAAACATTTCGCGACCGTCACGTGATTCATATAGACGTGTACTTTCGACCGTGATGTGCCAAGCATCCTTGAGCGAATCAAGCTCTACCTTTTGCAGATTGAGTTTTGACTTTTCATATTCGGATGCTGCACTCTCATATTCCTCCTCAGCTTTATTTACTTCCGATACTGTGACGATGTTGTTTTCCTCTTCCATCATCTTCTGTAAGTTATCAAGTTCAATCTTTTTCTTTTTCATCAGGTTTTCCGCCAATTCCATCTCTAAACGTGCGGTTTCTATCAGGATTTGACGGCTCTGTTCATCTCTGGTTTTTGTGGACTCACCATCAGTTTGAGGTGTTACTTCAGGTTCCGCAGCCAGCATAATTCGCGGAGATGTCCCAATCACGATGATGCAAACCAGCATAAGTATTTTAATTCGCAAGGTTTTCCCTCATTAGTATGGAATGGACTCAATCTTTAGGTTCGTATCCAGCGACATAGTGCAGGTATAATTCCTCAAGATTCTCTCTTTGAATCTCTTCGCGTGTTAACTCTCGCTCAAGGTTCCCTTCTACAAGGATACCTATCCTGTCAGCGACCTCCTTTGCTCGGAAAATATCGTGAGTGGACATAAAGATGGCTTTTCCTTCCGCTTTTAGTTGACGTAATAGATTTAGGAAATCGGCACCCCCCTTCGGGTCAAGTCCCGATGTCGGTTCATCAAGTAGTACAGCTTGGGCCTCCTTCATAATCGCAATTGCGATACCAAGACGTTGCCGCATGCCTTTAGAGAAGGTTTTGACGCGACGTGTAAATGCCTCCTCTGCCAAACCGACTCTACCAAGTGTTTCATCCAATTCGTCGTTTGATACTTTCTTTCTGCCGCCAAGTTTTGCGAAAAAGGATAGGTTTTGTCGCGCTGTAAAGTTGCGATAGAGTTCAACGTTTTCAGATACATAGGCGAGATGTTTCTTCGCTTCCAGTGGAAACTTTGGAATTTCAATGTTACTTACAAATGCGGTGCCACTTGTTGGTTCAATAAAGTTGAGAAACATGGATATAGTCGTACTCTTACCCGCACCGTTTGCACCGAGCACAACGTATATTTCGCCATCTTCCACTTTTAGGTTTAACTCATTAACTGCTACAACGTTCTCATTATAGACTTTCGTTAAATCACGTGTTTCTAACATTTTGTTTCTCCTCATAATGTTGCTTTCTATACTCGACCTTCATGCAGCATTGACTTGTATTACATAGATGCGTTTTTTGGTTTAAAGGTCACAGTAAATCTTTAATGGTGTGGTCTATACTCAAGTAATACCATTTCTATTAATTTTTCTCTCATTACCGGCTGTTTAGAAATGAAGCGGGGAACGGCACAATCTGGAGGAATGTGGCAGAATACGCGTTTGGTATTCTGCATTAAAAAAGAGACATTATCAATTAGAAATGGTATAATCCACGGTCCTGCCACATGTAATTGAGATAAGTCTTTCATAAAAAATCAGAAATATGTCCTGTACAGTTAGTTTTTGTTCCCACACAACTGGCTACTATTTCAAATATCAACACGGAAGAATTTCAGGAATGCCACAGTTGTCAAAACAACTGCTAATAAACAGAGCAGCAGTAGGTCTGTAACGGAATGCCGTAAGGTTTCTGGTAAAGTCGTTTCTGTTATGTCTGGCGGTGGAACGATTTTCTTTGATTCTGAAGGTCGATCTGCTGTGGATTGTATGGATCGCATTATCGCTGCAAACTGATCGTCTGCAATTCCACTGAAATACTCCTCCTCAAGTTGGGTATAATAGCGAGTCCCCATTTGAAAATAGGTGTTTCTTTTTATTTCACCGGTCTCTGCTAAATTCATGACGAGATATGTGAGCGAAGATGTCGGTGTGATTCGTGAAATGGTTTCTCCTACCGATTCTTGCCGCTTTTTTTCACGCTGATATTCTCGGTCTACTTTTTCAACCTGTTCCTGAAATTTCTGTCTATATTCGGCATCAATCGGATCCCTGATTTCAGCGATTTTTGCCTGATCTTTGTTAAAGTCAATTGAGGTGCCCAGAGTTTCAATTATCTTTTTCCCAACTACTTGTTCCTTTTCTGTATTGAGATTATTGCGGATTGCAGTTTTTTCCATATAGACACTCTGCACAGCACGTGTCGGTGCAATGAGTTTGGCAGTAAGGAAACCAACGCGTGGCGTAATTAATACTGCGATCACCCACACTGAAAAGGCGACAATGAGTGCAGTCTTGGAATTATCTAAAAAGGTAGAAATTACTGTTCCTATTGCAAAAAATACACCTATATAGAGCAACGAAACTAAGGTCAAACTGAGCACGCGTAGGAAAATGTCAGCCTCACCTAAAGGGAATCCTTGTGATACAAGTAGGAGCAAACCTAAGAGGAACGATACGAGGAACGGAATAACGAAAACAATGTAACCGCCAATTAGTTTGCTCCACAAAAACAGATCGCGGGAGAGTGCGTTTGCCAAGGTAATCCGAAGTGTACCTGCCTCTCTTTCACCTGCAACGGCATCAAACGTAAACAATAATGCCAGCAGACTAAAGACAGTGCTAACGATAAACAGGAAATCAAGGTTTCCCAAAGCTGACGAGAGAGGCGCATCTGCGGTTGAAGTTGAACCTGGTTTTACGCCATTGCGTGTCATGCCAAGATAACTCGGAAGGGATTCCTCTAAACCTTTCGCAAATACGCTTAAAGGTGTCGGTTCAAGAAAGAGTTTAGAAACTTCCAGGTCCGGAGCTGGCGCATCCGGCGGCTTTTTCTCATCTTCTGCTCCAGAAAGTTTGACTGATTCCTGGTAATTTATCTGGTTTTGGAGGTAATTGTGATAATTAATGTGCAAGGTGAGTGGAACAAGCAGCAGACACATCAAAAGCAATGCGACAAACCGAACGCTTAGGATATGATGCATTATCTCTTTTTGAATCAATGTCATTAACATGTTGAATTTCCTTTATTTTGCATTTGTCTAATTTGTGTGATCCCATGTGATATTTTTTTCAACACTTATTACAAATGAATTTAAAAAAAGTTGCATCTAATTCGCATTAAGTACTTTGCAATTGCTAAGGTTTTTACCAATTTACTGTGTCAAATATCAGAACGGAAGAATTTCAGGAATGCCACAGTTGTCAACACAACCGCAAAAAAGCAGAGCAGGAGTACATCTACAAGCGATTGACGGAGTGTTTCTCCTAAGGTTATTGTCTCTAAAGATGGTGGTTGTGTAATTTTGACAGTATCCTCTGATGTAAATATCCTTGCTGAAGCATGATCCGTAATTTTGCTGAACAAATCTGTATGAAGCATATCGTAATAGCGATCTCCCACTTGAAAATAGGTGCTTCTTGTCCCTTTTCCGGTCTGTGTTAGATTAGTAGCGAGGTAGATGAGAGAAGATGTCGGCGTGATTCGGGAAAACATCTCTCCGATCTGCTCTTGTCGTTCCGTTTCACGTTTGTAATCACGATCAAGTTTGTCAGCGTAGTCTTGGAATTTTGATCGATATTCCTCTTCAAGAGGTTTCACGCGTTCATCAACTTTTTTAGCATTTTCTCCTCCTATTTTTACAATACCGTCCGCATCCGGGGGGATTTCCCTTATAGCTTCCCATTTTTCCTCATCGATTATCGCGTTGAAATCGTCTCGCATGGCTGTTTTTTCCATATAGACGCTCTGTGAGGATCGTGTTGGCACAATAAGTTCGGCGGCGAGAAACCCAACGCGGGGTGTAATCAGAACAGCAAACACCCACACGGTAAAGGCAATGATAAGTGCTGTTTTGGAATTGTCCATGTAGGTGGAAATCACCGTGCCTATTGCGAAAAAGACTGCAATGTAGATCAGCGATACCAGTGTTAGACCCAGGATTCGTGGGAAAATCTCTGGTTCGCTCAACGGGAATCCTTGTGCCACTAACAACAGCAAACCAAATAAAAATGAGACTATAAATGGAACGATAAACACGATGTAACCACCGATCAATTTGCTCCAAAGAAATAGGTTTCTTGGGAGGGCGTTAGCCAAAGTTATCCGGAGCGTACCTGCTTCTCTTTCCCCAGCAACAGCATCGAACGTAAACAGGAGCGCGAGCAAACTAAAAACAGTGCTGACTACAAACAGAAAATCGAGCTCTCCTAACAGATAGGAGAGAGAGGAAACCAGGGCGGGTGATCCTTGTGTAATCCCATTACGTGTCATACCAAGATAACTCGGCAATGCATCGGCTAATCCATTTGCGAAGACGCTCAAAGGGGTCGGTTTGAGGATGAGTTTAGAAACCTCCCGCTCCGGCTCTAATGGCTGCTTCGGATTAACTGTAGTTTCTTCGATGTTTGTGCGTTTAACGGTTTCTTGGTAATCTACTAAGCTCAGACGATAATTTCGGTAATTGGTAGAAAGTGTCAGCGGGACGAGAAGGAGACACATCACAAGGAGCGCGACGAAGCGGACGCTCAGAATATGATGCATCATCTCTTTACGAATTAGCGTTAGTAACATTTCGTATTCTCCATATATGTTTGTAGTTTTTAAGCAGTTTCTCCAGATGTTGTCACTTTTTCCAACTGGTGTCAGAGTCTAACGAAAAGATATTCATAAGAACGAATTTGCTACGAAATTCCTCTAACTTAATAGGTTTTCCCGAAAGATCAGTCAAAGCAATGTCTGGCACCGGTTTGTCCTTAATATTTGCAAGTATTTCCAATTCTGACGACTTGGGTTGTGCCGATGCCAACTGCTTTAATAGTGCTTTTTCATCCGGTGATTCAAGGTGCGCTTCACCGAATTGTGCTTTGAGTAGCACTCGAAAGTCCTTAGGTCCGTCAAGTTGAATGGAAGTCACCTCATCTTTATTTCTCTGTTTCTCTTGTTCTCTAACCATTTTCTCATTGTCAACAATCCTACTGAGAAAACCCGTTTGGTATTTGTTCCAATCTTCTTGAGCGGATATACCAAAAAAATCTACTTTCTGAAAGTCTGGGTTGTCTTCTAAAAAAGCCAAAATATGCCGTTTGGACAAACAAGATGCATAATGCATAAAGTTTTCTATGGTAAGTCCGTTTTCTAAAATCAGTTGAAGCCACTGTGTCCGTGGATATCGTCTATCTATCTCATTAATTGTGAGACTGCTTGATCTGCCTCCAATTATACCTACTGTGATTTTTACAATACTACTGTCAAAGGCACTCATCAATGCTTGCACGGTTTGCGGTCCGGAATACGCTGTATGCTCGTCGTCAAAATGTGGTGTGTCGACTTTGAATTCCATGCTGTCACAGAACACATGAGCGGTTAAGTCAATAGGGGGTTCAATGCTGCCAAGAGTTTCGCAAATCATCAGTTCTTCCTCCTTCAAACGTTGTCTTGCACGGCTGATCCTACTCTTAATCGTGTTGATAGGTACTTCCAGTAATTTGCTGATTGCTTTGTATGTCATTTCATGGAGGTAATAGAGTACCACTACTGTACGTTGGTTATCAGGTAATTTCTCTAAAAGATCATTTACAATTTCTTTGTACTGCTCTGTTGCCTTCTTCTCATGTTGTTCTGCGGTATAATGTGCAAAATCGGATTTCTCTAAGGTTGCTGTATCAAAGGCATCTAAGGATAGCATTGTAGGTTTTTGCTTCTGGAGCCATTTTGTACAAAACTGCTTCGTAATTACATATAACCATCTGCCAAACTTATTCGGATCTTTTAGCGTAGACAGTTTATTGTAAGCCTGTAGGAAGACGTCTTGTGTAATTTCTTCGGCGATGTGATAATCCTTGATCCTCCGCCACACGATAGCGTGAATACTCTTTTCGTATTTCTGAACTAAGAGAGTAAAGGCTGTTTCGTCTCCGGACAAAGTATTGTTAACAAGTTCAACATCGTTTTTTATCATCATAGTTCTCCACAACAAATGTGCTTTTGACTATACATGATACAATTTCAGGTGAAATTGTTGCATAACTTGAAAAAAAATATAAAAATCTAAATTATTACGAATTCTAAGACATTCAACATCAATTATTTATGCATATCCTTGTTCACTTAGATGCGGCATTTGAAACGACCTTATAATCGCGCGGCACTTTAAGATCAATGTTAACCGTCAACCATTTTAATCCCTCTTTCCAATGTCGCTTTCCGCGTTTGAATTTAACATCAATCCGCACGTCTGGTGGATCACGTTTAATTTTTATTTCCAAATCTTTGAGCATATCCTTAATCCATTGCTTCGAATTCGGTTGAAACATCATCCCTGATTTCCACTCCTTTTTGATATCTATATCAATATCAGACGCAAGGCGATCCGTTTTTTCAATAGAAACCTTGCCAATTTCCGTGTTAACGATTAAGTGCCCCTTTGGATCAACTTTGTAGTGATCATGTATCATTCTATCCACGATGTTTATCTCATCTGTGATCATAGCGCATCTAACCCCTGCCAAAATCAGGAAAACAGTAATCAGAATAATAACGAGCTTGTACTTTTTCATAATATATTCCTTTTGTTAGTTGGTGTACCTTATTACGAACTCAGATAAGTATGATTCGGTTAGGAAACCGAACCTACCCAGCCATTAAATTGACACCTATGAGTAATTTCAGCAAGATCAGACTTCTGCGCGTAAAAAGACGAGAAATGCTCCTGAAAAAAATACCACAAGAAGTAACACGAGTAAAAGCAGATCCAAAGTTGCAGTGTTGAAAGTATCCTTAAAGGTAATTCTGTCCTCAAATTGCGGGATTGTTTCAACTGATACAATCTTTTTAGACATGCCCTCAGGAATACCGATAAGATGTAGGCTTTCATTGTCTGTTCTATCGGTATCAACAATGAATTGTCGAAATTGTTTCGTGTAAAGATGCACGTTGTCTAAGAATTGCAAGTGCCGATTAAAACCAGTACCAGCCATCGATTCAAGTGCATATTGGACAATCGCTGCAGGAGAAAACCGGGTTGCAGCTCTTGCACTCCGAATCTGAGCAGTTTGTGCGTCTAAATGTGAGCGGTTAAACCGTTCTCGGATTTCAACATCTTTTTTAACAAATTCTGACTTGAGTTTTAATTCTTCATTCCCATCTTTTTGCCATACTGAATTATATTCATCTTGAGCAGCTTTAATATCTTCAGGGGACATAGAATCGCGTGGCATTTTCGCCAGTTGCTGAAGTTTACTTTGCGCGCCAGAAAGTTTCTTCTCTTTGACTTTCTTTATTTGTTCGTGATAATCTGTGTTATTCTCGTCAATCGCTAATTTCTTCGCGGCTTGAAATTGATCGTTGGGTTGTAGAGATGGCATCCATTTCGTGGAAAGGGTCCCAAGCGTTGACGGAACAAAAACGACAACTGTTACCCAAATCATTAGAACAACTATTAAACTGAGTCGAGGTTCTCGGGTGCCAGCTGAAATCATCAAACCCAATCCGATGAAGATACCAACGTAACTTACTGCAATCAGCAAGATTATCCCTAAACGACCCCAGTCCATAGCACTCAGTTGTGTCCAACTATCTGTCGAAATCACAACAAGATTCACCAACACAGCAAAAACGAAAGGGATAAGAATAGCTATCAAGGTTCCCAAGAATTTACCCACTAATAAGATCGGGCGTGAAATCGGGTTTGCCAGACACAAACGCAGGGTACCTCTTTCGCGTTCACCAGAAAATGAGTCGAATGTAAATAGGAGGGGGATAAGGGAGAGTAGATAGGTAATAATAAATACCCAATCTATCTTTGTTGCTTGTGGACGAAGGTCTTTCGCATCTGGGTTCACACTTCCGTAGTTAAGCCACCAATTGCTTCTAACTCTACCACCGAAACCGGATCTCGACCAAGACCCTGGACTGTATATATTCCCCGGTAAGTAAGCATCATCTCCATCGGCGATAAAGGACAGCGAAGCGGGACTTTTGTAGAGATTACCTGGTCCCTTTCTTATCAGCGTGTACAGTTCTGTCCGATCTTTTAATTCGTCAACGTTTCTGGTGATATTGTTGGAATATTTACGTACCTTTTCAGGATGCGTGTTTATATGTACCCAAGCGTTGGTCGCCATTAAGCCTATGAGTATGAGTGTCGTCAAGACAAATCGCAGACTATTGATGTGATCAAATAGCTCTCTTTTGATAATATGTAATATCATTCATTTCTCCTTTAGGCATTCAAAGGTAGCAGGCACACTCTGTGTGCAGTTACCTAAAGAATTGGAGCGGACAGCACGCGGAACGTGCCTGTTACTATGTATTCAGCTAAACTTCAATTCTGACAAAAAGCAGAAATGCCACTATAAACAAAACCGTATTGATGAGTAGCAGTAAAACCAATTTAGGGAACGCTCGCGATGCGTTTTCCCAAACATCTGCCCGTTCAAAACGGAACTGTGGTAAATCCCACCAATCTACTTCACCCTTGCTCGTATCAAACCATTGCCGACTGCCGAATGCGTTTTTCTCATGAAAATAGTCTATGATGGAACGCCGATATTGCTGCGCAGCATCAACATAATCAAACATACCATCCAGATCGGTACCCGTCCACGCGGAAGCTGCAAACATATACAAACCAGCAGGACTGAGTTTCATCATAAGTTCGTGCCATCTTGCTTCTCGGAAGGTCGTTTTATCTAAAGACTGTTTCCGTATTAAAGCGGTTTGTTCCGCCAAACGGATGCGCAAAGTTTCCATCGTTTCGTGGTATTTTTGGACGTGAGGAACTAAATGTTCAGATTCCGCTTTGACTTTAGAGGTAAGCATCTGTCGTCCACCACCGTAGCTGCGACCCTGTTCATGATAACTCAGATTAAACCACGGAGGATCTTCTTCAAGCGGACTGTTTGCTGTAAATCGCTGTTCTTCCCTGTCGACCTCTTCCCAAATCTGCCTCACATGTTCTTCAGTAGATGTTCTTTCTGCCTGCATATCACCCACAGGTTCAATGGTAAATCGGCTCCAGTTTGGATAAACGAGAACTAAAACGACCCATACAAACATACAAAGCATTAACGAAGTAGCAGTGCGGCGCGTTATCGTAGAAATCAACAATCCAATCAAGTAAAACACAGACAAATAGATGCTTGTTGTCAGGACTACTCCACCTATTCGCACAAAATCCTGACCACTTAGTTGAATTGAACCACTCATAGATAACAGAAACATAATCATCAGGAGGCTCATGAGGACAGGGAGTAGCAGGCAGATCATCGCGCTAATATATTTTGCCAACAGAATGCTGCCGCGCCGCACAGGATGGGAAGCAACCAGACGTAAAGTACCCGCTTCCCGATCACCTGCTATGGCATCATAAGCAAAAAGCAGTGCGATCAAACTGAGTACCACTTGGAAAATAAAGACGAGATCAATCTTTGAAAAGAGGTTTAGAAATGGATTATCAAGACTGCGCGCCGAAGTATTTGAAATCATCGGGACAGAACCGTGATAAATTTCAAGAGTGCCCCCAAGTCGCTTATCCAATCCTGAACTAAAGAGACTTAAAGGGTTAGGGGGGCGTTCAACATTTAGTTTTAAGAAAGAATAGGTTTTCGCTTCCAGCGCTTTCTCACGATGCACATTTTTTTGATGGTTATATCTATCCAACCGGCGTTCATAATCTTCAAGAAGAACGACAGCGTTCGCGACAACCAGCAGGAGTGTAATGATAACTGCAGCAAAGAAGCGAGCACTCATCAGATGTGCGAGAAGTTCTTGTCTAATAATTGTTCGTAGCATAACGGATCCTTAAGGTTTGGTTTGCTTATTAGAGACGCTTTAAAATAATAACGATAGTCAAACTGCCCATGATAGAGAGTAGGCAGTTACGCTATATAACTCGGTTAGTCAGGTAGGTCTTCAAGAACATCTGCAACAGAAACATGTCCGCGTTGATAGACAATATCCATGAGTTGCCGCTCTCTACGACTTAATTCTGCTACGCGAAATTCTTCCATAATGTTTCCCCATTTATTGAAATGCTAATATTTTAGCACATAAGAAAACAGATGTCAAGAACAAATGCTAAAAATTTAGCATGAAACCAAAAAGATGGAATAATTCTGTATACAGTTTACTTTGATAACTCTACTACAAATAACACCGCTAAAAGTTGCATCTGTTTCTCATCATCCACTTTAAAAATTGCTACTGCTTTGTCAAGTGCTATTTTGTAGGGCGGGTAGAGCGAAACGAAACCTATAAATCAACGATGTGAATGCGCGTATGGCATTCATCCAAATCAACGCCGAATACGCGTGTGGTATTCGGCGGGTGTAAACTTAAGGAATTTTCGATACCAGAAATCCTCTTCAGTCCCGTAGGGACGCTATGTTTATAGTTAAAAGTTATACAAACCCTTTTTAGTCCCGTATGAAGTTCAATAAAATATTTGGGTAATTTGGCGAGGTTAGGAAACCTCGCCAGCGGCATCGGGAAGGTAGGTGCGGTTTCCTAACCGCACCTACCGTGTCGGGGTCCAAATTACCTAATTTATTATTTTAACTTCATTAGGGACGATATGTGTAGTAGCTCATCCTGATATAAACATATCGTCCCTACGGGACTGAAGAAAAGACAACTCGTATAACCATAAGGGTTCGGAGTGATTCATCAGATCTTCTGAGGTTTCTTTTTCATCTTTTGTTTTGGATTCTGAGGATGCATTGATTCTAAAAGACGTTCTAAGGTTTCTCGTAAGTGTTCAATCTGTTTCCTTACGTTTTCAAGTCGTTGTGAATTGAACTTATTCTTTCCGCTTTCAATTTGTTCCTTGGCATGTTCAAATTGCGCTATAGCACGTTCAATCTCTGCGATTACTTGTTTAACTTGTTCCTTACCGTGTTCACCTTGTTCTTTTCTCCGTTCAGCCCGTTCTGCTGCTTCCTGTATTTTCTCGATATGTCTGTTTACCAACTTATAGATAAAAGCGGCTTTATAAGCTTCCCAATTATGAAAAGTGGCTTTATAAGCTTCCCAATTATCTGTTGGTGGAATGTGGATCATCCCCGGATTGCGAAGACTGGGATTATCTTTCAGAAAAGCCAAAGTGTATCGCTTTGACAGATAAGATGTATAATCTCCGAAATTTTCTATGGTGATACCGTTGTCTAAAAGAAGTTGAAGCCATGCTTCCCGAGGATAGAGGGCATCAATCTCCACGGCTGTAAGCTGGCTGACGTGCCTTTCTCCGTTTTTTTGAATAGTTCCACTATCGGTTTTACGGTATACAATCACTACTACTGTGGTCTTTAAATGGCTGTGATTGTAAATTTTATCAAACGTTTCCATCAATGCTTGCGCGGTTTGCGGCCCAGTATAGTCTTTAATGGCACTTAGTGTACCTTTCGTTAATTTTGTCATTTCACTTAAACTGAACTTTCCTGAATTGTTCGTTACTTCTGTCTTTTCAATCAAACTGTACCCTTCTGTATTTTCTGATGTTTCTGAGTTCGCTTGTGATCCAAAAAAGATGGCTATACCCAGAACTGTCAAGAGTGAAAGTATATGCAAAGTGATTTTACCGTTCATAATGTCTCCTTTGTTAGTGTAAATTATTGAGTGCTACTTCTGTTTATACACACTTTTGTGTCATCAAATCTTTGTTAATTGATCTATAGAACCATGCAACATTTTCTAATTGAACACTATAGTGACGCGAGAAATGTATAAAACGGTTGCGAAATTCTGCACATTTTTATGAATAAAAGTATTGTTAACAAGTTCAACATCGTTTTTTATCATCATAGTTCTCCACAACAAATGTCCTTACGACTATACCTGATACAATTTCAGGTGAAAATGTTGCATAACTTGAAAAAAATGTAAAAATCTAAATTATTACGAATTCTAAGACATTCAACATCAATTATCTATCCACTTTAAAAATTGCTACGGTGTATATCACAATTTTGCTGCGTCAAATATCAGAACGGAAGAATTTCAGGAATGCTACGGTTGTCAACATTACTGCAAAAAAGCAGAGCAGCAGCACATCCACCGCCGATTGACGGAATGTCTCTCCTAAGGTTGGGGTTTCTAAAGATGATGGCTGCCTGATTTTGACGATGTCTCTATCTGGGTGGAACATTCTTACGTTAGCATGATCTATAATTTTACTGAACACATCTGTATCAAGCGCATCATAGTAATGCTCACCTGCTTGAAAGTAATCATTTCTCTTTCGTTTTCCAGTCTGTGTTAAATTTGTAGCGAGATAGGTTAGGGAGGATGTCGGTGTGATTCGTGAAAGCGTTTCACCTACCTGTTCTTGACGCTTTTTTTCCCGCTGATAGTTTCGATCTATTTCATCAGTGTGCTCTTTGAATTTCTGCCGAAATCCCTCTTCAAGAGGTTTCATCTGTTCATCCACCTTTGCTCCGATTTCCCCTTGTTCTTCAAAGGAAGGTTGCCGACGATCCTGCCAGAATTCTTTGTGTATTTCACTTTTTTTCTCTTCAAGTTCTGCGTTGAAATTCTCACGGAGAGCAGTTTTTTCCAGATAGACACTCTGTAAAGTTTGTGTCGGTGCGATGAATTTCGCCGCGATAAATCCAACGCGCGGTGTAATCAGCACGGCAAACACCCAAACCGTAAAGGCTGCGATGAGAGCTGTCTTAGAATTATCCAAGTAGGTTGAAATGACTGTCCCTATCGCAAAGAAGACCGCGATATAGAGCAACGAGACGAGAATTAGACTGAACACACGTGGAAAAATCTCAGGTTCACCGAGGGGAAAACCTTGCCAAACAAGTACCAATAATCCGAATAGAAGGGACACCAAAAACGGCACAACGAATACTATATAGCCGCCAATTAATTTACTCCACAGAAAGAGGTCACGCGATAGAGAATTCGCTAACGTGATCCTAAGGGTACCTGCCTCTCGCTCCCCGGCAACTGCATCAAACGTAAATAGCAGCGCGAGCAAGCTGAAAACAGTACCTACAAGAAAAAGAAAATCGAGATGACCGAAAAGATAGGAGAGGGAATCTGAAACCAAAGCTGGAGCTCCTTGAATAATTCCATTACGGGTCATGCCGAGGTGGCTTGGCAGCGCGTCTCCTAATCCATTTGCAAACACACTCAAAGGTGTCGGTTTGAGAAAGAGTTTAGAAACCTCAATCTCCGGTTCCAGCGGCATCTTGGGGTTTATTGTCTTCTCTTCAATGTTTGTGAGTTTAACGGCTTCTTGATAGTCTACTAAGTTTTGGTGATAGTTTCGATAGTTGATAGAAAGGGTAAGCGGGATTAGGAGAAGACACATCAACAATAGTGCGACGAAACGGACGCTCAGAACGTGTTGCATAATCTCTTTTCGTATTAGTGCTATTAACATTTCACATTCTCCATATATGAAGTTTAAGAATTTAATCGTGTAATTTTCAGTTTCTTGTAGAATCCGGCAGAATACGCGTTTGGTATTCTGCATTGGTTAGGAAACCGCACCTACCGTGTCTGGGTCCAAATTACCATATTTATTATTTGATCTTCATATATAAGGCATAACGCCTCATGATTTACTTACCTCATCTTTGTGCGTCTGTTCATCTTGTTCTTGAAGTTTTCTCAACCATTCTGTTGCGGCGTCTTCAGTTGCCTCATCTTTGTGCATCTGTTCATCTTGTTCTCTAACCGTTTTCTCAGTGTCAATAATATCCCTGACAAAAGTCGTAATATACTTGTTCCAGTCATCTTGAGGGGGGATACCGAAAAAATTAACTTTTTGAAAGTCTGGATTGTCTTCTAAAAAAGCCAAAATATGTCGTTTAGACAAACAAGATGCATAATGCATAAAGTTTTCTATGGTTAGTCCATTATCCAAAATTAGTTGTAGCCATTGTGCCCGTGGAAACCGTTTATCTATCTCACCAATTGGGAGACTACTTGATTTACCTTCAACTATACCGACTGTGATTTTTACAATACTACTGTCAAACTCTGTGTCAAAGGTACTCATCAATGCTTTCACGGTTTGCGGTCCGGTATACGCTGTATGTTCGTCGTCAAAATATGGTGTGTCTGCTTTGAATTCCATGCTGTCACAGAACACATGACCGGTTAAGTCAATAGGGGGTTCAATGCTGCCAAGAGTTTCACAAATCATCAGTTCTTCCTCCTTCAATCGTTGTCGTGCACGACTGATCCTACTCTTAATCGTGTTGATAGGTACTTCAAGCAATTTGCTGATTGCTTTGTATGTCATTTCATGTAGGTAATAGAGTACCACTACTGTCCGTTGGTTATCAGGTAATTTCTCTAAAAGATCATTAACAATTTCTTTGTACTGCTCTGTCGCCTTCTTCTCATGTTGTTCTGCGGTATAATGTGCAAAATCGGATTTCTCTAAGTCTGCTTTATCAATGGCATCTAAGGATAGCATTGTAGGTTTTTCCTTTTGAAGCCATTTTGCACAAAACTGCTTCGTAATTACATATAGCCATCTGCCAAACTTATTCGGATCCTTTAGCGTTGACAGTTTATTATAAGCCTGTAGGAAGACATCTTGTGTAATTTCTTCAGCGATGTGATAATCCTTGATCCTCCGCCACACGATAGCGTGAATACTCTTTTCGTATTTCTGAACTAAGAGAGTGAAGGCTGTTTCGTCGCCAGACAAAGTATTGTTAACAAGTTCAACATCGTTTTTTATCATCATAGTTCTCCACAACAAATGTGCTTTTGACTATACATGATACAATTTCAGGTGAAAAATGTTGCATAACTTGAAAAAAAATTGTAAATCATGGAAGAAAACTTCAGTTTTCATTGTCTATCATGATTAAATCTCAATGGATATAAACCTTAGATAAGTTCCTGACATAAGAACAACAAAAAACAGCATCAGCAAAAACAGATCAATAGCCGCAGCGTTGAAATCACGGCTGAGACTAAGCTTATCTTCAAATATCGGAATTGAATCTGGATTCACTGGCTTTTGCGACATACCTTTTCGAACCCCAATAATATGACGACTATCTGGGTCTGCTCTATCCATATCCGTGACGAATTCTCGGTATTCGCGTGCATAACGATGCACATTCTTTAAAAAATGTTGGTGACGTTTAAACCCCGTTCCAGCAAAAACCTCAAGAAGATGCTGGACAAGCGTAACAGGTGAGATACGGGTGACAGAACGTGCAAGTTCAATTTGGGCAATCTGTTGATTTAACTGTTCTTGGGACAAACGTTCCTCTTGTTCAGTCCCTTTGGTGACATACTCACTATCTATCTGTATCTTTTTATCTGGCAACCCACGCGTCTTTGGCAAAAGAGCAACGTATTCTTCCTTGAGGTCTTTTATGTCTTGGTTTCGGCGTTTGAAGTATTCATCATAAGTCATTGGGTTTGAGAAACCACTTGCAATGGATGCGAGAGTACTCGGTACAAATACGACAAAAACACACCACGTCAATAAGAGTATCACAAGGCTCGCAACACTGTTCTGCACAGATGACGAAACTAACAAACCTAACGCAATAAACAGGCATAGGTACAAAATCGCAATAATGAAAATAATACATAAACGTATCCACACATCTACACCAAGATCAATGTCTCTGGACATAGAAATTACCAATAGATTCATCAATATCGCAAGAGTAAACGGAATGCTAATACTTACTAATGCACCTAAAAATTTGCCAATCAATACAGTGTGTCGTGGCACTGAATTCGACAACATCAATCGGAGCGTACCGCGTTCACGTTCACTGGAAATAGAATCAAAGGTGAACAGAATTGTTATCAGACTCAGAACATACCCGATTACAAATCCCCAGTCTACTTTGACAGTATCCGGACGTAAATTGAATATATTAGGAAACGCTCCGGGGTAATACAACGACCAGAAAGTCCTTAAATTGGCGATCTGAACCCTAGCCATGCCGTAGGCATAATCTGGCAAAAAGATGTCACCTCCTTCTTCACAAAAATAGAGTGGAGACGGCTTTTTGTGAAGATTTCCAGGTCCTTCTTGTGCAATGCTAAATAAATCTGTCTGAGATCTTAAGGTATTCAGAGATTTTGTGGTCGCATCGTGATATTTCTGCATACGCTCAGGATGCTCCTGGACATGGATAACTGCATTAATCAACATCAAAACGAAAAGTAACACAGTCGCAAGTGCAAATCGGAGGCTATTAAGATTGTCATACAGTTCGCGTTTTGTTATATGCCAAATCATATTTCTGTCCTCAGTTATAATACCAATTTTAATTATTTTTATTCCATTCTTCCGTAGGTCGGGTAGAGGCACGAAACCCGACGAATGTCACACGCGCATTCGGCGTTGATTTGGACAGAATAGCCACAATCAATACATGTCGGGTTTCGCTTCGCTCAACCCGACCTACGAAAATGGTATAAGTTTTCAACTGTCAGCAATTAGCAGTTAGCAAGAGAGCCTTATGGTATTCAAGCCAGGCGTGCATACATACTGATGGATGATTCCTGATTACTTACAGCTATCCTACACTTCACTCCTTTGGAAAACTAAAAATATTATCAAAAAGAGAATTAAGTTCATCATAAACAGCAGCAGTAAATCCGGTAGGGCTCGCTTTGCATTTATAAGCACATCACTTCTCTGAAAAGAAAACGGAGGTAAACTATTCCAATCCACTGACCCTTTGTCAGGAGAAAACCATTTGCGATCCTCAAAAGCGTTTTTATCGTAAAAATAGTCAATCACAGTCCTTTGATACTTTCGCGTAGCTTCGTAAAAATCTCTGAGTCCGAACAAGTCTGTACCTGCCCACGCTTGCGTCGCAGCATCATACATCCCGACTGGCGAAAGCCTCAAAAAGATGCGATCAACTATTGCTGGTCGAAAGTAAACAGATTCCAGTGCCTGTTTTCGCACGAGCCATGTTCGTTCTGCAGCGTCAATCTTCCTCGGTATGATGAAACGGTAATAGTTCTGAACATGCGGCACCTGAGGTTCAAATTCATCATCAAGTTTATTTATGTATGAAGCTGCAACATAGGTGAATAGAAGTGATGACTTATCTTTATACCATTTCTCGAATAAACCTGAGCCGCCTTCTATGCCGAAATGCGACTCTTCTCCCGGGATAGGATCATTGGCAAGAAAGTCCTTACGTTCTCTCTCGAATTCATCCCATATCTGTTCAATTTGATTAAAAGCGGATGCCAGACGCTCTTGGGAAGGCTGCACAGGAGTAATCCTAACAAGAATCACATTCGGATATACCAACACCAAAAAAACCCAGACAAACATCGCAAGCATTAACGCAGTGCTTGTTCTGTGAGTTATTACGGAAATCAACATACCTATGAGGTAAAATACCGACAGATACGCAATTGAACTCAATACAATGCCACCGATCCGAAGAAAATCGTCAAGGTTTAGCGAAACAGTGGTGGATGTCGTTAGCAAAATCACAACTAAGAGAAGACTTATCAAAAGTGGTACCAGCAAACATATCATTGCACTGATGTATTTCGCAAATAAGATTTTACCACGACTCACCGGATGTGTTAGGACAAGACGTAATGTACCGCGCTCACGTTCTCCCGCAAGTGCATCGTAAGCAAAAATTAGTGACATTAGGCTCAGAACTACTTCAAAGATAAAGACAATATCAATCGATGAGAAGAGATTCAGAAGTGGATTCGTTGATCCATGCACCTGACCATCCCACAATGTGGGCACAAAACCGTAAGATACAAAAATTTCGTTACTCAACCGTTTATCCAAGCCAGCATTGAATATACTCAATAAATTAGGTGGACGGACAACAGCAAAACTACCACTTGAATAGGTTTTGCTTCCCAGCAATTGATCATGATTCGATTTAACAGCAGAATTATAACTTGCTAACCGGCGATCATAATCCTTAATCAACACAGATGTATTTACAACAACAAGCAACAACATAATGATAAACACCACTATAAATCGGAATGTCATTAGGTTGTCAAGGAGTTCTCGGCGGATGAGTGTTGATAACATTGTGTATTCCTCTCAAAGAGTTTACCAATATTCTTGGTAGGTGATTAACTCGTAAAATTACGCAAGATAGATATGTTTCAACACTTACTACAAATGAAGCAAATAAAAGTTGCATCTTTTTCATAAGTCTGCTAATTGAACATAACAGAAAAATTCCCTTTAAATTCTAAAATTATACTATCCTTTTTCATGTCAATGACTCTATAGTATCAAATACTTCCATAGAAGGAGAATTACGATGAGTAACGAACGTGAAACACAAAGGGAAGTTCGGAGAATCGTCCGAATGTTAGAAGCAACAACCAAACTTCTTGAGAAACCATCAGTTTTAGATAATTTTGCGAGTGGAGAAAACCGCTGCATCAAACAGTTCAACAGCGCATTAGCTCGTCTAAATGAGTTAGATGCACTACCAGAAGGACTTTTTGAACCGTTAGACGACGGTGCTTCTATCGGAGACATAGGGTATGCCTATCATCAAGTTTCTACGTATCTTAAGGAAGGAATCTCAGTAGATTTTGACTACACCTTTAAACAAGAGAAGGAAACTATCGGCAACATCATGAAAGATGTAGGAGAAGCAGTATCGCGCACCATTTTCAACGCATCACAAGATGATGATTCCTCGGACTCAACAATAGAAGTTGTTGAAATAGATGATGAGGATGGCGGTGATGACCCAGTAGAACCACGTCTTGACAAATTAGAAGAACAGATGGAAACTGTTGTTGAGATACTACAAGAACTCCGAGCCAAAAAGGATAAAAAGGATGGCAAGAAGAAGGATTGACAGGATCCGCGCTTGGTGAAGAATCGTATTTATTCGGCAATGATTTTGTATGGAATGCGCGCTTTGAGAATCAGCAAAATTCCATGTTCACTTGTCACTGAAATAATGTTGATTAATAAATATGTCTTCACCAAAGCGCGATTTCTATTGACGCTATGGATATTCTCAATCACAAATAGGTTTTTCAGATAGGTTGACATATCTACCAGTGTTTAAATGAATACATCCTTTGTCCAAACGACAGACCCAAAATTGCCCAAAGGCTACCCATAACGAATTCACCCAACATTGCACCAAAGAAGAGTGGCAATGCTTTACGATATGCACCAATTCCACCGTGTCGAACAAGGATAGACTTTATCACCCACGCGATAAAGACAGGGAACCATAGTCTACCGAAGTTCCAATTACCCGCAAGTGGATATGCAAGTGGGTGCAGTTGCCACCATATAAACCTTAATCGCATCAATAATGTGCTTAAAGTAAGGATAATTCCAAAACCGAAAAAACTTAGATGTCTCCAATCTGTTTCACTCGGAAATGTTAACCATCTTTGTAGATCATTAAATGCCTCTTGTCCACGCCATGTGCCCAAACTTCCATGTAAGTAACCGGCGTGCAGAAAAGCAACAAAACCGATGATTAAGCCAATAACTGATGAAACCCACATAAGCCATAGCAAGCTGACGACTGTTGATCCCACCTTTTTCAGCAAGTTTAAATCCTTCCAACTGATTCGGCATCGGTTGGGACCGGTAATTTCGAGTGAATCCGTATAGGAACGCAAATCCTGTCAATGTTTGTGCACCTATTTTCCTTGAACCAAAAATAGATGTTAGAAAAAAACTCGGACCAGCACGATAGAAATCTTGAGTCGGTGTTCCGAGTTCTGCCCTCATACGCGTGAAAGCCAAAACCAAAATAAAATGAATGCTGAAGAACCCAATAATACCCCACAAAGACATACCCGCTTTCATACAAAAACCAACCACAATAGCAATACTAATCAGAAATCCGAAAAAAGCACTACGATACCGAATTGGCTCATCTGCTTCATTTAGGTCTGAACCTACACCTATAATATGGCGGAATACTTTCCACAAATGCTTGTGTGTAATCCAGAGCGCGAAGAAACATAGACCAAAGTAAGCTCCAAGAGATTGCATATCAATGTGTGGATAACCAGGGGTTTGATTCAGTCCGGACATTGAGCCAAAGATCAACTGCACTTTCCAAAATAGATAGAACATCCAGCAAGAAAACGAGAGGTCAAGTGGCATCAAAAAGCCTAAACCTATCGCATAAGGATTTAAGTGGAGCGGTGTAGAACCAATAGCATTGAAAGGTTTCTCGGTGAACAAGCCACCAATGTCGTATCTAATTGGAATACCTGGGACGAATGGAAAGAGAAAATTCAGTCCATTCAACAGATCTAAACCCAAACCGATAGCAAAACCTAACCAGAGCAGTTTATTTCGGTAAAAGGACTTTCCTTTTGACATTTCATACGGTAATAAGATAATCGGATAGCTTAACTTTTCGTGTTCAATCCACTGTTTCCTAAGAATTGCACTCAACATTATCATTGAAAAGCAGAGTGCTGAAAAGAAAAGTAACCAGAACAATATAGGTGTCATCCATGCTCGGATGTTTTCTATTTCAAATAGGTTTGAGGTGCCTTCATAATAACCCGTCAGCGCCTTACGATCCATAACAGCAATCCAGTCTGGTATATATCTAAAGAAAAGGGATTGCCACTCATTTTCTGGTGTAGCAAACCAAGTGGCATGTCCAAGGATACACATTGTGGCTTGTAAAAGATCGTGACCACAAACGACACATGCTAAGGTAACCATGAGATATACCGTTAGCATTTCTGCTTGTGAAAGTCTCCATTTTGGGATGAACTTTGTCAGAAACAGGTTTATAATTGCAACTAAGAATAGTGTGAAGACGGCATTAAAGAAAATTGCCATCGTGGTAGGGTATTGGGTTGTCCAAACTGTTTCTGTTTGAACAACAAGGTAGACATTAAGGGGAAGCGATAGAAGACCTATTAAAATTGCACGCCATGTAATTTTCTCAGATAATTTGTGTGGCGGAGTATCCATAAGTCTTAGGAGTTATTGATGTTTAAAACTCTCGTTCTATACCGTAAAAAAGTTGTGGTTGAAGGGATGATGTGAAAGGCTGATCAAATGGGTAGGCAACTTCAAAGCGAAAAATACCAGCATCACTGACACGGGAAAAACTGCCGCGAAACCCAAATCCAATGCTGCGCTTGACATCTCGAAAGTCAAAAGAAGCGTAATCATCCCAGATATAGCCAAAATCAGCAAATACCGTTAGACTTAGAACAAGACCAAGATCAACAGTGCGATTTCTGAGAAATGGTTTTGATACAAAAGTCGCAATTTGAGTAAGTCCATCATTAATGCTCTTAAATAAATCTCCACCACATAGTGTCCTACTCTCTAAACTTAACAGCATCATTTTTTCTCCGCTGAATTGGCGAAATCCATAGCCTCGTAATCCGTTTCCTGACCCAAGAATTACTTGACTTTGCCCGCCCCATCCAAATTGCATTTGCGATTTAAACTGTGCTACAAAAGTCTGTTGTAAGTCAAGAAGTCCGTTCTTACGAAAACCCGTATCAACCCTATAAATGTCTCCAGCGTTGAATATATCTCTCAAAAAGAAATTCCATCGAGATTCAAGGATAGACCTTTCAATTCTATTGGTAAAATTTGTAATAAAGGCAATATATGCTGTACCAAAATACTTATTGCGACTGACCCAACCTGAATCAAATGATAGAATGCCAACAGATTCCACTCTATCCGAACCGAAAATAGGTGATGAATAACCTAAGGAAGCATTATATATTGAACCTGTGGTAAAATACTCATCTCTACCCATCCGTCTGAGGAAACGTGTTTGGTAAAAACCAACGTTTTTACGACCAAATATTATGCCAACCCTTTTAATATCTCTATCTAATGGTGCAGCCTCTGATTCAGACGCTTTTTCAATTGAAATGTATTTTGTGTTGTAAGAATCAAACCATAGACCAAAATGGTTTTGATGATGCCGGTCTCCGTGGTATCGCAGTATTCTTCCTGATGAATTGTGAAGTGTCTGCTCAAAAGTATCGGTCTTGACACCATTTTCATACCATCGGACAAGATTAATCTGTTCTGATATCCCGAATTTTGCACTCCATTTACTTTTCAAGGTATATTGCGGTCGTTCTATCACTACTCCCCACGAATCACCCTCTCTCTTTTGGATATATTCCCCATCAAAATTCCAATGTGTGCTGATGAGACGAGGTATCCTGTATCTTAATGTAATTAAACCGCGAGTTTTCTCCTCTAATTCAGTAATTCGTTCATAACTGATTTCCCCTCTTTGTCCAGACCCAAACAGATTAGATTCCCTGACCTGAGCAAGGAAGTATCCAGTTTGATTGTTAATTCCAGGATCTAATGCACCCGTTATTGAGAAGAATTCAGTGACTGAAACATGTATATTCACCCGTTTTGATGCATCATCCCACTTCGGTTCAACCTTCGCTGCACCGATATATGGTCTTTGACTGATGATCCTTTCACTCTCTTTTCTATCTGCTTCAACAAAGACATCACCCTCTTTAAACAGGAGCTCGCGCAGGATGATACCATCCTTAGTTTTGGTATTTCCGGACAGCGTAATTTCACCAATTAGTCCTTCATCAATCACAATCCGAATAAAAACACCATCTACACTCTCAATCTCTATTGGGTTTGCCGACACTTTGGCATAAATCAACCCTTTATTATGAAGAAAACGCTTAATTTTTTCTGTATCCTCATTCAAGAGTCCAACATCAAAAGACTTACCAGATTTTGTCTGCATGAGTTCAAGAATCTGTTGCTGTGAGAATGACTGATTTCCCCTAACAAAAACACTACGGACGAGATTCTCTTGTTCACCAACTGCAGGTAGAATGAGCATGTAGTAGAACACAACAACATACACCATCCTATAAAATGTAGATTTGGTTAACTGATGAATTTTAGAAATAGCAACAAGCGGAAGAAGGTTAAGAATTCTCATTTCTTTCTAAATCCTAACTTGAAGATTGATCGCTTTGGCGATTAGAAAGAAAACCTTCAATGAGCAAAAGACAAACAGCAAACAGAAGCAATTCACCCCAAATCTCTCTCCCATGTCTCCTTGTGTCTAATGCTTCGGTGTCTAATTGACCTGTCTGATCTGTTGTCCCTTCCTCGGCATTGACCTTTTCGGCAGCAACTTGTAGGGAAAAAGGTTCTAAATATGCTTCAGATGTAGGCGTGTTAACGGCGAAAAAACTGCGAAAAAGTCTATCTTGGGTCTTCATATCTACTTGGTAAATACCTGGTAATTCAGTATCGTCAAAACGCATCATACCTTCTTCAGAAATTGGCACTGCAACCATGTCATTTTCGTCAGGAGCATCAACTCTTTTAATCCATGCAGGAACTCCTGTTCTATTCGGAAAATTTGCAATTAACGGATCACCAACAGTGATGTTTCTTGGTGTTCCTGAATACATAGTATATAAAACTGTGCTTTGAATAAGGGGTAAGAAATAGGGGTTCACTAACAATTCATTATCTCCAGATTCCACGTCAAACCCGGTGTTGAAATATAAAATCTGACTCTTCCCTTCGCGTCGTTCTATAAGAAATGGAGTATTGTCACTATAACTGGCAATTACATTCGCGTCATTTGCTGGGATTGCCTCTACAGCCTCATAAAACTTAGGTCCATATCGACCAGACAAGACGTTTTCTGGAAAAATGTCAAAGATAGGGTGTTCTGAATCATATTTACTCACATGCTGAGGTGTCTGCCATGCAGTACTTTGACCGTAATGAACGGGGACCCATGATAAATTGTAGTTATTAGACGCAAAAGCAATTATGCTTTTACCTTGACGAATGAACTCATTCAACTGCGACGCTATAGGTGAAGTGATGGATTCAATATCAACAAGAATGATAAGGTCAAATTCTTCCAGCGGAAACGATTCAAACTCTTTTGGCGTACAAGATGTAGGCTGTATCATGGATGATTTTAACGGGGCATCCACTGCAGTGCGTCGCTGCAGTGGATTTAATGCTAATTTTAGATAGTCTGTCTGTTCACCAACACACAGCACTCGAATTTCACCCAGCACTTCAATTGCGTAGTACCTTCTATTATCAACATTTAAACGATCCGAGGACAGTTCAAAATAGCCAGTATGTATCCCAGGAGAATTGAATGTGTGTGTTAGCGTTGTCATAACAAGTTCCTCCGATTCCGCGCCAAAGGTATGGGATTGCTTTTTTTCTTCCACTTCATAAAACGTTAGTGTAGTTTGTGATAGTGCCGAATCAGAATGGTTCTTCACACCAACATTAAATTGAAATGGTAAATCAATACCGATTAGTTGGTGAGACGGTAGTATTTCTTCAATGTTTGTATTGTGCGTACTCATCTGACTCACAGGTAATAACACAATCTGAGAGGCAGAGGTGTTGGGAATAACACCAACATTCTCCCAACCGTTTTGTCTAAAGTCAGAGATCAGATACAACTCCTTATTTTGCCCCTGTGAATCTAAGAGGATTTCATGGGCAAGTTCTATGCTGGGTTGGACTCTTGTGCCTCGATATGATACCTCGGCTTCCTCTATCGTCTTTATTACATCCTTTATATCAGGTGTAACTTGTTGATAGACAGGTCTCGCAATATCAGACATCAAGACCAGAGATGCGGAATCACCGTGTCGCAGAGACTCTAATACATCGGTTGCTAAAGATTTCGCCTTGTCAAACCATATTCCATCAACATCTTGATAACCCATACTGTAGGAATTATCCAAAACGATGACGACAGCAGTTTTTGATCGAACTGATGCCAATGGTAATCCAAGCGTAAGAAATGGACGTGCTAAAGCAAGTGCTATCAGTCCAATGATCAACATTCTTAACAGAAGGATTAAGAACTGTTTTAGTTGAAGTCGACGGACATTTTGACGGTGGGCTTGCTACAAGGAACATCAGACTACTAAAGTCTACTGTTACCGCTTGCCGTCTACTCCACAGATGAATCATCAAGGGGATCGCAGCAGCTAATAAGCCGAATAGAAAAAGTGGGTTTAGGAAAGCCAAAAGAAAATCACTCCAATCGAAAGGTTATCTTGGCAGCGTGTATTCAGTTCTGTAGAATGTTTAACCTTAATCTAATATTTCTATCTTAAGTTGATTGACCGTGCGGAAAACACCTTCAACTAATTCTGTCATAGTATCAGATTCTAATGTGCTACCAACCAGTTGTATATGATTAGCATCAGCAATTGTCTGTCCTAATGTTGGATCCATTTGAATCCAGGTACCAACATAAACTTCTGGCCAAAAATGAAAATAGAAGGCTTTATCAAAATAGACTAATCCTGAACAGATGCGCGCAGGAATACCAACCGAACGGGCCAAGGCTACCAAAAGGACTGTATGTTCAGTGCAATCACCAACCAACGAATTCAATGTTGACAGTGCTGAGTTATATCCACCACTTAAGTGTTTGTCACGGATTGACTTATCAACCCAGTTGCATAACTTTTTGGCAGCACGCCAAGCGTTTTCCTCTCCTTCAATAAGCTCAGTAGCTTTTGCTCTTATATCAGGATGATCCGTTTCAACGAAAACTGTTGTTGAAAGAAAATCCTTTAGTTCAGGATCTTGAATAGGGAGTTTGATACAATCTTTAGCATTGATCTTTTGCTTTAATATTGAGAGTTTTCCGGTTCTTTTAGAGTTCAACTGAAGTTTTTGACGACTGTCTGTAATGATTGTATCTTCTAAATTTCCTTTTGTTAGTTGTAAATTTACTTCCAACCGTGACGCACCCCGTTTAGGTTTCTTACCTGTAGGAACAATACGAGTTTTCATCACTAAGTCAACATTTTCAGCGAGTCCAAGAGCTGTTCTTTTATCAGTTTTCGTTGCCGTCACAGAGAGTCCCATCAGGTCTGTTGCGGTTTTGTAAATTGTGCCTTCACTTGTGATCCAATTACGGAAGGTTAAACCACCCATCATATCCCTTTTTTCCTCAATGACGTATACGGGAACTTCATCAGATTGATAGGATATGCGATCCTCTGCCTTCACAATTACTTCCGTTGCCACAGGTTTAAGCAGATCGAGATCGAATATGCTATAGTTTAGTTTTTCACCTATCTTAAATCTATTTTGGGATAAAAGATAGTATGAATAAACACTGGATAAGATTGTATTTTCCGCTATCTCTACCTCTGATTCTGTGACCTTTCCATTAAGAGTAGTCTTAATATGTGCAATACCATCTCTTATTTCACCCTCAATCTTTTTCTCGTTTGTTCCCTTATGTGTGTAAATGAAATAACGAGGTCTCAGTTTTGAGTCGGAGTATTCAATTCTGGTGGTCTCAGTTTTGAGTTCTTTACCAAAACCTTGTAATTGAAATTTCGTATCTGTTGTAATTCGGAGCATTTCCTCTCCTTGAAAGTCAACCATTTCAATGTAGATACGATCATATCCGATTTTCTTACCTACCATGCTTGAGTTATACCAATGCTCCTGTGGAAGTTTCAGGATTTTCGCAATATCCACTTGCTCAAACTCCTCTGCCATGCAAACGGGAAGAATTACCAACATAATTGACACTGAAAGGATGTAGTTTCTTATTTTTTTCAATCTTTATACTCCTAAAATCAATAGAAATCTGTTTCATCTGTTTGATAATACCAAGCTATTGTTCTGTCAATACTTAGCTTGTAGGTCGGGTAGAGCGAAGCAAAACCCGACAAGATGCCTCATATCAACTTTAAAGTCGGGTTTCGTTCCTCTACCCGACCTACATATTTAGTCTGGACTGTTTCATCTGTTTGATAATACCAAGCTATTGTTCTGTCAATACTTAGCTTATAGGTCGGGTAGAGCGAAGCAAAACCCGACAAGATGCCTCATATCAACTTTAAAGTCGGGTTTCGTTCCTCTACCCGACCTACATATTTAGTCTGGACTATACACTATTCCAAATTAAAAGTTGCCATTGCAATGGTATGTGTTTTTTGTTGTTTGACTTTGCGATAGTTTCCAAAAACACTTCTGAAATTCCGTTTGATAAATTCTCTGAGGCCAGATATTGTAACTACATACAGTCTTCCATTACGTTTGAGGAATCTCTTTGCGTCTGTCAAAAAAATATGAAACATCTCCTTACCCACATTTGCAGGTAAATTTGAAGCAATCACATCAAACTTAATATCGGACAGATGGCTGAATCCGTTGCTGAGGAGAACGTGACAATTTCTGAGATCATTCTGTTGAACATTGTATTTGGCATATTCCACTGCAACAAAATCCTTATCTACCATGTAGACATCAGCCTCTCTCGCGATCTTTGCCATAACAATTCCAATTGCACCATACCCACATCCAAGATCAAGACATTGATCACTCTCCTCAATTTCCAAATTCTCTATCAGTAATCTTGTGCCTGCATCGATCATTTTGGGTGAAAAAAGCCCCCAAGTTGAAGTAAATGTTAGTTCAAATCCTCTCATGTTCGTACTAAAGTTGATTTCTGCTTGCATGTCAGTTAACATCATAAAGGTTGTACCTTATACCATTTCTAATTGACAAATTATCATAAATAAACTGTAGGTCGGGTTGAGCGAAGCGAAACCCGACCTGGAAACCCTGTTTAACTCTACGTGTCGGGTTTCGCTTCGCTCTACCCGACCTACGAAATAATGTTACATAATCATTTAGAAATGGTATTACCATTTTATGAGCACAGCAAGTGTTTCTCCTGGATTATTCCACAGCAAATCAAATGCGTCTTTCGCTTCTGAATAATGAAATCGGTGTGTTATCATTTTAGATGCTTGTATCTCTCCATTTTGGATTTTTTGGAGGGCGCGGACAGCAATATCTGAACGATTTTCGTGTGTAAGAATACCAGCAACCAAACGCTTACTCATCATCTTTGATGAATACAACGGGAGCGGTTTTTGCTGATAAAGAGCAATGAGTTGGATCGTGCCAAATTGCCTAACCATATCTTGTGCTTGCTCAAATGACTTAACACCTGCATGACCACCAACACAATCTACGACCAAATCTGCTCCCTTACCATTCGTAAGCCGTTTAACCGCATCAATCGGGTTTTCCTCATCGGCATTGATTGACTCATCTGCACCGAGTTCAACAGAAAGTTTGCAACGCAATGATAAAGCATCTATTGTTATAATGCGTTCCGGTAAGTAAGACCTAAAAACTTGCAGCATCAAACTACCAACCAAACCTTGTCCCAGAATAACTATCGTATCTCCAGCCTTTACACCAGATGAATCTGCCCATGCTATAGCACTGATCGCAAGTGGTAGAAATGTGCCTTCTTCAAAACTTACTTCTGTCGGAAGTGGGACAGTGCGTCCATCAGTAGTATTTGGTTCAGCAACTACATATTCTGCATGAGGTGCTACAGCCATGACCCGTTCTCCAACAGAGAAATCCGTGATTTGATTTCCTACAGTCTCAACAGTTCCTGTCAGAGAATACCCCATAATTGAAGGTGAAACTGCTTCTTCCAGTATATACCTCCTAAAGAGTTCAGAACCACGGCTGATTAGGGTCGTATCTGTCTTGACCAGAATCTGTTTGGCGTTAATCTCAGGAATTTCAACCTCTTCTACTTGGATATTACCGAATCCTTCGGGTTTGATTACACGATACATGCTAACTTTCTCCGAATTTTATTTACATATTCAGCTGCTGGTGCATACATTATTGTCGCAATAACTTCACTAAATCTTCACGTGAAACTGGTTTTTCAAGATCCATCAGATAGATATGAAAAGTGTCACTTCTATCAGAGACAAAAACAAGATAACGACCATCTGGTGAAAATGAAGGTTGTATTGATCTTCCTATGCCACTTGTAATCTGTCTTTCATTTTTACCAGTGCTATCAATCAGATATATTTCCCAATCTCCATCTCTGGCAGATACATAAGCAATTGTTTTGCCATCTGGTGATACTGATGGGTTATAGCAGTCGTATTGACTTGGATTTATCTGCTTTTCATTCTTTCCATCAATATCAATTGCATAAAGTTGATGTACCTCGTTTCTTGAGGAGACAAAAACAATGCGTTTCCCATTTGGAAAGAACGCAGGACTCCCGTCATCAATCTCATTGTTAGTAATGCGTGTCTTGGGAATGTCTGACGGGTTTATCTGCAATAGATCTACATCGCTTAAATCCATAAGGTAAATTTCTAAGTTGCCATCAGTATTTGTTTCGTAAACTATCTGTTTTCCCGATGGTGAAGAACGAGGGGCGCGAGCTCCAAAACTGATTGGAAGAATTGGTTGTGTGACTTTGCTGTGGATATGTGTTATGTTAAAACCGGTATAGATAGGGGTAGATCCACTGCTTTGTATGACAACTTTTACTTCACGAGAGGACTTAGGTTCACTACTATAATAGATATAATTAGGATTGTATAGAAAAGCAGGTGAGTTATCGTTGTAATCTGTTGTATAGGTTACACGACTTCTTATCTGACCTTCCAAATTCATCAGATAGATTTCACTATTGTCAACACGAAATGATGAAAATGCAATCTGGGCACCATCGGGTGAGAAAACGGGGGAATAGTTGTCAGAATTGCCGTGGGTCAATTGTCTGGTTGCAAAACTATCACCAACAAGTTGTATGACCCTGTTAATAACTCGTGTGTCAGAAGTCGCCTTTTGAATAAGATTCAGAACTTGAAATGCTGCTTTCCTATCGCCAAAAACAAGATAGGTACGTGCCAATTCAAAACGTGCTTCAATTCGCTCTTTAGGTTGAGAAACAAATAGTAAAGATGCTTTTTTGAACTGATCAACCGCATCATGATGTTGTCCCAATTCGTTATAGGTTTTTCCCAAGAGCATGCGTGCATAAGGATCGTTAGGTTCCGTACTTAAGAATTGCTCTAACTTATCTTTTGCCTCGTGATGCATATTAGACTGATGAAGTTTTTCAATCTTTTTCAAAGATGCATTTTGGCATGCCAACAATAGTATTAGAATGATAAAACAATAGGATATATGGAAGTTCTTCAAATTATTTGACATTTTGCACCAGTGAGGTTAGGAAACCCCACCTTCAGGGAGAGGAAGCGTAATGTTATCTGTTTAATTCAAGATATTCACTGATAATAACTCTTAACATTAGAGTGTTATTGTCAAACTAAATCATTAGGTCTGCATTCTACTATTCTAACTTACAATTGGACTGAACACCTGTCTTCCTCGCCATCCATCATAAATTGCATAGATCAAACATATTAAACCCTGGATAAATGATGTAACTTTTAGTATCCAAGTTGGTCGAAACATTAAAGCATCTCCATTGTCAAGCGTCCAAAGATGGATTGATCTATCTGTATCATCTACAGTGTTTGTATCTTCTGATATAGGTTTAAATCGCAACAAATCATCCCAACTTCTCACAGGATATGAGTTTATATAAAAGATACCTATAGATGATATGTAGACTATCAAGATAATACATCCTTTTAAAAAATGATTCAGATACATCTGCCCAAGACCAGGCATAACAGCAGACAATGTCATCGCAAGATAAGAACGCTTTTGTATCGGTACAACCGGCGCATTTGTATGGTTGACCGTGTTTAAACCAGAATACGATTCACGCATCGTTTAGGTATCTCCTTGTGCTATAAGATATACACCGATACAGATAAGAATTGCTCCAAAGATGCGCATTCTTGGTATAGTCTCTTTGAAAACCAACCAAGAGAATAGAATCACCAACACATAGCCAATACTCAACATCGGATATGCAATACTCAGCTTGACACGTGATAGAATAACCAACCAGACAAAAGTTGTAAAACAATATATCGAAATGCCACCCATGACAAACGGATTAAAAATAACCTGTGTAAGTTTTGGTATTAATTCTCGAAAATCGTTAATACGTCCAACAGTGAGAACACCTTTTTTTAACAGCATTTGTCCAACGACTGTTAAAAGAACGTTGAAGAACAGAAGTATATAATCTTTCATAATATTATTATACCACATGAATTAGTGTTAAGCAATTTTGTAGGAATGTGGGGGTGTGTATGGTAATTGTCACTGTTTTTGTCTGAATCGCGGATTACGCGGAGAACACGGAAGACGCGGATTATGTTTTTTGTGTATTGTGGGTTTCTGACTCTGATTTGGATTTATGTGTGATGAGGTGCTTTGTCTGAACCAGGATTATCAGGAAAGACAGGAAAGACAGGATAAGAGGATTTTGGTCTAATCGGCAGCACCCGAGTCAGACGGGGGTGTGTATTGTAATTGTCACCGCTTTTGTCTGAATCGCGGATTACGCGGAGAACACGGAAGACGCGGATTATGTTTTTTGTGTATTGTGGGTTTCTGACTCTGATTTGGATTTATGTGTGATGAGGTGCTTTGTCTGAACCAGGATTATCAGGAAAGACAGGAAAGACAGGATAAGAGGAGTTTGGTCAAATCTGCAGCGCCAGAGGGGTGTGTATTGTATATTGTCACCGCTTTTGTCTGAATCGCGGATTACGCGGAGAACACGGAAGACGCGGAAGTGTGTTTTGGGAATTTCAAGGTATTTTCATTACCATTAGGTGCTCTGTAAACTAAGGACAGAAGAGGTTGCTAATTTCACACCTCTATTGACGAGAACTTTATGTGCCAGAATCATATTGTGACATAAACTTTACACACCCAATAGAGTGTTAAGCAATTTTGTAGGAAGGTCGGACTTCATTAACTCAATTGACTTACATTTGCTAAACTGCTATGATTAAATCAACGATAGCACAACTATTTTAATTTATGAGAAATATATGCAAAATCAACCATCAAACAGCGAAGATACCATAACAACGTTATTCATAGAAATCTTGTTGCCGATGAGTGTCACATGGAAAATTTACGAGCAGACAACGCAGCCACTCGTTGAAAATAAAAAGAAACCCGATGCGATAATCCGCACAGTCGAACGTTACCCAATGGCAGTTGAGGTAAAAATTGACAACAAGCGCGGTCCCAATGAAACAGGTGAAAAGCAGGCACGTGAACAGTACTTAGGCAAGACACTCGCGATGACACAGGAGAAACTTACCAGTGCAATGGTAATCCGTATTCCACACAGATTCCGCACAATGCCACGCGATGAGATTAGCGAAAATCTGAAAGACTCCAAAGACTTCGCGTATACCCTACTCAACATTGATGAACCCGACAGATTTCCGAAAAAAGGCTGGCTTCACGGCAGCATTACCGACATTGCAACCGCAATCCGTATCGGTGCTACACCTATCACCAAAATTGAGCAAGCCGCTGAGGTGTTAGAAAACGGCATTCATCGTGCCGCCGTTATCGTCAATAACGCGATTGAACACCGACCGCATATCGGCAAAAGAATAGGTGAACTCCTCGTACAAGAACCTGGTGAACAAGCAACACAGATGGCAATGCTCATCATCAGCAATGCCCTTGTATTTCAGAGTTCCCTTGCACGTAAACCAGATTTAGAAAACGTGCCATCACTCAGTGAACTCACTGCAGAATATGGACAACTTGATTCAGACGAAATTCTCCGCGCATGGCGAGAAATCCAAGAGGTTAACTACGCTCCGATCTTTAACGTCGCCTACAATCTCGTTGAAACGCTTGCCGCTGATGATAAACTTGTCGGTGAAATTTTGAGTGTGCTGCGCGATACTGCCCGCGAATTAGAAAAGATGGGACTTGCACAAGAGCATGAACTTGCAGGAATTGTGTTTCAGAAACTTATTGACAATCGGAAAATACTCAAGGCAAACTATACCCGCCCCGAATCTTCTGCGCTGCTCTGTGCCCTTGCCTTACCTGAACTTAACCGCGATCCCAAAAAACTTAAAATCGCAGATTTCGCCTGTGGTACAGGGTCGCTCCTCAATGGCGTCTATCAACGCCTCCTCATGCTTTACGAACAGACAGGTGGTAAAGGGGAAACTATCCATCAATATATGATGGAGAATAATCTCGTGGGATGTGACATCCTGCCGAACGCTGCACATCTGACAGCGTCTATTATTGCGAGTACCTATCCTGATGTCCGTATCGGTGGTACACGCATTCACACAATGCCTTACGGCACGCAGCGCAAGGATGGACTCTATGCTATCGGTGCCCTCAACCTACTCAGTGATCCGTCAGGCACGCTCCCGTTGTCTCTTGACACAACGCAAACCGCTACAGGACAAGGCACAGAAACCACTGACATGAGAGATGCTTTCAGACATAGTGAATTTGACATTGTTATTCAGAATCCACCTTATACTCGCGGAGGGGCTGATAGTAACTCAAACCTACCTAAGAGTATTTTCGCTGACAAAAAGGAAGCAGCGGCAATGCGTGCATCGCGTAAAGCACAGAAATGTCAACTTAGAGGTAATAATCCGGGACTTGGTCCCGACTTTGTTGATCTTGCAGATAGAATGCTTAAACGGAACGGCAAGATGGCATTTGTGTTACCATTGACAGCCATTGTAGGAAACAGTTGGCATAAAGTACGAAGATTATGGGCAGAGGAATATCATGATGTAATTGTAATTACTATTGCCGATGCAGATATTGATAGGTGTACATTCTCAGCTGATACCAGCATGGCAGAGTGTCTCATCATTGCTGCCAAAGGAAAATCCAAAAATACAGAGCGCGCGACCTTTGTATGCCTCACACGTTGTCCCAGTGGTGAATTAGAGGCCCGGGAAGTTGCAAGGGGTATCCACGAATTTAAGGAACTCCGAAAGTTGGAAGATGGAATTAATAAAGGGAACACTATTCAGATAGGTGATGATATTATCGGACATGCTATCTCCGCTCCATTGGCATCTGATGAGGTTGGATGGCCTGTATCCCGGATCAAAGATCTGACTGTAGTTCAATCGGCGTACAAACTCACAAAGGGAGTGTTGCAACTTCCTCGACAGAAAACCGCTATAGATATCTCAATTTGTCAGGTATCAGAAATTGCTCGAACTGGTGCAGATCATCGGGATATCCACGATCCAGGAAAACGAGGCGCGTTTGATGTTGAAATTGGATGTCCTGATACTGCTGAGTATCCATGTCTGTGGAAAGTTGATTGTAAAAACCAACGTTCAATGGTTACTTCACCCGATTCCCATGCATTTATCCGCCAGCATGCAAGAGAGAAGGCACAAAAGATATTAGAACTGAATAGTAGGGTTCACTATAACAGAGATATGGGTTTCAATTCGCACTCTCTTGCTGTAATGTTTACCGAACAAGATTCTATCGGTGTTGATTCAATTCCCAACATCGTTTTTAAGAAAAAGGAAATTTATGATTACGTATGGACACTATGGGGTAATTCCACGTTAGGGTTCTTATGTTACTGGCTAAGTAGTAGCAAGCAACACCCAGGACGTGGTAGGGGTTCAAAAGCATCTTTAGAATCGATGTCTACGTTAGATGTACGGAAACTCTCAGATGAGGCACTTGCAAATGCAGAACAGATTTTCAACCAACTGAAACATAAGCAGATGTTACCTTTTAATCAGATGGATGAGGACCCGGTGCGTCATGAGCTTGATCGGTTGTTGTTATCAGATGTGCTGGGTATTACGGAATCGGAACGTCCGGATGTGCATGAAGGGCTTGCTCTGCTTCGGAAAATGTTGTGTCAGGAGCCGAGTATTCATGGAGGCAAGAAACGGAAGGAAAAAGTTGAAGGTTAAATTAGGATAGTGTTTATATCTAAATGTGAGCACAATCAATTTTATTTACAAATTTAGAAAGGATAGATGGAATGTCACCTAAATCCCTATTAGATAAATATCAATCGTTTGTTAAAGCTATCGCTCCCACTGCTACCGTTATTTCCCTCTTTATTCCCATAATTCTGATGTTCGTTGCATGGAGCAATCGCGGCAATAAATTGTTTTTTTTCATCATTATCGGTATGGTTGTTTCACTTCTCGTCTTGATCATTTCCTGGTGCTACCGTTTCAGAAGAGTAAATAAATATGTATGTCTGACATGGCGACAGGATAGATTTGCGAAGCGAGAGAAATTGCACGCCACGAAAATGCGAGGAGCTTTTTCAAAAATGATTGACTACCAGAGTAAGATAGAAAATATGCAAAAAGCAAGAGAAACAATTTGGAATGAACTCCTTGATAATCCAGGTGAGATAAGCAGGGCACAAATACGGCAAAGAATTGCAAATAGATTTCTCGAAAGTGCGGATGAAACACACGAGGCAGCTTTAAAAAGACGAATTCGAGTACTCGTTTGGCTCATTAATTACGATCAGCTGGATATAAACAGAAATCCCTATAAGGAAATACGTGATAAATATATCCCACAGCAGATAATTTTAAGGAAAGATAGTGATATATATTTCCGTTGAACAAAGGTTGTTAATACTCATGACAACAGAAAGCACCTGCAGGTCCATGGCGAGTCTGTCTTCTATATCCTGAAAATCCTTTCATCCTATAAATCATGATTGCAGATAATACGCACAAATGTTAACCTAAAAAATGTTGGAATGTTGACATGGTGCTTGACAGAATAAAAAACGACTCGGAATACGTTTATACGGATCTTGATTTATACGGATCCTGATTTTCTCAGAGAAAACCTTGATGAAATTGACTCAGTCCTCGCTTGGATCCGAAACGATGAAACGGGTGTAACAATCTCGTAGGAGTGATCTCTGAATTGGGACTTTTCCAAAACTGGTTACTGTTTTGGAGTGTTATCAAAAACTTTCCTCAAATTAATTCGCGTAAACCGCGTCCATCGCGAAAATCCACAATTCAGAATTGACAAATATTTACACACCCGAAAAGGTTGATTATTTGCTAAAAACGCTTTATACTTAATAGCACCAACTATTAGCATAACCGCAAAAAAGGAGCAAGAATATGGCAAGTGCTAAAATTCTCGAAAATGGACAGATAACTATTCCTAAACAGATACGAGAGAGTTTAGGACTTAAGAAGGGTGACGTCGTTGATGCACGGATTGAGGGTAATTGTGTAGTGATCATGCCTAAGAAATCAACGTCACCTGAAAATTGGTCTAAACTCTTGCAAGTCATGAAAAGTGTCCACGAACAAAATAAAGGTGTCAGCGAAGAGGAAGTCTATCAAGATGTCGAACGCGCAGTCGCAGAACTTCGACAGGAAGAATATGACAAACAGAAGAAAACTGCACGTCGTACTTGATAGTGTTGTTGCCGTGAGTGCTTTTCTTACTAATGGATTGGCAGCAGACCTGTTGTCTTGATTTCAAAAAAATGTCTATCTATACACTACAGAAGAAATTTGTAGGAAATTTACCGAGAACTTTTAGTAAGAACTCACATACGAGGTCCCTATAGGTATTCCTCAGAATAAGTGGAGGTTCATATAAATCTTCTGAAGGATATCAGCATGATAGTTACACAGATGCCTGAAATTCATTTGAAATAACGCGATCCTAAAGACGACTTTGAGAAGACTTGTTTACTCATACTTAACTATCTAAGTGGTTCACTCACTAAAGACTTATTGTCAATAGGATAAACGTGCCACGTTTAAAAGTTTTCCTTCCCCTTGATAAGAGGGACACGGAGTTAGTCCTTTATAAATATTAAACATAGAAATACTGAAATTAATTACCGAGTAAACCACAGAGTGGAGTATTTATTCAATGATTACTGCAAATGTAATACAGAGAACGTTCAGAATAAAGTATAAAGACCGACCAGGGACATGTTTTATAATTGATAGAGGAAGATACCAATTTTTGATTACTGCTAAGCATATCGTAGAAGAAATAACAAATTCGGATATTGTAGAATTGTATTATGCAGGAGAATGGAAAAGTTTACATGTTGATTTAATTGGTCATGGTAAAGGAAATATTGATCTTTCTGTTCTTGCAGGTAATTTTTCGTTTTCAGTTGACTACGATTTTCCTACAAGTACGGATGGTTTAAGTTATGGTCACGATGTGTACTTTCTTGGATTCCCAAGTGTAATAAATATAGATACATCGGTTCAAGCACTCAACAACAATTTTCCTTTTCCAATTACAAGGAAGGCTGTTGTATGCGGAGTGGACAAAGATTATATTCTATTGGATGGTCACGGCAATAAAGGCTTTTCAGGCGGTCCTGTTATTTTTAAACCGATTAACAAAGACTTGTACTCGGTTGCAGGTGTAGTCTCCAAGTGCGCTGATGAAATTAAACCTGTATATGAAACTGAGTTGCAAGCAAAAGGAGAAAATATAAAACCAATTGGTTATTATAGAGAAAACGCTAGTATCGTAACTGTTTATTTAATTAAGCATGCAATAGATTTGATTGATCAATATTTAACTAACAGTTGAAATAATATAAGAATGCAAATAAAGTGCTGTATTAGGTTTGAACTTGAGGGTATTTGCTGAATGTCGGGCGAGGAGACCTCACCTACGATTAAATTAACCTCAAATTCAAGAACAATAGTGCTTGTCTTACTTGAAATGATGAATATAAACGGCTTCATGAAGCCTACAAACTCATTACCTATAACAGTTTATGGATGTTGTTCCACACAAATATCCTTCAAATTTGACTGGTCGAAGTATTATATAGTGTTGTCTAACAAGATTCAATAACATAGGAAAAACACACAATGAAGATCACCCCAGTAAAAGGCAGGCCTATGCTCCACTGGGTAGGCAAACGACCAATAGACACCGTAAACCCCTATCCCGCACAATTAGTAGACTCCTATAACGTTGAGAACCCAGAAAAAGAACCGACTTACGATAACTTTAAAGATGGTCCAAACCTATTATTTCACGGGGACAATAAAGAAATCCTATCCACTCTCCTTGTAAAAGGTTTCCGTGGTAAGATAGACCTAATCTACATTGATCCACCATTTGCAAGTGGTGCAGATTATGTCAGGAAGGTGAAATTACGCGGTGAAGGGATAGCATTACAAGGTGAAGAACACTCCATTATTGAACAGACACAATACAGCGACATCTGGGCAAATGATAACTACCTACAATTCATGTTTGAAAGACTGATTTTATTGCGGGAATTGTTGTCAGACAATGGATCAATTTATGTCCATTGTGACTGGAGAATGAATAGTTATATCCGACTTACTATGGATGAAGTTTTTGGGAAAAGTAATTTTCTAAACCTTGTGACATGGAGGCGTCAAATTGTCCGCGGAATGAAAACACATGCCCAATTCATGCCGTTCAGTTCAGATTATATATATCTATACGCAAAAGACAAGAACAACGCATTTTGGAACAAGATAGAAAAGGTTAATGCTATCTCTTTAAAAGAGGCAAAGAAAAAATACAAGAAAGATGAAAGAGGTTTTTTCCGCACTTCTGACCGTGGTGCCTACTCTGACGAAAGTATCATCAGACTAAATCAAGAGGGACGCGTTCATGTGTCACACGGTGGAGAACTTCTGATTAATGATGGTAAGGTGTCAGCGACAGCTGGTAAAATATCTATCAAGTACTACAGAGAAATTGTTAATAATAAGGTTATTGAAAAAACAGTTGCTGATAATATATGGGATGATATTCCTGGGTTAGGTATTAGACCTAACGAGTACCTTGATTATCCTACTCAAAAACCAGAAGGACTCCTTGAACGAATCATCAACGCATCGAGCAATGAAGATTCTATCGTCCTTGATTGTTTTGTTGGCAGTGGAACCACTGCAGCCGTAGCAGAAAAACTTGGCAGACGCTGGATTGCAGCTGACATAAACAAAGGAGCAATCCAAACAACAATAAAAAGACTTCAGGGCTGCCCCGCGCGCGGAATTGTCCATTATCGAGTTAATAATTACGACTTCCAAGCAGAACATGAACTCAAAACCATTGTCACTGCAAAATACGGTGTGGAAATGGATCGCAATGCCGCTTTCTTTGATGGCACATTAGATGGAACACTTGTTAAAATCATTGACCTAAATAAGCCTCTCACTCGTCAGGATATTCAAACCATCAAGAACGAACTCGAAAACCGTCCGGATGAGTCTCGCGACATCACAATCCTTTGCAACGGCAGTGAAATCGGTATCCAAGAGGCACTTGAAAAGGAAAATCGACAACGTCCAATCAACAAATTCATTGTCCGTGATATTCAACGTGACGGTGTCACCACCTACGCACCCGCCCCGAAGCAGATGTGAAATTCGAAAGGGACGGAGATAACGTCACAATCACCATAGAGGATTATATCAGTCCAACCATCTTAGCACGTATGGATATAGATCGCACTATCTTTGACGAACAGATTGACGATTTCCGCGCACAGATTGACTGTGTGTTAATTGATACCGATTATTCAGGCGAGCATTTTACAATCGTTGAGAGTGATGTTCCAAAGAAAAAGACTGAATTTGTTGAGGGAAAATACACAGTATCGCTGCCACGTCCTGATGCGCGTGTTGCTGTGAAAATTATTGATATGCTTGGTGAGGAAACGGTTGTTACGGAATGATACTGTTTTGACGAGATAACACTACCAAATGGTAATCATTATGAGAATCAAAGAAGATATAATAAGATCAGGAGTTTTTTGGCACCCCGCCACACCGCAAAGAGACATCCATGGAACCCTCTCAATATCAGATGGAGGAAACATCAAGCTTGAACTTACGCAACCGATTGATAATGACTTAAAAGGATTGTTTGGGCAAACAGAGGGTTTAAAACAGATAGTTGGACATGTTGAAAAAGATGGACCTGTTCTAATTGATAAGATTTATCGCATTCAAAAGAAACAGAATATTGCTCATGGTGGTTTGATTGCGTCTGATGTAATTTGGGCAGATAGGGTATTAACCAGTTTTCCTTTTGATGAAAATCCAAATCTGCGTTTTAATACTTTTACTTTTTCCGTAGAAGGAATTGACGAATGGGTTGGAATCAGTGGTATTGATGTCAACCTACAATTTGAAAAAGATGCTCTAACTATATCCTATAAAAGACCAAATGATGTTACCATTAATCTTAGAAATGGAATGCAGCTGCTAATCACTTTTGCATATACAATTCCAGGAATGCAAAGTACAAAGAGAGCAGAGGTAACTCAAAAGACTTTTTTCAAATTGATTTCACAAGATACATTTGAATTAGACGAATTCATCTCTATAGCAAATAAAATTACAGTATTTTTATGTTTTATAATGAACGAAATTGTTTGCTTGGATGAAATGTCAGCGAAATATGATAGTCTTAACCATCAGACTGAGGATGAAACGTTTGACCATACCGCAGTGGGGGTTTATTGTCCAACTCGGCCTTACGTAAAAACTGACCCAGAAATCAATCTATTAGATATGCTTTTTACATTTACGAAGGTACAAAATCAATTTGAAGATTTCATAAATAAGTGGATAGATAAATACGATCAAATTTCGCCCGCACTTGATCTATTTATCATGACTAAAACCGGGACATTGCCATCTTGGAATATGCAATTTTTGACTTTGGTACAAGGTTTAGAGGCATACCATCAACGGACATCTAATAAAATGACACTAAGAAAAAGATTGGAGCAATTAACTGATCCGTTTGAAAAGTATATTTTTGGTCAGAAAAGACCAGAGATGATAGACAAAATTCTAAAGACGCGTCATTATTTGACACACTACGAAGCAAAGTTAGAACCGAAGGCTTGCTAAAGGTAAGGAATTGGTGTTTCTTTGCCGTAAAATGAATGCACTTTTTAGACTCCACTTTCTCAAATTAATCGGTTTCAGTGAACAAGAAATTGATGATATTGTAGATAACTGTTCATACTTCAAAGGTGAATGTAATCTATAAAGGTGCGTTTACAAATTGACATGTTGTTGATATCCTTCACTATATTCACTCCTCTGTAGCGGGTGTTCTGGTCGCTACTTTAATACTACAAACACATAAACACAGAAGAGTACTTGGATTACTCTCATTTTCCTTGACAATGAGGTATTGTAATTGTATACTTGCAAAAACGCAACAAATAAGATTTCACCCAAAATAGAGGACTCGTAAGGTAAACACTTGTGGGACAAGTGAAAATGCACCAATGGAAAAAACACTAAAGCATTTAGAAATGATTCAGAATGTCATCAATAGGTTAGCAAACAGCTCATTTTTCTTAAAAGGATGGACGGTTATCTTCGTTGCTGCCGTGTTAGGATTTGCTACAAAAGACTCCAAACCCATGTATGTATGGTTAGCAGCAATTCCAACCCTTTCTTTTTGGGCATTAGATGGTTTCTATCTCAATCAAGAGTGGCGTTTCCGACGGTTATACGATTCCGTTAGACTAACTGATGAAGATGAAATAGACTTCTCTATGAACACCACTCCATTTAAGAAGAAATGGGATTTGTTAAAATCCATGTTTTCTAAAACACTTCTACCTTTTTACCTCACAATCCTAATTGTTATTGGCATAGTTTTGCTTTGGCAGTTCATTGGACAAGATGTAGGATAACACAACGCGTCCGCCATCCAACACTTTCATCATTTCTTCAAACACTCAGAAATTTTCACATTAATCTTTTTCCATATCCACGGGATCTCCTCACCTGCACCATCTATAGCACCACCAGTGCAATTCTGCGGGCGAATCTGAAAAATCGGTTTTTTAAACTGATTTGCAATTGTCACCTCTTTTTTAACACCAGGTGCGTTATGTGTATTTTCCCCTATAACGACAATTACAATGTCCGATTGAAAAATTAGATCTCTTGCTTTCTCCAACCATTCATCGTCATCATGCGGTGGATAAGGCTCGTTTAGTGAATAATCTTCAATCTCATGGTAGGAGTCACCGCGTTTGGCTTGCGCGTAGAAATTGTGATGAAGTTCGTTATCTTTGTGAAACTCAAAACTCAAAAAAACCTTTACCTTTGCCATTTAACATTTCTCCTTTCGTCCCTAATGAAGTTTAAGAATTTAATCGGGCAATTTTCAGTTTCTTGTAGAATCCGGTGCGGTTAGGAAACCGCACCTACCGTGTCGGGGTCCAAATTACCTAATTTATTATTTTAACTTCATACGGGACTGAAGATAGGGTATTCGACGTTTTTCTATAAACATATCGTCCCTACGGGACTAAAGAAAGAATCAACTCATAAGAAAAATAACAAAACTCCATTCATTTGTGAAACATTATTTTACAAAAAGTTATTTAGCACAACTCGTTAATCTAAAACTCATTAAACACCTTCACCGGTTTTCCAGTTTCAATGGATTCCCAAGCAGCAACGCCGACGGCAATAGATTTTGCTCCATCAACGACGTTTGGAGTGGGTTCCAGGTCTTCCTCAAGGCACTGTTGAAAATGACGCATATATCGGATGACGGTCTGTCCGTGTCCGTAAACACTGGTGTCAACTTCGGGTGGACATGTCATCTCAAACGGTTCTCTTGCAGACATCTTGTCAAACATGAGTTTGACTTGTCCACCTTTGTTATCGGTGAAATCTCCTATCATAGTACCTTTGCTGCCGTAGATTGAGACTTGCATCATCGGCATAGGTGGATGAACAACATCGTAAAGTCCCATTGCTCTTGCGATCTGTCCACTTTTGAATTTTAGATTTAGAATAAAGTTGTTTTTTATCGGATACTCAGGTGTAAGTGAACCTTTTGAACCGTATGCGTGTACTTCGTCTACATCGCCGAGAAAACTACGTAGAATGTCTACAGGATGCACGACACCGCCAAACATAAGGTCTTGGGGTACATGTAATCGCCACGGTGTGAAATCATAGACATCGCGCAGGTCGTGAACATAATATGCATCTGCAACCATGATGTCCCCTAAATCGCCGTCGTCAAATAGTCGTTTCATTGTCAGAAACTGTAGGTCGAACCGCATCGTTTGTCCGACAAGAAACTTGACCTTGTGTTTTCTAACTAAGTCTACTAATACTTGTGCATCGGATAATGTTGTTACCATGGGTTTTGTGCAGACCACATGTTTACCCGCTTCAATGGCAGCGATGCAGTGTTCAGCATGAAGGTGATCAGGTGAATATACAGCAATGACAGAGATGTCATCTCGCTGAACCAATTCGCGATAATCTGTCGTCCAAAATCTGACTTCAATGTCCTTTGCGTATTTTTCAAGAATGTCTGCGCGTTTTGCACAAATTCCACGCAGTTCATATTTCAGGTCTGGAACATTTCTAAGTAGTGCCGTGGTTGACCCCATATTTGTAGGGTTAATTCCGATTACACCTAATCCAATAGACATTTTGTTTACTCCTCTGATTGCGTAGAATCATATCATATTTTGTCCTGATTGACAAGCACATAATCAGGAAATCAGTGCGTTTAGAATGGTGTTGTTTAGACTACTAATTTATGCTATACTTCTTTCAAATTTGAATTTAGAATTTGAACTGATGCGTGAAAACGGAAAAAATCTATTAACAGAGAAACATGAGAAAGCAAGTTCTGCTTTAGGACGCGGGATTAACTTCCTCCTTACACACCAGAAAGCGGAGGGCAACTTTGAAGGACAGCTATCCGCGAGTACATTTCCTTCGTGTGCTTATGCCTGGATACAACTCTCACAAGGTGAAATACCAACATCAGAACAGATTAATTGGTTTATAAATACGCAGCATGAAGATGGTGCATGGGGTTTAGATGCATCAAATCAGTCTAATCCAAATTCCACCTTGTTTGCAAGATTAATTTTGGAACAGATAGATGATTTGGCTTCTGATTCGCGACTTCAGGATACTCTATCTAAGATTCCACATTACCCACTTGATCTTGCTTTAATTAAGCTTGCTTTTGCTTCATTTGACCGGTACGACTGGAATAAATTGACAGTTTCTAAACATGCGCTGCCATTGATGAAAGTTGTTAAGTCGTTGACGCGTATACCATTTCTGCGAAAGTTGTTAAAACCGCCACGGAATAAACTCCCTCCAGTTGACCTATTCAACACCCCCTTATTTCAAGACTTGTTTATTGCTGAACAACATACATTGGTTCCTGTTTTTATCTTAATTGAGTTAAATACCAGCAAGCGACAGGGGGTCATTGATGCCTTAGTTACTTGGCTAAAAGAACGCGTATTGAGTGATGGGAGTTGGTTTCGCGTGAACTACATTACTGCTCTTTCTACTCTGGCGTTGATTGAAGTTCAAAAGAATGAAAGTTCAGATTCCGACATTTCGCAACACATACAGAAAGGTATTGAATGGTTACAAGCAACACAGAATCCAGATGGAGGATGTCGTGAGGCAATAAACCTTAATGTGTGGGACACTGCTCTAAGCATAATTGCATTGCAAGATGTGGATGTAGATTATTTTGGTGATAATGATGTAATCAGAAAAGCAGCACAGTGGCTTGTTGATCACCAAAACAGTGATGGGGGTTGGTCTTTTTCAGGGTTGAAGGACAGTTCTCTTCCGAGTGATGCTGACGATACTGCCTTAAGCACACTTGCTATTATCCGATCAGAACTTAAAACAGCGAAAGCTAAGAGATCTGTCAAACGTGGAATTGATTGGTTAAAAGACAACCGTGGAATAGATGGGAGTTGGAGCACTTACCAACCTGGGCAAGGTGATGTGGGATGTGTTAGTATCACTTCACACGCTATTGATGCATTCTTAGCATATTGCGAAAATGGTGATTACGTTGATCACATCAGCAGCGGTGTTGAATGGCTTCGTTCTACTATTGATCGTGATGGTTCTTGGGACGACCTTTGGTTAGCTAAACGTACTTATGGAACAGCATCTGCAATAATTGCGTTGTTAAAGTCAGGGAACGAGGACGCTTCTGAGATTAAGAAGGGTCAAAATTGGTTAGAAAACACTCAGAACCCCGATGGTGGTTGGGGTGAGGATATGTTTGGGAATCCTACTGAAAGCACAGTGGAACAAACTGCGTGGAGTACTTACGCGCTCTTACAGTCCTCTGGTGTTAATCAGAAGACACAAAAGGGAATTGACTTTCTCATAGAAAACCAGCAGTCGAATGGTTCCTGGCAAGAGAGTTGTGTCGGTATATATTGGGAGATTATAGGTGGCTACAGTGACCCGATTTATGCGTCTGTGTTTCCTATTATGGCATTGAGCGAGTATATTAAACAGACCCAGCATTGTATATAATCCACCGATTGGGATGATTAGTGATACCATTTCTATTAATTTTTCTCTCATTACCGGCTGTTTAGAAATGAAGCGGGGAACGGCACAATCTAACAGAATGTGCTACAAAAAAGAGACATTATCAATTAGAAATGGTATGATATGATTTCGGTGATTATTCCTGTACTGAATGAGGCAAAAATCCTTGACAAAACACTTTCTCAACTTCAACCTGAGTTGAAGAAACATGAACTGATTATCGTGGATGGGGGTAGTACAGACAATTCAGTAGGTATTGCTAAACAGTATGGTAAGGTTGTGATATCTGAACGTGGACGCGCGAAACAGTTGAATGCTGGTGCTGCCGCTGCTACAGGTGACATTCTTGTCTTTTTACATGCTGATGTCTGGCTTGAACCTGGTGCGTTTACTTCAGTTGAAAAAACAATATCTTTAGGATATGTCGGTGGTGGTTTTCTTCAGAAGATAGATAATAGAGGTTTATTATACCGCATCATAGAAATCACAGCAGATATGCGTGGTAAGTATCAGAAGATTTATTATGGTGATAGTGGAATTTTCATTTCAAAAGAAGACTTTCAGCGTATTGAGGGTTTTCCTGATGTTCCGATTATGGAAGAGATCGAATTTTCAAAAAAGATGAGAAAACTTGGTAAGACCAGATTGGTAAAACCTCGTATTCATATATCAGCACGTAGATGGCAGAAAAGAGGGATAATCCGAACCACAGTAACGAATTGGTTCATTACTCTTCTATACAATTGTGGATATTCATTGGATCGACTTGCGCAACTCTATAAAGATATTAGATAGAACTAAAAAAGCGGGAACGGCATAGACGCTGTTCCCGCTTGAAATGCCAGGGTTATTTTTAACGATTTACTTTAAGATGTCCCCATGTCGTTGACAATTTGCCATTTGCATTGACATCTAAAGTAGCGTTTTCAGATATCCAGTTTTCGATAAATTCGGCGACACCAATCCCGCGTGGGTCAGTTCCTGACCAGTTAGGTGTAGCAGTTTGCCACATTGCTGCAATCATACCGTTTCCATCCTTACCAGCTTCTTTACTAATAGCGACTGCAGGATCTGCGTTGTTATCGTCTTCTTGTGCAAAAACAACAACGTCCCAATTTGAGTTATTAAATTGGTCAACATGCCACGGTCGAATTGAGCGGAAGGCTTTTAGCGATGGTATGTATTTCATTCCCAAATCAGTAGGAGTCTGATTTCCTGTACCGCGTTCATTAAAGTCCAAACCGGGAATGTCAAAAACATTCGCTGCTCCACCGGCACCGTTCTCAGCACTGCGGACTCCACCTTCATAGCTCATATAGAAGATCCAGTCTGCAACATTTATGACTATATTTCCTTCATCAATGAAGTTTTCAACATTGGAACCATCTGGTTTCGTGTTAGGAAACGGATAAAGTGCACTCGGTGTTGTACCACAAGCAAGAAGAATAACATCTTGTCGTCCATTGCCTGTATGTCGCTTGCACCATTCTGCAAGTGGAGAATCGTCTCCCACGTCATCACCATCCCCAAAGTTCTCAATTGAATTAAAGAGACTCTTGACACCAGGATGGTTCATCACAAGTTCAGTGTTGGCTTCTACAGCAGTAGCGGAAATCCAGCCTGTATTTGATGGTCCAGAGTAAATTGCCAAATCTCCGGCGAAACTTATAGTCACACTTAGAAAAAGTGTGAATGTAATTAAACCAAAATAGCGTATCATTATTTGTAAAATCCTCCTTGAAATACTAAACAAGAAGTACTGTTTAATATCTCTATTTTTTAGTATTAAGGGAACTGCGTTTATTGAAAAACCGAATCCCTTATGAATAATACCAAATTAACAGGATTTTTCTTATTTTATTGGAGGCCGGTGCGGTTAGGAAACCGCACCTACCGAGACGAATCGCGTCAATTTGGTATAAAGTATGAAAAAGTTAACATTTTAATTCACCTTCGTGATGCATCTAAACAAGTTCTCAAGAATAACACCCATCGGATATTCCAGATGCAACAACAATAGCCCGCGACGAAACTCGTCGTGCGGACATAAAAATATCACAGCATAGAATACCTGCGATAAACCTTGTAATGTAAAATTTACAAATGTTATATCTGCAAGAGGGGGAGGGTTAACACATAGTTAATACAATGCATGTAAGCATAATACAATGACACCTTCATACTTAAATCAGGTATGTGTTGCGTGTTCACTTTCTGTATTGCGGTATTAACTTGTTGATTTTTCATTCTGAAAATCCCCGTTTAGGGAAAAATGTCAATTTATGTCAAGATTTTATTTCAAATCTATATTTTTGTCAAGATTTTATTTCAAATCTATATTTTTGCCAAGATGGAACAGACCGTCGGGTGTGTAAAGTGTTTGGGAGAACATTATCATTTAAAAATGGTCAAAAAAAACAGGACTGACAAATTGTCAGTCCTGTTTTATTGAGGCATTAATTTGTGAGTGATTAAGCAGTGTTCTATAGTAAATTTACCCTATATGGATCACAAAGTATTTATGTCGAATTGAGAAATCCTACTCGCTTGCTTCTTTTAATTCTTCCATCCCGTTTTTTAGCCAATCTTCATTCTTCTGCTTTAATTTCTCAAGGTCATCAGGGTTCTTAATATCAATGATGTGAGGCGTGATTAGGAAAATAATCTCGGTGTCTTGGACTTCAGTTTCAGTGCTTTTAAAGAGCCTTCCGAGTAAGGGGATGTCCCCGAGTATTGGCACTTTGTTTTCTACCTGCTTCTGCTTCTTACGTATAATTCCCCCTACAATAAGCTGCTGTCCATCTTCAACATCAATATAGACACTAAGTGAGTTATCATCGGTTATAGGTGCGTTAAAATCAGTGAACTCAATAAAGTTACTTGCACTGATATTTGTAATATCTAAACCGATAGTCCTTTTTCCATCATCTCCTGCCTGTGATTTAGCGATATACGGTGTAAGGTTTATGTTTATCCCTACGGGTGGATCTATAAAGTCATAGTTGAAAAGTGGTTGTGTTGCTGTATCCCCAAGGATACTATTGGTATCAACACTCTGTAAGTATGGAATTCTTCGTCCACTACTCCATGTTGCCGGTCGACTATCGCGTGTTGTTATGGTAGGCGTTGATAGTGTTTTAACTTTGTTTTCACGAATTAGTGTGTGAAGAAGTGCCATATACTCTTTGGTTACTAAACTATAGTTAAAACCGGAGATTTCTTGTGTGAGACCGAGTTGTGCGTTTGCGTCTCCAGTGAGTGGATTATCTGGACTGAGTTCAAGACCGCCGAGTCTTTTTTCATTTGCAGCGACTTCTATACCGAGTTTTGTCGTCTCATCAAGCGTAACTTCAAGAATCTTAATATCAATCCGCACCTGTCCTCTAACGAAATCCAGTTGTTTTATAAGTATTTTCACTTGCTCCATATAACGTCTGCGTGTTGTAACGACTAAGGAGTTTGTATCTGGGTCAGCAAAGACAGTAACTTTACCGTGTAACGAATTTATGTCTGTCGGTTCGTCAGCTGTAGCCTGCTCTCTGAAGAATCTACCGAAATTGAATCCTTCGCCTTCAGATTGTGGGTCTTGCCAAACTTGTGAAAGGAGTGTTGCGATTGAATCCGCAGTTGCGTATTCGAGTCGAATTGTCTCAGTAATCTCTACCTGGTCGTCGGGTGTAGGCACGTCAATCTGTTTTATGAAATCCTCAATCATGTCAAAGTTGCGCTTTGTTCCAGTTGAAACGATTATAGCATTCAAGTTTACAAATGGTTCAGCGGTTACATTTCCTGCTAATGACCCTTGTATTTGTGAAGAAGTAGAAGTTTGGCCTCGATTCCGAACCCACCACCAGTCGTCATAATACCGATTATTATTATTGTTGTTGCTTGATCCACCGAAGTGTGAATTTAGTAGATTTGCTAAGTTTTCTGCATCGGCGTATTTTAGTCGGAATATACGTGTTCCCCATTCCTGTTCTGGCATACTCACATCCAGCATTTCAATTAGTCCATCAATCATTTCAAAGTTCTGTGTAGCTGTTGAGATGAGTAGTGCATTGAGTCTTGGCTCAAAGACGATATTTACTTGCCCTTGAACGCCAAATCCAGTTCCAGATGAATCATCACCTCTATCTCTTTCCCACCATGGACGATCTTCATCATCTCCTGTACTCCCTTCAAATAAATCTTCTAAGAGCGTGGTCATACCTTCTGCGTTTGCATGCTTTAGTAGATACATCTTGAATTCTTGCTGTGACTGTTCCTGATCTAATTCGTTTATGATTTTATCGATGAGTGTAAAATTTCGTGTGTCAGATGAAACGATGACAAGATTTAGACGATCATCCCTTGTGATGTTGACCAAACCGACAATCCCTTGAAATATATTTTCAGGATTCCTTCTATCGCGTCTATATGTTAGCATTTCCAAAATGTCTTCTCTGTCAAAAGACCTTCTGCCATTCCTGATATTCTCACCAGTGATTAGTTCTTCAAGTGTTGTAGCGACGTCTTCTGCTGATGCATACTTAAGATGATATGTCTTTATTTCTGTACTAAGTTCAGGCGCGGTGTCAAGGTGTCGAATTATTTCTCTTACGATTATGAGGTTATCCTCAGAAGCTTTGATAATCACGGAGTTTGAGTTTTCATCTGCAAAGACCTTAATATAACCGTCAGCCAGATCAATACCTAATCCTTCTTCTAATGTCTGTTTGATCTCTTCAGGGTCAACACCTGTTGGTATAGCTGTTTTTATATCTTCCTCATCATCATTTTCTTCAAATAGGTCATCCATTGTTTGCTGTATTGAGGTTGCATCTGCATAAGCTAATGGAACAATAGCGATTTTTAGGGGTGATGGGTCTCCTTCATCAGCGAACTGTAATATTGAGACAATTCTCCGTACATTTGATGATACATCAGTGATTACGAGTGCGTTTGTTGTAGAATCAGCGAATATATTTGCTTGTCTGTTCAATAAAGGTTTTAGAGCATTTGCTTGGTCAGTGGCTGAAGCATTTTGTAGTTGGATGATATATGTCTGTATTTCATCAGTCATTTCCACAAGTTCAGGATTGGCTTCAATGATTTTTACTGGCACATTCATGACATTTGCTTTCTCAAATGTCGTTACAAGGAGCGTGCTATCAACTCTAACAAAAGTTAGGTTATACTGTGCGAGTACAGTCTTTATTTTTTCTATTACTTCTTCAAGTGTGACATTATTAAGGTTTATCAATGCGAATTGTTTGCCTGAAATATCACTCTCACTTGCGATAATTGTAAGGTCAGTTTCGCGGGACAGCCATTCAAGTACACGTTTGAGATCACGACTTGTAAAATTGAAGGTAAACCGGAGCGGTCTTCCAGTTTCTTCATCCCTTTCAGTAACTTCCATCTGTCCCTGATCTTGCGCGTGTAAGTTATTCTGCAATCCAGTGATTAGGCATAGACCTATAAGAACAGCTAAGCAGATTTTCTTTTTTTGTATTAATATTTGGCAAACAAACTTCTTGCATATTTTCATCATTGATAAACCCTCGCAATCATAAGAACGTCCACATTTATCTTATTATCTTTATCAGCGGATACTTGTAGGTCTCTGACCATTAGCCATTTGGTTTTCGTTTCAATTAAACGATTTAACTTTACAAGTTTATCTATTTCCGCTTTGAACTTTATCTTTACCGTAAAACTGTCTGGTGTATAAGAAGTTGGGGCAAGTTCCAACTTCTTAGATAGATCAGTAATTTGAGATTGTATCTGCTCAAGATATTGTAGCAGATCTGTCGTAAGTTGATCGGCATTCAGTTCTTCGATATCAGTATTAATTAGATTTGTTAATTTAGTTAGAATGTCACTATTTGGAAGAAAGTTAACTTCAGCGGCAGGTTTTTTTGCCCCAATTCCGAAGAAACCTGATGAAGTTTCAGTTGGTGTTTTATAGAAATGTCTTTTTTCAAACAGTTCCGTGTCAGCCCCGACAAGGAGTTGGTCTACCAAAGACAGTATTAATTCTATGATCTCAATTTTGATGGAGCTTGGGATAGAGTCTGGAAGAGAAACAAATTCCCATTCTGCTGGTTCTTCATTCAACGTATCATCATCGTTTTGATTGTTATATATTTCATCTTCGGTTTCGTCTGTTTTCTCCGATTTTTTTTCATCAACCATTTCATCATTGTTGTTTTCGATTTCTTGCTCTTGATCAGTATGGTCGGAGTTCTTGCTATTTTCAGCGTCATCTTCTTCGCCCAACCATGCGTTCATGAGCATATCCATTGATTCTTCTTCAATATTTGTTTCCTGTTGGATAGCTGCTTCTATCTCGTTTTTTAGGTTATCCCGTTCATTTTCCAATTTTTGCTGGTATAGCAGTACGACAAGATTTCTCCGAGCTTTTGTAGAGATTCTCTCTGATTTTTTTCCGGGAACAGGTTCCATATTCAATTGATAATTCTTAGGGATCCCAGCTTCCCTAATTATTCCATGTATTTTCTCTCGTACAACTGTATTAGGAAACTTATCTGCGAATATATTGTCCGTTTGCTCACCGTTTGCGAGTCCGATCTTTTGATATAAACTATTTTCAACGGGTTTAAGTATTTCAGATGCAGCTACTAAAGCTTTAGTTGATTCTAAAGTCTTTCGTTTAGTCTCCAAATCAGGATTGGATATGTTTTTATATAATCCGGGTCCCCATTGTGTTGCGACAGCAAAAATTAGGAGAATCCCAAGGATACCTATCAACACTTTTGTCCGATTTGTCATTTGAAGATTTAAATCCATTTTGTTTTCCTTTAGGGGATATCATCGGTGTGCTCTATTCGTCCGATTCATCTCCCGCTTCTTCCTTATCTTCATTTGAGAGGTTGTCATTCTCAGGTTGGGAAATATTGACTTCCTCTACTTCCTCTTGAATTAGTTCAATTTTTGGTTTCGGATTTCGTTTTTGTGCCAACTTTTGCGCTGCTTGATTAGTTAATTTGCAGTCTACTTTTACTTCAAATTTTGGTCTGCGTTCATCTCCGGTTGACGTAACTTCACCAGGGTCAATGTCCCTAAACAATCCTGAAGCAGTCAAGACTCCCAGCATAGAATTTATTGATGGGTGTTCATTCGCTTGAAGACTAAAGGTGATGCGTGTTTTATTGAAGTCATCCAAATTGCGGACCTCAAACGTTTTCCATGCGACTTTAGTTCTATCTTTAAATAGTGTGCTAAAAACATTTAGAATATCTATTGGGGTGACCTGATGTGTTAGTTTATCTGCTAAGATTAGTTCAAGTGAAAGTTGTTTGTTTGCGTCCACTTGTAACCCTTGGTATGTAGCAATTAGATTATTGATGTTGTCTTCTTTTGATTTTTGCGATCGACTCCATGTAATACCACAGACAGTTACGATGAGTACAAGCACTGCAGCAATCCCCGCAACGATGAGTTGTTGATGTTTCCGTGAGGACTCTGCGTGTTTTACTCCGACTTCTGTTGGTAATAAGGAAACAGGTTTTTCTGCATCTAAGACATGTATACCGATTCCTATAGGAACAGCAAAAGAATCTCCATAAGTATTAAGTTCAGTAGAAGCAGTACTTGTATCCAATGCGCCAGTATTTATAGGGTTCCATAGTCGTGTAGGTATTTGAAGTTGTTCCTGGCATGTTTCTGCTAATTCAGGCACGCGTGCCCCACCACCACATAACCATATTTCAGCAATATCTTCAGATTCACTGTTGGTATTTTCTCTTTCAGCTGCAGAGATTGATCTCTGTAATTCTTCAATAAAACGTCTTGTCCAGGTTCGAGTTGGCGGTTGCCCAGCTGGAATGCGCTGTTTTTCCTCTTCAGCTGATTCAGGGTCAAGATCCATTTCAGTCATCATTGTGCGTGTCAAATGATTCCCACTGACTGTAAATCCTCGGGAAAACTGGAGCGTATCTCCTTGCATGATACAGAAATCTGAATGTCCTGCTCCGATATCAACAATAATGGTACGCGTATTTGAATCGGACAGAGCATTTTTAGCTACTGTTGAGATGGCTAACATTGAAGGTACTACAGCTGAAGGCGTTAAACCGATTTCATTTAGTGTCTCCATATATCTGGCAACAGTATCACGTCTTGTTGAAAGCAATTCTACGGAAAGTGAATCCGGAGCGCGCTTCACATCGTGATATGTAAATACGGAGTTTTCCTTTTGAAAAGGTAGTTCTGTTTCCGCTGCCATATCAATCATAGTCGGTAATTGTGCCTCAGTTGTTGTTGCTGGTAAGTTGGTTAATGCTTTACTGACAACATATAGGCGCGGGATCGAAACAGCAATTTCTATTCTGTGTTTATTGAAGAAGTTTCTATTGATACCGAGTTGATTCCACAAACTGCGTATAGTTTCTGAGACTTGCGTTGGATCATCAGGATTAGTATAAGCCGCTACGCCTGAATTGAGTAAACGGATTGCGCCTGTTGTTTTTTCTAAATGTGCAATCTTTGCAGTAGCGGAACCTATATCAATTGCTACGACTTGATTGTTTGCCATTTTTCTTTTCCTCATAATACGATTGTGTATTCGAATTTATTAGTCTTGTCGCCAGTATGGTATATTAAATTGGTTATCATCCCTGATAACTATCCCGACACACTTAGCAAGTGTTTTACCAGATGCATCAACCCCTAAAGATTCTATTCGAAATCCGCGCGAACGATAGGTAACCCAGTCTACAACTTGTCTGAAGGTCTGATCGTCAATCTCATCAAGGTCCATGAGTTGTGAAATATTGCTGAATGGATTTCCGCTAATTTGATCCTCATTAGAGTTGTTGTTTGTATCTTCACTCTCCTCTTCCCGACGGGTAATAACTGCTTGTGCTTTTGCTTGATCCATTCCAGGTAACAACTGTAATATTTCTATTGGAGCAGTGTTTATATTGATTAATCCGTCTACAGTCTGTCCATCAGCAGTTGTAATTTTATCAACAATACCGACAAACTCTTGCATCGTCAAGACTTTGACATCCCTTATTGCCTGTATGGATTGAAAGTTGCCTTGTGAATCACGGTGTGCTACAATTCGTTCTGCGATTCCTTCATCAATTCCTGGCAAATCTTCCAATTCGTCTTCATCCGCATTGTTAATATTGACTTGGTTGTTATTACCACCGCCTTGATTTCCTTGTCCAAAACCGCCATTTTCATTATTAGTCGAAATTTCTTGAACTGTGATGCGTCCACTAATATTGTTGTAAACCTGATTCGACACAGCAGGCACATCTAACAGTGCTGCTAAACCGCTAAATTCGCGGCTCTGAATAATTGCGTTTGCTTCAGCTTGTGTAAATACCTCCTGATTGTTATTCCCTCTAATTTCTCTTATCTGTTGAGCATTTGCAGAATTGATATTTACCCGTTGTTGTCCGTTAGTGTCTGTATTTGAGTCAATTGAGTGAACAGTAGTCATTGTGACAAACCCTCCTGAACTTGGCTGGATTTGTGCTAACTGTGGTAATTGCGCTAATTCGGTCTGTGGTATCTGTTCTTCAGCCCCGCTGGTTGGCGCAGCCTGTAATTGTATTCCGTATAATATTTGTTCAGTCATGCCTTCAATTCGTGCGACATCACGGACTGTCCGATATGGACGTCCTTCTACTATCCGGGATGCGAGGTCTCCAGTTGGATTGTTTTCGGGTTGTGCGCCAGATAATGTAAGTAAATTGCGAATAGTATCTACTGGAGCGGTGTTTAGATTTATTCTTGATGCTTCATCCGTGATAGTCGTTTGAAATGTAAGAAAATTTCCTAAGTGAATTCCATCATCAATTACTTCTTCAATAGGTTCCGCCCAGGTTTCTCCGAGCGAATCGAAATTTGTTTCATCAATTCTAATTTTTGCGAGTGCCAGTTCAAATCCTGCCCTTGCTGCATAATGATATTTTACTCTATCGGAGAAGTTACTTCGCGCCCTGTTTTCCAGTTGAAACGAGTAGAGCAGTTGCATCGCCAGGACAGAAAGAATAGTAAGAATCCACAGCGTTGAAACAAGTGACAAACCAACTGTTTCGGATAGAATTTTGATGTATGAAGACCATTTTTTCATTCGGATTTTTACCATGTTTTTGATTGGACTTATATTTTTGATACCTGTCTACTATCAGAAAGCTCACTGTGCAGCGACTGCACCTGCTGGTATATAGACCATAGTAGACTGGGTTAATATTCCTTGACCGACTAAGCCGATGTTTTGTGCTGAGGTGTCATTAGAGGTATTCTGTTGTCTGTCTTCATCTATCACGCTAACAAGAACTTGAACACTGATAGGAATAGCATCAGTCTGATCCCAAGATTCATACATTGCTTCAGATTCTGCGTCCATATATTTAAGGTCGAAATTAATTATACCATCTACCAGTGGTTCAGCTGTAAATTCAATTGGTGTGCCATTTTCATCTACTGTTGGAAATGTACCTGAATCCATAATTGTACTAACGACTAATTCTGGGTCCAATGCAGTCGTAACAATCCTATAGAGTGTAAGGTCTTCCTCTTCTTGTAATGTAGCGTTATTATTCTGCGATTGAGAAGCAGTAATTGGTGGAGGCACAATTCCCGTATTCAATTCATTGATGGATATTTTGGGTCCAATATAATATACGATGCGTCGAACATCACTCAACGGTGGATCTGGTAAAGCATTAGGAACCTGCAGCTGGACTGCAAATGGATCGGGATCAGTTCTTACTAAAGTTACAAAACTAACAATATCTCTATCCCCTAATGATGTTGGCATGTCTTGAGAAAAGATGGTTAGCAATTCGTCAGAAGTATCTGTTTGTATTTGACTTAGGTCAGTGACCAATTTGTCTAATGCGACCCGTGCCTTTTGTCCCTGAATTAATTTGGATTGCGTCTTGTTATATGCTCTTATAGCAGTATTGAAAACAGCGTAAGTTGAACCTCCCATTATTATAATAATACTTACAGCTGTTAACATTTCAATGAGTGTGATTCCGCTTTCATTTCTCATATACGACTTCCGAATCCAATATCTTAAAAATAGTGATGTTATGTACTTTAGTTTTGCGCTTGCTGTATTGCTCTATCTGCGATAAAAGTATACATGCTGATAGATTGTGGTTTACCTAAATGTTCCCATGCAATACTCACTTCAATGCGTCGTAGTCCATCAAATTCTTCGGATTCAACATCTTGTATTGAAGATTGCCATTGAAAAAATGAGTCTTCCCCAAATTCACCACTGTTTTGTCCTGTTTCTGGAAATCCGTTCATTTCAATTTCCGCCATTTTAAATTTCAGCAGATATAGAGCAGTCATTCTGTTGTCTGTAAGCCCTTGGTTTCGTGAAACGTCGTTAAACACTTTCAAGAGTGCCGGTAAGACAGCAAAGCCATTATAGTGATTGTGACCAAGATTTCTGCGAATGTGAACCCGTCTTTTTGGTTGAAAAAGCTGAATTTTCTCATAACACCCTTAATTCCTTAGTCCAGCAGCTTGCATCTGCTCTTCCGACATGTGTTGTATACTTGCTCGTCCAGTTACGCCTTCAACAGTAATCGCGACTACATTTTCTTTAAGATTCTGTATATATATGATTGTATTCTCAGAAGTTGAACTGGGTGTGAAATATACGAACCCTGCGCCGGTGTTAATCTGTTGTGTTGCTCCGCTGTAGTTTGTTACCATAGTAGTGATAGTAATACCTTCTGAGAGTTGTTGAGGGATCCCCATAATCCCACTTGTTCGCGAAACTACAGCTTGTTGCCCTGCTGTTGCTGGAACATCTGCGTTTCTTCCCGCAGAAGTAAGTGGGTTTTGGACATCAAAAGTCTCACTTGATGCTAACCAATAACTATTGCTTGTAATATCAAACACGACGAGGTGTGTATGCCGTTCAGTAATAGCCATTTCCCGTGCAAATGTGAGTGTATCTGCGATTGCTTGTGCCGATGTTATTAAGCGTCGTGATGATGCAAAACCTCGCAATGCAGGCAGTGATATACTTGTGAGAATTGAAATTATGATTAGGACTAACATGATTTCCATCATGCTAAACCCGTCATCATTGCCTGAATAAAAGTGGTGCCGGAAATCTCTTAATCTGTTTCTTCTATTCAGTTCATCTTTGGATTGATTGCTAATTTGTTGTCTCTGCAATCCAACTCGTGATGTCGGCGTCAAATTTTTCACCCCCCAATTTACCATCTCTACCGTAGGACATTAAGTCAAAATCGTATCCTTGATGATTACTCGGAGTGACATAGATATACTCCCTGCCCCACGGATCATTTTTAATCGGCTGATCAAGATAAGGACCACTCCAATTGGGAGGTGCAGGATTTGGTGCGCGCCACAATGCGTCTAATCCTTGTTCGGTTGAAGGAAATTGTCCAACGTCTATAACATATAGTTGTAATGAGGTTTTCAAAACACCAATTTCCATTTTTGCTCTTGAGACGTTTGCTTTCTGCGGGGCATCAATAATCCTTGGCGCGATAACAACTGCCAAAATTCCCAGAATAACAATTACAATTGTCAATTCAATCAGTGTCATTCCTGATTCGTCGTTTTTAAGTTGCTTGAACATCTTGTCTAACTCCTTTAATATGCGGTACATTAAGTTCTGGTGTTTCTGTCAAAATTCATAGAATTTGTGTTTATAGTTTAGACAAATAACTTATGTGATAGTTTAGAATATTTCACTCATATCGTAAGAGAAATGTCTTAACCACCGATTACTCGAATACTTGTTGTGCTTCAAATATAGGTAGGATCATTGCTACGGCAATAAACCCGATAAACACCCCCATGATCAAAATGACTAATGGACTGATGGAACTTGTTAATCTTTCAAGACTCTTCTCAATTTCCATATCGTAGTATTCTGATAGTTTTGACAACATGGTGACCGGCTCACCCGATTCTTCTCCAACTGCTATCATGTGTGTCACAAGCGAAGGAAAGTCTTTACTTTCTCCTAATTCGCGTGAGAGGGTTGATCCTTGTTCAACCTCTTTTTCTGCTTCTGCGACGATATTGCTGTAAACCTTATTTCCGATTGTATCTTTTACCACCTGTAATGCTGGGAGCATTCGTACACCGTTTTCCAATAGTGTTGCCATCGTGCGTGTAAAACGGACAATAGCAAATGTACTGAAAACCGGTCCAACAAGTGGTATTTTAAGCTTAATCCGATCAAACATTACCTTTCCTGTTTCTGTCTGGAGATATTGACGAAGAACGGTGGCTATGATAGCAAAGCTCCGAGTAATCCTACCCACCAATAGGCAGCAAATGCGTCTGATATAGACATCAAAATTTGTGTGGGAAGGGGTAGTTCTTCACCAAATTCAAGGAACATTTGAGTAAACTTAGGGATAACGAGTGTCATCAGAACAATGATAGCTGTTATCAGGAGTCCGAAAAGAATTGCTGGATAGAATAGGGCTGAAACGACTTTGTTTTTCAGTACTCTTTGTCTTTCAGCAAATTTTGCGAGTCGTTCCAAAACTTCCCCGAGCACACCCCCTGCTTCTCCTGCTTTCACCATATTTACATAGAGTTCAGAAAACACTTTTGGATGTTGTGCTAATGCGTCATTAAAGGTTGCGCCGTGTTCTACATCGTGTTTTACTTGCGCGACGATCCGATGCAATTCGGGGTTATTTATCTGTTCTAATGTAACCTCTAATGAACGCGGGAGAGCGACGTGTGCATTGACTAATGCTGCTAACTGGTAAGTAAAAAATTCAACTTCAGCGGATTTTATTCTGCGTGTTCCCACACTGAAGACGCGTTTTGCTTTTGTTTCAAGTGCTTCCCCCTCTTCTACAATTTCTGTAGCCCAGTACCCCATTTGTTGCAGATTAGCGATGAGTTCTGCGCGGGAGTCAGCTTCTAATGTGCTATTGACTGTTTGCCCGGATTGGGTGACAGCCTGATACTGAAATCTTGGCATTTATATTTTCAGGTCCTTTGAGTATACGTGAGTTTAAACCAATAAACTCTAAAAACTGTACTGTGCGGTTAGGAAACCGCACCTACCGAAAGTTTATCTGATGTGCGGTTAGGAAACAATACCTACCGAAAGTTTATCTAATGAGCGGTTAGGAAACAATGCCTACCGAGAATATATCTAATGTGCGGTTAGGAAACCGCACCTACCGAAAGTTTATCTGATGTGCGGTTAGGAAACAATACCTACTGAAAGTTTATCTAATGAGCGGTTAGGAAACAATGCCTACCGAGAGTTTAATTGATGCATATAGTTAATTTGCAGCGATCCTATTACCATTCCCGATTTCAGCAGTGTGCTGAGATGGATGGATACTACCGTGTTCAAACTCATAGGCGTCCTCTTGTGTGAGTAGTAGGATTTCATCAACGGTTGTATGTCCAGCGACCACCTTTTGCCAACCATCTTCCCGTAGACTCTTCATCCCCATCTTTACTGCAAGTTGTCTCAGTTCACTTGTTGATGCTTGCTTGAGTGCTAATGCACGCAGTTCTTCAGTCATAAACAAGACTTCAAAAATGCCGATTCTGCCTTTATAACCACGTCCTCGACATTCCTTACACCCGTCATCGTTAGCGCGTGGAATCTTAAGGTCTGATGGGATATCTACTCCGTTCGTTCTAAAGAGAACTCCTATTTCCTCTGCAGTAGGTGTATACATAGTACAACAAGCTTTACAGACTCTTCGTGCTAAACGTTGTGCGATGATTCCTTCCACTGTTGATGTAACCAAATATGGTTCAACCCCCATGTCTATCAAACGCGTGATTGCGCCAGGTGCATCGTTGGTGTGCAGCGTGCTAAACACAAGGTGTCCAGTCAGGGATGTATGTATTGCCATTTCAGCTGTCTCTTCATCCCGTATCTCACCGACTAACACTTTATCAGGGTCTTGGCGTAGTATATGTCGTAGACCGTTAGCAAATGTAAACCCAATTTCTGGATTAACTTGTATTTGGTTGATTCCCTCTAATTCATATTCTACAGGATCTTCAAGTGTGATTATTTTAACTTCTGGTGTGTTGATCTCTTTCAAGCATGCATAGAGTGAAGTAGTTTTTCCGCTACCGGTAGGTCCTGTGGCAAGTAAAATTCCGTGTGGTTTGTGGATCATGCGTTGGAAGAGTTCATAATTCTCATCAGTCAAACCGAGTTCTGCCAAACCGAATTCAATTGATTGTCTGTCAAGAATACGTAGGACTACACTTTCACTGTGCTGTGTAGCGACGGTGGGTACAGTTGAGACACGGAGGTCAATTTGCCGCCCTCCGAGACTCCCGATCTCAGTGTTGATTTTACCATCTTGTGGCAGTCTGCGTTCCGCAACATCCAAATCAGCCATAATTTTGATACGCGAGGTAATCGCAGACTGGAGGTAGGCGGGAGGCTGTTCTTGGTCTTCTAATACGCCATCAACCCTAAAGCGAATCTTCAATTCTTCTGGATAAGGTTCGATGTGAATGTCACTGGCTCCTGCGCGAACAGCATCAATAATCATCTGTGAGACAGCGTCAACAACAGTTGGGTCTTCACTAAGGTCTCTTTCATCAATTCCAAAGTCTTCAATACTTGCCCGTTCGATTGTTGCTGCTGCACCGACGGGTCCCTTGATTCCGGCACTGAGAAGTGATGCTGCATCTCTACCGTAGGACCGAACGATTGCTTCTGATATATCATCTTCATCCGCAATTCGTAGATCTATCTCACACTCAGTAACATATCCGATTTCATCTATTAGCATGATGTCATTAACATCTGCTATTGCGACAGTGAGGACAGTCCCCTCTAATTGCACAGGAACGACTTTGTTGCGATATGCAAAACTGGGAGGTACTTTTTCGAGTGCATCGTCATCAGGATTTAATTCCTCCAGATGCATGATAGGTGTACTAAATTCGCGTCCCTTCTTTGCTAATTCTAATACTTTAGGAGACACGTATTCAGTGAGAATTTCTTCCTCAGATTCACCAGATTTTTCTATTTCTTCCAAGATTTGTCGATAGCTTTGTGAATCTGTATCAGATGTTTCATCTGCTTGGATAGGTTTATTTACCCACCCCTCAAGTATCTTCTCATGAATCTCCTGGTATTGCTGATCGGAAATAAGGTCAGCTTCTCTCAATACTTCAACAAGTGATTTCTTCGGCGTTGATCCGTACATACTATATGATTTCCTTATGTAATAATCAGATAACCCGTTTCTATCAGTCTTAGCGTATTTCTAATAGGACAAATTGATTATCTGGAATACACTATTGATTGTCTATTTAACAATGAAACAGGTCTTGACTGAGGGAAAGTGCATGAAAAAAAATGCAAAATCGCATTTCAGATATGAACGATTTGGACAGATTATCGTTTTCTTTCAATCTTCTTTCTATACTGGTGATATAATATTAAATAAATTAGTCTTTAGTTCTATTTCGCTGTATTTACACTGCCATTTAAGACGATAAAACTCACTTAAAAGTTTAAGCAAACTGTCTACTTAACGTGAGTTTGATAAATCAGAACAAATAACTTACGTAGGTTGGGTTGAGGAACGAAACCCAACATCTTGACCCATTACAGAACAATACATGTCGGGTTTCGTGCCTCTACCCGACCTACAACGAATATTGTATTTAATTATCAAACTCACGTTACTTACGTCTACTTACTTCATTAGACAAGAATCTTATATTTATGTTCGGATGTTGTGAAAAAATATCATTTATGACGCTATTTCTGTATTATTTCTGTATTTTTGACAAAAACAGTCATTTTTTTTAAACAATTTACTTGACAAAACGTTATAGTATAATGTAATATAACTTTTTGGCAGATTTTACGAAATTTAATTACAAGGAGAGGAGAAGGATGGAAACCGAGTTTTTCGGTGAAAATGAAGAAATCAATGGTGTTGGCACATACATAGAAGAAGGTTATCCGGCAGAAGAAACGGAATATGCAAATGACTACAAAGGTAGTGATAGGAGTGCTTTAACAAGTTGGTTAAGAAGTGTCGCGGGACACCGTTTATTAACCCGCGAAGAAGAAGTTGAGTTAGCGAAACGTATTGAAGCAGGTGATACAGCAGCACGCGACGAATTGGTTCAAGCCAATTTGCGTCTTGTGATATCTATTGCGGTCAAGTACCAAGGTAATAAAGTTCCGCTTGAAGATCTCATCCAGGAAGGAAATATTGGTTTAATCAAAGCTGCTGGTAAATTTGATTATCGTAAAGGGTTTAAGTTCAGCACTTACGCGATTTGGTGGATTAAACAATCCATCATGCGTACGCTTGATAATTTTGCGCGGTCAATTCGCTTGCCAGCCTATATCGTTGCCAAGATGAATAAGTTTGATGCGGCGTATGCGGCACTGTGCCAAGAACTTCAACGTGAACCGACACGTGCAGAAATTGCTGAATCTCTTGATTTGACAGTGCAACAAGTAGAAGAAATTCTTACTTTTAATGCAGATACTATTTCAATGGATTTACCTCTTGGTGATGAGCGTTCTCGTTCAGCTGCGACGTTGGGAGATTTAATTGAAGACCCCGCTACTGCCTCTGAAGATGGTGAAATTGAGAAGTTAATTACTCATGATTTAGTAGAACAGTTTCTCAGTAAACTCTCTGAACGGGAGCAGCAGGTATTAAAGATGCGTTTCGGACTTGACGATGGTGAGCGTAAGACGCTCCGTGAAATCGGCGATGCACTTGATGTCACACGCGAACGAATTCGACAGTTGGAAATCTACGCAATATCTCAATTAAGCAACCTATACAATGAAATGGGTGAATTCCGGACTGAATATACAGCTGATCAAACAGCTGCTTAAGTTGGAATCAGAAGGTGAACTTATGAAAAATTTGTTTAAGAAACGCTCAGGGTCAGATACTTCTATATTGGAAATCACAAAAACTGCGGAAGAGAAGATTCAGACTGTTATTGAGGCTGAAGAAGTAGATGTTGAGGGATTGCGTATTAGCATTGAAGGTCGCAGTGCGACAGCTTTTCAGTATAGTCTTGGATTAGCTACTGAAGCAGAGGAAGGTGACATCGTTGTTGACATTGGAACATTTAAGGTATTGATTGATGGAAAGAGTGCTGATGACCTTAAAGGTGCTGTCATTGACTATGTTGAGGACCTTAATTCCAGTGGATTTAAAATTGATAATCCCAATACACCAACATGGGATAATCCGAAAGCACAGAAAATTCAAGAACTGATTGATGAACGGATTAATCCTGCTGTTGCAGCACATGGTGGACAAATAGAACTATTGAACGTTGAAGATGATGCTATCTATATCCACATGGGTGGTGGTTGTCAAGGGTGTGGTATGGCAAATGCTACATTAAAACATGGCATTGAAGCGATGATTCAAGAAGAGTTCCCAGAAATTAAACAGGTTATTGATACGACTGACCATGCATCAGGAACTAATCCTTATTATGCTTCAGGAGATAGGTAAATTTAGCATGCAGGTTTGAGGTGTTTTTTGACCATTCTTTATTATAGACGTACAACAATTAAATGCCTGTGCATTAAATTAGGTTGGCTTTAGCAACGACGCTTTAGCCAACTTTTTTAATTTCTGCTCCTGAATTATTTGCATAAGTAATAAAACATGTCCCACCGTTTGACAGAGTAGAGAGGAATTTCTCTGTTCTTCGTTTCAACCGCTCAATATCCTGACTTACCGCACAAATTGCGGGTCCCCAACTACTTACTCCAGCCCCTAATGCGCCATTTGTCTGCAAGAAGTCAAGTGTCTGCTGCAATTCAACTCCTTGTGCGTTAATCTCTACTTTTTTCCATCCGAACTTCTGTATCTCATTCAACGCACTTCCAAAGTTGTTCATATCGTTTTCAAGCAGTGCGGGTAATATCTGTAGCAACAACAGATGCGTTAATCTCGGTGCGACAGATGCCGGTTGTGGACACAATGTTCGGAAAAGTTCTAATTCTGCTTCTCCATAGATACGAGAACAGTTAGGCATTACGATAAGTAGGGGTATATTTGGAAAGTTGTATCGTAATAGAATCGGTGGTGGTGAAATGTCATCGGCAGCGGAAGATGGTAGAAAGGATGGTTTCTGATCTGGATATTGATGTCCACCATCAACGATGAAGCCACCCGTCTCGAACGCAGCGATTCCGATGCCAGAAGTACCCCCCTCTTCCTACAGCTTTTGCAATTTCAACGACACTCAAATTGAGATTGAAGAGTTTATTTGCAGCAGATGCTATACCGAGTGAGAGTTGAGTTCCTGAACCAAAACCACTGTGTGTTGGGATTTCAGACTTTAGTTTGATCTTGATTCCAGGGAACTGGTATATTGCTTGAAGATGTTTTATGAGTGTAGATGCGCGTTCGGTATAGTTTTTTGATTCAACCTGGATTTCATTAGAGCGTTCCGCAATGATTTCAAATTTTGGTTCATTTATTGCTAAACCAAAACCCCCATCAATGCGCCCAATTTGCCCATTTAGGTCTATCAATGAAAAGTGTAACCGGGAGGGTGTCGTAATTTGGATGCGGTTTGTTGTGTGATTAGTTTCGCCTTTCATCTCGTTCTATAAGACCGTCTCGGATGTGTAGTACGCGGTGTGCATGTTCTGCCACTTCAGGTTCATGCGTAACCATAATGATTGTATTACCTTCATCATTGAGACGATCAAAAATTGCCAAAATCTCAGCACCGGAACGAGTATCTAAGTTTCCAGTTGGTTCATCCGCGAATAGAAGAGAGGGTTTATTTACAAGAGCCCTTGCGATTGCTACGCGTTGCACCTGTCCACCAGATAGTTCTGTTGATTTATGGTCGACACGGTCTGCTAATCCGACTGCTTCTAAAGATTCGAATGCCCTTCGTTTGCGTTCTTTTCGTCCTAATCCTGAGTAGATGAGTGGAAGTTCAACGTTGTGGAGTGCGCTGGTTCTGGGTAGTAGGTTAAATGACTGAAACACGAAACCAATTTTCTTATTACGTATATCTGCTAAACGATTATCTGAAAGTTTACCTACCTCTTCTCCTTCAAGAAAGTACTCACCTGCAGTCGGTGTTGCGAGACAACCCAATATATCCATCATAGTTGATTTGCCGGAACCGGATGGTCCCATTATAGCAATAAACTCGCCTGGATCAACTGTGAAACTCACGCCACGCAATGCATGTACCTGCACATCCCCCATCTCATATATTTTTGTAATCTCATTGACATTAATCAACATATTTTAATCTCTTTCTATGTGAAACTTCTTTCTTGCAGAATATTTTGCTTGTAGTCTATCTGTGAAGACTATACACATGCAACTCTACAAGAATTATTTTTTATTTTTACCTTCGTCTTTTGTCAATTCCATCATTGAAGGTACGAATACACGGTCGTCTTCTTTTAAACCACTTATAATTTCGAAGTGTGTATTGTTTCTTCGTCCAACTTTAACATAAGTTTTTACACCATGTTCCTCATCTTTTTTGTTGATGGGTTTACCTTTGTCAAGTTTTACAAAATGCTGTCTTTCACTCTTTATTTCTGCTTCAATATCTGAAATGACTCTACTTGAAGGCAAAACGAGTGCGATTTCAGTGGGTCCAGGCCGCATACCTTTCGGCTTTTCGTCAAAAAGCAGTTCAAGATTTCTTCGTGTTTCCTTAGGTAAGATTTTTGTCACCTGTGCATCAAACTGAGTTCCTATCAGGTTTTGTATTTTTAGTTTCTGTCCTTGTTGAAGTTGTGTGAGTTGAGCAGGTTCCACTGTAGCTTTTACGGTAAACACTTCGGGACTCAACACAGCTACGATAGGGATCTGCAGTATATCAGGTTTCTCAAAGACAATAATATCTATATCAGCAGACATTCCGGGTTTCAATTGATATTCATCATCAGGATTCTCGACTTCTATTTCCACTTCAAATGTGATGACAGCGTTGCCTCCACTTTGTCCACGTTGTGTTGAACTTGGTGATATTTCACTTACCTTACCTTGAAATATCTTGTTTCGGTAGCTATCTACTTTAATTTCTACCCGCTGTCCTATTTCTATTCTTCCAATCTCCACCTGATTGATCTGTGTTCTGACGATCATCTGGGTCAGGTCAGCTATGCGCATTATAGCCTCTCCTCGTGAGAAAGCTGACCTTCCAGATGTGATAATTTCCCCTTCTTCAACAGAGAGGCGTGTAATAGTTCCCGACATCGGTGCTTTTACTGTTGTCCATTCGTACCGTTCCTGTTGAGATTTAAGTCTACTTTCTGCTTGCAGTAGATTTGCTTCTGCACTAACTTTAGAGTGTTTTGTGAGTGCTTTCTCTTCTTCTGTTGTTTCTTCGGTCTGTTTGAGTCGTGTCTTTGCGTTCTCCAAATCGGCTTTTAATTGCTTTTCCTGTGCATCTTGTGATTCGGTTACTGTTTGTACATTCTTTTTATTTAATGCGAGTGTTGCTTCTCTACTCTTAATCGCTTCTTGCATTGCATTGATGGTTTCTTCTTGTGATTTAATAGTTTCATTTTGCGATTCCACTTCTTTTTGTGCTGTTTCATATTGTGATTTTGTTAGAGCCAGTTGTTTTTCTGATTGCTCTAAGGTCTGTTTAGAGATTAGTTCTTTTGTAAATAGTTCCTGATTCCGTTTGTGTTCAGACTGTGTAGTGTCAAAGGATATTTTTGCAGATTCAACGCGTGCCTTGGCACGATCTAATGTCAGTTCGGCTTTTGTCAATGAGATTTCAGATTGTTTCAATGAGATTATATCTCGATTGAGCAAGTTCTGTGTTGTCATCACAAGTGTTTCAGCTTCAGTAATGCGTTGCTGTCTGTTAGCAGCAAAGGATTGGATGTATGCTTCGGATTTTGCCACAGCATTCCGTGCTTGTAGTAAATCACTTTCTTCACGCTGGTCTGCAATTTTGATTCTTAAATTAGCCTGTTCCAATTCAGCTTTTCTTGCGTCGCGGTATGCTTCAGCTTGACGCATTTGTTCTAAAATCTGTTCATCATCGATTTTCATCAAGGGTTGCCCTTCCTCAACGAGTTCTGCCTCTTCAACCATAAGTTCTTTAATTTCACCTTCTACGTTTGATCGTACATCTACTTCAATAAGTGATCGTAGACTGCCCGTTTCTTCAATTTTGACGATGAATTGCCCGCGTCGTGCGACCTCTCGCTTAACCTCCTCCTCATCCTTCTTACTGCCACTGTTGATCCGTGTTGCGCCTATTACTACTATTGCAATAAGTACAACCAGAGTGGAACCTATAATTACCCATTTTTTCCCTAACTTTTTCATTACTGCAGGACCCCCATTGCGTCCTCTAATCGTGCCTTTGCAACTTTGTAATCATAAAATGCATTGACCTGATTATTTAATGCTTGTGCATAACTTGTTTGCGCGTCAAGTACTTCAAGTAGAATTGCTTTACCAACTTTATATCTACCTTCAATTACATCTAAGCTCAATTGTGCGTTAACTACTTGTGTATTTGAGATTTCTACGGCGGTTTCACTTCGTTTTAGGTTGAGATAACTTTGTCTAACACCGAGTGCAACGGATCGTTCTAAGTCGCTTGCATTTTCACGTGCTTGTTCTAATTGCATATTCTGTTCTTTGACTCTATTTCCTAAGACCCCTCCGTCAAAGAGTGTGAAGTTAAGTGATGCGCCAACACTCCAACTCCGAAAATCAGAAAAATTCTCTCGTTCACGCAGGTAATCATCAAGGTTGACATTGTAATTTGCGTTGGCACTAAGACGAGGCCAACGTTGCAGTTTTGAAAGTGTTAATCCCCATTCTTGTTGGTTAATCTGTGCTTCAGTTTCTTTAAATTCTGGACGATTCTCAAGTGCAATTTGTATTGCTTCTTCAACAGTAATTGCTATTTTTTCAATTGTACCGCTCTCTAAATATAATTTGTAGGATTCATCTACTGTAACGTTTATAAGTAGTCCGGGGTCCAATCCCATTAGTCTTGGTAATGTTGCCTGTGAAATCTGTAGTGAGTTCTGATTATTTAGCAAACTCAATTCACTATTTGCTTCTCTTACTCTTGCTGTTGCGACATCCGCGGGTATAAGGATCCCAGCTTCTCTGAGTGCTTCAGTCTGTGCAGTGTTTTCTCTTGAACGTGCTAACACATCTTCACTGACCTTTACTAACTCAGTGTCTTTAAGCACATCGTAATAGGCTTGTGTTATCTGAAGGATTAAATTCTGTTTAATCCCTTCGTTTCTATTTGTGGTAACAATTAGTCCTTCCTTTGCCTGTGCATGTGTGACTTCACGTTGCCCATTATCCCATAATGTATATTGTCCTGTCAAACCTAAATCGTAGTTCTCTGGTTCAAACCCGAAATCCAGACGATCTGAAAAATCGTATCGCCCAGAGGATGTAATTCTTGGGAAATAGTTTGCCCGCGCGTTCTTTATGCGCAATTCTTGAATAGCTAAACTCAGTCGTGCATTACGCATACTGGTGGCTTTCTCTAATCCTAATTGTATACACTGTTCTAAGGTGAGAGGTTGAGATAGGTCAACTTCTACTGGTACCTGTGCACACACATTGAAAACAATTGCAAACTGCAAAACCGTCAGAATAAGAACAAACCCAATTCTCCATCGAAGCATTAGCATCTCCTTAAACCTATATTTGTCATTTATTTTATTAATAAGCCTTTGTATTCTTGACAATATTCAATTTTAAAAGTTCAGTACTTTTTTGTAGAATCTGTTTTTAATTATGACGCATATTAAAGGTATAACGTTTAGTGTTTAATTAGAAAGAAACATTGATTAAACTTGCATTCAGCAGTATACTCTGATAAGATAATTTGATAATTATATCTGTAAATCAACGTAGGTATTATTGATGCATCAGCAAAAAATCACAACCATCACATTATTGTTCTTATTATTGATATTGTTTCCAATTTATAGTTCAGCAGAACCTAAGGATATTGGAACGTATTGGTTTTTGGTTGATACTACTCCTGAAGGACGTGCAAGGAAGTTGTTTAATTCCTTAACCAGTCTGCTTACACAACAGGGTGAAGTTCCAAAGAGCCATATTCATCGAGTAGAAGGTGAGTCAGCAACTCATGACGAGATAGAGTTTGTATTAAATGAAATGGGGGGAGGATCTGCTAAGAAACAGACGGTCATTTTTCTTTTTCACGGTGAAGTGTCAAAACCATCTAATGTTAACGCGATGCATTTTTCTACACAATCACTGGATACGATTCAAGATTCTGTGCTGAATAAATGGCTCAAAGAAACTCATGCAGAAAACCTGCTTGTCTTCATTGACGGTTATGCAAACGATGAGAATTTAGGGATATATTATGCCAATAGGGAGACACTTGGGAGTGGTGCGCTAAACGTCATTCATCCCGCTGACACAACTGAACCAATCGGCAGCCAATCCTTTCTTCAGGCGTTGATTGAAGCGTTTTCATCTGAAAAGACAGATGCAGATGAGAATAGGCAGATTAGTATTATTGAAATATATCAATACATACAAGATAACAAATCATTCGGGAAGTCAATTTTTGCTCCGACAGGGAATGTTGAAGAAACTGTAATGAGATTGAGTCCTGCGATAAAAGTTGCCACATTTCCAGAGGGAGCACAGATTTTACTCAATGGAACTGAAAGTGGTTTGACACCACAACTGTTCACAGAAGGATTACAGCAGGGGGATTACACTGTTTCTGTCAGCAAAGTTGGCTATAGAAAAGAGCACCCAAAAACTGCTGAATTGCAACTAAAACAGGGAGAGATCATAAACCTTGCATGGGCTCTAACCCCAATTTCAGTTTTCGGAACTGTGAACCATCCATCTGATGAAACTATTGCTGGTGCAAAAGTTTCAATTGAAGACACGGATTATATTACCTACGTAGGTGAAGATGGATCTTTCAGGTTTCAGGATTGGAATATTGAAAATATGTTAACATTGGGTAAGGAATACACACTCTTCGCAAAGCAGGGAGATTTCTTCCACGGTTCAGCAACTTTCACATACGACGGTTTTGTTGATATTGAGCAACCGATTAAGTTGGAGAAAATGACATGGTTCAAGATTGCTGAACTTGAGTTTAATCGGAATGACCATCAACAGGCAGTAATAGCATTCCAAAAAGGTATTGGTAGTACCATCGATTTCCCCACTTTATCGGAAGACTTGACGACGTTACTCCTAAGCAGTTTTGCTGATGCAATTGATCGCTCACAGATCACTGACGTAAAATATATTGTTGTTACTGCGAAATTAGCAGATGCATACCAGCAACCTGATGTTGCCAAGAAGTATTGGAAACTGGCGAAACTGAATGCCGAAAAGGGCAGTTTGGAAGCGAAACTGGCAGGTCAACGTTTATGGCAGCTAAACCCTTGGCGTAAATATGTCAATATCGGTATCGTTGTCATAGTCATAGGTGTACTTCTCTCGGGTGGATGGACATTTTATCGGTTTTGGCAGTCGAGGAGAATTGAATCTGATTCTTAAATGAATCCACGGTAATACTTTGCGAAACACTTACCAACCTATTGGATAGTCCATGTTTAACTTGTAGGTCGGGTTTCGCGAAGGATCCGGGTATGTCAGAATACGCGTTTGGTATTCTGAATTGATTAGGAAATCGCACCTACCGGCCTGGGAAAATAACTAAATTGACACCTATGGGTTTCGCTTCGCTCTACCCATAAATCAACGATGTGAATGCGCGTATGGCATTCATCGGGTGTAAACTTAAGAGGACTTAGTTTCACTTATAAATCGTTCTGAATCCTTATGGTTATAGGGATTGCATGCTCTTTAGTCCCGTAGGGACGATATGTTTATAGAAGAATGTGTACCCCCACCACTCTTCAGTCCCGCCAAATGCCAAACGCGCATTTGGCGTTGATTTGGTAGGGACGATATGTTTATAAGTACATCAACAATAAATATGCCGTTCCTACGGAACTCAAGACGGGTGGGGACAGCGTTTTCTATAAACATATCGTCCCTACGGGACTAAATATAAGACAGTCTCAATCATAGTGGCTATTGAGAAGGATTCATAAAAACACAGAAAGTTTCTTAAGTTTACAGCTATAGGTTTCGCTTCGCTCTACCCGATCTACAAGTTAAGTATTGACAGAACACTATAGTGCCTTGTCAAGTCATAAATGATTTGTATATCGGACAGGGAAACCCTGTCCCTACAAACGGATCTACTCATCATTTGGGTGTAGACAGAACAATAGTCTAAACACGCCAAATGCTGATACTCTCACGAAATCAGATTATTCGCAGCTCGAACAGGCCTAAATAGTGTCTTTCGTTTGGGTGGCATCTCTTCCAGCAACTTGGGGTGTGGATTCCAATCATGCCATTTGCTATTAACAGTGTTGTAACAACTAAAAACAGCAACTCTGTTATTTTCTTCGTTTGTCCATTTGTGGGTGCTATGTGTACATGCTTCAGTGAAAAACAGCAACGATCCTGCTGGACACTCATAAGTATCCCATATCGGGGAATCCGGCGTTTGAATTGAATCAGGTGCAGTAAAAACTGCCTTATGACTCCCTGTGATGAAGAGTGTTCCTCCTTGACGGTATTTGACAGGGTTGAGTTCCCAAACGATTCGAGTTAAACCACTATAAGCTTTACCGGGGATACATCTGTACAAATGCGAATCACCTGGAAATCGTAGCATCCCATTGCCATTGTGCGGTCCAAAGTTCCCATCACCAACAGTGCGATAGAACATGTGGCAAGATTCCATGCGGAAACCGTAGCATTCTTGGCTTGATAGTGCTGGGTGTGCAAGAAACTCATTCAGAAATCCAACGACGTTTGGGTGATCAGATAATTTTTGCATCGGTCCACCCAAAGGAGAACGTTCATGCTCTGGAATAGATTCTGGTTCATGTCGTAAACGGTGACAGAAATCTTGCATCTCTTCTAACTCTTTACCTGATAGCACACCCGGTACTAATAACCATCCCTGCTTATCAAAGACATATTTCTGTTCCTGAGTAGGTGGAACAACAGGTAATCCCTCGGAGTTTGTTTGGGGAAGATCGGCATTGTCTTCATCAAGTGCGCGTCCCAAGTTTTTATCAACTATAAAAGGTTTCGTATAATCTGTAGTTTGTGCCATAAAGGGTATCCATTTCTTATTTAGAATTGTACATTATTTTATCAGATACAATTTGAGAATGAAACATATTTATGTCTTGGCTTTCGCATGTTTTAATGCGTCTTCACATACATTGAGAGTCTTGTCAATATCTTCATCGGAGTGAGATATAGACATAAACCATATATGTCCTTCTGGTAGATACAGTCCACGATCTAAGGTGGTTTCATAGAAGTTTTTTCGGAATTGGCTTTCCTTATCATTGTTTGCGTTAAGACCGAAAAATGGCATTGGTCCGATTCCAGCAATTCGTGCTTGATCAATCCCTAACCGATCTGTCATTTCTCTATATCCATCCAACAGTTTTTGTCCTTGTTTCCACATGAAATCAACCCCGTCTTTTGCTTCCAATTCAGCGATCGTAGCGATAGCAGCGGCAACGAGTGAAACTTCACCGTGGAATGTAGCTGCAACCCAGACATCGCTGACTGTGTCCATTATCTCTCGCCTACCGACCACTACTGCGGTTGCGAATCCATTTGCAAGTGCTTTACCAAAGACAGACATGTCGGGTGTAAGATTGAAATATTGTTGGGCCCCACCTAAGGCATATCGGAATCCTGTTTTGACTTCATCGAAGATTAATAATGCATCGTTTTCATTCACAACAGATTTCACGTTTTGCAAGTATCCATCGGCAGGTAGGTCGTGCCCTGAAGGTTCCATGATTAAACATGCTATTTCATTGGGATGTTCCTTGAACAGTTCTTCAAGTGCATCTATATCGTTGAACCCGACATTATGGGTTGCTTCTGCACTGCCTGTTAAATGTCCACGTGAGCTATGACACCAGTCGTGCCAACCGTGATATCCGCAACGAATTACCTTTTCCTTCTCGGTGTATGCCCGTGCAAACTTAATTGCCCCCGTCGTAGCATCCGAACCCCCTACAAAGTATGCGACTCTATCAGCGGATGGGATGATTTCAACAAGTTTCTCCGCGAGTTCTATCTCTAATGTATGTCCAACATTGTAGACATTTCCCCGTTCAAGTGCTTTTGCTACTGCTTCTATTACGGTAGGATATGCATGTCCAAGTATCATTGGACCGTATCCCATCAGATAGTCAATATAGTCATTACCGTCAGCATCCCAAAAATGACATCCCTTTCCGCCAGCGACCATAATCGGTTGAGGAGGATTGCTCTGTTTGTGTGGTTGTCCACCACCAACCAATGCTGATTTAGCACGTTCCCGCCACGCTAAAGATTTTTTAAAACTTCTTGCCATACAGTGTACCTCCCTGCAATTTGAAAATAGTATAGCACAATTTACATAAGTTAAAAGAAATTTTGTTGTCAATCTTGCATTTTAATGACATACTATACGCAATTAAGGTTTAGAAAGACACCGAGACAAGGTATTTGGAGGAAAGAAAATGACAGAAAGTCTATTAACTGATGATCAAATGCGGCATTTTATCGTGAACGGTTTTGTCACTGTTGAAACAGCGTTACCGCCTGAATTTCATGAAGAGGTCTTTGCGAAAACTGTTGCTGTGTTTGATAAAGAAGGCAATCCAGGAAATAATCTATTACCGAGAATACCAGAGATTCAGAATGTTTTTGACGATGTGAATGTCAAAGGTGCGTTGACAAGTCTGTTAGGTACAGATTACTATATGCAACCGCATCGGCACCCACACTATAACCCACCAGGTAGTAAGGGACAAAACATGCATCAAGATGGTGGAAAAAGGTGGTCGCATCATACCCGTAGGATGCTCGCGTTCTACTATCCACAAGATACACCTGTTGAACGGGGACCAACCGGTGTTGTGCCAATAAGTCATTATTTTAGTACACAAGAAGGGTCAAAAGTGTCTACTGAGACTCCCATTACTGGGAAAGCAGGAACTGTTGCCTTTGCAAACTATGACTTGTGGCATCGTGCCATGCCGAACCAAACCGATGAAAAACGGTATATGATGAAGTTTCTCTATGCAAGAATGACGGAGCCAGTGGAACCGACATGGGATAATCAAGAAACGGCATGGTCAAACGGGACAACACTCGGACCTGCTGAACATCAGGAGATGTTTAGACATCTTTGGCACTGGCATCTTGGGAATAAGACTGATGATGCAACTACCTCATCAAATGGGGAGTCGTTATCTGAATTAATTACTGCTTTGAACGGAGAATCCGAATCAACAGGGTTACAATCTGCATATAACGTTTCTCAGTTTGAACAAGAAGCTGTGCGCCCCTTGGTACGTTGTCTATACGAAGAATCAGATATGACACGGAGGAACGCTTGCTATGCGTTGAATGCTGTTGGCAGACATTCCGTTGGTGCTTTACAGAACGCACTAAAAGATACACCAGTGAATGTTCGCGCAAACGCTGCAGAAGCTCTCGGTGATCTTGGTACGAAAGCAGAATCGGCTGTCCCAGCGCTGATAGAAGCATTACAAGATGAAGCGAATGCTGTGCGTGTTCGCGCAATTGAAGCATTGGGTACTACAAGCCATTCAAGTTCTTCTGCTGTTCCAGATTTAGCAAAAGCATTAGAAGAGGATAATGAAGGTATAAAACGCACTGCAGTGTTTGCTTTAGCACGCATTGGAGAGCATGCATCGGATGCAGTTGAGGGGTTAGAAAACCTACTTTTTGATGATAACCGTTATATCCGTGGAGATGCTGTACATGCTTTGTACCGTATCGGGACACCGGCAGCAAAGGATGTGTTACTGCGTTATCTCCAAACGACTCGGTGGTGTCCGATAACTAACCGTGATAGTACCTTCTAAATGTTTTAGCGTAAGAAAACAGGCACAGATTGAGGGTTTTTCGATCTGTGCCTTTTACTGTCAAATCAGGTTTTGTTTATGTAAAGAATTCCTCATTATATGGTCGGACATCGACTTCAAAAGTCCAGGCACTCCGTTCCTGCTGGACCAATGCCCAATAGGTTTCAGCAATATCGTCAGGTTTAAGTAATGGTTCATCTTGACCGAGTTTATACCTTTCTCTTAGGTTAGGTGTATCAATAATTCCATCAATTATGATGTGAGCGACGTGTATACCTTTCGGTCCAACTTCTCTTGCGAGTGATGATGCTAATCCCCGCATTGCGAATTTTGCACTACTAAAAGCGATTGCACCAGCTCTACCCCGGACAGCAGATGTTGCCCCTGAGAAGAGGATAGTTCCGCCTCCCTTCTCAATCATCTCTGATGCTACCTGTTTAACGCAAAGAAAAGCGCCGAGAGTACAGACTCGCCAAGAGTTCTCAAATGCTTCTGCTGTGAGTTCAATTAGGTTCCCCCATGCTGCATTTCCTGCGTGGTTCACTAAGATATCCGGTACACCTAATTCCTGACGAATCTGAGTAAAACTTGCAGCGACTTGATTAGCATCGGTTATATCTGTGGGTATAGGGATAACAGTGACTCCAGTTTCTTCCAATCTTTTAGATAGATTTATGCTGTATGCTGCTGAACGCGCCAACAAAGCAAGGTTACATCCTTCGTTTGCGAATTTACGTGCGATTGCTGCCCCCAAACCTGGTCCGACTCCTGCAATGACTGCGATTTTTGACATTTTTTGTCCTTCTTGGATTAAGAATGTAAACAGACTTGATTCAATCTGTATAGTGTTTATAGTAACGTCTAATCGTGCCTTAAGGCATCAATAGTATGAAGTTTTGCTGCTTTCCATGCAGGATATGCGCCAAACTAATCTCAGCATAAGTTTTTTCAATGACTGCAAAGATGTCATCCTTATGTGATACACAGAGAATTAAGATGTAGGCGACTACATATCAACAGCATTATCCCTTCGTTCATGCATGTTCTTTTCCATCAGTTCAGGATATCGGTCAGGAAGATGCGATACTTCGTTAAGTCTTTGCAGAGCTTCACTCTTTAACTTCAAATCATTTGTTCCAAGGTTATCTTGTAGATGCATGACGTTCCGAGCTCCGACAATAACAGAGGTAATTGCTCTTTGTTCAAGCACCCACCTAAGAGCGATTTGTGCAGGACTTCGACCTATTTCCTCTGATACTTCAAGCAGAGTCATCAGTGTCTCATCAGCGTTTGGTGCAAAGTACCGTTGTGGGAATGCCCACCCCTCTTCTGATCGGGATCCTTGCTGTGATCGTTCACCGGGTTTGTATTTTCCTGTTAGGAATCCGCCAGCCAAAGGACTCCACACAACTATTCCTAATCCCTTAAACTCACACAGTGGCACCAATTCCTGCTCAATGTCCCGAACGACAAGACTGTATTGTGGTTGATAGCATACAAATCTTTCCAAGTTTAGTGTATCACTTAGCCACAATGCTTCAGCTAATCTCCACGCCTGATAGTTGCTACACGCTGTATACCGCACCTTACCTTGGCGTACAAGGTCATCTAAAGCACGAAGCATTTCTTCCAAAGGAGTTTGTGTATCAACGTGATGTATGTAGTAGATGTCAATATAGTCCATCTGTAAGCGTTTGAGACTATCGTCAATCGCTTGCATAATGTGTACACGTGACATACCAGAATCGTTTATACCGGTTCCCATTGGATTGAAGAATTTGGTGGCGACAACAGCATCACGTCTTCTTCCTTTAAGTGCCTTTCCAAGATGTATCTCTGATTCACCATCAGCATAGGAATTGGCAGTATCAAAGAAATTCACCCCCGCGTCCCGTGCCAGATGTACCATACGTTCAGATTCTGTCTCATCTGCTCCGTGTCCAAAAGTCATTGTTCCTAAACAGATTTCGGATACTTTCAATCCACAGTTTCCAAGTCTTCTATAGTCCACGAATTTTCCTTTAAATAGATTACAGATTGCTTAGTGGTTTAGCTTTATTTGCAATTTCTAAAATGCCATCAAGAACATCAGTGACCTCAGGGTCAATTTGATCAGTTGGTAAATATTGAACCAAGGTGTGATAGTTTGTCTTTTGCATAAGGTTGGGGATTTCAATTTTTTCAAAAAAAGACTTAAACAGTGGATCAAGGAAATCGTCAGTCACTTTTATATTTGAGGACCAAGGCGATCCTTTCCCAAGCGTATCTAAGGCTTTTTCAACTTCTGTGATTGTTTCCTCCATCGTGTTTACCCACTTGTTAGAAAACAACGGGCCACCATCTCGTTCTGTTGCTACTCCCCGTGCCCAGTCTAATAGTATCTGTCTGTTCGTTATAATGTAATTCTCTATTTCACATAGATGCCATGAATATTCAATTAAATGTGTATCTCTGTGAAGTTCATCAATGACTCTATCATACAAACTAAATCCTACTAAATTTGGTTTTGCTTCCCGTAATCCATAGAAATGTTCACGCGCTCTTGCTGGCTGATTACCGACATAACAGACGAAGGATGTTTCCAATTCCTTCAAGACTTGATGTCGTAGTTTCTCTGCAAATGCACGTAGTATCGCAAGATCGGTCGCGCCTTCAAGATAGAGAACCCAACCTTTCTGTTCAGCCTGATAGTATTGTTCAAAACCTATTGTGCGCAGAGATTTTAACAACTGACTGCCTCTATCATCAATTCTGTGCGGTATTCCGACAAAGGCAATCACGACATCACGTTCTGCAGCTTCATTCAATAATACCTCTGAATGACTGGCAGCAACGATTTGACTATTATGTTCAATGGCAGATTCCGTTAAGACTTGATATATCTGGCGTTGACGCAGAATTTCAAGATGTGCATCGGGTTCATCAAGCAGTAGGACAGAACCGGGATGTGCAGAGATATATGAGAGTAAAAGTAAGGTCTGTTGCAATCCACGTCCTGATGAGGACAGATCTAAGGTAATACCAGACTCATCACGATAACGCATTGCAATCTCGCCACGTTCCTGAATATAATCTGGAATTGTGAGTTCTACACCAAAGAGATCGTGGATCTGTCCGCAAAGCCTTTCCCACTTTTGTGCATCCTGTGAGACTTGATAGCAGAGATTTCGTAGTACCTCTGCTGTCCGTCCTTCTCCAATCCTAACATTAATTGCTCCTTCATCAAGACGGGTTTCATTCGCTGCTAATCCAGACATAGGTGGAAGAAAAGCAACAGAAAGGTTTGATACTTCATCAGGAATTGTCATTCTCTTACTAACTTTGCCATCCTCTTCTGAGATTCTCAAAGGTCGGCAGTAAAAGGATTCCTGATTGGCATAATCAAATTCCAATCCACACTGCCATTGATTTTCATTTGTTACCCCTTCAACGATAATTTCTATACGGACATTTTTTGGATCACGTACTTGCAAATTTCTCCAAAGTAATCTGACCTCTGGCACAGGTACGGAGATGAGGTTAAGTCTGTTTATAACAACACCTGGAAGTTTTTCCGGATTCGTTTTTCCTTTTCTATTCTCGTTCCAACGTTTCAGACCGATTTCCCATAAAGCTAAAGCTTGTAATGCTGTTGTTTTCCCTGAGTTGTTGGGGCCTATGAAAACAACGGGGTTCCCCAATTCGACCTCTATGTCGCCAAACCTTTTGAAATTACGACAAATTAACTTCGTTAACATTTATATGCCTAAAGAGATATAAAGCTTTCATTAAATTTATGATACAACAACCCTATCACCCTCAGAACGCAGTCCTGCCTCATAAACCTTCATCACCTCTAATGCAAACTCAAGTGATCCTTTTTCAGCAGGTTTCGCTTCCAGTATACAATCACAGAAATAGCGCATCTCTTGGTAGAAGCCTTGAATGAATAGACCTTTGTTTTCAAGAGTTCCAAGAGAGTGCTGTGGTTCCCACACAATTGCACCACTATCAAAGTCTTCTGGTATGAAACTGGTAGTGCCATGATAATCAAATTTCATTCCACGTTGGAGCAACACACTCGTACCGTTGCGAATTTCAGCATGGCACCCATCACCGAAGAATTGATAGAGTTCGGATGGTTGTCCATGTCTTGCCCCATCAGCTAAATGGAAATTTGCCATAGCACCGTTGTTGAATTCTATAATACATACACCACCGCCCCGTTTTGCACGGTGTACAGTAACAGCGGAAACTTTTCCACCAACAGCCAAAAGCAACGATAGTGGATGAACTCCATTTTGAAGCCAATTGGTGTGTTCGCGCTCGCGCAAAACACGTTCTCCATCACTTGGTATGTTCATTGGGTATACCCCCAAGAGTGTTCGCAGTGGACCATATTCATCTGTATTGAAGATTTCAATGATCTTCTTCGTTGCAGGCATGAACGCTTTTTTGAAACCGACAACTACGACGCGATCATTCCTGTGCCGAATCATTTTCTCAACTTCGCTTTTGAACATACCCGGGGGTTTTTCTAACCAGACGTGCAAACCAGCATCTAATGCTTCACAGGTCAACTCTGGGTGTAGACGGGGTGGAACACAAAGGAAAACTGCATCCAACTCTTCATTACGGATCATGTCTGCCATGTTTTCATAGCAATTCTTGACACCGTATTGTTTTGCAGTTATTTTTGCACGATCAATGTTGACATCGCAGAATGCCTGTAATTTCACTGGAAGAAATGTCATTGTTGGTAGAACGTTCCGATATCCGTGTGTGCCAACTCCGACGACTGCTACGTTCAATTTTCTTTCAAAATCTCTTTGATAGCTCATATAGACCTTAAGACATCATAAGGAAAACAGTACTATAAGTCAGAAAGCGTAGCATCAAGGTAAGCATCCATATCCGCTTTCATTTTTTTCAATTCGTCCATGTCAACATACATCATGTGCCCTGCACCGTAGTAAGCCATCGTGATATTGTCTTGCAACGATTTGTCCAGACCGAGATGTGTAAATGTATATTCTGAAGCTAAGAATGGTGTTGCCAGATCATAATACCCATTAGCGACATATACCTTTAACGCGGGATTAGTCGTCATTGCTTTTCGGAGTGTATCAGCTACGTTGACATACTCGTTCTGATGTCCGCTAAAATCCCAAGGATGCACTCGACCACTAATAATCTCATAGGGTAGATCGCTCTCAAATTCGAGGTCCCCACGTAGGTAGTCGTTTAGCGTTGCGGTGTATGCACCTTGAATTACTGCTAAACTTGGATCGTATTCATTGTTCTCACCTGCAGAATCGCGATCTATTCCCTTGAACCGACTATCGGAACGTCCTACTGTCTGTCCTTCTTCTCTAAGCAGTTCCTTACAGAAGCGATTGATTTTAATTCTTAAATCGGTTTTTTCAATGTAATCAGTTGTCAAACCTGTATACATTGACAGTTTCTTAACTATCGCTTGCCTTCTACGATCAGAAATATTTGATCCTTGCATGAGAGCAATTGTGTAATCCCCTAAAGCAAATTCTCTCACTTCATCTAATATCTTCTCAAAACTACCCTCTGCTTTAGTTTCTAACTGGTCTAACTTGTTATGCCAGAAAGCCGTCGCGGCATAAGTCGGTAAAAAAAGTATATAAGGTAGATCGTTACCAGCAGCAAAATGTAAAGTTCCAAAGTTCAATGCAACAGAAACAAGCATAATCCCATTCAGATACATCCCGCGTCTATCTTGTAGGTAGCCAGACAATCCGCATGCTCGGGTTGTTCCATAACTTTCACCAATTAGAAACTTCGGTGAACGCCAGCGGTGGTAGCGTCCTAAGTAGAGTAAAATAAAATCCCCGACCGATTCAATGTCCTTTGTGAATCCGTGAAATTGCTTGGCTTCTTCCCCCGGAACAGCCCTACTGAAACCTGTACTTACAGGATCAATAAAAACAAGATCAGTTTTATCTAAGATAGAAAACTCGTTATTCGTTAATTCATACGGTGGTTGAGGTGGATTTCCGTGATCATCAGGTTTAACCCGTCGTGGACCTAAGACGCCTAAATGCAACCACACAGATGAAGAACCAGGACCTCCATTGAATGAAAATGTTATGGGTCGTTGTGACTTATCCTCAACATCGTCTAAAGTATAGGCAATGAAAAAAATAGAGGCTTTAGGTTTTTCACCTTCTTTATTCGTCTCTTCCTTCAGAACCAGTGTTCCTGTCGTGGCAGTGTAATTTAACTTTTTACCATTGATTGTTACACTATGATGTGTAACAGAGAGTTTATCTTCGGGTTTTGCGTTGTCATTCTCCTCAGATTTATTCTCTTCAGCTTCTTTGTGTTCTTCTTGACTCATATTCCGTTCCTTTCTTTTGAAAATATATGATGGTCAGGACTTACGCAAATTTGGGGGTACCTGTTTTGATTTTCGATTTTTGTCATTTTTAGTGATTTACCCCCTTTATCCCCCCGCAAGCAAGGGGAATGCGTAAGTCCTGAAAATATTTCGGTAATTTGGCGAGGTTAGGAAACCTCGCCAGCAGCGTGGTGTACTTGCATTATGCAAAGAAGAAATTACCCAATTTATTAAATTTATTATTTAATCTTCATCTTAAGATGTCATAAGGAAAACAGCACTATAAGTCAGAAAGCGTAGCATCAAGGTAAGCATCCATATCCACTTTCATTTTTTTCAATTCGTCCATGTCAACATACATCATGTGCCCTGCACCGTAGTAAGCCATCGTGATATTGTCTTGCAACGATTTGTCAAGACCGAGATGTGTAAATGTATATTCTGAAGCTAAAAATGGTGTTGCCAGATCATAGTACCCATTAGCAACATACACCTTTAACGCGGGATTGGTCGTCATTGCTTTTCGGAGTGTATCAGCAACGTTGACATACTCGTTCTGATGTCCACTATAATCCCATGGATGCACCCGTCCACTAAGAATCTCATAGGGTAAGTCGCTCTCAAATTCAAGGTCCCCACGGAGGTAGTCGTTTAGCGTTGCGGTGTATGCTCCTTGAATTACTGCTGAACTTGGATCGTATTCATAGTTCTCACCTGCAGAATCGCGATCTATTCCCTTGAACCGACTATCAAAACGCCCTACTGTCTGTCCTTCTTCTCTAAGCAGTTCCTTACAGAAGCGATTGATTTTAATTCTTAAATCGGTTTTTTCAATGTAATCAGTTGTCAGACCTGTATACATTGACAGTTTCTTAACTATCGCTTGCCTTCTACGATCAGAAATATTTGATCCTTTCATGAGAGCAATTGTATAGTCCCCTAAAGCAAATTCTCTCACTTCATCTAAGATTTTCTCAAAACTCCCCTCTGCTTTAGTCTCTAATTGGTTTAGCTTGTTATGCCAGAAAGCCGTTGCTGCATAAGTCGGTAAGAAAAGTATATAAGGTAGATCGTTACCAGCAGCAAATCGTATAGTTCCAAAGTTCAATACTACCGAAACAAGCATAATCCCATTCAGATACATCCCGCGTCTATCTTGTAGGTAACCAGACAATCCGCATGCTCGGGTTGTTCCATAACTTTCTCCAATTAGAAACTTCGGTGAACGCCAACGGTGGTAGCGTCCTAAGTAGAGCAAAATAAAATCGCCGACCGATTCAATGTCCTTTGTGAATCCGTGAAATTGCTTTGCTTCTTCACCCGGCACAGCCCTACTGAAACCTGTACTTACAGGATCAATAAAAACAAGATCCGTTTTATCTAAGATAGAAAACTCGTTATTCGTTAATTCATACGGTGGTTGAGGTGGATTTCCGTGATCATCAGGTTTAACCCGTCGTGGACCTAAGACGCCTAAATGCAACCACACAGATGAGGAACCAGGACCGCCATTGAATGAAAATGTTATGGGTCGTTGTGACTTATCCTCAACATCGTCTAAAGTATAGGCAATGAAAAAAATAGAGGCTTTAGGTTTTTCACCTTCTTTATTCGTCTCTTCCTTCAGAACCAGTGTTCCTGTCGTGGCAGTGTAATTTAACTTTTTGCCATTGATTGTTACACTATGATGTGTAACAGAGAGTTTATCTTCGGGTTTTGCGTTGTCATTCTCCTCAGATTTATTCTCTTCAGCTTCTTTGTGTTCTTCTTGACTCATATTCCGTTCCTTTCTTTTGAAAATATATAATGGTATTATAGCATATTTTGATGAGGATAAGTTATAAAATGTTTTATTCAACTTTAATAATGTGGTAAACTATTAGGAAGGAGGAAAGTGATGACTAAACCGATTCGTTTAGGTCTTATTGGTTGTGGTGGTATAGTTCAAAAAACGCATGCGCGCGCTTACCACTCTTTAGTTGATATTGTCAAGGTAACAGCCCTTGCTGATGTCGTCCCAGAAAACCTTACTAAGGTGGGTGAAGATTTCAATGTACCACCACAAAACCGATATACAGAATATCGTGATATGCTTTTGAAGGCAGACATTGATGCTGTGGTGATTGCGACCCCCCATTCATTGCATGCGGAACAGGTTATTGAATCAGCAAAAGCCGGTGTTGCGATAATATCTGAAAAACCGATGGCGACTTCAATTGAGGAAGCTGACGAGATTCTGGATACGGTCAGAAGGGATGATGTAAAATATACAGTTGTGCATAACTACCTCTATACAGCGGGTATGCAAACTGCTATTTCTCTGTTACCTGAAATCGGCGAAACGTATTATGGACGTAGTACGGGGATGGGTTTAAAATCCTCTGATTTTTCTGCCAACCATCCAACACCTGCCTTCGCGTGGCGCGCGAGTAAATCAAAAGGTGGCGGTTGCATTAGTGATACAAGTTATCATGAAATCTATTCTGTGTGTACTTTAATCCAATCCCCAGTGCGTTTTGTAGAAGCGCGCGTCAAAACAATGCGTCTTGACATTGATGTTGACGACCTGGCGATGATTCTATGTGAACATGAGAACGGTGCTGTTACTACAATATCTGGCGCGTGGTGCGTCCCGGCAACTGATTTCGGGTGGTGTGAAGTACATGCTAAAAATGGATCCTTACGTGTTCGACATCGATACAATGTTAGAGACGCTCTTTCGTTATATACGAGAGCGAATGGTTGGAAACAAATTGAACTTACAGACCTTGATGAGGAAGGTCTGAAAGATTCCAGTGGACATGCGGGGTATTTTGCAGCAACGTTTAATGCACTCAGCAAAGGGGAATCGATGCCTATTAGTCCTGAGAAAGCATATCATAATCTTGCAGTAATTGATGCTGCAAGAAAGGCAACCGTAGAACGTCGAGCTATTGAGATTTGAAGTGATTGTTATGGAAATGTAAATAGGTGGTAAACGGAGTCCTCTCCTAAATTTTACAAGGACCCAATAATTCTGAAGTTTATACCATTTCTATATATTATTGTCTCATTAGGCGGTTATTATTGTTGTTATTCTTTAGGACACAAACTAAAAGTTTGTGGTACAAAAAAGAGATATTTTCAATTAGAAATGGTATTACTATAAATAAAGGACAAAACATGAATGAGAACAGACATCAGATAGAAATAGATGCTGAGCAGGACGCGAAATCGGATGTTAACATGATTCTCTGGCTTGCTGTCGGTTTTGCTATGAACATTGTTGGGATACTTATTGCGTATATCTATCAGCAGTCTCCACCAGTAACACGTACTTTTGAAAAGTCCCACGAGTATGTGGTGTTTTATTCCGAGGCGTATAAGTCAAAAACACGTAGTCTCCAACTAAAGTATTCGATCATAGGTTTTCTTTTCATTGTGGTTATAGGTCTATTCTTATTACTCATTTACGTTGCAGTAATATTCACAATGTATGAAAAAATAGAAAATATAGGACGAGAGATGTATTGATGCATCAATTTAGAATTAGCGAAGCAAGATTCTCTTAATATCTTAGTAGTATTTTAGAATATAGTTGAAGTTTAAGTCATATTCATGTAAGATATACATTGTTAACGGTTCTACTGCGTAATTATGTTGTTCAAACTAAAGGAGAGTTGTAAATGAATGCCAATCAAAATCAGATGCATATTGTGGCAGAAATTGACGCTCAGAATGATGTTAATAAAATAATCTGGTTGGCAGCGGGTTTTGCATTAAATGTAATTGGAATTCTAATTGCTTACATTTATCAACCGCCTCCACCTGCTACACGGTTCTTTGAAAAATCCGAGGAATTTAGATTGTTCTATACGGAAGCATACAAAGTTAAAGCCAGAACTATTCAATTAACATATAGTATCATTGGCTGTATAATCCCTTTCGGATTTGCAATTATACTTTGGCCGATGGCGATTATAAACTTTATAGGGAGTTTTGTTTTCTTTTCAAATTTGATGTGATTGGTGTTTTATTTGATTCAAACAGACAATACATTAAGAATTACTCTATTCTGATGTTGTCTATAAGGTTATGTATTCCAAATTTTGACCTGAGGAAAATATTTGAGATTCTTAACAGCATTTCAGTAAAAGGAGCAAGAACAGATGAATAACGATTCGCACGAAGCACGCATGCTCGGTGAACAAGATGCCGACACAGATGTCAGTAAATTCCTATGGGTAGTTGTGGGTTTCTTTGCAAACATCATTGGACTTATAATTGCCTATATTTATCAACCAACACCTCCTGCTTCAAGGTTGATAGAGAAATCCCATGAATATTCAATGTATTATACCGAGGCTTATCAGGCTAAAGCAAGGAACATACAACTGAGTTACACCGCTGTAGGTGTTGCTATTAGTTTTGGAATTATTTTGTTAGTATTCTTGTCTGGTATTGCGATGATAGGAAGCATCAGTAGGGATTTTGGTAATTCTATAATACAATAGGTGAACAATTGAAAATAAATGCTTCATTGCAAAAGATCATTTTCTAACAACATTACTAACCATATTCGCGTCTAATTACGGTTTTAGCCAACATAATTTGTCTGATTCAAAACCTGATAGTACTGTTTTGTTGATTGGTAGATTGCCTAATGTGTTATACAGAATCACTTGATAATTCACCCAAATGCCAAAAATTACACATCTTATACCATTTCTATAAATTATTGTCTCATTAGGTGTTTATTATTGTTGTTATTCTTCAGGACACAAACTGAAAGTTTGTGCTACAAAAAAGAGACATTTTCAATTTGAAATGGTATTACCATCATAGAAGGGACAATAATTGAAATCACACAGAACAAAACATGGCACAGTTGTTGGTCCACATCCCCGTACAGCTGAAGCAGGTTTTGATATGCTTCTTGCTGGCGGCAATGCTGTGGATGCAGCAGTTGCCGCTGCTTTTGCCGAAGGTGTCGTTGAACCGTCCCAGAATGGAATTGCTGGATACGGTGGTTGTGTCTTAATCTATCGGAAAAGAACGGAAGATGTTGTTGCAATTGATTACAACTCCGCAGCCCCTGCAGCTTCCTCTGAAGATATGTTCACAATTGAGGCAGCCCCGGATGTTCCTGCTGGATACCGCGTTCCCGGTAGAGTCAATATCCACGGACCGTTATCAATTGGTGTACCAGGAGTCGTAGCCGGTTTATGTTTAACGTTAGAAGAGTTTGGTACTCTACCACTTGCTGACGTGTTAAAACCTGCGATTAACTCTGCACGCTACGGTTATGCACCAAATAATTCAAACTGTGGTGGTATTGCCGGAAATGCTGAAAGGTGGAAAAAGGAGTTTCCAGAAACTGCTCGCGTTTTCCTCAAAAATGGGAGACCCCCTAAGAGAGGTGAAGTGCTGACAAATCCTGATCTTGCCAGAACCCTTGATGCTGTGGCTGAAGATGGACACGTTGCATTTTATGATGGTGATATTGCGAATACAATTGCATCCCACATTCAGCAGTTAGGTGGGTGTCTGACTGTAGATGATCTGAAAAATTACCGTGCTATCATAACAGAACCTTATCAGATAAGATATCGTGATTATTCTGTTTATACATCGCCACTTGGTGCGGGTGGATTGACTACACTACAGATGCTCCGATTGGTAGAAAACTTTGATGTAGCAACGATGCCGATAACAGACAGATTCCATCTTTTTGCTGAGGCAATGAAGATTTGCTGGTATGAAAGACTGAGTCGTTTCGGTGATCCAAATTTCGTTGATATTGACATCACTCACGAGCTTTCTGACGAATTGACTGAGATATTAAGTGAAAAGCTCAATGCAGGACTTGACAACCCGCAACCTGGTAAGGTGGTATATCACGAACCGATGTACTGCACAAGTCATATTTCTACTGCTGATGCAGAAGGGAACATGGTGTCCTTGACTCAGACGCATGGTGGTGGTTTCGGTTCAATGGTCACCGTACCTGGCACTGGTCTTCTATTCGGACATGGTGTTGGTCGGTTTGATCCGAGACCGGGATTAGCGAATTCCATTGCTCCGAACAAACGTCCATTACACAATATGGGCCCGTGTCTTGCTACAAAGGATGGCATGCCTTTCGCCACGTATGGAATCCCTGGTGGTCGTACTATTCCGAACAATCAGCTTAATATAAGTGTTGGTTTAATGGATCTACAAAACACTTCACAAGCAGCGTTAGATGCTCCTCGTTTTCATAGCGACGGTGCAGAACCGATTCAGGTTGAATCACGTGCAGGTGAAGATGTTCTTGAGGGTTTGCGCAATCTTGGTCATAGGATCACTGCAAGTGACCGTATCGGTGGTCCGGGACACGCCATTCATCTATCAGAAGATGGCACTTTCCAAGATGGCGGCACTGATCCGCGAGGTGAAGGAAAAGTGATATCGCGTTAGCATGATTTCTCGGTAAATATTTCTAAGGGATTAGTCATCAGATAAAAAATTAATTATTTTGGAGATTCAACTTATATGTCACAGTTTGTAAAAGCCGCGACTACCGATGAGATACAACCTGGTACCTGTGTCGGAGTCAAAGTAGAAGGTGTATTCATTGGTATCTATAATGTTGAGGGTGAGTATTTTGCGATGAACAATATATGTCCTCATCTTGGTGGAATCTTGACTTATGGATTTCTTGATAAGGGGTGTGTTACCTGCCCGATGCACATGTGGGAGTTTGATGTAAAGACCGGTGAATGTGTTTGGCCTGGGGAGGAGAGCATACCTGTTTATCCAATAAAAATTGAGGGTGATGAAATACTTGTCAATGTGGATGAACCCATGAATGTGGATAGACCGTCACAGGATCTATAGCAATACACTACGTTGATTGCAGTTTTTAGGAGATTACAGTATGGCTTATCTGATCACTGGTGGCATGGGTTGCATCGGTACATACGTCATCCGGGACCTATTGGCAAAGCCGGTGAAAAGGTTATCATTTATGATTTTGCTTATGACTTGACAATTCCTAAAATGATACTGACTGAGGAGCAGATTGATGGTCTTGCGTTTGTTCAAGGGGACATCACTGATCTGCCGCATGTTCTTCGGACTATTGATGAGCATGAAATTGATCGGATTATTCACCTGGCGTCGTGGCAGGTTCCTGCTTGTAATGCGAATCCGCCCCAGGCATTAAAGGTCGTGTGTGAAGGTACAATAAATATCCTTGAGGCAGCACGGATTTTCGATCTTAAACGAGTTGTGTGGGCAAGTAGCGTGGCAGTATTCGGTTCACCTGAAGACTACAATCATCAGCAAATACAGAACGATGCTCCGCACTATCCTAAATTTATCTATGGTGCATGCAAGTCTTTAAATGAAAGATATGCAATGCACTATTTTGATGCTTATGGTGTAGATTCAATTGGACTAAGGTTTACCGCAGTTTATGGTGTTGGTAGAACGCGAGGCATGAGTTCTTTCACAACGAAGATGATCGAGGATGTCGCGCTGGGTAAATCACATTTTTGTCCTTTTGGTGATGATGCGGTGGATTGGCAATATGTAGAAGATGTCTCACGTTCAATTGTCATTGCTTGTACGTGTCTACCAACTAAGACACGTGTCTTCAATGTTAAGGGAGGGATCCGTCCAGTAAAAGAAGGCGTTGATTATCTGAAAACCATAGTACCAGATGCACAGATTGTTCTGGAACCCGGTGTATTCGGTATTTCATGGGATTATGATGCTACACCGATTGCCGAAGAGATGGGATTTACACCAGACTACACGATGGAGCAGGGAATAATGAAAACTTATAACAAGTTTCGTGAGCGTGCGGGGTTAGAGCAGGTCTCACCATAAGAACAATACCGATATTGTCCTTATGATGAGAGCCTTTCTTATCTTCAAATTAGTAGTATTTCTTCATCTGAGCCCAACTGACGGCTAATTTCCCCCGTGCATCAACTGCCAGTACTTGATCCCAGGGTATGTTTTTTCCACTTGCATCTGCTTGATGGATATCATCAAAGTTTGGATGTCCCCATCCTCCACTGCTTTGATCAATAACGACAAGTTGAACAGTTTTGCCTTTTAAATCAGATACATCCCACTCTTTTCGTGTCATGCTTTCATGGTTGTTACCTGTAACTGAACGGACTACATCGTCATTCATCACAAGATTAACACAACACGGTTCTGCTGAACCCCACGGGCGGTTTCCACCACCCATTAGAAAATTCATCGTATCCCCGACAATTGTGAATTCTATAGAGGTTAATGTGCCTTGTGGAGCATCAGGGGCAACACCGCCGGCTTCATTCTGTTGCATATCACCGGGTTTCTGTCCCAGTTTCGCCCCTTTGTCAGGTCCTTGGTATCTTTCAGCAAGTCCGAGCCACCAATCGCCTTCATGTTGTGAGGGTTCTCCTCTGTTCCGTGCTGTAGGGTTATCTCCCCAGGTTGGTTGAAAATCAAACGCTGTTCCTGTCTTCTCCCAATCTGTTAGGTCACCTGTCTCAAAATCGTTGTTAAATGTTCGCGATGTAACATCATTGACTGTCAACAGAAAAAGAAAAAAGAGAAGAAGAATAGCCAATGACAATAACTTTTTATACATCTGATTTGTCTCCTTGCAACCATTTTAGTTGCATAAACTGTTAGTCTGAGAAGAATATATCTCAGAATAACAGTTTGCAGTTTTAATGCCTTGTTAGTTAACAAGCGTTAGATAATTGTATTGTTGGGATCGAACCATCTCATCCATAGAATATCTCAGCACCTACTTATAGAATTTTTTCATCTGTGCCCAGCTGACAGCTAACTTCCCGCGTGCTTCAACTGCTGTTACGAGGGACCACGGAATATTTCCACTACTATCGGCTTGATGTATATCGTCAAAGTTCAGATGTCCCCAGCCACCGCCGTGGGAGTCAACGACGACGATATGTGCTGTTTTTCCTTTTAAATCGGTCACATCCCACTCTTTTCTTTGCATCGTCTCACTGTTATTTCCCGTTTCAGAACGGACGACTTCCTCATCAATCACAAGGTTTACGCAGCAGGGGTTTGGATCAGTGTCCCAAGGATGATTGCCGCCACCGATAAGAAAGTTCATTTTATCACCGACAATCTCAAATTTTATTGAGGTGATAGTACCTTGCGGTCCATCTCCTTGAACATCACCTGGATTTTGTCCGAGTGTTGCTCCTTTTTCCGGTCCCTGGTACTTTTCAAAAAGACCGATCCACCAATCTCCTTGATGGTTGGACACTTCTCCTCTGTTCCGTGCTGTTGGGTTGTCTCCCCAAGTTGGTTGAAAATCAAACGCTGTTCCATCTACTTCCCAATCTGTTAAGTCTCCAGTCTCAAAATCGTTATTAAAAGTTGCTGCATAGGCAAGACTTACAGTCATTGCAAACAAAATAGTGAAAAAAGTAATGGTAACTGGGAGCGTATAAAAATTGCTATTCATTCAAAATCTCTCCTTGTATTATCAATATAACTTGATTAAGTTTCTATACTCAACTCAATATGTGTACAATCAAAACTACATCAACTATGAAAATAATTTATCTGTAATATTTTTTCATTTGAGCCCAACTGACTGCTAATTTTCCGCGTGCATCAACCGCAAGAACGCGATCCCACGGAATGTTGTTCCCACTGGCATCTGCTTGATGAATATCATCAAAATTTGGATGTCCCCAGCCGCCGCTGTTATTATCAACTACAACGATTTGGGCGGTTTTTCCTTTCAAATCAGAAACATCCCATTCTTTACGGCTCATCGTTTCAGTTTCATTTCCGGTAGCGGAAAGTTCTACTTCCTCATTGATTAGCAGATTAACGCAACATGGAGCAGCACTCCCCCACGGGTGATTGCCACCACCGATGAGAAAGTTCATTGTTTCACCGATAATCCTAAATTCGATTGAGGTAAGTTCTCCGAGAGGTGCATCACCTTGGGTTAGACCTGCCCTCTGTCCAAGTTCCTCGCCCTTGTCCGGACCTTGGTACTTCTCAAACAACCCAAGCCACCAGTCACCTTGATGTTGCGAAGGTTGATTTCTGTTTCGTGCTGTTGGGTTATCTCCCCAAGTTGGTTGAAAATCAAATGCTGTTCCTGTCTTCTCCCAATCTGTTAGGTCACCTGTCTCAAAATCATTGTTAAACGATCGTGCAAAAGACAGAGTGACTGGTATTAAAAACAGAATAGTAAGAACAGATAGGAGCAAAAATGAGGGAAATAGTTTTCTCATCAGATGAATCTCCTTCTGGTTCAGTTTTGAAAATTGGTAGGATTTGTGAGTCAACAAAACGTTTGCAGTCATAATAATGATATGATTGTATTTAAATATAACATTACAACCATCGTCCTGTCAAGAACAAACAGCAAAAACATACGGTGATTAGTTTTCGGTTTTTTGGCGATTATTTTCACATATGTGAACACCTTGTGTAGGTTGGATAGAGTGGAGCGAAACCCGATCTACGATATAAGCATCAGGAACACACATCAAATGATTATTAGAAAATCTGTTTTACAAAGAGAATGGAAATTACACAGACTATTGCTGTGATTGTTCGCTTTTCACTCTTGATTGCGCGTTTCCACGAAAAGTCGTGTGTAGATGAAGATTGATAAGGACGGAGTTTAGGTATGAAACGGGGGACCTGTTCTTGGTATGTCCGATATACAGTCCCACAAGATTCCAATAGGTACGCTTCCTCTACTGCGATAATTGGGAGATACTGTAAAAGGAAGCCGATAATTAGGACAGGAACTAACCAGATTACATTTGAGATGATGCAAATACCGATACTGATTAAGAAATTTCCGAGATAAAGTGGGTTTTTTACATAACTGTATGGACCTGTTGTAACAAGGTCACGGGCAGCGCCAAGACTTGTTGCACGGGTTGCGCCACCAGCATAACCGACTGTCCATAATCGCAGAAATTCACCGAGGATGACAAAGACTAAACCGACTGCTGTTGTAAGGAGAATTGGTTTAGCGAAGTAGATTAACGCAAGTATGAAGGGAATCGGAGTGAAGCTGCGGATTCTGAAGAAGAAGTTACCGATTCTTGAGGAGAACATATTAGGTTTATCTTTAATTGTAGGGATTCCCTATTTTGGTGTTCTCCAAATGAGAATAGAACCGACAATTCCGTATAGTATATTCGCTCCCCAACATGCAATAAATGGATGGAGTTTGCCGTTCTCACTTAAGCCTTCAAATGTTGCGAATGATAGTGCCCAATAGATAAAGACAAGAAAAAATGCGATGACCAACCCAGCGAAAAAGCCGGCTTTACCAAAACGAATTGCAATTGGTGCGCCTAACATAACGACAACAACAGCAGCAAACGGGTATGCCATTTTGTGGTGTAATTTTACTTGTTCAATTCGTGAAATCTGTCCTGCTTCTTTTTTATAGGTAATTTGCTCTTTAAGCTCCTTAATGGTCATGGCTCTTGGGTCTTTATCACTACCGATTAGACGTTCCGGTTCTTCGTGTCGTTCTATGGAGATTTTGTCAAAGGTCTCAAAACCGACTTCAATCTGATCTTCATAATACCGGATGTTGCCCTCAGTGAGTTCCCAATGTGTATCTGTCCATGTTGCTTTCTTAGCATATATACTGCGTTCAAGTATACCGTCTTTGCTTGACTCCCATATTGTCATATTTCTGATAGATTTCTCAGCTAATCTTATACTGTTCAAATAAAAGATCCGATTTCCTTTGCCAATAAATGGCAGGTATCTGTGCGTACTTGGATTTGCTTTTTTCTGCAAAAGGTTTGCGTGATGATAAGCAGGGGATGCAACACGGTTATAGAAAACTGAAAAGAGAGCACATAGTACAAGTGTAATAATGATAACTGGTGCTAAGATACGGTAGACACTGATTCCGCCGGCTTTCATTGCCACAAATTCGTTATTCCGCACCATCCGTCCGAGCACGAAGAAAACAGCAACAAAACCAGATACTGGTACAATTTCCATGATCCGTCGTGGTGCTTGTAAAAATACAATTTTTGCTGCAGTAATATAAGTGGTGTCTTCATCAAAGTACTTGATATCTTTGTCTAATAACCGAACTAAGACTACAAGTGCACTAAAGAAGAAGAAACCAACAAAAAATGCTTTGATGTATTCTCTGAGCAGATACCGATCAAGGATGTTCAATTGTTTTTCCTGTTCTGTCCGTTAAGTTACTGGGCCACTATTTGCCACAAGAGGAATTTCGCTCTCTTTATTGAAAAATGCTCTAACTTTACTTTCGTAAAATATTGTTAGAATAAGTGTTAGTCCGATAGTGCTAACGACAAGATTTGGCAGCCACATTGCGAATGCGGGATGTAAATAACCGTTTGTTCCAGTGCTTTGACCGATCTGTAGAAGTAGATAGTATAGCAATATCACACTTAATCCAATTCCAAAACCGATCATTTTTCCGTTCTTTTTCACCATAATACCGAGTGGGATACCTATTAGACCGAAAGCCAAACATGCAAAGGGTAGAGCAAATTTTTTGTGATATTCTACTTTTGCGTAGCGGATTCTATTCAGTGTATAAGTTGAAGGTTTGTCTGGTTTGATTGAATCTGTTAAATCTCCAATATATGTACTGAGTTGTGCGATTCGCATCGTCTGTGGATGTTTTGATGTATAATCTCGTCGTTGCAGGTCTTTAGTGAAGTCAAGAGCAATTTGCTGTTCTTGAAATTGGGTTATTCTGAATCCATCTGATCCATCAGTTAAAGGATCATAAGTTTGTCCATCGTATAGTGTCAACTTTGCTTCGTTGCCTTCATAAGCGAGTGTAGCGGACTTTGCAACCGTTAGTCGTGGTTGTCCTTGGTAGAATTCGTCCCATATTTTCACATTTTGCATTCGTTCTGTTTCTGGGTCGGTAGACTCAAACATCCATAGCTTACCTTTTGTCTTAAGCTCTTTCATGATGGTACCTTCCTCTAAAATGATAGCAGGATTGTGTTTTTGGATGTCGCGCTTGAGTTTTACAGATGCTTGAGTTGCCTGGGGTAAAACGTATTCAATTACAGCAAGATCGACAAAGCTTAAGAGAAGTGTCGTACACAACAGTGGCCCCATAAGTTGATGGATTCCTACACCGTTTGCACGCATTGCCATAATTTCTGAGTCTGTTGATAGTCGTCCCAACGCCAGTAGAATAGCGACTAAAGCTGCCATCGGTATGGACAATACAACTGTCGCTGGGGCGATATACATCAATGATTCAATGAGGTATAACGGACCTACCCCCTTCTTGACGAATAGTTTAACAAGTCGAAAAAGTTCATCAAAAAGTATAATACAGGTAAAACAGATAAGCGAGATCAAAAAAGGTGGTATGAATTCTTTAAGACAATATCGTGAAAGGATTTTCATAATCTATATTGAAGACTATTGCTTTGTCAAGTCATAAATGATTTGTATAACGGACGGGGAAACCCCGTCCCTACGAACGATTCTACTCATATAACGGACGGGGAAACCCCGTCCCTACGAACGATTCTACTCATATAACGGACGGGGAAACCCCGTCCCTACGAACAAATCTACTCATCATTTGAGTATTGACAGAACACTATACAAATATCTATTTTCAATAATTTGTGCAACTCTTACGAGATGATAAATATGTTTGAATCAGTTAGTTGCTTCTACACATGAGAATCTTTATTTAATTAGACGTTTTTAATAGAAATTCCGTTGTGGACATGGTATCATGTTTATTATGAACATTACATTGGAATCAATTCAGTTAACTGCTGAAGAAATGTCTGAGTATTCTGCAAGATTGAGTTCATCTCAAGAACTTTATTCTCCGACTGCCCCAGCGAAGCCAATTGCATCCTTTGGTTGGCGTGATCGGTGGTGGTTGAACAATAAACCTGCCGAACAGATTGCGTTGCATTATTGGTTTTTTGATTCAGCAGATGATGCTAATACAGCGGCAGAAGTAGGACGTACTCGTTTTACCTCACGGACACTCCCAAAGATTGGTGGACGCGTCTCAGTATATCAACCTGTTTCCTCAGAACAGATCAAACTTGGAGATTCTGTCTGGCAGGCAGGAGCGAATTGGCTCTTTGTTAGAGAATCTATCGTAGTACTTGTTGCCGAGATAGGTGGACAAATTACTGCTGAGACAACCCTTCAGTTAGCCCGTAAGGTTCTTGAGAAAATTGAGAAATCACTTGCCTCTAAATGATGGACAGATAACTTCTGTCCCATATAGGTAGATGTGTCTTTCTGAACCTATCGTGACAAGAAGTTGTCCATCAAATGCTGCATCCTCCTATTTTGTGTTTCATTCTTATACCATTTCTATAAATTATTGTCCCATTAGGCGGTTATTCTGGCAGTCATTTTTCAGGTCACAAACTGGAAGTTTGTGCTACAAAAAAGAGACATTTTCAATTAGAAATGGTATTACGAATAATCTTGGTGCCAATTTTCAGATTGTTTAGCTAGGTTAATGTTCTCAGCACCTCCGAAGTTCCGATGCTCAAACCACGGCAAAGCATACTCAGCAGCCGCATTTGCGTTGTGGAAATTAGTTGTTGCATCATTTTCCAGAAATTGTGTAACTGCGCCTGTGTCAGGATAGAAATCAACTGCTTCTTTCCAGATAGCGCGTCCACACAAGAATCCGCTTGCCCCTGCTGCGGTTGCGAGTTTGACGTTTTCAATAAATTCCTCAATATCCACGCCAGCGCTCAGAATTACCCACGGCAGCGTTGATGTTTCATCTAATTTATGGCAAATATCAATAACTTCAGCTAAATTGTATGCTGAATCACCTGTGTAGAATGCTTGGTCTTTATATTCAGTTGTGTATTTCAAATCAGCTGGAAATTCAAGTTTTAGAATATCAACTTTATATGAAGGGTCAGTGAATTCCTCAACACTACGGATGACGAGGTCGGGTTTCTGTTTTGCGAATTCGACGCTTTTTGTCGTACCTTCCAGTGCATAACTGACAAGTTCCAATAAGAATGGCAAGTCATGCTTTTCACATTCATCTCCGACGTGTTTGACGAATTTCTGTTGATGTTTCAATGTTTCTGCTGAAGCATCTGGATGGTAGTAAGCGAGAAGTTTTATAGCATCAGCTCCTGCGCGCTGTGCTTTTGCTATAGTCCAGTTTTCGATTGGGTTAGAGAGACGTTCATTTTCACTAACACCTTCACTTACATATCCAGATTGTTCATAAGCCAACAACAATGCGACATCGCGTGGAATTTCTGTTATTGAATAGGGATGTCCGTAAATAGGGTCAGTTAGAACTGCTGTTGCATTGGGTGAAAGTATTCGTGTAATTAGTGTTTTTATAGCAGCGACATCGTCGTATTTAACATTTGCTTTGTCAATATCAAGAACTTCTGAGAGTTTTGTAACCATAGAACCGCGTTGGTCTATCGCCATCATTTTGAACCGTCCGCTTGAGTCGGCAAGTTTCATTAGTCCTCTCAATTTTCCTGAAGAAATACCGGTAATAGCCATTTAGATGCATTCTCCTTGCTTAATATTCGCGTTCAACAAAAAAATGAATAAGTGATAAAAATAGTTGCTTTGCTTGATTATTTGGCAGATGAGCAAAATTCTGAGTGAACTTTTCACTTGCTTCTTTCAATAATTTCTTAGCACATTTCTGTGCATATTCAATTGAGTTGTATTTTTTCATCAATTGCAATACGTTTTGAATTTCAGTTTCACTCTTCTCTGTCCGTGAATGAGACATGATATTTATAACATTCTGTGCTTCTGTTTTGGTGCATGCGTTGATCAAATGGATCAGCACAAGTGTCCGTTTTCCCTCGCTTATGTCGCCTGCGATCTCTTTGCCGTATCTGCCAACATCACCGATAAGATTTAGGACATCATCTTGGATCTGGAAAGCTACACCGAGTGATTTTCCGATTTCAAAGAAAACATCTACTTCATGAGGTGTAGCTCCGCCTATTATTGCTCCTAATCGGCATGGCGTGATACAAGTATACCAGGCAGTTTTCTGAATACACATTGTCAGGTAGTCGTTCTCGTCAAGATTCCATTGGTTGTTGTGAACCCAACTGAGTTCAATGTGCTGGCCTTCAACGACTTGGTTGCTCAATTGTATAAATTCGGATAAAATTTGGAAGGCGAGTTTATGTCCAAGAATATCTGTATTTTTGTGTAGCATCTCCCACATTTTGCAGTGCAGTGCATCTCCGACATTTATAGCCATCGGGATACCATGTTTCTGATGTAGACAAGGTTCACCTCTGCGTAGTTCAGAACCGTCTTCAATGTCATCATGAATTAGGAGCCAATTCTGTAGTAATTCCAATGCTGCTGCAGTAATAACTGCCCGTTCAGCCTTACCACCGAATACTTCACAGATAAGTAAGCAAAGTGCGGGTCTTAAGCCTTTTCCCGCGCGTTGGGGATAGTCTAACATCATTTGATATAATTGATGTACGTCCGTCTGCTCATGGGTGGTAGGAAGAAAGTCAAAGATACATGCATCTACTTTGGTTTTGACTTTCTTAAGGTATGATGTAACAAGTTCTTTTGTAGGTGCTGGTTCAGGGCCAGAATTTGGCATTGGTCTCCTTACTCGTTTAGTCTTTGTATTCCAAATACTGCATGTATCATCTTAAATTATAACATATTTTGTTGTGATTTTCAAGTTTGTTGATAGGTAAGCAGGTGTTAGCGTGTATTGTGAAAATATAGAATAGTCACGTTATTCGTCGTTGTCATCAAGGTCAATTGCGATGAAGCGAAAGCCAGTAGACTTTAGTTCTTCAGCAAGCTTGGTTCGCATATCAAGGACGCGTACAAACTCTGCGTCTGGAACTCGGATTCTTAATACTGGTTTGTGATCAAACAAATTCGCATCTTTAATATTGTATTTTGCAATTATCTGTTTCGCTTGTTGCAATGCAGATTCCGTTGCGTCTGTGTCCATTTATTTCTGGTTTCTCCAATCGCTACCTGCCATAAAGCCACCATCAACAAACACCATCTGACCGGTAACAAAATCGGAAGCATTTGATGCAAAGAAAATCGTCAGTCCTGCCAAATCTTCAGGTTCACCCCATCTGAGTGCTGGGGTACGATTGAGGATCCATTCGTTGCGGCTATCTTCTCGTGCGGGAGCAGTCATCTCTGTTCGTATAAAACCGGGTGCGATTCCATTGACCTGTATGTTGTGCTCAGCCCATTCAACTGCGAGTAATTTTGTTAGCTGCAAAAGTCCGCCTTTAGCAGCGGTATAGGCGACGCTTGTCGGCAATCCAATTGCTGATGTTAAAGATAGTGTGTTGATGACCTTACCCCCACCTTGTTTTTGCATGACTTTACCGCATGCTTTTGCGAGAAAAAACGCACCCTTCAGATTGACATCCGTAACAAAATCCCAATCTTCTTCAGAGAATTCCAGTGCAGGATTACGTACATTAACCCCAGCATTGTTTACTAATACATCAATTCTTCCTAAAGATTCGACAGTTTGTTCAACAAGCGTTTCAATTGCATCAAGATCAGCAACATCAGCTCGTATAGGTAATGTTCTCTTACCTGTTTCTACCGCGATCTGTTGCGCGACCGATACGAGTGTCTCTATATCTCTACCCGTGATAACGAGTTCTGAACCTGCTCCAGCAAGTGCTTCAGCCATGGCTCTACCGATGCCACGACTTGCGCCGCTTACGAGACATACTTTACCATCTAATCGGAAGTGCTGTATTGTGTTAAAAGCCGATTTCTGATCCATAGGATAGTGTTATGTAATACAAGTTGTCAATTCTTTTATAGGAGCGTCAACTGTTGCATTATTCGAACTCTTTGCGTAACTTCTCGAACTCTTTGCGTAACTTCTGCAATTCATCTGAGCCAATTACCTTAATAGCTCCTTTAGTCAGATGTGCAAGGGAAGTCAGTAAATATGCACCAGGTGAACGTTGTATATCTATCTCTAATGCGACGACATATATTCGAGCATTATTGACATTGTGCTTTGTCACGTGTTCAAGTATTTTCTCAGGGTCAGTTTCTATAGTGTGTCCTTTCATGGTTTGCGGAAGACCATCAGTTACCAGAACGACTGCTGTTGATCCTTGCTTGAAAGCTGTATCAAGTGATGCCAGAATATTAGTCCCCAAATTGTTCTGAATTCTCTCAGGAGTGAAATTGTCAAGATACATCAATGAACGACTAATATTTATTTCATTTGCTTCAAGGAGTCTCTCACTCATTAGTCTTGCGGTGGAAGAAAATGGGACGATGTTAAATTTATCATCGGATCCGAGCATCATCACTGCATCCTTAGTCTCATTAAGTGCCAATGCGAGTTTAATTTCAAGTCCAGCAGCCTGCATACTTGATGATATATCAAGACAGAAAACAACATCCTGTGGTCCGTCAAGACTGTTTAGGAAATTTCCTATCCCGAGTCTGTCATTACCGCCAGAGCGTCCGCCGCCTTCAACGAGTCCGCCACCGCCGCCATCTTGTCCGAGACCGTGATATATTCCAGTTCCGTCTCCTCTTGCACGTACGCGTCCTGTGACTTCGCCTCTACCGTCGGTCTCTCCAGGTTGTGAAAGGAGTCTACTGAGATTTGAAGCTTCAGCTTCCCTCAACTTTGCATCTGTCATAACATCTGGTAAGATGTCTTCAACAGGTGCCTCATTGATTTCAACATCATGAATGACGATCTTCTCGCTTAGTTTGACAACTTCAGCACGATCATTCTTTGCTGAATTAATTTTCTTTTGCTCCGCATCCTTCGCGAGTTTTTGGCTTGGATCAAGTCGTTTTTGTGTAAGTGGTGTTTTAGGTCTAATCCTTCTTTCCAATAAAGGATCATGTTCTTTAAATAAGTCAAAAGCGAGTGAATCATCAGTTTGATCCGCGACTCTACTTAACGGAACAAAAATGTAAACTATTGCAATAGCCATGTGGAGTATAAGCGAAAGTAAGACTATCGAGCGTAATCGATTCCTACGTTGTTCTTTTTCGGTTATGCGATCTCTCATTTCATCTAACATTTTGGTCTCCTTCAAATGAATATATGGTAGATATTAGAAATCGTTATACATTTTTCCCAAGTTCGGTTGGGTAACCCCGCCTACTGTGGGATGAAAGTGTATATGTGCTTTCAAAATTCTCCATATTAAGATAACTATCATTTCGTTGTTGTATTGTTTTCAAAATAATCTATCCATTGAATACCTTCTGGTGTCAATTCATAATAGGTATGATTCCGATGTTTTATCCATTTTCCTTTAACTCTGTTCTTTCGATAATGAATAATTCGTCCTTCTACACGTTTCAAACCACCGAGTTCCTTAAGTTTTCGGTGCCTTTTGTGCATCTCTTCAAGTGGAATCCTTAGTGTTTCAGCAACAACAATTGAATAGTCCATTCCTAATTCTTGATGATGCTTTAGTATGTAGTAATCTGTTTCGTCTAACTCTGTAGGAATCTCCAGTATAATTTCAGGTTTTTTTGTTTTTTGTATTTCTTCCCATACGACATCTAATATTCTTTCTGGTCTCAATCCGTGTACAGTATCACACGATTTGTCGTGAATTGTAATTGACCCATCTTCCTTGAAGTAGCCTATAATTGGATTGTCTTCATTCGGTTCACAACATTTTGCGATATTATATGTGAGTTCCTCTACCATTTCGTGAACCCTACAGTATTATTTAGATCAATTTCGTGCAAGTGCTCTATATCCTATGTCCGATCTCCAATGAGCATTTTCAAAATGGATGGTAGAAACACCAACATAAGCTTGTTCAATTGCTGATTTTAAGTCATCTCCTAATGCCGTAACCCCTAATACACGTCCACCCGCAGTTACAATCTGATCACCGTCCTGTTCTGTTCCTGCATGAAAGACCGTTACACCTTTCAGTTCTGCAGCGTTGTCTAAACCTGTGATTTTTTTACCTTTTTGATATGGATCTGGGTATCCTCCGGACGCCATGATGACACAAGCAGCTGCTTCATCGTGCCATTCTACATCAGTGCATTGGTCAAGTGTGCCGTCAATACATGCGGTAAACAACGGGACGATATCACTTTTTAGACGTGGTAGCAACACTTGTGCTTCTGGATCACCAAAACGGCAATTATATTCCAATACTTTTGGTCCATTCTCTGTAATCATTAGTCCAACATATAACACACCCTTGTATGGGGAATCGATCTCTGCCATTCCATTGATTGTTGGATGGACGACCTGTTTCATGACAAAGTCATGAAGTTCTGTTGTAATGACGGGTGCGGGAGAATATGCTCCCATTCCGCCTGTGTTCTTACCAGTATCTCCATCGTGTGACATTTTATGATCTTGTGAACTGACGAAAGGCAAGCATGTTTTTCCATCCGTTAGGACTGTAAAAGATGCTTCCTCCCCTATTAACTCCTCCTCAATGACAACACTATCTCCTGCATCACCGAACACTTTATCAACTAATATGGTCTTTACTGCTTGTATGGCATCTTCAGTTGTGCGTCCAGGGATTACACCTTTACCAGCAGCGAGTCCGTCGGCTTTAACAAAAACAGGTGAGTTTAATTTTTTAATATAGTCTATTGCCTCATCTGCATCAGTAAATGTCTGATATGTTGCTGTTGGAATCCCATTTTTTTCCATGAGTTGTTTTGCAAAGTCTTTACTTCCTTCAATACGGGCTGCTTTTTTATTTGGACCGAAGGTTTTCAAACCGCGTTCACGAAATTTGTCAACGATTCCTGCTGCCAATGGTACTTCTGGACCAACAATTGTTAAATCTATATTTTTTGTCTCAGCCCAATCTGCAAGTTTATCAAACCCATCTTTGTTAGGTACAAGTTCTGCTATCTGAGCAATACCTGCATTTCCTGGGGTGCAGTAAATTTTTTTAACGCGTAGACTTTGTGCAATTTTCCAAACAAGTGTATGTTCTCGTCCTCCTTGTCCTATTACCAGTATTTTCAATTTATGTTTCCTTCAACTTTTATAAATGCAAAATATATTACTGTAGGTGTATTTTAACAAATATTTTTGATATTTTCAATATAAAAGTTGTGAGTATTTTACCTCTATTGTCAAATTCTACCTATTGTGATACAATACTTTCAACTAAAGTAGACCATTTTATACCATTTCTATAAATTATTGTCTCATTAGACGGTTATTGTGGTAGTTATTCATCAGGTCACAAACTGAAAGTTTGTGGCAGAATACGCGTTTGGTATTCTGCATTAAAAAAGAGACATTTTCAATTAGAAATGGTATTACATTGGAGTGATTTATGAAAATAGACAAAATAGAGTCGTTTTTTATTGCGAACGGTTATGTTATCAGAATCCATACAGACACAGGACTGAGTGGCATTGGTCAAACAGCATGCTGGGGATACCCGGAAGCTGTTGATAAGATAGTTGAGACATTTAGGAAGTATCTCATTGGACAGAATCCTTTACGAATTGAACATCATTGGCAATATCTGTACCGAATGGGCCCCTTTAAAGGAACTGCTTTGTGTGGAGCAATCAGTGCTGTAGACATTGCATTGTGGGACATCAAGGGTAAGCATTTGGATGTGCCAATATGGGAATTATTGGGTGGTAACTGTAGAGATAAAATAAGATTACACCTACTTGGTGGCGGTGGTACCCCTGAAACGATGTTTGAAGCTGCTAAATCAGCAGTGGAGGAAGGTTTTACAGCGTTAAAGTTTGATCCATTGGTAGGAAATTTTCAGGATATGGCATTGGATCGTCTTGTGAAAACCGCGCGGGATCTGGTTGCTGCAGCCAGAGAAGGGGGTGGACCTGACCTTGATTTGATTGTAGAAGTACATCGGAAACTTACACCGATGAACAGTATCGTTTTAGAATCAGCGTTGACACCATTTAATCTCTACTTTATTGAGGACCCAATACAGATTGATACGATAACAACACAAGCTGAATTAGCAAAACGTATGACGAGTCCTGTAGGAAATGGTGAACGATTGACGACAATTTGGGAGTTTCGTGAGTTGCTTGAAGCAGGTGGACCGCAATACGTGCGTCCTGATGTTGGATTAGCAGGAGGTCTGACTCACTGTAAGAAAATTGCTGCGATTGCAGAGTCATATCATAGTGCAGTTGTCACACACAACTTTCTTGGTCCGTTGATAACAGCAGCTTCGTTGCATTTAGATGCAAGTATTCCAAACTTCATCACACAAGAATATACAAAAGGTGATGAATCTGATAGATTTGCTGTGTATAAAGTTGCATACCAACGTGAAGGGGGATATATACCAATTCCGGAAGTGCCCGGTTTAGGGGTTGAGCTGGTTGACGATCTTATTGAAAAGACACCATTTGAACCGATGAATACAGGTTCTACTCCTTTGCGGGAAGATGGTTCGGTTGCTTATGCTGTGTAAGGTTTGACATAGTGACATTATCACTTGGAAATTCTGGAGAGAGGAGAAATTAGATGAATGCTGATGAAAAATATCTATTTGATCTGAACGGATATCTGATCGTAAAGAATGTGCTAACCCCTGAAGAGGTAGAAATTGCTAATCAAGCCATAGAAAAGCATGGTGATCAGATGCGTATTCGTCCAAAGGAGCAGACGCTTGATGGTGGTTCTGAGGAATTGCGAGGAGAACACGGTAGAGGAGAACTTGGCGGCATGCTTGGCTGGGAGGAACCGTGGTGTAATCCCTTCAGGGATATGTTGGCACATCCTACGCTTATCCCTTACCTCAATACAATATTAGGTAAGGGATTCCGTATGGATCATCATATGTTCCTTCTTTCAATGGAGAAGGGTGCGGAAGGTTTCATTTTTCATGGGTCATCGGGACCAGGGTTCGATCCGAATCAGTATTATATTTTCCGTGATGGTAGGATGCATAACGGTTTGACAGTTGTTACATTTCAACTCACTGATGTTCCTCCTGGTGCGGGTGGTTTGATTGTCATACCCGGTAGTCATAAGAGCAATTATTCTTGTCCTCAGGAGATGCGTTTATATCAGAAGCATCAAGAACACATTCGGCAACTCGTTTGTGATGCTGGTGATGTCATAATATTTACTGAAGCGGTTACACATGGTACTTTACCGTGGACGGCTGATCATCCACGTCGTTCTATTCTGACGCGTTACACTGCAGGAAATATGGCTTATGTTCCTGCTTATGAAGTACCGGAATGGGCAAATGAACGACAGCGTACAGTTATGGAACCGCCCTATCACTCACGGTTGAATCGACCTTCTTTGGATACGTAAGTCAATCACCTAACTTTTTTATAAGGAAATAATACTATGTCATCTTCATTGAGTGCGATTTTCGGTCTGGTATTCTTAGGGTTAGCAAATGCATCTGTCTTCTTGATGTTCAAGTTATGGGGTTATCCTTTTGATAAGGTGACACGCAAGAGTGAAGCCCCGCGTTCATTAATGCTATTGCATCGGTCACTTGGTTATGCGTATGCATTACTTTACATCTTTATGATGTGGTACATGGTGCCAAGGTTGTGGAATTACCAAGTTGAACTTCCTCCGCGTACCGTTGCTCACTTGATGCTTGGGATTACCATTGGTGTGCTGATTCTGGTTAAGATCTCTATTCTTCGGTTTTTTCGACATTTTGAAGAAGCGATGCCCTATATCGGTGTCGCTTTGTTAGTCTGCACGTATCTATTGATTGGTCTATCTGTCCCTTTTACGTTGCGTGAAACTGTCCTGCGAACCCAAACGAGAGCTTTCAGCGATGAAGGGATTGAAAGAACACGGCAATTAATAGAAACTGCAGGATTACCCCCCGAAGCACCACTTGACCAGTTAGCATCAAAACGTAAGATGCGGGAAGGTCAGCATGTCTTACAACGAAAGTGTGTTGTTTGTCACGATTTACGAACGATTCTTGCAAAGCCGCGCACGCCTCCAGATTGGGTTAGACTTGTAAACCGTATGGCTATTAAACCCGTTATAGGTGAACCAATATCTACTGAAGAGGAGTGGAGTGTTTCGACATATCTGATTGCAATTACGCCAGACATCAAGAATGCTGTCAAGGAACAACGGGTAGAACAGATGCGGACAGATGAGTCTAAAGCTGCTGCAGAAATTGCAACCGTTTTGATGACCGATGAATCAAACACTGCAGCTGCAGATAGTTATGATGCAATTGAAGCAAAAGCACTCTTTGAGGAAAAATGTTCACAGTGTCATCCTTATGAGGACGTATTCGATTATCCGCCGACATCACAAGAGGAAACAACTGCGGTCATTAATCGGATGATTGATACTGGGCTCTATCTTGAAGAGAAAGAGATTGAATTGATTGCGCGTTATATCAATGAAAATATCGTTCCTGAGTGATAATGATTGAACTAATGGGAACAGTCTGGAGAACTGAAATGAAAACCTTTACACTTTCAACTGACCAGTTAATTGAGAAGCCTCGAGATGAAGTTTTTTCGTATTTTTCAGATGCACATAATCTTGCAGAGATTACGCCACCCTGGTTGAAATTTGTTGTGCTGACACCTCGTCCAATTGTGATGCAAGTAGGCACTCTAATTGATTATCGTTTGAAACTGCGTGGTATTCCTGTCAAATGGCAGAGCGAAATTACCGAATGGAATCCTCCGTACGAGTTCGTTGATGAACAACGCAGAGGTCCCTATCGGACGTGGATACATACACACACTTTCACAGAGACTGACGAGGGGACTATTGTTGGGGATCAGGTTGAATATGCTGTACTGGGAGGACAGTTGGTAAACAATTTGCTTGTAAGACGGGATATTGAGAAGATTTTTGAGTATCGATCAGAAAAATTACATGAATTTCTGAATTAATAGTAAAGTTTGGACAACTTTTCAGATTGTTTTGTGTTGTTATGATTCATTAGTATACACTTTTGTTATATCGTGAATGAAATAGACTTGTCGCCCTTCTGGGTTTAGGGTTGAGATAAAAAAAGGAGTTGATATATGAATCGACTGAATATTGAGGGATGTGAGCCATTTTTTACGAAGAAACTATCTGAGAACAGATATAGATGGACTTTTTGTATCGTTGTTAAGGACAATGCTGCAACGGGCAGAAGAGTTATTTGGAAAACGTGATCATGATTTCACCATCTTGGGAGTAGAATTTTCTGCATCTGTTTCACAGGTATTTTTTTCAGGTGGTTACGATGAAAAGTTCCTTATTATTAGACTTAATTTAGAATGCCAGAAAGATATGTATCAGGTTTGTTACCAATTAGCACATGAAACTGTTCACTTACTTGCTCCAGCAAAAGACGTAGACATAAATAACTTTGAAGAAGGCATAGCTACTTACTTTGCCGAAATATATATGAAAGAAGCATTTAACAGAAACTGGAGTCCCAGACTTGCAAGCTATAAGCGTGTTCTTGAATTAGTAAGACCTCACCTTGAATCAGACATAGAGTTTGTCCGTAGGTTACGCGCAAAGCAGCCAGTATTCTCAAAAATGACTCGTAGACAGTTAACGTCACAGTGTCGTAATCTATCTCGAAGGGATGCAGATATTCTGTTAACTAAATTCGACAGAAACGTAGAATAAGGTTTTGGCGATATGAATGATATATCGTTTGATGAAGTATCGGTATAGATTCCACTCTATAGATTCCACTCATATCTTGATTAATAAATGCTATTAGCGGATGTCGGTACCAGCACACCTAACCCAAAACAACACTATAACCTAAGAAACCTGATTTAACAGCTTACTTTTAAGTTTAGTATATTCTGATTCACATTCATTTTTTGTTCCTTCAAATAGAATGTAAGGATCGTCGCTACCATTTGCCATCCACACTCGGATTTCATATTTGTCAACTCGATCTCTATTTTTTCCTTGTTTCTCTGGACTCATAATATCCATATTCACTTCTACAAAGTGTCTCAGCTTCGCTCTTGGAGAAACCTTTGCTTCATTATGATGCTTAACTTCTATTTTCATAAATGTATTCGCATCTATGATTGAACTATCTTTTGTTTCAATCCACATTATTTATTGTCCCCTTTATTATGTAAATAATTACACATTAGTTGTTTCTCGGTAGTATTTCACAACTAATAATATAACTATCGTTAATAATATGCTTGCAGGAAAAACGATTCGGGGAAGAGACTGTTTGAAAAAAGTTTGCCAATATTGCTATAATCGTTCCTACCACATTGATGTAGATTCTATTCTTGATGAAGTTAAATCTATTATTTGGTATAATATGCGGGCGGGGAAACCCCGCCCCTACGCTCGTTTTTTATGGAGTAGATTACCGTTATATTTATTTAAACTTTATACGGGACTGAATAGAAGGAATTCTTACAACTATAGGGAGATTAAAATGCTATTTAATGCGAGATGTATCATATTGGATGAATTATCAATCTATTCATCCAACCAACTCATCATACTACGTAGATTCTTGCCGACTTCTTCAATCTGCAATTCTGCTTCTTGTCTGCGGAGTGCGCGGAGGACTGGTTGATTTGCTTGATTTTCAAGCACCCATTCTCTTGCGAAGACGCCGCCCTGGACATCTGCTAAAATTTGACGCATTTTTTCTCTGACACTATCGTCAATCAGTGTTGGACCTCGCGTTAGGTCACCATATTCTGCAGTGTTACTGATATCGTTCCGCATCTTACTCAGTCCGCCGGTATAGAGTAGGTCAACAATAAGTTTCAATTCATGGAGACATTCGAAGTATGCCATTTCGGGTTGATAACCTGCTTCAACAAGGGTGTCAAATGCTGCTTTGATGAGTGCGGCAGTTCCGCCACATAATACTGCTTGTTCACCAAATAGGTCTGTTTCTGTTTCCTCGCGGAATGTGGTTTCCATAACACCTGCGCGTGTACCGCCAATACCTCTGGCATAAGCGAGTGCTATATCGCGGGCAGTACCTGTCGTGTCCTGATGGATTGCGATGAGGCATGGCACACCACCACCACTTTCAAACACTTCACGGACGAGAGAACCGGGGCCCTTTGGTGCGATCATTGTAACGTCAATGTCGTTAGAAGGTACAATCTGTCCAAAATGTACGCTGAATCCATGTGAGACCATCAGCATATTACCAGACTGCATATTCGGTGCAATTTGGTCACGGTATACCTGTGAATGTTTTTCATCGGGTATAAGAATCTGAACAATATCAGCTGTTGCTGATGCTTCTTCTACTGTTTTGACGGTTAAGCCTTCATCCTCTGCGCGTGCTTTTGAACGACTACCTTCATACAAACCTACAACGACGTTTGCACCGCTGTCTTGAAGGTTTAGTGCTTGTGCTCTTCCTTGTGCACCATAACCGATGATAGCAACGGTTCGGTCTTTTAACAGGTCAAAATTTGCATCACTATCGTAATAAATTGTTGCCATATAATCCTTTCCTCTCTATTTTCCTAATAATGCTGTGATATTTCAATGTGGCCGTTGAAACTATTCTGTATTACCTCGCATCATGGCAATCTTCCCAGTGCGTGCTAACTCAAGGATGCCGTAGGTATTATAAATGTCAATTGCGGCTTTCAATTTTCCTTCATCGCCTGTGATTTCAAGGACTATAGAAGCTGGCTTCATATCAATAACACGTCCCCGGAAGACTTCAGCAACTTGTAGAATATCCGCGCGTGTTTGAGGGGTCGTGGCGATTTTGATGAGGATGAGTTCACGTTCAACATGTGTTCCAGTAGATATGTCTGTGACCTCAATAACGTCAATCAACCTGTTCAGGTGATGATAGATTTGCTCAATTATCTGGGGGTCTCCATGTGTGACAAGGGTTATCTGTGATACACTTTCATCATGTGTTTCAGCGACGTTGAGGCTGTCTATATTAAACCCACGTCCACTGAATAGACTTACAACCCTTGCAAGCACCCCAAATCTATTCTCAACCATTACTGAAAAGATATGTCGGTCATCGTTTTTCATATTGATATCTATGTTTATCCTTGGTCATTATAGGTAGAAATATGGTACATTGGTGATGGTACGACTACAGAAGTTGGATTAAGAAAGTCCTCTGATGACATCGCCGAGTCCTTTACCTGCTGGTACCATTGGGAAAACATTCTCCTCTTCATCAACGATAAAGTCAATAACGACAGGACCGTCGTCAATGCCTTTTGCTTTTAACAGTGCAGGTTCAACGTCTTCAGGATGCTCAACTCTTAGTCCAGTAGCACCGAATGCCTGTGCCAGTAAAGCGAAATCTGGATTGTCATGATAATCCACTGCCGAGTAGCGTTTACTATGGAATAGTTCTTGCCATTGTCGCACCATTCCCAGGTACATATTGTTGATAATGAAGACTTTTATCGGTAGTTTCATGGTAATTGCGGGTACTAATTCTTGAATGGTCATTATATATGAACCGTCTCCATTGATGTTGACGACAGTTCTGTCTGGACAACCGAGTTGTGCCCCGATTGCAGCGGGCAGACTGAACCCCATAGTACCGAGTCCACCTGAGTTAAGCCATTGTCGTGGTTCGGTGAATTTGAAGTATTGTGCGGCCCACATTTGATGTTGTCCAACATCAGCGACGACTATGGCATCGCTATAATGTTCATATATCTGCTCAATGACATATTGAGGCATCACTTTGTTACCTTTCTGCTCGTATTCAAAGGGATATTGCTGTTTCCAGTCTTGTATTTGTTTCCGCCATGGGTCAATGTCTGCCGTGTCAACCATTTTGTTCAATTCTATTAGCACGTTCTTTGCGTCTCCAACAATGGGGACATCTACGGGGACGTTTTTACCTATACAAGATGCATCAATATCAATATGGATTTTCTTTGCGTTTGGCGCGAATTTTTCGAGATCCCCCGTAACCCTATCGTCAAATCTCGCTCCGATTGCAACAACAAGGTCTGAATATGTAAAAGCATAGTTTGCACAACATGAACCGTGCATACCGGGCATCTCCATCGCTAAAGGATGTGTTTCAGGAAACGCGCCAAGTCCCATCAATGTGACGGTGATAGGTATCTGGGTTTTAAGGGTTAATTCTCTGAGTTCCTCACTCGCATTGGCGAGTACAACCCCGCCGCCTGCATAAAGAATCGGACATTTCGCTTGTTTAATTAGTTCAGCGGCTTTTGCAATTTGTTCAGGAATACCGTGGACTTGGGGTTTATAGCTTCGGATATCAACTTTTTCTGGATATTTGAATTGAGACACCTGATTTTGAGCATCTTTTGCAATATCAATGATGACAGGTCCTGGTTTTCCTGTACTGGCGATATGAAATGCTTCAGCGACAACATCTGCTACTTCATCGCTACTCTTGATAAGATAACTGTGCTTACAGATAGGTCGTGTTACCCCGATAACATCACATTCTTGGAATGCGTCACTTCCAATAAATTGTGTCATAACCTGTCCTGTAATAGCGACCATTGGAATTGAATCCATATATGCGGTTGCGATTCCAGTGACGAGATTTGTTGCTCCTGGACCTGAGGTTGCGAGTGCGACTCCGACCTTTCCAGTGACGCGTGCGTAGCCATCAGCTGCGTGAGATGCTCCTTGCTCGTGCCGCATGGGTATAAGTTTAACATCAGTTTCGTCGTACAAGGCATCAAAAATCGGCATAGCTGCGCCACCGTTTACACCGAATATATATTCGACACCTTCACGTTTTAGACAATCCACCAGGATTCGCGCTCCTGAAAGTTCCATGCCAATTTTCCTCATTTATGTAGTTGGCACACTGTCTTGTGCCATAACATATTGAAAGTAAAAAACCCTCTCGTTTTGGAGACGAGAAGGATTCATATAACACCTTACCGTGGTACCACTCCAATTCTCTTCCTCAATAAATAAAGAAAAGCACTCTTGGGATGCGATAACGGACATCAGACCGACTAATCCTAATAAAATGCAAATTAAACTTTTTCAGATTAGCAGCTCCAGGGGGACCTTCAGTCGTAGGTACTTGAGAAAACCTTTCAGCCTATGAGTCTTCCTCTCTTTTACAAGTCCAGGAGACCTACTCTCCCTTTCAACGCCTTTATGTATTCTTAATCGCTAATTTTATTACGGTTGATTCTGTATGGACTACTGTTGTGTCCGTTAATTATAACACCTATTATCAGAAAAGTCAAAAATATCTATATGTTTCCGCAGCCTTTAGACAGAGATTGAAGTTGCGGAAACGTTATAGTGGTCAAAATGTATAGTTACCTTAGAGATTTAAGCTGTCCCCACACTACACTAACCTTACCCGTTGGATCTACATCTTGTGATTCTGGGGCAAAGCGGTTGGCGATGAGTTCGGCATAAGATGCAGCGATCTGTTCAAATGGAGGAATTGCAGTACCGCAACATGAGGTATGAAAGTTAATAAACCATCCCTTCATGTCTTCTGTACGGTATGCGACTGGATCTGCATCTGCACCATCATCGGCATAACTTTCAAACTCAAAGTTGTTCTGTTCTAATACAGATATACTGACTGGACGATTTGAGACCCAGCCCTTAAGAGATGGCATATACTTCTTACCAAGGTCAGTTGGTTTGACTGATGCTGCATTTTCATTTGTTTTTGCATTTGTTACTGTAAACCCGAAAATTTTCTGCTGACCTGCCAGTTCTGCTGCAACGCGTGCACCAGTTCCATAGTTCCAATAATAGTAGAAGGGATAATCTCCGATAAACCCACCGATACCCCCTTCTCTCAACCATGAGTATACCGGATCGGCTTCGCCTCTATTTTGAAAAATGGTGTCGGGAGTGTTCCCTTGTGTGAGGATATAGATACCTTTTGGATTGGCATTCATGTAGTTAATCAATCCTGCACCATCAACAATTTCTCCATTGATTTTTTTGTCAGCAAGTTTTTCTACGATAAGGTCTGCTAAATCGATGCCTTTGAGACCTGCTGATCCTAATACATTACCGTTTTCAAGAGCTGCATCGTAGACAACAGCTACATCTTGTGCGGTGGCATAACTTACGAGGGTGAAAGTCATTATAGTTATAAAACATATCAACTTATCCATTATTATTTTCTCCTAATGATTTGTTCAATTGAATACCGAGAAGGTTATGCGTATCAAAGGTTGGTTTAAATAGATGGTGACTGAACGTATAAGGTATACACAAACTATAAAATAGGGGTAGAATGTAATCTACCCCTACCAATAACTTAATCCAGTATTTTATGCGTTTGCGTCAAATATTTCATTAACTTTTGACCAGTTGACGACATCTTTCCACGCTTCAACATAATCGGGACGTCGGTTCTGATAATTCAGATAATATGCGTGTTCCCAGACATCAATTCCGATAAGAGGAGTATGTCCCTGCATAATTGGACTATCTTGATTTGCAGTGGAATATATTTCCAATCCATTATCCCCGATTACGAGCCATGCCCAACCGGAACCGAATCGTTTTGTTGCAGCAGTGGTGAATTCTTCGCTTGCAGCCTCAAGTGATCCAAATGCGGATTTGATTGCGTCTGCGAGGTCACCCCCGGGTTGTCCACTATCACCTTTCGGACACATAATAGACCAAAAAAGTGAATGGTTTGCGTGTCCACCACCATTGTTAATGACTGCTTGTCGGATGTCTTCCGGTACCTGATCAATATTACTTAAAAGTTCTTCAACATCTAAATTCGCAAGATCATCGTTTCCTTCTAAGGCAGCATTCAGATTATTAACATAACCTTGATGGTGTTTTCCATGATGGATTTCCATCGTTTGTGTATCAATAATTGGTTCTAATGCATCATGTGCATAAGGCAGGTCTGGTAAAGTGTGTGCCATTTAAAATAGCCTCCTTGAGTATTTATGGTTATTGAAGAGTATATCAAAATTACATTAAGTATGCAAGTGATTTGTATATCGGGCAGGGAAACCCAGACCCTACGAACGCATCTATTCATCATTTGACTGTAGAATGAACATTAGTACTTTGTTAAGTCATAAATGAAATGTATATCGGGCAGGGAAACCCAGACCCTACGAACGCATCTATTCATCATTTGACTGTAGAATGAACATTAGTTCTCTTGTTGATATTCAGGCTCAAATGGACGGACTCGACATAGACGTTTGTAGTTACAGTAACTACAAGGTTTCGTTGGATCTCTTGGGGTTATCGGTTCTTCGCCTTCTCCTTCTGAGTTGACATAGGTATCAACACGTGTGATGATTGGAAAGATTCCTTCTGCGATACTGTCAACGAATTGTCTAATATAGCCATTAACTCGCACAAGTACTGAGTCATATTTTTCGTCATCTAATAATTGTTCACTTGAATAAGCCTTTTTCCAATTATTACTCCTATAGGTTTTAAAAGCTGTTTCATTTAAGGAGGTTTTTGCTAAACCAAGTTCAACAGTGCATTCATTCAATCTGACTTTGTGATATAATCCTGCCGCTGATTCAAGTCCAGTTTTTCCTTTTTTATCAAGCAATTTACTTGCAATTTGTAGATAAATAGGTAATTGCAGACTGCGTCCACATAATATATCTGCTTTACGCAGTGTAGAACTTCCTGTCTTATAGTCGATTATATTAAAGTACCCCTCACCAATGTCAATTCGATCTATTTTGCCTTGCATATTCACATCGTTTATCGGAATTGGCTCAGAACTACTGAGTTCTGGGTCCGAATCTCCTGGAGATCTTCCAAAATTCACTTCGAAATATCGGGGTAATACTGTCAGGTCATAAAGTTTTTCTGCTTCAATCCATCTGAATAGTGAAGCGCGTAGTTTGTCGGTGCTTACTGACCAGAATAGGTTGTTTTCAGTGATGTTTTGTTCTTGGCGTTTTTCCTCAGAAACCTGTTTCAATAGAGAATGCAACTGTTTTCTTGACGCTTCAAAATCTTCCTGGCTCACTTGACTCAATGGTGGCTTCTTCTCATCCTTGTGATCTGCATAGAATTTGAAAAGAGTGTTGTGTGCCAAATTACCTTTTTCCTGCCTTGAGATTTCCCCCTCATCGTCATCCTCCGCTACTTTAGTTTTCATAACGTTTTTCATAAAGTATTGATAAGGACAATTTGCATAAGTCTCCAAATCTGTGACTGAATATGTTTCAGTCTGCATCCGTTGTAAAACGTGCTGTGCTTCAGTAGAGAGATCCTCAATTTCCAAAAATCCCGAATATTGAGATCTGTCGTCTTTATTTTCTCGTCTTTTTTCGACACTCACAACATGATCAATTAAAGGTCTCATATTATCTACATTACTGGGAAATTCAATCTCAGTTTGCTTGTCACTATTCCATACATAATCACCATAGGAACTGAGAAACCCAGTCCTACTTCTTCCACCGACATCTGCGCTTTCTTCTGTGCCAATTTGGACTATTTCCTCTAATTGTTCTTTGAATATGGAAGGAATTAATTTCGCTTCTCTATCGCGATCTGGTGTTAGCAAGAACAATTTTTTTCGGAAGGATTTTAGCACGCGATAGAACAGAAAACGATTATCGTGAATATGCTCATCTTCGGTACGGTATGGTGTTTCGGGAAGTAAGGGATCACTTCTATACGGATATGGAAATCCACCATCAACAAAATCACCCAAAAAGACATAATCAAACTCTGAACTCCTAAGTTCACCGAGAGGTTGTATCTTCACAGTTTCAGACTTCCTTGACGTTCTCGGCTGGTAGAAGGTGTGTTTGGCGATATAACGGAGATGCCTTACAAACTCATGAATTGGGTAGGGTTTATCTTCTTCCAATTTCAATACTGAACATAATTCCTTAAGGATTCTTTTGAATGACTGTAGTGCGTTTATCTCTCCTTCAACGATCTGACTATTTGCTTGCCACATTGGATTTAGAATATTTTTTAGCGTATCGTTTTCATTCAAAATATCATTTACACATTCAAGGAATTCGTTGGGACGATATTTCGGTTTTTCAAATTTAATTTGTTCATCTGAGAAGTAGTCAAAACCGTGAGAATTTTGGTTAGCCCCCAGTAGAGAAAAGATTTGTTTGACTACCTCTGATTTTGTCAATGGTATTCTTTCTGAAAGAGCATAAGGGATGCCATAATCAGAAAAAGTTTCTGCAATTCGTTGTTGATACTTAGCGATGTTATAATATGTAACACAAATATCACTAAGATTACACTCGCCATTTGAGACAAGCGTCTGAATTAGATTTGCTATTTGTTCTACTTCTTCTGAACGGTCAGAAGGTGTCAAGAGTTTAATCTTCTCACTCAGATCTATTTTCTCAGGTGTTGTATTGGTTTTATTGAACAAATTTTCTGCATAATATTGATGTGTTTTTGGTTTACGTTCATAATCAGAATCAATATTTGCACCTACATCTTCAAAATGTTTTACAAGATTAGTGATATTTTGGTATAAGTTCTCGTTTGTTTTAATGCAGTCCGTGCGAAACCACAACTGAATGCGATCTATTTTAGCAATTTGTTTTAAGAGTTTTATATTTGTGTTTGAAAGGACAGTAAAAGCCTCAACAACAATTAGGTCGACATGTGGAAATGCAGATTTGAGATAATCTTCACGAAAATTCTCGGCAAGAAATAGGTTTTTGCCTTGTTCATCGATCCATTGTGAACCAAGTTTATCATTGTAATTATTATATATGCTTTCAAGGTCTGCCTGTGTCTGATTGTCTTCAACGAAGTTCAATTCGGTATCATCACGTTCCCTTAGATTATTGATTGTTTCTGCAATCAGAGAAAGTGTGCTATCTGGAATTTCGATATTCTGATTAGGACGAAATGTCTGATATTTGTCCTTTCCTGAATTGTCTAATCTTGCTATTTCATGAAGCCATAGTCGTTGAATGCCTGATGAGATTTCAGTTCTTGATTGACGAACCTGTCTGTATAAACTCTGTATGAAGCGATTAATTTGTACAACTTGTAGATCAGTAACTGCGCCATCTGGATGATACTCAATTAATTCGCGTTCACGTTTTTGGCGTGCAGCATCATTTGGTACAATGACTAAGAAAGTTTGTGCGTCATTGGCTTGGATCTTGGTTTTGAGTAAGTTTTCTATTTCAGACATATCTGGATGTTGTAAAGATAGGATATACTTATACCATTTCTATAAATTATTGTCTCATTAGGCGGTTATTATGGTAGTTATTCTTTAGGACACAAACTGAAAGTTTGTGGTACAAAAAGAGACATTTTCAATTAGAAATGGTATTACTATCGTACTTGTGTACCAAGAGGCACTTCGGTTTCAGGTGTTGCTAATACGACAGAATCTCCACTTGCAGCAAGAATCATACCGTGGGATTCAACGTTGCGAATTGTTGCTGGTTCTAAATTTACGACTACAATTACATGTTTACCTATTAGGTCATTCGTCTGATAGTGTTCTGCGATCCCTGCGACGACTTGTCGTTTTTCTGTGCCTATGTCTACGATGAGTTTGAGTAGACGATCAGCACCTTCAATTCGTTCTGCGGAGACGACACTACCAACTCGTAAATCCAGTTTTTGAAATTCTGAGAAAGAAACAAGGTTTGCTTTCTCAGCTTTTGACTGTTTTTTAGGTTTCATTGCTTTTTCTGGTTGAGAAGCTTTTTCTTTTTTTATTTCAATACGTGGAAATATTGGTTCACCTTTGCTGACCTTTAGTCCGGTTGTCAATCGTCCCCATTCGTCTGTGTAATCAGATTCGGTATAACCAATTTGTCTCTGTATCTTCTCAGCAGTTTCAGGTATGAATGGGAAAATTAGAACGGAGATAAATCTTAGTGCTTCTAAACTGTTGTATAGGATAGTACCCATTCTCGGTTTTGTGTCAGGTTTCGCGAGCGTCCATACTTGTGTTTGTTGCACATAGCGATTGACGCGACGGACAAATTCCCAGATTGTCTCAAGTGCCGCATCAAATGCAAAAGTCTGCATGTGTGTGTCTAAGTTATCATGTGTTTCCTGAGCAAGTTTCAGGATCTCATCATCAAATTCTCCGGGTGTTGTTGGTTCAGGAATACTCTCAAAATTCTTATTGACTAAACCGAGGACACGATTGAGGAGATTCCCTAAATCGTTTGCAAGGTCAGCGTTATAGCGTTCATGCAAACGAGATTGACGGTAATCGCCATCATTCCCGAAACTGAATTCACGTAGTAGATAGTAGCGGAACGGGTCAACGCCATAGGTGGCAATATCACCATCCATGTCTATGAAGATACCTCTTGTTTTGCTTAGTGCTTCACCGTCCTTTGTCAACCATCCGTGTCCGACGATATGCTTTGGCAGTGGTATGTCTGCAGCCATTAGCATTGCGGGCCACAGTAAAGCATGGAATCGTGTGATGTCTTTCCCCATCATGTGAACATCAGCTGGCCAGAAGGTTTGAAATTGTTCGCTATCGGTTTCGTAGCCGAGGGCGGTGATATAATTACTCAATGCCTCTATCCAGATATATATGATATGCTCCGGATCGAATGGGAACGGAATTCCCCACGATAGTGATGCTCGAGAGATACTTACATCTTGTAATCCAGATTCCAGAAAACTTAGCAATTCATTCCTACGAGTTTCGGGGTAGACGAAAGTTGGATTCTCCTTGATATGCGCGAGTAGACGTTCTTGATACTTAGAGAGTCTGAAAAAATAATTCTCCTCTTCTAACCACTGGAGTGGTATTTTATGGTCCGGACAGATTTTATCTTCTGTTAGTTCTTTCTCTGAAAAGAATTTCTCACATGAGATGCAGTAATACCCATCGTACTTTGCTTTATAGACGTCTCCGTTTTCGTATAGCACATTCAGGAATTTTTGCGCGCCGCGTTTATGCACATCGCTGGTTGTGCGAAAGAATATGTCATGAGAGATGTTCAGTCGTTCCCACAGTTTAACGAAGGTTGGTGCGATCTTATCGCAGTATTCTTGGGGGGAGAGTCCTTCCTCTTTTGCAGCATTGTACACGTTGGCAGCATGTTCATCAACACCTGTCAAGAAGCAGACCTTATCACCTTTAAGTCGGTGATATCGCGCTAAGACATCTGCAGCAACCGTAGTATATGCGTTTCCCGCATGCGGTTCACTGTTGGGATAGTAGATTGGGGTTGTGACGTAAAATGTACTCATGATACCTTTTTTCACTGCTCCTATTTAATATCAAGATGGAAAAGTCAATGTATTTATGTTTATATGACTATGTGCTTCTATACATATCATCCCTAATGAAGATTAAAAAATAAATTAGGTAATTTATTTAGTCCCGTAGGGACGGAATATTTATAGAAAATGGATTGTCAACAAGTCTTTAGTCCCGTATGAAGTTTAAAAATTTAATCGGGTAATGTTCTGTTTCTTTTAAAACCCGGTGCGGTTAGGAAACCGTACCTACCGTGTCGGGGTCCAAATCACCTAATTTATTATTTTAACTTCATTAGGGACGATATGTTTATCTTGCTATGCCGTTCCTACGGAACTCAAGAAGAGGTGGTTATTTCTTTCTATAAACATATCGTCCCTACGGGACTGAAGACATCAAAAAGCAGATTGATCTCCTTAAATTGACACATAAAAGGGAAAATATATATTACCCAATTATAAACTTAATCTTCATACGGGACTAAAGAGGGTTTGTATACCGTTTATCTATAAACATATCGTCCCTACCAAATCAACGCCAAATGCGTGTTTGGTATTCGGCCAAATCAATGACGAACACGCGTTTGGTATTCGTCGGGTTTCGCTCCGCTCTACCCGACCTACAAGTAAAGTATTGACAGATCACTATTGACTATATTTCCTCCGCGGCCCAATTTTCTGTGGATTCTGCGAATTCTTTTGAAAGTTCTTCAGAAATTGTTTGTTCAATTAATTCAATTAAGTCCTCACGGAATTTTAGCCAGTCTTCTCCACGTCGTGTAAATCTGTGCAATCCTTCAATCTCAACATACATAGTGTCTTGTGGTTCAGACATTGATTCAAGATATCGTTTGACTTGCATTCGTCACCTCATATTCTATCTACTTGTGTTCTTTATTTTTAGGATGCTTGCATCCATTCGTGCATTTCCCATCCAGTTGCGAGTGCTTTCTGACGCAGTGCTTTGGTTGGATTTACCGCAACAGGATTCCCTACACAGTTCAACATTGGTAGGTCTGATTGACTGTCACTGTATGCATAGCAGACATCAAGTGAAATTCCAGTTTCTTCAGCGAATTGTTTCATTACAATTGCTTTTTGTTCTCCGATTAGGGGTTCGGATTTCAATTCACCGACAAATCTTCCGCCAAGTTCTCCGAGGGAAGGTGCTAAGACTGAATCTACTCCCAGATACTCAGCAATTGGAGTGACAATAAAGTCCAGTGAACCTGTTAATAGCGCAACATGATCCCCATTTTCCCTATGTTCCTCAATTTGAGAAATGGCTTCTGGGAAGATTTTCTTTTTTAAGTAATGTTCAAACATCTTAATGGCTAACGACTTCATCTGAGCTGAATCTAATCCATCATAATTACGATAGAAGGCTTTATTGAATCTTGTTCTACTAATCCTATCCAGTATCAAATAATAGATTACTTTTGGTAGGAAACCTATTACCCAAAAGAACTTGTGGATAGGAGAAAATGAATTAGTCCGTAACCAGACATAACAGTGCACTATGGTTGAACTCAATAAGGTACCATCTACATCAAAGAACGCAATAGCTTTTTTTTGCGGTGATTCCATGGTATATCCTAAGTTAATGTCTCTCCGAGTTTAGCAACACGGTTTTGAAGTTCTGTTAGAAATTGCTGATATTTTTCAGATTTCTCCAGCATTTCACCTGGGTTCTTAGCGACTTCAAATAGTAGCGGTTCCCCGAAAGCGATTGTAATCGGATGTTTTTTTGGAAAGTTCTGTCCTTTCGGTAATACCTGAAATGCCCCTTGAATGTATGCTGGTATGATAGGTACTTGTTGACCATAGACCAGAAGACTGAGAATACCAGGTTTAAATGGCTGTATTTTTCCATCAAGTGAACGTGTACCTTCGGGAAAGATCAGTACTCCGTTGTTCTGTTCCAACACACTGTTTGCCATTCTCAAATCCTGCATGAACTGTACGAAATTTCCTTCTCGTTCTATTGGGATTGCATTTAGGAAGTTGTGTGCAAACCATCCTTGAAGCCGTTTTCCAAACCAATAATCCCTTGCTGCGAGTGTCCACAAACGATGTGATTCTTGTCCTAATGCGGTGATGACAGTTAAAGTATCTAAATGACTTGTGTGGTTGGGTGTGATGATGTATGGTTTCCCTTGTGGTATATTCTCTAAACCGATACACTGAAATGAAAATCTGCGTCGATACAGACTTCGGATTCCAGCACGGAATAAGCGTGCATACCAATGCGATTTTTCACGAAGTTTCAGAATCTTCTCTGTCTTTTCTGTTGCGTGAGCAGACATCGTATCAAAAGATTCTGATAATTCAACAACTTCCTTGACTGTCTGTAGATTTGCCAGTAGTGCATCAGGAATTGTTTGACCAAGTTTCGATTCAAGAAGCATCAATAGGTCTAAGCGCGTCAGTGAATCAAGACCCAGATCGAGTTCCAAATGACTGTCAAGGTGAATTTTATTAGCTGGCAGGCGTGCTAATTGTGCAAGCGGGGTTAATATTTCAGCGGGTATATCCGTATTGGAATGTACATCTTGTGGTTCAGTCCCTTCATTTTCTTCAGCTGCTTCCTTAGCCAAATACTCAATTAGCAATTGTTTAACGGATTTACGATCAATGTTTCCATCATCAATTCTTGGCAAAGCATCTTGAAAGATATGTGTCTTATGAAATTGCTGATAACTCGGCAGAAGTTTTGAGATTTTTTGAAGATGTGCATGTATTTCTGTTTCTGATGTATCATCGTTACGACTTGTAACAATCACTGCATGTATATCAGTATCGGATCCATCTTGATAAGGTATACCGAGCACACACATTTCCGCTATATCTGGATGATTACCGTAGAGTTTTTCCAGTTCAACTGGATAGATGTTCTTTCCGGATGCTGGAACGATCACGTTTTTACTGTGTCCTGTGAGGTATAGATAGCCGTCTTGATCAATATATCCGATGTCTCCAGTAAATAGCCAACCGTCTCGGATGGTATTTTGAGTAGCGTCGTGATTGTTATAGTACCCCTTCATATTGCTTGGACCTTTTGCTATAATCTCACCTATTCCGTCACTATCTGGATTATGAATTCGTAGTTCTACCCCCTCCACAGCGGGTCCGACAGATCCTTTCTTGCTTTTCATATATGGGTTAACGCTAAGGACAGGCGCAGTTTCTGTCATGCCGTAGCCTTGGTATAGTGTCATACCAAATTTCTGAAATCCGTCGTATACTGAATTTGAAAGTGCTGCACCTCCGCTAACCAATACTCTTATATGTCCACCCATGGTATTTAGTGCTTTCTCAGCTAATGTATCCCCCAGAGTATCTTCCCTTGCTGCTTGCCGTTCAATAGTGGTATGTAGCATCTGAAAAAGTCTGGGTACCCCGATAAATGCAGTGGTCTTATCATCTCGCATCGCTTTAAGGAGCGTGGTTGGTCGCAGTGCATTTACATAAGTTGCGGTTGTTCCACTATAGAGTGCCATTAGGAGGCTGCATGAAAAACTGAGTGCATGATACAAAGGTAAAGCCGAGAGAATCCGTTCGGAATCTGTAGGTGGTAAAGCTTTTGCTACCGCTTTGACGTTAGAAATAAAGCCTCCATGGGTTAGCATTGCTCCTTTAGCATCCACAGTTGTCCCCATAGTGAAAATGATCGATGCAACAGTGTCTGGTGTAATTTTAACGTTTGGAAAATCTGATGGAATATCCTCGTCCGAATTGACAATATTCTTGAACTGATTTATATTGTGTAGCGGAATATCTATATTTGTTAATTGCGTCTCGGCATTCGCTATGAATGTGTTGGAAGCCAGAATAGCATTAGCATTTGTAAATTCGGCTATAGCCAAGACCTCTTGTGTTGGTGTCTGTGCATCAAGCGGAACAACCGTGGCACCGATTTGGGATGCTGCAAGATAAGCGATGCACCATTCTGGTTGGTTTTCAGAGACCAATACTACTCGTGAATTTTCCTCTAATCCACTTTTGGAGAGATGAAACGCAGCTTGCCGCGAGCGTGCATGAGTTTCAGCATAAGTGTAACGTTCCCATTCTCCTTCGTTCACCATTTGAAGTGCGACTTTGTTAGGTATACGTTTTGCCTGTATCTCAATCAGATCTACGATCGTTTTAGGTGAAATGTCTTCAATCGGGTTCGGAGCAGGTGCGGGTAACTCTTCGGTATCTTCAGGGTTTGTTTCTTTCTTGTTCTCCGATGTATTCACCGACGTTTCAAGTTTCAGCACATGACGTTTGATACCTGGGATGTGTATTTCCTGAAAATACTGGGTCCAGTTAATTTGCGACACGTCAAAACAGAAACCTTTCTTTTCATCAGGAGACAGTGCTTCAAATAATGCTTGCATCTTGTCAGTTTCAAATTCGAAGTTCGTTCTTGTATATGGACCGTAAATCTGTATATAATGTAGTAATGCTTTAATACTACTTAGTTTGATGATTAGTTTTCTACGTTGCCGTTTAGCAGCTCGCGTTGGCAATAGTGATAATGCTTTGATAGCTCGATTGAGTAATCGCATTTTACTTTTCAATTTCTTTTGAAACAGTTCTAAGCTTGGAAATTTCCATACCGGTACAGGTATGGGATTACCATTTTCCATCATTGGATTTTCTGTAAAATACCCATAAGTTGCATCTACAATACCGCGAAAATACAACGGATTTTGTGTTCCAGTTGCGACATGGTAGACCTCAATTCCGCCCTGTTCAGATATAGCTTCGGCAGCAGCCAACATTGCGTTCACAACAAAATCCACCGGAATGATGTCTAATATAATATCTGGATCAGCGGGAAAATCGGGCAGGCGTCCTTTAGCGAATCCGACAATCAGGGGTTCGGACATGCGGTACTTTCCAAGCCATCCTGGACGCGGCTCGGCAATACTGCTTTCTATAATAGAGGGACGAATAATCGCTGTCGGAATGTCGCCTCTTAATTCCATGACGACCTGTTCAGCAAGGAACTTCATATAAGTATAGGTATCGTTCCATCCACGGGTGCGAGCATGTTGCAATCCTTCCTCAACAAGGCGGGATTCAAGCCATTCTTCTTTGATCTCCTGTGTTAGCGTTTCAAGGTTTTTTCTGCTGGTGCGTCTATCAGACTTAATCTGTTTTTGTGCAATCTGTTGAAATTTAGAAATTTGTTCTGGAGATTCGGCTTCTTCGCGGATCGTCTTATTTAATGTCAGTAGAAAGTCAATCTCTTCTGAGAGTGTTTGGGGGATTTGGTAATTTGTTTTTTCGTTATGTTGCTTCGCGAACTGTTCATAGGGTGGGTGGAGTTCTTCCTTTACATGTCCTGGTTGACTACCGCATACATAAGCCGTTGAAACATGAAGGAAAACTACGTCTGAACACCCCTTTGCAAACGTAACGACATGCTTGGCAGCAAGTGCATTACCTTTGAGAGAAGCATCAAAAGGGGGATCAAAATCTACGAGTCCAGCTATATTAATGAATATATCTACTTCATTTTGTAGTCTGTGATATATCTCATCACTAAAGCCGAGGCGTTCATCAGTTAGGTCTCCTTCAACGGCTGAAGCTCTTTCTTTCACCCAGTTTTCAAATCCATCTCCATGGAAATCACGCAACACATCAAAAACATCTGAAGTTAATAGTTCTTTTTCAAAACGTTCTTGTGCGGAGGTTACTTTTCCATTTGACTCAACGCGTTTTCGGATAAGAAGGTAGATTTTTTTGACATCCGGAAGAGAAGTAAGAATTTTAGCAACCATAGGTTGCCCAAGGAATGCAGTCCCGCCTGTAATTAGTAATACCTTCCCTTTAAAAAAATCGGTGATTGACATACTTACCCTATTCTGTTCAAAGTAGTTTTATTTCTGCAATTTTAGTTTAACATAGAATGAATTATAAGTCAAGTTTATTGGAGCACTCAACAGGGATTAAGTTTTCGGTTTTTTGTCCGAACCAAGATTTATAGGATTTGGAGGATAAGAGTGGGCTGAACCAGGATTTACAAGAAGGACAGGAAAAACAGGAAAGACAGGATAAGAGGGACTGAACCAGGATTTATAGGACGGACAGGAAAGACAGGATAAGAGTTTGCACTATCAATTTTCTGATTATGTTTACTTTTGCTTATGATTTGATTTGGTGCAGACAATAAGACATTGAAACCTATAGAACGGACAGGGGAACCCTGTCCCTACGAAAAACAGGTGCTGTGATGAGAAATTTACGGACATATCTCATAAATCATTTACATGGTGAGTTCGTTGTTGTTTGTGATGTGTAATGGATTGATACAACGGACAGGGGAACCCAGTCCCTACGAAAAACAGGTGCTGTGATGAGAAATTTACGGACATATCTCATAAATCATTTACATGGTGAGTTCGTTGTTGTTTGTGATGTGTAATGGATTGATACAACGGACAGGGGAACCCAGTCCCTACGAAAAACAGGTGCTGTGATGAGAAATTTACGGACATATCTCATAAATCATTTATATGGTGAGTTTTTTGTTGTTTGTGATGTATAATAGATTGATACAACGGACAGGGAAACCCAGTCCCTACGAACAGACAGAGAAACCACGCCACTAAGAACAGACAGGGAGAACACGCCACTAAGAACGGACAAGGAAACCCTGTCCCTACGAAAAACAGGTGCTGTGATGAGAAATTTATGGAGAATTAGGTTCATGAGATACACTTTAGAATCATTGGAATATTCTCTTTGTTGGTGATATTGGGTTAAGCATTTTTCGATACTTGTTCGGTTCTGAAATCACCGCTAATTATGATACAAAATTCGCTATTTATTTACCGTACAAAATTTCGGTGAGCGGTACGGTTTGTAAATCTCTTGTTAGGCTTGTCCCTGTCTGTGTTGGTAAAGTGTTTTTTGAAAAATCTGTTTTTTTAATTTCGCTTGTTTTTGTACGGTTTGAATATTGGTTATCTTTTAAAATTTGCTGACGTTTCTCCGTTCCAGAAATCTCGTCTCTGATGTGTTGAATACGCGCGTTTTCTATACGGTTTTCTGAGTTGATGATCCTACAGTATATCTGATAGATTGTATGTCTGAATAGTTTCATATTATCACACCTTTTGAAAGTTGTCCTACGAGTTTTATTTTTACGATTCATTCTTTTTTCTCCATTTTGCTTAGTAATTGGTTCGTCTGTAGCGTATTCTATAATTTCTTTTGATAGTGAGATTAGATGCCATAGATTCTGTTTATATTGTATAATATAGTGTAACATATAAATATATGCTTGTCAAGTAAATTTTCATTTTTTTCTGATAGAGGCTTTAAATATCCACCAGTAAGCGTAAATTGTTATTGCTTAGGTGGAAATTATGAGTGTGTGCTTGAGATTTATTGGCATTTAATTTTGACAACCGTACAGTTTTTTGTTTACTGTACAGTTAGGAGATTGGCTTCATATTTGCTAAAGTTTGAACAGATTTTCATACGTAGTTCAAAAAAAGGAATTGCAATAAGTCTTTTTGGACTTGCAAAAGTTGTAATACCATTTCTAATTGAAAATGTCGTTTAATTGTAGTACATTCTGTTAGATTGTGCCGTTCTCCGTTTCATTTCTAAACAGCCGGTAATGAGAGAAATTATAATTGAAATGGTATAATAAAGTGCGATGCCCGTAATATTTTCAAATATTCGCAATTTAATACTGGAATATGGTATAATGAATTAGGTTTATATGGAAGAATGGAAGGGTGGAAGAATGGAAGGAGGGAAGGAGGCAAGGATGGAAGAGTGGGGTACTGGGACAATCTATCAGAATGTCTATTATTGGCGAATGTATTGTAAGAAATAACAATGAAAGAAATAATATGAGGTGTAGTTGGACTTAAATTGGGATTAAAACACCAAAAATAAACATTGATTTGATAAAACGCCGTCTAAGAATAGCAGTTGAAATGGACTTAGACAATGAGTGAAAAAGTTGAATATAAAAAAGTTGCGTTTCTCAAATTGAGATGACGTAATAGGAATTTTTTAGCGAATATCGGAGTAGAATATGTCGGAAGAAAAAAAGGATGAAATGGTTCCTGTAACCGCTGAGTATGAAGTCGTTGATCAAGTCGACGACCAAGCTATTGTTGAGTTAATGACCGGACAGACGATTCAGGATTATGTTTACTCTTTTAAACACGGTGGACGTCTCGTTGAAGGGTTGACGTTAGCAGGTATTAACGAAGCAGCGAATCGACGTGGCGGAATACAGGTTGAAGAAGTAAATTATGAAGAAACAGAGCACTCATGGATCGCGACGGTGAAAGCTGTTGATACGATCACAGGTTCATCTCGTTTCGGTGCTTATGAACAACCAAAGAAGAATGGCAGTCGGCAGGACCCTTATGCGTTTACAAAAGCAATTCACAAAGCACAACGTAATGCCATCAAACAACTTTTACCCGTTCCTGTCATCCGCGACGTGCTGAACTTCTATCTACATCGCAAAGTTAGTAGCGGGACTGCTTTACAACAACCGCCCCCCCAACAATCTGCTGGAAATATCACGAATGCACAAAAAGCTACTTTTGCAATTGCCAATAATCTGTTAGGACCATTTGAAAAGGCAAGCATTAGTAAGGGTGATCTTTGGAACTATATGAAACGTAAATGCAATGTAGAATCTCGCAACGATATATCGGAACAGCAGTGGACACAACTATCAGCAGAACTCAAAGCAGCAGAGACTACGCCTAAGTTGTTTGAAGAACTATGCAAACGCATAAAACAATTAACTACTGCAAACGAAGAGAGTGAAGTGCCTACAGTAAATGAAGCGGATGAAACTGAAGCATACAACACAGATGAAAAGGAAGAAAAAGAGTCTAAAGAACCGAGTTTTTAACTATGTTTGTCGGCATATTAACAACAGATAGAAGGATTTCTATTTACGACAAAATACTCAATTAATCAAGACACATTTTCAAGAGGAGTTCAAAATGAAAAGAGTACTTGCGATTGTCGCAATAATGAGTCTATTTTTTAGTTTAATACAGTTTACACAAGCTAATCCGGATGATGGATTAGTGTTGCATCTAAGTTTTGATGAAAACACCATTGATGGTGATACGGTAGAAGATCAATCTGGAAAAGGTAATGATGGAACGATAAATGGAGATGCTACGACAGTTGATGGTAAGCACGGTGAAGCGTTGGAGTTTGATGGTGTTAATGACTTTGTTGAAATACCATTGGTTGATTCTATTACTTTCTCTACGGGGGATTCTCTGACGGTGCAAGTGTGGATCAAAACAGATGATGAACCAACAGCGAATGATGGGATCGTTGGGAATTATCGGCAGGGAACCGATGCTTTATGGTTGCTTTCAGTTAGTGGTGACAACGCAGCGACCCGAGGCAAGGTGTCTTTTTCTGTACGCGATAAAGGACGCGCAAATACTACGGGGGTAACGTCTACTGACTTTTTGAACGATGGTGAATGGCATGTCCTCGCTGGAGTCCGTGACCAAGATACCAAAAAACTTAGATTCTATGTGGACAATGTGCTAATTGAGGAAAAGAATGACAACACACAGGACATCAATAGCGGCCAGTCAATATGGATTGGAGAACATTTGAGTCGTTTCTATAAAGGACTGATTGATGAGGTGAAAGTGTGGAATCGTCCTTTGAGCGCAGATGAACTTCAGATATCGGGTGAGCAACCATCACCGGTTGAAGCCGTTGGTAAGTTGACGACTACATGGGGAACACTCAAGTCAAGACTTCAATAGCAGTATTCATAGGTTGTAGTTTTAGGTCGGTTTTGATCAGCACTGCATTAGATACTCTCGACTTTTTATCGCATCGGTTAACGACTTCGTCGTCGGAGCATTTTCGAGCAATAGGTCTCCATTGTAGTTTCTTGTGCGTAAACGTTCTGTAATTGCTCCAAAATCTACATATCCATCCCTCACTACTGATAATACACCTGTCTCTGTTTTCTGCTTGAAATGGACGGATGTGAGATTCTCCATTTTGACTTTATCCCAAAATTCCGATGGTCGGTTTAATGTTGAACCATCAGCAAGGTATGTGTTAGTCTCATCATAGGTGAGTTTCACACCTCCCGCAGCTGCCAACTTCAACGTTAATGTTGCAGATTGTCGGGCATTCTCAACCGCGAAAGTCATCGGATATTCCGGTAATAGGGAAGTGTAACGTTTCAGATTAGCGATTGCTATGTCTTCATCAATCTCACCCTCTGTGTCCAAATCTACAAGACGCAATCTTGCTCTTGATGGACATAACAGATATGCAAGTTTCTTAGCAGTGATGATTTTCTTTGTATCGTCTTGTAGATTGCTCGGTGGAGAGAGCCAAGGATGGGACATAGCATAACTTAACGTCACGTCAAAAGTTTTCTGTGTAAATTCTGCCACGTTATGATATAGTGTTGGGTGTTTTGTTTCGCTGGAAGCGAAGTTCTCATTTCTGGTATTGTGACGCAATATGTTATTACAGATAGCCTTAAACTCAGCGTCGGTATATACCTGCATTGATGCTTCTATTTCATTGATAAGTCTACCAAATTCTGAGTTTCGCAGGTAATCTCCTTCGCGCACTTCCATGTCTCTAAACCCATTTGCAGCGAATTCAATCACCAGATCCTCAAATAGCGCGCCATTTTCCATCTCTTTCGACCAGATATTGGTAACGATTCCAAGCTTTTCAAACACTATTAGGTACTCTTTCTGAAGGTTTGATTCCTCAAGTTTGCACGCGAGTGCGCTGTCCCGTTTGTGCGGATTCATGCAATGCATCAATCGCACGCATGTTCCCGAGTGCTTCTGAGATAGGTAAGCGCGTAGGTGTGCCGTTTTCCACCGCTTCACATAGATTGCGTATTTCCGCAGCATACGGGTTTACACCTGTGACACTTATCATTTCTCCATTTACGGTGAAATGTGCTTCACCTTCACTATTTCCCCACGCCGACTGAACAAAAATTGTGCCCTTCGTTCCAGTTATTTCATAGCATTCGCGCCATGTCCAACCGAAACTGCAATCAAACTGTCCAGTAACGCCATCACCGAAATCTAAGGTACCGATAAGAGTTTCCCAGACGGTATTGATTGCTTCAAACTTTCCTGTTGCCCATACATATTGTGGTTCTCGTCCCATTAGGTAACGGATTATGTTGATACAGTAACACCCTAAATCCATAACTGCTCCTCCACCGAGGTCTCCTCTTAACCGCCAATTTGTTCTATCTGTCAGACCGGTAGAAAAGGTGGATCTTGCATAACGTACTTCACCAATTGCCCCTTCCTCAACTTTCTGCTTGACAGCAAGGGTTAATGGATGGTGTCGGTACATAAACGCTTCCATTAGAATGATGTTTGCGCGTTCTGTTACCTGAATCATCTGTTCAAGTTGTGAAGTATTGACAGCGATAGGTTTTTCTACAAGGATTCCCTTCACACCACACCGGACAGCTTCCAATACATTCTTGAGATGACTTGAGGGCCAAGTTGCAACTACAAGGATGTCAGGTTGCTGTTTTTCCAACATGTGTCGTAGGTCGTTGTATGTATTCTCAACATTGTACTCTGTAGCAAAACGCGAGAGTGCTTCAACCTTCTCATCACATGCACCGACAATCTCAATTTCGGGGACATTACGCCAGGCATTTCCATGTGCGTTTGAGATGCCTCCGCATCCGACAATAGCGACTCGATGTTTTTTAGACATAATGATTACCTTATAACGAAGAGATTTCGACCAGTCTATTCTCTTGTCCGGAGAGATTTGCTGCGAGTGATATTTCAAGCGTCTTGACAGCATCGGTATAGGGACTCAAAATTTGAGAAGCATCACCACTACGGACAGCATTTACAAAAACTTCATCAATTGTGGGACCGGGTTCAGTTTTCTCAACCCATTCCCCCTCTTCTTTGAGATATACTCTTGCTGGATTCCAGTGCAGCATTTCTCCATCATATAGAATATCAAGCACATTGGCATTGTCCCAACCACCCCCGTAAGCCCATGCGGCTGTCATTGAACCGACTGCCCCGCTGCTAAATTGCAGTGACACACTATTGCTATCAGGACAATCAATCTGTTTCAGAACTCGGTTTGCCTGCATGGCATAGACCGAATCAACTTCACCGAGAAGGTTGCGCATCATATCAAATGTATGTGTTGCTTGTTCAACTAATTGTCCTCCGGATTTGCTCATCTGTCGCAACCATCCCTCTGGATTACCGCGTCCAGTTCCGCACCAGTATTTCCCGGCAACAATGTTGATTGTCTTTCCTGTAAGGACTTCTTGGGTTATTCTTGTTGAACCGAGATATCGGAGTTGGTAACCGACACAAGTTATCAGTTCGGCTTTTGTAACTGCGGCTTCTACTTCACGTGCAATGTCAATGTTGATTGCTACTGGTTTTTCCACGAAGAACGGTAAACCACGTTCAATTACATCCAGTTCAGGTTGTCCGTGAACGAATACGGGTAGACTCAGATAGATTGCGTCTAAGTCATCTCGTTCTAACATTTCTCGATGATCTGTATACGGATCAGCGTTATTTTTTTCTGCTGCTCTTTGTGCTTTCTCTGGAACAATATCGCAGGTTGCAACGACATTTGCGCCTTCCATATCCGTTAGGCGATTCATGTGACCGTTTGCATTTCCACCAGAACCAATAAAACCAATTTTGATTTCTTTCATATTTTACCTTTCAATTATTGTATCTGTAAACAAAATCAAATCTACAGATCGTGCAGATTATTATAGTATCTCATAAGTCTTTTGATTGAAACAACGGACAGGGAAAACCAGTCCCTACGAAAACAACGGACAGGGAAACCCAGTCCCTACGAAAACAACGGACAGGGAAACCCAGTCCCTACGAAAACAACGGACAGGGAAACCCAGTCCCTACGAAAACAACGGACAGGGAAACCCAGTCCCTACGAAAACAACGGACAGGGAAACCCAGTCCCTACGAAAACAACGGACAGGGAAAACCAGTCCCTACGAAAACAACGGACAGGGAAACCCAGTCCCTACGATAACCGGACTCTACAGTGAGAACAATAGTGATAATCATGGAATTTGTGAGACACACTTTAATATAAAGAGTTATTACCTTGCTTTAAAATTAACTTGTAATGCTTTTTCAATATCTTCACGTGGGTGAATACCGAACTGTTGCTCAAATTTTCTGTCAAATGCATTTTCTTCTTCAGGATCAGGTTTTAAAGGGAGTTGGATGGGTTGACGATTCATTTTGACAGAACGGTGTGCAGCTATGACCATCTCCTGATCTGATCTCCCCATTTCTCCTGTCCAGAGTGGTTTCGTGTTTTCTCTTACTGCACGTCCGATTCCATCAATCATCGTTGCAAGTGAGATACCACCTTCAGAAATTTCAGTATGTCTATACGGATTTAGCCATTCTATGGTTCCGCCAAGCGAATCTGGAAGTTCAACGAAGATGCGTTGCAGGATTTTATTATCACCGTATTCCCTCTGAAATTCATAAGTTTGTGCTCTGCCTGCGTGCTGGTTAATATCTTCATCTGTGCAGACGTTAACTGTCTCACCGCCAGATGCGCCTTGATTACCGTTAGTGATAATGGTGCCGCGTTCACCGCATGTTTCAAAACCTACCAGTTTATTTCGACCGAGGCATCCATTTTTGTTGCCTACCATTGCAACACCGAGTCCACCGTTATCAAAATCAACTGCGTAAAATTCAAGCCCCTCTTTATTGAAATCTCTTTTTGCTCTGTCAACATAAGGTACAACAGGCATTGCATGTCCGATACTGCTGACTGATGTTGGTGTTGCGTTCATCCGACAACGAATCGCAGCCAATCCGTGATATCCGGTCGTAGAAAATAGACGATAGCACTTGTGAACGTTCCCAATCACTCCTTCCTGTATAAGTTTACAAACAAACTGTTCAACCGGTACAAACGGAAAGTTTTCGGATGTCTGTAGTTTGACACCGTTGTCTGCAGCATCGGATATCATCATATCCATTGTGCCGAGTGTTGGCGCAAGCGGGGTTTCCACATTATGTGGGATACCACAACGGGATAGGTAACATGAAACGATATGGTGCAGTTGTGCTGGGACGACAACATCACAAACATCTGGTGACACTTCATCAACCATTTTCTGAATATCGGTATAGGCTTTAACACCGATTCTTGCTGCCCCAGCTTCTGCTGATTCCTGATGTGCATCGCAAACAGCAACGATATCAAAGGTGTCTTTTAGTGCAGCAACTATTGACAGGTGTGCTGAACCGCGTCGTCCGTGTCCGATTAATGCATATTTTAAACGAGACATATTTTTACCTATTTCGTCTGAAATGTTTACCAACTAATTATCAATTTGTTCTTTCTTTTATGATTTTTATTTTTTTATGAACAATTTGGAGATTTTAGCAATGGTGTATGTTCAAGTTTAACTTGGACTAATCATTACGCTTTTCAATAAGAGGTTATTGTTAGTTGACACATTGATAACCAACCGCTTCAAGCTCAATTCGTATCTTGTCTATTTCTGGTACTGACAATTGACGTAGTGGTCTGCGCATGGTCATTGATGGAAATCTACCCATCAACCATCGTGCACATTTCATTCGTTGATGTGCATCACTGCTCGGTTCACCGAAGTTGTAGACAATCCTTGCTAAAGTATCTACCTGATTTCGTGCTTTTCTTGCGCCAAGTAAATCATTGTTGAGTGCTGCGTGGACGACATCTACCATCAACTCTGGTACAAAACCAGCAAATCCGATGAGTGCCCCGTCACTGCCTTCCAGCAAGGAAGCCAGTAGATATTCATCGTGGCATGTTAGGATTGGTATGTGTGGTGCAGCATCTTTTAATTGTTCATAATCCCAACGCCAACGTGCCATATCTCGTGTCCCCATCTTAATGCAGACAACTTGTGGGATTTTCACCATCTCAAGCATCTCGTCAAGGCTATACCCAGCCTTCGTCCAAGCAGGATATTGATGTACGATAATGGGTATATCCGCACCTTCAGCGACATCTTGAAAATAACCCACTGCGGTTTCTGGTGTTCTGCCAAAACGTAACCAGTGATGTGCTGGCATCAGTAGGATGGCATCAGCACCGGCTTCTTTTGCCGCGAATGCATCGTCAATTGCTGGCATGCTACCTTCTGCACTCACCCCAGAAACGACTTTCACCTTTTCTCCTACTGCGTCGGAAGTGATTTTGGTGACGTGTGCTCTCTCATGGGGACGAAGTGCCATGATTTCACCAGTGTGTCCATTACAAACAACGCCTTTTATGCCGTCAACGTCTGCAAGTTCCTCCATATATAGACGTAAACCTTCTTCATCAATTGTTTCATTAGGATGGAATGGACAAAGGGTAGCAGGAAAGACACCTGCCCATGGATGTTGTTGCCAGTTCATAAGTTTTATTACCTTTACTTATCAGTTGTAATGCACTGTGTCATCATAAGCTAAACACGGAATTCCGTTGTGTATTTCAATTAGGACTTATTTTAACTTGATTTTAAATGCAAAGTCAAGTATTATTTTTATAGTGAATAGGACTAAAATTATCATACATTTTTGACATAATTACTATCTTATACCATTTCTATTCTATATATTATTGTCTCATTAGGCGGTAATTATGGTAGTGATTCTTCAGGACACAAACTGAAAGTTTGTGCTACAAAAAAGAGGCATTTTCAATTAGAAATGGTATTATTTTGTATATGTGCGTGTACCCATCAGAGTGTTTAGCGAATAATTTGATTGATTTTCGGAGGATATTCACATGGAAACGAGAAGGTTAAAAGTAATCGCTGCCAGCACTATTATTTTTGCTGCAATGGTGTTATTAGTCGTCGCGGGGATTAGAAAAACGAGTATTAGACACTTTTCTCCAGCTGACTTAGTTGTGAATGCTGAAGCTGCGGACGATCAAAATATACAAGTTGATGGCGTGATTTCAGAGGGAAGTTCAACCTGGGACGCTGCCAATTTCAAGTTAACATTTGCCGTGCGGGAACGTGAAGGCACTGAAACTGTTAACGTTATTTATGAAGATCGTCTAAAACCTGACAATTTTAATGACGGCGGCAGCGTTTTTGTAGAAGGCAAATATGATGCAGGGAAAAACCTGATAGTCGCTACTAAGTTGCAGACGAAATGTGCCTCAAAATATGAAGGCGCGGAAAGTGCCACAGATATGGAGGGTTACGAATAAACTCTTCTGTATGGTTCACGAGATATTTCGCAGCTGCCAGTTGATGAGAGGTTAAGTATGTTAATTGAAAAAATTGTGAACAGCATACAACAAGTTACGGCTGAACTTGGACAAGCTGCGATTTGGCTTTCTGTTCTCTCAGCAGTATGGGCAATTTGTACACTCGTCATAGGACTTCAACAGAAAAACGCCAAATTTGTGCAGAGTGGTAGGAATGCTGTAATTGCCACTTTTATTCTGATTTCAATAGCAACAGGCACATTAGTTTTTGGTTTTGTAACCGATGATTTTTCATTACGGTATGTTGAAGAAGTATCCAGTGCTGCCCAACCTCTTCTCTATAAAGTCACTGCCCTTTGGGGACGAATGTCTGGTTCCCTGCTTTTCTGGTTATGGATTCTAACATTTTGCGGTGCAATAGTCGTTTGGCAAAATAGGAAAGCAAAAGATACACTTTCAGACTATTCCCTTATTCCTATTGTCATAGTAGAACTTTTCTTTATAGTTCTCGTCACAGGGTTAATTCAGGGTATTTACAATCCACTTGAACGTTTCCCCAATGGTCTATCTGCCCCAGATGGTCAGGGGATGAATCCACTATTGCAAACCCCCAGCATGGCGTTTCATCCGCCTACTCTCTACGTAGGTTGGATTAGTCTGACTGTTCCATTTGCGTATGCTGTCGGTTCACTTGCCTCTGGCAGGATTTCAAGCGAATGGATTATGCGTTCCAGAAGATGGACACTTTTTTCGTGGATTGTGTTGACTGTCGGCATCACCCTTGGCGGACATTGGGCATATCAAGAACTCGGCTGGGGAGGCTATTGGGCATGGGATCCTGTTGAAAATGTCTCCTTTCTCCCGTGGTTACTTTGCACCGCTTTTCTCCATTCTGTCATGATTCAAGAGAAGCGGAATATGCTGAAACTCTGGAATATCCTACTTATTACGTTAGCCTTCCAATTTACATTGTTAGGGACATTTATTACACGTAGTGGGATTATTGATTCTGTGCATGCATTTGCAGAGTCAGATACTGGTGGTTATTTTCTGGGTTTCATCACTGCTTCAACAGCAGGTGTGTTAGGTCTTGTTGTCTATCGTTGGCAACGACTGAAGAGTGCAAATAGACTTGAATCACTCCTTTCACGTGAGAGTGCGTTTGTACTCAACAACTGGCTGTTAGTTGGATTAACCCTGATTATTCTGTGGGGAACTCTGTGGCCCATCATCTCAGAAGCAATTCAGGATAAAAAGGCAGCAGTACCGGAGGCGTTCTTCAATCAAGTGGTGATTATTCCAGGGCTACTCCTACTCTTCTTGACGGGTGCTGGTCCCATCATTTCTTGGAAAAAGATCACACCCAACAATTTCCGGCGCATGTTTTTCTCTCCACTTATGATCGGTCTGATAGCAGGTGTTTTGTCGTGGTTATTTCTTGCTTTCAGAGCAAACGCAGCAACTGAGGCAGGGGATGAAGCAGTTGTACAAGTTTCCGATGTGGCAGTAACTGCTGAGGTGGAAACAACGAATCTTTTTGAAAGTATATGGAGTTTTGTAACTTTCGGAGAGGGATCAATCCCGATTTATTCAGTTCTTTGTGTTTTTGCGAGTGTATTTGTGCTGGTCGCGATCTTTAACGAGTTTTATCGTGGGGCAAAACTAAGGGCAAAACGGCAGCCGACATCTCTACTTAACGGGTTGTGGCTTCTTATCAAACGCAATAAACGTAGATACGGTGGTTATATTGTTCATATTGGGATTGTCATTTTGTATATTGGCATTATGGGTTCTAAAGGATTTTTCCAACTTGAATCAAAGAGTTTACATCTGGGAGATTCCATGCAAGTCGGTGAGTACCGTTTCACACTGATAGACACTTATCAGGAAGAACATGGCAATTACATCCGCATAGGGTTGACGTTTGATGTTGAAAAGGACGGAAAACATAAAGCGACGATGAAACCTGCGCGACACTACTACCATACAACAGGACAAGGTGAAGATAACACGATAGAATCTGCGATTCATAATATCGGGATGAACGATCTATATATCGCACTTGGTGATATCCCGGCGAATATTAACGACGGTGGCGTTGTTAACGTTCAGATATATCATAATCCTCTTATCAAACTTGTCTGGATCGGCATTGCTGCAATGGTGATCGGTGGACTTGTAGCAATTGCAGAGAGGCAAGAGTATAAACCGAGACCGCTTAGAGCATAGGTGAATGCAATGAGGATCCCCAGTATAAGACATACAGATAATTTGGTAAATGCTCTATTCATGCTTGCATGTATCTTCTCAACGGTTTTTGCTTCAACAGCACAAGAGCAAGTAGAGGGTCCAATTACGTCAGTAACACAAGAAACTGAAGCAAATATAGAAGAACCCGAAACATCTGAAAGTCAAGATATTGAAACGCAATTAGATGCTTTAAAAACCACGTTATATTGTCCTTGCGGTTGTGATAGGATGACATTTGAAATATGCCACTGCCAAACAGCAGAACAGTTTAAAAAGGATTTTCGTAAGGCACTGACTGCGGGTGAGACAGTGGAAGAGATTCGCTCAGTTTACCTTCAAACATACGGACCTCAATATTCAGCAGTTATGAGATTTGTAAGTTGGAATATTCTTGCCTATATGATGCCATTAGTTATTTTGATAGTTATTGGTGGTGTCATTTACTTAGTCCGTCGTCAATCTCCTTATAATAGGAAGACAGTATCCACACCACCCGATGCACAGATTTCTGATGCACTTCAGCAAAAGATTGAATCCGATCTTGACCAATATAAGCAAAATAATTAGAGGTACTCTATGGTTTTTTTGATATTGTGGTTGTTCATTCTTGGGACCATGCTTGCCGTATATCTATATTTTCCGTTTCTTAGTGAAACCCATGTTTTTCCTGAGGTTGATTCTGATGAAGCACGTATTCAAGCCCTTACTGTTGAACGGGAACAGAGTTATGCTGCTCTTGCTGACCTTGATGAAGACTATGAGACAGGAAAACTTTCAAATATAGATTATCAAAAATTGCGGACGGAACTTATGCAAGAAACTGCTAAGATAATAGGTCAATTAGCAGATGCTGAGGTTATAGATGCAGAATCTGAAATAGAAAGATATAAACAGCAACGACAGAGATAATGGAGAAGTTCAATATATTTCCTCAAAAGGAGTCATAGTATCTTACATCGTTTAGAAGTCTTTTGTAACTTTAATAGTCTACTGATCATCGTGCTTACATTTCTATTAGGTGTTTCGGTTGGGTATTCTCAAGAAGATGTTGGCGTTATTTCTGGGAAACTGACTGACAAACAGTTAAACGAACCGATCAGTAATCACACACTAACGTTGAATATCCATACTGCAGGAGATGTTGCGCAAAGAAAGACAACAACCAATGCAAACGGTGAATATCGTTTTGAGAATCTACCTATTCACTTTCAAACACATTTCAGTATCACAACTAATTATAATGGGTTTGACTATGAAGAGAAGAATATAGTACTTTCTTCATTGGTACCGAGCGTATCTGTCAACATCGGTCTTCAAGCATTTACGGATGATCAGTCACATATTAAGATTAAGTCTTATACTATCGTCCTCGGACCTGCTCCTGACGACCCTCAACATGAGGGTGCGTTGTCCGTAATTGAAGCATTTCAAATTGAAAATAGCAGTGATATGGTGTTTCGCACAACACACAATGAAGAAAAGGTTGGTATCTATCTATCACTTCCAGATGGATATGAAGATTTTGAACCTCGTGCGCCGGAGTCATTAAAGATTGATACTGATACTGAGCATGTTGTCCTAACTGAACCACTTTCTCCAGGTATAACACAGATAGGATTTACTTATGTTATCCGTGGGAAAGAAACGACACTGGATTTATCTCGCGCGATGCGTTTTCATACAGATGAGATATCAATTTTTGTTCCTGATGGTATCAATCTCGTGCCGAATCCCAAGATCTTCGCGTCGGTTCAGCGTCAACCGATACATACGGCAATTTATACTATTTATGGCACATCAACCTCGGAAGGATTTCCGATAGATAAGGAAGTTGACCTCAGTTTGGAAATCTCTGCGCCTGGCTCTGTGGCTAAATCAGGGTCTAATGTTGGTCAGCTGATATTCATTGCTATCGCAGCGGCTTTGGCGGGTGGTTTTCTGGCAGCAGCGATTTTCACACTTCGTGGCGCAAAAAATAAACCTGCTGAAACCGATACTTCACAAGCGATACAGCCTGATGTCGGTTGGTTGCGAAAATTGAATAATTTAGACCTTGATAGCGCTCGGACAGCACGATTGGAGTTTATAACACTTCTTGATGATCTGCAGGAAAAACAGGGTATTTCGGATCGGGTCTACAACCGATTACGTAAAGAACAAACGCAACGGCTTACTGAGATTCTTGACGCACTGAAAGAGCGTGGAATTGACGATTAACTGAATTAATAGGATATAGAAAATGAGCACAGAAGAACAGATTGAAAATCTGATAGAAGATTTTGAGGATTTTGACGAGGATTTACGAGAGAATGCGAAAAAAGAACTGATTGCGATTGGTGAACCGGCAATACCGCAATTGATTGAGACACTTGCGCACAACTTATATGAGGTGGCAGATCAGGCTGCTGAGGTATTAGCAACTATTGGAGAACCCGTAATACCGATACTCATGGACGAACTTGAGGATGCTGAAAGACACTATGGCTATGCAATCACGAGTACCCTCACACGAATAGGGGAACCGGCAATACCAGTTTTACTGAAGGCAGTTACAAACAGAGTCAATGAAGATTTGCGTGAATTTGCTGTTCGCGCCCTCAGTGGGATGGGGGTAAAGGCAGCAAGTGCCATTCCAACCCTTATTGAAGTTTTATCAGACCCTGCTGATGAAGTTCGGACTTATGCTGCTTACGCGCTTTCCAAAATGGAAGATGCTGCAGCGGATGCTGTTCCTGCACTAATAAAAGCACTTGAAGATGAGTCTGATCGTGTTAAACATCATGTGGTTTTTGCATTAGGTAAGATCGGTACGCCCGAGGCATTGGAAGCACTAAAAAGCCTGTAACTGTTAAAGGAGAAAAAGATGGCTGAAGCAGCACAAGTAAATAACGATATTCCAAAGAAAAAAGCTAATGAGTTGGATGGTAAAACTTGGTTGCGCTATTCTGTATCAGTATGGAACGATATTAGAAAAACAAAAGAAGAAATTGCGTTAAAACACCCAGCAATGTTTCCTGTTGCATTAGCTCACAGATTGATTGAATGTTTTACACATTCTGAATCTCGTATCATACTTGACCCATTTGCGGGTGTTGGTTCTGCGTTGATTGCTGCTAAGGAGTTAGGTAAAGATGCTATCGGTGTTGAAATCTCACCAGAGTTCGCTCAGATTGCAGAAGAACGGATAGGTCAGATATTACCATTTAAGGGACAGACTCATGCAAAGATGCATACTGCTGATAGTCGAGAATTATTCAATTTTGTATATCCGAATAGTGTAGACATGGTAATTACTTCCCCACCCTACTGGGATATACTGCTTCAGAAGAGGTCAGCAGATTACAAAGAGCAGCGAGATTATGGAGACACAGAAGCAGATTTAGGTAAAATACGAGATTACGAGAAGTTCTTAATAGAACTTCAAAAGATATTTTACCAAGTTTATAACGTGATGAAACCTAAAAGTTATTGTTGTGTAATAGTGATGGATATACGAAAAAAGAATCGATTCTATCCTTACCATTTAGATATTGCAGAGTTGATGGTTGAGATAGGTTTTATTTTTGACGACACGGTTATATGGGACAGATCGCAAGAATATAACAATTTAAGACCTTTAGGATATCCAAGCGTTTTTCGTGTCAATAAAGTGCATGAATTTATCTTGATTTTTCAAAAACCAGCAGAAACAGCAAATCTAAACTAAACGGACTTAATCAGTGAGTTTAATCGAAGATATAGACTACATTGACGCAGATGTAGCATATTTGTTAGGTCTGATAACGGCACGAGGTAGAATCTCTGACATTGGTGGTGTTAAGCAGATTGCTATTGAATGCAAAAACACTACACTCTCATTATCACACCTTTCACAACTTCTGGGTTACAGTCGCATCTCTCGTCCACTTTTATCTTTTCTAATCTCACCTATGGGATTTTCCACAACGCTTGTTTCCTTGCTCAAGGACTATCACAGACAGGATGTACTTGAGTATTATTGGGACGATGGAAAACTTCCACGACAACTTATACTTGCCCAGTGGGATAAGTCATCACTTAATCTAAACAGGAATACAATGATCGGTGGAATGGGGATATAGAATTTACTGACCTTATTGATATCTTTCATATAATACCATTTCTATTAATTTTTCTCTCATTACTGGCTGTTTAGAAATGAAGCGGGGAATGGCACAATCTAACAGAATGTGGCAGAATACGCGTTTGGTATTCTGCATTAAAAAGAGACATTATCAATTAGAAATGGTATAATCATGATGAATCTACACGCTTTCCGCTCAAGTTTTGCTGAAAACCTTATACACTTTGAATAAAATTAATACTTGAAAACGAGATGTGATTATGGTATAATTACAAAAAGAAGATTATTAGTAATGTGTAAAAGAAATATTATAGACCTTAACAAGAAGGTGGGAAATATTACATATTTTATAAACTGAAAGTATTTTTCTACATTTAGAAAGGAGTCAAGATGGCAAAGTTTGATTTTGTAGTCGCCATTGGTGGAGCACCCGGTCAAGGCATCGCTACAGCAGGCAAGAATTTAAGTCAGTTGTGTGCTCGGAACGGATTCCATGCTTTTGCCTATAGTGCATATCAATCCCTAATCAGAGGTGGCCATACCTTCCTTACCATCCGAATCAGTTCAGAACCAGTTACCAACCACGGTGACGAGATTGACCTTATTATTGCCCTTGATAGAAACAGTTTAGAGAAGCATATACCACATGTCAGACCCGGTGGTGCGATTGTCTATAACAGCGATGATGTCAAAAAACAGTCCCCTGAACGAGACGATATCCAATTGTGTCCCATTCCCTACAAAGAATTCTCTCAAGGAATTGAAGATAGAAAACTACAAAGAACTTGTTTGAATACCTGCTTGCTTGGGGCTGCACTGCAGCTCGTTGATGCAGATTTAAAGATGCTTGAAGATGTCTTAATCAAAGCACTTCTTAAACGTAAAGGACAGGAAATTGTAGACGCAAATATCGGAGTTGCCACCGCGGGATATGAACACGCAGCTAAACACTTCAAGCAGTTTGATACAAAACTAATCAAGCAGGAACGGGCTCTTGCTTTCGGTCAAGGGAACGAGTTGATGGCAATGGGGGGTGCTGCAGCAGGTGTTAAGTTCTATGCTGCTTATCCGATGAGTCCTTCAACGGGTGTGCTAAAGTGGATGGCGGGAAACGCGCGGGACCTCAACATTATGGTGCGTCAATGTGAAGATGAAATCAGCGTCATAAACATGGTCATCGGTGCCGCTCATGCTGGTTGTCGTGCAATGTGTGCCACGTCTGGCGGCGGATTTGCACTCATGTCTGAGGCGATTGGGAGTGCAGCCATGATGGAGATCCCCATCGTTGTTATTAATGTCCAACGAGGTGGTCCCTCTACAGGTTTGCCTACAAAAACGGAGCAAGGTGACCTTTGGCAGGTCCTTGGTGCCAGTCAAGGTGATTTTCCAAAAATCGTTGTTGCACCAACTGGAATGCTTGATGGATTCAATACTATCCCTGAACTTTTCAATCTTGTTGATAAATATCAGTGCCCCGGTATGGTGCTATCAGATTTAATGATCGGTGAGGGGTATACAACCTTTGATCCGGATGAAATCAAGTGGGATCAGGAAATAGATCGTGGGGAATTGATTACTGAACTTGGCCCCAGTGAAGGTGAGTATTTGCGATACGAAATTACAGACAGTGGAATTTCACCGAGAGCACTTCCTGGTACACCTGGACACATGCATGTTGTCGCAACTGATGACCACGAAGAAGATGGTGGACTTATTAGTGATGAATTTACTAATCCGCACAAACGGCGTGACATCATGGAGAAACGTCAGCGGAAGATGGAAGGTATTGTAAAAGAGCTTCCACCGCCAACGCTTGAGGGCCCTGAAGATGCGGAGGTGACACTCATTGGATGGGGTTCCACGCATGGAGTGATTGCAGAAGCCGTGGAACTGTTAGCCGAAGAGGGTATAGCAACAAATCATATACAATTCAAATGGCTTTACCCGATGGATGAAGATGTTGTAAACGAGGTTTTGGAGAAAACAAGATACGCGATTATTGTTGAATGTAATTATACTGGTCAGTTTGCGAGATTCTTGCGTGGAGAAACTGGTTTTAAGGCAAATGGACATATCCGAAAATACGATGGTGAACCATTTATGCCACACCATATCGTAGAAGGAACCCGTGAGTTATTAATCGGTAAGTCAGAACTTTATGTACCATACCAGGAAATTGTTGTTTGAAAAAGGAGGATGAATCAGATGGCGAAAAAAGAAAGACCTATTAAGGGTGCTCCTACGGCGAGAGATTATAGAAGTACAAACCCCGATTGGTGTCCCGGTTGCGGTGATTTCGGGGTACTAAAGGCATTGCAAAATGCTTATGTGAAACTTGACAAGGGACAGCACGATCATCTTACTGTGAGTGGAATTGGATGTTCCTCCAATCTACCGGGTTTCATCAATACTTACGGAATGCATACACTGCATGGACGTGCACTCCCAGTAGCAACAGGAGCCAAATTTGCTAATCACGACCTTAACGTTGTTGTCACTGGTGGCGATGGAGATGGATATGGAATCGGTGGGAATCATTTCCTTCATACAATGCGGAAAAATGTTGACCTGCTTTACATTGTGATGAATAATGAGACGTACGGTTTGACAGTTGGACAAGCATCACCGACAACTCAAGTTGGTGAAGTGACATATAGCACGCCTTTTGGTAATCTTGAAACGCCACTTAATCCGGTTGCTATGGCAATTGTCGGTGGTGCAACTTTTGTCGCAAGAGCATTCAGTTCTATTGGCGCAGAACTCGCTGAATTGATGTATGAAGGGATGAGGCATAAAGGGTTTGCATTTATTGATGTCATCAGTCCTTGTATTACGTGGAAAGGTGATGAAATCTATGATTATTGGAAAGAACGCGTTAACGCTCTTGAAAACCATGACACAAGTGATAAAGCCGCAGCACTTGAACAAGCGATTAAAACTGGTCATGAAACCCAGCTTGGTTTGTTCTATCACGACACAAGTCGTCCCTCTCTGGATCAGATGGAACCTGTCTTGGAGAATGGTCCTATGGTGCATCAACCTGTTGGTGTTTCTCCCGAACAGGGTGCCTCTATAATCCAACGCATGATGTAATGGTTAGTGGTAAGGGCAGGTTTGATGACCTGCCCTTTCTTTTTGTAACGACAATAGTCCTCTCTGCCAGATAATATGTCTCTTACTGCCTCCCAGATTTCAAAGCAATTTGGACACCGTAAAATAGTTAATAATGTTTCACTGGAGATAAATGCTGGAGAAGTCGTTTCCATTTTCGGTCCAAACGGTGCTGGCAAGACGACCCTAATTAAGATTCTGGCGACACTCCTCCGTCCATCATCAGGGAAGCTTGATATTGAAGGAACGGACGCGATCGCAGAATACGCAAAAGTGCGACACCTAATGGGAGTCGTAATCCATGAACATTTAGCATATCCTGCATTTACACCGTATGAGAATCTTAGGTTCTTCGGTATGATGTATGGTGTCAAGAACTTAGAGATGCGCTGTAAAACCCTTCTTAATGAAGTCGGGTTAAACCGCTTTATCCATGAACCACTCCACATATTTTCGCGCGGCATGACACAACGTTTTATGATTGCCAGATCCCTTTTACATAATCCTTCAATTCTGTTATTTGATGAACCCTTTTCGGGACTTGATACATCTGCAAAGCAGTTTGTTATTGACCGCATTGCGAAAGAAAAAGATGAAGGTAAAGGCATTCTCATTACCACACATAATACAGAATTAGGTTATGAAATAGGAACGCGATTTCACCTTATGATAGATGGAGCATTAGAAGAAAGCAAAACGAAAGAAGATATTACGGAAGCGGAGCTAATACAGACGTATCAGGAAAGGTTGAGAGAATCTGCCATAAATTGAGATAAACATGAAGGCACTCAGACAGATTGCTGCGTTGACTCGTAAAGACTTTAGACTACAATTTCGCTCAAAAGAAACGTTGGCGTTAATATTCGTTTTTAGTATACTTGTTGTTCTTATATTTGCTTTTGCTTATGGACAAGTCTTCCCAACCGAAAACAGTGATCGCGGCAAATTAGTTGCAAGTGTCCTTTGGGCAACTTTTGTATTTGCAGGTATCATCACTTTGAATAGGTCTTTTTCATTAGAACGGACACATGGTGCTTTGCACGGTATAAGGCTTACTGGTGTTGACGCAAGCAATGTTTATTTATCAAAGGTAATTTGCAATGTGGTTTTACTCCTGATTCTGGAAATTATAATTACACCCATTGCACTTCAATTCTTTGAATTGTTCAATGCGGTAACTATAGGTATGCTGCTAAAAGTCATAGGTATACTGAGTATTGGTACTCTTGGGTTCTGTGCTGTTGGCGTGCTGTTAGCAGGGATGTCAACAACTACAAGTGGTGGTGAAAGTCTCTTGTCTGTTATTCTGCTTCCATTGGTGATACCTATTATTATGAGTGGTGCGAAGTGTACCGTTTCTATTTTAGCGACTGGAGGATTGGAAGAATCTTTCTGGTTATATATGTTGATTGTTTCAAGTCTTGTGTTTTTAGCTTCAGCATATCTACTGTCTGATGTGGTAATTGAAGAATAAAACAGATGCGGTTCATAAATGCTCGCATCAAGAAAGCACTACACAGTTTCGTAAGGAGAAACAACTTGTCAGAAATAATATTTCTTAATGCCCGTGAAATCCTTGATTCACGAGGTAACCCGACGATTGAAGTAGACGTTAATTTAGCGTCAGGTGCGTTCGGACGCGCTGCAGTACCCTCAGGGGCATCTACTGGTGAACATGAAGCGGTAGAACTACGCGATAAGGATTCGGATCGGTACCTTGGTAAAGGTGTTCTTAAGGCTGTTGATAATGTCAACGTGGTCATTGCCAGTTCACTTGTAGGACAGGATGTATTTGCACAGAATGAAATAGACTCTATAATGTGCAAACTTGATGGAACTGAAAACAAGAGTAATCTTGGGGCAAACGCAATCCTGGGCGTTTCCCTTGCTGTCGCGAAAGCTGCTGCAGATGAGCTCGGTTTGCCTCTATTTCGTTATATCGGAGGCGCAAACGCCAAAGAACTACCGCTGCCGATGATGAACATCTTGAATGGTGGTTCGCATGCCGATAACAACGTTGATATCCAAGAATTTATGGTAATGCCTGCGGGGGCAAGGAGTTTCGCTGAAGCACTCCGTATAGGTGCTGAGATTTTTCACAGTCTTAAAGCAGTATTGCAAGCGCGAAAATGCAACACTGCTGTCGGAGACGAAGGTGGATTTGCACCTGATTTGAGTTCAAATGAGGAAGCTATTTCTGTGATAATTGAGGCAATTGAGCGCGCTAATTATGTACCTGGTGAAGATGTACTTTTAGCATTAGATGCTGCCTCAAGTGAGTTCTACAATAGTGAAACAAGCACATATATATTGGATGCGGAAGAACACCCCAAAAAATCGCCAGAAGAAATGGTAGAATTCTATACTCAGCTTTGCGAAAAATATCCGATTGTCTCCATTGAAGATGGAATGGATGAAAACGATTGGGATGGCTGGAAAAAACTAACTGAGGCGATCGGAGATAAAGTTCAACTTGTAGGTGATGATCTGTTTGTTACAAATACGACACGTCTACAACAAGGTATTGATGGTGAAATTGGAAATTCCATACTTATCAAAGTCAATCAGATCGGTACTTTGACTGAAACCCTTGATGCGATTGAACTTGCGCGTCGTTATAACTATACTGCTGTTGTTTCGCACAGATCAGGCGAAACTGAGGATACTACGATTTCTGATTTGGTTGTTGCTACGAATTCTGGACAGATAAAGACCGGTTCATTATCCCGAACTGACCGTGTCTGTAAATATAACCAACTGCTTCGTATAGAAGAAGAACTCGGTGACAGTGCTATCTTTGCAGGGAAGAAAGTCTTTTATAATTTGGCTGACTTCTAATACCATTTCTAAAAATTATTGTCTCATTAGGCGGTTAGTATGGTAGTTATTCTTCAGGACACAAACTGAAAGTTTGTGCTACAAAAAAGAGACATTTTCAATTAGAAATGCTATAATAATTCTTGATAATTGTATTCGGGCAGTTTTGCTGTCTGAATAGACCTTCATGGGACCCGGTTTTATGCGTATTTTTCGTGTAATCTTACTTGTCATTGCATTGGCACTTCTGATAGTTAGCGTCAGACAATTCATGAATGGATACAAAGATTGGAAGCATGCGCAAATTGTTGAGCAGGGATTTCAAGCGGAGATTAAGCAATTAGAGGACGAACGTGATAGACGTAAACATCGTATTGAATTGTTAAAGAACGACAAATTAACTAAGGAACGTCTTGTACGGAAGAGATTCGGCTATGTTAAACCGGGTGAAATAAAGATCAAAATTACTAAATCTGATCCATCTGAATAGGTGATATCTACTAATGCTTTGTCAAGTCATAAATGATTTGTATATCGGACGGGGAAACCCCGTCCCTACGAACGGACCTACTCCTCATTTGAGTATTGACATATCCTAGGGCTTTGTAAAGTCATAAATCATTTGTATATCGGACGGGGAAACCCCGTCCCTACGAACGGACCTACTCCTCATTTGAGTATTGACATATCCTAGGGCTTTGTAAAGTCATAAATCATTTGTATAACGGACGGGGAAACCCCGTCCCTACGAACGGACCTACTCCTCATTTGAGTATTGACATATCCTAGGGCTTTGTAAAGTCATAAATGATTAGTATAACGGACAGGGAAACCCCGTCCCTACGAACGGACCTACTCCTCATTTAAGTATTGACATATCCTAGGGCTTTGTAAAGTCATAAATGATTAGTATAACGGACAGGGAAACCCCGTCCCTACGAACGGACCTACTCATCATTTAAGTATTGACATATCCTAGGGCTTTGTAAAGTCATAAATGATTAGTATAACGGACAGGGAAACCCCGTCCATACGAACGGACCTACTCATCATTTGAGTATTGACAGAACACTAACCAAAATATCGACATAAAATAATCCCGACAAATCTTTAAACTCTTTGCATTTATACGATATTTCAGATATAATAGTAGAAACAATCCAGCAAAACTGTCCTATCATTCAGCCTTCTTTACAAATTCTGTAACCAGAGCATAGTGTAATATACATCAAAGAAATAACATTTCGGCTAACTATGTAGGGTATTCTTATGCACAATGAACAAAAACACCGGAACCCTTTACCTAAGTTACTCGCTCTTTGCGGTCTCCTTCTTTTTTTCATTTTGGCGATTAATGCTATACGTGTTTTGCAAAAAGAGATGGTACAACCCCCTATTCCAAATGTAGCAATAAAAGAAACCCCTCCGAGACCAAAAATACTAAGTAATAAGAATCAAAATAATAGACGATCAAAATCGGTTTTAGAGAAGCGGGCACTTTATTCTAAGTATTGGCCTAAAGGGTTCAGTTTATACCGCTATAAATGGACAAGAAACGCTACAGTATATGTCGCCGAAATGGAACGTAATGTGAATTCACTTAGTTTTGATGTAGCATTGTCAAATTCTCAAATTCTCAGACGCGAGACTGTCTCGAGTGTTACGCGCCGGCTAAAAAGAAAAGGAATAAAACCGCTCGCAGGTGTTAACGGAAGTTTCGGTATCCGTGAGGATAGTTATGGACGAGGCGGTATGATTTTTAACCTACATATCCAAGAGGGAGAACTTGTTAGTATACCCAAATTAATGGACAGATGGGGCTATTCTCCACCTTCACCATGGGGTGAAACGAGTTTTGGTGTCGCACCAGATGGCGATTTCCTTTTGGATGCTGTGCAATTAAATGGGACGATTCGTATCGGTAAAGAGACACTTGAGATTGAGGCGATCAATCAAATCTGTGATTCTTACTGTCCAGTTGTTGTATATACACCCCGTTTTGGTAATTCTACATTAACGCGGCGATGTTATGAATTCACGCTGCAGAAACTCACACTCCCTCTCACTGGTAAGTATTCAAGTCGTTTTGTTGTTACTTCTGTGAACCCGCGAGGCAGCAGTCGTATTCCATCTGATGGTGTTGTGCTATCAATAGCACCAAGTTGGGGACGTAAGTGGTATGAAAAACTGAAAAAAGAGACAACTGGTATATTGGAAATTGCGCTTACACCTGAGAAATGGCAAACAGTTCAGAATGGCATCGGTGGTAACTTAAGGATATTAAGAAACGGGAAAATTGAACCTGAATTAGTTCAGTTTGAGCGTTCCAGGGGACGAAGTGCTTATAGTCATAGTAATGCTAACCAACGACACCCGAGGAGTGCTTTGGGATTCAATGATGATAAACTCTTTCTGATTGTTGTTGATGGTAGGCGTCCAGGACACAGTATGGGTATGACGCTCCATGACATGGCTGGATTTTTCAGTGAGATAGGCATCAAACATGCTATCAATTTTGATGGTGGGAGCTCCTCAGCATTGTGGGCATTGGGAGATATTGTGAATCGACCTGCACACGACTATGAACGTCCCATCTTTAATGTTGCGTTGATACGAACAGAATAGTAGATCATCCATGAAACCGACATATCTTTTCCTTCCATTCCTGATCTTGATGGCATGTTCAAATAGGAATAACCCCCAAGCAGTCGCAGAAGACTTTGTCTACAATTACTACAAACGCGTCAATCAGGAAGCAGCTCTCCAGTTGAGTTCTGGCTTAGCATCAGATATATTAGAAAAAGAAATCACGCGCCTTGAGGAAGTCCGTAATCCCAACGATACTGTTCAAGAAATGCCAAATTTAACATATAAACAGATTGGCAAAGAAACTACAAATGAAGTTGAAGACATAACGCTTGTGTCGTTCAATTATCAATTGACAATCAAGGATAAAGGTGGGTCGACAACACATACTAAAAAAGTAGTGATAACAACAGAAGAGGTTGATGGGATTTGGAAGGTCGTTAATTTTATTGAGTATTAGATCTATCAATACCTTCGCCAATAATGGACATTGTTGCAAAGTTTGTGTGTTCTCCGAATGTTTCGTTGAGGGGATAGAGATGCTCAGATGGGAGGATTCGAGAGAACATAATTCAAGTGAGAGATAAAATGTACAACTATAGGAAATTTAGAGATTATCATCTTGAACAACTACGTGATCCTGAGGATGCTAAGATATATCTTTCCGTTGCACTTGAGGATTTTGAGAAAAACGAGGATATAGATGCTTTCTTACTTGCGGTCAGAGATGTTGCAAAAGCACAAGGAGATGTGCCTAAATTGGCTAAACGGATTAGTCTTACTGATGAAAGACTATACAAGATTCTATCTGAAAAAGGAAATCCATAACTCAATACGATGCGTCAGATTTTGCATGAGTTAGGGTTTAAATTCTCTATAGAAGCACGAGAAAATCGAGTGCAAATTAGTCATTCATGAGGACAATCTGCTTATGTTTTGCAAACCACAAATTGAGATATTTTTGGGTCTTCAGAATATCATCCTAACACGAGATAACCTGTGACTTAAAACATCAGTACAGGGTGTGTAGAGTAATTGTCACCTTTTTTGTCTGAATCGCGGATTACGCGGAGAACAAGGAAGACGCGGAAGTGTGTTTTGGGAATTTCAATGAACTATTGAAAATATTGAAAACTAATACAATTTCAAATTAAATAAGTCTCTTTTTTGTAGCACAAACTTTATGAAGTTTAAAAATTTAATCGGGTAATTTACAGTTGCTTGTAGAATCCGGCAGAATACGCGTTTGGTATTCTGCATTGGTTAGGAAACCGCACCTACCGTGTCGGGGTCGCAATTACCTAATTTATTATTTTAACTTCATTTGGGACGATATGTTTATAAGGACATCAACAATAAATATGCCGTTCCTACGGAACTCAAGAGGGGTGGCGACAGCGTTTTCTATAAACATATCGTCCCTAATGAAGTTAAAAAAATAAATCAGGTATTTCTAAAAATGTGCTATAATGTTCATCAAGGAGGAACACTATTATGGCAAAACGACACGTTCTTGACCTCACTGATGAACAACAAGACGCCCTTCACAAACTTCGCGATAATGGGAAACAATCTTATATACGCGAGCGTGCCGCTGCAATCTTGAAGATCGGCTCAGGTATGTCCCCGCATAATGTAGCACTAAATGGTCTGTTGAAAAAACGAAAACCCGATACTGTCTATGACTGGTTGCGCCGTTTTCGCGAGCAAGGTATCCAAGGCCTCTATCAGAAACCGGGCAGAGGCAGAAAACCTTCGTATGCGCCGATGTCTGAAGAAGACGCTGAAAATGAGCTGCGAACCCTTGTGGGCAGACCACCAGCCCCCACCTCGGGACATCAGACGCGCTGGACGCTAAAAGAGATCAGAGTATCAATATCCTGGCTTAATGACCTGACTTTGCAGGGTGTGCGTCAGATTCTCTCACGATACGGTCTTAGCTACAAGCGTGGTAGAGCTTATATCCATAGTCCTGATGCTGCCTATGAGCAAAAAATGCAATATGTCAAACAGTCATTAGAAATAGTGGAGCAAAACCGTGATACCCATGTTGCGCTCTACCAAGACGAGTTTTCTTTTCACCGACGCCCCACCATAGCCAAGGATTGGACGCAGCGTGGTACGAAAAAACCTTTGGCACATCAGGGTTTGGGTTCGGATCAGGTCTGCGTCGGGATCGGCGCCCTGAACCCACACACTGGCGATGTCGTTTACCAGCAAGTAGAGAAGGCCACCGTGTTAGCAACTCATGCGTTTTACACAGAAGTTTGTGAGCGATACCCTCATGCTAAACACATTTATATGATCCAAGATAATCGCCCTATTCACCTCCATGTGCGTCTCTTGGAAGCACTTTTGCCACAAAACTCGGCGTTTGATAAACCCCTCCCACCGAGTTGGGAGAAAGGTAATTCAAAAATAGAAAAACTGCCTAAGCTACCAATAGAGATAGTACAACTACCGACCTATGCGCCTTGGACAAACCCGATTGAAAAACTATGGAGACAAGCGCGACAAGCTATTTTACATTTACACCGTCTCACTGATGAATGGGAGAACCTTCAACAACGGGTCATGGCATTTATGGAACAGTTCATAGGTGGTTCAGAAAGCCTCTTGCGGTATGTTGGGTTATCACCCGTTTAATTATTTTAACTTCATACGGGACTAAAGAATGAATCAACTCATGAGAATAATAACAAAACGCCATTCATTTGTGAATCATTAGTTTACTAAAAGTTATTTAGCACAACTCGTTACCATTATAACAGCCTAATGAGCCAATAATCTATAGAAATGGCATAAATAACCTTATAGATTGGAAAGTAATTTGTGAAGTTGTGTATAGAATATTGTCAGGAAAGTCAGTAAAGAAGTTCCAATTGAAGTCTATCTAATTGGCACGTCCCAGAGAAATATTGTTCCCACTGGACTATGTGAAGAACTGCCACCAGTAGTACTTGCAAGTGTAGTACCGTCGGGTGAGAACACTAAATTGCTAACGGATCCTCCAGAAGAATAAAATGTTGCTAAAGATTCAGCATTGGACACATCCCACAAACGAATTGTTCCACTTGCATCTCCACTGGCAAGAATTTTGTCATTGGGTGAAAATTCCAATTGTGAAATAGCATGCTCATGTCCTTTCAGGGTCGCAATGTGTTCTTGTGTCGCAATATTCCATAAGAAAATAGCTCTTTCGTTGCTGTCTCCACCGACAGCAAATATATTTCCATCTTGCGTGAACGCGCCAGCATATACCGCTCTTGAAAACTTCTGTTTCTTAGACATTTTTAAAGTTGCGAGTCTTTCACCAGTATGCACATCCCACAAATATACTACCTCCCAATCACCAGTCGCAATTGTCTTACCATCACGGGAAAATGCAATTATAATATCACCAAGAGGCGGTTCATCGATTGTGCACAAGTGTTCGCCTGTAGAAACATCCCAAACCTTAATCCCTCCTTCATCGCCATGTCGAAAATCGCTAAATGCAACAATTCTTCCTCCTTCAGAGGTTAAAACTGTTAATCCATGGGGGAAAAGAATATATGAGGATTTAAAAGTCGTTGACATCTTGGTTCTACCGTACCCAGCTGCATCTAAGATGATGTGACTCTTTACTTGTTTTCGAGTGTTCACATTCCATACTTCAATTATCCCATCACACTCACTGGTGAGGGTCGTGTCGTCAGTTGCGAAGGCTAATCCCCCAATTGGTTTATCTTTATTTGATGTAGGTATTGCTTGTTCCGAACCTGTGTTTAAATCCCAGATGTTGATATTACCCACACTATCACCACTTACAAGTGTGTTACTGTGATTGGCAAATGCGAACGCTGTGAATTGCTTTGTAAAACCTGTAGTGAGTGTTTTAAGTTGTGTACTAATTCGCGGTTGCCATATTTTTACAGAACCATCTCTATTCATTACAGCAAGAATTGAACCATCATCTGAAATCGCGGAAAAGACAGTTTTCCCAGGCTCCATATTCCACTGTGTGATTTCTGGTTCAAGCATAATACTCTCTGCATCCGTATCAATTGAGGCGATTTTATGTTGTGTGAGAATATCCCATATTTCAATATGCTCACTTTCTATAAGGGCAAAAGATTTTCCATCGCCTGAAAACTTTATGTCCATATCTCCTGAAAATGAACCAATTTCGCGCCGCGCTACTATATCCCATATTGAACAACCTCCTTTACCTGTGATCGCTAAGGTCTTGCCATCACCTGAAAACTCTACGTCTCCATCCGAACGTCGCGATTCAAATAGAGGAAGCGTACCAATCCGTTCACCTGTTATTACATTCCAAATCTCAGTTGGACCCTGAACCCAAGACATTCCAGTATTCAGTAGATATGGCTTCCTATAGTCACTCCAACTAACGAGCGTTTTACCATCTGGAGAAAACTTGAGTTTACTGATCCACTTCACCCAGTCTGATGGGATTGTATTTGGGGTTGAACGTAATGTACCTGGACGACGCACTCGGTCTTGAATAGGTGCAGTCAAGTTGTTATCCATTTTCTCTGTAGATGCCTTTGATGGTTTAAGAGTAAGAATCTCCTCGTCAGTTTGACTATCTCGTATACTTATTGTGCCGTATTTGTCTCCAACTGCAAATGCAAATTTAACATCAATACCGTTTACCATATTGACAAAAGCATCTGTTTCAAGATGCCATTTTTCTGGGTTGGGTAGTTTATGCAAACGTAGCCACTTCTTATATTCATCAAGTTTAGGTTCTGGTAGTTCTGGACTAAATGTAGCCAATTCTTTCTCTGTATCAATGTTCCACAACCATATTGTCCCCCTCAAATTCTGTATCATCAGAGTTTTGCTATCAGGTAAGAATCTAAGTGATTTTAGGGCACCACCAGGTGTAATCTGTATTGACCCAGTTTTATTGTCATTGAAATAATCGAAATAATCACCTACATGGACGATTTGGTCAGTTGGTATAACGTGGGTTGACCATCTACCATCTGTAGGAAATCTAAATAACCTGGCAGGACCTTTAGGCATATCAATTGAGATATCCATTTTGCCAGTCTCAGCGTTCCAAATTCGGATCGTATTATCATATCCACTGGTTGCGATTTTTTTACTGTCAGGAGAAAATATAACGCGTGGAATAGTATGCACATTTTTCTCTTTGTGTCCTGAAAGAAGGGCAATCTCACTACCTGTGTTAACACTATAGAGCCAAACACCTATGGAACCGGCAACTGCGAACCGTTTACCATCAGGTGATATCTGCGTATCAGTCACCTCACCTCTCCCAAGCCGCCTCTTTGCACCTTCAGGCAAATTCCACCGTGTATAATCTCCTTGATCTGCTGATACTTGATTGGCATTTTCTCCATCACCATTACTTTTACCCTCAGTATCGGAAATAACACCCGATGGGTTTCGCACACTGTTTATTGACTCTACCTCTTTAACAATAGCGGCATCAACAAGTTCAACCTCCATCTCAGTTTGTGACTCCAAACTATAAGGTCTTTGGAAATGTGCAAAGTACTGGCTTCCTATTCCAATCATCAGTGCAATAAACACAACACTGGTTACAGCGACTCCCCATGGAATCATAGGTCTGCTGGTAGAAGATGTAACCGGTTTGGTATGTGTGATTTTTTTCATGACATTTTCTGTTAATGTCGGTGAAATTTGGAAGTTACTGATTGCTTCGCGGATCATTGGTTCCTCCTTTTTCAAACGATTGCGTGCACGACGGAGTCTACTCTTTATTGTATTTGCAGACACACCTAAAAACTTACTCATCTCCTCACAGGTCATGTCCCCAAAGTAATGAAGTGTGATGACAGTTCGCTCACTCTCCTTCAAGGTCTCAAGCAATTTCTTGACGACTTCTCTTTTTGCCAGATCCGCAGTTTCTGTTTTTTCTTGAATAATATGTTGAGAATAACTATCCCTGTTTGTTGGTTCTGTCTCAATGTTTTCCAAAACTTTTTTCTGCAGACCTTTATTGCGAAACCAAGCGAGACATTGACGTGTTGCGATCACATACAACCATCCAGAAAACTGATGCGGATCTTTAAGCGTGTGAAGTCTTTGATATGCTTTAAGGAATGTATCTTGCGTAATATCCTCAGCAATATGAAAATCACCGACCTTACGCCATGCAAGGGCGTGTACCTGCTTTTGATATTTCTTCACTAACTCAGAGAACGCATTGTCATCACCTTCAAGGGTGCGATTAATCAGTTCAATGTCAACGTTTTTCATCATTTATCTCCGTGAGAGAATTATCCCCATCAATTCATTTTATCATATAGTGACGCGTGAAATGCTATTTCGGGTGCATAATTGTACAAAAAGTTTTACTTTTTTACATCAAAAACTTATGTTATGAAATAGGACTATAGGAACGATCCGCGAATCTCTGACTGTTGTCTGTACCTTAAATTTCTTTGCACTCAAACAGACTTTCTTGACAAAATAAAGAAACATGTATAGAATGACAATTAACAAGACTGAATAGGAACCGAATTCTCACGTTCTTATATCCAAGACTTAAGAGTCTATCCAATTGCACAATCTATATTGGGAAGGAACATTCAATGATACAAACAGCTTATCATGAAACATATCGTCCACAATATCACTTCACACCGAAAACGAACTGGACAAACGATCCAAACGGACTAATATTTTACAAAGGAGAATACCATCTCTTTTTTCAACACAACCCGTTCGGTATCAACTGGGGTAACATGACATGGGGACATGCCGTCAGTCCTGACCTTGTCCACTGGAAACAGTTGCCTCACGCTATACATCCCGACGAACTTGGTACTATTTTTTCAGGATCAGGTGTTGTAGATTGGAAAAACAGTGCTGGCTTCCAGACAGGGGATGAAGCAGTGCTTGTAGCTTTTTATACATCTGCGGGTAGCCATGCTCCAGAAAAAGTGCCATTCACACAGAGCATCGCTTACAGTAACGACCGTGGACGAAGTTGGACAAAATATGAAGGAAATCCTGTAATTGATCATATTGTCGCAAGCAATCGAGACCCGAAGGTGATTTGGCACGAACCATCACAAAAGTGGGTGATGACACTCTTTCTTGATGGAAATGATTTTACATTCTTTGGTTCGACAGACCTAAAGGAGTGGGAACACCTCTCTGATATAAAGATTCCTGATGGAGAATGTCCCGACATCTTTGAACTGGCAGTTGATGGCGATCCAGATAATACCAAATATGTCTTCTGGGGTGCTGGTGGTAAATATTATGTAGGTGAATTTGATGGTAAAACCTTCACACCAGATGGGGAATCACAGCGCGCAGACTACGGTAGAAACTTCTACGCTGCACAGACCTGGAGCGATATTCCTGAATCAGATGGTCGTCGAATTCAGATTGCCTGGATGAATGGCAGTAATCCTCCCGAAATGCCGTTTAATCAACAGATGAGTTTCCCTTGTGTGCTGACACTTCACACAACGGATGATGGTATTCGTTTACATCGCGAACCTGTTGCTGAAATAGAGAATATTCATGACTACACGCATGCATGGAGCAGAGTCACTTTAAATCCTGATGAAAACCTACTCGCTGGTTTAACGGGTGAGTTGTTTGACATTCGTGCGGAAATAGAACTTAATGATGCGTCAGCTGTAGGCTTTAATATTCGGGGTCAAGATGTCCGTTATAATGTTGCAGAAAATCAATTGACATTCCTTGAAAGAAGCGGTCCCCTTACACCAAAAGACGGTAAGATACAGTTACAGATTTTGGTAGATCGGATTTCAATTGAAGCATTCGGAAATGCGGGTGCGCTCTCAATGACTTCATACTTCTTACCGGACTTAGAAAACGCCGATATCGGTATCTATGCTGAGGGTGGTTCTGCTACACTTGCATCGTTGAAAGTGCATGAGTTGAAATCCTCATGGGTGTAGAGTGGGTATATATTGCAATTCTTTCTCAGAATGCTATGAATAAATCGTTGCTGTAAGGTTCCGTTTTCCTCCTTGATTGCGGAATTCGCATAGATATATTCCTTGCCACACACCTAAATTCAGGCGATGGTCAGAAATTGGGATAGTAACCGAAAATCCGACGAGAGATGCTTTGATATGTGCTGGCATATCGTCATCGCCTTCTATTGTGTGTTTATAGTAAGGTTCACGTTCCTTGATGAGACGATCAAAACTATTCGCAAAGTCTACACGCACAGTCAGGTCTGCATTTTCATTGATAGTTAATCCTGCTGAGGTGTGCTTAATGAACAGGTGGAGAATTCCTGATTTCGGCATATCGGCAAGTGACTTCATAATTTCATCAGTGATAAGATGAAAACCGCGAGCGTATTCTGGTAAAGTTATTTCAATCTGTTGGATCATTTTAATGTTCCTTAACTCTCTAAGCTATGTGTAAGTATTTAATACCATTTTCGTAGGTCGGGTAGAGGCACAAAACCTGTCAATGCCAAACGCGCATTCGGTGTTGATTTGGACATGTATTGATTGTGGCTATCCTGTCGGGTTTCGTGCCTCTACCCGACCTACGCAGGAATGGAATAAAAACAATTAAAATTGGTATGTTAGGCATGCAATTATAGGGTTTACAACAACACTACCCTCGTCCAATATAGAGTTGTTCCACTGGCAATACTGTTGCTTCTAACATGTTCATATTCGGTGGTAAAGTTGCCATTAGGACAGCTGCTTGTGCGAGGTCGTCCACATCCATCATCGGTTCACTTGGTGGTTGTGGTCGGTTCTGAACCCGTTCTACATACGTATTACCGGGTTGTAAGCAACTTGCGGTGATTCCGTGTGGTCTACCTTCCAATGCTGTCACTTGCGTCAAACCCCAAATTCCGAATTTACTTGAACTGTAGGGAGCACTATTAGGTCTTACTCTGTGTGCAGAAATACTACCAACATTAATGATTCGTCCGCCTTCCCCTTGTGCTTTCATAATGCGCATTGCTTCACGAGTACAGAGAAAAGGTGCACGTAAATTCACACTGATGACTTTATCCCACGCTTCCGTTGATAGTTCGTCAATAGGTCCACCATCAAAAGCACCTGCATTATTTACAAGGATATCCAAACGATTATATTCAACCATTGCTCTTTCAAAGAGTGTTTTGATCTGTTCTTCGTCTGTAACATCGGTAGGTACAGCAAGGACATTAGCTCCTTTGGCACGTAACTCTTCTGCTGTTTGGGTGAGTAACCCGGCATCTCTTGCAGCGATAGTCATACTTGCGCCTTCAGCAGCAAACCCCTTGGCAATGCCTTTGCCGATACCTCTGTTACCTCCAGTTATAATCGCAACTTTACCATCTAATTTTCCCATTAAGTATTCTCCTCTATTAAATCTTTTAATATCTTTTCTGTTCTACCTACCTGCACAGTGCCTTCTGCAAGACGTATTGCTGATAGATGTGTATGCAAAAAGTCTAAATCTTCAGGTGTATCTACGTCATACCACAGAGGTAAAAGATGCAGCTTAGCATTGCTTGTATGGATACGTTCAATTGTCTGCTGAAATACATCCTTTGTACTCCAAGTGATTCCCTGGAAAATAGTTGGAACTACAGTAGTTAGGTTCTGCTCTGAAAAACCGATAAGATAATAACCACCATCCACACTTGGACCGATCACAATATCACAAGAAGTCAGTGCATCAAGAGCCTCAGAGATATACGCCAAAGGTAATGTCGGACTATCTGAACCTGTGATAATAATCTTTTCATATCCGTTTTCTAATCCCCATCTTGTTGCTGAAGTGAGACGTTCTCCGAGGTCATCACCCGATTGCGGTATGTATGCGACAGCATCACCAATAATTGTTTCCAAGTCAGGTTGGCTTCCTTCAGGTGTAAATGCAATAATCAGGTCTATGTTTGATAGTTCCGATAACAATTCACACCAATCCGTTAAAAATGCTTTATATAATAATGCAGCTTGTTCAGCAGATAATTTTGGTATTAGGCGTGTTTTGACCTGATTTGGTAGTGGATGTTTTGCAAAAACTATGATACAAGTACGCATGCAAAACCTCCTACAGTATTGCTAAACTTTGCTGAAATAATCTGGTAAATTTGATGTAATTCCGTGAACACCGTAAGCCTGCAATTCGCGCATGCGATCAATATCGTCAACAGTCCAACACCATAGCGTGATACCTCGTCTCCGGACTTCATAAGTAAATTCTGGTGTTATAGGTTGGTGATGCACGTTGAGCAGACTGCTTCCAATTGAACTCAGTTGATTGCACAACTGTATTGGACAAGTGTTTCCGTTGTGACTACCGATCAACCAACCCGTTGAGATTCTTGGTTCTATACTACGAACGGTTTCTATCGCAGAATAATCAAATGAGATGATAATCGCTTGATTCAACATATCCATCTCACAGACTTTTTCTACAACGAGTTGGGTGATTGATGCGTTCTTAATTTCTAAGACTGAAATTGTTTTCTTATCAGCCCATGTCAGTACTTCTGCAAGTGTTGGAACAGGTTCCCCTTCAAATTCGGGACTGAACCATGATCCTGCATCAGCCTGCTTTATTTTATCCAGCGTCGTCTCTTTTATGAGTCCTTTCAGGTTCGTTGTTCTATCCAAAGTAGCATCATGCATCACAACGATCTGATTGTCGGCAGTACCGTGCAGATCGAGTTCAATCGCGTCCACACCGATCTCTATAGCTTTTCTAAACGCTACAAGCGTATTTTCCGGTGCTATTCCTGATGCACCTCGATGGGCTATTCGGATGAATGGGGGTATGTTAGACTGCATGTTAATTTTTGTCATTAAGATATAGATTTATTTTCTTTGAAAGGGTAGTGCGACTGATACCGAGTAATTCAGCGGTCTTGCTATAGTTATCTGAACATTCAGTCAATGCCAGTTCAATCAGCGTTTTATCCAACAGCGTTACTATATCGTTGTAAATATCCGTTCTGCCTTCTGCAATAGCTGCTTTAGTCATTTTATGTAAAACTGATTTGAGTGATGCTTCTAAATGTGATGTGTTTGAGTTGTCTATGCTTTGACCAGTCCGTATTTCTGTTTGTAGATCTTCGGGCAGGATCACATCAGTTCGAGAAAGGGCTGCAGCGCTTCTAATGCAGTTTTCTAATTCCCTAACATTTCCGTGCCAAGGATATTTCATTATCAGTTCCATGCCTTTATCCGATATTCCCCGTATTGATTTACCAAGTTCAGTTTGGATGAGTTTTAAGAAATGTGTGACAAGTAAGGGGATATCTTCTCTTCGTTCGCGCAATGGAGGAAGATTTATTGAGATGCGTTTAAAACGGTAATATAGATCAGCACGAAATTTGCCAAGTTCAACCATTTGGGCAAGCTCTTGGTTCGTTGCGGCTAACACCCGTACATCTACTTTTAGCGTTTTTGTTCCGCCTAATCTCTCTATTTCCTGTGTCTGGAGTGTGCGTAATAGTTTTACTTGCAAAGCAGGGCTCATATTCGCCACTTCATCAAGAAAAATTGTTCCGCCATCTGCTAATTCAAACCGTCCGGGTTTACCGTCAGTTTTTGCCCCCGTGAATGCTCCTGGTTCGTATCCAAATAGTTCACTCTCCAAAAGTTCATCAGGTAATGCTCCGCAATCAACAGGAACAAAAGGTTTATCTTTCCGTTCACTTCCCGCGTGTATTGCGCGTGCGACGAGGTCTTTTCCGGTGCCTGTTTCACCTATAATCAATACAGTAGTCGTATTGCTTGCCATCACACCAATAAGTTTGTATATTTCTCGCATCTGTTCGCTTTTACCAACGAGTCTATGTCCAACTTCCCCGCTGATGTGGTCATGCTCAGTCTCAATAGGTAAAGTGCTTCTAACAGACTGTGTTCGGAATGCTCGCTCAAGCACACCTTTGACGACATTTAAGTCAATAGGCTTTGGCACAAAATCGAATGCATGTAGCCGCATTGCTTCTATGGTTGTGTCGACATCATCATAAGCAGTCATTATGACGACGATCACCCAGGGGTGTTCTGTCTTTATTTTTTTTAACGCATCTAACCCGCTCATTCCGGGTAACTTGACATCAAGTAACACAACATCTGGCTTGTCGGAAACAATTCGCCGTATCCCTTCCTCTGCACTGTTCGCGATGCTTGAATTGTATCCCTCACCTTCAAGGAACTGCTGAAATGCCCAACAGATTTTTTCGTCATCATCAACAACTAAGACATTTTTCATAATAAGCGTCCTTCACCTGCAAGCATTCTTATACCATTTCTATTAATTCTTCTCTCATTAGCGGCTGTTTAGAATTGAAGCGGGGAACGGCACAATCTAACAGAATGTGGCAGAATACGCGTTTGGTATTCTGCATTAAAAAAGAGATATTATCAATTAGAAATGGTATTACTTTGACACTCGACTTCCACCCTCTATAGAAAGCAGAAAATTTTTCCCGTCTTCATTCATCTCAGGCTCATCCGTTTCAGTGGCGTTTTCCTCAAGTTTTTTCTTGAGAACTGGATAAGAATCCACAATAGGAATTTCACTGAGTGATTTTAATTCGGGTTTGCGTTCATCCGCTGCCTTTATTGCATCTTTGAGTCGTTCATTCTTTCGTTCTGTATGCTCAGCATCTCTTGCTTTGAAGTCAGGTAAGACCTTGTCAGCAAACAGTTCTAAGGATTCACATATATCCTCATGTCTATTCATTCCAGCTTGTTGTATGAATACCACTTGGTCGACACCTGCGTTCTCCATTATCTCCAAATGTTCATGAACTTGTTCAGGCGTGCCGATTCCTGCCCGTGCCTCTGCAGGATCTTGTTCTGATTGCTTATATAGTTGCCAAATATCAGTTTCACCCGGAATTTGTGATCCGTTATAGTAGTAGTGGGCGAGTGCGAAACGGAAGAAGCGTAAACCATCTAAACCCCGTGCAAGTGCAATTTCTTCGTTTTCATGACAAGAAAAACCGGATACCATCGCAATGTTTGGATTGACTCTTTGTGTTAGCGGGGTGCATTCTTTTTCAAAGATCTCATAATATTCTTCTACCCAAAAAGTCGCTTCTGTAGCATCTATAAATGCAAAAGTAAGTGCACCTAATCCGAATCTGGCAGCGAATCGTATACTGTCTCTACTCGAACAAGCAACCCATGGTGGTGGATGTGGGGTTTGTAATGGTTTAGGTAGCACATTTCGCGGTGGCATCGAAAAATGCTTTCCATCATATCCTGCATAAGGTGATTGTGTCATCATCTTTGCTGTTTCACGTGTGCATTCTTCCCACATTTCTCTTTTACATTTTGGGTCAACTCTGAACCCACCGAGTTCCATGTGTGAAGCAGATTCACCCGTTCCCCACTCGACTCGTCCATTTGACACCAAGTCGAGGGTAGCGATTCGTTCAGCGACTCGTGCCGGATGGTTATATGCTGGTGGCATCAGAACAATCCCGTGGCCTAATCGGATTTGCTTTGTTCGTTGGCTACATGCGGCAAGGAAGACCTCTGGTGCGGAAGAGTGTGAATATTCTTCAAGGAAGTGGTGTTCTACCTCCCAGATATAGTCGAATCCGAGTTTGTCAGCAAGTTCAACTTGTTCTAATGCATCCTGAAATAATTTATGCTCTGCTCCTTCCACCCAAGGACGCGGTATTTGGTGTTCATAAAACAGACCAAATTTCATAGGTTAATATGATTCCTTTCTCCTAATTTTCGAGTGCTTGCATTTCTGCATCTGTTAATTGCCAATCAAAGATATCCAAATTCTCACGTAAATGTGGTTCTGATCCGGACTTTGGAATAGTGATTATTCCTTTCTGTATCAACCATCTTAATGCTACTTGTGCAGCTGTCTTTCCGTGTTTGTCACCAATTTCTGTTAACTGATCGTCTTCTGCCAGATTACCTACTGCGAGGGGTCTGTGAGCCGTAATTGGAATATTATTTTCTACACAGTACCTTCTCAATTCTTCTTTATTGTTTCGGACATGATACTCAACTTGGTTTGTGCATATAGGTAACTCAGATTTCTCAGATGCTTCTTTCACCTGAGGAATACTAAAGTTGCTTATGCCTATACTCTTGACTTTTCCATCGTCATATATCTCTTTAAATGCACCAAATGTTTCCTCAAATGGTACTGCCTCACTTGGCCAATGGATCAGCAATAAATCAACATAGTCCATCTGGAGGTCATTTATACATATCTCAAATTGACTTAGAACATCATCTCGTGTCAGATGTGTATGCCAAATTTTTGAGGTAATGAACAGGTTATCCCGTTCAGCACCAATCTCACCTAATGCTTTACCAATTTCACGTTGATTCTTGTACATCCATGCTGTGTCAATATGGGTATATCCCAGTTCAATTGCGATCTTTATAATACGTTCACACTGTTTCCCGTTTAGTTGCCAAGTTCCTAAACCTAAAATGGGTATTTCGTGTCCTGATGCAAGACTAATATTTTCCATAAGTTTCAAGATGGAATTCAACCGACTCCATCACTCCTTTCTACTTGACATGATATTGAATCCTACAAAAAAGTCAAGTGAATTGTGGATATTATGTAGCAAATGTCTTTGGCATGGAATGTTGAAATGTGATATAATGCAATGAATATACACTAATCCGTTATACTTGCACATCGTATTGAGAAGCATGTATTTATACTGAATAGGAGTGGGTATGTCAACAGTAAATTTGAAGCAGCGTATAGCAAAGGGAGAACATGTCTTTGGTATTTCAGTTTCAATGATGATAGATAGCAACAGTCTTGTTGAGAGAGTAGAAAACGGTGGTTACGATTTTGTTGCTGTAGATAGTCAACATTCCGCCTTCAGTGAAGACCGCCTTGTTGCCTTCTGCAATATGGCAGATGCGTTAGATATTCCTGTGAATTTTCGGATTAAACATACTCGGAATACTTACCTGATTGGAAACTATCTTGATCTTGGACCGTCAGGTATAGAAGTCCCGCAGGTAGAATTAGAAACAACGGTGGATGAAGCGGTTGATTCGTTTTACTATCCACAAAAAGGTATCAGAAGTTGGGGTGGAGGTGCAAGAAAAGACTCAGCTGGTAGAGAACGTCTTGAGTATGCTGACTGGTGGAATAATTTCGGTATGCTATGGATGCAAATTGAATCAATTGAAGCAGTAACAAATGCACGCAGGCTTGCCAAAAGAGGAGTGGATTGTTTATCCTTCGGTCCGACAGATTTGACTTTCAGCATGGAATCACATCCGAATCATGCGCTTCAATCTGTGGACGAATGCGTTAAATATGTTGCAAGAGAATTGGAAGGAAGTCCTACTGCTGTTTGCTTCAGAAATGGTAACCCAAGTACGCGTGATAAGTATGCGGAAATGGGTGTTACCGTGTTTTTAGAATAGTCTAAGAAATGTTGTATTATGGACTGGTTTGCACAGCAATTGCTGAAGATCAACAAGAATTACGAGCTGGTGTACGCCTTTTAGCAAGCATTGCTCATAAATACAATATTGCGATTACTTGGGCAATTACCGCAGATTCTGCTCAGTTCTTAGCTAAGGATTTAACGGATTGGCATAACGATTTCGGCGATGAACCTCTACTAATGTTGGACATAAAATCAATATGGGAGAAAAACTGGTCATCTATAACTGGACACTCAGAAACAGAAAACGATGATAATGGAATCATAGAAATACCTGCTTCCCCTGAAAGCATTGCAGAACATTTAGTCAATATGCGAGAGAATCTTCCAAAGTATATTAGGACTGAATGGAAAAAAATAGAACGTTCAATGGATTGGGCAATTCCGAGCATTGTAGGTGCGGAATGGAAACATAAACTCTTGGTTGATGTTTTGGAACAAGTTGGTTTCAGAGGGTTATGGGGTTATCGCTGGGATGAACGAGGTACAGATGTAGAAGTAGATAGAGGGTGTCCGTTTGGGTATTTTTATCCTTCAGCAGAACAACATAATTTTAGCGCGCCTGCAGCAGGAAGCATTGCTGGAATACCTCATCATACGGCAATGCACTTACAAGAAAAGGGTCAGAATCTTAGAGCATCTCTCATTAACGAGACGATACAAGGATTTTATGATATATATGTAGAGAATCAGAAGTGGAATCGGTGGTTGAGTTTTGTTGAACATGTTCATGTTTTGGATGTAAAACAGTTAGGACAAGAATCATTAGAAAAGCTTTATTCATACTTTGCAGCAGTTGCCAGTAGTGTCAACACTAAGTTTTTACCACTATCAGAAATTGTTGATGATTATTGGACAAATTGTCAACAGACTGAACCGACATTTATTGTTGCTGACGCATTGGAAGAACCCGTAAATTTAGAAACACTTGACCTTGAGCCCTCCAATACGAATGATGGAACTGAGACGCAAAAAACCGATAACAAGAAGGTGTTTTATTATTATGATGCAGAATGTCAATTCATCTTTACTGAAGGTGAGATGGAACCGACTGAAATGAATAATTATATCTCGCCTCCTATTGTTGAAGATCAGACGATTGGTTTTTTGCATGAGAGTGCATCTTTACACGGGATTGAGTATCATCTACCGAAGATAACAGATTTTCGACCTATAAGAAAACGCTCACAATTGCATATCATTTTTTCGGTTGAATCTACTAAGATGATGCCTTACGGTGTAGCGGTTTGGGGCAATCATTTAGGTTTGCAATTAGCAAATTCTAATGCGAAAGAGGTTACCTGGGTTGATGAACATTTGCTATTTATACGACTTGCTTTGGAACAGGGAAACAACGAATTTGAAATAGTATTAACAATATAAGGATGTCAGATTATATGTAATTTATACGAGATAAATCTATAGTCTTAATTTTTGGAGGAGAATGTGGGAAAAGTTTTAGGTTTAAAATGTAGAGAGTGTCAACGGGAATACCCGAAGGAACCACTTCATGTTTGTGAGTTCTGTTTCGGTCCATTAGAAGTGAACTACAACTACGAAGAAATACAGAAGTCTATCTCAAGAAGGTCAATTGAGAATGGCCCTGAAAGTTTGTGGAGATATGCGGATCTTCTACCAATTGATGGTGATCCTACAGATGGGCTTAACTCTGGATTTACGCCTTTGATACATGCTAAGAATCTTGGTGATGCTCTCGGTGTTAAAGAAATATATGTAAAAGATGATTCTGTGTGTCATCCGACCCTGTCATTCAAAGACCGCGTTGTTGCGATTGCTTTGAGTAAATCTAAGGAGTTTGATTTTGATACGGTTTCTTGTGCGTCAACTGGTAATTTAGCAAATGCGGTTGCAGCACATGCTGCGATAGCGAATTTGAACTGTTTTATTTTTATCCCTGCTGACTTGGAAACTGGAAAAGTAGTTGCGTCCCTTGTCTATGCGCCAACTGTTGTTGGTATCATGGGAAACTATGACGATGTTAATCGTTTGTGTAGCGAAATTGCGGGTGTCTATCCGTGGGCATTTGTGAACATAAATATCCGTCCATATTATGCTGAAGGTTCAAAAACGCTCTGTTTTGAATTGATTGAACAACTCGGTTGGGAAGCCCCTGATCATATCATTGCTCCTGCTGCAGGAGGTTCACTAATAACAAAAATCGGAAAAGCATTAAAAGAATTTCACATATTGGGATTGATTGAAAAACCGAACACAAAAATACATGTTGCACAAGCAGAAGGGTGTGGGCCGATAGTAAATACTTACAAAGAGAACGGTGATTTTGTCAAACCTGTTAAACCGGACACGATTGCGAAGTCACTGGCAATTGGCAATCCTGCAGATGGTATTTATGCTGTTGATACTGTTCGAAACTCAGGTGGCGTTGGTGAGCATGCATCAGATGATGAAATCGTTGAAGCAATAAATCTTCTGGCTGCTACAGAAGGCATCTTCACTGAGACGGCAGGAGGTGTAACCCTTGCTGTAACTAAGAAATTAATCGAAAGTGGAGAGATCAGTCGTGACGAACGCATTGTCATAGCGATTACGGGTAATGGATTTAAGACGATAGAGGCTATTGAGGATAAAATGGATCAACCCCATATTATTGCCCCTCAATTGAATGCGTTTCGTAAACTCATGACGAAGATTGAATAATCTTGTGTTTGAAGTTGTTAGACGAGTTTAACGTCGTGGAGGATAATGCACATGACACAATTGGAATCTCACGAAACAATACAGGAGTTATCCTCATCTGAACATATCAACATGACATTAGAACAGTTTCTTGAATTTGATGTGGAAGGATATGAATATGTTAAAGGAGAATTAGTGCCGATGCCTGCTGCATCAATCAGACATGGGGCAATAAGTATCAGAATCATCCGATATTTAGATGCACATGTGCATCAGAATAAACTTGGACACTTATATACAGCAGAAACTTCCTTCAAAGTTGGAGATAGGGTGCTGAAACCGGACGTTGCATTCGTTTCAAAAGAGCGGATGACTGGAGATGAAGATAAGGGTTTTCCTATACCACCTGATCTCGCTATTGAGGTAGTTTCACCATCAGATCTTCAGTCGCGTGTAATCGGTAAAGTTGAAGCATATCTGAATGCTGGCACTCGTTGTGTCTGGGTATTCTATCCTGAAACTCAGACGATTACAGTGCATAAATCAGAAACAGATGTTATAACACTTACTTGTGAAGATACACTTATAGGGGATGATGTTGTACCCAGTTTCTCTTGTCCAGTAGAACTACTATTTGAGTAGTAAAAAAATATGGAAACGTTAAATGGCATTCTTGAACGGATAGTATTTGAAAACCCTGATTCAGGTTATACGGTCGGCAGGTTTTCTGCGCGCGGTCATGCAGAACTCATTACGATTGTTGGTAACCTTGTGTCTATATATCCTGGAGAAAGTCTATTACTTAACGGAGAGTGGGTCAATAATCCGAAATATGGCAGACAATTCCAGATTGAGAAGTATGAGACGATTCAACCTGCGAATGTGATGGGTATCCGTAAGTATCTGGGTTCTGGTTTAATAAAGGGTATAGGTCCCAAAATGGCTGCCCGAATTGTGAGTCGATTCGGTCTTGACACAATTGATGTAATTGAACAGCAACCAGAGAAATTGGGTAGTGTACCTGGCATTGGTCAGAAACGCGTTGAGATGATTCAGGAAGCATGGGAGGAACAACGCGAAATAAAGAATGTGATGCTATTTTTGCAATCTCATAATGTTAGCACGTCACATGCAGCGAAAATCTACAAGACCTACGAAAATGCAGCAATTCGCCTTGTAACAGAGAATCCTTATCGACTTGCTGATGATATTTATGGGATTGGCTTTGTCACGGCGGATACAATTGCCCAGGAACTTGGTATAGAAAAAAATGATCCGCATCGCGTTCAATCTGGAATTAAATATGTGCTTAGTCAAAAAGCCGATGAAGGTCATGTTTTTCAGCATGCGGTTGAGCTCCTTCCTGCTTGCGAGGATATACTTGAACAGAAACCAGAGACAATTGAATTGGGTATTCTTGCGCTCACACAAAAAGAAGAGGTTGTCCTATCGTTGGGTGGTGCAACAGTTGAGTTTGTCGGTGAACAGAACACAATCAATGAATGGTTGAATACCAGTGTCAAAAGGACGTCAACAACTGAAGAAGAAACGACATATATTGAACATTTAGATGTAGACAGTGTTCACCCTGATATCCAGGTTTCAGAACAGGCCTCCACCTCCCTTGAAAAAAGTGCTATTTATCTTGCGCCTTTTTATTATGCTGAAATAGGTGTAGCAAACCAATTTTTGCGTTTACTATCTAAAAGTCATGACACTCGTGATTTGGATATTGATACATCATTAGCGAAGTTAGAAGATGAGATGGGTATCCAATTTGCAGCACAACAAAGAGAAGCAATACAAACTGCACTTACAGAACGTTCAATGATTCTTACAGGCGGTCCAGGGACAGGAAAAACGACAACAACTGTTGGTATGATTCGTTTGTTTGAAGAAGACGATAGGAGGATTGTGTTGGCCGCTCCTACTGGACGTGCTGCGAAACGTCTGAGTGAAACCACAGATAGAGAGGCAAAAACTATTCATCGTCTGCTTGAATTCTCCTTTCAAGACGGTGGGTTCAAGCGGAACAGAGAAAACCCATTAGATGCCGATGTCGTGATTGTAGATGAGATGTCAATGGTGGATCTCGTCTTAATGAACAAATTGATGCAAGCGATTCCATCAGGAGCGACACTTATTCTTATTGGAGATACTGATCAACTTCCGTCTGTTGGTGCAGGTAATGTGCTCACTGGTCTAATTGAATCAGGAAAGATACCTGTTGTAGAACTTACAGAAATCTTCAGACAAGCGCGACAGAGCATGATCGTTTCAAATGCACATCTGATAAACTCGGGAGAATTTCCAAAACTCTCCGGGACAAATGATAGAAACTTTTTCTTTATAGAAGAGGAAGAACCAGAATCTTGTGCAAAACAGATCATATCGTTGATTTCGGAAAGACTGCCTCACCATTATGATTTTGATCCGATAGAGGACATCCAGTTGTTATGTCCTATGCGTCGCGGTATAATCGGGTCTGAAAACCTTAACAAAAGTCTTCAAGATGTCCTGAATCCGATAAGTGAACAAGCAGTACGCGGGTGGCATTTATTTCGTATCGGTGATAAGGTAATGCAAATTCGTAACAACTACGACTATGATGTGTTTAACGGTGATATTGGTCGGATTTTGGCAATTGATTCGGATGAGAATCAAGTTATGATACGGTTCCCCGACAAACTGGTCGCGTATGATATGGCAGATCTTAATGAGTTAGTATTAGCGTATGCAACAACTATTCACAAGGCACAAGGTAGTGAGTATCCTGCTGTTGTCATACCTATACATACACAACATTACATTATGCTACAGCGTAATTTGCTTTATACTGGCATCACACGAGCTAAAGAACTCGTTGTGATTGTTGGAACGAAACAAGCATTGGGAATTTGTATTCGAAATAATCGGGTGACGGAACGCAATAGTTATCTTGCTGAGCGTCTTCAAAATTTTAATGTTTAACCAGAATTTCATTCAAAAATCATTGTGTGTTTGAAACTTGGAAATCGAAACTTATAGGAGATATTTATGAAATTAGCCGTAATAGTTCTGATTAGTGCGTTATTAGTATCCCAAAACTTTGCATTTGCGGAGGTAAAACTACCCCGCATTTTTGGAAACAACATGGTGTTGCAGCGTGATATGCCTGTTCCTATATGGGGCTGGGCGGATGCCAACGAAGAAATTATTATCACACTTATTGATCAAAATGCTAACAGTGAAATTGAGACCTCTACAACGCAAGCAGATGAGAAAGGTAATTGGCGCGCAGAGCTTAAAGCAAGACCCGCTGGTGGTCCATTTACGCTCAAGGTCGTTGGAAATAATAGCGTTTTTTTCACTGATGTACTCTTTGGTGAAGTCTGGGTATGTTCCGGACAGTCGAATATGGGATGGACGGTCAATGCCTCAAATAACAGTCGTGAAGAGATTGCTGCGGCTAATTATCCTAATATCCGTTTGTTTCATATCCCCCTGAAATCTTCTGGATTACCGTCCCCTGATGTTGATACTGAATGGCGACCAACTTCGCCAGACTCTGTTCGGCATTTTTCTGCTGTTGCATATAATTTTGGCAAACATGTCCATCAGGAGCTTGAAGTGCCAATAGGTTTGATTGATACCTCATGGGGAGGGACCCGTGTAGAAGCATGGACAGCACCCGAAGGATTTGATATGGTTCCAGCACTGTCCTCTATCGCTGAGGAAATTCGAGATATTGACAAAAATTATCGTGCCGAGCTGCCAGCAAAAATAAAGGAAATTGAGGACTGGATAGCAGAAACTAAGGAAGCATTGGAAAATGATCTAACGATTTTTGAATTGCCAGATAATCCCCATCCATTGACTCCTCACCATAGACCAACTGCAATCTATAACAATATGATATACCCAATAGTTCCTTATGCGATCCGTGGTGCTTTGTGGTATCAAGGGGAGTCAAATGTGGGTGATGGAATGATGTATTTTGAGAAGAAAAAAGCATTGATAAACGGGTGGCGTCAACTTTGGGATCAAGGTGATTTTCCGTTCTATTTTGTTCAACTTGCCCCTTGGGGTGGTTATGATAGGAATAATCCATCTGTTCTCCCGAAATTTTGGGAAGCTCAGACTGCAACGTTATCGGTAGCAAACACAGGTATGGTCGTAACGACAGACATTGGAGATGTGAAAGATATTCATCCACGAAATAAGCAGGATGTTGGCTTAAGACTGGCATTATGGGCACTGGCTAAAACTTACGGGCAGCATGATCTTGTTTGTTCAGGTCCACTATATAAATCCATGCAGGTAGAAGGGGGTTCAATCCGTCTTAGTTTTGAGCATGTTGGCAGTGGATTAGCCTCCCGAGGAGATGAACCGTTATCATGGTTCCAGATTGCAGGTGAAAATCAAGAATTTGTTGATGCTATTGCAGTCATTGATGGTGATACCGTTGTAGTTTCGAGTGATGAAGTTGATTCACCAGTTGCTGTGCGGTTCGGTTGGGATAAAATTGCTGAACCAAACCTTATGAACCATGAGGGTCTACCAGCATCACCATTTAGAACAGATTCTTGGTAAGTTCGGTTTATGGTCTTAAGAAGGATTTATGAGATTGACCAGTACGCAAATCTATAGAATCTCATATAGAACAAGAAGAAAACTGATATTGAAAACATTGTGATCTTATACCATTTCTAAATGATTATGTAGCATTATTTCGTAGGTCGGGTAGAGGAAGCGAAACCCGACACGTAAGGTTAGACAGGGTTTTGATGTCGGGTTTCGCTTCGCTCTACCCATAGGTGTAAAGTTAAGGGTTTTCGATGCCAGAAACCCTCTTCAGTCCCGTAGGGACGCTATGTTTATAGTTAAACGTTATACAATCCCTCTTTAGTCCCGTAGGGACGATATGTGTAAAAGCACACCATGATATAAACATATCGTCCCTACCAAATCAACGCCAAATGCGCGTTTGGCATTTGGCGGGACTGAAGAGAGGTGGGGGTACACATTTTTCTATAAACATATCGTCCCTACCAAATCAACGCCAAATGCGCGTTTGGCATTTGTCGGGACTGAAGAGAAGACAACCGAATAACCATAGGGATTCAGAGTGATTCATAAGTACTTCTAAGTTTTCTTAAGTTTACACCTATGGGTTTCGCTTCGCTCTACCCGACCTACAGTATATTTATGACAATTTGTCAATTAGAAATGGTATTATTTGTATAAACCAGTATAAATAAAGACCTTACAAGAAAGAATACGTTGCATCCGGTTTATAATCAGGCAGCAGCGCATTATGCGGCTGTCCCACTATCAGTTTTGTGCCATCAGTAAAGCCTTCGGGACGATCCTTGAGGAATTCAATCAGGCGTTTTCTCCACGGAGCTAAATGCGTTTCAGCATTGTTCTGCATGGCTAAATCACTTGTTTCGTGCGGGTCATCATCCAGATTAAAGAGATGTTCTTCTCCTGTCTGGGAATACCAGATATACTTGTAATGTCCATCAGTTACATAGTGGTTTCCATGTTTATAATTGTAGCAACCGGAATGCTCACCGTGTAGAAAATCACGGGTACGGTCGGTATCCCCTCGCATAATTGGCAGAAGGCTTTTACCAGTACAGGTCTCGGGTATCTCAATTTCTGCAGCGTCAAGGATCGTAGGCATAATGTCTTGTAATCCAACAGGACTATTGCTTACGATTTCTCTGGGATATTTCCATCTTGCGGGTGCTCGCATCAGGAATGGAACGCGTGCTGATGCTTCGTAAGGAAAGGTTTTACGATACATATTGTGGTCACCCAGCATTTCACCGTGATCTGATGTGTAAATCACGAGACAATCGTTCAGTCCCCCCACATTCTGTAGCAAACGACCAACTTGATCGTCTATAAAATTAATCATACCGTAGTAAGCAGCGCGGGCACATTGCATGTCGTGTTCATCAAGAGAAATCTCCCAGGCATTCGGATTTAAGCCTTTCTGTGCATTATCAAATTCTGGTGCCCAATCACCAACAACGGGTTGAGGAAGATCGCGTTGGATATAACGTTGGTAATAGTGTGCAGGTGGAGTCAATGGCGGATGTGGGTCAATGAAAGAAATATTGAGGAAAAAAGGCGTTGATGGGTCGCGTTTTCGTATGAATTTTAACGCGCGATCAACGCACCAAAACGTGTGCATCTGTTCTTCAGGTAAGTGATGTGGACGTCCGACCCAACCGTTAGCAGAGATCCCGTGTGCCATACCCGGATCGAATTCGTCTCGGCGATGGTATTGCTGTAACCATTCAACATAATCATTATTTGCAGTTCCGTGTGTTGCATCGGACAATTGTAGATGGTCAAAACCGTACCTTTTCCGTGGTGGACTCAGATGTAGTTTTCCAATCATCTCCGTTTGATAGCCTGCAGTAGATAATTCACCAGCGAGTGTATGTGGTGGATCCCACGCTGCGCCTCTATATCCAACTGCACCGTTTGCAGCAGGTGCAGTTCCAGTCATGATTCCACGTCGTGCGGGGATACAACTTGGACATTCAGCGTAACCACGGCGGAAATGGGTCCCACTCCGACCAATCCAGTCCAAGTTAGGTGTTTGTAGACAATCGGGACCGTCAGGGTCAATACCTAAACAGTCGCCTCGTTGTTGGTCGGAAGTGATTAACAGTATATTTGGACGAGTATCGGGCATCTATAACTCCAAGATAGATAATTTCAAAATGCAGTATAAGGGTTACTCAAAATCATGATCGTTTAGAACATAGGACTCAGTGAAATTAAGCAGTAATTCAATAGAGAATCTTTCCTTCTCTATCCAACCTAATAACAGATAGAATAACATATTATGACGTTATTTGCAACCGGATGAAACAGTGCTTGAAATCTATCCACTTGCACTAAATCAGAATGTCTGTTAAAATGGGATCACAAATTGGAAATCGTTTGTATCAATGTATATTTATTGAAATCAGAGGAGCTTAGGAAATGGCTAAGAATTTACGATTCGGTGTTGTAGGTTTAGGTATGGGAATGAATCGAGCCGGTGTTATTCACAGTACCGAAGGAGCTGAACTCGTTGCTGTTGCCGATCTAAAGGAAGATCGACGAAAGGCTGCGGAAGAGAAATTCGGTTGTGATAGTCACGAAGATGCACTTGAGATGTTTGATCGTGATGATATTGATGTTGGCATGATTATGACCCCAAGCGGATTACACGGTAAGTTTGGCGAGGAAGCCGCAAAACGTGGTAAACATGTGATCACTACAAAACCGATGGATGTCAGTGTAGAAAATTGTAATTCTCTCATCAAGACTTGTGAGGACAATAACGTCAAATTGTTAGTTGATTTTGGTGAGAGGTATGGAGGAACGAACAGAAAGATCAAGGCTGCACTTGATCAAGGTGCACTCGGTAGACCGCTTCTGTGTGAACTGCGTATGAAATGGAAACGACCTGATAGTTATTACGTGGGATGGCACGGCACTTGGGAACTTGATGGTGGAGGTTCTATTATGAACCAAGGTGTGCACTCCATAGACTTAATGCTGTGGTTCATGGGACCTGTCAAACGTATTATCGGTGCTCATTTTGATGTATACGATCATGAAAACTGTGAGACAGAAGACATGACATCTGCAATTTTAGAATTTGAAAACGGGGCACTTGGTCATGTATTAACTACCACGACGTATCCAGGCGGTAGTATTACAATGGTTCATATTCATGGTCAAGATGGCATTGTTGGTGTAGGTCCTGAAATATGGCAATTCCCTGAAGGAAAAGAACCCAATATTGAACTTCCACCTTATCCCAGGAATGTCATTGAAGACATGTTAAGAGTAGTCCATGATGGTGCAACACCTGCTGTTGATGGTCTTGAAGGTAGGCGTTCTGTTGAACTGAATATGGCTATCTATGAATGTGCTCGGACGGGTAAAGAGGTAACTCTATAGAAATATGTTCTGTAGGTGTGCGGACACTGTAATACCATTTCTATAAATTTTTGTCTCATTAGGCGGTTGTTATTGTAGGTATTCTTCAGGACACAAACTGAAAGTTTGTGCTACAAAAAGAGACATTTTCAATTAGAAATGGTATAATTTATAGGTTTCGACCACCTACAGATATATCTTATGAAGTTTAAAAATTTAATCGGGTAATTTGGCGAGGTTAGGAAACCTCGCCAGCGGCATCGGGAAGGTAGGTGCGGTTAGGAAACCGCACCTACCTTATCGGGGTCCAAATTACCTAATTTATTATTTTAACTTCATTTTTTGACGTTGCGTTAAGAATCCTCTGCTTTTGCTTTCAAATCGTGTAGGATATTGACCGCATCTAAAGGTGTGATTTTAGAAAGTTCCATTTGTCGAATTTCCTCAATCAGCGGATGTGTTTTTGGTGTGAACAGTGCCATTTGTAGTGAATCGTTCTGCAATGTTTTTCGTGTAATACGGTGTTTTGGACGCGGCATTGATTGCGTCTTTTTCTGTGGTTTCTCTGGTTCACCATCTGCTTCAACACTGAGATTATGTTGTTCAAGTACTTCCAATATTTGTTGTGCACGTTGAATTACAGTTTGCGGCAAGCCGGCAAGGCGAGCGACGTGAATCCCGTAGCTTTGATCAGCACCCCCGGGTACTACTTTTCGTAGGAAAGTAACCTTCTCTCCATCTTCATGCACGGCGACGTTATAGTTTTTTGCACGTTTGTATTTACTTGCCAGTTCTACCAGTTCATGATAATGTGTTGCGAAAAGTGTTTTAGCCCCCATCTTTTTCTCATTTAGCAGATATTCTGATACTGCCCATGCGATACTGAGTCCATCAAAAGTGCTTGTTCCTCGTCCGACTTCATCCAAAATAACCAAACTGTTTTGCGTTGCATTGTTAAGTATATTTGCGGTTTCATTCATCTCAACGAGGAATGTGCTTTGTCCCATAACAAGGTTATCGGATGCACCAACACGAGTGAATATTCTGTCAACTAAACCTATTTTTGCTGCAGAAGCAGGAACGAAACTCCCAATCTGTGATAAAAGAACGATGAGTGCGGTCTGTCGTAGATAAGTGCTTTTGCCGCTCATATTTGGACCTGTAATTATATGAAGCTGCTCGTCATCACAGTTAAGCAAGGTATCGTTTGGCACAAATCCCTCTTGTGTGAAAATCTGTTCTACTACAGGGTGCCGCCCATCTCGTATAATAATCTCCTGGTTTTCCTCTACGTTTGGTTTTACATAGTTATATCTTGATGCACAATATCCTAAGTTTGCGATTACATCAATCATAGCAAGTGCTGCTGAAATCTTCTGAATCGGTTCGGTGGATTTTGCGACCTCATCTCGTATCTCACAGAAAAGTTCATATTCAAGTGTTTGTATCCTATCTTCAGCATTCAGAACTTTTGCTTCCTGTTCCTTCAGTTCAGGTGTAATAAATCGTTCGGAATTTCGTAATGTCTGTTTACGGATATAATGCTCTGGTACCATGTTGAGATTCGGTTTAGTGACTTCAATATAGTACCCGAATACTTGGTTAAATCCGATCTTTAGGGATGTGATACCGGTACTTTTTCTTTCTTCTTCCTGTAGTGTTGCCATCCACGATCTACCTTGTCCAACGATTTCTCTCAGTTCATCAAGTTCAGCATTGTAACCGTCACTAATCACGCCACCCTCGCGTATCGTCGCGGGTGGATCAGGATGTAAACCGAGGTGAATCAACTCGACCAACTCTGTCATCGGATTCAATTGTTCATTGAGAGTAACTAACATTGAACTTTCACAGTTTTGTAATTGTTGTTTTATAGTAGGAATTAGTTCGAGTGAATCTCTTAGCGAGAGCATGTCACGTCCGTTGACTGAGCCGAGGCTGATGCGGGTGATAAGTCGTTCTATATCAGACATCTGTTCGAGTGCTTCTCGTATTTCTTCTTGTAGATTTATCTGTGTTTTTAGTTCATCAACCGCATTGAGACGTTCTTTTATTTTTTTCTCATCAAGTAACGGTTGCAACAAGCACTGTCTGAGTTTTCTACCCCCCATAGATGTTACTGTCTGATCAAGCACTTCTAATAATGTTCCGTTTGTAGAACCGTCCCTAATTGAAGTTGTTAATTCCAAATTACGTTGCGTGTCCGCATCTAACACCATGAAATCTTCAAGTGTGTAGGTGTGGAGTGATAGGATATGTTCAACTTCTTGCTTCTGCGTTTCATTGAGGTAGTAAATGAGTGCCCCTGCTGCACAGATTGCTGAAGGTAGGTTTTCACATCCGAAGCCGTCCAGTGTGATTGTTTGGAAATGCTCTAAAAGTTCTGTCCGAGCCGTATCATAGTCAAAACGCCAATCTGGGAGAAAATTGACTGAGGCTTTCAATTCAATTCTTATCCGCTCAAACATTTCTGTGTCTTCGAATCCTTCTGAAAAAAGACATTCTTTCGGGGCGTACCTATGTATTTCTCCCCAGAGTCTTGATCCGTCAGATAGTTCAGTGACTTTAAACTCACCTGTGGATAAGTCAGCAACAGCGACACCGAATTTTTCTTTATGGAGATAGATTGAGAGCAGAAAATTGTTTGACTTGTGTTCTAATACTTTTGGATCGATAACTGTGCCTGGTGTCACAATTCGGACGACGTCGCGATTAACAAGACGGTTCTCCTCTCGTGCTATCTTAGCATCTTCTGTCTGATCAAGGATTGCCACCTTATGTCCTGCGGTAACAAGTTTATATAGATAGGAGTCAAGTGCGTGGTGTGGAATTCCTGCCATTGGTGGTGGGGGAGTCTTTTGGTTCTTATGACTTCTTGTTGTCAGAGCAATCTCAAGTAGTTTTGAAATTAACTCTGCGTCCTCATAAAAAGCTTCATAGAAATCACCTACCCGGCAGAGAAGAATAGCATCTTCATGCTGTTTCTTCACCTGTCTGTACAACTCCATCATGGAGAGTTCTGATTGCTTTGTACGTGCCATATAGGTGACCTCATGCCGTGTTTTTCGTTTCTATCTAAGAGAAAAAATTATGCTTATACCATTTCTATAAATTATTGTCTCATTAGGCGGTTATTATGGTAGTTATTCTTCAGGACACAAACTGAAAGTTTGTGCTACAAAAAGAGAGATTTTTAATTAGAAATGATATTAATACCTTATCATTAATTGTTCTACTTGTCAAATTTTTATATAGTGAAGTGTGTGTAAATATTTTGGCACTCTATTTGTCAGAATCGCGGATTATCGCGGATGACACGGATTGCGCGGATTATTGGCTTGGAAATTCAAGGATGTATGCGTAGGATAAGCATTTTTGCACTACAGATCGGCAATCAGCAAACGATTCAGTAGAGGACATCCCTTGTGAATAGCACCTTTAAGAGACAAAATCTTTACGTATCCGTTTAGGTACATAGCACTCCGCATGAAGTTTAAGAAAATATTTAGGTAATCTGGCGAGGTTAGGAAACCTCGCCAGCAGAGGGGTGTACCTGTCTTATTCAAGCAAGAAATTAACCAATTTATTATGTGATCTTCATCCAGTTTGTGTCCTATAGAATAACTACGGTATTTTTGTCGTATTGTATAGTTCATATTAAGATATTAAACATAAAAACAATATTACAAAAGTTATTGCTTAATATGAATATATGCATTATTATAGTTGAAGCACATGTATCAATAACTTCGCCAATTATCTAAGTTTGCGTTGAATGGATATGTCTTGGATACCACCCGACGATCCGTAATGTTCAAGGATTTTAATGAATAATAATAGTTTGATGTTTTGGCAGAAACATTTTAATCATGTAAATACTTCAACCAACATTTGGCTGTCTTGAGGTGTAAAGGCTCTAAACTTAGTGTATTCTAAACAGGATGCGGATATAAGTAGTTTTCTGCTCCACCTGCACATTGAATGGTTTTGCGAAGTTGATTGGCTTATGAAAAACTGTCCATTTTTGGCGAAGGTATTGTTATGTATTATGTTGTTATTATGGATCAAAAACTTCGTGAGACGGACAGATTTTGAAACGCTTGAGTAAAATGTGTCTTTTGTGGTAGATTCTATTATTTATTATCTTTGGACTGGATATAATCCAGTAAAGGAGTTTTTATGAAAACATTTTTCTGTAGTATTGTGTTGCTATTTTGTGTGTATATACCAGTATCCGATGCGACTTTTTATGAACTGAAGAAGTCTCAAACAGGTGTCGGTATAGGATTTTCACAAGCAAGCGTAGAGGCACCTTATTTTGGGTTCGGAACAGTGACGGCACGCAATTTAGGCGTGCGTTTAGACTATGGCTATGGGACAGATGTTCGTATGTTCTTTCGTCCAGGTATCTCATTCACAGAAACAGGTGCGGATGCTATCCCACCAGCACCGACAGCAGAGATAGGTATCCTACACACAGGGAACGTGTCAGGGTCAAGCGTTGTCTCGTATTATCTGGGTAGCTCATTCAGTGTAGAATATCAGCAGAACAGAGAGAACCACGCATTAGGGCTTGGTCTCTTTGGTTATAGCGGGCTTTTAGCGCGTTTACCGACAGGAAGCGGTTTGACATTTATTCCGTATTTTGGTGTTGCGTTTGGTCAAGAATATCTCCGTTTCTCTGAGTGTTCTGAAATTGCACTTGACGGTATAAAAGACACCCTTTGTGCTGGTATCGGTGAAGAATATAATTTTGCTTTCAATGGGAATGCGGGTTTGGAAATGGAAATATCGCCAAGTCTGAGTGTGATGGTGTCTTGGAGTTTCTCTTTTGAAGTTCCCGATTCTGCCTTTATGCTTCAAGTCAACTTTCATTAGCTTTAACATCAAAGGTGCGGAACGATGAACGACATACGCGATGGACACTACACACTCGGCAAAGCGTATCTGAATGCAGAACAGTATGATGAAGCGATAGAGCAGCTTGAAAAGACTGTGTCAGTGGATGCAGGTTTTATCGAAGCACACCATGCCCTTGCGCTTGCCTACTTCGGACAACATCGGCTCCAAGATGCGAAAGACGCTGCATTGGAAGCTTTAAAGATTGACGCGACCTACCAGCCGACCCTTACTTTTTTGCAAGCGATTGAGCCAGATACGTCTACACCTCCCCCTGTGTCTGCCGTTCCGTCTGAGCAGCCCGATAGTGTCGTGACACCGGCAGTTGAAAAAATAGAGACACCGAAGCCCGTAGATCCGTCTACCTCAATAACAACCCCAGTTGAAAAAGAGAATGCGCCACTAACAGCAGATAACACGAATTGGACAGATATTGATAAAGACCTCGAACGCGGTATCGTCTTTTTAGCAAATAAGCAGTATCCACAGGCAGAAGCAACGTTCAAGAAGGTCATAAAAGCGTCCCCGAACCATGCTATCGCACATTATAACCTTGCACAGACCTACATGGAAATAGGTGCGTTGATAGATGCTAAAGTTGAAATAGACAAAGTATTACGTCTTAATCCACAATACCAACCCGCCCATCAGCTCAAAGATGCTATTGCTTATCTGATGAACAGAGATAAGCAGCAGCAGAAGAAAAAGAAACAGCTGCGAATTTTGATACCTATAATTGCTCTAATCATTGTAGGATTTCTCGCTTTCAAATATAACGGGTTGTCGTGGCTTATACCAGAAAAACCACCACCCTCGCTTTCAATTGAGACTCTTTTAGAAGATCCGATGAACGATAACGGACACATTGATGCCGGTGAATCTGTGCGATTGAAGCTCACGATTTTCAATGAAGGCAGCTCTGTCAAGAACCTAAAAGTGCGAATGTCTCCACCAACTATCATAGGCTTACGTTATGAGATACCCGATAAAACCTTGAAGATACAAAAGAATGGCTTCCAAACGATGCGTATACCGATCACAGCAGATAAGAAAGCTCGCACCAAAAAAGTGCCTGTCAAAATAGAAGTGTTAGATAAACGTCAGAACCCGCTCACAACAACTAACTTGCATCTATCTATCAGATCAAAATAAGGAAGTATCCCAATGAATAGATGGCTATTTCACAAAATCGGACGACAAAAATACAGAAAATACGCACTACGAATTTCTCTTATTGCTCACTTCATCTTTATCATTGTGCTTGCTCTCTTGTTTATTTTCAAATCAGAAAAGCAAAACATAGAAGATGCAATACAGGTGGAGTTTATTACCGATCTACCGAGACAGCAGATCGTCAAAAAGAAACCGACGCCGAAAAAAGAACCAGAACCGATGCCACCAGAACCTGAAATGCCAGAGTTGGAGGAAATAACTCCCCAACGCAAAGAGGTCACTTTACAGAAAACCGTGAATGTTGTTCAGCAGAAATCCTCTTTAGAGATAGCGAAGCTGCCTGCAAGTGCAGCAGTTGATATTCAACAACCCTCATCGCAAAATATAGATGTGGATACGCCTGATTTAGAAACACCTGATTTAGTGACAGATGCACGGTTAGAACCGACCGCAGACTCGATATTGTCTCCCAATGTGTCAGCGGGGGAGGATATTGACAATGCAGGTGTAACAAAACGCAGCGACACTGGTGTCAGAAGTCCGTCAAAAGGCACTGGTGAAAGCATAGTGGGGAAGGTGATCGAAACAGGAGCAGCAGAGGGTACAAGTCAGACAGGAGCAGGAAAGAATAACGGGAGTGGCACCGGGAGTCGTGGAGATGGGAGTGGCGATGGCAGCAATACCTTTAGCAGTATCATAGAAGAACTCACAGATGATATTATCGCAAGTAGTGGCGGGCTGCCTATTGATGTCGTCTTTGTCGTAGATGCCTCTGGCAGTATGCAGGATAACATCAATGCTGTTGCTGCACATCTCGCACAAATGACAGACGCATACAAAGCCTCAGAAATTGACTATCAACTGGGGTTGACGCATTTCAACATGGTTTTGAACTCTCAGCAAAATCATATAGTGGTATTTCAGCTGCTGCGAAACTTGTCAATTTACAAACAAAGACTCTATAAGATTGTCCCGACAGGCGATGAAAATGCTTTAGATGCTATCCAGCAAACTCTCACACGGATGGAGTTTAGAGTCAATACCATTAAACATCTTATCGTCGTTACAGATGAACCTTTCACAAGCTTAGAAGGAAAGACTGTAGATACTATCATCGAACTCTGTAAACTAAACGAAGTCTATGTGAATGTGCTGGGGAATGATATACCTGAACACAAGCGACTGGCAGTACAAACAGGCGGAACTTGGCACGCTGTCCCAAAAGACCCGATGCAACAGAGAATACAGACAGCACAAACACGCACCGCAACCCCACAGGCAATCGGAAACTTTATACTCAAGGATGCTGCAAACATACCTGTAGACATCATCTTGTTCCTTGATGGTAGTAAAAGTATGGAAAATAAAACCGATTACGTAAAAGAACAGATAGACCTCTGGTTACGGGATTGGGACAACGCCAATATCAAATATAGATTAGGTGTCGTCCGCTTCCGAGCAAAGCAGAGCGTCAATATGGTCACTGTGTTCAAACCACCACAAACACAAAAGCAGATACATTCTATACTACGCCTGCCCTATCAAGCGGATGAGAACTTACATCAAGCAGTCGTTGAAGGGATGCGGCGTCTCAAACTACGCCCCAATGTCAAATCACATTTCATACTCATCACAGATGAACCGGGTAACCCGAAACAACCCGTCTCAGGCACTATCGGATTGCTAAGGGATATGTCCGTCACTGTCAGCGTTCTCGGTGCAACAAACACCTTACAAATAGGTGGCGTGTATGTCAAAATGCCAAACGCACATAAGCACAATAGTCCGAATGAATAAGACTTCGCTATTGGCAGCGGGTGTCTCAATAATAGCTGCCACAAGGGTATTTGAAACGTCCTGCGGGGAGACGTAAAACCCAGCACTCACAAAAAAGGAGACTAAAACATGCAACATCGTCCCCCCACAACAATACCCAATTTCTATGGATATGAAATGTTTCAAATCGTGGCGCGTCATGCGTTTCCAATACTCATTCAATTGGCAACGGATGCAAAGTGCCCAAAAACTACTTATGGTAAACTCGCAAAACAAGTTGGTTACGGAGCAAGGTCAATGAATAAGCCGCTCGGCAGTATATGGCAGACACTTTACGAATTTCAGCAAGAATTTGGCAAAGATATACCGTATCTAACAACTATTGTGGTCAATAAGAATACAAAAGTTCCTACTTATTTCAAAAGTGAATTAGGGTGGTCAAATAAGGAAATTGCAGCTGCGCAAAAAGATGTATACGCCTTTCAGCGATGGACAGATGTAATGGAAAGAATCCTATAAAACACCCTCTTAACACCGCGCACAGGTAGCGTCTATGTAAAAATACCACTATCCGTATATCGTCTTGACAGAGAACCCCAACACTGCTAAATTGAAACACACAAAAAACAAACAGATAGGAGGATCAACTCATGAATTTCAAACAAAAGTTAGTCTATATGTTTATCGGGTGTCTATTCACAATCGCAGGATACATCCTCGCATCACTTGGCGGTATTACCACACACGCACAACAAGACCAACAGGTGATTGACGAAATCGTTTGTAGAAAGTTAAAAGTTGTCAACGCAGCGGGAAAGGAAGTTGCCTTCATCGCTGCAACTAAATATGGCGGGGTTATAGCCGTCAACAACACAGCAGAAAATGGAGTTGCCGGCATCGCTGCAGCTGAAGATGGCGGAATTATAGGCGTCAGCAACGCTGCAGGAAAGGAAGTTGTCTACATCTTTACAACTGAAGATGGCGGAATTATATCTGTCCGCAACGCTGCAGGAAATAATATTGGTGTCATCGGATCGTCTGAAGATGGCGGGGTTATAGGAGTTCTCAACAACGCACAAAAGAGAGCTGCTGGTTTCTCGGTAGATGATGATGGCAACGGGACCATGGAAGTCTGCAATAATGCAGGAATGGGAGTTGCCGCCATCGCTGCAATTGAAGATGGTGGAGGTATAGCTGTCAAAAACGCTGCAGGTAAGGAAGCTGCTCGCATCGTTGCAACTGAATATGGCGGAGGTATAGCCGTCAAAAACGCTGCAGGAAAAACGGTTGTCATCATTGGGGCAGATGATGATAGCGATGGGTTTATACAAACCTACAAAGGCGGTTGGAGAACCCACTAAACGAACAAAGTCGTGAGGCGTTTCAATAGGAAAGTGCCATCATCATCATGTCAAAAGTAAACAAAAGGAGTAAGACACCAATGAATGCCGACATTCAGATATTTGAATCCTATCCTGAATTCAAAGAACATGTTTTTTGTGTCGTCAATGCTTATATGGATACGCCTAAATCTCGCCTAACGCGACATATACGGACGGGGTTAGGTATAAATAAGTTCTATAGAGACGAGTTAAAGCATATATTTCGAGTGGATGATAACATTTTTATGCGTGCTCTGAAAGACCTTGAGGCTGAAGGGCGGATATATAGGCAAGATGTTGTTTTTGAGAACTCACCTGATGCCAGCTGGCACGTTTCAAAAAACAAAGGATAACCAAGTTGATATGAACTCTTTTTACCGAAGTATCCGTAAATAATAAGACTGCACTCTTATATAACTCCGCGTTTTTACAAGAGAGTGCTGTGTTCATTTTCTCTCTAAAAACTTTTTACTCTTATAGGAGCTAAACGATGTTTATGATACTTGAATCCGAAGGGATTATCAATCTCGCATGCTATTCGCGTATTAACGTTGTGCCATATAATAATAAGTTCCAGATTTGTGCTTTTTTAACGAATGATCGCGTAGCATTACTGGATGATCGCAACTTTGACTTGAAAACGATCACACTGGCAACTTATGACAATGAACTGGATGCAAACTATTGTCTGTGGCACTTATACCACACGCTACAGTCTGGTGAAAAATCGTGGAATCCAGAGTATGTCAAAATGCCTTCTGATGCATGGAAAACCACAAAAAAAGAATTTCGAAGCACGGAACTTCACATAAAAAATGTTGTAAAGACCGCAAGACTCTGTCTATCGGGTTTATGCGAATGGACAATAGAATATGACCCCAACATCACTGCACGCTACAGAAACCTTTCAACAGATGATTATACAGCGGTTGAAGATAAGTTTCGCAACATATTGGATAGTGAACTCACGAAAGAAATCCAAATAGAATGGACACCAGGGGAAGTGGCTGTGTTGATAGCAGAACTGGAAAAGAAAGCAAACAAATCCATATCTGAGATTGTCAATCACATAGACCCAGACAATAAACTTTATAGTGCTGATCACCTAACATTTGAAGAACTATATGAAATAGAGACACACTTCGACATTGATTGACAGACGATGCAATGTCACAATAAGTTATACCATTTCTAATTGAAAATGTCTCTTTTTGTAGCACAAACTTTCAGTTTGTGTCCTGAAGAATAACTACCATAATAGCCGCCTAATGAGACAATAAATTATAGAAATGGTATTAGTGCCCTGGCGCATAATGACACGTCATTGCACTATCCTGTCCACTTGTGGTGTCAGTGTCTCTTTATCCGCACTTTGACTCCCTCTCCCGAACCACTCTTGTATCCATTCCAAAACTTCGGTCTCGGTGCGGGAAGCATCAACAGCTTTGTCTTTTCCTGACTGGCAAGTTGAAATATAGTAAAAAAAATCTTTTTTAACGAAATCAAGTGTTTTTTTACGTCTACCAAAACTAAAGCATCGTTTAGTGTGTCGACTTGACATAAAAACGCAACACTGCTAAATTCAAAAACATCAAAAACAGATAGGAGGATCAACTCATGAATTTCAAACAAAAGTTAGGATATATGTGTATCGGGTGTCTATTCACAATCGCAGGATACATTCTCGCATCACTGGGGGGTATTACCACACACGCACAACAAAAAGAACAGGTGCTTGATAAAATCGTTTGTAGAGAATTGCAAGTTGTCAATAAGGAAGGAAAACCCGTTGCCATCATCAAGGGAGATGTTGGCGGTGGCGGTGGCGTATTTGTGATTACAAACAAGGAAGGATCCCCCGCTGCTATGATTTTAGCAAATGAAAACGGCACTGGCGAATTTAGGGTCGTTGACAAGAAATTAGGGATTGCTGTTGCTAAAATGGGGCAAGACGGTTTTGGCACCGGTTTCGTGACTCTCAAAAACAAGGTCGGAAAGCAGATTGTTACTTTGCTTGGAAATAATGTAGGCGAAGGTGGCATGATACTCGGTGACCAATCTGGAAAACCTCGTGTTAAAATGATCGCATCTGAGTCAAGTGGAATAAACCTCTATGACAAGCATGGGACGGAGATTATTATTATTGCAGAGTTAGTTGGCAGGGGAGGTATGGCAATCAACAATGCAGAAGGAAATACCGTTGTTGAAATTAGCTCCTCTAAAATGGGTGATGGGGGCATGTTTATCAAAAACAACGAGGGAAAAGACAAAGTTAGATTAATTACCTCTGAAAATAGTGGTTATGTTGGCATTAGTAGCATAGAAAATAAAGAAGTTGTCATCATAGGGGCATCTGAAAGTGGCGATGGGGTTATACAAACCTACAAAGGCGGTTGGAGAATCCACTAAACTCACAAAAGCAACGCCGCGACACTGAAAGGAATTGCCCCTTGAAATTCCCTAAACACCCAGAATCCGTTGACTACGCAGTAAACCTTGATAAACTATGAACGTTCTACTTGCTTGAAATAAAACAGAGAGGTGGTGAGAAGCATGGCAAAATCTAAAGGTGGAAAAGGTGGAAACACGAGCTATCCGCAGAACAAGCCGTCAACTACCGGTAATAAGTCTGGTGGCGGACGTAGCAATAACACGGCAAAAGGTGGTGGTAAAGCATCTGGAGGTAAAGGTAAGAAATAAACAAGGCAAGACAGGATAAGAGGGGTTCTTCTCTTTGTACCGCATTCTGTTAGATTGCGGTCTTTCGCCGCGTGCTATCCTTGCGTTGTCTGAACCAGGATTGACAGGAATATTATCCGAACCAGGATTTACAGGAAAGACAGGAAAGACAGGATAAGAGGGGTTTCTTCTCTTTGTACCGCATTCTGTTAGATTGCGGTCTTTCGATGCGTGCTATCCTTGCGTTGTCTGAACCAAGATTGACAGGAATATTATCCGAACCAGGATTTTCAGGAAAGACAGGAAAGACAGGATAAGAGGGGTTCTTCTCTTTGTACCGCATTCTGTTAGATTGCGGTCTTTCGCTGCGTGCTATCCTTGCGTTGTCTGAACCAGGATTGACAGGAATATTATCCGAACCAGGATTTTCAGGAAAGACAGGAAAGACAGGATAAGAGGGGTTTTCGTAGGGACTGGGTTTCCCTGTCCGCATTTTGTCTGAATCGCGGATTACGCGGATTACGCGGAAGGGGTTTTTTGTGCATTTTGCGTTTATTTGGTAGGGACGCAATGTTTATAGAAGGACATGTTTCCCAGGCTCTTAGTCCCGTAGGGACTGAAGAGCATACAATCCCTATAACCATAAGGATTCGGAGTGATTCATAAGAGCTTCTAAGTTTTCTTAAGTTTACACCTATTGGCGAGTTTAGGAAACCTCACCAGCAGCATAGTGAAACTACATCATGCGAACAGAAAATTACCGAAGTAATTATTTAATCTTCATCTGGAGCAAAGGTTCAGCGTTCCTTTTTCTTAAGTGACAAAAACTTTACATACCCCTTGTCTTTATTGTTGCATGGGTCTGTGACTTCTGCTAACATAACTATTAAGTGGCAATATGTTTTTTGTCTCTTATGCACTTCAATTAGTATCTGTTTCTTAAGGTGAATTATAGCAAATATTACGGATGGTGATAAAATTCGCGAGAAACATCAATGACTGAATGACCATTGTATAATACATGACATGACACAATAACTGAAAGGAAACTGTTTTATGAACATACTGATGTTACGGCATTCTGCTGGTTTTGAACACAGTTATCTACCCAATGCTGAAGTTGCATTAAAGGAGATAGGTAATGCAAACGGGTGGAAAGTTAACACGACGCACAGATGTGATAGAATTAATGCTGATAATTTAGCTAAGCAAGACATTGTCGCATTCGCAACAACTGGTAATTTACCATTTGACGATTCTCAAAAGAAAGCACTCTTAGATTTTGTCCGCAACGGTAAAGGCTTCTTTGGCATACATAATGCTACGGATACTTTCTACGATTGGAAAGAATACGGAGAGATGCTTGGTGGTTATTTCAACGGACATCCTTGGCATCAAGAGGTCAATGTAATCGTTGAGGATACCGATCATCCATCAACCCGTATGCTCGGTGAGAGTTTTAAGGTCGTTGACGAGATTTATACTTTCAAAGAATGGTCACGCGAAAACACACATGTCTTGATGCGTTTAGACAACGATTCCATTGATGTCTCCCGGGGTAACAGAGATGACGATGATTATGCACTCGGATGGTGTCATACTTACGGGGAAGGACGGGTGATGTATACTGCATTCGGACATCCAGATGAGTTGTGGAGTCAACCTTGGTTCCACGAACACATTGCGGGCTGCATTAAGTGGGTAGGTGGTTTAGAGGATTAACGATTCCATGATTTCATTCAATAAAAAAAAGGCGATGTTGTTTTGAAACTGCATCTACCGTGTGAGGGAATTTGGTATAATGCCTTCAATTTCTTAAAATGTGCTATCTATCATTTGTGAGACTTTCTCCAATACTTGTTCGACTGAAATTGCCTCAATTACGGCGCAACTCCCAGCATCACAACCGCCAGGATTTCTCCCGGGATGACAGGGATTGCACCCCAACTTGATTCCGCTCTGAACAACTGTATTTTGTTCACCATAGGGACCGCTCCGAGTATGGTCTGTTGAACCGAATAGCGCGACTACCGGAGTACCGACTGCAGCGGCGATGTGCATCGGTCCGGTGTCATTACCGATGTATAAATTACAAGAGGAAATCAATGCTGCAACCTTTCGTAGGTTTTCAGTTTCAATAAGTAATGGAGGTGTATGCATCATTCGCGCAATCTTTGCTTGAAGTTTACGTTCGTTGGGTCCGGCAAATAGCAAAATTGATGCGTCGTGTGATGCATGCAAAATGTCAGCAAGTTTGGCGAATTTTTCAGCACTCCACAACTTGTACTCCCAATTACCACCCGGGTGAATGCCAATTAATATCCGCTTATTAGCAAGACCATTTTCTTGAAGAAACTCTACTACATCTGTTTTTTCTGCTTCCGTTAGTTGTATACAAGGTCGAAAATCTTTTGTGTCAACCCCGTGTTTGTTTAGTACTTCTAAGTATCTGGTAACTGCATGGCGTTTTCTATCTCCGTGCACCAGTCCCCAATGTTCAGCATTGATACACCTTGCTAAGAGGCTATCGCGCAGATTAACGACAAGATCATACTTTTCTTGGCGTAAAGATTTTATCAGTTTTAATCTACCCTTTAAACCCGTATGTTCTCTACGGTTGTCATAGACAATCGTAGTATCAATCTGTGGATCTGACTTTAGAATGTCAATTGCCCGCGGGCCGACGAGGAAGGTGAGATGCGTATCTACAAAGTGAGATCGTAACGGCTGGATAACGGCAGTGGATAACACTGCATCTCCTATGAAGCTAAAACTGAAAACAAGGATTTTCTTCATCGCGTTGTCAATGGAAGGTTTCTATTAGATTAACGGCATCAGCTAAACCGTCTTCAGATGCCATCTGTGTTCCTAATGTTTCAGCCTCTTCTTTCATTGATGGTGTTTTAATAGTTTGTTCAATACGTTTTGCTAAATCTCTTGCATTGAGTTTTCTTCTATGTAGGCTCTTTGGTGCAACCCCTAATTCATACAACCTTTTGCCCCAATAAAACTGATCTGCGATGTGTGGTACAACAACAGATGGAACTTTTGCGAGACAGACTGAGGCAGTAGTACCTGCCCCTCCATGATGCACAACACAACGCGCTTTTGGAAACAACCAACGATGGGGTACATACTCTGTGCAGAAGATGTTTTTATCTGTCTTTTGCGTTCCCAATAGTCCCCATCCTGCTTGAATGATTGCCCGTTGTTTTGTCATATTGATTGTATCAATCAAGGTTTTTGTTGTCTCCTTACTATCGCTCCCTCCCATAGACCCAAAAGTAATGACGATCGGTGGAGGTCCATCTAACAAGAAATCTGTTAGGTCTGGTGAAGGCATGTAATCCGATTGTTCCAGATGCCATATCCCTGTGTATTTGTGGTTTGACGGTAGATCAGTGAGTGGACAAAGAGCAGGAGATGCTGCGATGAAGTTTAAATGCGGTGAATACATCTCATCTAATGCGACAGTTGATCTCGGTTTTCCCCCAACTGATGTGATGAACTCATTGAACAAGGGATCAACAGCATATCTGAGTCGTAATCTTACGAGTTTCCATACAAGAGCGTTAAATGTTCTACTCCAATTTGGAAATGGATAGGGTGCATTGTCACGTGTTTTGATAAATCCCGGACAATACGTAACAGTTAACCATGGTACATTCCTACGGATCGCTGCTTCTTGTGCTGGGATATCAATAGAATGACAGACGACCATATCGTAATTTTTCATTGCCTCAAGACAATCGCTATACCATTTTTTTCCGCGTTTGACAACGCCTTCTTTAGCAATGAGCATCAGCGGTCCCATGGGGTCGCGCATGGCAATGGCTGTATCCATTGTTTTGTGAAATTCATTTAGATCAAAGGCAGCTCCCACTTCATAATAGTCCGCGCCTATTTCATTTATTTTTTCTTCATAGATAGAGGGTGCACAGATACGTACTTGATGCTTATTCTTGAGCAAACGATCTGCGAGTGCTAAAACGGGATAGACATCACCCGTTGTGCCCCATGCGACGATGGCAATCTTCATTTTATAGTTGCCTCAACAGTAAGAGTCGTTGCATTTAAAACCGTATCAACAGGTAATTTTTTTGTGCATTCCCAACCGATTTTGCACTTATTAGCATTACAGGGCCAACAAGGCATGTCCCTTCGTACAATTGATGCTTTTTCGCTCATTGGACGCCATGCGACATAATCGGTTGGTCCGAATATTGCTACCGTAGGAACGTCCAAGGCAGCTGCCAGATGCATTGGACCTGAATCGTTACATACGACAAAACTGCAGAGTGAAAGCACTGCGCCTAATTCCCGGATAGTCTTCGGTGAATAGATAATAGCAGGTGAACCCATGGCTTCTTGAATTGTATGGGTTAATTCTGCTTCATCAGGACCGTGCAATAAGAGTATGGATGCTTCGTAGTCATCTAACAATCTATCAGCAAGTTCAGCATAGTTTCTTTCGGGCCAACGCTTATCAAAGGAGCTACCACCTGGGTGAATACCGATTAGAAGCGTATCATTCTTAATATTCCAAGATTTGAGAAGATCTTCAGCATAGGCAATCTCATCATCTGTAAGATTAAAAACGAGTTTTCTCGGTACCTCACCCTCACAGATTAACTTGACCAAATCAAGATTCTTGTCTATTTCGTGTGTTTCTCCCTTTTCGTATTTTCCGCGCCATGCATGTGTGAGGGTAGACTTAAATCCTTTTTGATAGCGACCTAAACGGTAAGGTGCGTCAGAGATATAGGCGATGAAGTGTGGGAACGTAGCGGTATGCATTGCTACAACAAGATCGAACTTTTCACCACGGATGGATTGGTAGTATTTTAGTTTCCTTGTAAAGCTGTTGTGCTCACCTTGACGATCAAAAATCAGCACGTTATCTACATCTGGATTGCCATGTAGTACCGGTGCATTTAGTGGACGTGCCATCACGGTAATTTTTGCAGAAGGGTAATTTCTACGCAATAACCCTATTGCTGGTGTCGCGTTCAGCATATCACCGATACCATCTGCCCGGATGATGAGTATTTTTTCAATATCCTGTAGCGTTTTAGCGTTGATTTTATTTTGGTGATTCATGACGAAACCCATTTTATACCATTTCTATAAATCATTGTGTCATTAGACGGTTATGATGGTATTATTCTTCTGGACACAAACTAAAAGTTTGTGCTACAAAAAGAGAGATTTTCAATTAGAAATAGTATAATCTTGCGAATCTTGCTTCAGACAAAAAAGGGAGTATATGACTATCATGAAGTTTTTCTTAGAACGACTGATGCAATTAAGCTATTTGAAAAGCGCGTTGACCGTAGAGATGTTCAAACAAGTTTCCTTCGTGAGGACTATCCCAAGAAATGCTGTTTGTTGGAATTGCCCCAATGTTTAGACGGTCTATATTTGATGTTGCGATAACTTCTTGCGTGAATTTTTCATCATCGGTTATAACTGTGGCGACAAGAGTCGTATCGATTGCTTTGACGAGTGTTGCAGCTGGCACTTCTACGACGCTTACATAAGGAAAAGGAAATTCAGTGTTTGCCAACGGATGTTCTGGGTCTTCACACCAGATGACTGTGGGTCTGAGAAAAGTGCATCTATCTAATTCAATCACACGGTCACCTTGTGTTAACTCTACTGCCCCGTCTTGATTTAGGTGTTGGTCAATCAGCGAAGAAATGCTATGCGCAGCTTTGGGATTTGCCCATGCTGCTATCCGTGCTTCTGGATGGTCCAGTGGTTTGGGTTCTATGTTTGATAGATTCTCTGCTAATGCTTCAGCAATATTTTTTCCTTGTGAAGTTGTCCATACGCCAGATGCATTGATACATGAACGTCCACCGTTTACCGATACGGATTCAATAATTAATCCAAGATGTTCCTGCCAGTTTTCATTTTTTCTTTGATGGATGATGATTTTACTGCGGCCTGGTCCGTGGATTTCAACTCTTGGATCATTGAGCCAAGGTGCGACAGTTGATCCGCCTCCAAAGAGCATTGATCTGCCACAACGGAATAGTATTTCATTGGCACCGGGATAATCTGTAGGATAAAAACTAAACGCTTCTGGCGGAACACCTGCTTGAATAAACGCTTGTGATATCCGATAAGGCGTCCACGGTTCTTCGCGTCCTGGTTTAAGGACCAGCGGAACTTTTAGCGCAACTGCAGGAATCCAAAGAGAATGCACACCAGGGGAATTGCTTGGAAGGACAGCACCGAGTGAATCTGTCTCACATACATAACTCATCATCTGCTCATTCTGCAAACCCCATCCTGTGTCAAGAATATTCAAGTCTAATCCACGCGTCAAACCGTATAACACTGTTTCAATATTCTCCAGCATACCCTGTATTTTACCCATGTTTTCAAGACAAAGCGTCTCGGGTAATCCGGTGGTTCCTGAAACCTGTTTGATATATTCTGTCGGTGTTTGCGTTTCTGTATCAATAGGTAGATGTTCGGATGTGAACAGATGTGCTGCCTTCTTACACAATGCTATTAGTTCTTTTACAGAATATTGAGACAGCGTTTCTTTGTGAATAGGCAGATCTCGAAGGTCTTTTGCAATCAAACCCGTATTGGCTTGGCTAACTTCTACAAAAGGTTCACCTGTCTTTATATGCGGGACCTTTACGGTTTTTAAACTTTTATAAGTTCGTCCTGCGCGGAGAATTGGTATGTTTATCATTGATTCTATCCGGTTAAAATCTTGGGATTTAGTTGTCTACATTGTTATCTGTGCGATCCACCCGGATGATGCATCACAATAGAGGAAATTGTTATCATAGATAGACAATCCGTGCGGTTCGGGGAAGTCATCTGTCACATTAATTGTATCCATTATGTCACCTGTTTCAAGATGCAGTTTAACTATTAGCCGTTCTGAAGTATGCGTTACCCAGAGTCCGTCCTGAACCCTTACGGTGCCGTGTGCCCTGCCATAAGGTAAAGGTAGCGTATGTTGAATTGACCAGTCAGAAGTTCTAACCTTATGTATTTCCTGGTTTTTAAGTGTCTGTACCCAAAGATGTCCTTCGTCAAAGTTATCGTATTCTACCCCGTGTGTTCCGCCGCCTTCTGGGACAGGATATCTTGCCAGTGTGTTACCCGTTGATGGATCGACCTTGAATATTTCACCTACACCAGGTTTTGCGTCTGTCTCTTTACCGGTACGCCATCGATCAGCGGGTCCGTTTGCGGCTAACCACAGTACACCTTCTCCAAATGCCATCCCGCTTGTATTAGATGAGTCACTTGGTATATCACGAATCAGTTTAGGAACTTGATACTCCGGATCACAAGTGATTTCTACCAATGCTACTCTGTCGGTAATCTGGTCAACTATCCACAAACCATCTTCGGTGACTTGTAAGCCGTTTGGCACAGCGTAAGGGGAGCGGAAAATTTTTTCAATTTTTGATGCCATATATAATTTCCTTTATGCTAAGACTGAAGTCATAAAAACAACCCAGGGGATGTCTCTAATAAGTATTTTAGCACTTTTTTGCAAAATAGACGACTCTTTTTTAGTATAGGGGTGTGTAAAGTAATCGTCACCGTTTTTGTTTGAATCGCGGATTACACGGAGAACACGGAAGACGCGGAAGGGGTTCTTGTGCATTTCAAGGTGTTTTCCACAAGTTGTCGTGATTTTAGCGAACCCCTCTTGAGTTCCGTAGGAACGCTATGTTTATAGTTAGACGTTATACGCCCTGTCTTGAGTTCCGTAGGAACAGCAAAAAAATAAACATATCGTCCCTACGGGACTGAAGATAAGGGTTGCACGTTTTTCTATAAACATATCGTCCCTACGGGACTAAATATAAGACAGTCTCAATCATAGTAGCTATTGAGATGGATTCGTAAAAACACAGAAAGTTTCTTAAGTTTACACCCGCCGAATACCAAACGCGTATTCGGCGTTGATTTGGATGAATGCCAAACGCGCATTCACATCGTTGATTTATAGTTTCGCTTCGCTCTACCCGACCTACAACTGATATTTACAGGTGTGATAAAAAGTGCCAAAAAACCGAAAACTAAATAACCCTGCATCCACAACATCTTGCTTGTTTATATTAGTCTGTCGTGCTATGATATAAGCAATATGTAACAAGTTGGAAAATTCAGGTTAGCGTACAATCTGCACAATCATTACAAGTGAAAAATCTGATTCGTGGTGCAATGTTCCTTGAAACACAAACGGGACGTGGCAGGATGGACATGATTATCGTTCACAACGGGCACAAATATATCGTTGAAACAAAGATTTGGGAGGGAGAACGTTTCTATGATGCGGGTAAGAAACAACTGTCTGCATATCTCAAATTAGAACGTGTGCATGAAGGATATTACGTCGTTTTTGATCATCGCGCCAAACCGGAACCACGTGTCCAAACAGAGACGATAGATGGGGTGACTATTCGATCTTATGTTATTCCTGTGGTGCAGGAAGTTCCTTCAGACATTGCTTAAAGTAACCTGTAGGTGTAAACTTAAGAAATATTTGATGTCAGAAACCCTTTTCAGTACCGCTGGTGCTGATATGTGATTTTCCAAAGCCTCAGAGATACGATCTGTGCCGGCGGTCTTATCATCAAAATCTACATCCCAAACTTCTCCCCTCCGTGGGTTATGTATGGTGGTACTCAACGACGGGACCTCCTTCCCATTCCTGCCACTCTTTATTATTTTCGTAGAAATCTGCCATCTCCTTTGCTTGTTCGCTGAGGATACGGTGTCTTTCTTTCTTTGGCAATGCTAAGAATTGACGACGTTCACTAAGTGCCATATCAGGAGATGTCTGTCCCGTTTGATTAAGGAGTCGTTCTACATCCTTTTCGGTTATCAATTCATCGGAAAGTGCCTGATGTACCTGTTGGGGAAATCGCTCTGACTTTTCAGGTGGTATGTCTATCGGTTCACTCTTTTTCCAACCCAATTTGTTGATGTCAACACACCATTTCTTATAGTAGGCATCCGTAATAATCTCCAAATCTTTGAGGCGGTAGAGTATGGCTTGAATGCTTATACCGTAACGGTTCTTGAGATCAAAGAGTTGTTTTTTATAAAAACGTTTTCGCTTTTGACCAACGTCCTTACGTACTTGCTCGGCGGGAGCAAGAAAAGCAGCACCGAATCGAAAAGCGGCTTTCTCTGGATCAAGGTTGTTGTTTATATCTAATATGAGATGTCCAAGTTCATGGGTGATGTTAAGACGTTGGCGGTCACCTTGAACATCACTACGGATTGCGATCGATGCTGCGGTAACTTTATCGTGATCATCTCGTGCTACGGCAGAAATACCATCAAAACTTTCACTGGCATTTACCTCAATAATGTAAATACCGTGATCTTCAAGCACATCCATAAGATTTTCGATTGGGGCAATTCCCAAGTTCAACATGTTTCGTAGAGTATATGCGGCTTCTTCAGCACCATCAAGGTCTTGGACTGGGATGCCCAAAATTGGAAGTTCAAGCGTGTTCTGTTCAGATATTTGTTCCTGCAGCCATATCCGTTTTTCGATCTCTTCCGCTACAAAAGCTTTTATCCGTTCTTGTTCCTTTTTACCCAATTTAGTACGTTTTCGGAAAGCAATCAGTTCAACATCACAAGGCGGTTCACCCCACAATTGTGCAGACTTAATGCCGAGTGCGGCAGCAATTCTATTGAGTGTCTTTGCTGATGGTTGTCCGGTTCCTTTTTCATATTTTGACAAATTTGAGCTGCTAACAGAACGATCAATAGCAGTTTCAAGGTCAGCAAGAGACATACCACGAGCGATTCTAAATCTTTTCAGGCGTTCACCTAACATGCTAAAATCCTTTTGGAGGGTAGGGGAGCGTTAATTCCTTATTTAATGACAGTATAACAGATTCGTTCTTTGTTTTCCAATAGAAATATAAATACACAAGGTTATTTAGTTTTCAATATTTTCAATAATTCTTTGCTATTACGTTAATGTCGCTTTTCAGCATATTGTGTTTGTCTTTAGTCCCGTAGGGACTGAAGAGAAGACAACCCGAATAAGCATAAGGATGCGGAGTGATTCATCAGAGCTTCTAAGTTTTCTTAAGTTTACACCCGCCGAATACCAAACGCGTATTCGGCGTTGATTTGGATGAATGCCATACGCGCATTCACATCGTTGATTTATGGGTTCCGTTCCTCTACCCGACCTACGAAAGAATGAGGAATTATTATGCAAAAATTGTATAACTTCTAAACTTTTTACACACAACTTTTAATACACACCTACAACCACACTCTCTTGGAGTTCTGATAGCAGACGAAGATTCTCAACACCGTCCCACGGATACTCTGGTATCGGTTTTGCACGTTCTGCTTCGTCTCGTTCAAGAAAACGGGGAACAAAAAATTCCTTTGTTAATGTGGTTAACATGACACGTCCCGTTTCTCCATAATCTACCGGTTCATCAGGATTCTGAGGATTAACTAATTCTATTACAGCACGCGGTTGTGGTGGATAATATACTATTGAGTAGTTGTCATAAGGGTCGAATGGTTTACAAGTTGCTAACCCCATCAAGGTATTGCCATAGGTTGGCACGAATTCAATACCGCGGACAAGTTCTTCCCGAGCAAAGCGATTGAACTGAGCATCCATTTCTGTTCCTCCACAAAAGATTCCCTTAATACCTACTTTCTGTAATGAAATCTTCTCACACAATGCTTCAAGTAGTTTTGGTGTCGTAAACAGACATTGGACGTTATCATGTGCTTTAAGAACATTGAGTGCTTGTGAGATAACGTGGGATTTGTACTCGTCTAATTCTTGGTGTTTTCCATATTTGACAAGTTGGTTAACCCAACGTGGATCAAGATCAACGAGGAAACAGATCCCGCCTCTATGTTGTGCAAGGTGTTCAACAGCAAGTCGTAATCTGCGTGGTCCTGTTGGGCCTAACATTAACCAATCGCCTCCAGGGGGGAAACCTTCATCTGAGAGCGTTTTGCTAAACATCTCATAGTCGATTTGGAAGTCACGCACACTTATTCGAGATTTTGGCACACCTGTTGACCCACCCGTTTCAAACACATATACGGGTTGATCTGAATACGCTTTTGGTACCCATTTACGGACAGGCCCCCCACGTAACCATTCGTCTTGAAAGTGCCCAAGGAGTTTTAGATCTGCATAACCGTGGATCTCTTTTCTTGGATCGAAATCCAAGTTTTCAGCATATTCTAACCAGAATGGACATCCGGTTTCCGGACTAAAGTGCCAGTTTACAATCTCACTGACATGTCTATCAAGTTCGGTTTGTGCATTTTTAATTTTTTGCGATATCAACATAATTCAACTTTTCTTACAAAATTATCGGAAAAAGAGATGTATCAAGCTTTTTGTGCGACCATGCTTGCAAGGATTCCAAGTATCTTGTCACACCGTTCAATCTGGTATGGCAACATATCAATATGGATCTTCTTACCATCCAATTTTAAGAACCTCCACTCAGTACCAGAAGTGGTTGCACCATATATACATTGAATATCATTTCCTTCTTCTGCGTTAAAATACTTTGCAGCAACCATTTCTGCTACACACTGACCAAGTCCAATCTCAAGATTATCATTTTTTGCTTCAACAAGTACAATGATTGGAGCCTCCAAGGCAAATTGAATTGAAGACAGACTGATTAAGAAATCACATACCCCGGTCAATCCAATCTCATCATTAACATTGAAATCTATTCCGGAAAAAAGACTGATTTTATGATCTAATTGCTCTCGCAGTTCAACGAGGACATTTGCAACGATCAGTTCTGACTTTGCTTTCTCAGTCGCTATGGCAGTCGCTAAAGGTATATTTCGAGCTAATACATCTTTCAGTAAGTCACTTGGAACAACCGGTTCTATATGAGAAAAAAGGCCAGCAGTATCAACTTCTTCAAGGTTAAATTCAGATCGGACTGTTTTTAATGTGAAGTTACTATATGCCATATCAGTATCCAGTCGTTTAAGAGTAGTTTCTGTATAGAAATTTCATTGTTATACCATTTCTATAAATTACTGTCTCATTAGAAATTTATTATAGTAGTTATTCTTCAGGACACAAACTGAAAGTTTGTGCTACAAAAAAGAGATATTTTCAATTAGAAATGGTATTACTTAGATTTCTATTCCTCTATTGCGATTAACCTATTGCGTGTAACGATGTAAAGTACGCCATCCTTTGCGACTGGGGTAGTATAGACTGCACTCTCCATATTGGTTTCAAAGAGTATTTCTTTAGTTTTTCCAGTTTTTAGGACGACAACATCACCATCTTCATCCCCAAGGTAAACCTTTCCATCAACGACATAGGGTGACCCCCAGATTGCTGCGAAGGTATCATGTCTCCAATATGGGTCGCCAGTTTTTACATCTAAGCAGTAAAGGAATCCACTCAGGTCTGAGATATAGAGTAGTCCGTCATGAATAGCAACAGTAGACATCGTGCGATTGAATTGTTCATCGCCAAAGTGCCAGACAGCGGCGGTTGAGGTAGTGTCTCCGCCAGTTTGTGATGCATCGATACACCAGAGATGTCCAACACCTTCTCCGTGTTCTGGATCTTGTCCGACGGCGATGAATACCTTGTCATCATATATGACAGGTGTAGAAATGATGTTATTTCGTGTTCCACGGCCACCGAGTTCCCATTCAGAATCTTTTGGGTTGCAATCAAACTGCCATATAATCTTACCGGTTTCTGGTTCAAACGAATATACCCAACCGTCTCCGCCTGGAATGATGACCTGTGGTATTCCCTTGATGATACCGTAAGCGGGATTTGACCATTGTCCATGTAGTATGTTCTCTCCTGGTGATGCATCTTCCCAAACAAGTTCTCCAGTGTTCTTATTTAACGCGATAAAACTGGGTGCATCGGGTGATGGTATGTGAATATGTCCTTCATCAACCCCATTACTTGTCTCTAAAATGAGTAGATCACCAACAGCAAGTGGTGAACAAGTGGCAAGATTATGTGGAAATACATCTAATTCATCCATCATGTCATAAATCCAGATGATGTCGCCATCAATGATGGTTGTTTCAGTTTCATCTTTGTAGGGTCCATCATTTTCATCATCCCGGAATCCTTCAGTATCAATACACACGACTTCACATCGATTTGAGATGTAATAGAGTCTCTCCCCCTCAATATATGGTGTAGAGCAGATTCCCTGAAGGGGCCAATCGTTTACTCTGCCTGAAGTTAGTTTTGTATGTGTTATCTGCCACAGAAACTCCCCGTCGGATACACGAAATGCCATGATATTCCCGCGGTCCCCGGTCAATTTCGGGTTTTTCAACGCTTCATTGTTTGTTCCGACGAATATTTTTCCACCATGAATTAAGGGTCCGGCATAACTTTGCGAACCGAGTTCAGCAGTCCATTTTATGTTCTCACCACTTGCCAGATCCCACGTATCGGGGACGTTTTTCTCATCCGAGACCATATTCCTGCTGAAACTTCCACCCCAAAGCGATATCCCTTCTTCTGCGGACACATCAAGAACAGTGCCATTTGTGATAAGACCCATTAGCAAGCTCAGAATAAAAAATGAGGTAGATAGTAATCTAAGCACGATATTATTTTTATATACCACAGTATGCTTTATACTGTTATGACTTACATTTCGCGTACGTTCATAATCGGTATTACTTTGCTTAGGCGTACATTGAAAATTTGCGATGCATTTTGCACCGCTTAATCCTTCAAAAATCATATATCACCATACCTTTAAATTGTCATAATAGATAATTGCTGGAGAATAACCGTATATTCCGGGACTTCCTTCTCTATTGGGAAGCGGGTCTTCAGCTGTAATTGTCCACTCGTCTGGTTCTGGTTCGGCTGTTTTCCATACTTTTCCGTAGATTATCGCTTTATCGTCCATCACGTCTACTTTCATTTTCATTGTATACCAGATATCAGTTTCCCATGCAAAATCAATGGTTTTTGCCATACGTAAATCGGATGCCCATGATCGTATCTGTAATCTTTGATGTCTTCCCTGCATATCTAATGTATAACGATTTGCAATTAGTCCCATATCTGGCAGCCGGCGTTTGTCCTTCGTTCCCATTAGGTCGATCTGAATCTGATAGTCTTTCATATTGGAAGGACCGATATAGACATTTGAGCGGTTCAGTCCTCGTGTTACCGGGGTTTTGACTAAGACCTTGCTGCCGTTCTTTTCTCTGACGAAAAACTTATTGGTTGCACCGATCCAATGTGTAGGACTTGTTTCTAACGATTCACTCTCAAAATCTTGGGTCCAAGGTAACGTTGGTATAAATCGGATTCGTGAAGTTGCATTCAGTTCTCCTGACTTTACGGTAATTGTACCGGCATGCGGTCCAGCAGTACTATCAGGCGTGAATTCGTTGTCATTAATTGAACCGTGTAGCCCCTTAACTGTAAATTCTGGCACTTCAACTAATGCCCTTGTCTGTTTCCCATTTGTATCATAGGCAAGAATTCTCAGCTCAACAGGTTCACCAGCTGTGATTGTTTCAGCAGGTATGAGCAAGATTTCAACTGCGGGTTCAGTGCTCATTATTGTTGTATCAATTTCTTTTGTAGCACAACCAATTGTTAGGAGACTGATCGTAATAGCTGTGATGACTATAAGATTTATGAAATCAATATTCAACTGCTTGTGTGTAAAACAAATTCTATTCATTGTTTCCTCCCGATACAGTAAATGCGTTCTTCTGTGGTAAAGAATATTCTACCATCAGCTATTGCAGGTGAACCGTAGATTTCAACGTAGTGTTCATCTTCGTCGCGTGTAATTTCTTGAACATTAAGTGATTCACATTTATCCTCACTGGGTTGAAGGACGTGAAATTTACCGTTGACTTCGGTGACATATAACTTCCCATCAGCCCATACAGGTGATCCTCTGCCGACGGTTCCGATACTATGTTCCCATAAAGCCTCTCCAGTATCAGCATTGAAACAGTGTAGATTTGCTGAGTTATCCACGACATAAAGTCGTCCATCTTTTATAGTTGGTGATGCGTACCCCACGCCTACTCCCTCTTTACGCCACAGTTCATGTGAAGCAGTAACATCGCCAGTACCCGTAGCGTCAATACAGACGACTCGTCCCATTTTAGTCGTATCTAAATTTTCTTCGCTATGTGTAGCATAAACCTTTGTCCCGTCAACGATCACGGATGTATTGATTCCGCGTTTACTCAGTTTAAATCCCCAGACCATTTCCCCGGTTGTCTGTTTCATTGCATAAATACCACCATCAGCATTGCCGCCAATAATTAACATCTGTCCGTTGATATTTGCAACGACAGGTGTAGAATATGTCGTATCAAGCGGTCTTCCTCCTGGCGTTGAGACCCAGACTAATTCTCCGTTGTGTTTGTCAAAAGCAAAATAGCGGTGTCGTGGTATTACTTGTGCACCCCAACTTACATTCAGATAACTTATGACGACAAGATTACCAGCAATTACTGGTGTATGTACACGTCCGCCGTAGCCTGATATTCTGCCGTATTCCTCTGTGAGAGAACGGGACCAAATTATATCACCATCTTTGTTGAAACAGAAGAAAAGTCCTTGTACGCCATGGACATAGACATTACCAGTTTCTGTATCACCTACTGGATTTGTCCACCCCACACGATTGAAGGTGATTGTGGTATGAAATACATTGAACTGATAATTCCACAACATATCACCGGTTTTTGCATCAAAGCATGCTATTCGTTCTTGTTCTGTTATGTCTTTGCCGATCCGACCTAAAACATAGACTCTATCGTTTAGAACTATAGGTGTGGAACGACCTATAAAATTATTCTGCCAAAGTATGTTTTCACCTTCTAAAGACCAGTCTGAAATTAGACCTGTTTCACCAGATGTTCCATTCTGATTTGGACCGCGCCAACTTTGCCAATCGGCAGCCATTCCTGACAACGGAACGACTAATAAACAGAATAAGATAAGTATCCGATAGGAAATCGGTTTAAAATAGTGCAAACTATTACCCCCTATACTCTTTCGTATTATTCATTTAAGACGTTAAGAAATCTCTAATGTTTAAGTTCCATTGAGACTAATGAGACTAAAATTTGATTTAGAAACTACAAAGGAAACTGACATCATGAGTTTTTATTATTATACCAGATTATGTGATGTAAATATAGTCAAATTTTCGTTTAGGAATGTTGATATATTTATCAGGTTTCTTGCATGATTTCATTATTGTAACACATTCTGTTAGATTGTGCATGTAACACATTGTGTTGGCAGGATTATTTAGTTTTAAGAATTATCAGTTGATCTCTATTACTGATAGTAAATAACGTAGGTCGGGTAGAGCGAAGCGAAACCCGACCTACAGTTTATTTATGACAATTTGTCAATTAGAAATGGTATAATACTGAACGCTTAGCATATACGAATCTGATGACATCATAATGTAGAGGTGAGAAAACTCGCCTCTACTACTGATGGTAGACTTATGACAAGATGAAGCGATCTAAAGCAGAACCAGAAGTTTTAGACGCGATAACATAAAAAGTGAGGTAAATTATGAAGATACGAAAATGTTTATTCTATTTCATTCTTTTGAGTCTTTTATGCTCAATAACCACTTTATCAGAATCCGCACCGGGCGGCACCTGTGAAGTGGGTGATATTATTCAGCAGGGGGATGCCCCTGACACAGGGGACGATGCGCCTGTGTCAGATGCTGAACCTGAACAGACGCAACCTTTTCGTAAACTTTCAGTCTCGGTCGTCTCTCCGTTGACAGAAGCAACGCTGGATGGCAGCACTGTCGAGTTAGTCCTTTATGATGCCGCTTTTGAACAGGACATTTCCAAAATCAGAGTGGCGGTGACGGTCTCTGGTATCAAGGGTGTCACTATAGATACCACGACACTGCAACGCATCAGCGATCAAAAGATAACGGTTAAACTGGATTATGATGGTACTGACTTAACCACTGATACCTCACTACTTTTCAACGTTGCCGCTGGTGCGATAACAAACAATAAGGGAAACCCGCTAACTGCAGAAATACTTGTCACGGCAAAAAGAGATGAAGCTTTGCTGATGATGTATTGGACGGATGATGGCACAGATAAAATCCAACGAGCAAACTTGGACGGCTCAAATATTGAAGACCTGGTCACACAAGGATTAGCAGATCCAATCGGCATTGCGTTAGACATGTCGAGTGGCAAGATGTATTGGACAAACTGGGGTAAGCATAAAATCCAACGTGCAAACATAGATGGTTCCAACATTGAACACTTTGGCTGGGGAGCCGTAAGCAGCATTGCGTTAGACGTGACAGGAAATAAATTGTATTGGACAACTCGGTCCACTTCAAGTAGTATTCGGCATGCGAACTTGGATGGTTCCAACGTCGAAATCCTTATAACACAAGGGTTAGATGCTCCAAATGGCATTGCGTTAGATGTATTGGGTGGCAAGATGTATTGGACTGATGGAGGCGCAGATAAAATTCAGCGGGCGAACTTAGATGGTTCTAATGTTGAAAACCTCGTCACTGGGTTGTCTATTCCCAATGGCATTGCGTTAGATGTATTGGGTGGCAAGATGTATTGGACTGATTGTGGCACAGATAAAATCCAACGAGCAAACTTGGACGGCTCAAATATAGAAGCCCTTGTCACAGGATTGAAAGAGCCAAATGGCATTGCGTTAGATGTATTGGGTGGCAAGATGTATTGGACTGATGGGGACACAGATAAAATTCAACGAGCAAACTTGGACGGATCCCATGTTGAAGACCTTGTTACAGGATTGGACAATCCAAGTGGCATAGTTATCGTGATGAGCTCTCTTGTTGATCCTATAACAGAAGGCCCCGCAATAGCAAAATAGGATGTGAATCGTGTAACTAAATCACGCTGAGTTTTCACAAATTAGTTTCTTAATTGTAGTGTTATTGGTATAATAACTTTCAGAATTACTGTCTTTGTATTAAGACTCAACTTTGTTCAGCAATTTCAATAAAGGAATCATCTGAAGTCCATTTATGTCAAGAAAAACAGCATTTATCTACCATCCAGATTACCTCAATCACGATACCGGTATCGGTCACCCTGAACGTCCTGACCGACTTATTGCCAGTCTTGCTGAATTGCAACAGCGTGATGTTTGGGAGAAACTACATCACATGAATCCAACCCCGGCAAGTATAGAACAGGTGTCTTATGTCCATAAACCCGGTTATAGCGATTACATTCGTCAACATTGTGAACTTGAGATACCTACTACTTATGATACCAATGTAGTTTACGAGTCTTTTGATATTGCATTACTTTCTATAGGGGGTGTCTTGTGTGCAGCAGAAGCAGTTGCAACAAAACAGGTAAGAAACGCATTTGCAATGGTTCGTCCTCCCGGACACCACGCTACAGCGGGTCAGAGTATGGGTTTTTGTCTGTTCAATAACATTGCAATTACAGCGCGGTATCTTCAACGCGAACATGGTGTTGGCAAGGTTGCAATTATAGACTGGGATGTTCATCACGGAAATGGAACGCAAGACATTTTTTATGAAGATGCATCGGTGTTTTTCTTTTCTATCCACCAATCACCGTTGTATCCTGGCACTGGCTCCCAATACGAGAAAGGAAGTGGTAAAGCACGTGGGACGACTCTTAACGTTCCCGTTCCAGCTGGAAGTGATGACGATGAGTATATTCTCGTCTTTAAGGATATCCTAATCCCCGCTTTACACAGATTCTCACCTGAGTTTATTCTAATTTCTGCTGGCTTTGATGCACACTACCTTGACCTACTCTCTCAAGTCGATATTACTGCTGAAGGGTTTGGCGTATTAACCGATCTGGTTTTGGACACTGCTGATGATATTGCATCTGGCAATGTTGTTTCTGCTTTGGAAGGTGGTTATAGTTTGGAGGGTTTATCCACATCTGTTGTCGCGCATGTGGAGTGTCTGGTTGGATGAAATGAATATTGCTTCAGTCCTATTCCATCAGGTCTTGATACCAACATGAATTGCAACAATCCCGAAGGTTTTCCTATAATACTTCACTTCTGATAGACCGCACTGCTCCATTACCTTTTTCAATTCATCACAACTTGGAAACTGTAATACTGATCGTGGCAGATAACCGTAAGCGTCATCCTTATTGCGAGAGATACAATTGCCGATGAACGGTAAGATCTTTGTGAAATAAAAATAGTACAAACGGCGAAACATCGGATTTACGGGTTGGGTAAATTCCAGGATTGCTATTCTCCCTCCTTTAACTGCCACACGTGTCATTTCTTTGATTCCTAATTCAAAGTCGGATACATTGCGAATACCAAAACCTACGGATACGATGTCAAAAGTATTGTCTGAAAATGGAAGGGATAGGGTATCTGCTTCAATCGGAATGAATGAATGTTGCCGTTTTTTTCTCTCAACTTTTTTCTTGCCGACTTCTAACATCTCAAAACAGAAATCAGACCCGATAACAGATCGACCTGTCTCTATTTTGTCAGCATAGGCTAAAGCGAGTTCCCCAGTTCCTGTGCAAACATCGAGCACATTACAAGTTGGGTTTACGTTGCTGACTTTGACAGTTTCCCGTCGCCACATACCATCAAACCGAAGACTTAGCAAGGAATTGAGAAAATCGTAATGTCGTGCAACTGCGGAGAATAGGTTTTTTATGCGTTGTGCTTGCATGATTAAACAATTTGCATTGAATTAGCAATTACGTTCGTAGTTCCGCTCCAAGTTCTTGGTTCAACTTCTGAACAACCTTGGTATGTAGATCATTAACTGCTTTGTCTGTCAATGTCTCGGTTGCGGAGTGATATGTGATGGTATACGCAAGGCTTTTCTTGCCATCTGGTACCTGATCACCTTCATATACATCAAATAAACGGATTGATTCAACCCACTCTCCACCTGTTGAATTGATGATCTCTATCGGTGTATCTGATTGTAATTCATTATCAACTACAATTGCAAGATCCCGCTGAATACTTGGATATACAGGTATTGGTTCAAACCGTCTTGAGAAATCTGCGGCATGCGAACACGTCTCAATGTCCAATTCAAATAGATATGCCTTATATGGAAGTTCGTAATTCTCAAGAACTATGGGGTGTACTTCACCCATAATACCGATACGTTTCTCTCCTAACAGCACCTCTGCATTGCGGCCAGCATGAAAGGTAGGTTCTTCGGTTTTCTGAAATGTAGGTTCGGTTATTCCACATACAGCAAGTGCACCTTCAACAATTCCTTTGATGTCAAAGAAATCTGGAGAACGATAAGGATTACCGTAGACACCGCCTCCCATTTCTCCAGCAAGAATACCAGCGACGCGCGTGGGTTCCTTATCTTTAATGAAGACAGAGGACATCTCAAAAAGTGCAATGGTGTTGATCTGATGATTGTGATTACGTTGTGCGTTCTCAAGAAGACTTGGCAATAAAGTCGTTCTCAAAATTGACATCTCTGGACTTAATGGATTACGCAACTTGATAGCATCTCGGAGTGGGTTATCATCATTGAGTCGAATCTTGTCAAAACAGTTTGGATGATTAAAACTATAGTTTACTGCTTCCATCATACCTGAACCGAGAAGAAAGTGCTTAATTCTTTGTTGAACTTCAACAGAGATATTTACTGTTGGAATCGGTATATCGCCTTTTGGCAGCGTAGTTGGAATGTTATCATAGCCGTGAACCCTTGCAATTTCTTCTATAAGATCAATTTCACGAGTTATATCTGAGCGAAATGATGGGATGGTGATCTGATATGTACTTTCCTTTGTGGGTAGTCGTTCAATACCGAAACCTAACCTATTCAGAATCTGTTCGATCTCTTCTGCTTCAATTGAAGTTCCTAAGATGAAATTGACACGATCAGAACGAAGTTTAATCTGTGAAGGTTCTTTTTTCCCGGGATAAACATCCACAATTCCTTTACAGAGTGTTCCTCCTGCTAATTGCACTATGAGTTCTGAAGCGCGGTTAAGGGCTGAAATGACAACTTCTGGATCAGCACCCCGTTCAAATCTGTATGAAGCTTCGGTATGTAGACCAAGTTTTTTTGATGTTGCGCGGATGTTTGTGGGTTGGAAGTTGGCACTTTCGAGAAGCACATCACTGGTTGATTCTGTGATTTCCGAATCGTATCCTCCCATAACACCTGCTAATGCTACCGGTTTTTCTGCATCAGCAATGACTAACATATCTGAATTGAGTTTTCGTTCTTCCTCATCAAGTGTTGTGATTATTTCATCTTCTGTTGCACGTCGAACAATAATGCGGTTTTCAAAGAGTTTGTCGTAATCAAAGGCGTGTAACGGTTGTCCATACTCCATCAGAACGAAGTTAGTAATATCCACAATATTGTTTATTACACCGACACCAATAGATTCAAGCCGTTGTTTAAGCCAACTGGGGGATTCTCCAACTTTTACTCCTTGTATTAGGCGTGCTGCATAGCGAGGACAAAGTTCAGGATCATCAATCGTAACGGATGTTATTCCTGCTATATCTATTTCACCTTCAAGCAGTGTTACATCAGGGTATTTAATCTTGTTACCTGTTTCCGCGTGGATTTCACGAGCGACTCCGAGCATACTAAGGCAGTCAGGACGATTAGGCGTAATTTCCAATTCCATTATCACATCGTGTAAACCTAATGCTTCTGTGAGTGATGCACCAATTGTTAGGTTTGTTGATAATTCCATGAGTCCTGATGCCTCATCGGAGATTCCTAACTCCTTTTCGGAACAGAGCATTCCGTGTGATTCTTCTCCTCTCAATTTGGCGCGCTTGATCGTTATCCCAGATGGTAATACTGATGCAATCGTTGCTACAGGTGCAAACATTCCTTCATATACATTTGGTGCACCACAGACAATCTGAAGTGTATTACTCTTCCCAATATCAACCTGACAAAGCACAAGTTTATCTGCGTTCGGATGATGTGTGATGGAGACCACTTTTCCGATGACGACACCTTCTAAACCCGTACCAAGTTGTTTGATTGATTCAACTTCAATGCCTAACATCGTCAGTCTATCTGCAAGTTCTTTGGGGGAATAGTCAAAGTCAATATAAGATTTTAGCCAATTTATTGATATGTTCATAGTTAAACCTTATTGAAGGAAGTATAATATACGGACGGGGAAACCCCGGCCTACAAGCATTTTTTGGTGTCAGCTTTACCGACAAGACCGCAATCTAACAGAATGCGGTACAAATACGCAACTCACGTCACATTGGGTATAATATACGGACAGGGAAACCCCGTCCCTACGAGCACTTTTTTGGTGTCAGCTTTACCGACAAGACCGCAATCTAACAGAATGCGGTACAAATACGCAACTCACGTCACATTGGATATAAGATACGGACGGGGAAACCCCTCCCTACAAGCATTTTTTGGTGTCAGCTTTACCGACAAGACCGCAATCTAACAGAATGCAGTACAAATACGCAACTCACGTCACATTGGATATAATATACGGACGGGGAAACCCCGGCCCTACAAGCATTTTTTGGTGTCAGCTTTACCGACAAGACCGCAATCTAACAGAATGCAGTACAAATACGCAACTCACGTCACATTGGATATAATATACGGACGGGGAAACCCCGTCACTACGAGCATTTTTTGGTGTCAGGTTTACCGACAAGACCGCAATCTAACAGAATGCGGTACAAATACGCAACTCACGTCACATTGGATATAATATACGGACAGGGAAACCCCGTCCCTACAAGCACTTTTTTGGTGTCAGGTTTACCGACAAGACCGCAATCTAACAGAATGCGGTACAAATACGGAACTCACGTCACATTGGATATAATATACGGACAGGGAAACCCCCTCCCTACAAGCATTTTTTGGTATGTATTAAAACTGCCGTAAGAAGCGTAGATCATTTTCGTAGAATGTGCGTATATCTGGAATGCGAAACTGTAGATTTGCTATACGTTCTACACCCATGCCAAACGCGAACCCTGTAACCTCTTCAGGGTCATAGTTAACTGCTTTGAAAACTTCTGGATCAACAGCACCTGCACCCAATATTTCTATCCAGCCAGTATGTCCACAGCTCCGACATCCTTTCCCCTGGCAGACTGTGCAAGTAATATCTACTTCAGCACTGGGTTCCGTAAAAGGAAAGAAGTGCGGACGAAAACGCATCTGTGTCTGATCACCGAACATTTGACGCGCAAAGGCTACCAACACCCCTTTTAATTCACTGAAGGTTACATGTTTATCTACCAAGAGTCCTTCAACCTGATGAAACATTGGCGTGTGTGAGACATCGTAATCCACACGATATGCTTTGCCGGGGACAATAATACGCAACGGTGGTTTCTGATTTTCCATAGCTCGAATCTGAACAGGAGAGTTATGTGTGCGTAATAGTTGTCCATCATTCAGATAGAAGGTATCATGTAGATCGCGTGCTGGATGGTCCGCGGGGGTGTTCAGTGCATCAAAATTATAGTATTCAGTTTCTACTTCCGGTCCAGTTACAACTTGAAATCCCATCCGTGTGAATATGGTCTTGATACGTTCTAAAACTTGCATCACTGGATGTGCTTTACCGTATGATGGTTTTCTACCTGGAAGTGTGATATCAATAGATTCAGTTAAAAGTTGCTGTTCCTGTTTCTGGCTCTCCATCGCAACTTTTGCTGCCTCAAATGCATCGGTCAGGGTTGCTCGGACATCATTTGCTAATTTCCCAATAATCGGACGTTCGTCTTTAGAAAGTTTTCCCATTCCCTTCATCACATCGGTCAACTTTCCTTTACGACCAAAATATTCTATCCTGAGCGATTCGAGCGCATCAGAGGATTTAATTTCTTTTAAAAGGTCAAGAACTTCAGACTGAATTGTTTCTAATTCTTTTTTCATATCAGCATTAAATAAATACGCCTCTCACTTCATCCCATTCCCTCAAAGTATTGTTGAGGTTCTGGGGACGAAAGCGACAGGCATCTACTTCCGCGGTACCACCCCGCTTGACAGATTCTATGATATATGATAAATCTGTCCACTTAATTATTTGTGTATTGACTCCAAGATGAAATTCGGCAATTGTTCTCAAAACTGCACTTTCAGCCAGTGGTGCAGTCTCTCTGATTGAGAAATCTCAACTGCTTACTTTGTCTCTTCGTTGTCATAGAACTAATGCTTTGTCAAGTTATACCATTTATAATTGACAAATTATCATAAATAAACTGTAGGTCGGGTAGAGCAAAGCGAAACCTATAAATCAACGATGTGAATGCGCGTATGGCATTCATCGGGTGTAAAGTTAAGGAATTTTCAATGCCAGAAACCCTCTTCAGTCCCGTAGGGACGCTATGTTTATAGTTAAACGTTATACAAACCTTCTTTAGTCCCGTAGGGACGATATGTGTAGTAGTTCATCCTGATATAAACATATCGTCCCTACGGGACTGAAGAGAGGTGGGGGTACACATTTTTCTATAAACATATCGTCCCTACGGGACTGAAGAGAAGACAATCCCAATAAACATAGGGATTCAGAGTGATTCATAAGAGTTTCTAAGTTCTCTTAAGTTTACACTTATAGGTAGACCAAAGCGAAACCCGACATGGAAACCCTGTCTACCTCTACGTGTCGGGTTTCGCTTCGCTCTACCCGACCTACGAAATAATGTTACATAATCATTTAGAAATGGTATTATAGATGAGTTGGATATCGGACAGGGAAACCCAGTCCCTACGAACGGATCTGCTCATCATATATTAATCTTATCCCTTTACTTGTGCGACAAGTTGTCCGAACCCATCTGCATCGTTTACGGCAATATCTGCGAGTACTTTTCTATCTAATTCGATCCCTGCAGTCTTTAGTCCGTGCATGAAACGACTGTATGTGAGTCCGTGTAATCTTGCTGCAGCGTTAATTCGCATAATCCATAGTCTTCTAAAATCACGTTTACGTGCGCGGCGATGTGCATAGGCGTGATTCCACCCCTTTTCAACTGCCTCCATAGCAGTGCGTCTAAGGTTGTTGCGCCCACCACGATACCCTTTTGAATGTTTCAGAATCCGTTTTCTTCTTTTTCTACGGACATTTCCTGTTTTTACTCGTGCCATTCTAACTCCTAATGAATAATCCCATATTAGCTTGATTTAATTGTTTGTTTGCAGTTAGGAAACCGCATTTAACGTTAGTTTTTCAGAACTAATCATGTTATTTTGGTAAAAGACGTTTGAGACGTTTTTCATTGCTTGGGTCAACCAATGTAGATTGTCTTAGTCTCCGTTTGCGTTTTGCTGATTTTGATATGAAAAGGTGTCCAGCATACGCACGGTTTCGACGAATCTTTCCTTTTGATGTAAATTTGAAACGTTTTGCTGCGCCTTTATGTGTTTTGATTTTCGGCATTACAATATCCTTATATTCATAAGTGACCTAAAGTTTATTCTGGGGTTTGTAAACAAGAAGTAGAATGAGTAAACAAAATCAACGAGGAGAACAAGGTCTCCTCGCAAATGCTGATACTAAATTTTAGTACTATCCTATAGAAATTGGAACACGATCTTCTTAGACTCTACAAAGTTTTATTCAAGAAGATTTGGGTGTCAAGAGCATTGACATGACCCGTGTTTCCATCTTTGGCGGTTGTTCAACTTCAGCGATTTCCGCGATATCTTGTTTAAGTCGATTCAGCATATCTCGTCCCAAGTTTGTATGTAGCATTTCACGTCCTCGTCGGAAACGGACTGTAGCTTTTACTTTCCACCCTTTTTTGAGGAAATCTTCTATGTGACGTTTTTTGAATTGGTAATCATGCTCAGCAGTATCTGGTCTAAATTGAATTTCTTTGAGGACAACCTTAGCTTGTTTCCTTCTTGCTTCCCGCTCACGTTTGTTTTTTTCATATTGGTATTTACCATAATCCATGATTCTGCAAACGGGAGGTTTTGCATTTGGAGAAACTTCAACTAAATCCAATCCGACTTCATCAGCGCGTTCCATACCCTCGCGCGGAGTCATGACACCGAGTTTATTGTTCTCATGATCAATTACCAAAACTTCTTTTGCACGAATTTGATAATTCGAACGACTCTTCTTTTCACGTGTTTTCTGAGTACGTTTGCCTCTATAGTGTATTTCTGACACCCCCATGTTGTAGCTGGTCTGAGCTTATACTTGTGCGGGATTCCAACTGCTTCATCCCTTTAATGACGAACAATCTAAAATCTCCTGCAGAAGATTAAAATACAATAAAACAATTTGGGCACTTCTCAACATTAAAATCTAAAATACCACAAAGTAAGTAAAAGAGTTATTAACAGTGCTTAGAATGTAAAGTCTATATATTAATTAGGTATTATATCACATATCTTTTGCAAATGCAAACTAAAAGTATCCTATTGTCCACAAAGTACGTAAAATTATCACTCCACCCGCTAACCCACCAAACAGTATTATCATTATAATATTGATTATTAACGTGTATTTAAAGATACGATCTGCATGTTTAGGTTGTTCTTTTATCCATCCTCTTGCTAATAGAAATGTAGAGCCTACACTTGATAGAATAAGAACTGCTGCCCCTAATAAAGTAATGAGAATACCCGAAAAGTCAACCATCTGGATTGTATCAGGAATTGAACCGTGTTGTGAATAACGGTAAATAACTACAATTAGGATTGCAGATAGAATGACAAGATGTCCGATGAAAACATATAATGTTTTTTTGAAGGTATTTCCCATATATACTTTTCTCTTATTAACTTTTTTATGATTTGATAATTTTATCACAAATTTGCAGTATAAGCAAAGCAATTGTCTCTTTGCTCCAGCGGAGCAATATGTCTATAGAAAAATGTATTTCAAGTGACCGCACTCCAGCGGAGTGCTATGTAAACAAAACCAAACATAAGCAAAAAAAATCAATGTTTTGCCAAAAACTTTACACCCCCAAACCCCTTTAGGTTTTCGTAATTTAGCATATTCAGGGTTACTTTCAACAATTCATAAATGTTACTCGCTATGAATTCTAATTTTATTTGATATACATCCGTACTCTGTCGTATAATACATTAACTATCATATCAAGACATTACTACTATTTAAATCATATATACATCATAGACTTAACAATGATGTATATGTGATATGTTGTTATTAAGGTTTGTTTGGGCGTAGCGGACCGAAACATTGAAAGGAAGAGGGGCTAAGTTAACACGATCATCTGCCCTGAACCTTTGAAGAATTAAATGTCATTGCTTACGCATTCCCCCTTGATAAGGAGGAATTAGTCGGTTCGCGATGCCAAAACAGGAAAGTTTCATTGCAAAGGAACGGATATATGTTTTATCGAGAAAAAAATCAAATTGTTCGTCTAAGCATTTTCTGCATAATGCTTTTAGGCATAACCTTGTTCAGTGCAACTGTTACCGGTGATCATCACGATTATGCACATACGGAGGAAACTTTAGAATTCCATATTCAAAGACCTCCAGATGATATATGGCATCACAGTTGGGAGGCAAAAGATGTGCCTGGTAATGTAGTGCATACACATCCAGCAGAAACGCATACACATAAAAATTGGTGGGGTGAGTGGGATGAAAATCGCCAGCCTACAGAAACTTTTCCGGAACATACACATGCAGCCTATACACACGGTCCACATAAAAAGGTACACTATCGTCCAGGCCCGTCAAAACATACACCCCATAATTCAGATGAGCATCATACCCATGACTATATAACAGTAGGTGACAGATTAAGAGCCATCTCTCATGTGCATCCCAGTGATACTTCCCACATGGGAGGTAGAGCACATACACACCCGGGTTATTGGCACGGGCATGGAGATGGTGAAGAATTGCATGAGGATCATGACGCAGAAGGGGAACATACACATCCCCCAATAACCGTCCCAGGCCCAATAATTTCTGTGGGACATGCGCTGCCTTTTCCTACTTTAGATGGGTATAATGGCTATACCCATACACACCCTGATCCAGCATTCGTGGCGCACAAAAAAGAAAATCCGCCGCATACTGACCATACGAGTTATTCATTACATTTGCACAATACAGTAACACATACGCATGACGATTTCTCTGAACACACACATGCGGAACACTCCCATTCACATGCTGACGACATCGCTGTGTTAGAGAACCATAAAACAGAACGCCTGCCACATACAGCACACACGAGTTTTGTACAACATACACATAACGGACAAACACATTCACACGATGCGTTCCCAAGACATACGCACAATGGATATTCACATTCACATACGGATGACATAGCCAAGTTGGAGGCACATAAACAAGATCGTCAAACCCATACACCTCATAGGAGTTTTGTACAACATACACATGCAGGACAGACACACTCACATGATGATTACCCAAGCCATACACATAATGGTATAACACACACGCATCAGGCAGAGATTAACGAACTAAATCAGCATAAACAAATACCTGTTGTGCATAGCAATCATAAGAGTTTTGTAGAGCATGCCCATGACGCACAGACACACTCACATGATGATTACCCAAGCCATACACACAATGGGATAACACACACGCATCAGGCAGAGATTAACGAACTAAATCAGCATAAACAAACACCAGTTGTGCATAGCAATCATAAGAGTTTTGTAGAGCATACCCATGACGCACAAACACACTCACACGATGATTACCCAAACCATACACACAACGGATTTTCACATTCACACACGGATAATATAGCTGAGTTAGATGCACATAAACGAGAGAGTCAAACCCATACACCTCATAAGAGTTTCGTTGAGCATACACATGACGCACAGACCCATTCGCATGATGAGTATCCCTCACATACACATGCAGGAATAACGCACTCACATCAAACAGAGATTAACGAACTAAAACAGCATACGAATACACCCGTCTCACATAGCGACCATAAGAGTTTTGTAGAACATACACATGACGCACAGACACATTCACATGATGATTTTCCTTCACACACACATGCCGGTATAACACATACGCATCTAACAGAGATTGACGAACTAAATCAGCACAAACAAACACCAGTTGTGCATAGTGGCCATAAGAGTTTTGTAGAACATACACATGACGCTCAGACACATTCACATGATGAGTATCCCTCACACACACATGCCGGTATAACACATACGCATCAGACAGAGATTGACGAACTAAATCAGCATAAACAAATACCTGTTGTGCATAGCAATCATAAGAGTTTTGTAGAGCATGCCCATGACGCACAGACACACTCACATGATGATTACCCAAGCCATACACACAATGGGATAACACACACGCATCAGGCAGAGATTAACGAACTAAATCAGCATAAACAAACACCAGTTGTGCATAGCAATCATAAAAGTTTTGTAGAGCATACACATGACGCACAGACACACTCACATGATGATTACCCAAGCCATACACACAACGGATATTCGCATTCACACACGGATAATATAGCTGAGTTAGATGCACATAAACGAGAGAGTCAAACCCATACACCTCATAAGAGTTTCGTTGAGCATACACATGACGCACAGACACATTCGCATGATGAGTATCCCTCACACACACATGCCGGTATAACACATACGCATCTAACAGAGATTGACGAACTAAATCAGCACAAACAAACACCAGTTGTGCATAGTGACCATAAGAGTTTTGTAGAACATACACATGACGCTCAGACACATTCGCATGATGAGTATCCCTCACACACACATGCCGGTATAACACATACGCATCTAACAGCGATTGACGAACTAAATCAGCATACGAATACACCCGTCTCACATAGCGACCATAAGAGTTTTGTAGAACATACCCATGACGCACAGACACACTCACATGATGATTACCCATCGCATACACATGCCGGTATAACCCATACGCATCTAACAGAGATTGACAAACTTAATCAGCACAAACAAACATCTGTTGTGCATAGTGACCATAAAAGTTTTGTAGAACATACACATGACGCTCAGACACATTCACATGACGATTACCCAAGTCATACACATGCCGGAATAACACATACGCATCAGGCAGAGATAAATGAGTTGGAGGCACACCGTCAGCAGCATCTTCCACATAGCGAGCATACTACCTCGGGTGAACACGAACATACGGCACAGTCGCATCAACATGATGATTATCCATCGCATACGCATGTCGGCTATACCCATACACACCCTATACAACCAGAACCTGAACCAGAGCAACCAGATGATTCCGATATAGGTGAACAGAACACTCAGACAGTACAGCAGGATGATGTGCAGCAACCAATACCTCAAGTAGATTCTGAACCCGAACCCAATTATACTATTATTCCTTTTGATTATAAAAAGGAAGGTATCGGTAAAGTTGTATTTAGTGAATTGATGTTATCACATCTTGGTAACTATCCACAATGGATAGAACTCTATAATACTACGGATCAAGACATTGATATGAATGGCTGGAAGATTGTCGGTAGATATTTGGATTATACAAATGCAATTAAAGGGACGTTAGAATCTCAGGTTATTTCAAAATCTTTTACAATAAAAGGTAAAGAAACAGCTTTAATAGTCAGTTTTGCAACGCCAAATTCCAGGGACAGCATTTCCAGCGGTTTAGCAGAAAAAACTTACGCTATAGGAGCGATCTTCTCGAATCTCTGGAATCATGAAGGACTTGTATTAGAATTACAAGATGATGAAGGTAACCCTATAGATCGTATTGGTAATCTGAACAAAGAAGACGAAATCGTTTGGGAAATACCTTCGGTTGTTCGGGAAAAAAGAATATCTTTGATGAGAAGGCTTAAATCTAATCGGTCACAAGAATACAATTTTGCTTTCGGTATAAAAGAATTCGGATGGTTTCCTGCTGAGAAAGTTGAACGTTTGATCGAAAAAAGTAATCAGTATTATTACGGTAGATATACTGATATAGGTTCACCGGGGTATAGAACAGAAGATGGAGAGGTTTTACCTGTTACGCTATCTTCGTTTGAGGCTCAGCGAAATAATAATGACCAGATTCTTCTAAGTTGGGTTACCGAATCAGAATTAGATAATGCTGGCTTCAATATCCTACGAAGCCAATCTAAACATGGTACGTTTGAAAAGATTAACCCGAAACTCATCCAAGGTGCCGGCACAATAGGTGAGCGCAGCACATACACTTGGATAGATACCACTGCTAAACCAAATACTGTCTACTATTATCGGATAGAAGATGTGTCTTATGCCGGTGTGCATCAAACGCTCGCGACAACGCGCTTGGTCGGTCTGATTTCTGCTAAAAGCAAAATGGTTATGCAATGGGCAGACTTCAAAAGTTCGCGGTGATGTTAGTGTTCTGTCTACACTCAAATGATGAATAGACATTCGTAGGGGCGGGGTTTCCCCGCCCGATATACAGATCATTCAGGACTTGACAAAGCATTAGTTGTTTCTATCTAAGGCACTAATACTTCAGTTATTGTCAGTTTATCTTGTGCTACCTGCCAAGTATATTCCGTGTTGTCTTTGAATAGAGGCGGTATATCCTGCTCATTTGTCTTTATAGCTTCAGCTGCGAGATCTGACTCGAGTTCTTCAACTGTCATTCCCTCTATTTGCCCCTCCCACACAGATTGCGGTTCAAGACTTACATCAACATCAAACTCTGTAGTTGTTTCAGTGATTGTCAATCTATTGTCTTGGGTTGTGTAACTGCTATTTGCTGTGTATTTAACCAGATGTGTCATAGAGGTGAGTGGGTCTGTTGCATACTTCTCTACGGCATGAAACTCAAGAACGATTGTGAGCGTACCTGTATCGCTGAATACAACACTATTCACAGCCACAGTGAATTCTTGTTCAAGGTCAGCATCTTTTCCGTTGCTATCAGCATCTTTTCTGTTGCTAAAACTTTTCTCAAATGGTTCACTGTTCAGAGAAACGAACTTCCATGTGTGGTTGACAAACGCGGACGTTTGGGTATTTTCACCTTTATTGGTAACCAAGGCCAACTCCATCGTTTGTGGGACAAGTTCAGGTGTTTGTGTATCTTCACCACAGCCGATAATCAGCGCAAAAAATGCAATGATATAAATAGTGAACTTTACTGTTTTCAATATAACCAAAATATAACTCCTTTATTTACATTATACCATTTCTAAATGAAAACTCCTCTTTATTGTAGCATAAACTTTTAGTTTGTGCAGTTCTCCGTTTCATTGCTAACAGCCAATAATGAGAGAAACATAAATAGAAATGGTATTAGAATGCCATCTTTGACATCTTGAACTCGTTATAGATATCGAAGTTTAATTTGACTTCACAACAAGATTTCAGTATAATTATACCATAAGTCTTGTATTAAGGAGTGAATAAATGGCAATTGTCTACCTTGAGGATTTAGTTAAACATGTGCCGAATAAGTATTTGGCAGTTAACGTTATAGCAAAACGTGCACGTTCACTAAATGATGAACTATTAGGTGCAGGTTTGTCTAAAAAACCGAAACCTGTTTCTGTCGCTACCGAAGAATTGGAACTGGGTCAATTGTCGTATCAAATACTTGATCCGAATGCTCCGAAAAACGAGACTGATGAAACCACCTTTACTTCTGAATCTGAAGGGTATGACCCTGTAGAAGGACCTGAAAATATTGCAGATATCTTTGCAGAAAAAACAACCGAAGATAGTGATGCGGATGATGCAACCAGCGAAGATAATGATGATGATGCAGATGATGCGTAGACGCAGTAAAGCAATATAGATTTTATTGGGACAACTCCTTTTAAATGTTACCCTATACGTTTTCTATAGCGACACCTGCTAAATATCCCTACACATATTTCGTAATGATTTAAAACACGCAATCTGCTTGAATCGGTTTAAATGGTTTCTTGTTTTGTCGTTTTTGTTCAAGAAAGACCGTAATTCACGCTATTTTATGTGGACTGTAAAAGACAATCTGGGTGTACTGTTTCAATAGGAGATGACATCAGTATTAGATAAGATTTATTTGACAAATACCCTTAAAGTGTTTATACTTTTAAGGGTGCATTAAAGGTGCAGAGAGGAACTGTTCAATGCTGACGTGGCTCAATGGTAGAGCAAGTGATTTGTAATCACTAGGTTGGAGGTTCGATTCCTCTCGTCAGCTTCTGTTCTGGGGGTGTGCTTGAGCGGTCAAAAAGGGCAGACTGTAAATCTGTTGGCTACGCCTACGGCGGTTCGAATCCGTCCGCCCCCATCCGTTTTTGTGCGGGAGTAGCTCAGCTGGTAGAGCATTGGCCTTCCAAGCCATGCGTCGCGGGTTCGAATCCCGTCTCCCGCTTGTGAATAAAAATATTTGCCGGCGTAGCTCAGTCGGTAGAGCGCGTCCTTGGTAAGGACGAGGTCACCGGTTCAATTCCGGTCGTCGGCTCCACCTAAAATTCAAAAGGTAAAGATTATGCCGAGAGACATTGTAACATTAGCATGTGATGAGTGCAAACAACGCAATTATATTACTACAAGAAATAGACGAACACAACAAGACAGATATGAAAGAAAAAAATACTGTCGTTTCTGTCGAAAACATACACTCCATAAGGAGATACGCTAATCTTAATGTACACAGGCCAGTAGCTCGAACTGGTAGAGCGCCGGTCTCCAAAACCGGATGTTGGGGGTTCGAATCCCTCCTGGCCTGCCTTGAATCATGATAACACGAATTAAAACTTATATTCAAAATATACTCTTAGAATGGCAAAAGGTTTCAAAACCAGACCTGGAACAAGTGCGTGGCAGCACAATCGTTGTCCTAATTGCAAGCGCAATGTTAGGAGCATTCATCTGGATCGTTGATGGAAACTCTGCAAGACCTACCTGGATTTGGCCCGCTGAATTGTTTCTCGTTCTAATACCACTTGCAGTCTTTTTACTTAGTAAAGGTTTAGAAAATAGACGGTTGCTCGTAACTGCTGCAGCTTTTCTCCCTCTTGTTATTGTCCTTGTCAACAATTATCTACTAAAGGAAGATGGACTTGAGGGATTTGGGATGTCTTTTTTAAGAAATATATTCCTACGCTATTAAAAATAGGACTGATTTATTTCAGTGTGGTATCAGAAATTCAATATCACACCCTGTTTCGCGCTAAAAAACCCACTTTGCAGCAAAGGTATTTGTCTCAGAAATATAATATAACTTAAGGCTATACCAACATTGATTTTAGTTGGTTCAAAAACGGTGAGAACTGGTTATGAATGGTTATTGGTATATCGTTCAAGTCTACACTGGACACGAAAAAAAGATACAGTCTAATCTTGAGAGACGGCTCGAGTCTAATTCGGATAGTGAAAAGGAGATACGGGACGAAATCTTACAGATTAATGTCCCGATGTCCACGACTGTAAAGAATGAAGACGGAAAGCGGAAGGTGAGAACATCTCCCACATATCCAGGATATGTTCTTATTAACTCTCAGCATCCAATCGGACCGCACGAGGATCATCCAGTTGGACAGAAAAGTTGGTCTTTCGTTCAAGAAACTCCTGGGGTCATGAACTTTTTAGGCAATGCTAATCCAATTCCACTCAGCGAAGAAGATGTAGAACGCATGCTGGAAACTTCTACCGTTGAAGAAGAAGCACCAGTCCCAGAAGTTACATTTTCTATCGGTGATAAGGTGCGAGTGATTGAGGGACCCTTTAGCTCATTTACTGCTGAAATCATTGGAATTGACATGCAACGACAACGATTAAACCTTTCAATAACAATCTTTGGACGTTCAACGCCTCTTGAATTGGGATTCTTAGGTGTTGAAAGACTATAATTTTTCGGAAGATACGGAGACACATCTAAATGGCAAAGAAAGTAGCAGGTGAAGTTAAACTACAGTTAGTATCTGGACAAGCAACGCCGCAACCACCCGTTGGTCCGAGTCTTGCGCCCTATATGATCAACCTGCAAGAATTTATTAAATCGTTCAACGCACAAACACAACAGCAAAGCGGCATGGTTGTTACGACTATTATAACCTGCTATAGTGATAGATCATTTACATTCACTGTCAAATCTCCCCCAGCAGCGGTGTTGTTAAAATCAGCTGCGAAAATCGCAAAAGGGTCCGGAGAACCTAACAGGAATAAAGTCGCATCTGTCAACGCAAATCAGATTCGCGAAATTGCTGAAACAAAACTACCTGATCTCAATACAAATGATATAGAAGCCGCTATACGCATGATTGAAGGCACCGCACGAAGCATGGGATTGACAATCAACTAATACCAGATTGACGCGATTCGTCTCGGGAGGTGCGGTTTCATAACCGTACCGGACTCCAATAAAACAAGATTAATCCTGTTTATTTGGTATAAGACATAAAAGAAGTGATCTGGGTACTGAATAGATTATTTGGAGAAAACAATGGCAAAAAGAGGAAAACGTTATAACGATATTCAACAACATGTTGAAAAGTTAAATTTTTACACTGTTGATGAGGCAGTGTCACTTGTCAAGAAGACAAGCTCCGCAAAGTTTGATGAGACTATTGATTTAGCTTCGCGGCTCGGTATAGATGCACGCGTTGCTGAACAGAATATACGTGGCACAGTTTCACTACCCCATGGTACAGGTAAATCTGTAAAGGTTGCAGTATTCGCTGAAGGGGACAAAGCACGTGAAGCAGAAGAAGCAGGAGCGGACTTTGTCGGAACAGATGACTTAGTTGACAAGATTCTTGACGGTTGGCTTGAATTTGATGCAACAGTCGCTACACCAGACCTGATGCGAAGCATTATGCCAAAATTAGGGAGAATACTTGGTCCCCGCGGGTTAATGCCTAATCCCAAGGCTGGAACAGTAACGATGGATATTGCAGATACACTTCAGAACATCAAAGCTGGTCAGATTGAGTATCGCGTTGAGAGAGCATCAGGTATTGTGCACGTACCTATAGGAAAGACCTCGTTTGAAGAAGTGCAGATTAAAGATAATCTAAACTCTGTCATGGACGCACTCGTAAAAGCACGACCCGCATCAGCAAAAGGACGTTACCTGCGAAGTGTTGCAATTTCTGCAACAATGGGTGTAGGGATTAGAATTGATCCCCAAGAATTTTTGTAATATTGCAAGTCAGACATTGATACGACACTTTATTTTAAAAGGAATTTATTGTAAATACCCAAAACAGAATAGAGTTGTAGAAAGTAGGAGCCACAGGCTTAATAACCTACCGAGACTCGGATTTAGTTAGTGAACAGATACCATTGTGAAATAATCTGTTTCATAACTACCGAACTTAGGTAAGCCTCCAGGTCTCTGGGGGTTTTTCTGTTTCTGGATACTGTACGCAAGAAGTGAAAGGAGTTGATTTATGCCGAATGAAGCAAACGTTCAGCAAGTAGAACTAATTCGTGAACTATTTAATAATTCAGATGTTATTCTATTAGCAGATTTTCAGGGACTCAGTGTCGCTGAAGTGAATGAATTACGTCAGCAGTTACGTGAAGCAAACATACAGTATAAAGTCTGTAAGAATACGCTAATAAATGTCGTCGCACAAGAGAGAGAAATAGAAGGTCTTGAACCTTATTTGAAAGGCAATACTGCACTCGCAGCAAGTGATGATCCTGCCGCCTCAAGCAAAATCCTCTTTGAATTCAGTGAAGAACATGAAAGTTTAAAAATCAAAGGTGGGGTTCTTGGAAAACAGGTCGTTGATGAGAGTGGCGTTAAGGCACTTCAAGATATGCCTTCAAGAGAAATTCTCATCGGAAAGGCTATCGGTGGTATTGGTGCTCCACTGTATGGACTCGTCGGCGTATTGAATAATGGATCACCAATGACACGTTTTGTGAATGTGCTTAGTAATACAATAGGTCAAGTGACATCTGTTCTTACACAAATATCCGAACAGAAGAAGACAGCCGAATAGGCATAACAAATTTATATTAAGAAAGGAAAACAAAAATGGCAGATATAGAAAAAATGATTGAAGAAATCAGCGGGATGACAGTTCTGGAATTGTCTGAATTAGTAACTGCACTGGAAGATAAATTCGGTGTTAGTGCTTCAGCAATGCCAGCGATGGCAGTAGCAGGAGCTGTTCCCGCAGCAGGTGGTGACGCTGATGCTGAAGAAGCTGAAGAAGCTGAGAAGACTGAATTTGATGTACAACTCAAAGAAATCGGCGGACAAAAGATACCTGTTATTAAAGAAGTTCGCTCAATTACAGGTCTCGGCTTAAAGGAAGCAAAAGAAAAGGTTGAATCAGCACCTGTCGTGATACAAGAGGGTGTCAGTAAAGATGATGCTGAGAAGACCAAAGAGCAGCTTGAAGCTATCGGTGCAGTTGTAGAAATCGTATAGCATGAGTTTTGCCTGCAAATACTGTAGGCAAGTTTAGCAAAGTCAACTTTTCAGATCCCCATTATGGTCCTATACTGTAATGGGGTTTCACTTAAAAACTGATGTTCAGTATCCCAGAGTTCAGTATTGCAGACATATTCTATCTTGTATTCAGTCAACTTGCCGTCGGTGGTATGGCTGTAATGCTATTCATACCCACAGGATTAGTTGGTGCAAACTTCTATCGTTTGATGGGGGGCATCTATCTGCTCGTAAGTGGATTAGCACGGTGTACAAATCTGTTTCTGCGTGAACAACCTGTCAACATCGGCAACTTTTTTGTTTATTGGCAGGGCACAGAAGCAATTCTGGTCATCTCTTTCGTTACTATACTATTTGTCTATACACTGAGTTGGTGGTTCAAATCAGCAATAGTCACACAGATTCTATTCTACGCATGCATGCTCTGTGGAATAGTCTGGCTTATTTATAGTGCTTTACCATATCTGGAAGATGTGCAATTTCCCGGGGCAACCGTATTATTGCCACTGCAATTTTTAGTGTCAGCAGTTTTACTCGGCACAGTTCACACTGGGATGTGGTTCGGACACTGGTATCTTGTTACACCTGAATTACCAGTTCATTATCTCAGAAGGTATAACACCGTTCTGCTTGGAACGCTCATACTTGCGTTCACTCTATTCTGCTTGAATCTAATCTTCAGATCCCAAGTGGAAGGAGTAGAACCGTTTAACTTTCGTGATAATCTTATCTTTTTTATGCGAGTAGGGATTGGTTTCGTCGGAACTCTCATTCTCTATTTTATCACTTGGGATTGTTTGCGACCAAAATCAGTTGCAATTGATGAAGTCGGAGCAACTCGCGCTGCAACTGGTTTTCTCTTCATCGCAATCATTACCGTTTTGATGGGGGAGTTCTGTAGTCGTTACCTGTTCTTAGCGATGCACTTTTTGTTGTAATACCATTTCTGATTGACAAATTGTCATAAATAAACTGTAGGTCGGGTAGAGCGAAGCGAAACCTATAAGTGTAAACTTAAGGAATTTGCAAAATCAGAGTTCTCTTCAGTCCCGTAGGGACGATATGTTTATAGAAGAATGTGTACCCCACCCCTCTTCAGTCCCTACGGGACTAAATATAAGACAGTCTCAATCATAGTGGCTATTGAGAAGGATTCATAAAAACACAGAAAGTTTCTTAAGTTTACAGCTATAGGTAGAGCGAAGCGAAACCCGACCTACGAAATAATGCTACATAATCATTTAGAAATGGTATAAGATAACTGATTGTCTTCCTCAATTATGCAATTAAAATTTGACAGACAGTAATTTACCTGTTATAATTATCATTTCCTTTTTTCAAACATCAGTCTATTTCAGCGAATGAACACATGCGGAGGTGATTATGCACTTAATTACACTCAAAGATTGGTCAGAAACGGATATAATTGAAACTGTTGATAACGGTATTAAGATCAAGAATCATCCTGAAAAATATAGACATGCTGCAACAGGACTCAGTCTTGCTTTGTTATTCCAAAAGACATCTACACGCACACGTTGTGCAGGTGAAATCGGAATCGTTCAACTTGGTGGACATGCACACTATCTGGATTGGCGAACGACCAACTTCGGTTTAGCAGACTTGAGCGATGAAATCCGCGTACTGTCAGCCTATGTTGATGTGATTTTAGCACGTTTCTTGAAACATGCCGATATTTGCAAGTCAGGTGAAGCAGCTACCGTACCAATAATAAACGGATGTTGCGATAGATACCATCCCACACAAGCTCTTGGCGACCTCCTGACAATTCAGGAGCATTTCGGTAAGTTGGAAGGTGTGAGGATCTGTTTTATTGGGGTTCACAACAACGTCTGTAATTCGCTGATTACTGCAGGGATGAAAGTCGGTTTAGAAGTAACGGTGATAGCACCAGAAATAAATCCCGCTGCAGTTGATGACGAATTATGGACAGAAGCGGAAAAAAATGGTAACCTTAAGATAGTAGACACAGATTCATTAGATAGCACGACAGCATTACAGAATGCTATAGAAAAAAACGATGTTGTTTACACGGATACGTGGATTGATATGGAATTCTTCACGGATCCAGACTTTGCAGAAGAACGTGAACGTCGTATGAAAATGATGATGCCGTATCAGTTGAATCCAGCACTTCTTGAGGGAATTGATTGTAAGGTCATGCATTGTCTACCCGCACATCGAGGTTATGAAATCTCCGGTGAACTACTTGATGATCCGCGTTCCATCATCTTTGATCAATCCGAAAACCGCCTACATAGCATGAAAGCTATAATTCTAAAACTGCTCACAGAATCGTAGTACTACGATTTTGATTACCAAAAACAACCTTACAAATCATGCCAAGTTATCTACAACACCTTGAATGTACCAACTGTAACGAAACTTACCCGCACGAATCAGCACAGAACGTCTGTCGCTCGTGCGGGAAACCACTGTTTGCACGTTACGCAATTGAACAATTGGCAGACACATGGAAACCGGACCATCTTCTGTCTAAACCGCATTCATTATGGCGATATAAGGAGCTCCTACCTGTCTGTGATGATGCAAACATTGTCTCACTTGGGGAAACGATGTCACCGCTTATCCACGCCAAACGCCTTGGTGCACAATTCGGTCTGCCAGAACTCTGGATAAAAGATGAATCCCGTTTACCGACAGGAAGTTTCAAAGCACGCGGTTTAGCAATGGCTGTTTCCAAAGCGAAAGAGCTTAAAATAAAGAAGTTAGCCATTCCATCTGCAGGAAATGCTGCAACAGCATTGGCTGTTTATGCTGCAAGGGCAGGAATTCCAGCTTATATCTTTATGCCAAAGGATACACCAAACTATAATGTAGAAACCTGCAGACTTGCTGGGGCAAACCTAACACTCATTGATGGTTTGATTACGGATGCGGGTCGTATGGTCGCACAACAAAAAACAGATGAAGGATGGTTTGATGTTTCTACGCTCAAAGAACCTTACCGCGTAGAAGGCAAAAAAACGATGGGGTTTGAACTTGCTGAACAATTAGGATGGAAACTCCCAGATGTCATAATCTATCCAACTGGTGGTGGAACAGGTATAGTGGGGATGTGGAAAGGATTCGCAGAACTGGAATCAATTGGTTGGATTGGGAAGAAAAGACCTCGCTTTATATCTGTTCAGGCAGAGGGATGTGCCCCTATTGTGAAGGCGTGGAGAGATGGCATGCCATCAGCAGAACCGTGGGAAAACGCGGAGACAATTGCCAGTGGGTTGCGAGTACCACAAGCCATCGGAGACTTCCTAATATTAGAGGCTATACGTAAGAGTGAAGGTGCTGCGATTGCCGTTACGGACGAAGCAATCAGGGAAGCAATGGAACTTCTTCCGACGGCTGAAGGAATTTTGACATGTCCAGAAGGTGCTGCAACGGTAGCAGCCCTAAGATCACTTATATCAGAAGGTACGATAACATCTTCAGATCAAGTTGTGCTATTCAATACTGGTGGATACCAGACGTAAAATAATACCATTTCTAAATGATTATGTAACATTATTTCGTAGGTCGGGTAGAGCGAAGCGAAACCCGACACGTAGAGTTAGACAGGGTTTCCATGTCGGGTTTCGCTTCGCTCTACCAATAGGTGTAAAGTTAAGGAATTTTCTATGTCAGAAACCCTCTCCAGTCCCGTAGGGACGCTATGTTTATAGTTAAACGTTATACAACCCCTCTTTAGTCCCGTATGAAGTTAAAATAATAAATTAGGTAATTTGGACCCCGACACGGTAGGTGCGGTTTCCTAACCGCACCGGGTTTTAAAAGAAACTGAACATTACCCGATTAAATTTTTTAACTTCATTAGGGACGATATGTGTAGTAGTTCATCCTGATATAAACATATCGTCCCTACCAAATCAACGCCAAATGCGCGTTTGGCATTTGTCGGGACTGAAGAGAGGTGGGGTACACATTTTTCTATAAACATATCGTCCCTACCAAATCAACGCCAAATGCGCGTTTGGCATTTGTCGGGACTGAAGAGAAGACAATCCCAATAACCATAGGGATTCAGAGTGATTCATAAGAGCTTCTAAGTTTTCTTAACTTTACACCTATGGGTAGAGCGAAGCGAAACCCGACACGTAGAGTTAGACAGGGTTTCCATGTCGGGTTTCGCTTCGCTCTACCCGACCTACAGTTTATTTATGATAATTTGTCAATTAGAAATGGTATAAGTTTGATTTACAAAAAAAAAACCGTGGGTATGCTCTGGAAACATACCCACGGAATATACGGTTTATCGATCGTATTCTAAATAATCGTATTTGGGTTTGAACACTTCAGTCGGTTTCTCACCTTCCGTAGGTTTATTTCCTTCAGGCATTTTAATCCGTTTCACACGAGGACCCAATTTATAATTCTGAACTCGCAAAATCGGATAGGGACCATCAAATCCTACAACCTTGCCTTCCATTTCAATTTCTCTACTGTCATTTGCAACATCAATTCGCAGCTGATCAAATTCTGGAGAATGTGTAAAGACAAACTTCTGACCATCTTTTGCTGCTCTGAAAGCATGATGTATCTCTGAAGTTTGCGGCCTCCAACGGGCCCACGCAGGAATATCACGAATGCTACTACGTGTGAATGCAGGGTGTGCAAACAAACTACCTCGAACCGTCGCCTCGGTCTTCAGTAAACGTACCTGACTGATCCCGTGTCGTCCACGATAACGTGAATCCTTCAACTGCCGCATTATATCATAGACATCAAACGCGTGTGTCTCACTATACTTTGAAATTCCGTGTCTCGGTTTTAATTCAACGACAGTACTGAAAAGCCTTTTTCTCCCATTCTTATCAACCGGCGTACTGAAAGTTATGTCTTTTGAATCAACCCATGGGGACAACAATCTCTTTATCTTTATGGCATCTGACTTGCTAATAACATCAGAAATTTCTATTTTCAATGATTTCAATTCCGCAACACTTAGGGAGCTAAATCCAACTATCAATAACAACATCAAAAATGCACAAAATATGCTTGTTATACGTGTGTTTTTCATTATGTACTCCTCACTTGCTTGTTAAATTCTACTACTGTTGACACTATTATACACTAAAGGACAAAATTTTTGCAAAAATTATTTGTCGGATTAAATTTAGGATGCAATCAATCAATGTCTGAATTCTTAGGATGTTGATTTTGTCTCGTTAACAAACCACAACGCATCTTCCATTCTTGCATCAGTCTCTGATGGATCAGGTTCACGCCTTGCAAACTTCACCGTGTCACAATTCACAAAAAACCGTTGTATCCGTTTAATGTATGAATCTTCAATCTGTTTATATGTCAACTGATGCAACAGATGTGTGGTTGTCAATGTTAATGCAGGAATACGATAACGCAACGCAATGTATTCACGAATAATATACGAAATGCGCGTGTGATAAGTTTCCATATCACACGGTGTATCCTTAAGTTCATTTAACTGTGCAAACGCAATTTCATGCGGTGGGTTTACAACTATTTCTTCAGTTGCAGGAAGTAGCACTATCTTTCGTCGTTTTCGGATCAATACCCACACTATCACTAAAACAGCAATAAATAAAATCACGCCAAGAAACATGTAAGGTAATGGATTTTCCGGTGCATCTATCGGAGGTTTGATGTCACGTAAACTTTGCGGTGTCAGTGGTGTCTGCAAATAGAGTTGTGAAAATACGGACATGGTGCTAAGAATGATACGTCAAGGATTCAATCACAATCGACTTTGGCAAGGTTGGACAAGCATATTGACAGACACCGCAACCTGTGCATCCTGTATCAAGAACTTCTATCAATCCATCTGTCGAGAGTTTGATCGCTTCTTTTCCAATCGGACAACTATCAACACAATAGGTACAGTCAACAGAATTTGCACGGAGACAAGTCTCAGCATTAAAGATAGCGATACCCATTCTAATATCTTCAGCAAAGACGAATTGTAGTGCACCACTTGGACATACATTCATGCATGCCAACGAATCACATATCACACAAGGTTGATTATTAGGATCAATATATGGTGTGTTAAGAAGGTTCGTATCTCGACTTTGTAAGGGTAGTATTGCATCAGCTGGACAGTTTTTGACACAGTTGCCACACCGAAGACATTTGTTCAAGAAATCAGTTTCTGGCAAGGCACCAGGGGGACGTAATATATCTCCAGTCGGTTCATCAATAGGAAGATTATCACCAATCCTGTCATCAATAAATTCTGCAACAGGTTTTATGATTTGGTTCAAAGCCTCCTTAAAAAAGTCGCGCCTTCCTGTTTCATCAGACATTGATTATTCTTTAGCTTGGTTAAGTTAATTGGGATGTGAGGTGGATAAGACTTAGTTCGCGGACCGATTATCATCTGGTGAAGGTGCTGATGTCTGCTTTCCGCAATCACCTTTCGGAATACGATAGCAACATCTGTGGTGACCTTGCATCAGGTGTTCTTCACGATAGACCTTTGTTCCTACGGATTGTCTGAAGAGTGCCAATTCGATTTCACACACGTGTGGATATTCACGAGCAATCGCGGCAATAGGACAATTGTGCTCAATTAAGATATAATCAGAACCGTCTTCATCAAAACGAGCCATGTAACCTTCTTCGTCGCGTATACTTGCAAGCTCTTTAATACGTTCAGAAAGAGTCTTGCCAGAAAGTCGTTGTTGATAGGTCTCAAGTTGTGATTTCATCCGACTTCGGAAGACTTTATTGATGAATCCAGGTCCGTTGAATTTCGCGACCTCCTGCATTAATCCTACAGCAAAGTTAGCGTAAGTAGTAGGAAAAAGACTGTTCGCTTCATCTGTAAGCATATAGATATGATGCGGTCGTCCGCGTTCCTGCTTCTCTCTGTGATACTGAACCAGACCTTCATCCTCAAGAATAGCAAGATGTTGTCTCACTCCCATAGCACTGATATGCAAAGCATCTGTAAGTTGACTTACAGTCATACCACAACGCATCTTCAGCAGTTGTAGGATTCGCATTCGTGTTTCGCTCATTTCACAATTCACGTGTCTGTTCCTCTTTTGAAAGAAAAATTATTGAAATATATATATTATATCATGTTCTTGCGTGTAATATCAAGGATTTTCTGAGTTAATTCAGAGGCATTCAATTTTCAAATAAGCAGGACTTACGCACTCCCCGTAGGGACGATATGTTTATAGCATTCCCCTCGCTTGCGGGGGGATAAAGGGGGGTAAATACCTAAAAATAACAAACGGAACAGAAAGAGAGAAAATATTGGTATCTGTATTTTTCTTGACATCGGTATCCTTTTGTATTAAAATTCATATTAAGATAGTAACTATAAATTATATATGAAAAAAAGTTATTGCTTAAAATTAAACTATGTATTATTATAATGCATATTACCAATTTTGTATGTAATTGTATGTCAGGTAGAGCGACATCGAAACCAGACACGAACAGTTAAAGATGAAAATGTTATTTGCCCAAATCAAAGCCGAATACGCGTTTGGTATTCGTCAATGATCTGATAAGAAATCTTGACAAATATTGTCATATACACTAAACGTGGATTTTCAGAATGAAAAATCAACAAGTTATTAATACCGCAATACAGAAAGTGAACACGCAACACATATCTGTTCTAAGCGTGAACGTGTCCTTGTATGATGCTAACAGGCATGTTATTAACTATAAGTTAATACCCCCCAGTTATAACATTTGTAAAATTTACATTAGAAAATATTATTGCATGCATTCTATGCTGCGGTTTTTTATGTCCGCACGACGAATTTCGTCGCGGGCTTTTGTTGTTACATCTGGATTCTCCGATGTGTGTTACCCTTACTACCTGTTACCTGGTACAAATCGTCATATTATAAACTAAAGAAGATAATGTTAGGAGATAACGTTAATAATTATAAATTAATTAAAGGAGCATATAATGTCTACTATCGTGAGAATAAATGTCATATTACTGTTTGTCTTATGTTTACACTTTATGAGTTATGCGGATGTTACACCTGTTGCAGATCGCACACCGGCGGTGCGTGATGCGATTGTTAAAGCAATAGCAGGTGTGGATACTGCAGCGGATGTAACGGATACCCAGCTTGCATCTATTACTGTTCTGAACCTTCGTAATAAAGAAATTTCTGAGTTGAAAGCAGGTGATTTTTCTGGGCTTACGGGTTTAGTGGATCTAAATCTGTATGGTAACAAACTTTCGGAGCTACCGGCAGGTATCTTTGAAGGATTAACAGCGTTGACAACGATTCGACTGAGTAGAAATAGTGTGAACCCTCTTCCGTTAACTGTTTCGTTGGAAAAGGTTGCAGCGGGTGAGTTCAAAGCGGTTGCACCTGCAGGTGCGTTGTTTGATATTGTGTTACCGGTCACTGTTGCGGGGGGTAGCCTTACCGAGGGTGTCACGACGGTTACAATTTCGAAGGGGAGTGTTGAAAGTGGCACACTCAGTGTAACACGCACACCTGGAACGACCGATGCGGTCACCGTTACGATTGGCACATTACCGAGTCTGCCGAGCAGAAACCATTATGGCTACGCGCTTGTCAAATCTGATTCCTTGCCTTTAGCAGTTATCTCACGTGTCAATACTGATCCTATAGTTGTCCCCGTGGATCCCCCTATTTCACCAGACCCACCAACTACTAATACTGCTCCAACGTTTTCGGAAGGTGAAAGAACAGCACGCGTGGTGCCTGAGAATACCGATGCAGGTGAAAATATTGGCATACCAGTCTCTGCAACTGACACCGAAAACGATGCTCTCACTTATACCCTTAGCGGTCCCAATGCAAGTGCGTTTGACATTGATAGCACAACTGGACAACTGAAAACAAAAGTTGCCTTGGATTATGAAACGAAACGCGTCTATTCTGTCACAATCACTGTTGCTGACGGAACCCTTTCTGACACAATAATGATGATTATCAGTGTCATTGATGTAAACGACACACCTATCAGCGCGGGATTTGTACCTGTGGCAGATAGGACACCGCAAGTGCGTGATGCGATTGTCTCCGCAGTGCCGAATGTGGCAGCTGCTTCGGATGTTACGGAAACACAGGTCGCAGCGATTACCAGCCTCAATCTACGCCGCAAAGGTATCACATCACTCAAAACCGGTGACTTTTCTGGCATGGTATCCCTTTCCAATCTGAACCTTCATGGTAACCAGTTACGCAGCGTGCCGATGGGACTTTTCAGTGGACTGACAGCACTGACGACACTACGTTTAGGCGGAAATGCGATTGATCCGTTACCGCTTATCGTATCGCTACAACAGGTCAGTACGGATGAGTTTAGGGCAGTGATGCCGAGCGGCGCGCCGTTTAATGTTGTGTTACCGATACGCTTTACGGATGGCACTATTCAGGGTGGCATAACGACTGTAACGATCCCACAAGGGAGCGTGGGAAGTCCCGCCTTTACTGTGGATGGTACTTCTGCTAAAGTGTCGTTTGGTACATTCCCCGCATTACCCCGTAATCATTTCGGCTACACTTTAACCCAAACTGCTATCTTTAACCGTACACCAGAAGTTACAGAAGCGATCCTAAAAGCGTTAGACGTTAACGATCCGAGTGCGGTGACTGACACGGATATTGCAATGATAGCACGTCTTGACGTGGACAATATGGACATCACATCTTTGAAAGTGGATGATTTTGCGGGGATGCTTTCGTTACAAACACTCACGTTAAGCAATAATAAATTGACAACGCTCCCTGTGGGTATCTTCAGTGACGTGACAGCACTTGTAAACCTATCTTTAGAAGGAAATAGTATTGCAACCTTACCGAGTAATGTTTTTGAGAATCTCTCCTTATTGTTGACGCTCAACCTCGCTGATAATGAACTGGCGGGACTTTCGGGAACACTCTTTGATGGGATACCGAATATCCGGAGTCTCTCTCTTTCTAACAATAAACTGACTGCGTTGCCAGCGGGTATATTTGAGGGGTTGACGCAGCTGAATCAACTGTTGCTGAACGGTAACGCGGTTGATCCGTTGCCGATGCTGGTATCTCTCCAAAAAGTTGGAGAAGATCAGTTTATGGCACGTGTGTCTGTAGGCGCGCCTTCATCACTGACTCTACCTATTACAGTTAAAAACGGAGAGATCGTTGGGGGTGTAAATGCTGTCACTATTCCTATAGCGCAAGCTGCAAGTCAACCTTTGACAGTGGCACGTACGCCTGGCACGGTCGATGCTGTCACTGTGGATTTTGGCACACTCCCGCAACTACCCGCAGCACACAACGGTTATGCTTTGGTCCCATCAGGGACACTTCCTTTAGAAGTGCTTGCACCGTTGAACGTCCCACCGGTCTTCACAGAAGGTGCAGATACCGTTCGGTCTATCAGAGAGAACACCGCTGCGGATACAGATATAGGCGAAGCTGTGTCGGCCACGGACCAGGACACGGCAGATACCTTGACATACACTTTAGGGGGCACCGATGCAGCTGCGTTTGGCATTGACGCGGCAACGGGACAACTGAAAACGAAAGCTGCGCTGGACTATGAAACGAAAAACAGATATTCGGTTGTGGTTACCGTTTCTGATGGTATAGGTGCCGATAGCATTACTGTGTCAATCGTTGTGATTGACGTAGATGAGAACCGCGCGCCTGTGTTTTCAGAAGGTGAACGCACGACGCGGTCTGTCGCTGAGAATACCGATGCAGGTGAAAATATAGGGGAAGCTGTGACAGCAAACGATGCGGATAACGATACACTGACCTATAGTCTTGGTGGCACGGATGCTGTCTCGTTTAGCCTTGTGAGTGCATCTGGGCAGCTGCGGACGAAAGCTGCACTGGACTATGAAATGAAAAACAACTACTCGGTTACGATTACTGTATCTGATGGCAAACTCACAACGCCTATTACAGTTGTAATCAGTATTATCGATGTGGCGGAAGAGACACCCTCAGTGGGAGAAACGGATGATGAGCAACAAACGCAAACTGCAAACAATCCACCCGTTTTTGCTGAGGAAGCGAGCACGACGCGAACTGTGCTTGAGGGAACTGCTGCCGGTGAAGATATTGGGCAGCCTGTCACTGCGACCGATGCGGACGGACACACACTCACTTATAGTCTCGGTGGCACAGATGCTGTGGCATTCAGTATGGATAGCACAAACGGGCAGCTCCGCACAGAAGCAGTCCTTGACTACGAGACAAAATCTACTTATTCAGTCACGATCACGGTTTCTGATGGCACAGATACTGCCACAATTGACGTTACGATCAACGTTACTGACGTGGCAGAAAACCGCGCACCTGTGTTCACAGCAGGCACCAGCACAACCCGTTCCGTAGCAGAAAATACGGGGAGTGGTGTGGATATTGGTGCTGCTATCGCTGCTACAGATGTGAATGAAGATACGTTGACCTATAGTCTTGGGGGACCTGATGCGTCTGCGTTTGGTATTGATAGCACGACAGGACAACTCCGAACAGAGGCATCGCTTGACTATGAAACAAAGACATCCTATACGGTGACAATTACCGTCTCTGATGGGAATGGTGAGAGTGATAGTATCACGGTCACGATCAATGTGACAGATGTAGATGAGACACTTCCAAACAGTGCCCCGGTGTTTAGTGGAGAGAGCATAACACGGTCTGTTGCAGAAAACACCAGTTCTGGTGTAAACATCGGCAGTCCAATTTCCGCGACAGATGCGGATGACGATGATTTGACCTATAGTCTTGGTGGCACAGACGCAGTGTCTTTCAGTATGGATAGCACGACGGGACAACTCCGAACAGATGCACCGCTTGACTATGAAACAAAAAATGCCTATACGGTGAGAATCACCGTATATGATGGGAAAGGTGGGACTGATAGCATTACTGTGACTATCAATGTGACAGACGTAGAGGAGGCACAGACAAATAACCCGCCTGCGTTTGATGGAGATGAGACAACGCGGACTGTTGCGGAAAACACGGATGCAGATGTGAATATCGGGGCTGCAATAACGGCAACAGATGCGGATGACGATACACTGACCTATAGTCTTAGTGGCACGGATGCGTCCTCGTTTAGTCTTGTGAGTGCATCTGGGCAAAGCTGCGGACGAAAGCTGCATTGGACTATGAAACGAAAAACATCTACTCGGTTACGGTTAATGTGTCTGATGGCACACTTACAGACAGTATCTCTGTCACGATTAACGTTACAAATGTCAATGAAGCACCTGAGTTCACTGAAGGTGCAAGTGCGACCCGCGCAATTGCTGAAAATGTCCCGGAAAACATCAATATCGGAAGTGCTGTCGCTGCAACGGACCCTGAAAAAAGTAAACTAACATATACACTCGGCGGTACAAACGCTGCGGCTTTCAGTATTGATGATGCGACAGGACAGCTCAAGACAAAAGCTACGCTGGATTTTGAAGATAAGGATTCCTATTCGGTGACAATCACCGTCTCTGATGGAAACCTCACGGACACAATCACGGTAACAATTAACGTGACAGACCTTGAAGAAACAGAGGCTAATACCCCACCTGTGTTTGAGGATGGCACCAGCATAACCCGGTCAGTGGCGGAGAATACCGAGGCGGACGAAAACATCGGTACACCCATCACCGCAACAGATGCAGATGAAAACACGCTCGCATATCTGCTCAGTGGAACGGATGCAGCAGCGTTTGCTATTGATAGCACGACAGGACAATTGAAAACAAGTGCTGCGCTGAACCACGAAACGAAAGCGGCGTATACAGTCAACGTTGTCGTATCAGATGGAAGTGACACGGATACGATTTCTGTGACAATCAACGTCACCGATGTCAATGAAGCACCTGTCATCGCAGCGAATACCGACACTACGCGGTCTGTGGCAGAAGACACAGCAAAGCTGGTGAAAATATCGGGAGTGTTATCACAGCAACGGATGAGGACGATGGGGATACGTTGACATGGACGCTCGGTGGCACAGATGCGGATTCGTTTGACATCGTTCGCACCTCCGGGCAACTCCAAACCAAAGCAACTTTGGATTATGAGAGTAAAAGCCAATATGAAGTGACTGTCTCTGTTTCTGATGGAAACCTCACAGATTCAATTGACATAACAATTAATGTTACAGATATAGATGAAAACCGTGCCCCTGTGTTTAGTGATGGTACAAGCACGACGCGGTCTATCGCAGAAAATACCGGTGCTGGACAAGACATCGGTGCTGCAATAACAGCGACAGATGCGGATGGCGATGACTTGGAATATAGTCTTGGCGGCACAGATGCTGCCGCGTTTAGCATTGTCGGTTCATCCGGGCAGCTGCGAACAGAAGCAACTTTGGATTATGAAGATAAAAGCAGCTACGAAGTGACGGTGACTGTTTCTGATGGGAATGGCGGGAGTACCAGTATTACTGTTACTATCAATGTGACAGATGTGTCAGAGAACCGCGCCCCTGTGTTCATAGATGGCACAAGCACGACGCGGTCTGTCGCGGAAAACACTGGTGCTGGACAAGACATCGGTGCTGCAATAACAGCGACAGATGCGGATGGCGATGACTTGGAATATAGTCTTGGCGGCACGGATGCTGCCTCGTTCAGCATTGTAAGCACCTCTGGTCAGCTGCGGACGAAAGATGTTTTGGATTATGAAAGCAAAAGCAGCTACGAAGTGATGGTTTCTGTTTCTGATGGACGTTTCACGAATACAATCACTGTGACTATCAACGTAACAGATGTGCAAGAGAACCGCGACCCTGTGTTCACAGACGGGGCAAGTACGACGCGGTCTATCGCGGAGAACACGGCTTGCTGGACAAAACATCGGGGCTGCAATAACAGCGACAGATGCGGATAACAACAACTTGACTTATACCCTCGGTGGCACGGATGCTGCCGCGTTTAGCATTGTCGCTGCATCTGGACAGCTGCGAACCAAAGCAACTTTAAATTATGAAAGCAAAAACCAGTATTCTGTGACGGTGTCTGTTTCTGATGGGAATGGTGGAAGTGATAGCATTACCGTCACTATCAATGTGACAGATGTGCAGGAAACCCAAACCCAAGTCGCTGTGAACAGTGCCCCTGTGTTCACAGACGGGGCAAGCACGACGCGGTCTATCGCGGAGAACACGGCTGCTGGACAAAACATCGGCACGCCTGTCGCTGCAACAGATGCGGATAGTGGTGCTTCGTTAACCTATAGTCTCGGTGGCACGGATGCGTCCTCGTTTGCTATTGTCACTTCATCAGGGCAAAGCTACAGACGAAAGCAGCTTTAAATTATGAGTCGAAAAGCCAGTATTCTGTGACGGTCTCTGTTTCTGATGGGAATGGTGGAAGTGATAGTATTAACGTCACTATCAATGTGACAGATGTCAATGAAGCCCCTGTGTTTAGTGATGGTGCAAGTACGACGCGGTCTATCGCAGAAAATACGGCTGCTGGACAAAACATCGGCACAGCTGTCGGGGCAACGGATGTGGATAGTGGTACTTCGTTAACCTATAGTCTTGGTGGCACGGATGCTACGTCATTTGCTATTGTCACTTCATCCGGGCAGCTGCAGACGAAAGCAGCTTTAAATTATGAGACGAAAAGCCGGTATTCTGTGACGGTTTCTGTTTCTGATGGGAATGGTGGAAGTGATAGCATTACCGTCACTATCAATGTGACAGATGTGAATGAGACCCAAACCCAAGTCGCTGTGAACAGTGCCCCTGTGTTCACAGACGGGGCAAGCACGACGCGGTCTGTTGCGGAGAACACGGCTGCTGGACAAAACATCGGAGATGCTGTCGGGGCAACGGATGCGGATAGTGGTGATTCGTTAACCTATAGTCTCGGTGGTACAGATGAAGCGTCATTTGCTATTGTCACTTCATCCGGGCAGCTACAGACGAAAGCAGCTTTGGATTTTGAAAGCAAAAGCAGCTACGAAGTGACGGTTTCTGTTTCTGATGGGAATGGCGGGAGTGATAGCATTACCGTCACTATCAACGTGACAGATGTGCAGGAAACCCAAACCACCCAAACAGAGGAAACCCAAACAGAGGAAACCCAAACCACAATAACACCGGTCAAAGATCGAACGCCTTTTGTAAGGGATGCGATTGTGACTGCGGCAGGTGTGAGCAGTGCAGAGGAAGTAACTGCAACACATCTCGCTGCTATTACAACCCTGGATATATCAGGAACTTTTGATGAAGATTATAATTTGATTACTGGAGTGACATCACTGAAAGCGGGAGATTTGAATGGTCTCACAAGTCTGACAACACTTGACCTGAGCAATAGCGATTTGGAAGCAGTCCCAACAGCGGTACTCTCAGATGTCTCAACAACACTCACATCACTTGACATGAGCTGGTCTTTTATTCTAACTATACCTGCAGATGCTTTTAAAGGTTTGTCCGCACTACAAACACTAACGTTAGGTCCAGGTGATAATTTCGATACTATAGAGGCAAATGCTTTCAGAGGTCTTTCATCCCTGACATCTCTCGATTTGAATAATCAGGCGTACATTACAAGTTTACCTGAAAACATTTTTAACGGTTTGTCCGCACTACAAACGCTTGACCTAAGTTGGCATGAGTTGGAGGCTTTACCTGCAGGTATTTTTAGCGGTTTGTCATCACTGACATCACTTGACCTGTCTAATGGTGCTCTTAAATCTTTACCTACAGGTATTTTTAACGGTCTGTCCTCACTACAAACGCTTGACCTATCCTTTAACCAAATTGATGATGATGGTCTACCCAACGATATATTTACTGGCCTCACAGCACTAACAAGTCTTAACTTGGATGGCAATAAGAGTGGTTTTGAAAAATTTTATGGAACAGCTGACTGGGCGGCACCTACTGGAGAAGCCCCTAATGCTGTTAAGCGTGATGCTGTTCCCCGTGTGTCCACATCGCTTTTGCCAAACTACCCCAATCCATTTAACCCTGAAACGTGGATACCTTATCAGTTAGCAGAAGCTACGAAGGTTTCCTTGACGATCTATGATGTGCGCGGTGTTGTGGTGCGGACGTTGGACTTAGGTTTGAAACCTGCGGGGAGATATATCAATCGTAGCCGTGCTGCGTATTGGGATGGCAGAAACGCTGTCGCTGAACAGGTTGCAGCAGGCGTGTATTTCTATACGATCAAAGCAGGTGATTTTACCGCAACGCGGAAGATGTTGATACTGAAGTAATAATACCATTTCTAAATGATTATGTAACATTATTTCGTAGGTCGGGTAGAGCGAAGCGAAACCCATAAATCAACGATGTGAATGCGCGTATGGCATTCATCGGGTGTAAAGTTAAGGGAACTTAGTTGGACTTATGAATCATTCCGAATCCTTATGGTTATAGGGATTGTATGCTCTTTAGTCCCGTAGGGACTGGAGAGGGTTTTCCGCGTATGGAAATCCTTAACTTTACACCTATGGGTAGAGCGAAGCGAAACCCGACACGGAAAGTTAGACAGGGTTCCCATGTCGGGTTTCGCTTCGCTCTACCCGACCTACAGTTTATTTATGATAATTTGTCAATTAGAGAAGGAATACACATTCAACTAAGGAGTAAAATAGTGAAAGTTAATAAAATGTTAAGCATAGTATTGCTTTGTGTTTTTGTGTTTTGTTTTATGAGTTATGCGGAAATTACACCCGTTGCGGATCGCACACCGGCGGTGCGTGATGCAGTTGTCAAGGCGATAGAAGGCGTGGATACTGCAGCGGATGTGACAGATGCGCAGCTCGCGTCTGTTACTGTTCTGGACCTTCGCAATAAAGAAATTTCTGAGTTGAAAGCAGGGGATTTCTCTGGTCTTACAGGTTTAGTCAATCTGAATCTGTATGGCAACAAACTTGCCAGTCTACCTACAGGTATCTTTGAAGGCTTAACAGCGTTGACTACGATACGGTTGGGTAGAAATAGTGTGAACCCGATGCCGTTTACTGTTTCGTTGGAAAAGGTTGCATCGGGTCAGTTCAAAGCGGTTGCACCTGCGGGGGCGTTGTTTGATATTGTGCTCCCTGTCACTGTAGCGAAAGGTAGCCTTACAAGTAGTGTCGCGACGCTCACAATTCCAAAGGGGAGTATTGAAAGCGGCACGCTCAGTGTAACACGCACACCTGGGACGACTGCTGCTGTCACCGTTACAATTGGCACATTACCGAGTCTGCCGAGTAGAAACCACTACGGTTACACGCTCGTCAAATCCGACTCCCTACCGTTAGCAGTTATTTCTGGTATTAACACAGCTCCTATATTTACGGATGGCACAACTGTTACACGTTCTGTAGCAGAGAATACCGATGCAGGCGTCAATATCGGCACACCTGTGGGTGCGACTGACACTGAAAACGATGCACTCACTTATACGCTTAGCGGTACGGACGCGGATGCGTTTGACATTGATAGCACAACGGGACAACTAAAAACCAAAGTTGCTCTTGACTATGAAACCAAATCGCAGTATATGGTGACAATTACTGCCTCTGATGGCACACTCACAGACACAATTACGGTGACGATCGACGTTACCGACATAGATGAAGTTGTTGTCCCCGTTGATCCCCCGATTTCGCCAGACCCACCAACTACTAACACTGCTCCAACGTTTTCGGAAGGTGAGAGAACAGCACGCGCTGTGCCTGAGAATACCGATGCAGGCGTTGATATTGGCACTCCCGTTGCTGCGACTGACGCAGAAAACGATGCACTCACTTATACCCTTAGCGGACCCGATGCGGATGCGTTTGACATTGATAGCACAACTGGACAACTGAAAACAAAAGTTGCTCTTGATTATGAAACGAAACGCGTCTATTCTGTCACAATCACTGTTGCTGACGAAACCCTTTCTGACACAATAGTGATGATTATCAGTGTCATTGATGTAAACGACACACCTATCAGCGCGGGATTTGTACCTGTGGCAGATAGGACACCGCAAGTACGTGATGCGATTGTCGCCGCAGTGCCGAATGTGGCAGCTGCTTCGGATGTTACGGAAACACAGGTCGCAGCGATTACCAGCCTCAATCTACGCCGCAAAGGTATCGCATCACTCAAAACCGGTGACTTTTCTGGCATGGTATCCCTTTCCAACCTAAACTTGTTTGGTAACCAGTTACGCAGCATACCTGCGGGACTTTTCAGTGGTCTGACAGCACTGACGACACTACGTTTAGGCGGAAATGCGATTGATCCGTTACCGCTGATTGTATCGCTACAACAGGTCAGTACGGGTGAGTTCAGAGCGGCGATGCCGAGTGCTGCACCGTTTAATGTTGTGTTACCGATACGCGTTACGGATGGCACTATTCAGGGTGGTATTACGACTGTAACGATCTCACAAGGTCGCGTGGAAAGTCCCTCCTTTACTGTGGATGGCACTTCTGCTAAAGTGTCGTTTGGCACATTCCCCGCATTACCCCAAAATCATTTCGGCTACACGTTAACCCAAACCGCTATCTTCAACCGCACACCGGAAGTTGCAGAAGCGATCCTAAAAACGTTAGACGTTAACGATCCGAGTGCGGTGACTGACACGGATATTGCGATGATCACACGTCTTGACGTGGACAATATGGACATCACATCTTTGAGTGTTGATGATTTTGCGGGGATGCTTTCGTTACAAACACTCACGTTAAGCAATAATAAATTGACAACGCTCCCTGTGGGTATCTTCAGTGACGTGAAAGCACTTGTAAACTTATCTTTAGAAGGAAATAGTATTGCAACCTTGCCGAGTAATGTTTTTGAGGGGCTTTCCTTATTGTTGACGCTTAACCTCGCTGACAATGAGCTGGCGGGACTTTCGGGAACACTCTTTGATGGGATACCGAATATCCGCAGTCTCTCCCTCTCTAACAATAAACTGACTACGTTGCCACCCGGTATATTTGAAGGATTGACGCAGCTGAATCAACTGTTGCTGAACGGTAACGCGGTTGATCCGGTGCCGATGCTGGTATCTCTCCAAAAAGTTGGAGAAGATCAGTTTATGGCACGTGTGCTTGCAGGCGCGCCTTCATCACTGACTCTACCTATTACAGTTAAAAACGGAGAGATCGTTGGGGGTCTAAATGCTGTCACTATTCCTATAGCGCAAGCTGCAAGTCAACCTTTGACAGTGGAACGTACACCTGGCACGGTCGATGCTGTCACTGTGGATTTTGGCACACTCCCGAAACTACCCGCAGCACATAACGGTTATGCTTTGGTCACATCAGGGACACTTCCTTTAGAAGTGCTTGCGGCGTTGAACGTCCCTCCGGTCTTCACAGAAGGAGCAGATACCGTTCGGTCTATCAGAGAGAACACCGCTGCGGATACAGATATAGGCGAGGCTGTGTCGGCCACGGACCAGGACACAGCAGATACCTTGACATACACTTTAGGGGGCACGGATGCTGACTCGTTTGGCATTGACGCGGCAACAGGACAACTGAAAACGAAAGCTGCACTGGACTATGAAACGAAAAACAGATATTCGGTTGTGGTTACCGTTTCTGATGGTATAGCGTCTGATAGCATTACTGTGTCAATCGTTGTGATTGACATAGATGAGAACCGCGCGCCTGTGTTTTCAGAAGGTGATCGCACGACGCGGTCTGTTGCTGAGAATACGGATGCAGGTGAAAATATAGGGGAAGCTGTTACGGCAACCGATGCAGATGACGACACACTAACATACAGTCTTGCGGGGACAGATGCAGCAGCTTTCTCCCTTAATCCGCAAACCGGACAGCTGAAAACAAGTGCTGCCCTGGACTATGAAACAAAGAACGTTTATAATGTTGTTCTTAATGCCTCCGATGGTAAACTCACAACACCTATTACAGTTGTAATCAGTATTACCGATGTGGCGGAAGAGACACCCTCAGTGGAGGAAACGGATGATGAGCAACAAACCCAAACTGCAAACAATCCACCCGTTTTTGCTGAGGGAGCGAGCACGACGCGAACTGTGCTTGAGGGGACGGCTTTGCCGGTGAAGATATTGGGCAGGCTGTCACTGCAACCGATGCGGACGGACACACACTCACTTATAGTCTCGGTGGCACAGATGCTGTGGCATTCAGTATGGATAGCACAAACGGGCAAGCTCCGCACAGAAGCAGCCCTTGACTACGAGACGAAATCTACTTATACAATCATAATCACGGCTTCTGATGGCACAGAGACTGATACGATTACCGTTACGATCAACGTTGTTGACGCAACAGAAAACAGCGCACCTACGTTCACTGCAGGCAACACCGCAACCCGTTCCGTAGCAGAAAATACGGGGAGTGGTGTGGATATTGGTACTGCTATCGCTGCTACAGATGTGAATGAAGATACGTTGACTTATAGTCTTGGTGGCACAGACGCAGCGTCTTTCAGTATTGATAGCACAACAGGACAACTGCGAACAGATGCATCGCTTGACTATGAAACAAAAAATGCCTATACGGTGACAATCACCGTCTCTGATGGGAATGGTGGGAGTGATAGTATCACGGTCACGATAAATGTGACAGATGTAGATGAGACACTTCCAAACAGTGCCCCGGTGTTTAGTGGGGAGAGCATAACACGGTCTGTTGCGGAAAACACCAATTCTGGCGTAAACATCGGCAGTCCAATTGCCGCGACAGATGCGGATGACGATAATTTGACTTATAGTCTTGGGGGCACAGACGCAGTGTCTTTCAGTATGGATAGCACGACAGGACAACTCCGAACAGATGCACCGCTTGACTATGAAACAAAAAATGACTATACGGTGACAATCACCGTCTATGATGGGAAAGGTGGGACTGATAGCATCACGGTGACTATCAATGTGACAGATGTGCAAGAGAACCGCGCCCCTGTGTTCACAGATGGTGCAAGCACGACGCGAGCTGTTGCGGAAAATACTGGCTCTGGTATAGACATCGGCAGTCCAATTGCCGCGACAGATGCGGATAACGATAGTTTGAACTATAGTCTGGGTGGCACAGACGCAGCGTCTTTCAGTATTGATAGCACAAGAGGACAACTGCGAACAGATGCACCGCTTGACTATGAAAAAAAGACGAACTATACGGTGACAATCACCGTCTCTGATGGTAGAGGTGGAAGTGATAGTATTACTGTTCGGATAAATGTAACAGACGTAGAGGAAGCACCGGCGAACAACCCGCCTGCGTTTGATGAAGATGAGACAACACGCACTATTGCGGAAAACACGGATGCCGATGCGAATATCGGGGCAGCAATAACAGCAACAGATGCGGATGGCGATGATTTGACCTATAGTCTGGGTGGCACGGATGCGTCTGCGTTTGCTATTGATGGCAAAACAGGACAGCTCAAAACCGAAGCTGCTTTGGATTTTGAAACAAAGGAATCCTATGCGGTAACCGTTATTGCTTCTGATGGCACACTTACAGACAGTATCTCTGTCACGATTAACGTTTCAAATGTCAATGAAGCACCTGAGTTCACTGAAGGTGCAAGTGCGACCCGCGCAATTGCTGAAAATGTCCCGGAAAACATCAATATCGGAAGTGCTGTCGCTGCAACTGACCCTGAAAAGAGTAAACTGACATATACACTCGGCGGTACAAACGCTGCGGCTTTCAGTATTGATGATGCGACAGGACAGCTCAAGACAAAAGCTGCGTTGGATTTTGAAGATAAGGACTCCTATTCGGTGACAATCACCGTCTCTGATGGAAACCTCACGGACACAATCACGGTGACAATTAACGTGACGGACCTTGAAGAAACAGAGGCTAATACCCCGCCTGTGTTTGATGATGGTGCCAGCACAACCCGGTCAGTGGCGGAGAATGCCGAGGCGGACGAAAACATCGGCACACCTATCGCTGCAACAGATGTAGATGAAAACACGCTCGCATATCTGCTCAGTGGAACGGATGCAGCAGCGTTTGCTATTGATAGCACGACAGGACAATTGAAAACAAGTGCTGCGCTGAACCACGAAACGAAAGCGACGTATACAGTCAACGTTGTCGTATCAGATGGAAGTGACACGGATACGATTTCTGTGACAATCAACGTCACCGATGTCAATGAAGCACCTGTCATCGCAGCGAATACCGACACTACGCGGTCTGTGCCAGAAAACGCAACAGCAGGTACAAATATCGGGAGTGCTATCACAGCAACGGATCAGGACGATGGGGATACTTTGACATGGACGCTCGGTGGCACAGATGCGGATTCGTTTAGCATTGTTCGCACTACCGGACAACTCCAAACCAAAGCAACTTTGGATTATGAGAGTAAAAGCCAATATGAAGTGACGGTATCTGTTTCTGATGGAAACCTCACAGATACAATTGACATAACAATTAATGTTACGGATATAAATGAAAACCGTGCCCCTGTGTTTAGTGATGGTACAAGCACGACGCGGTCTATCGCAGAAAATACTGGTTCAGGACAAAACATCGGCTCTGCTGTCGCTGCAACGGATGCGGACGAAAACACACTGACCTATACCCTCGGTGGCACAGATGCGTCCTCATTTAGCATTGTCGGTTCATCCGGGCAGCTCCGAACGAAAGCAGCTCTGGATTATGAAGATAAAAACCGATACTCCGTGACGGTGTCTGTTTCTGATGGAAACGGCGGCACTGATAGCATTACTGTGACTATCAACGTGACAGATGTTCAAGAGAACCGCGCACCCGCATTTAGTAGTAACACTGCGACGCGGTCTATCGCAGAAAATACTGGCTCAGGACAAAACATCGGGGCTGCAATAACAGCGACAGATGCGGATGGCGATGATTTGACCTATACCCTTGCGGGCACGGATGCGTCCTCGTTTAGCATTGTGAGTGCATCTGGGCAAGCTGCAGACGAAAGCAGCTTTGGATTACGAGAGAAAAACCCAATATGAAGTGACCGTGTCTGTTTCTGATGGGAGTCTTGAGGACACAATCACAGTGACTATTAACGTGACAGATGTAGCTGAAAACAGCGCGCCCGTATTCGGTGAAGGTGACACAGCGACGCGGTCTGTGGCAGAAGACACTGGCACTGGACAAGACATCGGCTCTGCTGTTGAAGCAACAGATGCGGATAGTAGTGATACACTCACTTATAGTCTGGGTGGCACGGATGAGGCTTCGTTCAGCATTGTGAGCAACTCTGGGCAGCTGCGGACGAAAGCTGCTTTGGATTATGAACGCAAAACCCAATATGAAGTAACGGTTTCTGTTTCTGATGGGAAAGGCGGAAGTGATAGCATTACTGTGACTATCAATGTGACAGATGTGCAAGAGAACCGTGCCCCTGTGTTCACAGACGGGGCAAGCACGACGCGGTCTATCGCAGAAAATACTGGCACTGGACAAGACATCGGGGCTGCTGTCGGTGCGACAGATGCGGATAACAACAGCTTAACCTATACCCTCGGTGGCACGGATGCTGCCTCGTTTAGCATTGTGAGTGCATCTGGGCAGCTCCGAACGAAAGCAGCTCTGGATTATGAGAGTAAAAGCGAGTATTCCGTGACGGTGTCTGTTTCTGATGGGAATCTTGAGGACACAATCACAGTGACTATTAACGTGACAGATGTAGCTGAAAACAGCGCGCCCGTATTCGGTGAAGGTGACACCGCGACGCGGTCTGTGGCAGAAGACACTGGCACAGGACAAAACATCGGAGATGCTGTTGAAGCAACGGATGCAGATAGTAGTGATACACTCACCTATAGTCTTGGCGGCACGGATGCGTCGTCATTTGATATTGTCACTTCATCCGGGCAAGCTGCAGACAAAAGTTGCTTTGAATTTTGAAAGCAAAAACCAGTATTCCGTGACGGTTTCTGTTTCTGATGGGAAGGGCGGAAGTGATAGTATTAACGTCACTATCAATGTGACAAATGTCAATGAAGCCCCTGTGTTTAGTGATGGTGCGAGCGCAACGCGGTCTATCGATGAGAACACGGATGCTGGACAAAACATCGGAGCTTGCTGTCGGTGCGACAGATCCGGAAAACAACAACTTGACCTATAGTCTCGGTGGCACAGATGCGTCCTCGTTTGCTATTGTCACTTCATCCGGGCAGCTGCAGACGAAAGCAGCTTTAAATTATGAGACGAAAAGCCGGTATTCTGTGACGGTTTCTGTTTCTGATGGGAATGGCGGAAGTGCCAGCATTACCGTCACTATCAACGTGACAGATGTGCAGGAAACCCAAACCCAAGTCGCTGTGAACAGTGCCCCTGTGTTCACAGACGGGGCAAGCACGACGCGGTCTGTGGCAGAAGACACTGGCACTGGACAAGACATCGGCTCTGCTGTCGGTGCGACAGATGCGGATAGTAGTGATACACTCACCTATACTCTCGGTGGCACGGATAAGGACTCGTTCAGCATTGTCGGGACATCTGGGCAGCTGCGGACGAAAGCAACTTTGGATTTTGAAAGCAAAAGCAGCTACGAAGTGACGGTCTCTGTGTCTGATGGGAAGGGCGGGAGTGATAGCATTACTGTGACTATCAATGTGACAGATGTGCAAGAGAACCGCGCACCTGTGTTCACAGACGGGGCAAGCACGACGCGGTCTATCGCAGAAAATACTGGTTCAGGACAAGACATCGGGGCTTGCTGTCGCTGCGACAGATGCGGATAGCGACAAGTTGACCTATACCCTCGGTGGCACGAATTCTGCATCGTTTAGCATTGTCGGGACATCTGGGCAGCTGCAAACCAAAGCTGCTTTAAATTATGAGACGAAAAGCGAGTATTCCGTGACGGTGTCTGTTTCTGATGGGAATGGTGGAAGTGATAGCATTACCGTCACTATCAACGTGACAGATGTGAATGAAGCCCCTGTGTTTAGTGATGGGACAAGCACAACGCGCTCTATAGCGGAAAATACGGCTGCTGGACAAGACATCGGCTCTGCTGTCGGTGCGACAGATCCGGAAAACAACAGCTTGACCTATAGTCTTAGTGGCACGGATGAAGCGTCATTTGCTATTGTCACCACATCCGGGCAAGCTGCAGACGAAAGCTGCTTTAAATTATGAGACGAAAAGCAGCTACGAAGTGACGGTGTCCGTTACTGATGGAAGCTTCACAACCACAATCGCGGTGACTATCAACGTGACAGATGTGAATGAAACCCCTGTGAACAGTGCCCCTGTGTTCACAGACGGGACAAGCACGACGCGGTCTGTTGCAGAGAACACGGCTGCTGGACAAAACATCGGCTCTGCTGTCGCTGCAACGGATGCGGATAGTGGTGCTTCGTTAACCTATAGTCTCGGTGGCACGGATGCGTCGTCATTTGATATTGTCACTTCATCTGGGCAGCTACAGACGAAAGCAACTTTGAATTATGAAACCAAAAGCAGCTATAAAGTAACGGTGTCCGTTACTGATGGGAATGGCGGAAGTGATAGTATTACCGTCACTATCAACGTGTCAGATGTGAATGAAGCTCCTGTGTTTAGTGATGGTGCGAGCACGACGCGGTCTATTGCAGAGAACACGGCTGCTGAACAAAACATCGGCCCGGCTGTCGGTGCGACAGATCCGGAAAACAACAGCTTGACCTATAGTCTCGGTGGCACGGATGCGTCGTCATTTGCTATTGTCACTTCATCTGGGCAGCTACAGACGAAAGCAACTTTGAATTATGAAACCAAAAGCAGCTATAAAGTAACGGTGTCCGTTACTGATGGAAACTCCACAACCACAATCCCGGTGACTATCAACGTGACAGATGTCAATGAAGCCCCTGTGTTTAGTGATGGGACAAGCACAACGCGCTCTATAGCGGAAAATACGGCTGCTGGACAAGACATCGGCACGGCTGTCGGTGCGACAGATCCGGAAAACAACAGCTTGACCTATAGTCTCGGTGGCACGGATGCGTCGTCATTTGCTATTGTCACTTCATCTGGGCAAGCTACAGACGAAAGCAGCTTTGAATTATGAAACCAAAAGCAGCTATAAAGTAACGGTGTCCGTTACTGATGGAAGCTCCACAACCACAATCCCGGTGACTATCAACGTGACAGATGTCCAGGAAACTCAAACCCCTGTGAACAGTGTCCCTGTGTTCACAGATGGTGAGAGCACGACGCGGTCTATCGCAGAAAATACTGGCTCAGGACAAAACATCGGAGATGCTGTCGCAGCAACAGATGCAGATAGTGGTGATTCGTTAACCTATAGTCTGGGTGGAACAGATGCAGCGTCATTTGCTATTGTCAGTACATCCGGGCAGCTACAGACGAAAGCAGATTTGGATTTTGAGGCGAAAAGCAGCTACGAAGTGACGGTGTCTGTTTCTGATGGGAATGGCGGCACGGATAGCATTACCGTTAATATCAACGTGACAGATGTAACGGAAACCACAACAACGCCAACCCAAACAGAGGAAACGCAAACCACAATAACACCGGTCACAGATCGAACGCCTTTTGTGAGGGATGCGATTGTGGCAGCGGTGCCGGGTGTGAGCAGTGCAGAGAATGTAACTGCAACACATCTCGCTGCTATTACAAGCCTGGCTCTAATAGGAAGTTATGATGGGCAGACTTTGATTAGTGGATTGACAACACTGAAATCAGGAGATTTTAGCGGTCTCACGGGTCTGACATCACTTGACCTGTCTAACAATGAGATTGTAAGATTACCTGAAGATATTTTTAGTGGTCTGACAGCATTGACATCACTTAGCCTATATTCTAATTTGATTGGAGCAGGAAAGAAAAAATTTCCTCTCAAGGTTTTGAGCGATCTGTCGTCGCTGACAACACTTAACCTGGGATTTAATGATTTTGCCAAAGTCCCATTAGAGGCACTCTCAAAGGTCTCAACAACACTCACATCACTTGACATGAGTGAGACTTATTTGGAGGATTTATCCGCAGATGCTTTTAAAGGTTTGTCGTCACTACAAACGCTTAAGTTAGGTCCAGGTAATACTATACTGAAAATAAAAGCAAATGCTTTCAGAGGTCTTTCATCGCTGACATCTCTTGATTTGCATGATCAGTCGTATATGACTTTAGTCGCAGATTCTTTTAAAGGTTTGTCGTCACTACAAACGCTTAACCTAAGTTCTCATGAGTTGGAGACTTTACCTTTAGGTATTTTTAGCGGTTTGTCGTCACTACTAACACTTGACCTGTCTGATGGTGCTTTTACATCTTTACCTTCAGGTATTTTTAGCGGTCTGTCGTCACTAAAAACGCTTAATCTGTCTAATAACGACCTGCCAGATGACAGTCTACCTTCCGATATATTTAGTCCACTCACATCATTGACAAGTCTTGACTTGAGTGGCAATGAGAGTGATTTTGATGAATTTTATGGAACAGCTGACTGGGCGGCACCTACCGGAGAAGCCCCTAATGCTGTTACGCGTGGTGCTGTTCCCGGTGTGTCCACATCGGTTTTACAAAACTACCCCAATCCATTCAACCCTGAAACTTGGATACCTTATCAGTTAGCAGAAGCTACGAAGGTTTCCTTGACGATCTATGATGTGCGCGGTGTTGTGGTGCGGACGTTGGACTTAGGTTTGAAACCTGCGGGGAGATATATCAATCGTAGCCGTGCTGCGTATTGGGATGGTAGAAACAGTGTTGGTGAAAAGGTTGCAGCGGGATTGTATTTCTATATGATCAAAGCAGGTGATTTTACCGCGATGCGGAAGATGTTGATACTGAAGTAATATTCCGAAATGATAGTATTTACAATTTAATAAAACAAAAGGAGATCATAATGTTTTATAGATGTATCCGTCCATTTTTACTTTTATGTGTGTGCGTGCTTGTTGCTGGGTGTAGTGCCCTGTTTTCTCAACAGGAATGGAGTCATAACTACGCGCTACTTGACGGCACAAGGGCAAGCAACCCGGAAGTGATTGATGGCAGTATGGAAACTGTCGGTCAGGCACAAGTGCAAAAAGGGGTAGGTGCCCCCGAAGTTGTTATCGCTTTACCGACAAAAAAAGTTATTCGTAAGGTTGTTATCCATTCAGATAACATCAAAAAATTTAATCTTTACATAGACAAAGGTGGCAGTGCTTTATCCAATTCGGACTGGCAGCTGATTACAGAGGTGCAGAGTGCTAAAAAAGGGATGATCACTATTCCTATTTTATACTCATTCCCAACCGACAAGATCAGGCTCGTTGTTTTGGGAACTACGGACGACGCAGCATTGACACGGCAGCAAGGGGTCAATAGAATTCCCAGTTTAACAAGAAGTGGAAGTACGTGAGGTAGCATGACTGGGGCAGGTGGCCCCATACGCGCGCGTGCAACTGCAAAGATCAAAGAAATAGAAATTTACGGTTACAAAACAGCGAAAGACATAGAAGCTGATCCAATTGAGGAAATGGATACTGCTGCTGAATTTTATGGTGGTGATCTGTTGTATTAACAGGTTGTCTTCTCTTTAGTCCCGCCAAATCATGCAGAATACCAAACGCGTATTTGGCGTTGATTTGGTAGGGACGATATGTTTATAGAAAACGTTGTACGACCCGTCTTGAGTTCCGTAGGAACGGCATAGAAGAATAAACATAGCGTCCCTACGGGACTAAGAGGGGTGGGGTACACATTTCTTCTATAAACATAGCGTCCCTACGGGACTAAGAGGGATGGCGACAGCGTTTTCTATAAACATAGCATCCCTACGGGACTAAGAACCTGGGAAACATGCACTGCTATAAACATAGCGTCCCTACGGGACTAAGAGGGATGGCGTACACATTTCTTCTATAAACATAGCGTCCCTACGGGACTAAGAGGGGTGGCGACAGCGTTTTCTATAAACATAGCGTCCCTACGGGACTAAGAACCTGGGAAACACGCCTGGCTATAAACATAGCGTCCCTACGGGACTAAGATCGCGCGGGGAACACGCCTGGCTATAAACATAGCGTCCCTACGGGAATAAGAGCATACGACACACCCCCTTCCATAAACATAGCGTCCCTACGGGAATAAGAACCTGGGAAACATGCACTGCTATAAACATAGCGTCCCTACGGGAATAAGAGCATACGACACACCCCCTTCCATAAACATAGCGTCCCTACGGGAATAAGAACCTGGGAAACATGCACTGCTATAAACATAGCGTCCTTACGGGAATAAGAGGGATGGGGTACACATTTCTTCTATAAACATAGCGTCCCTACGGGAATAAGAACCTGGGAAACATGCACTGCTATAAACATAGCGTCCCTACGGGACTAAGAACCTGGGAAACATGCACTGCTATAAACATAGCGTCCCTACGGGAATAAGAACCTGGGAAACATGCACTGCTATAAACATAGCGTCCCTACGGGACTAAGAGGGATGGGGTACACATTTCTTCTATAAACATAGCGTCCCTACGGGAATAAGAACCTGGGAAACATGCACTGCTATAAACATAGCGTCCCTACGGGACTAAGAGGTGTGGCGTACACATTTCTTCTATAAACATAGCGTCCCTACGGGACTAAGAGGTGTGGCGTACACATTTCTTCTATAAACATAGCGTCCCTACGGGACTAAGAGGGGTGGCGACAGCGTTTTCTATAAACATAGCGTCCCTACGGGAATAAGATCGCGCGGGGAACACCCCCCTTCCATAAACATAGCGTCCCTACGGGAATAAGATCGCGCGGGGAACACCCCCCTTCCATAAACATAGCGTCCCTACGGGAATAAGAGTGGTGGCGACAGCGTTTTCTATAAACATAGCGTCCCTACGGGAATAAGAGGGGTGGCGACAGCGTTTTCTATAAACATAGCGTCCTTACGGGAATAAGAGGGATGGCGACAGCGTCTTCTATAAACATAGCGTCCCTACGTGAATAAGAACCTGGGAAACATGCACTGCTATAAACATAGCGTCCCTACGGGAATAAGAGGGATGGCGTACACATTTCTTCTATAAACATAGCGTCCCTACGGGAATAAGAGGGATGGCGTACACATTTCTTCTATAAACATAGCGTCCCTACGGGAATAAGAGGGATGGCGACAGCGTTATCTATAAACATAGCGTCCCTACGGGAATAAGATCGCGCGGGGAACACCCCCTTCCATTAACATAGCTTCCCTACGGGACTAAGAACATACGACACACCCCCTTCCATAAACATAGCGTCCCTACGGGACTAAGAGGGTGGGGTACACATTTCTTCTATAAACATAGCGTCCCTACGGGACTAAGAGGGGTGGCGACAGCGTTTTCTATAAACATAGCGTCCCTACGGGACTAAGAGCATACGACACACCCCCTTCTATAAACATAGCGTCCCTACGAAAACAGGCGCAGTGATGAGAAATTTATGGACAATTAGGTTTATGAGATACACTATAGATTGTGCCTGTGAGGGCGCAAACTGACAGATTACGCTACGCTGTGAGTACCACATGCTGGCGAGGTTTCCTAACCTCGCTACATTAAGGTATAAGTAGCCATCTGCTCCCCTGCATCATCTGCTCCCCTGCATATTGAAAACCCCATTGAATAAACATGTTTTGTGGCAATTCCTCTGTTTTCTGTAAAATCACTTGATTTTTTTCTGAAAATAACGTATTATATTAGTTGTTTATAGGCATAACTACTTTATCCTTATAAAAACATGAATTGTCCCACAGCAACTTAGTGCCATAACCAATTATCTAAGTTTGCGTTGAATGGATACATCCTGAATACAACCCATCAATCCGTGATGTTTAAGGGTTTAGTAGACTTTATAGATGAGTGCTATAGAAAAATTTCACATGTTTTGCGTTGAATATACACAACATGTTGATTTAATATGTTGATTTAATCACTAATTCAATTTTTCTTGCACAAAATTTGAAATTTGCTTGCACAAATCTTGCAAAATTGCTACAATATATGTAAGACGTTAAAAATTCACGAATGGCGCGTGGGTTACGTCGGGAAGCTGCCTAAATTTTTTTAGGTGCGCCGCCGGTGCAACAGACACCAGCGACGCTTGGCACTGACATAAGGAACCTATGACAGCGCTGGTTTCTATTATAGCAGAAAGTTCCACTTTCTGTTAGTCTAATATGGAAACCAGCTTCCTATAGGGTTGAGTAACCTAAAAATACGACTCTCTTATTGACAGGCAAGTCAATTATTGACAGGCAAGTCTGTCAACCTCCCTGTAGACTGTCTAAATATATTTACACTAATGGTGTTATTTTGATGCAGTCAAATTTAAATTCCCATAAATTGTTAACTATCAATGAACATTAATTTATTAATTCGGTAATTTTCTATTCACATGCGGTGAGTGTGTGCCACCAGCTGGCGAGGTTTCCTAACCTCGCTAAATTACCGAGATAATTTATTAATCTTTATCAATAGTTCTGTTGTGCATAACAAGCTGCACACTTTGTCTATGCTATTTTTCATGCACGACATAGCCTGGGAAATGACTTCGCCACTAACCATTGCTGGTAGACATGCTTTTGCGATTCTTATCATAAACACCGTGATTTCCAATAGAATAAAGAGACACAACAGAGTTTACTGAACAAATTTTACACCTTTTAGGAAGTCCTGACAGGAAAAAACTGTCCAAACTATAATTAAGGAGTTATATAATTAAGGAGTTAACAATGTCTACTATCGTGAGAATAAATATCATACTACTGGTTGTTTTATGTTTTCATTTTATGAGTTATGCAGAAGTCACACCAGTTGCGGATCGCACACCAGTAGTGCGTGATGCGATTGTCAAGGCGATAGAAGAAGTGGATGCTGCGGTAGATGTAACGGATGCACATCTTGCGTCTATTACTGCTCTAAATCTTCGTAATAAAGATATTTCTGAGTTAAGATCGGGTGATTTTTCTGGTCTTACGGGTTTAGTTGATCTGAATCTGTATGGCAACAAACTTTCTGAACTACCCGCAGGTATCTTTGAAGGGTTAACAGCATTGACAACAATTCGGTTGAGTAAAAATAGTGTGGATCCGCTTCCGTTTACTGTTTCGCTGGAAAAGGTTTCCGATGGTCAGTTCAGGGCGGTTGCTCCTGCTGGTGCGTTGTTTGACATTGTTGTGCCAGTAACTGTTACCAATGGTAGCATCACGGATGGTGCTACGGCGGTTACGATCTCACGCGGAAACGTGGCGAGTGAACCTCTCATGGTTACGCGCACGTCAAGCATGACAGATGCTGCAACTGTGGATATTGGCACATTACCGAGTTTGCCCCGTAATCATTATGGTTACGCTCTTGTCAAATCCGATGTCCTACCATTAGCAGTTATTTCCAGTATCAATACCGCACCTGTGTTTACGGATAGTACACCTGTTAGTACACCTATGTTTACGGAAGGTGTCAGAACGGCACGCATGGTGCCTGAGAATACCGATGCAGGCATAAATATTGGCACACCGGTCACTGCGACTGATGCCGATACCGATGTGCTGACTTATTCCCTTAGCGGGCCCGATGTGAGTGCGTTTGACATTGATACGACAACTGGACAACTGAAAACGAAGGCAGCCCTTGATTATGAAACTAAAACGCAGTATACGGTGACAATTACTGCCTCTGATGGTACACTCACAGGGACAATTACGGTGGCGATCAACGTTACCGACGTAGATGAAGTTGTCACCTTTGATCCCCCGATTGCGCCAGAACCACCAACTACTAACACTGCTCCAGCGTTTTCGGAAGGTGACAGAACAGCTCGTGTGGTGCCTGAGAATACCGATGCAGGCGTAAATATTGGCACACCGGTCTCTGCAACTGACACCGAAAACGATGTCTTGACTTATACACTTAGCGGTCCAAATGCAAGTACGTTTGACATAGATAGCACAACAGGACAACTGAGAACAAAAGTTGCTCTTGACTATGAAACTAAACGCATCTACTCTGTCACCATCAACGTTGCTGACGAAGCACTTTCTGACACAATAGTGGTGATTATCGGCGTGATTGATGTAAACGACACACCCATCAGCGCAGGATTTGTGCCTGTAGCCGAAAGGACACCGCAGGTGCGGGATGCCATTGTGGCTGCGGTGTCGAATGTGGCAGCTGCTTCGGATGTTACTGAATCACAGGTCGCATCGATTACCAGTCTCAATCTACGCACCAAAGGTATCACATCACTCAAAACCGGTGATTTTTCTGGCATGGCATCACTTTCCAACCTAAACCTATTTGGTAACCAGTTACGCAGGGCGCCTGTGGGACTTTTCAATAGGCTGACAGCACTGACGACACTTCGTTTAAGCGGAAATGCGATTAATCCGTTCCCGCTTATCGTATCGCTGCAACAGGTCAGTCATAGTGAGTTTAGGGCAGTAATCCCCAGTGGTGCGCCGTTTAATGTTGTCATACCGATTCGTGTTACTGATGGCAGTCTACGGGGTGGCATTACGGCTGTAACGATCCCACAAGGTAGCGTTGTAAGTGCCCCCTTTACTGTGGATGGCACTGCTGCTAAAGTGGCGTTTGGCACATTACCCGAAATACCCCGCAATCATTACGGCTACACGCTTACCCAATCCACTATCTACTACCGCACACCACAAGTCGCAGAAGCGATCATAAAAGCAGTAGGTGTTAACGATTCAAGTGAGGTAACAGGATTTGATCTTGCTACGATTACAAGTCTTGACTTAGGCAGTATGGACATCACCTCCTTGAAAGTGGATGATTTTGCGGGGATGATTTCGCTACAAACACTCAATATAGCCGATAATAAATTGACAACGCTCCCTGCGCGTATCTTCAGTAACTTGACAGCACTTGCAAGTCTACATTTAGAAGGAAATAACATTGAGACCTTGCCGAGTGATGCTTTTGAGGGGCTCACCTTTTTATGGACACTCAGTCTGACTGGCAATGAACTGACAGATCTTTCGGGAGACATATTTGATGGGATACCGAATATCCGTAATCTCTACCTTTCTAACAACAAGCTGACTGCATTACCAGTCGGTATATTTGAAGGGTTAACGCAGATCAAACAACTGCAGATGAATGGGAACGCGGTTGCCCCAGTGCCGATACCGGTATCTCTTCAAAAAGTTGGCACGATGTTCAAGGCGGTTGTTCCTACAGGCGCACCGTTTGATATTGTGTTGCCAATAAAAATCACCAATGGCACGACGTCGAATGGGGCTAACATGATGACGATCCCGATAGGGAAATCAGAAAGTCTGTCGTTCACCGTAACACGCACTGCTGGCACAATTGATGCTGTCACCGCTGACATTGAGGTGTTACCGAAACTACCTACATCTCATAACGGATACGCATTTGCCAAAGGCATAGCACTGCCGTTAGAAATAATAAAATCGTTGAACTCGCCCCCGATCTTCACAGAAGGTGCAGATACCACCCGGTCTATCAGAGAAAATACCGCTGCAGGACAAAATGTTGGCGATGCGGTGAAAGCAACGGATCGGAACACGGCAGACACCTTGACATACACACTCGGTGGCACCGATGCAGCAGCGTTTACTGTTGATAGTACAACAGGACAGCTGAAAACGAAAGCATCTCTGGACTACGAAACCAAAGACAGCTATACCGTAATGCTCACGGTGTCCGATGGAAAACTGACAAGTGTTATCACCTTAGCCATCCGTGTATCTGATGTGAATGAAGCACCTACTTTCACTGATGGCACAAGTATCACCCGAGAAATCGCTGAGAATACTGCCACTGGGGAAAACATCGGCGCGGTTATCACAGCAACTGACCCCGACAATGATACTTTGACATATACCTTAGGTGGCACCGATGCATCAGCATTTACAATTGATACTGCCACAGGACAACTGAAAACAAGTGCTGCACTGGATTATGAAACAAAGACATCTTACTCGGTGACAATCACGGCTTCTGATGGCACAGATACTGCCACGATTGACGTTACGATCAACGTCTCTGACGTAACAGAAAACAGAGTGCCTACGTTCACAGCAGGCACCAGCACGACGCGGTCTGTCGCAGAAAATACCGACTCTGGTATAGACATCGGCAGTCCAGTATCGGCAACAGATGCGGATAACGACACACTGACCTATAGCCTCGGTGGAACGGATGCGTCTTCATTCAGTATTGAGAGCACCACAGGGCAGCTCCAAACAAGTGCTGCATTAGACTATGAAACGGCTACTTCCTATACCGTCACGGTGTCTGTCTCTGATGGAAACGGCGGCACCGATAGCATCACCGTTACTATCAACGTCACAAATGTAGACGAAACACCAGCGAACAACGCACCCGTGTTCACAGACGGCACAAGCGCAACACGATCTGTTCCAGAGAACACCCCATCAGGGCGAAACATCGGTAATGCGGTAGGTGCTACGGACGCGGATACAGGGGATACCCTGACCTATAGTCTCACAGGCACAGATGCAAACTCGTTTGATATTGTTACCACATCAGGACAACTCCAAACAAAAAATCCACTGGATTATGAGAATAAACAGCGTTATAAAGTCACCGTCCAGGTCTATGATGGAAATAACGGCACCGATAGCATCACCGTTACTATCAACGTCACAAATGTAGACGAAACACGAACCAATAACACCAAAGATCGCTCGGTAAAAGTGAAGGAAGCTATTGTCGCTGCAGTACCAAGTGTTAGCAGTGCAGAAAATGTAACTGAAGCACATCTCGCTGCTATTACAAGTCTGTATATATCGATGGGAGAGGATGGTGTACTGCAAGCGGGAGATTTTGATGGACTCACAGGACTGACAGACCTTACCATAAGTGAGCTTGACTCTTTTCCTTCAGGGATCTTTGACAACCTTACAGCACTGGAAACGCTTGACCTTTACGACAGTTATTTTGAGTCTTTTCCTTCAGGTATCTTTGACAAACTTACAGCACTGACATACCTTGACCTGGGTTACGGTGCTTTTACGTCTCTTCCTTCAGGTCTCTTTGACAAACTTACAGCATTGGAAACGCTTTATTTAAACGAAGGCTCTTTTGACTCTTTGCCTTCAGATGTCTTTGACAAACTTACAGCACTGACAGACCTTGATTTGAGCGAAGGCTATTTTGACTCTTTGCCTTCAGATGTCTTTGACAAACTTACAGCACTGGAAACGCTTGATTTGAGCAAAGGCTATTTTGACTCTCTTCCTTCAGGTATCTTTGACAAACTTACAGCACTGACAGACCTTGATTTGAGCGAAGGCTATTTTGACTCTTTTCCTTCAGGTATCTTTGACAAACTTACAGCACTGGAAACGCTTTATTTGAACGGAGGCTATTTTGACTCTCTTCCTTCAGGTCTCTTTGACAACCTCACATCACTGACATACCTTGACCTATACTACCACTTTCTTACGACTTTGCCTTCAGGTATCTTTGACAATCTCACAGCATTGGAAACGCTTGATTTGAGTGCCGGATATCTTGACTCTCTTCCTTCAGGTATCTTTGACAATCTCACATCACTGACATACCTTGATTTGAGAGGTAACTTCCTCGATATTCCTGCTTTGCAAGCTGGAGGATTCTTTAGCGAACTCTCCCCATCAGCAACGATCTTAACTTCAGACCAAGGCGCACCTGGTGCCCAAGCAGCAGACATCGCTGTTCCTGAGTCAACATCGCTTTTACAAAACTATCCAAACCCGTTCAACCCTGAAACATGGATACCTTATCAGTTAGCAGAACCGGCTGAGGTAACCTTGACGATCTATGATGCTCGCGGCGTTGTAGTGCGGACGTTGAACTTAGGCCTCAAGTCTGCAGGTGTCTATGTCAGTCGTAGCCGTGCTGCACATTGGGATGGTAGAAACAGTGTCGGTGAACAAGTCGCAGCAGGTCTCTATTTCTATACGTTTACCATAGGTGATTTCAACGCCACACGGAAAATGGTGATACGCAAGTAATAATACCATTTCTATTAATTTTTCTCTCATTAGCGGCTGTTTAGAATTGAAGCGGGGAACGGCACAATCTAACAGAATGTGGCAGAATACGCGTTTGGTATTCTGCATTAAAAAAGAGACATTATCAATTAGAAATGGTATAACACCCTTGATATGCAGAGATTCAAGGGGTTCATGAAGTTTAAGAATTTAATCGGGTGATTTGGCGAGGTTAGGAAACCTCGCCAGCGGCATCGGGAAGGTAGGTGCGGTTAGGAAACCGCACCTACCGTGTCTGGTCCCAAATTACCTAATTTATTATTTTAACTTCATCTTACCCCTTGAATAAATTTACCAATAGGAGCAGGACTTACGCAAATAAAGTTTATTTTCCAGATCCGTAACTGCGGAATGGAGGATTTCCAATATCAAAATCTCTCTTCAGTTCCTACGGGACTCAAGAGAGGAAAAATACACATTAGACTAAGGAGTAAAATAGTGAAAGTTATTAACATGTTAAGCATAGTATCGCTTTGTGTTTTTGTATTTTGCTTTATAGGTTATGCGGATGTTACACCTGTTGCGGATCGGACACCAGTCGTGCGCGATGCAATTGTAAAGGCAATAGAAGGCGTTGATGCTGCAGTAGATGTAACAGATGCGCAGCTGACGTCTATTACTGTTCTGAATCTTCGGAATAAAGATATTTCTGAGTTGAAAGCAGGTGATTTCTCCGGTCTGACAGGTTTAGTCGATCTGAATTTGTATGGCAACAAACTTTCCAGTCTACCGGCAGGTATCTTTGAAGGCTTAACAGCGTTGACAACGATACGGTTGGGTAGAAATAGTGTGAACCCACTTCCGTTTACTGTTTCGTTGGAAAAGGTTGCAGCGGGTGAGTTCAAAGCGGTTGCGCCTGCGGGTGCGTTGTTTGATATTGTGCTCCCTGTCACTGTAGCGAAGGGTAGTCTTACCGGTAGTGTCACGACGCTCACAATTTCGAAGGGGAGTGTTGAAAGCGGCACACTCAGTGTAACACGCACACCTGGGACGACTGATGCTGTCACCGTTACGATTGGCACATTACCGAGTCTTCCGAAGCGAAACCATTATGGTTACACGCTTGTCAAATCTGAATCCCTACCTTTAGCCGTTATTTCCCGCGTCAACACGGCTCCTACGTTTACGGATGGTACAACTGTTACCCGTACCGTAGCAGAGAATACCGATACAGACATAAATATCGGAACGCCGGTGGCAGCGACTGACACCGAAAACGATACACTCACTTATACCCTTAGCGGTACGGACGCGGATACGTTTGACATTGATAGCACAACGGGACAACTGAAAACCAAAGCTGCGCTGGACTACGAAACGAAAAACAGCTATGCGGTTGTGGTTACCGTTTCTGATGGTATAGCGTCTGATAGCATTACTGTGTCAATCGCTGTGAGTGACATAGATGAGAACCGCGCACCTCTGTTTTCAGAAGGTGATCCCACCACCCGGTCTGTCGTTGAGAATACCGATGCAGGTGAAAATATAGGTGAAGCTGTGGCAGCAACCGATGCGGATAACGACACACTGACCTACAGTCTTTCGGGGACAGATGCAGCAGATTTTGCACTTAATGCGGCAACGGGACAACTGAAAACCAAAGCTGCGCTGGACTACGAAACGAAAAACAGCTATGCGGTTGTGGTTACCGTTTCTGATGGTACAGCTTCCGATAGCATTACTGTGTCAATCGCTGTGAGTGACATAATAGATGAGAACCGCGCACCTCTGTTTTCAGAAGGTGATGCCACCACCCGGTCTGTCGTTGAGAATATCAAGGCAGGTAAAAATATAGGTGAAGCTGTGGCAGCAACCGATGCGGATAACGACACACTGACCTACAGTCTTTCGGGGACAGATGCAGCAGATTTTGCACTTAATGCGGCAACGGGACAACTGAAAACCAAAGCTGCGCTGGACTACGAAACGAAAAACAGCTATGCGGTTGTGGTTACCGTTTCTGATGGTATAGCGTCTGATAGCATTACTGTGTCAATCGCTGTGAGTGACATAGATGAGAACCGCGCACCTCTGTTTTCAGAAGGTGATCCCACCACCCGGTCTGTCGTTGAGAATACCGATGCAGGTGAAAATATAGGTGAAGCTGTGACAGCAACCGATGCGGATAACGACACACTGACCTACAGTCTTTCGGGGACAGATGCAGCAACTTTTGCACTTAATGCGGCAACGGGACAACTGAAAACCAAAGCTGCGCTGGACTACGAAACGAAAAACAGTTATTCGGTTGTGGTTACCGTTTCTGATGGTATAGCTTCCAATAGCATTACTGTGTCAATCGCTGTGAGTGACATAAATGAGAACCGCGCACCTGTGTTTTCAGAAGGTGAAGGTACCACCCGGTCTGTCATTGAGAATACCGATGCAGGTAAAAATATAGGTGAAGCTGTGACAGCAACCGATGCGGATAACGACACACTGACATACAGTCTTTCGGGGACAGATGCAGCAGATTTTGCACTTAATGCGGCAACGGGACAACTGAAAACCAAAGCTGCGCTGGACTACGAAACGAAAAACAGCTATGCGGTTGTGGTTACCGTTTCTGATGGTATAGCGTCTGATAGCATTACTGTGTCAATCGCTGTGAGTGACATAGATGAGAACCGCGCACCTCTGTTTTCAGAAGGTGAAGATACCACCCGGTCTGTCGTTGAGAATATCAATGCAGGTGAAAATATAGGTGAAGCTGTGACAGCAACCGATGCGGATGACGACACACTGACATACAGTCTTTCGGGGACAGATGCAGCAACTTTTGCACTTAATGCGGCAACGGGACAACTGAAAACCAAAGCTGCGCTGGACTACGAAACGAAAAACAGCTATGCGGTTGTGGTTACCGTTTCTGATGGTATAGCGTCTGATAGCATTACTGTGTCAATCGCTGTGAGTGACATAGATGAGAACCGCGCACCTCTGTTTTCAGAAGGTGATCCCACCACCCGGTCTGTCGTTGAGAATACCGATGCAGGTGAAAATATAGGTGAAGCTGTGACAGCAACCGATGCGGATAACGACACACTGACATACAGCCTTTCGGGGACAGATGCAGCAACTTTTGCACTTAATGCGGCAACGGGACAACTGAAAACCAAAGCTGCGCTGGACTACGAAACGAAAAACAGCTATGCGGTTGTGGTTACCGTTTCTGATGGTATAGCGTCTGATAGCATTACTGTGTCAATCGTTGTGAGTGACATAGATGAGAACCGTGCACCTGTGTTTTCAGAAGGTGAGGATAAACAACCTCAAACCGCAAACAATCCACCAGTTTTCGCTGAGGGAGAGAGCACGACACGAAACGTCCTTGAGGGGACTACCTCCGGTGTAGATATCGGGGCCGCTGTCGCTGCAACCGATGCGGATGGACACACACTCACTTATACGCTCGGTGGCACCGATGCAGCAGCATTCAGTATTAATAGCACAAACGGGCAGCTACGCACAGAAGCAGCCCTTGACTATGACACGAAATCTACTTATACAGTCACAATCACGGCTTCTGATGGCACAGATACTGCCACGATTGCCGTTACGATCAACGTAGCTGACGCAACAGAAAACAGCGCACCTGCGTTCACAGCAGGCACCAGCACAACGCGGTCTGTCGCTGAAAATACCGGCTCTGGTGTAGACATCGGGGAGCCAGTTTCTGCAACAGATGCGGATAACGACAACTTGACCTATACGCTCGGTGGCACGGATGCGTCTGCATTCAGTATTGATAGCACAAACGGTCAACTACGAACAGAGGCATCCCTGGACTATGAAATTGATACGTCCTATACAGTGACGATCACCGTGTCTGATGGGAATGCTGGAAGTGATAGTATCACGGTTACGATAAATGTTACGGACGTAGAGGAAGCACCGGAAAACAACCCGCCTGCGTTTGATGGAGATGAGACAACGCGCACCGTTGCGGAAAACAGTGATGCCGATGCTAACATCGGTGCCACAATAACGGCAACGGATGCAGATGATGACGACTTGACCTACAGTCTTGGCGGCACCGATGCAGCGTCATTCAGTATTGATAGCACCACAGGGCAGCTAAAAACAAAAGCCGCTTTGGATTTTGAAACAAAGAAATCTTATACGGTGACCGTTATTGCTACTGATGGCACACTCACAGACAGTATCACCGTTACGATTAACGTCACCGATGTCAATGAGGCACCTGTATTTAGTGATGGTGAAAGCACAACGCGTGAGATCGCTGAAAATGTCCCTGAAGACATCAATATCGGTAGTGCTGTCGCTGCAACTGACCCTGAAGAGAATAAACTGACATATACACTCGGCGGTACAAACGCTGCGGCTTTCAGTATTGATGCTGCAACAGGACAGCTCAAGACAAAAGCTGCGCTGGATTTTGAAGATAAGGACTCCTATTCGGTGACAATCACCGTTTCTGATGGAAACCTCACGGACAAAATCACGGTAACAATTAACGTGACGGACCTTGAAGAAACAGAGTCTAATACCCCACCTGTGTTTGAGGATGGCACCAGCACAACCCGGTCAGTGGCAGAGAATACCGAGTCGGACGAAAACATCGGAACACCCATAGCTGCAACAGACGCAGATGAAAACGTGCTTGCGTATCTGCTCAGTGGCACAGATGCAGCATCGTTTGGTATTGATAGCAAAATAGGGCAATTGAAAACAAATGCTGCGTTGAACCACGAAACAAAAGCCGAGTATGCAGTCACCATTACCGTAACAGATGGGAGTGGCACGGATACGATTTCAGTGACAATCAACGTCACCGATGTCAATGAAGCACCTGTCATTGCATCTGATACCGCGGCAACTCGCTCTGTTCCAGAAAACACAAGACCAGGGACCAATATCGGCAGTGCCGTTGCTGCGACAGACCCAGATGATGACGACTTGACCTATAGGCTCGGTGGCACAGATGCGGTATCGTTTGATATTGATAGCACAAACGGACAGCTAAAAACAAAAGCTGCTTTGGATTATGAAGATAAAAACTCCTATTCGGTCACAATCACTGTCTCTGATGGCACACTCACAGACACAATTGACATAACGATCAATGTTACAAACATAGATGAGAACCGGGCGCCTGTATTTAGTGATGGTGCAAGCACGACGCGGTCTGTCGCTGAAAACACCGTTTCAGGACAAGACATCGGCAGTCCAGTCGCCGCAACGGATGCGGATGAAGACACACTAACCTATACCCTCGGTGGCACAGATGCGGATTCCTTTAGCATTGTCAGTTCATCCGGGCAGCTCCGAACTAAAGCTGATCTTGATTATGAGGATAAAGACTCATATTCCGTGGCGGTGTCTGTTTCTGATGGCAAAGGCGGGAGTGATAGCATTACCGTTACTATCAATGTGACGGATGTGCAAGAGAACCGTGATCCTGTGTTTAGTGATGGTGCAAGCACAACGCGGTCTATCCCAGAAAACACTGGTTCAGGACAAGACATCGGCACTGCTGTCGGGGCAACAGATGCGGATACTGGTGATACCTTAACCTATAGTCTTGGGGGCACCGATGAGTCATCTTTCAGTATTAACAGCACAACCGGACAACTCCGAACAAAAGCTGCTTTGGATTTTGAAAACAAAAACCGCTATGAAGTGACGGTGTCCGTTTCTGATGGGAAGGGCGGTTCCGCGAGTGTCACCGTTACTATCAATGTAACAGATGTGCAAGAGAACCGCGCACCTGTGTTCACAGAGGGGACAACCGCCACGCGGTCTATCCCAGAAAACACTGGTTCAGGACAAAACATCGGCACTGCTGTCGGGGCAACAGATGCGGATGAAGACACACTGACCTATAGTCTTGGTGGCACGGATTCTACGTCATTTGATATTGTCACTTCATCCGGGCAGCTGCAAACAAAAGCTGCTTTGGATTTTGAAAACAAAAGCAGCTATGAAGTGACGGTGTCTGTCTCTGATGGGAGGGACGGGAGTGATAGCATTACCGTTACTATCAATGTGACGAATGTAGATGAAACGCAACCGAACAACGCACCCGTGTTCACAGATGGTGCAAGCACAACGCGGTCTATCCCAGAAAACACTGGTTCAGGACAAAACATCGGCACTGCTGTCGGGGCAACAGATGCGGATAATGGTGATACCTTAACCTATAGTCTTGGTGGCACGGATTCTACGTCATTTGATATTGTCACTTCATCCGGGCAGCTGCAAACAAAAGCTGCTTTGGATTTTGAAAACAAAAGCAGCTATGAAGTGACGGTGTCTGTCTCTGATGGGAGGGACGGGAGTGATAGCATTACCGTTACTATCAATGTGACGAATGTAGATGAAACGCAACCGAACAACGCACCCGTGTTCACAGATGGTGCAAGCACAACGCGGTCTATCCCAGAAAACACTGGTTCAGGACAAAACATCGGCACTGCTGTCGGGGCAACAGATGCGGATAATGGTGATACCTTAACCTATAGTCTCGGTGGCACGGATTCTGCGTCATTTGATATTGTCACTTCATCCGGGCAGCTGCAGACAAAAGCTGCTTTGGATTTTGAAAACAAAAGCAGCTATGAAGTGACGGTGTCCGTCTCTGATGGGAGAGGCGGGAGTGATAGCATTACCGTCACTATCAATGTGACGAATGTAGATGAAACGCAACCGAACAACGCACCCGTGTTCACAGACGGCACAAGCACAACGCGGTCTGTAGCTGAAAACACTGGTTCAGGACAAAACATCGGCACTGCTGTCGGGGCAACAGATGCGGATGAAGACACACTGACCTATAGTCTTGGTGGCACGGATTCTGCGTCATTTGATATTGTCACTTCATCCGGGCAGCTGCAAACAAAAGCTGCTTTGGATTTTGAAAATAAAAGCAGCTATGAAGTGACGGTGTCTGTCTCTGATGGTAGAGGTGGGAGTGATAGCATTACCGTCACTATCAGTGTGACAAATGTCGATGAGACACTTACACTGACTATAACAGCAGTCAGTGATCGATCGAGAAAAGTGAGAAATACTATTGTTAGAGCAGTACCAGGTATAAGAAATGCAAGAAATGTAACCGAAGCACATCTCGCTGCGATTACAACCCTAAGTGTATCAATGGAGAGGATGATGAGCTGCAAGCGGGAGATTTTGATGGTCTCACAGGACTGACATCACTTACCCTTTACGACACTTGGTTTGAGACTTTACCTTCAGGTATCTTTGACCAACTCACATTACTAACAAGTCTTAACCTGGGAGCAAGCGCTTTTGATACTTTACCTTCCGGTATCTTTGACAAACTGACATCACTGACAAGTCTTGACCTGAGCGGCGGTTTGTTTGAGACTTTACCTTCAGGTATCTTTGACAAACTGACATCGCTGACAAGTCTTGACCTGAGCGTCGGTAATTTCTTGACTTTACCTTCCGGTATCTTTGACAAACTGACATCACTGACAAGTCTTGACCTGAGCGAAGGTTCTTTTGATTTATCTTCCGGTATCTTTGACAAACTGACATCACTGACAAGTCTTGACCTGAGCGACGGTTTAATTGCTACTTTACCTGCAAATGTCTTTGACAAACTGACAGCACTAACAAGTCTTGACCTGAGCGACAACGTTTTAGCATCTTTACCATCAGGTATCTTTGACAAACTCACAGCACTGACATCCCTTGACCTGAGCACTAACTCCTTTAATACTTTACCATCAGGTATCTTTGACAAACTCACAGCACTGACAAGTCTTGACCTGCACTCCAACAATATTGATGATCTTATTCCTTCAGGTATCTTTGACAAACTCACAGCACTGACAACACTTGACCTGAGCAACTGCTGGTTTCAGACAATCCGTTCAGGTGACTTAGACAAACTCACGAAACTGACAACACTTGACCTGAGCAGCAACATTATATCCGTTTTACCTACAGGTATCTTTGACAGACTTACGGTATTGACAACGCTTGACCTGAGCGAAAACAGCCTCTCTCTGGTACCCGCAGATTTCTTTGACAATCTTTCAGTAACACCTAACCTTACGGGCACCAATTTGGAGCCAACAGTAACACCGGTCTCTGATCGATCGAAAACAGTGAAGAATGCTATTGTTAAAGCAGTACCACGTGTGAGTAAGGCAAGAAATGTAACTACAGAACATCTCGCTGCGATTACAAGTCTGACTGTATTGATGGGAGAGGATGATGAGCTGCAAGCGGGAGATTTTGATGGTCTCACAGGACTGACATCACTTACCCTTTACGACACTTGGTTTGAGACTTTGCCATCAGGTATCTTTGACCAACTCACATCACTAACAAGTCTCAACCTGGGAGCAGGTTTGTTTGATACTTTACCTTCAGGTATCTTTGACAGACTTACAAAACTTACAAGTCTTGACCTGAGCGACGGTTCTTTTGATTTATCTTCAGGTGTCTTTGACAAACTTACAAAACTTACAAGTCTTGACCTGAGCGTAGGTGCTTTTGATACTTTACCTTCAGGTATCTTTGACAAACTTACAAAACTTACAAGTCTTGACCTGAGCGAAGGTTCTTTTGATTTATCTTCCGGTATCTTTGACAAACTGACATCGCTGACAAGTCTTGACCTGAGCGACGGTTTTCTTGATACTTTACCTGCAAATGTCTTTGACAAACTTACAAAACTTACAAGTCTTGACCTGAGCAACAACAATTTAGAATCTTTACCATCAGGTATCTTTGACAGACTTACGGCATTGACAACGCTCGACCTGAGCGGAAACACACTCTCTCAGGTACCCGCAGATTTCTTTAACAACCTATCAGTAACACCTAACCTTACAGACACCAATTTAGACCCAGGAGGAGCTCCCCAGCACTCGCCTGTTGTTCCTAAGTCAACATCGCTTTTCGCAAACTACCCTAACCCGTTCAACCCTGAAACGTGGATACCTTATCAGTTAGCGAAACCGACTAAGGTCACCTTGACGATCTACGACATGCAAGGTAGAGTAGTTCGGAAGTTGGACTTAGGCTTAAAACCTGCGGGTGTCTATATCAGTCGGACCCGTGCTGCACATTGGGATGGTAGAAACAATTTCGGTGAGCAGGTTGCAGCAGGTCTGTATTTCTATACGTTTACCGCAGGTGATTTCACCTCAACACGGAAGATGTTGATACTAAAGTAATATTCTAAAACATAAATTGTCTGAACCAGAATTTTATTGGATTACTTGTATTCTGTCTACACTCAAATGGTGAGTAGATCCGTTCGTAGGGACGGGGTTTCCCTGTCCGTTATACCAATCATTTATGACTTGACAAAGCATTAGGTTATAAAAACCTAAGTTGCCACCTTGTAGCATAATCTGTTAGATTGTGCCTGTGTGAGTGCAAACTGACAGTTTACGCTACGATATATTGCTAAAAATGGATTATTCTCTATTAAAAACGGTGACTGCATGTCTAAAATCTTATAGGTAGCAACTTGGGCTATACTATAGTTTGGACAGTTTCTTTAATCACTTAACATATCCCAAAAAAGGAGACATTGAATGAAATACTATTTTCTTATACCGGCTTTGCTACTTGGCGTTTTGAGTGGTTGTAGTCGTTGGACGCAGTTAGAGGCACCTACGATAGAGACACCTACTGCTATTTTTGTGAATACCATTAATTTTGTTTCTGTAAACCATCCTCGATTTATAAAAAAGCCTTCAAACAGTTATTATGAACACTATTTGGAGAAGCATTTACCAGGGGAACTACCGAATGAATACACAAAGACAATATACGAGAATAAAGAACACGAAGGCAGGTTAGTCATAACACCCTACTCACGACTATCGATTACCCTCAGTGACAACTCAGATTTAGCGACTTTCTATAAGGAGCACGAGTTTGAATTAAGAGACGAAAGAAACCGAGTCGTTCCGACGTTTAATGATTACAAGAACGGGCAGTTTCATGTAGAAGTTAAAGGACTGGACAGTATTATCAAAGATAGTATTGTGATCCAACCGAAAGCGTATTTAGGGGGTGGGTTAGTAGAGAGTATCAATAAAACCTACACTTTGAAAATCATCCATAAAACCAGCAAACGTACGGTTTATGCCAAGGAGTGTATCACTTTATTTGAAGCAAGTCCATTTTTATTGTTACAGATATGCGTTGTTCCGACTGGGTGGGAAGATGCGAATAACTCAGTAGATATTCACGATGCATTAGATGCATTGATAAAAGATACAGATGAAGCAGGAAATAAGAAAACAACACTTCCGAGTTATTATAGGTTTCATCCAGAATATTATCATTGGGTGAGACGCGCTTCTGTCGATTTTGACTATTACTATTTGAACAAGATTGTAGGCAAGTCGTATACAAAGGGGTATAGCCAGTTTCCCATAAGAGTTGAAATCGATACCGATGACCCGAACTACGCACAAGGGTGGATAGCTTATGAAGATGGTCTCAAAGCAGAAATTGATAAAATACGAGAGACAATAAACCACAATGGGGTCATCAGAGAGGTATATCATCTTTACCATACAAAGGACGAATTGGCACCGCTTTTTGGATGGAAAAAATGGAGCGGAAAGGATAGTCCTTATTGGTCGCAAGTGATGAACGCCGATGCAGAAGGTGGCATGCGACAAAGGGTCAGAATCAATCAGTATGTAGATTATCATCATGAGGTAGGACACACATTTGCCTTAGATCATGATGCTGGCTGCATACTTTACTATACATGGAGAGGGTATAATAGTTTTTGCTTTCAAAATATCTTACCATATTTTTATGAATTTAGTGGAACAGTAGGCAAAGGGGTTCTTAGGAAAGATGAGCAAGGCTCCTGGGTCGGTGATAGTCAAAATGTGCTCATTCTCCCCGGCGGTTTTCAGCAACCTATAACAAAAATCAAAATCAAAGAAGGTAAAATCATTCTTCCCGCCGAAAAGATTAGTCCGGTAAAAGAGGGGTTAAAAGGTAAAGAACTGCAAAAACATAACGAACACATCGTAGCACAAAAGGTAAGTCAAAACGATGCACTATATTTTTTTGAACCTAACGAGTCAGGTCAATATAAGATGACATTCTATTACACGCCTGTAAAAAGCAGCGTGCCGCCTGTAAAAAGCAGCATGTATGGAGACATAGTCGTAAAAGTACACGCAGAATCAATTGATGGTAAGGTAAGTACAGACCCAAATGTGAAAGTATCGGAAAGGAGAACCCAAGTTAATAGAACGGTGCTGCTCACCGTTAAAAAACCTCTCTCGAAAAAAGATGATAACTTCTCTTTAAAAAACATGACTTTTCTAAAAGGAAAAAGTTATGCTATCTTTATTCACTACGAAGTGACAGAGTCTGACGATAGAGGATTTGAAGAGAATGATCTGGTTTTTCAGGGAGTAGAAGTTACAAAACAGTAAACGTAAATTTAAGGGGGCTGCACTTGAGGCAGCTATAAGTCAACTGGTATTGGAAAGAAGTTTTCAATAGGTATTAATTTTGTTCAATACCAAGAAAGATAAACTGGTATTAACTTAAACATTGACATTATACAGATTTATAGGAGTATAGTAATGTTACGATTAAATTATAGAACCAAGACATTTTTAAACCTCATCAGTATATGCATTTTGGCAACTGTAGTCATAATAGGATTCTGTTATAATCTTGCCGCAGAAGAATCATCTACAAACCAAACTGAATTGACACCTGCACAAATTCGGTTTAAATATAAAGAAATAAAAGCGTTAGGAAAAAAACTGGCAACACAAAACAATGAAAAAGAATTGAAGGTTTTAGTGCAAAAGTCAACTGATTTTGTAGGATCATTTGCTAAATACAAACGTGTGGATAAAGTCTACTATTATCTGGGTAATGCATTAGTCAGATTAGAACGTGTTAAGGAAGGCATTACGGTATTTGAAAAACTCAACAAGGAACTACCTGATGCAAGATATGTTGTACCAAGTTTATTGGAATTAGGTTTAGCCTACGATAAACTCAGTCAGCATGATAAAGCAAATGCCACCTATAAGAAACTCATTGAACACAAGAAGTTTGGATCGCGTTCACAAGCAAAACTTGCTAAGAAAATCCTTGAGCAAGACATTGCTGAACGGAAAGGACTTTTACCAAATCGACCTCAAACCCGACAACGCATTGGTAAGGTTGATTGGGTTGGCAAACCTGCCCCTGAGTTTAAGGTCAAGGATCTCAAGGGTAAAGAGATTTCTTTGGAGAAATACCGTGGAAAAGTTGTCCTGTTAGATTTTTGGGCAACATGGTGTGCTCCTTGCATTGCCGAGTTACCGGATGTTCAGAAAACCTACGAGAAATATAAAGACAAAAAGTTTGAGATTATTGGTATCAGTCTTGATATATCGGCAACTCAACTTGACAATTTCCTCAAAAAAGGACAACTTCCATGGGTACACTATTGGGATGATGATGATAAAGTTGCAGATCAATATCGTGTGAAGGCAATTCCATCAATGTTTCTCTTGGATGGTAAAGGTATTATCCGCGCAACAGATGTCCGAGGCGGAAAACTTGAAAAAGCTGTTGAGGCATTAGTCAAGGAGAATCTCTTGAATCCTACCGATCCTAATTCGAAAACAAAGTGAAGTGCCATCGATTTTTTTAGACCATAATTCAAATAAAGTTAAGATAAGTTCTCTGGATCAAATTCAGCTTTAAATTCTGGGGTGAACGTTCTTCGTTTTGCCATCGGATTTCTCCTTTCAATTAGATTGTAATTATACCACAATCTTGTCTAAGGTATAGGTGTAAACTTAAGAAAACTTAGAAGCTCTTATGAATCACTCTGAATCCCTATGTTTATTGGGATTGTCTTCTCTTCAGTCCCGACAAATCATGCAGAATACCACACGCGTATTCTGCCAAGCGCATTTGGCGTTGATTTGGTAGGGACGATATGTTTATAGAAAAATGTGTACCCCCACCTCTCTTCAGTCCCGACAAATCATGCGGAATACCAGACGCGTATTCTGCCAAGCGCATTTGGCGTTGATTTGGTAGGGACGATATGTTTATATCAGGATGAACTACTACACATAGCGTCCCTACCGGACTAAAGAGGGTTTGTATAACGTTTAACTATAAACATAGCGTCCCTACGGGACTGGAAAGGGTTTCTGACATACGAAAATTCCTTAAGTTTACACCTATGGGTTTCGCTTCACTCTACCCGACCTACAAGCTATGAGTAGACGCCCCACTAGGATTTACAAGATTATCAGGATTTACAAGATAAGAGCTTGAAGAATTAGAATCAACGATCATGTAGATACACTTTGAGTATAGTTTTTCCGAACAATAAACTAAATGTTCTACTTAGGATAAAAGCCAAATAAGAAGATTCTTATCCTGTCCCTCCTGGTTCAGACAACTTATCTGATAATCCTGGTTCATCCTCTTATCCTGTCCCTCCTGTCTTTCCTGTCCATCCTGGTTCAGACAAAAAAGTTCGGGCATTGTTCATATCGTAGACCTACACAAGGTGTACACCGATGTGAAAATAATCGCCAAAAAACCGAAAACTAAATAACCCTTGCCTGAGATTGAAATTCGTTGCTTAAATATGAGAAAGATGTTACACTATCAACCAACTACAGAATATGATACTAAGGAGTTAGTTATGGAGTTAGCATATTCATCAGCAATCGCAGACGCTATTGAAAAGTTAGAAGCAGGTAATCCACTACCACCACTTGTCCCAGAAAGCGTATGGAACAGTGAGTTAAATGACGAACTCGTTGCAGTTACACTTGAGGAACTATTCCAAGGACAAACGCTGAAAGATGAGACTTATGGGGGCGCAATAAAAAGCGGATTACTACTTTGGAATGATGCACTAAACGATTCACACGACATATCGCAAGGATTAGCAAATAACACTGGCAGTTATTGGCACGGGATTATGCATAGACGCGAACCCGACTATAGTAATGCAAAGTATTGGTTCGGAAGAGTCGGTACGCATCCTGTTTTTCAAGAACTTCGCGAGAACGCAATTGCACTTTTCAAGGAAATAGAAAATCCATCTGAAGCACTATCGGAAATAGGAAAAACTATCGAATCACAAGAACATTGGGATGTATATCAGTTCATTGATTGGTGTCAGGAAGCGGAAGATAATCTGTCATCAGATGTAGCACAATTCTTGCAACGTGTACAAGTAGAAGAGATCAAACTGCTTCTTGCTTATTCCTTTCGAAATGCAGTCTAAGTAACCTTTTTACACTGTTTGAACAAACCTAAGGAAATAAAACATGATTTTACAAAATAAGAAAAACTGGAAGAATAATTGGTTTTACTCGGTAACTATTCTCCCGTGTATACTATTGCTTATCTCTTGTGTTCCGACAACTTATGAGTCGACCACTTCATCAAACGTTCGTCCTATTGATGCCTATAATGAAATCAAGAGTCTATATGAGAGACTTTCTACTTCAAGCGATCAGACAGATGCCGAAATGTTCATTGATAAATCTAAGGAATTTATTAAAGCATACCCGAAAAATACTAAAGCAGATGAAATATATTTTGTTCTTGGACAGACTCTGCTTCAATTTGATCGAGCCGATGAAGCAATTACAATCTTGGACGAGTTAATTAAATATTACCCAGTATCATCTTATATTGGAGAGAGTTTATTGATATTAGGATTAGCCTATGACAATGTCGGTAAACACGACAAGGCAGACCAAACATACGGAAAACTCCTAAGTGATGCAAGATTCAGTGGGAGTAAAAATCAGGAAGCAGCACAGCAATTATTGGAAACAGATAGAAAAGACAGAAAAGGGGCATTAACTGAATTATCTGGTGGAAGTGCACCTTTAGAGTATGTTGGGAAAAAGGCGATTGACTTTCAAGTAGTAGGTTTGGATGGACAAGCATTCTCATTGAAAAAATACAAAGGTAAGATCGTTCTTCTTGATTTCTGGGCAACATGGAGTCCAGCATGTATTACGGAGATGCCAAACCTTAAGCGAATTTATGCTAAATTCCAGAATAAGAACTTTATAATTATTGGAATAAGTTTAGATAGAGGAATCGAACCACTAAAATCTTATATTTCAAGTGAAGGTATTACCTGGCTCCAATATTTTGACAATAGTAATCAGATTGCGAATATTTATGGAATAACCCACATTCCAACTACTTTTCTTATAGATGGAAAGGGAATTATAAAAGCCATAAATTTAAGGGGTGCCGCACTTGAGGCAGCTATAAGTCAACTCGTATTGGAAGAAAGTTTCCGATTTGAAGAGTAGATCCGTTCGTAGGGACGGGGTTTCCCCGTCCGATATACAATAGATCCGTTCGTAGGGACGGGGTTTCCCCGTCCGATATACAATAACATTTGAAGAGCAGACCCGTTCGTAGGGACGGGGTTTCCCTGTCCGATATACAATTACATTATACAAACTTATAGGAGAATAGTAATGTTACGAATAAATTATAGAACCAAGACATTTTTAAACCTCAGCAGTATAAGCATTTTGGCAACTGTTGTCATTATAGGATTCTGTTATAATCTTGCCGCAGAAGAACCATCTACAAACCAAACTGAATTGACACCTGCACAGATTGGGTTTAAATATCAACAAATAAAAGCGTTAGGAAAAAAACTGGCAACACAGAACAATGAAGAAGAATTGAAGGTTTTGGTACAAAAGTCAACTGATTTTGTAAGATCATTTGCTAAATACAAACGGGTGGATGAAGTCTACTATTATCTGGGTAATGCATTAGTCAGATTAGAACGTGTTAAGGAAGGCATTACGGTATTTGAAAAACTCAACAAGGAACTACCTAATGCAAGATATGTTGCGCCAAGTTTATTGGAATTAGGTTTAGCCTACGATAAACTCAGTCAACATGATAAAGCAAATGCTACCTATAAGAAACTCATTGAACACAAAAAGTTTGGATCGCGTTCACAAGCAAAACTCGCTAAGAAAATCCTTGAACAAGAAATTACTGAACGGAAAGGACAATTACCAAATCGACCTCAAAACCCACAAGGCATTGGTAAGGTTGATTGGGTTGGCAAACCTGCTCCTGAGTTTAAGGTCAAGGATCTCAAGGGTAAAGAGATCTCTTTAGAGAAATACCGTGGAAAAGTTGTCTTGTTAGATTTTTGGGCAACATGGTGTGGTCCTTGTATCGAAGAGTTACCGAATGTTCAGAAAACCTACGAGAAATATAAAGACAAAAAGTTTGAGATTATTGGCATCAGTCTTGACAGATCGGCAACTAAACTTGACAATTTCCTCAAAAAAGAAGAACTTCCTTGGGTACACTATTGGGATGATGGGGGCAAAGTTGCAGATCAATATCGGGTGACTGCAATTCCATCTATGTTTCTTTTGGATGGTAAAGGTATTATCCGCACGACAAATCTCAGAGGTGCAAAACTGGAAAAGGCTGTTGATGCATTAGTCAAGGAGAATCTCTTGAATCCTACCGATCCCAATTCGAAACCAAAAACTATCCCTGCGACAAAAATGATTAAGATGAAACCTACCACTCCAAAGGAAGACGCAGATAAGACGACGGCAATTAAACCGGATGACTTAATTGGAAGACCTGCTCCAGATTTCAAGGTAAAGGATTTAGATGGCAAAGAACTATCTTTGAAAAACTTTCGCGGTAAAGTAGTTCTTATTGATTTTTGGGCAACATGGTGCGGTCCCTGTATAAAAGAGATGCCGAAAGTTAAGAAGACTTATGCGAAATTCAAAGATCAGAAGTTCGAGATTATAAGTATTAGTCTCGATAAGTCTATCAATCCTTTAAAAGCATATATTGCAAAAGATGAACTGACATGGAAACACTATTGGGATGAAGACAAACAGGTGAGGAAACTGTACGGGGTTCGGTTTATTCCGACTGCACTTATTATTGATGGTGAAGGCATTGTCCGAGAAGCAAGTGTTGGGGGATTTGATATTGAAACGGCTGTTGAAACATTAGTGACAAAGAATCTCGCAAAGCAAGCAGATGAAACTTCCACTGAACCGACTGAATCCTCTACACCTTCTGAGTTGATAGATGAAAAGGAGGAATAGGATGACTCGTGTCTGTTTTACTGTACTGATTCTATTATTTACGAGTATTTTTGTCACCATTACTTCAGCACAGAAAAAAGCTAACAGTGAGGCAACCATCAAAGGTGAAGTTATTGATACGTCCCTTGAACAAAATCCAATATCCAAGGTCAAAGTTAAAGTTGTTAACGCTGCTCAGGACAAGGAGTATCAAACTCATACAAATAAGGATGGTGAATATGAGATTACTGGACTTCCAGCTGGTCGCTATACAGTAAGTCTTTCTAAAGATGGATATGGGGATAGAGTAGGAAAACCAAAAGTCCTTGCAAAGGGTGGTGAAATATTTGACAGATTCAAAATGCAAAAGAAAGGAAATATCCTATTTAAAAACATTTTTTCAGTACAGAAAAAAGCTGGCAATGGCGCAACCATCAAAGGTGTAGTCATTGATACGTCCCCTGAACAGAATCCAATATCCAAGGTCAATGTTAAAGTTGTTAACGCTGCACAGTCCAAGGAGTATCAAACTCATACAAATAAGGATGGCGAATATGAGCTCACTGGATTACCGGCAGATCGCTATATAATAAGTGTCTCTAAAGATGGATATGGAGATAGAGTAGGAAAATCAAAAGTCGTTGCAGAGGGTGGTGAAATCTTTGACAGATTCAAAATGCAAGAGAATGGAAATACTTTAAACCTATATACCCTATATAAAGACATTCTTATGGCATGCGTTCTGTCATATATTCTCTTTTTTTAATCCTCTTTCCTCAAGCGGGTAAGGATCATAGAGAGTATCTCATAGACCTAATTGTCCGTAAATTTCTCATCCCACCACCTCTCTTTCGTAGGGACAGGGTTTCCCTGTCCGTTCTTCGTATTGGCGTGGTCTCCCGTCCGTTTTCCGTAGGGACAGGGTTTCCCTGTCCGTTTTCCGTATTGACGGTGCCTTCGTGTCCGTTCTTCGTAGGGACAGGGTTTCCCTGTCCGTTCTTCGTATTGGCGTGGTCTCCCGTGCGTTCTTCGTAGGGACAAGGATTTCTTGTCCGTTTTCCGTATTGACTAAATGAAATCTGTACAAATCGGAGTTGCCAGATGAATCACTTGTTAAAGATTGCAATCATAATCTTATGCATGAATATTCTTATTGATATTGCAGTAGCACAAGAAGAAGTAGATGGCGCAACAATAAAAGGTCAAGTCATTGAAGCAGGTCCCGAAAAGAATCCAATTCCAGGAGTTCGTGTTACAATTGTCAATTACTCAAATAGTAATGAATATACTGTCCATACCAATGACAAAGGCGAATTCGAGCATACAAGTCTCCCCGAAGGTCGCTATACATTAAGTTACTCTAAAGATGGATATGGAGATAGAGTAGGAAAATCAAAAGTCGTTGCAGCAGGGGGTGAAATCTTTACTAAGATTATAATGAGGAAAAAAAGCAGCTTAAGATTAAGATTAATGCCATTCTATATTAACTACTTATTGACCGGACTTCCTATTATCTTGACTTTTATTGGTGTTCTTGCTATCGCAGTTCTACTTATTCGAAATTCGCGTGTTTGAGGCATTCTAATGGCATAGGTCACTTTAAAAAATGGCACCAAAATATAAGGTGTGTAAATATTCTCGCAGCGTCACGGAGTAAGTCAAAAGACACATTACTCGACTTGAGTGCAAAGTCTTAGGCATTCAGATATCCATTGACATACCGAATCTCTGTCGTAAGTAGCCACCGCTCTGTCAATATATTTTCTCTTTGCTCCAGCGGAGCAATATGTCTATAGAAAACTGTCTGTCAAGTGACCGCACTCCAGCGGAGTGCTATGTAAACAAAACCGAACATAAGCAAAAAATCAGTGCTTTGCCAAAAACTTTACACACCCCAAAATATACGACGGTTTGGTGTAGATTTTTCAAATCTCTTGCGAATACTTGCGTTTATTCAAAGAAAATAGGTCTACTAATTTATTATAGTGATAATTCGGGAGTAGCAAAATGTATCGTGTTCTTTTGATTTTAGTGATGGTGTTACTTGTGAGTTTTTTCATTGATATTGCAGCAGCACAAGAAAAAGTAGATGATGCAACAATAAGAGGGGAAGTCATTGATTATTCACTTGAAGAGAATCCTCTGGAAGGCGCAAACGTTACTATTACCAATTATGCAGATGGAGAAGAGCATACTACATTGACAGATAAACATGGTATGTATGCGTTTAAGGGACTCAATCCTGGTCGCTACAGTGTAAAAAGCTCAAAAGATGGATATTGGGAGCGCATTGGTAAAACCGTAGTCGTTGCACAAGGTGGTGAAGCTTTTGTCAGAATCAGATTGCCTAAGGTAAAGAACATAGCCTCATTTCTCTTGGAAGAACTATTTACTTGGCAACTATTTCTCGGTTTTGCAATTGGTGCTATTGCGGTGTTGATCCTTCTATCACTCAGATCGCGTATATAAGGAACTATGATGGCACAGGTCACTTTACAAAATGTCACCAAAATATATGACGGTGATGTCCTTGCAGTAGATAAAGCAGATTTTCAGATTCCGGATGAGTCGTTTACTGTGCTTGTAGGACCTTCTGGATGTGGTAAATCGACACTCCTACGAATGGTTGCTGGTTTGGAGCAAATTACAGAAGGTGATATTTATATTGACGAAGAACGTGTGAATGATATGCCTCCGAAAGACAGGGATATCGCCATGGTATTCCAAAACTATGCTTTGTATCCACACATGACTGTCTACAAAAACATGGCTTTCGGCTTGAAACTGCGAAAATACTCAAAAAGTGAAATTGATCAACGGGTTAAAGAGGCTGCAGAAATTCTCAGTATATCACATCTATTGAACCGTAAACCGAAACATTTGTCCGGTGGAGAACGTCAACGGGTTGCAGTCGGTAGAGCAATTGTACGACAGCCAAAGGTGTTCCTGTTTGATGAACCATTAAGTAACCTTGATGCGAAACTACGTGTGCAAATGCGGATGGAAATCAGTCGTTTACATAATAGACTCAATGCTACTATCATTTATGTCACCCACGATCAGGTTGAAGCAATGACCATGGGGGATCAGATCGTCGTTCTTAATGAGGGTAAAATACAACAGATCGCCAACCCAGCAACGCTCTATCACAAACCGGTAAATCAATTCGTCGGAGGTTTCATCGGTACGCCACCGATGAACTTTATCAATACACAGATTGTTTCTGACGGTAACAATCCTAAACTCAGTTTTGAAGAGTTTGTATTAGATCTAAATTCCTCTCTCCAGTCTGTCATCAACAAACATTCTGGAGAATCTTTAACGCTTGGAATCCGTCCAGAGGATATTCATGTTGGGGACAACGGTAGTAATCAGGTATTAACTCGGGTTGAACTTGTAGAACCACTTGGAAACCATGCACTATTGTATCTGCGGACAGAAAAGAACAGTTTCGTAGCACAATCCAACCTTGTAGATCTACCCCAACACAATACGTCATTGACAGTCAGTTTAGATATTGACAAAGCACATCTCTTCCATTCAGAATCTGGTGAGGCTTTAACGGTATCTAATGCTAATAAGGTAACACTATGACAAAAAGCATTAAATTTACTGATGAACTCAGACAATATGCAGCACCTATTTGGGAGGCGGATTTAAAACATCCGTTTGTCCGTGGAATCGCTGATGGAAGTTTACCGAAAGAGAAGTTTAAATATTATCTGATACAAGATTATCTTTTCTTGTTGGACTATAGTCGTGTATTTGCTTACGGTGCAATCAAGGCACACGATGAAGCGACAATGGCACTGTTTGCAAAATTGCTGGATGAGACGTTAAACACTGAAATGGACTTACATCGGGGGTATTCTGAAAAGTTTGGTATATCACCAGCTGAGATGGAATCAGCACCGGTAGCTCCTACGACACATGCTTATACGCGGCATCTTCTTCACGTGGCACAAACAGGGACATTAGGAGACGTAATCGCAGGTGTGCTGCCATGTCAATGGGGATATGCAGAAATTGGTACAACACTTGCCGAACAAGGCGGCTCGCCAGAACCGTTATATCAAGAATGGATTGATATGTATGCTTCCGCAGAATTCCTTGCTTTAGGTGAATGGCTGCGGAACCTATTAAATGAAATAACTGAGAACAGCAGTCCTGTCGAAAAAGAGAGAATTCAACGGAATTTCCTATTGAGCAGTCGGTATGAGTATCTGTTTTGGGAGATGGCGTGGTCACAGGAGGAGTGGCAGATTTAACGCTCTTCATATACTGGCAGTGAGAAATGAAAAACTGTACCTTGTCCTAATTCGCTTTCCAACCATATCCGTCCATCATGGCAGAGCAATATGTGCTTGACAATTGACAAACCTAATCCAGTTCCACCCATCTTGCGCGCACGACCTTTATCAACGCGATAAAACCGTTCAAAAACACGAGGTTGGGATTCTAATGGAATGCCGATACCCGTATCCTTTACATGCACTACGACTTCATTCGGTTCATCACGGTCAGTTTCTAATAATTCCGCTGAGACTTCAATAATACCACCATCAAGGGTATATTTAACTGCGTTGCCAATGAGATTGACAAATACCTGCATAAAAAACTGACTGTCAACACTCACCTCAGGTAAATCTTCTGGGATGTCCCACGCTAAAGTTAAACCTGATTTTTCAAGCTCCGGTTCAAATACATCTATGATCTGTTCATAGAAAGTATTTAGATGACACAGTGAACGTTTCAACTCAATATCACCTGATTCTAAACGTGCCAATTCCAATAGCTCAGAAACTAACCGTGTCATACGCGTAGAGTGATTTAGTATCTTGACTATGAATTCCTTGCGTTTCTTGCTCTTAGTAGACTTATTACTTAACAAGGTTTCAGCGTATCCCTGGATTGTGGTTAGAGGTGTCCGTAGTTCATGTGAAACGTTAGCAACGAAGTCTGCTCGAATCCGTTCCAGTTGCCTCACGTGACTAACATCGTGTATAACAATCACATATTCATTCTCAGCAGCAACAGGGACAATGGTCACCTCTGCTTCAGATTCCCGTAAATTCCCCAGACGGATTTCTGCGAAAGCGACAGTCTCTGTCTGTTCAGCATCTCCAAGTAGTGCCTGTAATTCAGGGATTCGGTTTATCTCGATCAATGCTTTCCCAATATACATTCCAGGTAAGTTTAGCATAGCAATAGCAGCAGGATTAGCATAAGTTATTTCGGTTGCTCCGTTTACAAGTAATACACCTTCGCTCATATTGTTAAGGATCGTTTCTAAGCGTTTGTTTTCAACCGAGATCATATCAATCTGCTGCTGAATTCTATCTGTCATTAGATTGAAATTGCGTGAGAGTTGTCCCATCTCATTATTAGAATATACTTCGGCACGCGATGATGTATCACCTGCAGCAATTGATTGTGTGATCTGTGTCAATTTCTTGATCGGCTTGACAATAGCACCTGTGCTAAAAATACCGAACAATATTGCCAGGACTGATCCGCCGATAGTCGCATATAGCAACATTCGCCGTAAGTCTCCCAAAGCAGTATTTACTGTCTTCATCGGTAAGGCGACACGACTGAAACCAATGGAAATGTTATTCCTATGAATAGGGAGTGCAAAGTATCGATATTCTGTCTGCGTCGTATCACTTTTTCGATTAATCATACCCGACCCGTTTTCAATTGCTTGTTTGATCTCCGGTCGCCTGAGATGATTATCCATTTCTCTTAACGATTTCCCGTCCCTTTCTGTATCTCCCCAAACAATTCCATTCTTATCAATGAATGTTAGGCGGACATTACCTGCCTTTCCAAGTCTATCAACAAGCGCGTCAATATGTTTATGATTAAAAGCATCCGGTTCAGGCAGCTCCTCTATCAGAAACTCTTTGGTTAGTGCTGATTGTGCTTTTAACTCGTTCGTAATACGGTTACTGAGGAGAGTTTCAAGTGCCCTATCAAGGAAAAAAAATATAGCAAATAACACTAATAGGACGATGCCGATGTAACTGAGCGTCAATTGGGAACGAATGTTCATAGGGACTCCGATGCTAATGCATGTGATTACACTAAAGATAATACCACACTTTTGTAAGTTATTGACATTTAAAATCACCTTTGGTAAACTGATGTTATACCATTTCTAAATGATTATGTAACATTATTTCGTAGATCGGGTAGAGCGAAGCGAAACCCGACACGTAGAGTTAGACAAGGTTTCCATGTCGGGTTTCGCTTCGCTCTACCCGACCTACAGTTTATTTATGATAATTTGTCAATTAGAAATGGTATTATGTAACCATTCAGCAATTCAAAGGAGGGAATTATGAGCATCAGTATTGAAGGTGTTTTTTCACCGACTGTAACACCACTTGATGAGAAAGAACGTGTAGATGAGTTGGGATTTGTCAAACAGCTTGAACGTTTGATTGAAAACGGGGTTCACGGAATATATCTGTTAGGGTCTTCAGGAGAATTTGCAACTTTAACAAATACAGAACGTGAACGTGCAATGGATATTGCAACGAATACTATTGCTGGACGAGTGCCTATCGTTTGTTGTGTGATGGACACAAGTACACAACGGGTTATCCAGAACATTGAAATAGCACAACAGTTTGAGATTGATGCTGTAGCTGCAACGCCAGGTTATTACTATCCCTCCACTGATGATGCTGATATTGTCGAATTCTACCGACTAATCTCGAATAGTACGGATCTGCCTGTCCTTATTTACAACATACCGATGACAGTAAAAACTGCAATTAAACCACAAGTCATAGTACGACTTGCAGATGAATGTGATAACATTATCGGTATGAAAGACAGTTCTGGTGATTGGATAAACTGTCTGAATCTTTTATCTTTGCTGGGTGATCGCGACGACTTCTCCATTATGATTGGTTCACACTATCTAATTGGGGCAGCGGTGTTATTCGGTGCTGATGGTGGCGTTATCTCAATATCAAATGTCGCGCCTAAAGAAGCAGTTGCACTCTACAATGCAGCAAAAGCGCGCGATATTGATGAGGTAGACAGACTCCAAAAATGGATGATTAAACTTAGCAAACTATATACTTATGGACAAGGTGTAAGTGGAATGAAGGCATGCCTTGAAATTATGGGTGTTTGCCTCGCTCACACGACAAGTCCGTTGTTACCATTAGACGATAGTGCAAAAGCTGAACTTAAGAATTTACTTACGGATTTAGGACTTCTGAATTAACATAGAACCCATTTTCAATTGATGGATTTTGCGATACACAGATCGCGCCTACAGAAAACAGTATCCCCGCAATAGACTATAATGATTGAAATTCAACCGCTTCAAAACCCACCGAAAGTAACAATAGAAGTACCAGGATCTAAGAGTTTCACTAACCGTGCTTTGTTGGTTGCTGCACTTGCAGATGGGGAATCAACCTTGACAGGTGCTCTCTTCAGTGATGATACGCACTATATGTGCACTGCCCTTCGAAAACTTGGAATCCAGATTGATGAAAACAGAGAACAAACGATTTTCCAAGTCAGGGGTAACGGTGGAAACATACCGGTTCAGGGAGCAGAACTTTATATTGGAAACTCAGGAACAACATCTCGTTCACTGATCAGTTATGTATCCCTTGGTCATGGAGAGTTCATTATTGATGGTGATAAACCGATGCGTCGTGGGAGGCCAATCTCCGATCTATTGGAGGCACTCGCTCATCTTGGTGTGTCGGTGCGTACACAATTTGACAATGGACATCTCCCTGTTATCGTAAATGCTAACGGAATTAAAGGAGGAAAAACGAAACTTGATGCAAGCAAAAGTAGTCAGTTTCTTACATCATTGATGCTTGTTGCTCCCTATGCCAAAAATGGTATGGAGATTGAAGTTCTTGGGAATCTCAAGACTCCTTACATTGACATTACAATGGATGTTATGGACACGTTCGGTGTTGAGGTAATTAACAATGCGTATAGACATTTTTCTATTCCATCCGGAATGCAATATCAACCGCGTTCTTATCACATTGAACCTGATGCTTCCAGTGCCTCCTACTTTTTTGCAGCGGCTGCAATCACTGGTGGTAGTATCACCGTAAAACATTTGCACACAGATTCTACGCAAGGTGATGTCCAATTTGTGCATGTCTTGAAGCAGATGGGATGTCAGGTAGACGAAACGGATATTGGTATTACCGTTAGCGGACCACATCAGTTGAAGGGGGTTGACGTCGATATGAAGGACATTTCGGATACCGCCATAACTCTTGCTGCGATTGCACCATTTGCTGAAAGTAAAGTCATCATCCGTAACATTGAACATACACGCTGGCAAGAGACGGACCGAATTCATGCAATGGCGACAGAACTACGAAAGTTGGGGGTACCCGTTGTTGAACATCAAGATGGACTTGAAATCTCTCCATCTCTTATGACTCCTGTCGCGATTGATACTTACGATGACCACCGTGTTGCTATGGCGTTCTCACTCGTAGGACTGAAAGTACCCGGAATTCGAATCAAGGATCCTGAATGTGTTAGTAAGACATTTCCTGAGTATTTTAGGGTGTTGCGTGGGTTGTATAATAGATAATTACCGTTCTTGTAGAAGCAGTTTCCTGCGTATGACTTCTGGCTAAGAAACATAATGTATGGTAATTACAGTCTTTTTGTGGTATCTTTAATAATGTCATTCTTAGGTAGGATTCAAGTATGAATTTTGATAAAAAAACATCGCACGCTTTTAGAGACATCATCACCTGCAACCCAAGGATTATGAGCGGTACACCTGTTTTCAAGGATACGCGTGTTCCCATCAAAAACCTTATAGACTATTTAGAGGCGGGTGACAATTTGGAAGAATTTTTGGAAGATTTTCCTTCTGTCACTCACACCCAAGCTATTCAAGCGTTGGAATTGGCGAAGGAAATACTACTCACGCAAGCTCATGCAAATACTGATTGATGAATGCCTACCTAAGAAACTATAGCAAGAGTTAAAAGAACATACTGTTTTTACGGTTCAAGAAAAAGGATGGTCAGGTTTAGAAAATGGGGACTTGCTCCGCATAGCAGAAAGAGAATTTGATGTCTGGCTTACTGCGGATACGAACATTGAATATCAACAGAACCTAATCAAGTTTAATATCGCTGTTGTTAGGGTTATTTAGTTTTCAATATTTTCAATAATTCTTTGCTATTACGTTAATGTTGCTTTTCAGCATATTGTGTTCGTCTTTAGTCCCGTAGGGACGATATGTTTATAGAAAAATATGTACCCCCACCTCTCTTCAGTCCCTACCAAATCAACGCCAAATGCGCGTTTAGCATTTGGCGGGACTGAAGAGCGTTTCACATACCCTCAATCGTTGAGTTGATACATTCGGACTTCGTTATTCTACCTATGATCCTATCACCTGTTTTTCGTAGGGACAGGGTTTCCCTGTCCGTTCGTAGTGAACGTGTCTCTCCTTCCTTTCGTAGGGACAGGGTCTCCCTGTCCGTTGTATTAATCTAATATACATCACAAACAACAAAGAACTCACCATATAAATGATCTATGAGATACGTTCTAAATAACGCGGTAAACAGTTTTAATTCATTGACAAAGGATTTATATGTATGTAAAATTAAAAGCGATGTTGATAAAGATCTGTTTAATAAATATTTTGTATTAATCACGTTAGTTATGTCTTAAGGAGTGTATATGCCAACAAATACTCGCATAGTTTTTGTCGCTGGAGGCGCAAGTCATGGAAGTGGGTCTCATGAACATCCAGGGGGTTGTTCATTTTTGGCAGACCAGTTGAACGATGCAATTGAGAATATGGATGCAGTGGTTTACAAGGGGTGGCCATCAGATACTTCTGTTTTTGATAATACGGATGCAATTATTGTTTATTCCGATGGTGGAGGTGGACATCTGAGTATTCCTCACCTTGACGAAATCTCTGAATTAACAGCACAAGGTATGGGACTTGCGATGTTGCATTACGCCGTTGAAGTTCCAAAGGGGGAAGCTGGAGATTGCTTCTTGGATTGGATCGGAGGTTATTTTGAAACGCACCTTTCTGTCAATCCTCATTGGACAGCTGACTTTACGGCATTCCCAGAACATCCGACAACACGCGGTTTAACGCCATTTTCACTGGATGATGAATGGTATTATCACATGCGGTTTCGTGAAAATATGGAAGGTGTTACACCAGTATTGAGTGCAATTGCTCCAGAGTCTACACTCACAAGACCAGACGGACCCCACAGTGGAAATCCCCATGTCCGAGCATCGGTCGCTAAAGGTGAACCTCAGCATCTTGGCTGGTGTGTAGAACGAGAAGATGGTGGTCGTGGATTCGGGTTTACGGGTGGACATTACCACAAAAACTGGGGACACGACAATCTGAGGAAGTTCATATTAAATGCTATTGCCTGGACTGCAAAAGTAGAGATACCTGAGGACGGTATTACAACACCGACACCTACAGAGGATGCGTTGAATTCATATCTATAATATGATCACATATCAAGGTCTAACTCAGGAGAAGAAATGGATCAAGAACAACTGGATTATCTTTTTGACTTACAAGGTTATCTGATTTTAGAAAATGCAATCTCTGAAGCTGACCTTGCTAAGATCAATGAATGGATTGATGACCATTGGGAATACGTTGAAGAACCTTGGGAACCGAATGATGAGGAGAAAAGGATTCCCCGTTGGATAGGTAACATTGAAACGCATACCTACAATATTGAGAATGGTGTTAATTTTCAAAATATCATTGAAGGTGGAGAGGTATTTCGTAAACTAATTGACCATCCTGCATGGATAAATATGATACGAAGATATGTCCATGAGGTTAATGGGTTGTCTATTCACGAGAATTTCTTAAATGTTCGCGGTCCTGGTGGATTTATTCATATCCACTGTGGTGGACATGTCCCCCTCAGTTACCTTACATTCCGTCAAATCAACACGGGGGAATGGCTTGTCGGACAGATAAATGTGTTGATGGCATTGAACGATATTGGACCAGGGGATGGGGCTCCAGTCCTAATTCCTGGTAGTCATAAATGTTCAGAGATTCATCCGCGCTTAAAGCATGATGGCAAAGGTATTGTCTACGATGGTTATACAGGAAAACCTGCGGGGTCAGCATTCGCAACCCAAGAAGTACATCTGAAAGCTGGTGATGTCGTGATGTTCACGGATGCTATTACGCACGGTTCAGCTGAGCGCACAAATGACGGTTTCCGCAGGTCTATTGTTTATCGTTATTCACCAAAATATGTTAGAGAGCGTTTTGACTATCCGCATTCAAATGCGCTGTTAGCGAGCTTGACCCATGATCAACGAAGGATCATACAACCGAATGCCCCGCGTCGACCACCGCAGGTAGCCTAACAGAGTGGATCCATACCACATTCCATTATGAATGAAATGTCTATAGAAACGCGGTTGAGAAACTCCGATTTGCTCCAATGGACTAATATCTGACGGTTACTTCAAAATGACTACATTAAAAGACATTATCAGAACACTTCCAAGACTGACAACTGACGAACTGCAGTTCATTGAACTTGCTATACATAAGTTATACCGGATTCGAGGTGTAAACATCCTATATGATGATGCGTATGGTATCTGGACTGAACAAGATCAGAATAATGCAGCTTTACGAATATTTGAATTGATAGATAATACTGAAGACTCATAGAATATGCAAACATCATCAAAGACACTTTGGGGTGGACGTTTTAGTACAAACCCTTCAACGGAAACAATCGCTTTCACACACTCCATAGAAGTTGATTCGCGACTCATCGGATATGATATCTGGGGAAGCCAAGTTCATGCGATAATGCTTGAACGTCAAAAGATAATCTCTGATACAGACTTGCGCGAAATCTTACACTGGCTCCGTAAAGCGGAAGAAGATTATCAGAATAGTTGTTTTACTCTCGATCCAAACAAAGAAGATGTTCATTTAAACGTTGAGTCTTACTTGATTGAGAACGCAGGAAGCGAATTTGGTGGAAAACTACATACTGCACGTTCTCGTAATGATCAGGTTCTTGTTGATGCACACCTATACATTAGAGAAGAGATCCTCAATATCCAGCGCGGTATCTTAGAATTGTGCAATGCTTTCCTGAGTATTGCAAAGCAACATATTGACACTGTGATGCCTGGATATACGCATACGCAACATGCACAACCGATTAGTCTCGGTTTCTGGTCAACTGCTTATGTGAGTATGTTTCTCAGAGACCAGAGTAGATTACAGGCAGCTTTTAGGCTTGCAAATATGAATCCGCTGGGGGCATGTGCTTTAGCGGGAACAACTTTTCCCATTGACAGGAACATTACGACAAAACTCCTCGGCTTTGACAGAATAAAAGAGCATGCCCTTGATGTGATCAGTAGTCGAGATTTTTTCGCTGAGGTCCTTTTCGCTTTATCACTTGTCATGGCAAATCTGTCTCGATTAAGTGAAGAAATTATCTATTGGACAACCTATGAATTTGGTATAGCAGTGCTTGATGATGCATATAGTTCCGGCAGTTCTATTATGCCACAGAAGAAGAATGCAGATATTGCTGAACTTACAAGAGGACGCACAGGACGTGTCTACGGTGCACTGTTTGATTTGCTGACTAATCTTAAAGGGTTACCTTTAGGTTACAACCGTGATTTTCAGGAAGATAAACCCCCTTTGTGGGAAGCAATTGATATTGTGAAAGATTGTCTTGGAATTGTTCCTAAACTCCTCAATACGACAGAATTCAATACTGAACGGATGACAGAATTGGTCAATGCAAACTTTGCTTCTGCTACAGAATTAGCAAACTATCTGGTAAAAGAACACCAACTCAGTTTTCGCGATAGTCATGAAATCGTAGGTTGGCTTGTTGGGGAATTGGGTCAACAAGAGAAGAATTTTTCGAATTGGGAATTAACCCACACACTTTTAAATGAAAGAGAGATAGACATATCAATATCTGAATTACAACAGATATTAGACCCTATATTGGCACTTCAAAACAACCAAAGTCTTGGGGGCACTTCGCCTGATGAGGTATCACGTATGATTACGAGTTTTGAAGAACAATTGCGTGAGTCTGACAAGTGCATTCATACCGCTCAGACACAGATTGAGGATGCACACAGTGAGACCCTACAGATGATTGACGATGTATTAAAAAACTGACCAATACTTCAAATGGAGTGGAATGAATTGAAAGACAAATTAATTGTTGCATTGGATACAGATGATGGCGAAGAAATTGATTGGATTACCCATCTACTTGAAAAAAAAGTTTCTTGGGTCAAGATTGGTCACCAAGCAATTACAACAGTAGGTACGGATATATTTTCATGGATGAAGGAGAGAAGGTTCAAAACCTTTCTTGACTTGAAATACCATGACATTCCGAACACAGTTGCACGTGATGTTGGCACGATGACAGAACACGGTGCTGACATGATCAATATGCATGCATCAGGTGGAATTGAAATGATGAAAGCAGCGAGATTAAGTGCTAATGAAGCTGCCCGCGAAGCAAAGAGAAAAAGACCCATACTACTTGGTGTAACGATTCTGACAAGTATGGATGAAGAAGGTTTCCAATCAAATTTCGGCTCTGAAAGAGAATTGACTGAACAGGTGGTATATCTTGCTGAACAAGCAAAGGAAGCAGGATTAAATGGTGTTGTCGCATCACCCTTAGAAATTGAACCGATTCGGAAAGCATGTGGGGACAAGTTTCTAATTATAACACCAGGTATCCGTCCAGAATGGTCGGAAATTGGAGATCAGCGACGGATTACTACACCCGCTGAAGCAATCAATAGAGGGGCAGATTATATTGTTATCGGTAGACCAATTATTGATGCATACGATCCAGAAGAAACAATTGAAAAGATTCTTGATGAAATGAGAGGTGCGTAAAGTATGAATATAGTCTGTATCTGTTTAGATACGTTCCGTGCGGACATCATCGGAGATGGTAAGAAGTTTAGTCACGTGCAAACCCCTAACCTTGATGCGTTTGCGTCAGAGAGTGTGCGATTTACCCAAGCATTTGGCGAAGGGCAGCCGACCCTTCAGATTCGTAGGGGTAACTTTACAGGTATGCGGAGTTTTCCGTGGAAGTATAATTTCGATCGTCGTGGACATTGGCATCACGCGCCGGGTTGGCATAAGATACCACCAGAACAGGACACCATCGCTGAAGTGCTGTTGGAACGTGGGCACCTCACTGCCTTGATTGCAGACACTTATCATATGTTCAAACCGACGATGAACTTCTCTCGCGGTTTTGCACATTTCGATTTTATACGTGGACAAGAATCTGATAACTGGAATAGTGGTGATCCGAGGTTGATTGAAGACCTACTTCGAAAACACGTCCGTGAACCTATCAATTGGAAGCGGCATGCGGGTTTGGTCAACTATCTGTTGTCGCAACGTCATCGTCAAACTGAAGATGACTATAGTTGTGCACGCGTATTTCGCGCTGCATCTGATTGGCTACAAGATAATCACACTGTCGGTCCGTTCTTCTTATGGGTGGATAGTTTTGACCCCCATGAACCGTGGGATCCACCAAAATCTTATGCTGATATCTATATGCCAGATTATTCTGGCAAGGACTTTATAATGGGTGGAAGTGCAAATGAAGGGGGTGGGCCTTCTGAAGAGGAGCTTGATAGGATAGAAGCACTCTATCTTGGTGAAGTGACATTTGTTGACAAGTGGGTTGGTGCATTGTTAGACAAGATTGAGCAATTAGACATCCGTGATGAAACGCTTGTGTTAGTTATGTCTGATCATGGAACACAACTACGAGACCACGGAAGTTTTGGTAAAGGTGCAAACAAACTACATCCTTTTAACACGCAATTAAACCTGATGATTCGTCATCCTGATGGTCCACACGACAAGGACATCTCTGCTTTCGTTCAGAATCATGATATTATGCCGACACTGCTGAATCTTCTTGATATTCCGTGCAGTTGGACCGATGGTGAGGATATGTGGCAACTGGTAACGCAAAAGAAAGCACTTCTCCGAGAACGCATCATAAATGGGTGGGCAGGTTTTACGACAGGTAACGCTGTAGGACGTGTGAGTGTGCGTGATAACCGTTGGAACTTCTGCACTTCAGTTGGGTATAGGGATGAGAAGGGTGATCAACTGTTTGATGTCAGGAATGATCCTGAAGAGAAACAGAACATTGCATGTGACCATGCAGAAGTTGTAGCGGAACGGCGCCGTGATGTTGAAGCACTTATAGGACAACCCTTACCCGGTCATTTCATTGAAGTGTGTGATCCAGGGAATGCACCAATGCGACAATGGCTTCAGAAGAAACTCGCGGAGATGTGAAATCCATATATGGACAAAAACATTTAGAAGTAATGTCCTATTTGTTATACGGTTTTTTCTGAACCTTTTCCCAATCCCAAATAATTATGTTTCCTAACCAACTCCAACTTACGAGTGTATTATTCTCCGTTGATAATTTAAGGAAATTCGTAAAGTCCTTGCTAAGTGTAAATATTCGATCCTCATCAAGATTATACATTTTCAATCCGTCGTTTGCTGCGATCAATAGTAGTTTTCCATCTGGTGAGAATTCTAAGTCACCGATAATTTCCTTTTTTAGTTCTCTGATTTTACGGATCTGTGTGCCCGATTCAAGATCCCATAGAAAGAGTTCAGTACTTCCGCTTGCGAGGATTTTTCTATCTGGTGAAAAAGCAATGCTATTGACACGCCACGTATGACCACTAAGCGTAAGAAGCGTTTTTCCCTCTGCTACATCCCAAATACGAAGCAATTTGTCATAACCCCCGGAAGCGAGTTTTTTACCATCAGGTGAAAATTCTAATGACCAAACACTTTCTGTATGTTCTTTTGCTGAAAATTTATGATTAAGTGATCTTGAATCTTCGTCAAAATCCCAAACGTGGACTGCAAAATCCTCTCCACCCGCAGCCAACATCCTTCCATCAGAAGAGAATGCGAATTTCAGGTTTAATCCTCCTTTACGGTATCCCTCTATATCGAACTGAGAAATCAACTGAGGAGTGTCTGTTGAAATGTCACATAATAGACAATTACCAGAATCGTTATGAGTGATAAGCGTGTTGCCATCTGGTGACATTCTCATTGATAGACTACCAAATTCTTTATATCTCTCTGAAAACAACAAATCTCCAGTCTCTGTATCCCAGCGTCTCTTTTGAAATCCACCAATAGGATTGTAAGATCGAATCATCGCTGTAAGCGTATCTCCCGTTTCAGATAGTGCGACATCCTCTATACCATTAAGGTAACCTGTACAAGCAAAACGTTGTCTACCTGTTGTAGTATCCCAGGCGATAATTGTTCCATCTATACTTACAGTAAGGAGTGTTTTTTCGTCTGAAGAGAATGTCATTTTGTCCACATAGTCACAATGCTCATCCAATTCCATAATAATTTGATAGTTCCCGATAGCATCTTCCCCATTTTTTTCATTACTTGTCGTTCTATGCCACAACCGAACACTGTCATGATGCGCGCTGGCAATGAATCTACCTTTAGGGGAGTAGCCAAGCTTCCTTGTCATTGTTTGATCCTTCCAATACATTGTAGACTTTAATTCACCTGTTTCAGGATTCCATGCACGGATTGATTCATATCGATCTTCACTTAATAATGTCTTGCTATCGGGTGAAAAAGTTAACGACTCAACTGGAAGATTATGATTCTTTAAAGTATGCAATAGTTCTCCTGACTTACCATCATAAATCTTGATTGAATAGTCTTTAGTTTGCCAATCAGGTGTTGTAAGTGCAAGGAAACGTCCATCTGGTGAGAGTGCAACCGGCCAAAATTGACGCCAACTTTCAAAGTCCAATCGTATGTTTGAAATAAGAACTGGTTTGGTTATGTTGTTAATGTCCCACATACTGACCTCACCAAAAAATCCTGCACATAAGAGTTTTGACCCATCTTCAGAGAAAAATAACGAATAGATTCCAATCGGTGCGGGGAGAGTCGTGTGGAATTTTCCAGTTGCTTTATCACATAATTGTATTGTCCCTCTACCTGAAATACCAGATGAGCACGCAAGCGTATTACCATAAGGTGAGAAGGCGATTTTTCTAAACCTACGACCAGGTTCTTTAATCAACTCTACCTCCATACCTGTCTGTGCATCATGGATCCAGATGCCTACATTCGTAGAGACTGCAAATTGCATTCCATCAGGTGAGAAGGCGATATCATTGACACTTCCTTTGTCAAGACGGATAACTGCTCCATCAGGTAATTTCCACTTTGTGGAATCTTGAGTAAATCCGCTTGAAATCGAGAAAAGAACAAACAAGATTATAGATAATGGGCGAAACATAGTTTTCTCCAATTGGAACTCCTTGGGCATTTTTGTATTGCTAATAGCTATTTCAGTATAGTTTTGAGTTTCTGTTTAACGCATTGATTTCAGTTTTTCCCAATCCCATAAAAGTATTGTACCGTCCCGACTTCCTGATGCGAGTGTTTTTCCATCATTGGAAAATGCAAATGTTACTATCTTATTCGTATGACCGTCATGGGTAGACAATAATTCCCCAGTTCTTGTATCCCAAAGTTGGAATGTTCCAGTATCATATTCGCTGGCAAACCCTGTAATGTAGCTTCCATCTGCTGTTCTTATCTCACCGTCTTCAAATCTGTGTATTGTATCACCACAAGCACTCACTAAAATTCTGCTATCGGGTGAAAATATGAATGTCATTCTGGCTGTGATACGGTCGGGGATGCATATAGCGATTTGCTCTCCGGTTTTTGTATTCCACAAGTGAATTTCCTCTTCGTTTCCTATGACAATTACCTTGCCATCGGGTGAGAAAGCAAGTCCTGATATACGCTTACCGTCGTCTGAAGAGAACATAATATCGTCGTAGAAAGTTAGATAGTTTTCTCCAGTTTTAACATTCCAAAGACGAACTATTTTGTTTCTTTCTACACTTGCTAACATACTTCCATCAGCAGATAGAGATTTCATCCACCCCTGTTTTACAGTTAGAGACAGTGTTTTCCACGGTTTACTTGTTCGATCCAAGTCTGAGATCTTCCACACATATAATTTTCCTTCTAAGCCATTTGTTGCTATGGTTTGTTTGTCCGAAGAAAAAGTGACTCCGCGGAATATTTTGTCCTTATCAAATCCGTTTAACGTATACTGTCGTTCTTTAGATTCTATATCCAAGAATTCGATATCACCATTCGCTTTGCTGACAACAACTGTTCTACAATCCGGTGAAATTTGGTGAATTCTTCCAAACTCTATTTTCTCGGTAGATATTATCCTATTCGTAATTAAATCCCAGTGGTGAATTTGTGTGTCCCATGCTATCCAGGAGGAAGCACGTTGATTTGCACTCACAAGAGTATTGCTGGAATCCGAATATGCTAAACGTAACGTGATACCAAGATGTCCAGAAATATTAAAAAGTTGTTTCCCAGTTGTTAAATCCCATGCGATAATGACACCATCATCACTTGCTGTGAGAAGTGTGTTCTCATCTGGAGAAAACGCTGATGCAATCACTCTATTCTCATGTCCTTTCAATGTTCTGTTAAGTGAGGATTTCTTTCCATCGGGTGAGATGTTCCACAGTTTGATGTTCAGCATACCTGTTGCAAGGATTCTATTTTTGGGTGCATACGCCAACGTAACTGATACAGATTCTTCGTCTTCATAAGTGAGTGAAGTTGTACCTGTTTTGATGTTCCAAAACTGTATCTGTTTATCTTCATCAACGGTCACAATAGTGTTTCCATCTGGCAATAGTTTCAGTGCAGTGATGAACGGGGATTCACCGGGTATATTCATCAACAGGTTCTTCGTGTTAATATTCCACACCTGTAATCTGACATTTTCAATTGCACTCCCATCCATAGAATGTAATGGAATTTTTGTGACCGCTATTATATCACCATCAGTTGAGACTTCTAAGAATTTTACGCCTCTTCCGAGATTGTCATCTATGACTAAAGGATCTGCATCGGGATTCTTTAGATCCCAAATTCGGAATTTATCGTCCTTACTATATGTCACAAGTTTCGTGTTGTCTCCCGACAGAGCAACCTTTTCGACTAAATCATTGCCTTGTGTCAGGATAGATAGTTGTTCACCAGTTGATACATACCAAACACGTGTTTCTCCACTGGAGTCAGCACTCATCAACGACTGTCCATCTGAAGTAAACACTATAGATTCTACAGTGGTTTTATGTCCGTTGAGCAGAGCAAGTTCTTTACCGTTCTCAGTGCTATAAATCCAGACTGCGAATGTTGTCGCAACAGCGAATTTTGTCCCATCCGGTGAAAAAATAATCTCATTAATTATTCCTTTACCCAGTCGTGCTTTTGCTCCTTCAGGTAAGTTCCATTGCATGAAATCCTCAGCAAAACTGTTGACCGAAATCAAGCAAATAGATATACTTACCATGATAATGCATATAAGTCTTTTATGCATTTTTGTCTCCTCAATGTTCTAATTCCTATTTCTACCTCTAATCTTAATGCACTTTTCCCAATCCCAAATAAGTATTGTCCCATCGTCACTGCCACTTGCAAGTGTTTTACCATTTCCGGAAAATATAACATTTCGAATCCATCCGTTATGTCCGTTGAGCACGACGAAGGGTATTTGTTGGTTGTCAATGGTTTTCCACAACTGAATTTCTTTCGATTGATTTGTACTTACAACTGATTTACCATCTAATGAAAAGACAACATCAATTATACCACCGCTGAAACCTCCGCGTTGTGATATTTGAGATTTTGTTTCAATATCCCACAAACACACTCTACCATCCCAACTTCCGCTTGCGAGTAATTTACTGTCTGGTGAAAATGCAAGGGTTTCCACCTCCGCAACATGTCCGCGGAGAACAAATTGCTCTTTTCCTGTACCGCTATCCCACACGCGAATAGTGTTATCATGGCTTCCGGTCACAAATAAGTTTTGGTCAGGTGAGAATGTCAATTCACCAATTCCCTTTTTGTGATCCGTTTTTATTAGCCGCTGTTGTTTTCCTGTTGCTACATCCCAAAGCCGAATCTTGTTCCCACGACTTGAACTTGCAAGCGTTTTTTGGTCAGGTGATAAAGTAATAGACCAGACATTAGTTTTATGTCCTTTATATTCCTGAGTAAATATCTCACGATTGGTAGCAACATCTGCGGTCCTTAGTTTAATTCCTATGCTGATGCTTGTAAGAGCACTGCTATCATCTGAAAACCGTAATTCTCTAATCAAACCCCAGTGTGTCATCGCTGCAGACAACACCTTACCAGTTTCCGTTTCCCATACATGTATCACGCCTCTTGAACTTCCTGCAGCATACTTACCATCTGGAGAAAATGCCATCTGTTCAACAAAATGAGGATGTCCTGTAATAATACCAATTTGGTTTCCTGTCTCAGTATCCCAAAAACGTATGCTTGCGTCCCAACTACCACTTGCTAATGTTTTTCCGTCTGGTGAAAACGCAATAGTCCGTATTGCATCTGTATGTCCTTTGAATGTAATCAGTTCTTTTTTAGTTTTAATGTCCCATAATTTGAGACCGCCTCCAAAATTTCCATTTGCAATCTTTGTTCCATCTGGACTATATGCTATTGCATGTGACGATGATGATTGACTTAGAGTCATCTGATTTTCTCCAGAGGAGACATCCCAAAGATGAATCTTTGAATCCCTACTTCCGCTTACCAGCATGGTATCATCTGGTGAGAACGCTAAACCATAGACACTATCTGAATGTGCTCTAAACGTGGTTATTCTCCTATCCAGACGCAAATCCCATATAGATACTGATCCACTACCATTTCCGATCGCAAGGTGATTCCCGTCATTTGACAATGCAGATCCCCAGGCATATCCAGCAGATAATATACTTCCTATTTTGGGTCTGATCTCTATTTCAGATGAATACTCTTTTTCAAACTCCCAAATCATCTTTCGTGCAATAGGACCATCAACACCTATACTGATGATCTTTGTTCCTTCATCTGTAAAGGTCAATGTGTCTATCTGATATAATGATGATTTCAGATAGTTGACCTCTTTACGAGTATGTATATTATAGATCCATATTCCGATACTTGTTCCGACAGCTATCAGATTCCCATCTGGAGAAAACTTTATTTCGTTTATTTCCCCTTTTCCTAATCGTTTAATAGCACCCTCAGGTAAGTTCCATTGCGTATAGTCCTGAGCAATAGAAATTGATGTCAAGTGGCAAACGAGTAACATTATTGTAATTTTGGTGAAAATAAGTGACTTTTTCATTTTTTTGATCCTTTATATCGTCAGTTTCAAAATTAACTCAACCCTTTCACATCCACGATATGTTTTGTTTCCTAACCGCGATGTTTTAGATATTGGGTCGTATAGTGTTGTGCAAAAGCAATGTTTAATAAATTTGGGAAAATGAGAGGGCATAAGATAATAGAATATAAAAGCAATGTTTTCATCTGTAAACTCATTTATTTAGAGTGTATCTCATAAACCTAATTGTCCGTAAATTTCTCATCACAGCACCTGTTTTTCGTAGGGACAGGGTCTCCCTGTCCGTTGTATCAGTCTAAAACACATGCAAACAACAGAGAACTCAGCATATAAATGATTAATCAGATATGTTGTAGTAAGACATGGTATATTCTCAATGGTCTTATTAGTCTATCATATACATGAATTGAAAGCAAGTTGTATACATTCCATATTAAACCTTATGATTGTCAGCAAGCCGTTGTGTCTCACTTGTAAAAAATATTTGATATTGATTCATGTTTTAAGTATAATAAAGGATATGCAAACAGAATCCAATTTCATCTTTTTTTAAGGAAACAAATATGCAAAGAAGAAGCTCCAGATCGAAATACTGTATCGGTGAACTCATTGAACGTGAAGATTTTTCTGAAGATTTAGCTGCATTCAAATTCAAGACTGACCAACAACTCCCTTTTATTCCTGGGCAATATGCGACAATAGGTTTTCAAGTTGGCGAAAAGATTGTCCAACGTCCCTATTCGATTGTCTCCTCACCCCACGAACCTTTCATGGAGGTCTTTGTGGAATTGGTTCCTGAGGGTGCAACGACTCCACTGTTTTGGGAATTAAAGCTTGGTGACACTGTTTTTATCCGGGATCGTCTTGTCGGTAAATTTGTTATGGATGTAGATAGTGGTATGACCCGTCACGTTATGGCTGGTACAGTTACAGGTGCAGCACCGTATATTAGCATTGCACGCACACAGAAGATAGAACAAGAACAAGGAAAATCGAGTCCACATCAGATTCTCACCATCGTCGGTGCGAGTCGGTCTTGGGAACTTGGTTATTACATGGATGAACTCAATGAGCTTGCTGCTCAGGAAGAATGGTTCAATTTTGTTCCAACTGTGAGTCGTCCGTGGGAAGATACAGAATGGGAGGGAGAAACTGGCCGTGCAGAAGATGTGATCCGCAAATACGGTGATGAGATCGGATATGACCATACAAACGCCGTTGTGTATGCTTGTGGACATCCACAGATGATTGAGAATGCTAAGGCGATCTGGTCTCGCGCCCGTTTTCCCGAAGAACAGATCAAGGAGGAGAAATTCTTTGTTATTAAGGAGTAGGAGTTAATAGATTATGATTCTATCATTATAGGATATATGAAGATTAAATAAAGAATTGGGTAATTTCTTGTCTGCATAAGGCAGGTACACCACGCTGCTGGCGAGATTTCCTAACCTCGCCAAATTACCGAAATATTTTTTTAAACTTCATATAAACACAGCGGTATAGCATTGGAAGAGACTATCTTCTTGCGATTCCGCTGTTTTATTTTAAGGTTTATTTACTTTCTTGAGTAATACTTGCAGGTAATTTGATGGCACTGCGAAATTGATGTTCTGAGCTCGATTTACTTTTACTTTCGGATCAATATTGAAGTATGATAATGTTGCAATACCTATCACTTCACCTTTACTATTTAGTACTGCCCCACCGCTACTTCCTGGGGAAACAGGTGCGGTAATTTGAATCCATTTCTTAGGAACTTGTCCTCGAAAACTACTTATAATTCCCTCAGAGAATGTACCTTCCCAGCCTTGTGGATTCCCAATTACGTAGACATTTTCACCAATCTCAATTCTATCACTGTCTGCAAGTGTAAGTATTGGAGTAGAAATGTCTGGGACTTTTAAAATAGCAAGATCATGCAATTTATCCGATGCAACGATACTTTCAACTACATACCATTTTTCTTTATCAACAACTCGCGCAAATATTGTAGATGTACCATCAATCACATGGTAGTTGGTAGCGATTTTTCCGGGGCTTATATAGAATCCACTTCCAGATCCAACAGCATCTCCTTTTGCGTTGAGTGTCCGAATGTAGACTGTTGAGGTCCGAGCTTTTTTAGCAATTTCTTGTACTGTTAATTCAACAGTTTTATTCTCAATATTTGCTCTGACTTGTGGATTGGCACGCTGAATGGTATGAGCTTCTACCTGTTTTTCTGGACTCTGCTGTATCTGCTCCATATTCCATAGAATGATAGTCCCATTCTCACTTCCACTTACCATAGAATTACCGTCATTTGAAAAAACGAGTGAGGTGATCTTGCTACGATGTGGTGTTTGGAATGTTTTTGTATTTTTGCTGCCTGTTTTAGGATTGTAAAACTGAATTTTGCCTTTAACATCTCCAACTGCAAGATACTCGTTAATCGCGGAGTATGTTAGAGCCGTTACAGCACCGAATGAGACATTAAAGCCTGTTCCTATCTCTCTACCTGTAAGACCATTCCAGTGACGTACTGTTCCATTCTCCTCTCCACTGAAAAGGCGAGTCCCATCTTTTAGAAATGTTAATGCTGTAATAGTACTTTGTGGACCTCGTAATATATCAAGCTTTCGTTTAGAATTCAGGTCAATGAGATGAATTCTTCCATCAACACCTCCAGTGGCAAGTGTGGAATCTTCAGGTGCGATAGCAAGTGCAGTGATTCCATGCTCATTCCCTGTTAGAATAGTCAATAGACTCTCATCATCAAAACCGTCACTATTCTCAAGAATGTTGTTTACATCTGAGATGAAAACAGTACCATCCTGTTTACCACCACTTGCAACGGTTTTACTATTTTTGGAGAATGTTACTGCTTGAATGAGCCCGATATGATCCCGTAGAAGTGATAAGGCAGTACTTGTTCCAGCATCCCATATACGCAGTTTTCCATCTAATCCCGCACCACATGCCCGGATACGGTTATCTTCCGAGTATGCTAAAGCTTTGACTCCACCAGTATGTCCTGCCATCTCATATCTTATTCTCTTGCCAATGATATCCCAAAAAAGTATTTTCCCATCTGGACTTCCACTAACCAAAGCTCTTCCATCTGGAGAATAATCAATAGTAGTGACAATATCTCGGTGTCCCTTTAAGGGATTAGTTTCCGCAGCAGATAATTTATCCCATAACTTAATCTGTTTGTCCGAAGTACCAGTAGCAACAGTATTTCCATCGGGAGAGAATTCTAAAGCATAAAGTCTTAAATTCCACTGTTCAGTAGTACTGAGTGTAGTTTCATTCCCGACTAAGTTCCATATTTTAAATGATCCATCAGGACTTGCGCTTGCTAATTCTGTCCTGTCCGGTGAAAAATGTACTGCTACAACAGCATCTTTGTGTGCCTGATTAGGTTCGCGTACTCGTTCTCCTGTCCCAGCATCCCACACTTGAACTATGCCAGCGTCACTACCGCCAGCAATTAAGTGGTTATCGGACGAGATATCAACACATCTAACAGGTGCTTTATACGGTAGTATAGCAATGAGTTTTTCTCTGTCATTCATACCATTAGGATTCCAAAGTCTTATAGTCTTATCATCACTTGCACTTGCTATCATATTTCCATCAGTTGAATAAATGATAGCATGAATTCTTCCTGTATGTCCCCTTAAGGCAGGAATTGGTCTCTCCTGATCAATAATTGTTGGATTCCATAATCTAATTGTATAATCTTCATGTGCTACAGCGAGTATAGACCCTGAAGGTGCGTAAGCAAGTGCCTCGGTTCCAGAAATTAGACTATCCTCAAGTAAATTCTCTTCTTTACCAGATAAACTGTCGTAGATCCAGACACCGATTGTGGTTGCAACTGCAAACTTCTTTCCGTCTGGAGAGAATTCGACATCACGTATCCAGCCTTTTCCAAAACGTTCTTTTGCTCCATCTGGTAAAAATTCTTGACCAACGATTTGGGCATCCACATGATTGAAAAACAGGACTATTGTTAGTGAAATTACATTTATAGTGATGAAAAACTTTTTCATTTTATACATTTCCTTATAGTTGACTACGGTTTTAAAATTCCTACTGCTGTTTCTGTGATCTCAAACGACAAAGAATTCAAGCGACAAAGAACATGTAATTTTCTGACAGATGTATATCGTGTAATTCGACCTTTTGGTAACAGACTAATCTGTTATTGAGTCAATTAGGATTTTTGCATTTTCGTAATTAGGATCTATTCTTAGGGCATTCTCAGCGGCAGTTTTAGCATCTTCAATTTTGTTGAGCTTTAGGTAAGCAAGTCCAAGATTGAAATAAGCTTCCTTGAAATTGGAGTCAATTGCAACGGCGTCTTCAAGTAAATTAATTGCCAATTGATAATCCTTTTTCCTAAAGTAAATCACTCCTAAGTTACAGTATGCCTTTTGAAAATCTGGATCATGATAGAGACACTTTTCAAATTCATCAATTGCATTATCATATCGTTTCTCATCAAGAAAATCCAGTCCTTGATTGTAGTGGATAGTTACAGGAATAATTGGATCGGGACTTGGATTAGGATTCGGATACATTTTTCTTTTTACATTCTTCTCTAATTCTGCAAGTCGATTAAACCATATTTGTTTCGAACTGTCATTAACAAGAGGATTACCTTTTGCTTCATTGATAGCCTGTATCGCTAATTGATATTTTGAAATGTCGTCATCAAATGCATTTCCCCATTCAAAATATGTTGAAGCAAGATAGTAATATACTTGAGCAATTTCTGGCCTGGCACTATGGTCATTCTTGAACCGAACAAATAGTTCTGCGGCTTTATTGAAAAGTTCTAAATCTCCTTTTGATTCCCTATAATAGCAGACACCGGCCCTATATAACGCAAATGATAAATCATCTTCAGGTATATCACTTTTTGATAGTTTCTCATATATTTGCGCTGCTTCTGTGAATTTTCCTTCTTGATGTAGAAGAATTGCTTTTGTAAAGAGATCTGATTGCGGAATTGGATCAGGAATAACATCTACATAATCAGCAACAAGAAATGTCTGTTGTTTTTTCTGATACAACTCCTGCCTTCTTTCTTGGTCTGTTGTGCTATATATTGCCTGCTCATATTTTTGCCTGGCTTTAACATAATTCTCTGATTCAAAATATATATCACCAATACCTTCATGGGCAAAGGACGTATATTTACCATTTGGAAATTCTTTTAGTATAGTTGTAAAGAGTTGGTTCGCGTCATAATGATCTCCTCGTTTAAGGCATTCTATGGCAGTTTTATAGATAGATTCAGCTATTGCATCTTCAGGAGAAATCAATTCTGTCGTAGTTTTATCTATGCTGTTATTATCCCGGGCGTTTTCCTGCAGATTAGGCTTATTAAGATTATTTGAACCATTCTGTTTTGAAACTAATAGTTGTGCAATAGTATATTCCGCTTCACGACGATATTTTGATGTTGGAAATTCATCAATAATTCTTTGAAATGCTGCTTGTGATTCATTAAGTAGATGTAATTTCTTATTTAAACTTCCTATATGAAAGAGAGCATCCTCTACGAAAATGCTATTAGGGAAAATTTTAATAAAATAGGAAAACTGTGCTTCTGCTTCACGAGGCTTATCGGTTTTAATGAGTATATTTGCCAAGAGGAAATGCAATTTTTCTTTAAGTTGATAATAATCAGTCTCTGTTAGCGTTCTTCGTATATGCCTCTCTGCTTGGGTGTAGTATTTTATATTTTTCTTAGTATCACCGAGTTTTTCATAACAGAGTGCAATTTTATAGTTTGCGAAAGCTGGAAAGTGCTTATGAATTTGCTCAGAATTTGAACCAGGTTTTTTTGAGACTTTGATTGCTTTGTTATATTTCTTAATAGCATCCTCATATTTCCTATGCTTGAAGAGTAATTCAGCATCTTCATAAAGTGTCTCTACACTTTTGAAATTTCCCAAGAATAAAGGTGACAAGAGTGCGACTATTAGCACTGCACCACCAATAATTCCCCATGTTCTTTGATCCACAATTCTCCCTCCTTATTCTACAGATTCTAAGTTCAGTATGTTTATAGGTACATCGGTCTTTGCAATTGAATTTCCATGATGATCATTCAAATGTACTTTTAAGTCAGGTTTACCTGTTTTTACATTATCATTTGCAGCAATTCCAATTTCTACATCATGTGATCTATTCTTTTGTATTCTTGAGACAGGTGGTGGTAAAGCAAATGTCAAACCGCGAATTTTAGAATCAATAGTCACTTTGACATTGTTTAATGTGTCCCCTTTGTTATTGATTGACAATTTGATACTCTTTTCTTCCCCTGCTATTATCATAACTTTGTCCGATTTATTCTCCAATGAAACCTTAATCAATGGTTTAGAAACAACTGAATTTCTGTTTGATGGTTTTACACGCTTTGTGCCATTATCGTTGTCATTTACCGTTCCATTCTTGTCATTTTTGTTATTCTCTTTATTTGAAAAAACTGGTATATTTATAATTCGGTATTGATTTGCAACATATACCCCAAACACAATGATAGACACAACCGCCGCATAAATAAGAACTTTCTTACGTATTATCTGCTTCTTCTTTAGATGAGTAACCTGTTTAATCATCTTGAGTAGATCATGCGAATGGATGTGCTGTGGATTAAGCTGTATCGCTTCTTCAGCGGCTGATTTTGCGTCATCAAATGCACCTACTTCAAAATAGGTTTTCCCTAAACCGTAATGTGCATCTACACAACTCGGATCTGCTTTGATGACTTTTTTAAATGCTGACTCAGCCTGTCTATACTGACTGTTACCAAGAAATATCATTCCACGTTGAATAGTCTTCTTTAAATCGGGATCCTACTCAACATCTATCTTTACATCTTCCTTCTGAGAATTGTCATTGTTCTCTTGAGATTGTTTAGTTTCTTTTAATATTTGTTCTTCAGTAGTATCTGATTCAGGTTGAATGTTTTCCTGAGTTTTTAACGTAGAGGTTGTTCTCAACGAAGTAAAATTTGGATCTATTGCTTCTAATAAAGCGCGTGCTGGTTGATAATCCGGATCTATATCTATGGCATCCTGGGCTGCTTTTCTCGCTTTCCCTACTTCATGTTGTCCGAAGTAGGCGAGAGAAAGTGCATGGAATGCCGCTTTATGGTTTCTATCAAGTTCTACGGTATTTCTCAGTGCTTCAATAGCGCGGGAATAAGACTCCATTCTTAGTAGGACTAACCCTAAGTTGAAATGTGCTGCGGTAAATTCAGCATCAAGTGAAATTGCATTTTGGAATGACGCGACAGCCTCACTTAACCGTTCATCGTTAAGGAAACTAACACCACGATTGTAATGTGTTTGCTTGATCTTCTCAACTAAATCACGAATAGGGGCATATTCTGGATCTATTCTTAAGGTTTCAGTTGCTGCATTTGTTGATGCTTCTAAATTCCCTATTTCTCTATATGACCGAGCAAGGTTGTATTGAACTTCTATAAGATTAGGATCGGTATTCTTCGCTTGTTCTAAATGTCTGATTGCATTATCAAATTGCTTCACTTCAATATAGGCCACACCAATTTGAAGGTGAATGTCATCAGAAACAGAGTCTGAGTCAAGAGCAGTTGTAAATGATTTTATAGCATTGTCATATTCTCTCAATCCAATATATGCTAATCCTATATTGTAATGAACGTGTTCAAAATTCGAATCCTGATTAATAATCCTTTGGAAAGAAATCACAGCATCCCGATATTGATTTTCCTGTAGATCGGAAATACCTTTGTCATAATAAGCTTTATTAATGGAATCAATCAGGGAAAGCGCAAGTGTATGTTCAGAATTTACTTTTAATGCCGCTAAAGTTGATTCCTCAGCTTTAGCAAGATCATTCTGTTCAAGATATGCACGACTAAGTCCACAGTGTGCATCAATATATTCTGGGTCAAGTTCAATGACCGCTTTAAATTCTGGAATTGCTTCATGATACTGTCCATCATTCAAATATGCAATTCCAAGATTGTAACGAGCATCTTTAATAGTATTCATTCTATAAGCAATTAGGACAAAAATTGAATCATCTAAATTTTGGTCATTTTAGCAAACATAAGATAATAAATCAAGAAAAATGGAGGAGGACAGATAATCAGACATTCTATACAAGACTCAACAGATCGTATAGATTAGATGGAGATTTTTGCAACAATTATACTAAGAGAATAGAAAATTTGCGATTGATTTTCGTGAATTTCACTTGACATCAAGGATAGATTTCACATAAAATACTATTGAGATTTACCATAGGAATTCTATTGCATGATTACTCATCAGAAACCGACACTTACATCACTACAGATAGAAGATGTTTTAAAAATTACAATATGGGGAGTAGGGTTAATCGGGGGTTCGGTTGGCTTGGCACTGAAGAAAAGTGGGTTTCAAGGGAAACGGGTCGGTTTAGGAAGGAATATTGGGAGACTTGAAATTGCCCAAAAACAGGATGCTGTTGACGAGATTACGATTGATGTGAGTGAAGGAATTCAAGAGAGTGATTTGGTCATACTTTGTCCTCCTGTAAATTACGTCCTAATTTTTGTGCAACAAATTATAGAATCCGTTGAATCACATGATAAACCCATAGTTTTGACAGATGTAGGAAGCACAAAATCTGCTATTGTAAGATCAGTTGATAGATTGTTACACGAATCACCGAATATAACTTTTGTGGGTGGTCATCCAATGGCAGGTTCCCATGAAACAGGTGTTAGTGGTGCATCAGCAAGTTTATTCAATGAAGCGAAGTGTATTTTAACACCAACTGAAAACACTGATGAAAATGCATTGCAGTTAGTGAAAGACTTTTGGGAATTTGTTGGTGCACAACCATTCTTGTGTTCACCTGAAGTTCATGATGAAATTGTAGGTGCAGCAAGCCATCTTCCTCATCTAATTGCGAGCATCTTGGCAAACTGTATAGCCGATATTGACACACCTGAAGGGAAAGCATTGGACTTTACAGCAACAGGTTTTAAGGACACGACGCGTATTGCTGCGGGTTCCCCTGAATTATGGACTAATATCTTCACGCAAAATGCTGTGGTACTGTCAGATCTGATTGATACTTTCATTGATAATCTCACAGATTTCAAGACTCTTATACAAACAGAGAAACCTGATGAAATTCACAGATTGCTTACAGATGCTCAAGCTATTGTGATGAAGAAAAGAGAAACATTGGAAATTAGATGACCAAGAACGGGGTACGAGTGACAATTGCGATGGATGGACCAGCAGGTTCAGGAAAAAGTACTGTTGCACGCAAGGTTGCAGAAAAACTCGGGTTACTATACCTGGATTCAGGGGCTATGTATAGAGCAGTAACAGTGCTGGCAATACAACATAAAGCGCAAACAAATATTGCTAAACTCATTGAGCTTGTAAAAGCATGCAATATAGACTTCAAGGAAGACGGGAAGAAAATTTACCTCAATTCCGATGATGTCACTGTGCATATACGCACGCCAGAAGTAAATCAATTAGTTGCAGACATTGCTAAAATTCCAGAAATTCGTCAAGAGATTGTAAAACTTCAACAGAAAATTGGAGAACAAGGTAACATCGTCGCTGAGGGGAGAGATTTGACGACAATCGTTTTTCCTGATGCAGACTTCAAAATATACCTTGATGCATCTGTAAAAGAACGAGCAAAACGAAGGTTTAGAGAGCTTCAATCACAGAATGTTGACACCACATTGAAATCGGTTGAAGCAGAAATAAAAGCACGTGATGAGAAGGATTCTTCACGTGAACACAGTCCATTACGTGAGGCAGAAGATGCAGTTCGTGTAGATACGACTGGAAAATCAATTGAGGCAGTTGTTGATTATATTGTAAAGATAGTTTCTGAATAGTATTTGGATCAAAGAGTAATTTGCTGGAGGGTTTGAAGCACTTTCGCTAAGACATACTGACATGTGGTATACAAACAACCAATTCTGGTCGCCACGCCGAATTTATCGGTGGGCTCATAGACTTACATACCTATTCTGTAAAGTGATGGGACATATTGAAACGCAAGGTGTTGAGAATATACCTCGTGAAGGTGGTGTGTTGTTAGTTTCCAACCATATTAGTCTTTTGGATCCTGTAATTGTTGGTTCTGCGGCTAACCGTGAGATAAATTTTATGGCACGTAGCAATGTATTCAATGTGCCGTTCTTAGGAAGACTCATCTCAATCTTTAATGCATATCCTGTCAACAGAGGTAAACCTGATTTAGGTGCATTACGCCGAACCATATCACTCTTGAAAACAGGTAATGCAGTGTTAATTTTTCCCGAAGGCACTCGCAGTTTCGATGGTAAGTTAGGAAAGGCGCATGATGGTGCTTGCTTTATTGCACATCGGGCAAATGTTCCAACTGTCCCGGTTTTTCATAGGGGTGCAGAGAAGATGATGCCTCGAGGAAGTAAACGGATTCGAAGGGCTAAACTCTCAGTTACTTACGGTAAACCGATTGATTTTTCAAATATTGTTGAATCAGAAATCAAACGAGAGATGTACCAGCAAATGGGCGTGCAAATGATGGGTGCAATATCTGATTTGGAAAGTCATTCACTGCATAGGAGGTAAATGTTCCTTTCTGTCCGATATTGACTATGCTGGATTAGCCAATATATTCAATACGTCTCCTTCTTGAACTTTGTATGACTTCCCTTCAACTCTCAACATCCCCTTGTTTCGAGCTTCAATATAACTGCCACAATTTACAAGGTCCCGCCAATTGATACACTCAGATCGTACGAATCCAGTTTCAAAGTCAGTGTGTATTTCACCTGCAGCTTCAACAGCAGTTTGTCCATTCTGAAGGGTTCTTGCCCTTACTTCTTTTGGTCCACCCGTAAAAAATGTTATTAACCCCATCAGTCTGTAAGAAGTTTGTATGAATCTTTCTAAAGCGGATTCCTTCAACCCCATCTCAACTAAAAAAACTTCTGCATCAGCTTGGTCCAATTGGGCAATTTCCATTTCTAATTGTGCAGCAAGCACAATTACAGAGGTCTGAGCAAGTGTTTCATAATGTTTAAACTGACCTAATATATCTTCCACATTCTGCAATTGGTCTTCACTGATATTGAGGATTAGCAGTAGCGGTTTTAATGTTAAGAAACCGTATCCTCGGATTAACATCTCATCATTATCGGATACATTAAGAGAACGTAGCGGTTTACCATCCTGTAGAGTTTGCTGAAAATGTTCTAACACTCGAAATTCATTTTGGTATTCAGGTGTTTTCTGGTTTTTCAATAATTTTTCAAGTCTATCCAATCGTCCTTCAATAATCTGCATGTCAGCAAAGACAAACTCAAGTTCAACATTTTCAATATCGCGTTTTCCATTGACGTTTCCGTCAACATGTGGAACGGTATCGTCTTCAAACAGTCTGATAACATGCGCGAGTGCATCAACAGTACGGAGTTCACCTAATACTTCTGCATCTAAAGTGGAATGCTCAGGTGCTTCTACATTGGGATTTATTGCAGTACGAGAAGTCGCTCCTCTATCTACATAGTCTATAGTCGCGGGAATTATCTCTTTTGATTCAAACACACGTTGCAATGGTATTAAACGCTCGTCTGGTACAGAAACTGTACTCAGATTAACTTGTCCTTTGTTTGTATAGTTACCTATCTCAGCATTTGAATGTGCGATAGCGTTAAAGACTGTTGTTTTTCCCACATGGGGACGACCTACTATGCCTATTTTCATAGTGAATTTCTGATTGCCTTCCGTTTTAGTTTGACAAGATCAGCATAAAATGCTACTATATTCTATCATTTTTCATAAAATACCAAAATACTGAATCAAGAATCATATTAACTTCCTATTTTCATGAGTTGTGTTAGTTAACTATTTGTTTGTATCCTTTTCACACACGTGGACTTAATGTTATAAACATATCGTCCCTACGGGACTGAAGAGAGGGTATTCAACGTTTTTCTATAAACATATCGTCCCTACGGGACTGAAGAGAGGGTATTCAACGTTTTTCTATAAACATATCGTCCCTACGGGACTAAAGAACCTATCTGTCATAAGGAAAACTCACTGAATATTGGACTTATGTGAAAAAATTGTACAATAAGTTATTTAGCACAAGTCGTTATTTTCATACTTTAGAAGTGAATAAATGGGTTTTGTTCAATTCCTCAATTAATAAATTTTTAAACTTGCAAACTAAGGAACATTCTGAGGTAAAGAGATCATGAGTACCGACACACCGAGATGGAAACGCCATCTTACAAAAGCTCTCATAGTTGTATTAGTTATCATGGTTGGCATTTCAATATTGCAATGGTTTGTCATTATTGCATTGTTCGGATTTGGAACGGAGATGTTGAAAGATGCAATGGTCAGACAGGCTCCAGCAGGTGTAGATCGTGTATATATAATCAATACGTTTGAACGTGTGAAAAGTAGAGCACAACAGCTCCCATTTAGTTTGATAGCAGGAAAAATCAGTCTTCGTAAGATCAAAACAGCTGGTGAATATGCCATTGAAGCAAATGTTGATGAGAGTTGGAGTGCAGATGAAATCATGACACTTCTGAGTTTACTCAACGCTTCTGTCGGTTATAAACAAGAAACTGAGTAATTTATATCAATGCATTTAACAGCACCCTATGAACAATTCTCTTATGCATACGACCGGATGATGAGAAATGTGAACTATACACGGTGGTGTGATTACATTGAATCCTTATTTAAGATGTATAGGTGTGAACCGCGCAGAATTTTAGATTTGGCGTGTGGCACTGGTTCATTAACCCTTCTATTAGCTTCTAAAGGATACGAGGTGACCGGTATAGATAAAGCTCAGGGTATGTTAAAAGTTGCCCGTGAAAAAGCTGATTCAGAGAATCAAAATATTTCACTGCATCAAGGAGACATGATCAGTTTTCAATTGGACCAGCAGTTTGATGCAATTCTTTGCACTTACGATAGTATTAATTATGCAATTGATGAAGATGAACTCAGTAGGATGTTTGAAACTGTCTCAAAGCATCTTACTATTGACGGTTTATTTATTTTTGATGTGACAACAGAACGGAATATCGTAGAACATTTTCACAACAAGACATTCTCTGAAAACCATCAAGATTATTCTTACATTTGGAAGAATAACTACCTATACAATACCAAAATGTGTAGAACTTTCCTCACATTCTTTATCCGAGATGGAGAACTATTTAACCGCTACGAGGAGGTACACCAACAGCGAATCTATGAGGTACAAACTATTAACAATTTACTCAAAGATTCTGGTTTCAAGATGTTAAGTGCTTATGATATGTATACCTTCAATAAATGGAATCGGTCTTCAGATCGTATAAATTTCACTGCTAAAATAGCATAAGAAATCTTTCTTATTTTTAGAAATTACTTTCCTACTTATAATCCTTCTGCAATGAGATCTCCCACTTCTTCAGTTGAATACCCCATTCTTCCGGCGCCAAGGTCTTTTATCTTTCCGCTTGCGAGCAAATTGCTGATAGAATCTTCAACACTATTTGCGGCGTCTGCATATCCAAGGTGATCTAACATCATACCAGCTGCGCCGATAGCGGCGATAGGATTGATCTGATTTTTTCCAGTATAACGTGGTGCGGAACCGTGAATCGGTTCAAACATTGCAACACTCTCTGGATTTAGATTCCCCGATGCTGCAACTCCCATTCCCCCCTGTATCATTGCGCCGAGGTCGGTAATGATGTCCCCAAACATATTACATGTAACAATTACATCAAACCATTCAGGGTTCTTTACCATCCACATAGTAGTAGCATCAACAAAAGCATATTCTTTCTTTATATCAGTATATTCTTCGCCAACTTCATCAAAGACGCGGCGCCACAGGTCGTGAGCATAAGTGAGGACATTTGCTTTGTCACAGAGAGTTAATGTGTTCTCTTTATTGCGTTTCTTTGTGAGTTCATAGGCATAACGAACACATCGTTCCACGCCTTTGTATGTGTTTATCATCTCTTGAATTACAACTTCGTCCTTTGTACCGCGCTTTAGGAAACCACCGATACCAGAATATAATCCTTCGGTATTTTCCCGGACGATGATAAAGTCAATGTCTTCGGGTCCCTTGTCCTTTATTGGTGTAGGAACACCAGGATAGAGTTTAACAGGACGTAGATTAATATAGAGATCAAGTTCAAACCTAACTTTTAGAAGGATCCCCTGCTCTAAAATACCAGGTTTCACATCAGGGTGTCCAATTGCACCGAGATAAATAGCGTCCAGTTCACGTAATTCTTCAAGTACTGAATCTGGTAATACTTCACCAGTGTTGAGATATCTATCTCCCCCGATGTCGTATTCGACAGTATCGTATTTTATTTCATTTTGCTCAGCTGCTGCCCCGAATACTTTCATTGCCTCTCGCGTAACTTCGGGGCCAATTCCATCACCAGGGATGAGACCGATTTTATACATTAATTCACTCCAAATGCTATTATTATAGGTTTTTACTGCCTATATTTTAACATATTTGGTCTGATATTGCAAATTTGGCTTAGAGAATGCAGTATTATTCCTTATCGTTTTTTGCGCGGTTTATTTCACGTATGTTAATATTCATGCTTACTCGGTCTATATGTGAATTGCCTTTTTCTAAAATAGGTTTTCAGGATTATAAATTCGCATCATACATATAAAAAAGTCGTTATTTTCAAGAAAAAATGGTATAATGTGGAAAGTCAGAACTGTTGGTTTACTGAATATAAATTGAGTTAAATATACAATCGGCATTTTAAAGGTTGTTTAAGCTAAGGAAATACTACAAGAGTCAAAATTAGAGATTTTTAAGAGATGCGTAAAAAAGCACATGTCATAGATTTCAATAAACAGGATCCAATAGACCGTGGGACAGGTGTGAAGACGGTACCCTTAGCGGGGAAATGGCTTGATTCGACATCACTAACCAATGGCATAACGATGTTTGAACCTGGAGCGGCTATTGCACGACATTACCATAACTGTGATGAATCCGTTACTATTCTTGAAGGTGAAGCAACTTGCGAAGTTGATGGTGAAGTATTCACGATGAGAGCTTATGATACAACGTTTGTTCCAGCTGGAATCCCCCATCGGTTTTGGAATGATAGTGATGCTTCCATGAAGATTATGTGGACTTACGCATCGGTTGAGGTAACACGGACATTCACTGAGACAGGTGAGACTGTAGGACATTTGTCTGCTGGTGACCAAGCAGTTGTATCATAGTAACAAACCCACTGAAGGATATAATTGAAATGTCGGTTAGAAAATATATAAAGGACAATCAAACGAAATTGTGTCGTTTATTACAAGAACTGGTAAGAATACCAACCGTCAATCCTCCGGGGGAAAACTACACTGAGATTGTTGAATTACTCGATGCAAAATGTTCTAATCTCGGTATGAAGACTAAAGTTGTGAAAGTACCGCAGCGACGGGTTGAACAGATCATTCCAAACGCGACAGATTATCCACGGTTGAACTTAATCGCAAGATGGGATGTGGGTGCAGAAAAAACGGTACATTTCAACGCACATTACGATGTAGTTCCAGTTGCTGGTGATTGGCGTTTTAATAATCCATTCAGTGGAAAGATTGAAGGAGATTGGTTATATGGACGCGGCTCAGATGATATGAAGGATTCCATTGCTGCACTACTGTTTGCTATTCAAGCCGTTCGAGAAAATGACATTGTCCCGTCGTTTAATATTGAATGTTCTTTTACGTGTGATGAAGAGACTGGTGGAGAATTGGGGGCTGGATATATTGTTGAAAAGGAATTAATCAAAGCAGATTATGTCGTCAACTGTGAAGGTGGTGCTGAGATGAACATCGGCAATGGACATAACGGAGTCCTCTGGTTTGAAATTGTCGTTGAAGGTAAAGCAGCACACGCTTCACAGCCACAAAAGGGAGTAAACGCATTTGAGAAAACTGCGGAACTTGTATCAGTCTTACAACGTTTAAAACGACGATTGAAATCTCCAGAACGGGCATTTATACTTCCTGACGGTACAGAACAATTTCCCACATTAAATATTGGAGGGACTTTTCAAGGCAGCGAAGGTGATAAAGTTAATACTGTTCCAGCACGTTTATCATTCTCACTTGACAGGCGAATTACACCTAACGAGAAGATTGAACTTGCTGAGCTTGAACTGCGTGAGGCTATTCTAAGTGCATGTGAGTTTTACGATGATATGAACATTGATACACAAGCTATCTTACGCATTCAACCCTGTTTAACTGATACGGAGTCCCCATTAGCACAAGGTTTTGCTGATGCGGTACGAACAATTCGGCACAGAAAACCGATGTTCAAGAGTACTACAGGGTTTACAGACTTACATTATTTTGTCAATACTGGAATACCTGGCATAGGTTACGGACCGAGAGGTGAAGGTGGGCATGCAATAAATGAACGCGTTTTTATTCCTGATTTGGTTCGGACTTCTGCTATATATTCAACCTTTATGACGAGAACTGTGTTATAGATTACAACAAATGGACAGAATCCACGGTATGACTCGCATTCAGTTAATTATTTTAGTAGCATTACTCATTGTAATTGGGGTTTTCTCATATCCACCCTATGCAGAGTACCAAAAAGTCACACAAGCGGATACAGATGTTGAGAGGCTTGCTACTGCAATCAAGAAATTCTACAAGCATACACAGACCTATCCGACACATTTGGATCATCTGATAACTGATCCAGGAGTTGATAATTGGCGCGGTAGTTATCTTGAAACTATACCGGTAACACCTTGGGGTGGAAATTACGCATTGCTACAAGATTCCTACAAGATTGGGATTGCGCGTGATCATCCCCGCGTTCCAGACAAATATCGCATAGGTGGCATCGCTGAAATCAGCAAAGTATATCACTCTGATGTAACGACAGGTGAACAGTATTGGTGGTGATCTTTGGACGAAATATGGATTCAAATCTTCTTATGCATTATAGGTTTGGCAATCGGTAGTTTTCTAAATGTATGTATCTATCGCATCCCACGTGATGATATGTCGGTTTATTCACCGAAACGATCCTTCTGTCCAGTATGTCGCGAATCTATAAAGTTCTATGATAATATCCCATTATTGAGTTATCTGATATTACGAGGTAAATGTCGAAACTGTAAAGCAAGAATACCAGTAATCTATCCGACAGTAGAAATTGTAACTTCTGTACTCTTTCTTGTGATGTATTACAGATTTGGATGGTCACTTGAATTACTACATGGACTGATTTTTGTTTCTGTACTTATTCCGATTTTTGTAATAGATGCAAGACACATGATTATTCCGAATGTGATAACTCTTGTAGGACTCTTCCTGGGATTGGTAATTATATGTCTCGTCACTTACTTTCATAATGGCATAGATATAGATTATTTAAGAGATAGACTTATTGGATTTATTGCAGGAGGTTTGGCAATATGGTTGATTGGTGTGGTTGGCAGCGCAATAATGCGAAAAAAGGCGATGGGAATGGGAGATGTTAAACTCATGGCGATCATCGGATTGTATCTCGGTGCGTTTCCAGCACTTCCTTTGGTGATAGCTCTATCTGCTTTTGGCGGTGCAGTGATTGGAACAACATTGATGGCAATTGGTAAGAAAAGTAGGAAGAGTCCAATTCCTTATGGGCCTTTTATCGCAGGTGCTGCAGTGATTGTGTTGCTTTGGGGTGATGTGCTTTGGGAACAATATATGAAGTTGGCTGGGTGGAATTAAAACAGTTTTCGGGTTTGCGCTTTAATGTATTATCAGGAGTAGTTTAAAATGAGTACATATAAGAAACATAATCAGAAAACAGAATTGAATAGGACTGAGGAAATAATAAGTAAACTTGCTCAGTTTTCTGCTGCTGGAGACTATATCTACCGAGGGGAATCACTGTGCTATCAGAAAGTATCTTCGACTCTCTATCGTGAACTTAAAGGTGTAGGATTAAAACATCTCAATATTTCCGATATTCAGTCTGAGGTCGTAGAAGCAACAAAAGCCTATACAAGTGAATCCAAAGATAATGAAATCCTAACGATGCTTCAACACTACGGGGGGAAAACTAATCTCATAGATTTTACTACTGACTACTATGTTGCTCTCTTTTTTGCTTGTTATGGTCACCCCGATAAGGCAGGTAGAGTAATCGTTTTAAATAAAAACTTAGTAGCAAATGAGATGTTACGATATCCAAGTTGTAAAGAACATCGTGTCAATGATCAGAAGGAACTATTTGTTGAACCTCCAAAGGGTTACATTGAGCAACAATACGATGTTGTCTCTATTCCGAAGGACTTGAAGTTGTTCATTTTGGATCACTTGCGTATAGACCATGGTATTGAACCTGCAACAATCTATAATGATATTCATGGATTTATTAGTAGTCAAAATGCGTATTGGATGGCATATAGGGGTTTTTACGATGGAAGATCTGAAAAAGATAAAGGAGATAGAGAAAATAAACCTGAAGAAAAACTGAAGTGGTATAAGGAATCCGTTACACATTATACTAATGCCTTAGAGAATGATTTGCAGCAACCAAGAATCTATAACATTCGTGGCAATGCACTCGTAGCTATAGGCAAAGTAGAGAGGGGGATTGAAGACTTTAGTAAGGCGATAGAACTCTACCCTGGTTATGCGATTGCCTATGTAAACCGTGGTGAAGCTTTTTTACGTGAAGGTAAAATTGACAAAGCGTTTCAGGACTATAATTTGGCTATAGAGTTGCAGCCAGAACTTGCTGAAGCATATAACAATCGTGGTATAGCTTACTGTAAAGTAGGCAAAATGCATAAAGGTCTTGAAGATTACAACATTGCAATACAAATTAAAACTGATTTTGCAGAGGCATATAACAATCGTGGTAGAATTTACGGTGACACAAACAAGTTTCTCAAAGCAATCTCCGATTATAGCAAAGCAATCAAACTCAGAGCAGATTTCGTTGATGCGTATGTTAATCGTGGTGTGGCTTATGGTAGAATGGACAAGTTTGATGAGGCGATTAGAGATTTCAACACGGCTATTAGGTTTAACGAGTATCATTCAGGAGCGTATTTTAATCTTGGTAATGTTTATCTACTCAACCGTGATTTTAATAGAGCTATTGAGAATTATGATATTTCCCTGAAGTTAGACCCTGATGATTCTATATCTTATTGTTATAGGGGGATAGCCCGTCTAAGCAAAAAAGAATGGGATAAAGCAAAATCTGATCTGATTTACGCCAAAGACAGAAGTACTGATATTATCACCGTGTTTCACAACTTATATAAAGACATTTTTACGTTTGAACGGAAAAATGACGTGAGGTTACCCAAAGACATCGTTGCAATGTTAACGAAATATCCAGTCAATCCTTTAACTACTACTCAGAAAATGATGACTCAAGATGGGAAAATTAGCGATTCTGCTGCTGTGCTTGAACTGTTAGACGAATTTCGTAATGCAGGAAGACTGCTACACGATTACCTTCAAGATTATCCTTCCCGCGGAATCACTACTGGATATAACAAAGCTTTTATCGTCAAGCGCGAGACAAAAGATGACCTAATTGCAGAACATCAGTCATCTGCAGAGATTTTAAAACCACTTCTGATGACAAATGATATCAAGCGTTGGCAAGCTAATCCACAAGACAATTGGTTGATTCTTGCGCAACAAGGAATAGATATTGACGCATATCCCGCTATTAAAAAACATTTGGAAAGACATGGTGATGCATTGAAAGAACGATCAGGAAATCAGGAATGGTATGAACTTCAAGTTGCCTTCAAAGATACAGATCGATTTGAAAATCCTAAGTTTATTTATCCAGAATTGGCAAATGAGACTGCGTTTTCATTTGACGATAAAGGTTACTATGTTGCACGTCCTGCGTCACTACTACCGACGAATGAACTATGGATTCTCGGTGTGCTTAACACCAAAGCAGTATCATGGTTTTATGCACGGACAAGTCCCAAAATTCGGGGACCTTCTTTGAAATTTACTTCACGTAATGTATCACAAATTCCAATTCCTAACCTTGAACCGGAGTTTCAGATGATTATTCACAAATTTGTTGAATATATTCTATATTTCAAGAAACAACCTTCGATAAACAGTAAGGACTTAAAATACGCACGCGACCGTGGGATGCTTGGATATTTTGAGCGGATCATTGATGGTTTGGTTTATGAGGCATATCTTACACACGATCTTCACAAAGCTAACAAGCACTTTTTTCATCCGTTATTAGATGAGCAGTTAACACCACTTGAAGAGATGAAACAAGATAAGATGTTTGAACTCAGGAACATTTTTGAGTTACTGTATGAAAAGAAACATCCGATTGCCAGGAATCTTTTCTTTTTGGATAGTGTCCGATCTATCCGTACAATTGAAAGTATGACATGAGAATTACGAAAATTGAGATTAAGAACTTCAGAGCTTTTCCAAGTATTTATCAGATTGATCTTCATAAGACAGGGAAAAACCTATTGGTTTATGGAGAAAACGGAAGCGGAAAAACCTCGTTGTATCAGGCGTTGAAGTTCTTTCTGGAATCCAGTGAAGATTTTCGACAATTTGAACATCATCAGAATATCTTTGTTACAGATGAAGGACACATAAAATTACATCTACGTGCTAACCCAGGAGCAAATGAGCATGTCTATGAGTGGTCCCAAAACATTAGAGAAACGAAAGATCCAATCATTATTGAAGCATCGAGGACAAAAGGCTTTCTTGATTACAAAGATCTATTGCAAACGAGTTATTTGCACCGCAAAAACGATGTTGTGAATGTGTTTGATTTGTTGGTTAAAACACTCCTCGCAAATACTATTAGTCGTCAAACAAAACGTAGCTTGACAAAAGATTGGGAGAGCATTCAACCTCCCTTTCCGCGCAGCAACGCGACAGTTCAAATCGATGGACTTAAGGAGAAGGTTAGAGTATTCAACGATGAATTATTCAATAGATTAATGGATCTGCAACCGAAAGCCTCTGAAATTCTGCAAAAGTTTGGATACAATGTCAAGTTTCAATTGGATTTTCAAGGGATAGATTACGAGAGTAAAGAGAAAGAACTTAATAATCAGGAAGTTCTCTTGAGAGTTGAGTTCTTTGACAAGGATATTGTAGAACCTCACCTCTTTCTTAATGAAGCAAAATTGACAGCGATTGCTATTGCAATATACTTTTCGTCTATCTTGATCCAGCCAGAAAGTGAATTGAGAATTCTTGCATTAGATGACGTGTTAATCGGTTTGGATATGTCAAATCGACTCCCAGTTCTTGACATCCTTGAAGAGTATTTTACAGATTACCAAATCCTTTTGACCACTTATGATAAAGTCTGGTACGAGATTGTCAAACAGCGGACATCCCATAGCGGAGAGTGGAAAGGTATTGAGCTTTATTTTAGTGAGACCGAAGAATATGAAATTCCAATATATGTTGAAGATAAGGCTTATCTTGAAAAAGCAAAAGAATATCTTGAAGCACATGACTATAAAGCTTGTGCTATTTACCTGCGTACTGCATTTGAAATGATTGTTGAGGAATTCTGTGCTAAAACACGTTTACCTGTAAAATACCATCGTGACCCGAAAAAACAGGACAGTCAGTGTTTCTGGGATGCAATTAAAATTGAAAATAAGAGAAGATTTGAAAGTAACAATTCTACTCTATTAGAGCAAAAACTTATTGCGGATATTGAGTTGTATAGAACTCGTATTTTGAACCCGCTTAGTCATACGACAATTACAAATATTCCAAAGAGAGAAATTGAGGATACCATTGAAGCAGTGGAGATCCTAAAGACTGCCTTAAATTAAAATGGAATCTCTCACTTTACAACTGTTAGTCTATCAGCTATATAACATTACACTATGGAGGAATTTAATGTAGGCGTTGTAATAATTTTAGCATAGAATCTTAATGAGGGAAAAAGATGCATATCAATATACATGAACAGACAAATGAGTCTTTGGAGCAGTTGGTAAAACGTGCTATGTCTGGAGAAGAGATCAGTTTTTGCAGTAATGGCTCATCCGTTGCTAAACTGATAACTTTACCACAAGACAAGAAAGAAACTCGACGTGGAGGACAGTGGAGGGGAAAAGTGAAAATTGCTGAGGATTTTGATGAACTCCCTGAATCTTTTATGGCTTTTTTTCACGGGCAAAACGAATGAAGCTGTTATTGGATACCCATGTTCTGTTGTGGTGGTTAGATTATCCAACATATCCTTGATGCCTGATTTCACATCTCCATCAAGAACTATCATTCGTATCTGTCAATTGTTAATATTGAACTAAATAGGAATAAAGAAGCATTCTTTCTGCTTAAATTCATATACATTTTGGAGAGATTTTATGGACGTAAAAGATGCTATAATTTCAAGACGATCAGTCTTCAAATTCAAACAGGAACCCGTACCAAACGAGGTGATTGAACAAGTTTTCAGTTTTGGGATATGGGCTCCGAATCATCATATCACTGAACCGTGGCGGTTTACTGTAATAGGTGAGAAGACTAAACAGATTCTCGCTGAACGTTACCGAGACATTAAGATGGAGGATACACCCGATCACGTTGATGCAGTCAATCTTGCTAAGATAGGGGAATTGGCTTACGAGAAGTTCATGTCTAAACCGACTATTATTGCTGTATCATGTATACAAGATGGGGATGAACAACGTCAACGCGAAGATTATGCTGCCACCTGTTGTGCGATGCAGAACATACAACTTGCTGCTTGGGATGTTGGTGTAGGCATGCAGTGGAGTACAGGTAGAATAACACTTGAAGAGTATACTTATCAGTTGCTTGGAATAGATTCATCGCAAGAGTATATTATCGGTTTCTTCTATACCGGTTATCCATCAGAAATAAAGGAGCCAAACCGCAAACCTGCGGCTGAGTTTATGCGCTGGGTCGCTTAGACTGAAAGTTGATATGCTGCTTTCGCATTTTTCCAAAAGTACTTCTCTTTGGCTTCGTTGCCTTTTGCGTTGAAGTAATCGTTGACAATTTTTTGCACGACTTTATACTCAGCAAAACGTTCAGATACAGGCCAATTGCTTCCATAGATGAGTCTGTCTTCACCAAATGCTTTCCATAAGACATCAATCGTTGGTGTGTAAAATGTGACATCATCTGGTGCAGGTTTTTGTCCCGTATGTTCTGCTAAACCAGAGACTTTGCAATAAACATTTGGATAGCGCGCGGCATCTTGTATGGCTGAGACCCAATCTGCATCAGGAGGATTACCGTCAACCCGTACTCCCGCAATGTGGTTTATAACAACATGCATAGTCGGTGTATGTTCGACTAAAGCTGGAACTTGTTTTAACGCTTCTGGGTTAATCAGGAGGTCTAAAGCCAGTTCCTTCTTAGCTAACTTCTCAATGTTCTTTAAAAACCCTGAATCACCGAGAGCCTGTAGATGACCTCCACCGAGACGTATCCCTCGGAATAGTGGGTTAGCAGAGAAACGATTTAGGTTTTCTTCAAATTCAGTGTCATTAGGGTTTAGATTTCCAACGAATCCAACAATGAACTTTTCTTTTGAAGCGAGATCCAGGATCCACTTGTTATCTTCAACCAACCGACTTGCCTCAACAACTACAGTTCCCGTGACACCTTCCGGTACAGCAAGTTTCTTGTAGTCGTCAGGCATAACTTTGCGGTACAATAGTTCATCATTTGGGTTTGGCCACGGTACACCTTCAGGACGTGTGGGGTCGTAAAAATGTGTATGTGTGTCAATAATCATCATATTACCTTTCAAAAATCTGTTAAGCAAGTAGTGTTACTAATAGTCTGTCCATTTATAATGTTACTGCTACAGTTAGTATTATACGGTTGTCAAGCTCCGAATGAAACGGAAAAACAACGAAGAGAGCTGCGACGTGAAGCCATGAAACTTGAGATGGGACAGGCACTCAATCCGATTGATCCGGAAGGACACATTGAATTAGGTAAAACTTACCACAAACTGGGAGAACATGAAAAAGCAATCGCATCATTTCAAACAGCCATATCCCTTGACGACAAACACCCGCATGCATATAACAATCTCGGTTTAGTCTATACTGATCTTCGTTTATTTCTCCTTGCAATTGATATGTTTAAAGCCTCGCTTGAGATAGATCCTGAAAATCCTGCGTTTTACAACAACCTTGGTTTTGCTTACGATCTATCGGATAGATTTCCTGAAGCATTAAATGCTTACCGGCAGGCATTGTTAGCAGACCCAGAATTCGTAGATGCATATTTCAATCTTGCAGATGCATACCTTAATCAAGAGTCTTATCAGGAGGCAATTCAAAATTACGAATCAGGTATTGAACTTGATGGTGGTGACGCAACAGTCTATTTCAACCTTGGATTAGCTTATGAAGAAACAGATGATTTTCTGAATGCTATCCGGGTGTACGAAAAAGGTGTAGCATTGGATCCAGATGAAATAGAAGCATACTATCGTCTGGCAGTTGTCTATCAGAAGAAAGGTGATGACATCCTGATGCATCGTTATTTAGACACATTTATAGAACGGTCTGCAGGTATCCCACGCTTTGAAGAACAATTCCAAACAGCAAAACGGATGAAACAACCGCCAGGAGATAGATGAATTCAACTGCTGTTCTGTCAATACTCAAATGATGAGTAGAAACGTTCGTAGGGACGGGGTTTCCCCGTCCGATATACAAATCATTCATGACTTGTCAAAGCTCTACACTCTTTTCAGATACAAAAATGGTGTGACAGATGTTGGTCCTTCATAGAATATACCTACTGAGGTCTTGATCTCTTACGATTTCTGCTAACTCTCCTTTTACGTAATCCGCATCAATTGTTACACTGTTTTCATCAATATCAGGTGCATCAAAGAACAGATTCTCAAACAGTTTTTCCATGATAGTATGTAATCGTCTTGCGCCGATATCTTCAACAGATTCATTCACTTGAAAAGCCAGTGCGGCGATTTCGTCAATAGCGTCCTCTGTAATAGTTGCTTCTATACCCTCAGTTTGAATTAGTGCGGTGTATTGTTTAACTAATGCATTCTTTGGCTCAGTTAGAATGGACTTGAAATCACTCTCGTTTAGGCTCTTTAGTTCAACACGGATAGGGAATCTTCCTTGAAGTTCTGGTATTAGGTCAGAAGGACTTGAAACATGGAATGCTCCAGCGGCAATGAACAAAATGTGGTGTGTCCGAACAGCACCGTATTTTGTTGCAATTGTGCTTCCCTCAATTATAGGTAAAATATCCCGTTGTACCCCTTCTCGTGATACATCGGGTCCTTGCCGGGATTCGCGTCCAGCGATTTTGTCAATCTCATCCAAGAAGACAATACCGGAGTTTTCGACACGTTCAATTGCATCACTAATGACAGCATCCATATCAATTAGTTTCTCTGCTTCCTCTTGCATTAGGATTTGTCTGGCTTCGGAAACGGGCACCCGTCTTTTCTTCGTCTGATTCGGCAAAATGTTGTTGAACATATCTTTAAAATTGATATCCATCTCTTCTATCCCACCTGGTGAGAAGATTTCAACAAACGGAGTACTCCGACTTTTCATATTTATTTCTATAGGTTTATTCTCAAATTCACCTTCTCTCAGTCGTTTTCTTAATTTTTCTCGTGTCTTCTCGTGTCGTTCCTTCTGTTTTTCTAATGCTTCATTATCCTCTTCTTCTTCATCTTCAAAATCAAACGATAATGGAAAACCTTCCTCGTCTAAGTCTATTTCATCCATATGCAATTCTTCTTCAAAGTCAAATTCGTCAGATGGTCTGTTGTGAACTTTTGCTTTTAGGTTTCGTGGCATTGGAAATAGACAATCCAATAGTCGTTCTTCTGCTAAATCTAACGCTTGCTCTTCAACTACCGTGGTCTGTTCAACTTTTACCCGACTGACAGAGAGTTCTGTCAGGTCCCGGATCATAGATTCAACATCTCGACCGACATAACCGATTTCTGTATACTTGGAAGCTTCAACTTTAATAAAAGGTGCTTCTACCAATCGAGCAAGTCTGCGTGCGATTTCAGTTTTGCCAACGCCTGTTGAACCTATCATAATGATATTTTTTGGTGCAACTTCATCCTGCATATCATCTTCAAGCATCTGTCTGCGTGATCTATTCCGGAGAGCGATAGCAACGCTTCGTTTTGCTTCAAACTGCCCGATGATGTACTTATCAAGCTCCTCAACAATCTGGCGAGGTGTGAGAGCATCTTCTAAAGTTTGTATTCCGATTTTTTCTTTCTCCAATTTAACCTCCTCAATGTTTGACATATCAAACTGTGTGAATATTCATATTTACCTTAATCTTGAGTATCTTCTAACTCTCTGTCTGAATTGTCTCAATTGTGATGCTTGCATTGGTGTAAATGCAGATTTCACTCGTAATTTTTAATGCTTCAGCAACTATTTCAGCTGCGGTGAGTTTTGAGTATTTAAGAAGTGCTCTGGTGGCAGATAGAGCGATGGATCCACCAGAACCGATAGCGAGGACATCATCATCCGGAATAATTAGGTCTCCATTACCAGATATCAAGAAGCTATCCTTATTATCTATGGCTATCATTAGAGCCTCTGCGCGTCTAAGTATACGATCACTTCTCCAATCTCGTGCAAGTTCAACAGCAGATTTCTGTAGGTTACCTCGATACTTTTCGAGTTTTTTCTCCAAATTTTCAAAGAGAGTGAGTGCGTCCGATCCAGAACCAGCAAACCCGATAAGGACTTGGTCTTCGTAGATTTTTCGAATTTTTATAGCCCCATGTTTTATGGCAGTATCACCTAACGTGACTTGTCCATCTCCTCCGATTGCAATTTGACCATTTCTACGTACAGCTAAAATTGTAGTTGAACGAATTCTTTTCTTTTCTGATAAGTTCATTTAATATTACCAATCTATAAAAAGCCTAAAAATGTCATTTATAAATATGTATGCAGTATTTCCAACTTATATCTGATTGTTTCTACAGTAAACATCTCAAATTCTCCATAGAATGATATAACTCAGAAACATCACAATACCCAAAAACAGTCCGCATCTCATTCCTGCTACTAATGGATGTTGTTTCCGATGAAAATAATATGGACACAACACAAAAGTCAGTAGAAAAGTAATTGGAACAAAAATTGGTACTGTCATGATGTTAGATATTTCATCAACCCGTAGTGAGTTCCACATCCATAGTTCTTTACCCAGTGCGTAAATTATAATGCTTCCGATTGCTGCTACTAAACCTACTATGGTTGAGGCAACAAAACGGTGGATACCGAGCATTTCAAGACGGTGGTAGCAGTAGATCGCGAAAGTTGCAAAAAGCACCCACGTCATGATTAGACCGATAGGTGTCGTTACATTTCCTAAGAAGTCTGGACTACTGTAAACAATGAACTGCAATTTGCCATGTCTTGAAAACAACCTATCCATTGGTAGGTAGGTCGCTGTAGCAGCCAGTCCAAATAACACGCTTTGGAAGAGTAGTCGAGAAGAATTATCTTCCTCCAATTTCCGTTGAAATCTAATGAGATACCCAAACCATGCAATAGCTAATAGAAGGTTGGGGTAAAGCCACCAGATTGCACCAATTCCTAATGATCTGACTGGTAAAAAGGACAGTAATAAGAACGTTAAAATGGTGGTAAAGACTACAACGAGTATCGCTTTATCTGTTTTTAAAACCATAGAATCTGCATGTAACAGAATTTGAGACGTTATTAAGCAACGATAAGTTTAATTGAACGTAATAATGAGCTTTTGTCCGTTGAGTTTCGCACCTGTGGCTTTAGTGCTGGATAGACTTCTTGGTAAAGCGATATGACGTTTAAATCCACCAATTGTAACAATTAATTCGTCACCTTGTTTGTTTAAGTTAACCTCTTGCTTTGTTAAAAATGGCAGTTGAATTGTGAGTTGATACACATCATCCACTTTTCGAAATTGATATGGACTTTGTTCTGAAAATGTCTTTGCAGGATCAACTTCTTCATAGAGCATGTCTCCAAGTTTTTGCAGTCCTTGCTTACCAACAATTTGATCATCAAATAGATTTACCTTTATAATTGGTACGTTTGAGAAGTAGTTTTCCGCTTCATCAATATATTGCTGTTGAGTCTGTTTCCAAATTTCAAAGAATTTTTCATCAACATTTTCTGGTATTATGCGATTGATTATTACAGCATCAATACATAGACCGTATAGGCAGAAATACATAAAAGCACGTTGCGTCTCTTTTATTACAATTTTCTCAGGATTCGTAACCAGACGTACTGTTGTTATTTTAGGATCTGTCAAGACTTTATCTATTCCTTCAAGTTTATCAAATAGATTCTGTATGTTTTGAAAGTATGCGTCTTTTGGTATTGGGACGGAGCTCACAGTTTCAATTACCGGTCCAGCAAATCTTGCCAGATTACGTTCCAGTTTGAATATACGTTTCATATACCATTCAAGTGTTGTGGGAATACTGACAAACCGTAATGATTCCCCAGTCGGTGCGCAATCGAGTATGATTACGTCATAAGATTCTTCACGAACATATTGATTGATGTAAAGGAGGGCACATATTTCTTCCATGCCAGGGAAAACTGCTATTTCTTCGGCAACAAGACCGTCAAGACCAGAACGGTTAAGGAGTGAACGTATATAGTTGTAAACTTCATCCCAATACTCTACAATTGCATCTTGAACATTGATCTCTTGTATCCAGAGATTGTCGTTAATCTTTATCTGTTTTTCAGTAGTCTGGGATATGAGCAGTTCTTCACTGTCAAAAGAATCTCGTAACGAATGTGCTACGTCAAGTGAAATAACAATTGTCTTATAACCGAGAGATGCTAACTTCATTCCTGTCGCAGCAGAGATGGTTGTTTTACCAACCCCTCCTTTACCTGTATACAAAATAATCCGCACTGTACACCATCCTATTGATATGTAAGTTGTTTTAAGTATATCTTAAGATAACTACATTAGCAAGTTTGTTTAGGGATTAGCTGGAATATTTAGTGATCGGGTAGAGAAACGAAACCCACCGAATACCAAACGCGTATTCGGTGTTGATTTGGAGATGAAACAACATTTCAGGTGATTATCGGGTTTCGCTTCGCTCTACCCGACCTACAATATTTACTTGTTCTCCTGATTTAATTTTGACAACACACGCCTTTATATATTATAATAATATGGTATATGAACTACTGTTTTTGTAATGAAGTTTAATCTATAAGGTCAATAAAATATGGTACTAAAGACAAAAACTTACTTTCCTAAATCGGAAAAAGAGATAAAATGGTATGTGGTTGATGCGCAAGGACAAGTGCTCGGACGTTTGGCATCTAATATTGCACAAGTTCTTAGGGGTAAACATGATCCGAGTTTCACACCACACGCTGATTTAGGTTATCGCGTTGCAGTAATTAACGCAGAAAAGGTTGTTGTAACAGGAAATAAAGCAGAGCAAAAAACTTATTTCCGCTATAGTGGTTATCCTGGTGGAGATCGATATCGTACATTCAATGAACAGATGGAACGCAGTCCAGAATTTGTTATCACTGCAGCTGTTAAGGGGATGGTTCCCAAAAACAGTCTTGGTGCAAAACTCATGAAAGGACTGAAAGTTTATACGGGTCCAAACCATCCACACCAAGCCCAGCAGCCTGAAGTTTTAACATTTTAACTCTTGAGGAAATAAATGGCAATCGAACAATACTGGGGAACTGGTAGACGGAAGACTTCTGTGGCACGCGTTAGAATCATACCTGGTGGTGAAGGCGGTATTACCGTCAATAAGAAACCGATTGATGAATACTTTGACAGATCTGACCATATTCAGGCAGCACAACGTCCAATTCGACACGTTGAACGTACAGGTGAATTTGCTGTACATGTAAATGTTCATGGTGGCGGGAACACAGGCCAAGCAGGGGCTATTTCTCATGGTCTGGCACGTGCCCTTGTAAAAGCAGACGAGTCGTTGAAGGCTTCACTAAAAAAGGGTGGATTTTTAACTCGTGATCCACGTATGGTAGAACGCAAAAAATATGGACAGAAGGGTGCCCGCGCCAGATTCCAATTCTCCAAACGTTAATCCTTTCGCATAGACTCAAAATCCGTATCCTGATACAGTCTGCTGTTGACTCAGTCTCCATAATACAGTTCTTCTTTAGATAGGTTTATAGGTTCCGCATGTCAAACATAATTATCTTAGGTGCTCAATGGGGTGATGAAAGTAAAGGAAAGTTAACTGATGTGTTTGCAGAGCACGCTGATGTAGTTGCGCGCTATCAAGGCGGTGATAATGCTGGACATACGATCGTTTTAGGTGATAAGACTTTTATTCTGCATCTCATTCCCTCAGGTATCCTCAGATCCAACACTGTAAATGTCATTGGTAATGGTGTCGTCATCAATCTGGAAACACTTTTCCGTGAAATCGATGGACTTATAGATCAAGGTGTTGATGTCGGCAGTGATAATCTGAAAATCAGTGACCGAGCACATCTCATCATGCCTTATCACAAAGTCGTTGAGCAATGGGAGCAGATGGGAAGTGCAACCAAAATTGGAACTACCTCACGCGGCATCGGTCCTACATATTCTGACAAGATGAATCGACATGCCGGAATCCGCGTCGGTGATCTGTTGGAGTTTGACAATTTTCAAAAGAAACTTGATTATAACCTTGAGACTAAAGCTGATGCTCTCCAAATGGGTGGCGTAACCAGACACGATTTGGTTGAAACATTCTATAAATACGCTGAACGTATTACACCTTTTGTTACAGATACAGTTGCATATATGCACGAAGTACTTGCAGATGAGAAGCAAATTTTGTTTGAAGGTGCACAGGGAACAATGCTTGATATAGACTTCGGTACATATCCCTATGTAACCTCCTCCAATTGTACAGCAGGCGCGGTATGCACAGGACTCGGCATTGGTCCAAAAGGTATAGATGAAGTATTAGGTGTATCAAAAGCCTATGTTACACGTGTCGGTGGTGGTCCATTTCCAACTGAAATGCCACCAGATTTAGATGAGAAAATTCGTAATATTGGTAAGGAATACGGTGCAACGACACAAAGACCAAGAAGATGTGGTTGGCTTGACCTCGTGGCACTAAAATATGCATCACAAATCAACGGATTAACTTCAATCGCTCTGACAAAACTTGATGTGTTTGATACTCTTGAGGACATACAAGTATGTGTTGCTTATCGTCATAAAGGCAAGCAGACAACAACCTTCCCCAGCAGCCTGAAAGTTTTAGAGGAATGTGAACCGGTCTTTGAAACATTACCCGGCTGGAAAAAACCTTTGACAGAAGCACGTTCTGCCGAAGACATTCCAAAGACTACAATAGATTACATCAAATACGTCTCTGATTATCTTAATGTTCCGATACCCATCATCTCTGTCGGTCCTGACAGAGACCAGATAGTAACATTTGGAAATCCGCTTTGGTAGACATATCCTAACAAAAAACCTTCACAGAAAATCTTTCCCAGACTTTTGCATTTTAACTTGACAATCCAGAAAAAAGAATGTATTATAATATATTGTGAATTTGAGCCGTTAGCTCAGCTGGTAGAGCATCTGACTTTTAATCAGGTGGTCACAGGTTCGACTCCTGTACGGCTCACTTATTTTGCGCCCCCGTCGTCTAGCCTGGCCAAGGACACCGCCCTTTCACGGCGGCGACACGAGTTCAAATCTCGTCGGGGGTATATACTTTTATAAAAAACCAACCTACTTTTGTAGGTTGGTTTTTTCCTATATACTTATTTACTTGGTTATGATCTGTTCAATCAGTCTGCAGCTTCAGCAAGTTCCAATAACACAGGTGATTCAACTCGGATTGCATCTTTGATACATACCTCTTCACATAACAAACAACCAACACAATCTTTCGGTTTCACAAGTTCACAGATACCAAAGAAACTATCAGCACTTTTGTTTGTTATCGGGTCAATAATCTCAAGGCATTCCCACGGACATATCTGAACACAGAAATCGCAACCAGAACATAGTTCTTCGTAGATAACTGCAATTGAACGTTGCGAAGGTGTATCTATAAATTTACACACTTGACCGAATTGATCGTGAATTGCTTCCACCGGACACACCATGCCACAAGCACCGCAATCAATACATACATTAGGGTCAATAATGTGCAACATTCCGCGATCACCGGTAATTGCATCAACAGGACACTTAGTTAAACACTGCAGGCATCCGATACATTCATCAGTTATAAAATATGCCATAGGGATTATTCCTCCACTTTTCTTTTTGCAGATTCCAAGAGGTGAATAACTATATTCGTTAACAGACTTGCTTAACTTTCGTAAAATTTCCGACATAGCAGAAACTGCTACATGGTACTATATTTTACTATAACGTGATTCATATGAGTTGTCAAGGTAAATATATATAGGATCATTTAGTTTTCGGTTTTTTGGTACTTTTTATCACACTTGTAAATATCAGCCGTAGGTCGGGTAGAGCGAAGCGAAACCCGACACATTAAGGTATCTTTGGAATAACAAAATTACAATGTATGAAAAAAAGATTGGCAAATCTTCAAAATATATGGCATTATTATGTATAGAGAATTTGGATGAGGAGAAAAATAGTGAGATTCCTAAAAAAAGGTGATGATAAGAAAGAAAAGACAGATAAAAAATCTAAGTCACATCCTGACCTTAAAGTGATCAGTGGTGCAGAGATATCTGGAAAGGGTCAAAAACAACCACAGCAACAACCAACCCAACAACAACCGCCACAACAGAACATCACACTCCCTAACATCAAGTATAAGATAGCCGTTGCAAGTGGCAAGGGTGGTGTTGGCAAATCAACTGTTGCTACGAATCTTGCAATATCACTTGCACAATCTGGTGCTGCGGTGGGATTGATGGATGCGGATGCATACGGGCCCAGTATACCTACAATGATGGGAATACAGGAAAATCCTAAAACCAGTCCAGAACGCAAACTGATTCCGCTTGTTAGGCATGAGATTAAATTAATGTCAATAGGATTTATGGTACCAGAAGAACAGGCGATGATTTGGCGCGGTCCAATGTTACACAGTGCGATTCGTCAGTTTCTGACTGATGTGGCTTGGGGTGATCTGGATTATCTGATCATAGATTTACCACCAGGGACAGGCGATGTTGCCCTCACACTTTCTCAAGCAATTCCACTGACTGGATCAGTAATTGTCACTACGCCACAAGATGTTGCATTGGCGGATGTACGCAGGGGTGTCGCAATGTTTGAACGTCTTGGAGTGCCAATTCTTGGGATAATTGAGAATATGAGCTATTTCATCTGTCCTCACTGTAACGAAAAAACAGAAATCTTCAAGGCAGAAGGTGGTAGAAAAACCAGTGAGAGATTTGGTGTGCCATTTCTGGGTGAAATACCTCTTGATGCTGAAGTATGCACTGCAGGCGACATCGGAGTTCCTATTGTAGCGGGACATCCGGATGCACCGCAAACTGCTGCCTTCGGATCTGTTGCCTCAGCGTTAGATAAAGCATTGTTGGAGAGTGGGGAAGAAGACGAATTGACGATACTTTAATAACCAGACGCCAGTTACCGAAGAATTCTTTTAGATGAATTCTACGATAACTGGGAACTGACTATAATTTTTTTAATACATCATGGCATCAATGTCATGATCTTGTCGTTTACTAATAGGGTCATCATCATTTTTTTGAACAGTTTTATATCCAAAAATTTCGATTTCACGGATTATTGCAGCAGCGCGCCGTCTTACGAGACCACCGGTCTCACATGCAGCAGTTCCTCATGTAGAACCGGTTTGCTGCAGTTGAGATATGCCACTTCTGCCACTTGCATTTTCTTTCCGCGTTAAAGCTGCGTCATCTGATGTTCCCAACACTACGAGACGAACCTTGTCGGTAGGGAATGAATATAAAACAGGGATGACAATCTTACCTTGGGTTGATCTGACACTTTTTTCCTCTTTAATCAGGTGCCAATCAGAATCAGATAATGCACTGCCACCTTTATCAGCATATAGGTTGTATTTCTTGATATTATCAGTGTGGATTACAATACGTCGTATGACTTTTTTCTCTGGCAAAGTAATAACGACTTCTGGTGATGAGTTTGAACCTATACGCGAATTTGATCGGTTTGATGGATTTGTGACCCCGACTGTGTTCATATCACCATCTATCATTTGAAGACTGGTTGCCTGAGTCCCATCAAGTAAGGCATAGTTTTCGCTCCATTCTTGTTCAGACAACAACACACTACATCCTGCTGTAAGAACACAGAAGCAAAATAAGAATAGTATATACGGAATTCGTTGTAACATTTTAAATTCTCCTTGTTAGGTTAATAAAATTATTCAATGTGTTAATTGAACATCTTAGTATTTGTTATTTTAGTTGTTATTTTAATTGCTGTCATCAACATGACAGCAACATCAGATTTAAACACTTATCAAAATATGAACACAGAAATAGAACTTATTCTAAAATTGCATCAAGCTCATCTTCACGCTTCTGGTCTAATTTTGCTGTTGAGGTCTTCGTGGCAGTCCTATATCCGTATATTTCAATTTCACTGATCCTTCCTGTGGAGCTGCGTCTAAATCCACCTCTTCCTCCCAAGAAATTTCGCATCATTGGATTTGAATTGTTATACATGCTTGCCTTTTCTCTTCTCCATGAAGAAGCGTCATCGGATGTATCTAATACGACAAGTCGTAATTTATCTGTTGGAAATGCAAATAAAATTGGTACTTCTAACGGATAGGACTTGACGCTCTTTAACTCTTTGATTAATTGCCAATCTGTATCAGAAAGAGCAGTACCACCTTTATCTGCATAAAGATTAAACTTCTTGACATTCTCCGAGTGAATTACGATTTTTCGTATTGTCTTCTTTTCTGGTAATGTGATAATCACCTCTGACCCGGCATTCATCCTATAAATACCTTGGTTACCAGAAAATGACTTAGTCTCACCTACGGTCTCAAGTTTTCCATCTATCATTTGCGGACTGGTTGCCATTGCACCATCAAGTTGAGTGTAGTTTTCACTCCATTCCTGTTCTGATAGCAATACAAGACACCCCGTAGAAAATATAATAGCAAATAACAAAATAACGGAGAGAGTTGTTTTATAGAACATAATACTATTCCTATTTCGTCCATTTCGTGAAACAGTGTAGATTAATAGATAATACTTGTGCTTGCATCACTTTTGGATATTGTTAATCTATAATAACACGGTTTCTGGATATTGTCAATCTTAAGTTTAAATGAAAAAAGTCTATTTTATGCAGGCTTAGGCGTGGTAAGATCTCCGCTTACTATTGTTGGACACCAAAATTTCTCTATATATTCTATTATGAGACGTGTTCCTTCTTCATGACTGACATAAGGAGGCTTGAATGGATTATACATTGCATCCGTTAAATCTCGTACTAAAACGGCATTAAATCCCCATCTGACCATCGGTTTAATTGCAAATGATCGTCCTAATACACACATATTTGTGTGAACTCCCATGAAAATGACATTTTGAATTCCTTTTTTGTAGAAAAGGTTATAGACCTCCTGACCGTTATCGCTGATTGAATCAGTGTCATCAATTTCAATTGAGGGATGTTGACGATGCCATGCCTTATAGCTATCGGCTTCACCTGTATCGGAACCTCCATCAGAAGCATTAACTGGTAATGGTGGATCCGGTAATTCCCGTTCTTCCGGTGGGTCTGCATGTGGCATCTCAAGTATGTTTGTGCGTGCAGGATGATTTTCATAGAAATCCATAGTATCGGATGGTGCATGTATAATATAAATACCGCGTTCCCTGGCACGTTGCAGCACGATATTCATCCTTGGTGCCATGACGTTTACACGTTCAGTCGCACCCCATGACCAGTGTTCGTTCCACATATCAACTACTATAATCGCCGTTTCAGAAACGTTCCAAGTTACTTCTTCTTCAATAATCCTCCATCCATTTCTCCCGACTGTTCTCGGTTCTTGTCTACGGATTGAAAGGGGAAGGGAATCTTCTCTGGTTGTAGCAGCAAATACATTTCGAATTAAATTAAAATTCATAAAATCGTGTCTCCTGTAACAATGATGAAGAAATTACGAAATGTCGAATTTGACTTCCTTTTGTAAAACATAGGCATCATCACCGTTGCTATAGTATCTTTTTCTAACACCAAAAACTTGAAAATCGTATCTCTTATAGAGTTCTAAGGCTGCAGTATTTTTAACAGAGACTTCAAGAAAGACTTCATTTGCACCTCTTTTCCGTACAATTTCTAAGGTGCATTCCAACAAGTATTTACCGATCCCCTGCCGTCTATGTGTCGCTTCAACTGCGATATTCAATATATGGCACTCACTACCTGTAACGTAAAAGACAATATAACCGAGGATTTTGTCTTTTAGGCGACCAACATATAAACGCGGGTGTTTTCTTTCTTTTCTCAATTCACGTTTGAAGAAAGAAATATGCCATGGCTCTGGAAATGCTTCTTCTTCTATACCCATTACTTGTTGAAGGTCGTCTATTTGCATCTGTTCAAATTCAATATTTGGTAAAGGTTTGATGATTCTCATTGATAGCATTCTATCTTATATGTAAAACAGTGTCAATGATTATGTAAGGATATATCAGGGTTATTTAGTTTTAAAATTTATCAGTAAATTAACGTGAGTTTGATGATAGGTATATGAACTTCATTTTGCTCAAAATATTTCTTTCAAAGACCCGGTAGGTGCGGTTTCCTAACCGCACCATAAGCGTCAATTTAAGGAGAAATACCCTATAAATCCCAGGCCGGTAGGTTCGGTTAGGAAACCGAACCTACCGGCCTGGGAAAATCTGATTTATCAAACTCACGTTAAAATAATAATACCATTTCAATTAAATTTTCTCTCATTACCGCTGTTTAGAATTGAAGCGGGGAACGGCACAATCTAACAGAATGTGGCAGAATACGCGTTTGGTATTCTGCATTAAAAAAAGAGACATTATCAATTGGAAATGGTATTATCCTATAAATTCTGGTTCAAACAATTAGAATATTACTACCGTATCAACATTTTCTGTTCTGCCCATCTTGTCATAAGCTTACCACTTGCAGACACAAGTCCTCTCAGGCGTATAGTTGCTAAACGCTTGCGTTCCCCTGCATGTGAAACATCTTCTATCTGATAATAGTAGACGGTATTAGGTTTCGCGGTGGTATCTGTCCATGTATAGTCATTGCGTTCCGCTGTTGTGCCTGCCCCTTGTATGATTGAAGCATTAACAACTGTGAATTTACCGTTCTTCGTTTCACTGCGATAGATATAGAACCCTGCATTATCCAGTTCGGATTCTGTTGTCCATTTGAGAACAACACTTGTCCCTTTGAGGACAGCGTTGAAACTTGACAACTCAACGGGGAGCGCGCCAGTCCCTTTAAAACCCGGATTGCCGATGTCGGTCTTTCTGCCCCAATACAGCAACTTAACCAGTGCAGGTAAATTTCCGGCGAGTCCAAAGTTTGCTGCCCGTCGCCAGTTTTTGCTGTTTGTGCCATCAAGCGGATTATCTGTGTTTTTCGCATACCGACGGAACAACGAGGTCCGTGCACCGTCTTGTGTTGTACCCTCAGGTATCTCCCACAACGGTTCATCTTTCGTGGCACGATTCCCATCAATATTCCCCACTGTGTCACTTACAACTCTATCCGGGTCCATTAATTGCAGATAGAACCCTGCCTGACCAAGCACCATGTTTTTATGTAAGTCCTGTCCGAACTCATCGCTATGATGACTGAAAAAGTTGTAGACGCGACTGTCCGGTATTTCAGCAGAATGCTCTCCGGACTCTGTCACGATGAGTGCTGCTTGGTTCGGCGCAATAGTAAATTCTTCAAGTTGGATAACATTGTGCCGATGTGTGCCGTTTGCATCCCGTGCCTCTATTCTCAGCACCCAACTTCTGAGATTCACCGGCTCGGTATCGGAGTTATTGTAAAGTTCTATCCACTGCGGAAGCGATTGAGGGCCTCCAAGCGATGTGAACATCAACTCACTGAAACTAATTTGACCGGAAGCAGAAAGTTTATTCAACGGTTGTGTCTGTTCAGGATCCGGTTGTGTCTGTTCAGGATCGGGAGTAGGATCAACGGTAGGCAGATACTCATGGATCATACCGCAACTACCATAAGAAAAAATACCAGTTGACAAGCTGTAATTAAAAGACTTTGTTTCGCCACTACTCAGATCACCTATTAAATGTCCCCCAAAATAAGTATACGGACCATCAGAATCTTCTTGAGCAGGCACCCCACCAAAGTCAATCGGGATTTCTGTTCCTGTTATCCATACCTTCAGACCTTTCACATCCTCATTTGCACGAACAGTTCCACTTAAAGTTAATTCGAAGCGGGGGAAAACTCCGGATTCCGTACACGACACATCTGAAAACGTTACGGCATCCTGTCCGTAACTGATGCTTTGTGTGCTAAAGGTAACTACCAAAGCGGTTATCAGAATGAATACGGCACTTTTATATTTTGGACTTTCTGTCTTTATCATTATAGACTCCTTTTGATTGTTTTTAGGAATTAGTCGTTTTGGGATTTGATAAATTGCTATAAACCTATATGTAGACTGAATTTATCACTTGTTTTACTTGCAAGAATATGATACAATATTGATAAGAAATTAGGGGCTATAATCCCCTAATAATACCCAACATGATAGATAGAGCGAGGCTAAACCCGACATGATAGAAACAAGTTTAACCTGGACTATCCATGAGTGTTATTTTCTCAATACCCCGAACACTTTTAATATCAAGTATCAACTGAACGTTGTCTTGATGGGTCTGAAGATACGTTTGAAGCGATTGAACATCATTAATTTTTTGTCCATTGACACCGATGATCAGCGCGCCATGCGGAATTTTGGCTTTTGCACTGAGTGAGGCTTCCCTCACCTTTTCAACGAGAACGCCGCGATCCTGTTCTGTGAGATAAGCATATCTTTCATGATTGTTCTGTTCCAACTTTCGCACGGCTAATCCAAGTGTTTTCCAAGAAACAGACTCGCTATTCACTGTGCCAGCACGCATTTCAAGTGGCATCTCAATAGACCTGACATTGATTGAAATTTCTTGTGTTTGCCGTAATACCTTAAGAGTATATTGCTTACCTATCAGGCCGTCCATAAGGTGCATTTCAAACTCAAAGAGTCTCGGCGGACGCATTCCCTCAAATTCAACGATAATGTCGTGAGGTTGCAAACCATCTTGCGAAGCTGTGTTGCGTGGGACCTTTGTAACTTGAATACCTTGTCGCACATTTCGGATCTCCGCATCAAGGTACCCGCGGATAACTCTGCCATGCGTTATCAGCTGCTGTGAGATGGTTTTCGCGAGCGTACTTTCAATGGCTAAAGTTGCCCCTTCGCCCGGATTAAGGGTTGTGATACCGATCACCTTCCCTTGCATATTCAATAAAGGCCCACCACTACTGCCAGGGTTGATCCACGCATTCGTTTGGATGTAAGAAAAACAGTATTGATACAGGTCATTTTGCGGGTGAAAACAACGGTCTTTGCCACCCACAATACCCGTTGTTACCGTATTGTTATACCCCATAGGGTGTCCAATAGCGATCGTAAATTGTCCGACCCGCACCTGTGCAGAATCAGTCAATTCAAGAAATGGGAAAGGTCTTGTGCGCTCAATTTTTAGGACCGCAATATCGGTAATTACATCAACCCCAACTATGTCTGCCTCATCATATATGCTGCCATCGTATAACTTTATGACGACGTTTTCAGCATTATCTATAACGTGTTGATTCGTTAGGATATAACCGTCTTTATGAAAAATAAAACCGGACGCGGCACCTGAAGATTGTGCATCTTTAGACGCTTCATTTTCCGTTTTTAAAACGCTAATACTGACAACCGCGGGCATACTCTGATCGACTAACTTGGTAATCGCGTTTTCAAAAGCACCTAAAATCTCAAACTCGTTCTGTGTTTCGTCTGCAAACGCAGACGAAGTTAGAATAATCAAAATAAACAAAACTGCATACGGATATGTTCTTTTTTTCATTGCAATACCTCTCTTGCTACTGATAATTGGATAGGGTTATACCATTTCTACTATATAATATACCATCTTCGTAGGTCGGGTAGAGGCCCGAAACCCGACATGTATTGATTGTGGCTATCTTGTCGGGTTTCGTGCCTCTACTCGACCTACGGCAGAATGGAATGAAAATAATTAAAATTGGTATAAGATGTTTGAACCAGGATTACGAGGATTTTCAGGATTATCACGATAAGAATATGAAGTTAAAATAATAAATTAGGTAATTTGGACCCTGACTCGGTAGGTGCGGTTTCCTAACCGCACCATAAGCGTCAATTTAAGGAGAAATACGCTATAAATTTCAGGGCGGTAGGTTCGGTTTCCTAACCGAACCGGCTTTGTGCCAATTGTGTTCATAAAGGTTTTCGCGCAGGATCCGGGTATGTCAGAATACGCGTTTGGTATTCTGAATTGATTAGGAAATCGCACCTACCGACCTGGGAAAATCGCTAAATTGACGCCTATAGTGCGGTTTCCTAACCGCACCTACCTTCCCTGATGCCGCTGGCGAGGCGGGGAATGCCTAAAGACGAATGCGACTATGGCATTCGCCATGATTCATACCGTTGATTTCTTCCTAACCTCGCCAAATTACCCGATTAAATTTTTAAACTTCATACGGGACTAAAGAGAAGACAACCTGTTAATACAACAGTTTATAATCATCAAGTTCAGCAGTAGTATCCATTTCCTCAATTGGATCAGCTTCTATGTCTTTCGCTGTTTTGTAACCGTAAATTTCTATTTCTTTGATCTTTGCAGTTGCACGTGCGCGCATGGGGCCACCTGCCCCAGTCATGCTACCTCACGTACTTCCACTTCTTGGTAAACTGGAAATTCTACTGGCCCCTTGCTGCCGTGTCAATGCTGCGTCGTCCGTAGTTCCCAAAACAACGAGCCTGATCTTGTCTGTTGGAAATGAGTATAAAATAGGAATAGTGATCATCCCTTTTTTGGCACTCTGCACCTCTGTAATCAGCTGCCAGTCCGAATTGGATAAAGCACTGCCCCCTTTGTCTATGTAAAGATTAAATTTTTTGATGTTATCTGAATGGATAACAACCTTACGAATAACTTTTTTTGCCGGTAAAGCGATAACAACTTCGGGGGCACCTATCCCTTTTTGCACTTGTGCCTGACCGACAGTTTCCATACTGCCATCAATCACTTCCGGGTTGGTTGCCCTTGTGCCGTCAAGTAGCGCGTAGTTATGACTCCATTCCTGTTCAGAAAACAGGGCACTACACCCAGCCACAAGCACGCACATACATAAAAGTAAAAATGGACAGATACATCTATAAAACATTATAAGTCTCCTTCTGTTTTTTGTTAAATTGTAAATACTATCATTTTGAAATATCACTTGCGTATCAACATCTTCCGCGTTGCGGTAAAATCACCTGCTTTGATCGTATAGAAATACAATCCTGCTGCAACCTTTTCACCGACACTGTTTCTACCATCCCAATACGCAGCACGGTTACGACTGATATATTTCCCTTCGGGTTTCAAACCTAAGTCCAACTTCCGCACCACAACACCGCGAACATCAAAGATCGTCAAGGAGACATTCGCTGATTCTCCTAACTGATAAGGTATCCATGTTTCAGGGTTGAACGGGTTGGGGTAGTTTGGGAAAAGCGATGTTGAGATGGAATCAGCACTGACAGCTTTGCTGGTGCAAGGAGGTCACCCGACAGGATTGTTGCTGATGGGAACGAATTAAAGTAGCCTGCGGTCCGCATAGCATCTACATCAAGCGCGGTACTTCGCAAGTCAAGCGATGTCAATAATGTGAGTTCGTCAAAGATACCTGAAGGCAACGATGTAAGTAAAAAACTCTCAGACAGATTAAGCGATGTCAGTTGTGTGAGTTTGTCAAAGATACCGGCAGGTAACGTCTCAAAAACGTTTGTCGTAATGCTAAGCGATGTCAGTGATGTAAGTGGATCAAAAATACCTGCAGGATATTCATCAACTGTGCTGGCAGTAATGGTAAGTGATGTCAGACCTGTGAGACCACTAAAATCTCCCAATTTGATTGATGCTAATCCAACTAAATCATCAAGAGTCGGATCAAACACTGCTGATAGATCCAGACTTGTAATCGCAGCGAGATGTGTTTCAGTTACATCAGCTGCACTGGTCACACCTGACACCGCAGCAACAATAGCATCCCTGATAAAAGCCGTTCGAGCACTGACCGGTGTTATTTGTGTAGGTGGCGTTACTTCAGTTACATTGATAGTGACTGTGATGCTGTCAGTTCCGCCTCTACCATCAGAGACAGACACCGTCACTTCGTAGCTGCTTTTAGTATCAAAATCCAAAGCAGCTTTTGTTTGCAGCTGCGCAGCTGTTTCATCAATATCAAACGATGCTGCATCTGTGCCACCGAGGGTATAGGTTAATCTGTCGTTATCCGCGTCCGTTGCAGCGACACCAGTCCCGATGTCTTCTCCGGGAGCAGTATTTTCTGCCACCTCCCGCGTTGTGCTTGTACCATCTACGAACACAGGTGCGCGGTTCTCTTGCACATCTGTTACATTGATAGTAACGGTAATGCTATCACTCCCGCCTCTACCATCAGAAACAGACACCGTCACTTCATAGCTTCTTTTGTTTTCAAAATCCAAAGCAGCTTTTGTTTGCAGCTGCCCGGATGAAGTGACAATATCAAATGACACAGAATCCGTGCCACCAAGACTATAGGTCAGTGCGTCTTCATCCGCATCTGTTGCACCGACAGCAGTGCCGATGTTTTGTCCTGAACCAGTGTTTTCAGCTACAGACCGCGTTGTGCTTGTACCATCAGTAAACACAGGATCACGGTTCTCTTGCAAAAATGTTACACTGATAGTAACGGTAATGCTGGCACTTCCGCCCCTCCCATCAGAGACAGACACCGTCACTTCATAGCTGTCTTTAGTTTCAAAATCCAAAACAGCTTTTGTTTGCAGCTGCCCGGATGAAGTGATAATATCAAATGACGCAGAATCCGTGCCACCAAGACTATAGGTCAGTGTGTCTTCATCCGCATCTGTTGCACCGACAGCAGTGCCGATGTCTACGCCAGGTTTCCTGTTTTCAGCTACAGACCGCGTTGTGCTTGTGCCGTCTGTGAACACGGGTGCGTTGTTCAGTTGCGTTTCATCTACATCTGTTACACTGATAGTAACGGTAATGCTGGCACTTCCGCCCCTCCCATCAGAGACAGACACCGTCACTTCATAGCTGTCTTTAGTTTCAAAATCCAAAACAGCTTTTGTTTGCAGCTGCCCGGATGAAGTGACAATATCAAATGACGCAGAATCCGTGCCACCAAGACTATAGGTTAACGAATCACCACTATCCGCATCCGTTGCACCGACAGCAGTGCCGATGTTATGTCCTGAACCAGTGTTTTCAGCTACAGACCGCGTTGTGCTTGTGCCGTCTGTGAACACGGGTGCGTTGTTCGGTTGCGTTTCATCTACATCTGTTACACTGATAGTAACGGTAATGCTGGCACTTCCGCCCCTCCCATCAGAGACAGACACCGTCACTTCATAGCTGCTTTTGTTTTCAAAATCCAAAGCTGCTTTTGTTTGCAGCTGCCCGGATGAAGTGACAATATCAAATGACGCAGCATCCGTGCCACCAAGACTATAGGTTAAGGTATCACCACTATCCGCATCCGTTGCACCGACAGCAGTGCCGATGTTTTGTCCTGAACCAGCGGTTTCAGCTACAGACCGTGTTGTGCTTGTGCCGTCTGTGAACACGGGTGCGTTGTTCGGTTGCGTTTCATCTACATCTGTTACACTGATAGTAACGGTAATGCTGGCACTTCCGCCCCTCCCATCAGAGACAGACACCGTCACTTCATAGCTGCTTTTGTTTTCAAAATCCAAAGCTGCTTTTGTTTGCAGCTGCCCGGATGAAGTGACAATATCAAATGACGCAGAATCCGTGCCACCAAGACTATAGGTTAAGGTATCACCACTATCCGCATCCGTTGCACCGACAGCAGTGCCGATATTTTGTCCTGAACCAGTGGTTTCAGCTACAGACCGCGTTGTGCTTGTGCCGTCTGTGAACACGGGTGCGTTGTTCGGTTGCGTTTCATCTACATCTGTTACACTGATAGTAACGGTAATGCTGGCACTTCCGCCCCTCCCATCAGAAACAGAAACCGTCACTTCATATTGGGTTTTACTCTCATAATCCAAAGTTGCTTTCGTCCGCAGCTGACCAGAGGTGCTCACAATACTAAACGAGGCAGCATCCGTGCCACTAAGACCATATTCCAAGTCATCGCCATCCGCATCTGTCGCTGTTATTGCAGCCCCGATGTCTTGTCCGGTATCAGTGTCTTCTGCCACAGACCGCGTTGCTGTGTCAGCACTAAATGTGGGTGCGCGGTTCTCTTGAACATCTGTCACGTTGATAGTCACAGTAATGTTATCAGTGCCGCCGTTTCCATCAGAAACGGACACCGTCACTTCATAGCTGCTTTTGTTCTCATAATCCAAAGTTGCTTTCGTTCGGAGCTGCCCAGAGGTGCTCACAATACTAAACGAGGCAGCATCCGTGCCACTAAGACCATATTCCAAGTCATCGCCATCCGCATCTGTCGCTGTTATTGCAGCCCCGATGTCTTGTCCGGTAACAGTGTTTTCTGCGACAGACCGTGTCGCTGTGTCAGCACTAAATGCGGGTGCGCGGTTCTCTTGAACATCTGTCACGTTGATAGACACAGAAATACTATCAGTGCCACCATTCCCATCAGAAACCGACAACGTCACTTGATATTGGTTTTTACTCTCATAATCCAGAGCAGCTTTAGTTCGCAGCTGCCCAGAGGTGCTCACAATACTAAACGAATCCGCATCCGTGCCACCCAGACTATAGGTCAGTGTATCGTCATCCGCATCGGTTGCTGTCACAGCTTCACCTATATTTTCACCTGCATCGGTATTCTCAATGACAGACCGGGTGGTACCTTCACCTTCTGAAAACACAGGTGCGCGGTTCTCATTTATGTCACTCACAGCGATTGACACAGTAATACTATTGGACGCTATACCATCAGAAACGGTAACCACAACCGAATAGCTGTTTTTCGTTTCGTAGTCCAGCGCAGCTTTGGTTTTCAGTTGTCCCGTTGCCGCATTAAGTGCAAAAGCTGCTGCATCTGTCCCCGAAAGACTGTAGGTCAGTGTGTCGTTATCCGCATCGGTTGCTGTCACAGCTTCACCTATATTTTCACCTGCATTGATATTCTCAACGACAGACCGGGTGGTGGGATCACCTTCTGAAAACAGAGGTGCGCGGTTCTCATCTATGTCACTCACAACGATTGACACAGTAATGCTATCAGACGCCATACCATCAGAAACGGTAACCACAACCGAATAGCTGTTTTTCGTTTCGTAGTCCAGCGCAGCTTTGGTTTTCAGTTGTCCCGTTGCCGCATTAAGTGTAAAAGCTGCTGCATCTGTCCCCGAAAGACTGTAGGTCAGTGTGTCGTCATCCGCATCGGTTGCTGCCACAGCTTCACCTATATTTTTACCTGCCTTGATATTCTCAACGACAGACCGGGTGGTACCTTCACCTTCTGAAAACAGAGGTGCGCGGTTCTCATCTATTATGTCACTCACAACGATTGACACAGTAATACTATCGGAAGCTGTACCATCAGAAACGGTAACCACAACCGAATAACTGTTTTTCGTTTCGTAGTCCAGCGCAGCTTTGGTTTTCAGTTGTCCCGTTGCCGCATTAAGTGCAAAAGCTGCTGCATCTGTCCCCGAAAGACTGTAGGTCAGTGTGTCGTCATCCGCATCGGTTGCTGTCACAGCTTCACCTATATTCTCACCTGCATCGGTATTCTCAACGACAGACCGGGTGGTATCTTCACCTTCTGAAAACACAGGTGCGCGGTTCTCATCTATGTCACTCACAGCGATTGACACAGTAATGCTATCAGACGCTATACCATCAGAAACGGTAACTACAACCGAATAGCTGTTTTTCGTTTCGTAGTCCAGCGCAGCTTTGGTTTTCAGTTGTCCCGTTGTGCTATCAATGTCAAACGTATCCGCGTCCGTACCGCTAAGGGTATAAGTGAGTGTGTCGTTTTCGGTGTCAGTCGCTGCCACCGGCGTTCCGATATTTATGTCTGTATCGGTATTCTCTGCTACGGTGCGGGTAACAGTTGTGCCATCCGTAAACGTAGGAGCCGTGTTGATACGGGAAATAACGGCTAAAGGCAGGGATTCAGATTTGACAAGCGTGTAACCGTAGTGGTTTCTACTCGGAAGACTCGGTAATGTACCAATCGTAACGGTGACAGCATCAGTCGTCCCAGGGGTGCGTGTCACAGTGAGTGTGCCGCTTTCAAGACTCCCCTTTGAAATTGTGAGCGTCGCGACACTACCGGTGAGGCTACCCTTCGCAACAGTGACAGGAAGCACAATATCAAACAACGCACCTGCAGGTGCAACCGCTTTGAACTCACCCGCTGCAACTTTTTCCAATGAAACAGTAAACGGCATCGGGTTCACACTATTTCTACCCAACCGTATCGTTGTCAACGCTGTTAAGCCTTCAAAGATACCTGCCGGTAGCTCCGAAAGTTTGTTGCCATACAGATTCAGATCGACTAAACCTATAAGACCAGAGAAATCACCTGCTTTCAACTCAGAAATATCTTTATGCCGAAGATTCAGAACAGTAATAGACGCGAGCTGCGCATCCGTCACATCTACCGCAGCATCCACACCATCTATCGCTTTGACAATCGCATCACGCACCGCAGGTGTCCGATCCGCAACTGGTGTAACATCCGCATAACTCATAAAATGTAAACATAAAACAGACAGTAATATGATATTTATTTTCACGATAGTAGACATTATAGACTCCTTTAATTTATTAATTATTAACATTAGCTCCTTTAGTTTATATTTTCCCAACTTGTGCCAGTTAACAGGTGGTAAGGGTAACACACATCTGAGAATCCAAGGGAATATGACAATATTTGTCAAGATTTTTTTTCAAATCATTGACGAATACCAAACGCGTATTCGGCGTTGATTTGGACAAATACCCTTTTCATCTTTAACTGTTCATGTCTGGTTTCGTTGTCACTCTACCTGACCTACAATAACAAAATTGGTAATATACAAAACTGATAATTCTGATAACTAAATGCCCCTTGTGCTACATAGATATCGATTTCAGTTCTAATATGTCAATTTACATTAACGTGAGTTTGATAAAAGAATTTATTTTGATAGGATGGACACATTCCTCCCTTGATAAGGGGGTTAGGGGGGTTAAAAGTTGCTATTTCAGTGATTTAACCGCCTAAATCCCCTTATCAAGGGGAACTTTAAGAGGAATGCGTCTGTCCTATTATCAAACTCACATTACATTATACAACAATATCATCTTTATGTCATTAAAAAAAATTATATTTACTTAACTTAATGTGTTGAAGGTGATAATAAATGAATGTAGCACAAACTGTATGAAGTTTAAGAATTTAATCGGGTAATGTTCTGTTTCTTTTAAAACCCGGCAGAATACGCGTTTGGTATTCTGCATTGGTTAGGAAACTGCACCTACCTTCCCGATGCCGCTGGCGAGGCGGGGAATGCCTAAATGGCATTCATACCGTTGATTTCTTCCTAACCTCGCCAAATTACTGAAATATTTTCTTATACTTCATCTGTCGTGAGGATACCTGTCCCTCTTGTCTATCCTGTTTCAGACACCCTCTTATCCTGTCCCTCCTGTAAATCTTGGTTCGGACAATAGATTTTCTCTTTGCTCCAGCGGAGCAATATGTCTATAGAAAAAGGATTGTCAGTGGACTGCACTCCAGCGGAGTGCTCTGTACATAAACGGACGCGTAATGATTTTGCCACTTAACTGTCGGAATCGCGGATTATCACGGTTGACGCCACAGTTACATAGATGGTCGCGGATTGTAGAATTTGTGTATCAAGGTGCTATTCACAAGGAATGTACTCTACTGAATCGTTTGCTGATTGTGTATTTGTTGTGCAAAAATGCTTATCCTACACATACATCCTTGAAGTTCCAAACCAAAAATCCGCTCAATCCGTGTCATCTGCGATAATCCGCGATTCAGACAAAACGGTGACAATTACTTTACACCCACTGCCCTATAATTTGATAAAATCACATTTTCATGTTAATATAGTGCTATATCCTTACGATGACACACCAGCAGTTTTGCTCAACAAGCTTGCGACACAATTGTAACTTTAAGAAACGGGGCTATCCACACATCGCAGAATAGACACGTAAAAAATATACATAACATTACATATAACATGCGCAATATCAAAAGGAAGTATCCAATGAAACATAGAGACACACTGTTTTGGAATAATCCCCAGATCGCTATTATCGTTTTTCTATTTTTTTACACAATAAACACCGCACCCGCACAAACACCGAAGCCTGCCGAAGCAATTGCCGAAAAAGCATTAACAGCAACAGTCTATTTAGAAATGAAAGATACAAACGGCAAAACTTTGGGCATCGGCAGCGGGTTCTTTGTGAAACCTAACCTAATCGCTACCAACTACCACGTGATTGAAGGTGCAGCAAAAGGCACTGCAAAGTTAGTCGGCAAGTCTACAACATATAACATTGAAGGCGTTACTGCAACTGACAAAGACAGCGGCCTGGCACTCCTAAAAGTTACCGCGTCCGGTATCAGACCGCTCTCTCTCGGTGATAGTGATAAGGTTCAGACTGGTGAAACTGTCTATGTCGCTGGGAATCAGAAAGGATTGGAAGCCACGTTCTCAAATGGGATTATCAGTAGCAAGCGAAGTGAAAATGCAAAAGAACACTTGCAGATGACTGCCCCCATTTTACCAAGAAGTAGTGGCGGTCCCGTACTAAATAAAAATGGTGAAGTGATTGGCGTGTCCTTTATGACGCTTGAAGGTGGACAGAAACTCAATTTTACCATCCCATCAGAATATCTTAAGAAACTACTGAAGCAGTCAAAGTTAGCAAAACCGTTGTCGCAAGAAAAACAATCTATATCTGCCGAGACCTATCTCTTGTGGGGATATGTGAAGTACGGTTTAGGCTATTATGTGGGTGCCATCAAAAACTATACAGCAGCTATCCAACTCAAACCTGATGATGCCGATGCATATTACTATCGGGGACTTGCGAAGTATGAGTTAAGACAACACACTCCTACGATCTCAGATTTTAACACTGCGATTTCAGATCTTGACACTGCTATTCGGCTCAAACCTGATTATGCCGATGCATACAACAATCGGGGACTTGTGAAAGGCAAGTTAAGACAATACGCTGCAGCGATTTTAGATTTTGACACTGCTATCCAGCACAAGCCTGATTATGCTGATGCATACAAAAATCGGGGAACTACGAAGGCTGAATTAGGACAATATGCTGATGCGATTACGGACTATGACATCGCTATCCAGCTCAATCCTGATGATGTCTATGCATACAATAATCGAGGAAATGCAAAGCGGCGGTTAGGACAGCACGATAATGCAATTTCAGATTTTGACACTGCTATCCAGCTCAATCCTGATGATGCCGAAGCATACTACAATCGAGGAGTTGCGAAGGCTGAATTAAGACAATACGCTGATGCAATTGCGGATTATGACATCGCTATCCAGCTCAATCCTGATGATGCCTATGCATACAATAATCGAGGAATTGCGAAGGCTGAGTTAGGACAACACGCTGCTGAGATTGCGGATTATGACATCGCTATACAACTACAACCTGATCTTGCTTATGCATACAATAATCGAGGAGTTGTGAAGAATCGGTTAGGACAACACACTGCTGCGATAGCGGATTTTGACATCGCTATACAACTACAACCTGATCTTGCAAAAGCATACCTCTATCGGGGAGTCGCAAAGACTGAATTAGGTCAGACATTGGCAGCGCAGCAAGACTTCAACACTGCTTTAAAGCTTGGGTTAAAAGCAGGTGATATAAATCTTAAAACTGCCGACGAGAAAGCACTGCGTTTTCATAATGAGTGAGTAGAAACACTTTATGGTTAAAATATCGCAAAAACTATACATATTACATGCCAAATATCAAAAGGAAGTATCCAATGAAACATAGAGACACACTGTTTTGGAATAATCCCCAGATCGCTATTATCGTTTTTCTATTTTTTTACACAATAAACACCGCACCCGCACAAACACCGAAGCCTGCCGAAGCAATTGCCGAAAAAGCATTAACAGCAACAGTCTATTTAGAAATGAAAGATACAAACGGCAAAACTTTGGGCATCGGCAGCGGGTTCTTTGTGAAACCTAATCTAATCGCTACCAACTACCACCTGATTGAAGGTGCTGCAAAAGGCACTGCAAAGTTAGTCGGTAAGTCCACAACATACATCATTGAAGGCGTTACTGCAACTGACAAAGATAGCGACCTGGCACTCCTAAAAGTTACCGCGTCCGGTATCAGACCGCTCTCTCTCGGTGATAGCGATAAGGTTCGGACTGGTGAAACTGTCTATGTCGCCGGGAATCAGAAAGGAGTGGAAGGCACGTTCTCAAATGGGATTATCAGTAGCAAGCGAAGTGAAAATGCAAAAGAACACATCCAGATGACTGCCCCCATTTCACCAGGAAGCAGTGGCGGTCCCGTGCTAAATAAAGAAGGTGAAGTGATTGGCGTGTCCTTTATGACGCTTGAAGGTGGACAGAAACTCAATTTTACCATCCCATCAGAATATCTTAAGAAACTACTGAAGCAGTCAAAGTTAGCAATACCGTTGTCGCAAGGAAAACAAACCATATCTGCTGAGACCTATTTCTTGTGGGGGAATGTGAAGTACGTCTTAAACGATTACGCGGGGGCAATCAAAGACTATACAGCAGCTATCCGACTCAAACCTGATTTTGTAATGGCACACATCAATCGGGGAATTACGAAGGTTCAGTTGGGACAATTCGCTGCAGCGATCTCTGATTTTAACGCAGCTATTCGGCTCAAACCTAATTATGCCGAAGCATATAACAATCGGGGAACTACGAAGGTTCAGTTAGGACAATTCGCTGCAGCGATCTCTGATTTTAACGCAGCTATTCGGCTCAAACCTGATTATGCTGATGCATACAACAATCGGGGAATTACGAATGCTCAGTTAGGAGAAGACGCTGCAGCGATTGTGGATTATGACACCGCTATTCAACTACAACCTGATCTTGCCGATGCATACTACAATCGAGGAAATGTGAAGCGGCGGTTTGGAGAACACACTGAAGCGATTGAGGATTATGACACTGCTATTCGACTAAGACCTGATTTTGTCAATGCATACATCAATCGAGGAATTTCTAAGACTCAGTTAGGCCAACATGCTGCAGCGATTTCAGATTATGACACTGTTATCCGACTAAGACCTGATTTTGTCAATGCATACATCAATCGGGGAATTGTAAAGTATCAGTTAGGTCGGACCTCGGCAGCGAAGCAAGACATACAGACTGCTTTACAGCTTGCGTTAAAAGCAGGGGATGTAGCTGCTAAAACTGCCGCCGAGAACGCACTGCGTCTTTTTAATGAGTAAGTAGGAACTCTTTATAGTAATACCATTTCTAAATGATTATGTAACATTATTTCGTAGGTCGGGTTTCGCTCCGCTCTACCTATATGTGTAAACTTAAGGAATATTCGATGTCAGAAAGCCTCTTCAGTCCCGTAGGGACGATATGTTTATAGTTAAACGTTATACAAACCCTCTTTAGTCCCGTAGGGACGATATGTTTATAAGAACATCAACAATAAATATGCCGTTCCTAATGAAGTTAAAAAAATAAATCAGGTATTTCTAAAAATGTGCTATAATGTTCATCAAGGAGGAACACTATTATGGCAAAACGACACGTTCTTGACCTCACTGATGAACAACAAGACGCCCTTCACAAACTTCGCGATAATGGGAAACAATCTTATATACGCGAGCGTGCCGCTGCAATCTTGAAGATCGGCTCAGGTATGTCCCCGCATAATGTAGCACTAAATGGTCTGTTGAAAAAACGAAAACCCGATACTGTCTATGACTGGTTGCGCCGTTTTCGCGAGCAAGGTATCCAAGGCCTCTATCAGAAACCGGGCAGAGGCAGAAAACCTTCGTATGCGCCGATGTCTGAAGAAGACGCTGAAAATGAGCTGCGAACCCTTGTGGGCAGACCACCAGCCCCCACCTCGGGACATCAGACGCGCTGGACGCTAAAAGAGATCAGAGTATCAATATCCTGGCTTAATGACCTGACTTTGCAGGGTGTGCGTCAGATTCTCTCACGATACGGTCTTAGCTACAAGCGTGGTAGAGCTTATATCCATAGTCCTGATGCTGCCTATGAGCAAAAAATGCAATATGTCAAACAGTCATTAGAAATAGTGGAGCAAAACCGTGATACCCATGTTGCGCTCTACCAAGACGAGTTTTCTTTTCACCGACGCCCCACCATAGCCAAGGATTGGACGCAGCGTGGTACGAAAAAACCTTTGGCACATCAGGGTTTGGGTTCGGATCAGGTCTGCGTCGGGATCGGCGCCCTGAACCCACACACTGGCGATGTCGTTTACCAGCAAGTAGAGAAGGCCACCGTGTTAGCAACTCATGCGTTTTACACAGAAGTTTGTGAGCGATACCCTCATGCTAAACACATTTATATGATCCAAGATAATCGCCCTATTCACCTCCATGTGCGTCTCTTGGAAGCACTTTTGCCACAAAACTCGGCGTTTGATAAACCCCTCCCACCGAGTTGGGAGAAAGGTAATTCAAAAATAGAAAAACTGCCTAAGCTACCAATAGAGATAGTACAACTACCGACCTATGCGCCTTGGACAAACCCGATTGAAAAACTATGGAGACAAGCGCGACAAGCTATTTTACATTTACACCGTCTCACTGATGAATGGGAGAACCTTCAACAACGGGTCATGGCATTTATGGAACAGTTCATAGGTGGTTCAGAAAGCCTCTTGCGGTATGTTGGGTTATCACCCGTTTAATTATTTTAACTTCATACGGAACTCAAGAGGGGGTGGCGACAGCGTTTTCTATAAACATATCGTCCCTATGGGACTAAAGAGCAAACAATCCCAATAGCCATAAGGATTCGGAATGATTCATAAGAACTCCGACGTTTTCTTAAGTTTACAGCTATAGGTTTCGCTCCACTCTACCCGACCTACAGTTTATTTATGATAATTTGTCAATTAGAAATGGTATAACTTGATGACTGATAGTTTTTAAAACTTAATATTCCTGATGAACGCAAGGGGTGTGTAAAGTTTTTGTCACTGAAGAAAAAGGACCGCTGCTCCCTTGCTCCAGCGGAGCAATATGTCTATAGAAAAAGGATTGTCAACGGGCTGCACTCCAGCGGAGTGCTATGTACATAAACGGAGGCGTATTGATTTTGCCACTTAACTGTCAGAATCGCGGATTATCACGGATGACGTCCCAGTTACATAGATAGGTGCGGATTGTTGAGTTTGTGTTTCAAGGTACTACTCACAAGGAATGTCCTCTACTGAATCGTTTGCTGATTGTCTATCTGTTGTGCAAAAATGCTTATCCTACGCATACATCCTTGAAGTTCCAAGCCAATAATCCGCGCAATCCGTGTCATCCGCTATAATCCGCGATTCTGACAAATTGAGTGACAAAGTATTTACACACCCAACACAAGATTAGAATTGACAGTGTAGTTATTTTTTGATATGCTGATGCTGACAATCATTATCGCATTGAAAGAAAGGAAAACGTATGCAACCACAATTACCTGATCCCCGAAATGAAAACATAATGATCCATGTCGGAGGGGAATTACTGCCCCGTGAAGCAGCTAAAATCTCCGTATTTGATAGTCTTGCACAAGGTGGAGATGGCGTATGGGAAGGATTAAGGATCTATGACGGGAAGATATTTGCCTTAGATGCACACCTTGACAGATTATTGGACTCAGCACATGCAATGGCGTTTGAGGGAATCCCAACGCGCGATGAAATCAAAACTGCTATCTTTGATACACTTAAAGCAAATGGGATGCGCGACGAAGTCCATATCAGATTGACGCTCAGTCGTGGGAAGAAAATAACCTCCAGCATGAATCCACACGTAAATCAGTACGGTACATGTCTAATTGTATTGGCAGAATGGAAGGCACCGATATATGCAAGTAGTGGAGTTCGGTTGATTACATCTGCTATTCGACGAAATCCGGCACAATGTGTAGATTCTAAAATTCATCATAACAATCTTATAAACAACATCCTTGCCAAAATTGAAGCAAACGTTGCTGGCGTTGACGATGCAATTATGTTAGACATTTTTGGTTTTGTCTCTGAAACCAATGCGACAAATATATTTATAGTGAAAAAGGGTGAGGTTCTAACACCACATGCCGATAGTTGTCTACCTGGGATTACACGAGGCAATGTCATCTATCTAACGCATAAGTCTCAGATTCCCTTAGTTGAACGGAACGTGTCCTTGACAGAGGTATATACAGCAGACGAAATGTTCACAACGGGTACTGTTGGTGAGTTGAGTCCAGTCTTAGAAGTTGACGGTAGACAGATCGGAACGGGAGAACCGGGACCAATGACAGAACGTTTACAAAAACTCTATGCTGAAATGACTACGCAACAAGGTGAACCGATACCCTTCTAATTGCGTTCTATTGATGAACCAATGCTTCCTTGAGAATGTTAATTCCTTCAGTGATGACCAACTCAATAGCCAAAACAACGATCGGTAAATCTGAAGCCATTGAAGTTAACTTCCGTTCATCCTTCTGTGTAGTGATGACTAACTCAGAATCACATAGTTTCATGCGTTGTTCAATTTGACGTAAATCTGATTCTGTATAGGTGTGATGGTCAGGAAAAGCGAACAATTCCACAGTTTCTGGGTTATACTTTTCCAATGTTGCAACGAATGCAGTCGGATTGCCGATTCCACACACAGCCAGCAGTCGTTTGTTTGTTATAGTACCAATCGGAATTGTTGTCGTTTTTCCATTTTGACTTAACCTATAAAGCGTTGTAGGTTGATGTATACTTTCCAAGATTGGTGTATTCTGTGCGTATCTGTTCAGTGTAGATTTTAGTTCTTCGGTATTTGCACTGATAGCATCGGTGCGTGTAAGCAAAATTACATCTGCGCGCTGTATCGCAGATTTAGGTTCTCTCAATGTTCCAATCGGCAGCAGTGCCCCGGTACCGAAGGGTTTTGTCGCATCAATCGTGAGAATGTCAAGATCACGAGACAATTGACGATGTTGAAAACCATCATCAAGGATTAACAAGTCACATTCAAAGCGATTCAAAGCAGCTAATCCAGAAAGGTGACGTTGTTTACCAATGACAATTGGGATATTCGTAAGTTGTTGTGCAAGCATTTCCGCTTCATCCCCACATTCTTCTCTTGAGCAGAGCTGTTTTTCACCGTCTGAGACGAAGATTACCTCATCTTTGTTCTTGGCTTTATATCCCCTGAGAAGTAATGCAACCGTCCTACCTTCATTCTGAAATTGTTTTGCAATTGCTGCAACAGCAGGTGTTTTACCTGAACCGCCAGCAATAATATTACCGACACTAATTACCTGGCAAGGTAGTTTCCTCTGTTTGATTACCCCAGTATTATAGCAGAAATTCCTTATTTGTATTACAACACCGTAAAGCAAACAGAACGGAAATAACATTATACGAAACAACGTAGGAAGAATACCGGTCTGTTTCGTAGTAATGAATGTGTAGAGTCTTCGTTTCATTTGTATGTGTTGTGTGAGGATTCAATCTGTTCCAAAATTAACCGTGCGGTTCTTTCTGCTGCACCGGACGTTCCTAATTGTTGATGCACCGAAATAAGTGCTTCCCGTTGCTCGTCCCGTTTGGTAGGATTCTGTAGTAGGTCTAAGGTGTGTTCTGTCAGAGTGTCAGGTGTAAAATTACTTTGCAGAAGTTCTGGAACGATCTGTTTGTTCGCTATGAGATTTGGGAGTCCACTGTGTTCTAAAGGCGTTAGTGCGTTAATTATTCGCCAATTATGCCAAGAGGTGCGAAATACAATAATCATCGGTGTAGCAATGCATGCGGCTTCAAGTGTTGCCGTGCCAGATGAGATCAGCATTACGGTTGCTGACCGCATGGCAGTATAAGTTTCGTCTTGTATAAGTTTGATAGCAGGAATTCCTTCAATTCCTTCCTTACAGTTTTCAATAAGTTCTTCTGAAATACCCGGTGCAACAGGCAAAATCCAATCTGTATCTGGGATTATTCCGTGTATGTTTACAGCAGCTTTTAGCATAATAGGAAGATGACGTTGCACTTCGGAACGCCTGCTACCTGGCATTAATCCGATGACAAGTGTATCACTGTTTAACCCAAGTTTATCTATTGCTTGTTTTTGTGTAAGGTCGGATGTTGCAAAGTCAACCAATGGATGTCCGACAAATTCTACTGGTGCTCCAGCGTTTCTATAAAATTCTGTTTCAAATGGGAATATAGATGCAATGATGTTGGCACGTTTAGAGAGTTTTTTTGCTCTACCTCCACGCCAAGCCCACGCCTTTGGAGGAATGTAGTAGATTACGGGTACATTCTGTTTATATGCAAACTTTGCCAACGGCATGTTAAACTCAGCAAAATCTACAAGGAGCAGTGCATTTGGTTGATGTTGCAGGATGCTTTTCTTTAATAATGTATATTTTTTGAGAAATTTTGGAAGTACAGTCAAAACATCGGCAAACCCCATCACAGCAGAATCACGGATGTGTATATCCAAGGAGACACCTGCTTCAGCCATCATGTCCCCACCCATACCGTTAAGGATTATTCTTGGTTGTTGTGTTTTGATGGCATTTACGACATGTGAGGCGTGCAGGTCTCCCGATGGTTCACCTGCGACAATCATAAGTTTCATTGAAAATAGTGCTTGCTATGGATCACAGATTGTTTCTTCTACCATTGCTATGGCATCAGACCGGGATTTTTTAATCCATCTGTTTCGTTGTAGCCAAACATCAAGTTGAGGTTTTGCACGGCAGCACCTGCAGCCCCTTTCCCAAGATTATCGATCACTGCCATGACAACCACCCGTTGAGTCCGTTTGTCAACTGCAATACCGATATCGCAATAGTTGCTCCCAAGTACGGCTTTAGTCTGCGGATATTCGTCGTCGTCAAGTACTCGGATGAACGGTTCGCTTTGATAAAAGGTCTTATAGGTTTCGAGCAACTTTTCAGAATCAAGTGGTTGCGTTAAACGTGCATAAACGGTACTAAGAATTCCACGGGTCATAGGAATTAAGTGTGGTGTGAAAGTGACAGTAACTTTTTTTCCCGCTACTGCGCTTAACTCTTGCTCAATTTCTGGTGTATGTCTGTGTTTTCCTATGTTGTATGCGACAAGATTAGATTCGCGATTCGGGAAATGGGTTGTATCTTTGGGTTTCGGTCCTGCACCAGAAATACCAGATTTTGAATCAACAATAATAGAGTCCATTTCAATAAGTTTCTGGTTTAGGAGTGGCATAGTTGCAAGAATAGCACTTGTTGGGTAACATCCCGGATTCGCCACCAACTGTGCTTCACGAATCTTCTCACGATATCGTTCAGGCAAACCGTAGATTGCATTTTGAATCAGTTCAACACTGGAGTGTGTTTCGTCGTACCATTCATTATATGTCTCAGCGTCATATAGTCTGTAATCTGCACTGAAATCTACGACACGTAATCCTTGTGAGATAATCTGTGGTGCATAAGTCATTGCGATTTTGTGCGGTACTGCCAACACCACAACATCAACTCGTTCTTTTAGTGAATTTATGTCTAATGGTTCAAATTCAAGGTCTATAAAACCTCTTAGATGAGGTAAGACGCGGTCAACACGTTGACCTGCATAGGTTTCGGAAGTCGTTAGTTCTACACTTAATTCACCTGGGTGGTTAACTAAGAACCTTAGCAATTCGCTTCCGCTATAGCCGGATGCACCAACAATACCGATCTTTGTCATTTCCCTACCTCACATTTTATTTTACGCATATTTTATCATGAAGATTATGAAAAGTCAATGTATTGTTGCAATAAGGGTGTATATATATATTTTGGCAGCGTTTCCATATCGGCACGATCCAAGGCATAGCACTCCGCTGGAGTGCAGGGTTTTGGACATTTAATAGACATTCTTTTAGCTTGTGCTTATATTTTCTTTGTAGACATTCTGTTAGATTGTGCCTGAAATCCATCCTGTCAGTTTCCTGAATCACCATTTACAAAAAATGCGTTAGAGACAATCCTGTGCATCCTTTTCTCTCTAACAAAACAATTCTTGTTTCTTGTTAAATATGATGAAAGTACGGAAGTTTGTATATGCGTTGATATGTATGCGGCAGGCGCGGAAACACAGACAAATAAAAGTCAGAAAAATATTGTTGCAAATATTTGTGATATTTGCTAAAATGTTCTTTGACGTTTGAAATTCACGAGGCGAGTGGATTACGTCAGGGCTGCTTCCTAATTTTTTTAGGTGCGCCGCATGGTGCAGCAACACCAGCGACGCTTAGCACTGCCATAACACAGATATGACAGAGCTGGTTTCTATTATACCAGAAAGTATCGCTTTCTGTTAGGTAAAATGGGAACCAGCATCCCTATAGGGCGAGTTGCCTAATCACTTCTCTTTTGGTTGACACACCTGTAAACCATCCCTGTAGACTGTCAATTTTTGCATACATAAGAATATGTTATTTTGGGATAGTCTAAGGGAACACCCCTTATAATTTTATTATAATCAAAACGAATAGCATCCTTGTGAGTTTACATCAGACAATAGGATTCTGTTGTTGATCCAGACATGACACTGTTTAGTGCTGCGGAATTTGTAGTTCACGCTACAGTCCAAACCATACCTTTTGAAAATGAGAGGTATTCCGTAGAAAACATTAGAATCCAAAAAGAGAGTTTCTCACTTGATGGGTATTCATCACATACAATGTCGAGAAACCAATCCTTTCAGCAATCAAGCGGAGTATTAGAACTTATTTTGAAAGAACATCCAGCAGAAGATAATGATCCGATAGTCCGTTGGGATGGTGTCTTAACATATTATTGATATAAAGTTTTGTAATAAGTAGTTTTGGGCTTGCCAGCAGTTAGCATCGGTTTAGACAAAGTTTACCGTTGAGAGTATGAAACTACCAAAGGAGAATCATTATTGTGAGTGAAAAAACCACGCTAAATATCAAGGAGGTTATTGCAAAAGTCATAAAAGACAGCAATTATAGTCGTTCTTTGTTCAATGACAATGAACTTGAATATTTAAGCAAAGACATTTTTATACGGGAAGATGAGAATATAGATAAATCCAGTCAAATGGATATATCTCCCGAGTCTGAAACTGGATATGAAATTCAGAAATCAGATAAGAGAAAGTATTTAGTTTACTGCCCTATTCGGGATAAGCAAGTCAATTTAAAACCAGAGGAACTTATCCGTCAACTCTATTTGAGATTACTTATTAATGAAGATGAATACGACTATCCTAAAAATCGGATAAAGGTTGAACATGCTATCAATATGGGAAGAGCAAAAAAGTTTGCAGACATTGTTGTTCTAAATGAAAAAGACCCAAGAGTTGTGGATATTATAGTTGAGGTTAAAAAACCCAACCTCAAGGACGGTAAAGATCAGCTCCGTTCATATTGTAATGCAACAGGTGCGCCTATGGGGGTATGGACTAATGGAGAACAAATTTCTTACTATCACCGCAAACCTCCGAATTATTTTGAGGATATTCCAAATATACCCAATGCGGACCAGAAATTGGAAGATATACTCAAAGAGCGATTTACACTTAAAGAACTTATCCTTAAGGATAAATTGACTAAAGAACGTAAGACCTTGAAAGAAGTTATCTTGGAACTTGAAGATGAAGTGTTTGCCAATGCTGGAGTAGATGTTTTTGAAGAAGTTTTTAAGCTCATCTTCACAAAACTCTATGATGAATACGAGAGTCGTAAGGACAAAGAGTACATAGAACGCCGTCAAGGTGAGAATATAGACATAGTCGATATATCCAATGATTTATTTAGAGAAATGAGGTTCAGAAATACTGGACAAAGTGAACCTGAACTCAAAGAGAAAATTCAAGAGCTCTTTGAAAAAGCAAAAAGTTTATGGCAAGGTGTTTTTTCTAATGATGCAAAATTCGAACTTACAGATAGCCATTTAGCAATATGTGTATCCAGTTTACAAGATGTCAAGTTATTCAATTCAAATCTCATTATTTTAGACGAGGCATTTGAATATCTTGTTAATAAGTCAGCAAAGGGTGAAAAAGGGCAATACTTTACGCCACGACACATTATTGATATGTCTGTGCTAATGTTGAATCCAAAGCGCGGAGAATATATGATTGACACAGCCGCAGGAAGTTGTGGATTTCCTGTGCATACTATTTTCAAACTTACGGGCAATCTTTTTACAAATACAGAAATAACAGATGAATATAAAGAGGATATTCTGAGAGTATTTGGCATTGATTTTGACGAAAAAACGGTTAGAGTTGCCCGAACACTTAACTTAATCGCTGGTGACGGCAAATCAAACGTTCTGGAACTAAACACACTGGATTTTGAGCGTTGGAATGAACGCACAGAGAACAGAAATTGGCTAAATACATACAATGAGGGGTTTCAGAGACTTGAGAATTTACGTGTTACCAAAGATGACAATAGGCAATTCAAATTTGATTTACTAATGGCAAATCCTCCGTTTGCTGGTGCTATTAAGGAAAGTCGTATCCTTCAACTTTACAATATCGCCACCAATGCAAAAGGCGAAGTTTCAAACCAAGTCGGACGTGAAATTTTATTTATTGAGCGTAACCTTGACTTCTTAAAGCCTGGGGGACGAATGGCAATTGTTTTGCCACAAGGTAAACTTGGAGCTCCGACCTATCAGAGAATCCGAGAATATGTCACGAAACATGCCCGAATCTTAGCTGTTGTCAGTTTAGATGAGTATACCTTTAAACCTCATACCGACACAAAAACTGGTATTTTATTCCTTCAAAAGTGGAATAATGACAAAAATGCTGCTGATTATTGCCCGAAAGTAGATGATTACCCTATCTTTTTCGCAACAAGTAAGAAAAGCGGTAAAGATAGTTCAGGGAACTACAAGCATGTTAAGGAATCAAACGGTATGAACTTGTTAGATGATAACGGGCATGTAATTATTGACCACGATTTACATAACCATGACGGACATTTGGATAAAGGGATAGCCGAATCGTTTATTGAATGGGCGAAAAAGGTTAACCTTTCCTTCGCCGATCCAGACGCAGAAAGTTGGAAACCTCTACCTAATACTTATGAGAAAAGTTATTTAGAAGTGATGAATGCCAAACGTATAGACGCTTATCACTTCCACCCAAAACACGAAAAAATTGAGACATTAATGCAAAGCCATTCAAACGGACATACTCTTATTAAGAATGAGTTCGCTCTTTCCAAAGAAAGTCCTATTATAAAGCCAGAAAATCTTTACCGTTATGTAGAAATAGGTAGTGTTGATATTCATACTGGAAACATAATCCCTCAAGAAATGTTAGGAAAAGAATTGCCCAGTGGCGGAAAACGCATTTTAAGAAAAGGAGATTTAATTGTTTCTAAGGTCAGAACCTATAGAAATGCTATTACGATTGTTCAAGAAGATGGTTTGATTGGAACGAGTGCCTTCTGTATTTTACGAGAAAATGGACAAATAAACAAAGAAACATTATTATCTCTTTTACGATCCGGACATTTCTTAGAATGGTCATTAAAAGGTGCAATTTGGACTTCTTATCCAACTTTGAATGAAAAGTATATTTTAGACTTTCCGATTCCATTTATTCCTAAAATGGAACAAGACACGATCAAACGAAGTGTAACAGAATCTTTTAATCTACTAAAAGAAGCTGCTACGCAACTAAGCCAGAGCGAAATTATGATAAAAGAATTACTTGAGTTGTAAAATGAGTTATTATAGGAAATTTAACTAATCCCAAAAAGACTAAATGCAACTTCCCCCTTATCTTATTCATAGAAAGTCTTGGTAAAAAGTACTATTGTCCGCTAAAAGTGAACCGTCTTGTAGATAATTCTAACGGTACAAAACCTTATCAACGCCTTGATAGTTTAGAGTGGAGCGACACAGAACAGCAATCAGGCAAAACGCTTCAAACTCAACAAGTTCCCCAAAGATCATAAGGTTAAAGTCTTCCGGGTGGTGTCCAAACGACGTCGGATTATATTGCAAATGACCATAATCAATCGCAAGTGTCCGTCGTACAAGAGGTGTGTGGCGTGCGCTGGAAGATTGAAAAACTTCACCGTGAAACCAAACAACTAACGGGGATTGAAAAATGCCAATGCCGTTTACTGCGTATTCTCCGAAACCACATCACTTGTGCTTTTTTAGTATGGTTTTTCTGAAGCTAAAAGCAAACGAGACTGCTGAGTTCATTTTAATCAGGGTTATTTGATTGTATTTCTATCAGTAATAGTGCTATAATAACCTAAGTTGTTACCTACAAGACTTAGACTTGGAAACACCGTCTTTTTAGCACGCATTTGTAGCGTAAACTGTCAGTTTACGCACTCACAGACACAATCTAACAGATTATGCTACTATGTTGCAACTTAGGTTATAACAATGTCAGTATGGAATTATCAAGAATTTAGTTAGGAGACTCTCTATGAAAGATTTTGCATTTACAGGTGGTAGACCTGACCCAAATACTTTTCCTACAGAAGGATTGATTAAGGCAAGTGAAAAAGCACTTAGACAATTGGGTGGAGAATTGGTGAATTATCCTGGTGAATCTGGATACCGTGGCTTGCGTGAACTTGCTTCAATTCGTTTTGAGCGGAGAGAAGGTGTTCCACTTCCGATTGAAAACACATCTATCACTTCAGGTTCCATGCAGGCATTGGATCTCGTGTTAGGCACGTTTATTCAACCAGGAAATACCGTTTTAACAGAGGAATTTACATATAGCGGCACACTTGGCATAATGCGTCATCTTAAAGCTAATATCGTTGGTATACCGATGGATTATATTGATGGGATGAAAATGGACGCACTGGAGGAAAAGTTAAAAGATCTAAAGCGACAAAATGTCACACCTTCACTGATATATACCACTTCAAACCATCAGAACCCTACTGGTGCCATCCTTTCCTTAGATCGACGGCAACGTATGTTGGAATTAGCAGAGGAATACGACACATTAATTGTTGAAGATGACTGCTATGGAGATATTGACTTCGTCCCTAACCCAACCCCAGCTTCTTTATATAAGTTAGATAAATCAAACCGTGTTATCTTCATCGCTACATTCTCCAAGATATTAGGCGCAGGCGTACGACAAGGTTATTTCGTCGCTAAACAACCTTACTATGGAATGATCCACCAAAATCGTTGGGATGGTGGAACGAGTGCACTTGCAAGTTCAATCGTTGCTGAGTTTTTCAAAGAAAACCTTGATGCACATCTTAAAACGACGAACACTGCAGTCGGAACAAAGTGTCGTGCGGTGATAGATACACTTGAGGAACATGTCAGCGACCTCTGTACTTGGACGGAACCCCGCGGGGGTCTATTCCTATGGATAGACTTACCTGAATCAACTGATATGAAAAAATTGAACGAATTAGCATCAGCGAGAGGTGTCGGTTATAGTAACGGGAGTGCATTCCATTATGCAGGGGATCCGGTGAAGGCGATTAGACTCGCGTATGCATATTGTAATATTGAAGACATTCCGGAAGGTATAACATATCTTGCTGAATCTATACGAAGTGCGCAAGTTTCGGCAATTGACATGGCTGCAGCAGATTAACTGAAAAGGTTGCAACATCCATCATTTTGTGGTGTGCCACTTAATATGGAAGACAGTCCATCGGAGCAGGATTATGCGAAATATCATACTATTTTCATTAGATACCTTACGAGCATCAAGTATGAGTTGTTATGGTCATTATAATCTGACAACTCCTCATGTGGATTCAATTGTTTCAGATGCAACTCTCTTTGAAAGTTGTATTAGTCCACATATACCAACCCATCCCGCACATACGACGATGTTCACGGGAAAGGATGTTTTGACGCATCAGATTATTACTCAAGGCGGACAATTAGACCTTTCTGAGAGCATAAAAACTTTACCCGAATTATTGAGTGAAGTTGGGTACTTTACAGTTGCAGCGGACAATTTGGGACGTTGGTTTCAAAGAGGATTTGCTGAAGATGTTTATAGAGGTTACAAATGGGAATCGCGTTATCTTAATGCGCGTAAAGCAGAGGCAGTAAATAAGACTGCAATAGAACTTCTGGAGTTAGCACAATCTCAAGACAAACCTTGGTTTGCATTTTTGCACTATTGGGATCCTCACACACCCTATTTACCGCCTGCTCCATTTGAAAGGATGTTTTACAGTGGGGATGAATGTGACCCGAATAATCGAAGTATGGATGCTGTCTATGCATGTGAACCTTTCACCGATTATTTTCGGCAGTGGATGTGTAAACCGGATCCTGACGATCCAGACAACATATCAAGAAAACAACTCTGGACTGACATCAGGTATGTGAACTCGCAATACGATGCTTCTATCGCATATATGGATGCGTCTTTATCGCAACTTTTCCAATACTTACAAGACTGTGGGTTAATGGAGGAAACGCTTCTGGTTATTACTGCTGATCATGGTGAAGAACTTGATGAACATCAACTTTGGTACGATCATCATGGATTATATCAGACAAATTGTCATATACCATTGATACTGCACTGTCCTGCAGTTATACCGAAAGCACAACGGCTCAATGGATTGGTCACGCTTAAGGACATTGCGCCTACAGTTTTGGATTATGCAGGAGAGATTACATTGGCAGAACGTGAAAAGATGGAAGGGAAGAGTCTACGCTCAATAATTGAGAATGGTACAGAAGATGGTTCATGTAATGAGATATATCTAACAGAATGTGGGTGGATGAAAAAGCGTGGATGGCAAACGCCGAAATGGAAACTCATTGTTGAAACCGGTGGTACTCCTGAAGTTTACAACACACCTGATGTTGAACTCTACGATCTTGAAGATGACCCTGATGAGATTTACAATCTCGCTGAGGAAGCAGATGATGTCGTTTCTAAACTGAAGGACAACATGGAGGCTTTTCTGAAGAAACGATTAGAAGAAACGGGTTTACCTGACCCAACAATTGAGCAAGAAATTACGATGCATCGTATCGGTGATAAAACGAAAGCGGTACCTTTCCAGAAATAGTAAGAGTGAAGTAAAATACCTCAAAACTTAAACAAGTTAGTGACCCAACAAACCTCATATTAAAATATAAAAAAATAGGATTGATTCATGAAAAAGCATACTCAGATTGCCACTTATTTTATCGCAATCTTTATCTTATGTCCTCTATTTATAGGGTGTACTGTTCTTAATGAAGCACAACAGCGCAGAGAAAAAAGACTACAAGAAAGAAAACAACCAGACTTATTCCTGCTTAAACCTTCAAAGGCAAACATTAAAGTTGATGAGCAAGCATTGCACGGTGAAAGTGATCATTATGGGCTGACTTTTGCCGAAAATTTACAAGCTCAGGACGAGTTTGATGAAGTGGCTGAGAGGAAAAGTTATGCTATCAGTGCAATGAGTTACATGGAAAGTCTTTACGAGGCAATGTATGATATATTTGGATTTAAACCAGAGCATCAAATAAAAGTAATTCTTCATCATACTTATTTAGGCACCACAAGAGTCGCAACAACAAGAACACAGAGTAGGGAAGCCGTAGTAGGCGGAGAATTGGTAAAAAAGATTTCAGCGATTCAAATAGATTTTCCAATCAATATGTACCAGTCTATAGGTACACGAATTCACGAATTGACTCATGCGTTTACAAATATCTATTATCTTCCAGTGTGGTTTTCAGAAGGTATTGCTGTACTAATGCAGAGAGAATATGGAAGAGACCGTCAGTTTGTCAAATTTGATAATCTTGAGCGTAACTTAAAACTTGACAACAAAGGTATGAATCAATTGGAAAACTGGGGTGGACACGCAGATACTGGAGGAGCACTCACCATGTGGCGCTATAACTACGCCTATTCTGTTGTATCTGAACTGCGGAAACGATACGGACATGATTTTTATATAAAGGTCTTTGATTTGATGCAAAAGGACAGATTACATGAAAAACTCTCAGGATCAGTCTCTACGAGTTTTGTTGTTTACTATTTCAGTCAAGTAGCTGGTGAAGACTTAGTACCATTCTTTAAGAAACTTCAATTTGATGTTCAGAAATTGGAAAAATCTGATATTCTAAAACAGATTGAACAAACTAAAAAAAAGTTTTGAACTAAAATACAAACAGGGAGGATCAATCAATGGAAAAAGTGCATCACAACCCAATTAGAAACATTATGCTAATACCGATTCTTATCACTTTACTGCTTTCTTCATGTGTTATTAGTCAACAATGGAGTGAGAACTACGCGCAGATGGATGGCTCAAGATCAAATGATCCATTGATCATTGATGGTTTACTTCAGACTGTCGGACAATCTCAGATCGTTCGTAAATCAGGAAATTTAGAGGTAGATTTGTATATACCATCTGAATCTATTGTTTTATTGTCAGAAAAGAAGACAATTCATAGGGTTGTAATTCATTCCTCTAATTTGAAAGAGTTTGAGTTGATGGCGCGAGATTCTACTGGTGGATGGAAAATTATACAGGAGCATAAGGGTAAACATAAACCGATCTTTGAAATTAGCATTAATCCTTCTTATACCACGGATGCAATCAAATTAGTCGTCCGGGCGACGACAGATGATGGCGCGCAAAAGCGAAAGAACCTAAAGGTTGACAGAGAAAACGAAGTTACTGCAAGTGGAAAAGTAAGGCGAGGTAGATATGTTTACAAAGTGTCCGGACCTTTAAAAGCACCAGCGAAAATTGCAGAGATTCAGTTATTCGGGTTTGCTGAAAAGACACCTTAAAAAAGAAAGCGGTCGGATTTATACCAAATTAATTGGATTTCTCTTGTTTTATTGGTATTAGGCAGAATACGCGTTTGCTATTCTGCAATTGGTTAAGAAACCACACCTACCGAGATGAATCGCGTAACAAAAGAAAGCCGTTGGATTCAAATCCAACGGCTTTCTTGTTTTGACCTTCCTCATAAACCCATCCTAATGAGTTAGCTTGTCTATTCTTTATGAGGAAAACCTATTTTAGTACATGTCACCACCGGGTGGCATTGGAGGAGCTGCTGCTTCCTTCTCAGGTATCTCAGCGATGAGTGTTTCGGTAGTAATCATTAATCCAGCAATACTTGCTGCGTTTTGAAGTGCGACACGTACAACCTTTGTCGGGTCTGGTATGCCGGCTTCAAACATATCAATGAATCGCTCTTCACGTGCATCATACCCGACGTTTCCACCTTCATCTTTGACTTTTGCAATAATCACTGAGTCTTCTTTTCCAGCGTTCTTAGCAATCTGACGAAGTGGATCTTCAAGTGCACGGGTGACGATTGAGACACCTACCTGCTCTGTAGCATCTTCAAGTTCAAGTGCTGAGAGTGCATCTTGTGCTCTAACAAGTGCGACACCACCACCGACCACAACGCCTTCCTCAACGGCGGCACGTGTGGCGTGCATTGCGTCTTCTACGCGAGCCTTCTTCTCTTTCATTTCAACTTCGGTTGCGGCTCCGACATTTATTACAGCAACACCACCGGCGAGTTTAGCAAGACGTTCCTGCAATTTCTCACGGTCATAGTCTGAGGTAGTATCTTCTATCTGACGACGGATCTGGTCAATACGTCCTTGAATTGCTTCTGTACTCCCTTCACCTTCAACAACCGTAGTGTTATCTTTGTCAATAACAATGCGTTTTGCACTACCAAGGTCATTTGAAGTGACGTTTTCCAGTTTGATGCCGAGGTCTTCAGAAATGACGCGACCATTGGTCAATACGGCGATGTCTTCAAGCATAGCCTTTCTTCGGTCACCATAACCAGGGGCTTTTACAGCTGCACAACGGAGGACGCCACGAATCTTGTTGACGACGACGGTTGCAAGTGCTTCACCTTCAACATCTTCTGCAATAATCAATAGTGGTTTACCTTGTTGAGCGATAAGTTCAAGCAGGGGTCTAATATCCTGAAGACTACTGATTTTCTTTTCATGAATCAATATCACAGCATCTTCTAAAACTGATTCCATGCGGTCAGGGTCAGTCACGAAATAGGGTGACAAGTAACCACGGTCGAACTGCATACCTTCAACGACGTCAAGGTTAGTATCAAGACTTTTCGCTTCTTCAACGGTGATAACACCGTCTTTACCGACTCTATCCATTGCATCTGCAATGAGTTCGCCAATTGCGTTGTCGTTGTTTGCAGAGATAGCTGCGACTTGAGATATTTCAGTTTTTTCTGAAACTTCTTTACTCAGTCCTTGGATAGCGTTAACGACAGTGTTTACTGCTTTTTCAATACCGCGTTTGAGTGCCATGGGATTGTGTCCAGCGGCGACGTTTTTCAACCCTTCTCTGTAAATGGATTGTGCCAAGATAGTAGCAGTTGTTGTTCCGTCACCAGCGACATCGCTTGTTTTGGATGCTACCTCTTTCACCATCTGTGCTCCCATATTTTCATAAGGGTCTTCTAATTCAATTTCCTTTGCGACTGTCACCCCATCTTTAGTGATTGTGGGAGCTCCGAATTTCTTATCAAGAACAACGTTGCGTCCCTTCGGACCGAGTGTGACCTTCACAGCTTCTGCGAGTTGGTCAACGCCGTGCTTAATAGAATTCCGAGCTTCTTCATCAAACGCTAACTGTTTTGCTGCCATGTGTGTAACTCCTTATCTATTTTAGTCAACCTTGGCTAAGATATCATCTTCGCGCAAGATGAGATATTCAATATTATCATAAGTAACTTCAGTACCGCCATATTTTGCAAACAAGACTTTGTCACCAGCTGCTACGTCAACAGCTTGTCTTTCACCGTTGTCAAGTATCCGACCTTTGCCAACTGCGACAACTTCACCTTCTTGAGGTTTTTCTTTAGCGGTATCTGGGATTATGATCCCACCACTGGTAGTCTGTTCGTTTTCTTCAGAACGTTTGACGAGGATTCGATCGCCAAGGGGTATTAGTGCCATACCTTATATTTCCTCCTATGGATAAATAAAACGTTAAACGGGCATTATATTCTAATAACTAATAACCCGAATTCTTATTACCTATATTAATCTATTAGCATATTATCTATTAGCAAAATACGTGCCAAAACAAGGAATGTAGACGTACACGCAATCCGGGTGTTTTTGTTTCATTTATTATATCTTGCAACAGTGACATTTTGTCAAAATCTTCTTAGGCAAGACATGGATTGTGTCATTTTGGCACACTGGGTGAGAATAACAATTAATTTGTATCGTGATTTCATTTTGACTTTCTTCTGAAATAATACCATTTCTAATTGAAAATGTCTCTTTTTGTAGCACAAACTTTCAGTTTGTGTCCTGAAGAATAACTACCATTATAATCGCCTAATGAGACAATAATTTATATAAATGGTATAAATACATTGCTACTAATAAATAAAATTTGTTATAGTATTGTTAGGTTTGATGACGAATATCTTGGACAAATCTCTTTTGTGTACATCTCTTTTGTGTACAGATGTAATTTCTTATGAAACAATACCTCACGACATTATCTATCTTTATCTTACTCTTTCTTGAATTAATACCTATAGTATCTGCACAAGACAGCAAGCCTATCTCTAACGACGAAATCCGTCAGTTAACTTTAGATAGCAAACTTAATAATTCAAACTGGTTTGCTGAAACTTGGAAGTATCGTCCTGGTGACAAACCAGAATGGGCAGATCCTAATTTTGATGATAGTAGTTGGAAATATACTACCTCAACACTGTCGAGAGAGCAACTAATTGAAGACGGATGGGAAGGAATCGGATGGTTTAGATTGCATGTATTCGTTGCAGATGAACAACTTCTGGATAATCCGTTAGCTCTGAATATGTCGTATCAATCGGGGGCAATTGAAATATATCTTGATGGGGAACTGATTTATTCGTTAGGTAAAATTGGAACGACAAAAGAAGATGAAGAACCTTATTGGGAGCGGGACCCGATGGTAATTACATTTTCAAACAAAGCTGAGCATGTCATTGCAGTTCGATATTCTAACTATACGTCTCCTAATTTCACTCCTATACTCGGTTTCGCGCTCGGTATATCCCCATTGTTGAAAAGCATAAAAGAGCGTGTTTACTATGTTCGCATTGGTACAACTTTTCAGATGGTGTGGACAGCGATTACTGTTTTCCTCATGCTCCAGCATCTGTTACTATTCTTTTTCTATCCACGGGCACGTGAAAACCTGTTTTTTGCTATTACTACGGGGAGTATAGGTTTTTTTGTTTTCATAACTTTCCAATTCTTCTTGTTAGCAACAAGTGTTACACAAATACAATTACTTTTTCAATTAATTTCAGTCTTTTATGTGTTCATGTTTTTGTCTGCCTTGTTATTTCTCTATACGCTTTTTTATCCTAAACTCCCTAAGTTGTCATGGTTCTTCACTATTGGATGGATTCTCACTGGTTCAGTTAGTCTATTGACCATTAATGATTCTTCATTGAACATGTTTGGTACAAACTGGTTTAATCTCATACCAAGATTAGCATTTCTCTTCCTTATTCTATTGACATTGCTTACATTTTTGGAAATGGCTCGTGTGATCATTGTTGCTATCTTTAAGAGAAAAGATGGTGCATGGATATTTGGACTTGGTTCGCTCTCTCCATTTTTATTACCGTTTCTAATGTCCGCAATTGTCTCTAAAACGCAATATGAGGGTTTTATTATTTACTTCAGTCTTCTCGCAATCATCCTTGCGCCACTATTTTCTATGTCAGTTTATCTCGCGCGCAACTTTGCACGTACAAGACGAAAACTTGAAACGGAGGAGCTCGAACGTAAACTTTTAGAATTAGAAAATACTCGAAAGACTGAAGAATTGGAAGAAGCGCGAAAACTCCAGATGTCAATGTTGCCGCAGAAACCACCCGAATTACCTTACCTCAACGTTGCATTCAAGATGCAACCTGCATCAGAAGTAGGGGGAGACTACTTTGACTATATTATTTTAGATGATAACAAACTCACAATAGCAATCGGTGATGCAACAGGCCACGGTATGAATGCCGGACTTGTCGTTTCCGCTGTCAAGAGTCTATTTAAAACTTCTGCACCCGGAACAGGCAACAAACAGATACTTGAGCGTATCTCTCAAGGCGTCAAGAGTATGAATTTAAAGAGGATATATATGGCGATGACACTTGCTACATTCAATGAAAATAGGGTGACACTGACCGGCGCGGGTATGCCTACTCCTCTTATCTATCAGGCGGAAGAGAGTAAGATAGAAGAGATTCATCTTCAGGGAATGCCTTTAGGTGGATTTATCGGCACTGAACGGGAAGAAATTATCTTTGAAGTCCAATCTGGTGATACTGTTTTGCTTATGAGTGATGGACTACCTGAAATGCTAAATCAAAATGATGAGATGTTGGGTTATGAAAGAACAAAGGAACTTTTTGCAGAAATTGCAGATGAATCAACTGATGAGATCTTGAAATATATGTTAAATGCCAGCACTGAATGGGCTGACGGCAAGTCGCAAGAGGACGATGTAACGCTTGTAGTCATAAAAGTGATTTAACATACTCAAGTGTGTCAATGTTTCATGTGATTCCAAAAAATGCAAGCGAGAGAAGACATGTCTATTCCTCTGATTCTTCTAAACTATCAAAAAGTCCTTGCTAATATGGTTTAGAATTTGTTATATTAATAGAGGATTATGATAGACATTGTGTAAACATCCTTTCTGATTTTTTCAAAACTTGATTAATTCTATCCTGTCTAAATAATATATGACGGTTAACTTAATGGACGTAAATTTATGAATTGGCAAAATTGTTTCAAGAATCGGATATGAAAATAGGAGAATAAAATGGAAACGAGAGATGGATATGCAGAACTACAGACTAAGATTTTAAATGCCAGGCGAGTATGGAAGAGAAGTCTTTTTTGGGCAGGATTTGCCATTGTATTGATCGGATTCCTTGCGATTCTTGTTGGTGAATCAATCATAGATACGCTAAATCCGCTACCAAGCTATGTTCGCGCAGTATTGCTTGCTGGAATTGTAGGAGCTACAATTTACTTACTCTACAGATACTTAATTAAACCTGTTAGAGCTTCTCTTACGCATAGGGATGTCGCCCTCAACGTTGAACAGAATCATCCAGAGCTTGAGGATAGACTGGTTAGTGCAGTGCAATTCGGTTCTCAAAAATCAGATGATCCAATTGAAGAACACATGTTGCAGAGGTTGGTTAATGACACAACTGAGAGGATTAAGGGTATAGATTTCAAAGCGACCATTGACCGTAGCCGAACACGTAAGTTTGTAGGTATTGCGACTTTAGTTTTGGCTGCATGTGGTTTAATTGCTCTACTGTTTCCAATAGAAACTAAAACCAGTCTGAAAAGAATCTTCGTACCGTGGGAGAAAACTGATCCTGTATTAACAACTAAGATTGATGTTACACCTGGTGATGCGCGAATTCTAAGCGGTAAAAGCCTACAAATCCAGGCAACGGTCACAGGAAAGTCTGCAGAAAAAGTAGTTCTGAATTTTCATCCAAAGGACGCAGTCTTGACTGAAGATAGCGAGGAGAGTATTCAACAGATTAATATGGTGCAGAATCAAGATGACAAGCGCGAATTCGCTTATGAAATTTTCAACATTGATGCTGATATGGAATACTTTGTCGTTGCGAATGAAACCACATCCGACCGTTTCACGGTAGAAGTCTTTGAGATGCCAAGGATTGATGAAGTGTCTGTCTCCTACACATATCCAGAATATACAAACCTAAACCCGATTGTTCAACAAGGCAGTGGGGATATTCAAGCCGTCGTGGGTTCAACAGCAGAAATCAGAATGACCGCAAATAAAGTTATTCAATCGGCAACATTTAATTTCAGCACTTCCGAATCTGCTGAAGCAATTGATGAAACTACTGAAGGAGAATTGACGACTTCAAATACATCAGAGATGCTGATTGTTGACGGTAATATACTTTCAAAAACCTTAGACGTAAACGAAAGTGGTAAATATACCGTTGAGTTGTTATGTATTGATGGCTTCAACAACGAAATACCGATTGAATATACCATTAAAGCAATGCCAGATAAGGCTCCAGAAGTAGTAATCAGTGAACCTGGGCGTGATGTAAAAGCAACAAAATTAGAAGAAGTGAAAATCGTTGCGGAGGCAACAGATGACTACGGTGTAGAAAAGTTTAGTTTGATGTATCGAATCGGAGCAGGTGAATTAAAGGAAATTGAGTTCGAAACTGCCAGAAATCCAGTTGTAGAAAATGTCAGTAAACATATCCAGTCTGGTACACATACTTTTTATTTAGAAGAATATGATGTTGAACCAGGTGAAATAATCTCATATTATGCACGCGCAATTGACAACAATACACTAACCGGTCCGAGTGAAGCTAACAGCGAAATATATTTCATTGAAATTAAACCATTTAATCGAAATCTTTTGGAAGAAGATGAAGAACAAGCATCTGAAGAAGGAATGCAGTCCCCTTTCCCTGAGTTAATTGCTACGCAGAAGCAGATCATTCGCGAAACTTGGAAGCATGTGAATTCTCAACCTTCACCTATAACTACGGAGTTTGAATCCGCTGTCAAGAATACAGGTAAGAAACAATCTGAACTAAAAGATAAAACTCAACAGGTTACAGACCAATTAAGTACAGCGATGCAAGAGTCTGCAATTGCTCCCGAAATTATGATGTACCTTGAGGAAGCGATTGACATGATGGGTGAAGCGACAGATAACTTGAACGCTGTCCAACCTTCAGAAGCAATTCCACCTGAGCAAGCAGCACTTGAGTTGTTGACGAAAGTTAATCTTGAAATTCCTAAAATGCTCAGTCAAGCAAGAAGTAGTCAACCCCAACTTGCTGAAGACTTTGAATTGGAATTGGAAGATCTTCAAAGTGAACTTGAACAGGGGCAAGAAGAACTTGAACGTGAGATGCAAGAACAGACCCAGCAAATGTTAGAGCAAGCACGCGAGATGCTTGAACAGCAACAGAACCTAAATGCACAGAGTCAGCAGTTGGGCAGGGAAAGTCAACCTTCACAGAGCGAAATGCAGCAGAATAGTCAACAGCAAGGACAAATGTCACAACAAGCGCAACAGATGTCTGAACAACTTAATCAGATGCAAGGTAATGCACAAGGAACCCAGCAGGAAAGATTGAGTCAAGCTGGTCAAGCCATGCAACAAGCAAGTGAACAGATGCAACAAGCTTCTCAAGGGATGCAACAACAGCAGCCACAGATGAGTGCAGCGAAAGGGGGCAAGGCTGAAGAACGGCTTGAAGAAGCAATCGAACAACTTGAGGGTGCAGCAGCTGAATTTACCGAAAATGCATTAGATAGAGCGGCGCAACAGTTACGTCAGATGACTGAGGATCAATCAGAAGTGAATCAGCAGACTCAGGAATTGCGTAATAGGTCACAGCAATCTGGTATGAGTCCAGAAGATTATCGGCAAGCGTCTGATCTGGCAAATCAGCAGCGTCAGCTGCAACGCGATTTGGAGTCACTTGAGGAGAACTTAAGCGATGTTCAAGAGCAGCTTAGTCAAGAGAATCCTGAAGCAGCAGAGAATGTTGCTGATGCATCCAGAAGACTTGCTGAGGAACAGACCGGCGAAGATATGGCAACAGCGCAACGGGCATTACAGTGGCGCAGTTTGCAATCTGCTGACCTGAATCAACAAGAGGCATTAGAAACCTTAGAACAAGCACAAGCTGATCTTCAACAGGCAAGAGCCAATATGGCACAGAATGAAGAGGAACAGCTTGAAGCGGCTCTGGAACAGGTCCAAAGTTTTGAAGAACAGATGCAGGATATGCAACGCGAAACTGAAGCTATGGAGGGGCAGGAACAGTCTCAAGAACAACAACAACGAGAACAACAGCTTGCAGAACAACAACAACAACTTGTTGAACGGATGCAACAAGCACAGCAATCTTTTGAGGAATCTCAAGATGAACAACAAGGTCAGCAACCCGGACAACAACCTGGTCAAGAAGGACAGGAAGGACAGGAAGGACAGGAAGGACAAGAAGGACAACAACCGGGAGAAAACGGACAAGGTGAAAACCAGACTGACTTGTTGGCGCGCGATGGCGGAGAATCAATGCGCGAAATTAAAGAGTTATGGCTCGGTATGCTTGAAGCGGCGAGAACGCCAAGGCGTAATAATTCCGGACCTTTCCCTAACTATGAACGCGCAATAAGAGACCTGAGAAAGTTGGAAACGGCTATTGAAAAGAGACTGAATATGCTGCAAGAGAAGAAACAGTTGGCTCAAGTTACAAAAGAGGATGTTCCCCCTGAATATCGCAAACTTGTTGATAACTACTACGAGTCTTTAGCCAAGTAGAATTGAATTAGACATTTCATTGTAGGCGCGCTTTTATGAAGATTAAATTATAAATTGGGTAATTTGGACCCCGACACGGTAGGTGCGGTTTCCTAACCGCACCTACCTTCCCGATGCCGCTGGCGAGGTTTCCTAACCTCGCCAAATTACCTAAATATTCTCTTAAACTTCATTTAAGCGCGCCTATTATCTATAAATCGTTCAATAAGAATCCTTTTGCATGAAGAATTCACGTATTTAATGGAGAGTTATATGGAAGTACCTTTCATGGTTACACCTGGTATGGATGTAAGTCTGCAAGATAACGATCAGTTATTTAAACCCGAATTTTCCCCAGAATATACAGGAAATTATGAGATTAAAGATGAAACGAAGAAACCTTTGAAGGAATTGAATAAGAAAATGCTTAAACTACAAGAATTGCTCTATGCCGAGGGGGAACACGCTCTACTCATTATTCTGCAAGGTATGGACACTTGTGGGAAAGATGGGACCATTCGGAAAGTCATGGCAGGAATAAATGTACAGGGTTGCAATGTAGTTAATTTCAAAGTACCTACAGTAGATGAACTCTCAAGAGACTTCTTGTGGCGAGCACATAAAGCCGTACCACAAAAAGGAAAAATTGGTATTTTCAATCGTTCACATTATGAGGACGTTCTTGTTGTGCGAGTCCACGAGCTTGTGCCAGAATCTGTCTGGCAACAACGATATCAACAGATAAACGACTTTGAAAGAATGCTCGTTGAAAATGGAACGGTTGTTTTGAAGTTTTTTCTGAATATTTCTAAAGACGAACAGAAAGAGAGGCTTGAATCTCGCATTAACGATCCATTGAAACATTGGAAAATTACTGAAGCAGATATTCGAGAACGTGCTTATTGGGATGATTACATGCAGGCTTATGGAGCTGCCTTGAAGAATTGTAGTACTGAATGGGCACCCTGGTACATAATACCAGCAAATAAGAAGTGGTATCGGAATGTTGTCATAACAGAACGCATTGTTGAAACGCTTGAAAAATTGGATATGAAATATCCTAAACCTAATTCTGATGTTACAACCCTTTATGTTGAGTGAGTATGAGAACAAGAATATAGATTCAATAGGATATAAATCATGCTATCAAACGAACAGTTTGAACAATTTGACAAGAAAGGCTATCTCTTAATTTCCGGATTACTATCTAAAGACATCATTGATAATGCAGAAAAAGCGATGTGGCAAGAGATGGGGATGGATCCTGATGAACCTGCTACGTGGAAACACTTTAAGCGTCCACATCTCGCTGGGTTTTACATTGAGAATATGTCAAACGAAAATCGCATTGAGTTATTCGGTTTAACACATCCTAATATTCTTGCGTGCTGTACACCGGATTATTTGAAAATTCTAAAACAACTATCAGAAAAATATCCCAAGATACCTAATTGTAAATGTGATGATCCTGATGGTGTGTGGGCAATGAATCAGTTCCCTATTGATGATGTCTGGCGCGTCCCCCCACCGCACCTTGACGGTTATTCAAGGGATTTTCGTTTAGATCCAGGAACATTTAGGGTAAGTAGTCTTATATATCTCACCGATGCGAATTCTCATCACGGAACGACTGTAATATTCCCAGAAGGTCCTGAAAGGATACGTGAGTTTCGGAAGCAAAACCCCGATTTCTCTAATCATGTCCGTGATTTTCGGGTAATAATTGATCAATTGGATTTAGGTGAACCATTAGAAATTGTTGCTAAACGAGGTGATGTACTGCTTTTCCATCACTTATTACCGCATATTGGTAGTTTTAATAATGGAACAATGCCCCGTTTCGCAATCCGATTTATGTGTCTGTGTTTAGAATGTCGCGCATGGCAGAAAAGAGGGGAATGGAATATTTGGATGCCGTAAACTCAGTATGAATAGATCAGAAAATAAAGTCAAGACATAGACTACCAAGGAATCTCATGCTAATACAGACTGTCAAGTATCCCTAATTAGCAAGAGTCTACATGACAAAATTTCAAAATTAATAAGGAGAAACCTATGAAACATGTTTCAATGTTTATCTTCGTTTTTACATTCATTTCTTGTCTCTTTTTGGCATATAATACATCTGCCCAAACGATATTGGTGCAAACGGGTTTTGAAGAGTTTACACTCGGTGAACCACCAACGGATTGGGAACTTAAAGGTAATCAGATGCTGGTAACTGAGGACACCGTTAAAACTGGCGATAAAGCACTCGGTATTTTAGGGGGTGCAAACGACGATAGAGTCGGTGTTGCTATTGAAACCGAAAATCCAGTTATTTCTGTCGAATTTTGGGTGTATATTAAAGGTGCAGGCCGTTCATTTAATCTCAAGGTTGTTTCGCATGATGATATTTGGCAGAACGATGGTGGTGTATATATGAACTGGAATGCAAACGCTGTTCGTTTATACAACGGTTCTGCCTGGGTAGCAATTGGAGATTTTCAGTTCGATATGTGGAAATATGTCCGTGTCGTTGCTGATGTGAGTAATAGCACTTTTGATTACTATGTCGGGGATGATAGAGAAAGTGCTCTGGATGCTGAACCTGTTACAGATCTGGAGTTTAGGAAAGCTGCGACAAATCCTGTGGCTCAATGGGTTGTATTCCACGTCTATTCAACAGTCGCACAAGGTTTTGTAGACGATCTACTTGTCTATGAAGGTTCAGAACCACCTTCACCTACGTCTGTTGATCCAAAAGGAAAATTAACAACATTTTGGGGAGATGTAAAGCAGCATTCCTCATTCTAATAATACGATTTCAGTAGAGGATAGTAAGTCATCTCGTACCGCTATCTTCTACTATAACTTTTTTGAAGGAGGCAAGGATGATCCAAAATAGGTGCTTAATTAATGCAGAATCAGAGATGGCTATATTCGTTGTGAGATTCATGTCTCTATTCCTGTTTTTGTTTTGTCTCATATATGCTCAGATGGCAGTCGCGGATGATATTCTAATACACACAGGATTTGAGGAATTCTCTGATGGTAAGCTGCCTAAGGATTGGGAAGTAAGGGGAGAGGGTTTTGAAGTAACGAATAAAACAGCAAAGACTGATAGAAAATCATTGGCAATACTAAGCGGGGCTAATGATGACTATGTTGGAACCGCAATAGAAACCGAAAATCCTATTATTTCAGTTGAGTTCTGGGTCTACATACAGAGTGGGGGTAGGTCTTTCAATTTCAAAATTGCTACTTCAGAGAATATAGCGAATAATAATGCTTGTGTATACATAAATTGGGATGCAGAGAAAGTAAGATGTTTTGACGGTACAGCATGGGTTGCAATTGATGACTTTGAGACAGGAAAATGGAAATATGTACGGGTAGTTGCTAATGCAGATAAAAGCAAGTTTGATTTTTATGCAGGTAATGATAGGGATAGGACATTGGCTGACAAAGGAACAAAAGAATTACCATTTCGGAATCAAGCAGAAGCACCTGCTGTAAAGTGGGTGACGTTTCATGTCTATTCAATTGCTGCACCTGGATACGTTGATGATTTACTTATTTATGAAGGAGATGAACCTGCCAATCTTGCAGTTGACGCATCGGGGAAACTCGCTACAACTTGGGGACACTTAAAAGGAAAATCAGGATTTTAATTATATGGTCGGGTTTCATATTATGCTGAAGACTATTTTACGCTAAGGAGTCTTGCATGGAAAACGAGAATATTCAACTCACTCTCTCACAACGGTTACATTTTGATATATACGGTTATGTGTTATTAGAAAATGTCCTGACAGAGGATGAGATACAGCGGATGAAAGCTGCGCTTTACAGCATCAGAGATGGTGCGGATCTTGATGGCACAAGGGTATATCTCAATTGGCGCGGCGAACATCACGCGCACATGGGGAATCTTGTAGAGTATGATCCTGCGTTATTGGCGTATGCTGCGCATCCGAAACTTGTTCCACTTGTTGAAGAGGTAGTTGGAGGAGGCGTGCGTCTTGAAGAAACGGAAGCGATAATTAACAGCCGTAGCGGTGATGATAACTTAGATGAACTCTTCAATCGACGCTATAATCCAACAGGATTCCATCGTGGAACAAAGCACGGATGGGGTACATACATGGAACAGGATAAGTTTCATTGTATCTTTGTAAAGACACTTGCCTATTTGACTGATGTTGGTCCTGATGACGGAGGTACAAGCGTTATTCCCGGTAGCCACCGTCTGACTTGGAAACAGAACGAGATGATTGAAGCTGCTCTATCAGATGACAAACTCATTCATCAAGTTGAAGCATCTGCAGGTTCAGTGTTGCTGTTCGCTGAATCACTTGTTCATAGCACAACTGCTATCCGTAGTGACAAAGAACGCGTTATCCTCATTGCAGGCTATACACCCCCAATGGTACGTGAGTGGCCCGGTAACGAAGTTAGTCCAGAGTTTATTGAGACTCTTCCTGAAGAAATTCGTCCACTCATATCAGGTAGCGACAGTTGGCATTGGAAAAGAAGATATTGATCCGATTTCTATAGCAGAAATGCGGTTAGAAAACCACATCTACCGTATTATGAAGACTGTTTGGGAAAAGGTATTTATTGATGCAAACGTTCGGTTAAACCCTACGCACCTGAAGTTCTTGGAACCGGTAACGACTCTTTCCCCATTTCCGCGAATAAGAGTTTCATGACAAGTTCAGCTTTCAATTCTGCATGGTCATAGGAATTCCATAGATTGTTTATCTCACCTGGATCTTCCTGCATGTCGAACAACTCTCCATAATCTTGGTTGTAATAGACAGTAAGTTTATACCGGTCATCAACATAAGTTTTCACGTGGACAGTTGTGGGTTCATGGTGATTCTCAACGATGATGTGGTCTCGTGCTTGTGGTTCTTGTCCATACCATACCGGTGTTTGGTCTACACCTGTCATTGCATGTGGAATGTCAATACCTGCTGAGCTCAGGAACGTTGGTGCTAAGTCTACCAATGTCTGCAATGCGTCAGATTTTTTTCCCGCAGGAACGATACCTGGGTATCGCACGAGAAATGGAACGCGTATTACATCTTCATAGTGAAATGCCCCTTTAGCTATAAGTCCGTGTTGACCATAAAAATGACCGTGATCTGATGTGAAAACAACCAGTGTATTATCAGCAAGACCGAGTTCGTCAAGTTTCCCTAATATCTCACCGATATACTTATCCATTAGACTTACCATACCGTAATATACAGCAATGTCTTTAGCGAGTTCATCTCTATCACGTAAATGTGATCTGAATCCGTGGACACCTTTCCCTGTTTCACGCCATGCTGAGAAATCAGGTTTTCTTTCTTGCGTCATTTGGAAGTGCATCGGGTTGTTGTCATGTTCGCCTTCTGTTACAGATGGGACTGTAAGAGCTCCAGGATCATACATTGTATCCCACGGTTCAGGAACAAGATATTTTGGATGTGGATCGAAGAAACTTGCCCATAGAAAGAAGTTCTCTCCATTCTGCTGATACGACTCCATCAATGCGTTGGTGCGTTCAGCGATCCAGGTATCGTAATGAAACTCTTCAGGGATTGGCCATTTACGGTACTGTCCTTTAGCATTTCCTGTGGGTGGTGAGAAATAATCGCGCCAGTTTGAAAGACCGTTTTCCTCCATCCAGATCGCATAATGTTGCCCTACATGTGCTTCATCCGCATGATTGCGTGCTAATTCAACATGTTCAAACCCATAAAAAGGATCGTTGAAATTTCTCCAAAAATCTAAATCTTGCAAAATCGGATAGGATTCGAGAGATGGAAATTCATCTGATCCACGCAAGGGTTGAAAATGTGCTTTTCCTACGAGAGCAGTACAGTAACCTGCGTCTGTGAAATCTTCACCTACTGTATGTTCATCTTCTAAGAGTTTTGTACCGAGAGACCATGCCCCATGTTGACTCGGATATTTGCCAGTAATGATGGATGCCCGTGTTGGTGTACAAGTTGGATTCGGACAATATGCTCTATTGAAAAGTGTTCCATCTCGTGCTAATCCATCCAGATGAGGTGTCTGAATTTCTGGGTTAAGACATCCCAGTGTATTCCAATGTTGTTGATCACTTGTAATAAGTAATATATTTGGGCCGCTATTTGCCATAATACTTCCTTTTCAATCTGTTCAGGGGATTCTCATACGCAAAGATGAATGTGACAAACTCAGGAACTGCTGTTCAAACAACACCGTTTATATTTGAGTCCGCTACCACAAGGACAAGGTGAATTGCGACCAATTTTCTGTGATGATGTGGATATATTTTGGGGCGATGTTTTCTTTTTCTTTCCATTTGCTTGGCGACTTTGACGTAATAACGGCATGATGCTATTTGCTGGTTTTCCGGATTGCAGAGCAGCAGCCATCATTTTCATCGGTTCATCTATGTGATTGAAAAAGATCTTATATCCTTCACATAGATAATTGAGTCCATCTTCGCCATCAGGTGTTTTTATAATTCTGTTCTTCGGACAGCCGCCGTTGCAGACGAATTTCACGTCACAGTTGAGACAATATTCGGGAAGTGTATCTTTCTTATCTGTACCAAATTTTCGTTGAAAAGGTGAATCCGCCATATCAGCAATAGTAGTTTCCTCAATATTGCCAATAAAGTAATCTGGAGTGACATAATGGTCACAAGAGTATAGGTCGCCATTATGCTCAATTGCCATTGCATCTCCACATGTTTCATTGAATACGCACAAACTTGGATTGTACCCTAACCAAGCTTCAAGAGCAACATCAAAAATCTGAACATAGATCTTTCCAATGTCATTTACGACCCATTCATCGAAGATTCGCGACAGGAATTTGCCATACTGCTTTGCTGACACTGATCGTGGAGAGACATTCTCGCCATCAAAATGCTCAACAGCGGGGATAAACTGCATGAACTCCACACCGAGACTTTTAAAATAGGAATATACATCCTTTGGATGTTCTGCATTGATGTTGTTGACAACACAAAGCACGTTATAGTCAACCTTGTGCTCTTGTAGAAGTCGTAACCCACGAATTACTTGATCAGATGATGAACGGCCTCGTTTGTCATAGCGATACTTATCGTGTAGTTCGGGGGGGCCGTCAATACTTATCCCTATCAAGAATCTGTTCTGTTTGAAGAATTGTCCCCATTCATCATTAAGCAAGGTAGCGTTTGTTTGAAATGTGTTCTGAATCCTCATGCCAGACCGTCTATACTTCTGTTGATACCTGACAGCTTGCCTGAAAAAGTCCACCCCCATTAAAGTCGGTTCTCCACCCTGCCAAGCGAATGTGACTTCGTTAACTTGTTGAGCTTCTATATATTGTTTGACGTATTCCTCAAGTGTCTCGTCAGACATTCTAAATGATTTGGTTTCAGGATAGAGTTTCTCTTTTTCCAAATAGAAGCAGTATTCGCAATCTAAGTTGCATATTGGTCCGATAGGTTTTGTCATTACATGAAATGCACGTGGGACATTGGCTTGAACCATAATGATTAGCCTCCTGCTTTGACTTTGACTTAAGTGTAGCACATACCTCTTAAGTCTACAAGAAAAAAGTATAGAAAATTGTTGAAAGCCACTTCATAATTGACACTTAATCTTTATTTGTATGGTTTCATTATACTTGACAAAAAACAGGAACTATTATATTCTGTATGAAAGAATTAGAATTTCATTGTTTACTTGACTGTTTTCAAGAGTTAGGCTTTTTCAAAATCACTCACAAATTTTATACATACTTGATAAAGGTATAGTGTATTAAGCCTTTAAAAATCATGGAGATTTGAAATGAGATTACTGAATATTAGTGTGATAATACTTTTTTGTATATGTACAGTTTCTTTTGCCCTTGAATCAAACGATGAAGCAATAGTCGGAGTCTGGTTACTTGATGGTGACTATAAAGATGCTTCTGGTAATGGTAATGATGGAAAAGAAAACGGAAGTTTCAAATTTGAAGATGGTAAGTTCGGACAAGCATTTATTGCAAGCGGTGGTGGCAGCGTTGATGTTCAGGATTCTGACAGTTTAAAGAGCATTAGTGATGAATTAACTATAGCAGCTTGGTTCAGAGTTGATGCTGATTCGGATACTGGTATACGAAAGAACAGCGCATATCTTCTTGAAGACCAATCTGGGGGTGAGCCTGTTCCTGATGGTTTCTCATTCAGAGTCTGGACGGACCAAGGTATTACACCTGGATTCTATGGACAGACAGAATTGGAACAGAAAAAATGGTATCATATTGCAGGAACTTACGATGGCAAAATCGTAGAAATGTATGTTGATGGAGTTCCTGAAAGTGAAAAGGGAGCCTTGAATTCAGGAAAGGCAGAGTGGAAACCCGAATGGGGTGGTAAGGTTGGAGCGGGTCAGGTACTGCAGCTTAAGTTTGGTAGTGAGCAATTTCACGGTGGTATTGATGAGATAGTGCTATTAAGTCGGGCGCTTGATGCATCTGAGATTGAGCAACTACTAAACGGTTGGGAAAATGCGTTTGATGTTGAACCTGAAGGTAAGTTAGCAACTACCTGGGGACGTGTCAAAGCTAACCGATAAATTCTTGTAATACGGGGATTACTTTTAAAATCCCCGTATAGTAACCTACTGGATAGTCCAGACTAAATATGTAGGTCGGGTAGAGGAACGAAACCCGACGAATACCAAACGCGTATTCGGAGTTGATTTGGCCACGTAATGATTATGTCTATCATGTCGGGTTTCGCTTCGCTCTACCCATAGGTGTAAAGTTAAGAGAACTTAGTTGCGCTTATGAATCATTCCGAATCCTTATGGTTATTGGGATTGTCTTCTCTTCAGTCCCGTAGGGACGATATGTTTATAGAAAAATGTGTACCCCCACCTATCTTCAGTCCCGTAGGGACGATATGTTTATTTCAGGATGAACTACTACACATATCGTCCCTACGGGACTGAAGAGGGTTTCTGACATAGAAAATTCCTTAAGTTTACACTTATAGGTTTCGCTTCGCTCTACCCGACCTACAAGTTAAGTATTGACAGAACACTACCTTCTCTTTTGAATGTCACACCTTAGATAGATTTTCTCCCATCTCACCAAAGTTGAGAATCTTCTTTATTTTCCCAGGTTGAGCCCAATTGCACTTTCCTGATCCATTGAGTTGACGTAGTATTTTTGGAATTTCAGGATTCTGTAGTGCCGTTTTGACTCGTTGTGCCTCCTTCTCACACCAGCATGGTATAAACGCTTGCATTGCTTGATTTCCCTGCCACATCTGTCCATCTACATTGCTAATCACGATTGGATTAAAATGGTCTCTTCCATACGCTTCCCAGATAACTTTATAGGGTGCAAATGAATAATGCCCAACACCCAGTAGTGACCACCAATTTCCCCTCTTCATTGTTGCATTTAGTAATGTGCCTTTTCTTGCTTGAAGGACATCTTGGTGTTCTTGTAGATAGGTTCTCAACGTTTCATGTTTGCTTATGCTATGCCAGTTAAGTGGTTTACCTCTCTCCCAATGATACGGTAAAAGAACCCATTTTTGTGGAGTTGCATCTGTTTGTAGCCATAGCTCCTTTGTTGCAAGTGGGAATAAAAACTGATCAGGTAGATACGAAGGTTTATCATCAAAAATGAAAACACTATTCGCACCGCAGGTATTCACGCCTTGCCGAGGTTTCTGTTCAGGTGGCAGACTTATGTCTGGAATCTCATAAGTTGCTATATCATCAGAGTTTTCTACAATCCTCCATGGATCTGTAGCCTTTCTGAGAGGAAACGCCTTCTGTTCAACCCAATTGTTTCCAATTTCCTTAAAATATGGAACAGGGAATTTCTGGTTGGAATCCATCTGAAATTGTGCGGAGCAGTAGGAGGTGTTTATCCCCTCAAATACCTGAGTAGATGAGAATTCATAAACTGATTCTATTGCAAAATCCCGATAATTTGCTCTGTAGTTTCTAAATCCAATATGTGCACCATCACCAAAAAAGAGCGAGGTAGGCAAATAGAAGCATCCTCTACCTTTCTTCTTGAGTAGTTTTCCTAAAACTACCTTCATCACCAATGCTGCAAAATCAACACGTGAAGAACCCAATAGTAGGCTTTGCTTATTCTGAACGAGTCCTTCTTCAATGAAGCAAGACTTGAGTCTTGCTTTGTATACTGAAGGCAAATTCACAAAATTCACCCATGGAGGATTTCCTATCAGAATATCGTACTCCTTACTGTGCTCTTGTGTGATAATGTCTTTGCAGAATATTTGATCAGTAGGAAAATCTAAACTATATTCTTGATTGAGTGTTTTTTTGAATTGGTCAATATTTGAAGGGTCGATCTCTATTAGCGTTATACGTGATAATAGATTAGGAGTAATAGGAACTCTTTTTTTTCTTGCAATATTTAGAATTGCGATAACGAATGCACCTTGTCCTGCCGTTGGGTCACAGATGTGTGCTCCGTCAAGCCATGCATCAAAGATGTTCCACTTATTGATGAGCCATTCAGCCCATTTTATTGGTGTGAATACTTGCCCAATTTTTCTTTTCATTTTTTGAAAGGATAATGGAAATAAGTAGCAACTTAGGTTATTCAATCACACCTGTCGCCCGCAATAACGTCTCCTGAACCAGCAATTCATGTGATACGGGACGGTCAGGTGCTTGATCTCCTGCAATCGTAGCTAAAAACGCGTCTAACTCCAATTCATACGTCCTCTGACGGCTCTCTCCATCAATTTTAACAATCTGTTCTCCTTGTGAATATCCATCTTTCGCTTTTTCTAAACATAGACGAATGGAAAGTCCAGGCTCAAACGGTTCAACAATAATCGCGCTACCTTCAGTACCATATACTTCAAATCTTCGTGCCATTGGACGCGGCTCCAAAGCAGAAATCGAAATAAACGCCATTGCACTTTCAAATTCATAAACTGTCAGCGTATTATCCTTGAAAGGCTCAACAGAACCACCGTCATTCCGTAGAAAACTGGTAACTTTTATAGGTCTACCAAGCATCCACAAAACCTGATCAAGCACATGTCCACCTAAATCAAAAAATATCCCACCAATATGTTGACTAATTCGTTTGCGTGCTTCCTGAGAAACATTAGTTGACATGTGTGCACGGACTGAGAACACATTACCCAGAAATCCTGACCGAGCCCAGTCAGTCACCTGTTTGAAACTGGAATGATAACGCAACATATATCCCATTTGAACATGCAACGATTTTTCCTCTGCAGATTGAATTACACGTTTCCACTGTTCCCAATTCTCCCCAGCAGGTTTATCATACCACACATGTTTCCCGGCCTTGACTATATCTTCAGTTTGGTCTAAGCTCTCAGCATTATTCCCTTCAGAAGCGACCGCAACAATACTTTCATCATCCAACATCTCAGATGCATCAGAATAAAAATCTACATCGCTGAATGCATTTCCTTTTCCTTGAAGTTGTGCGCGACGTTCTTCATCAGGCTCATACACACCCGCAACCTCAACATCCGGATTGACTAACATCGCCTGAAGTTTACCGCGTGCGTGGCCGTGCTTAGTTCCATACTGTGCCATCCGTATTTTCGCCATGCTTATCCTCCATTGTTCAAAATTGTACTCTTTCTTATTGTATTCACATTCACTCTTATGTCAAGCGAAATATGTTTGTCGCGAGACGATTAATGCTGATTTATATAAAGAGAAATCCAAACGAAAATAAGTAAACAACACATTATCGTTAATGAAAGTTGACAGACAATGAACCTAAAACTGAATTGTCCTGCGATACATCTAAAATGCTACTTGACAATTTCACTGATAAAATGATAAAATTTATATCTAAACTCAACGAAAGGAAAGCGATATGGCATCACAAACAGAATTAAAATCAATGCTTAACGCACCGATAACATTAGCCCCGAATACATACTTGCACTTTTACAACGGTGGTAAATTACGTGCTGAATTTATGGGAGAACCCGATCCAAAGGACGACTACTATTCTGAAGAATGGATTTTCTCTACAAATAGAGCCATTACACCCGGTAGGGAGAACCCACCAGAAAAGGGGTTTAGTAAGATTAATTTACCAAGTGGAGAAGAAGTCTTACTGAAGGATTTATTGGATGCTTTTCCTGAAGAAACACTTGGTAGCGCACACATCGCGAAATTCGGTACAGATTTAGGTGTACTGTTAAAGATATTTGACGTTGGAGAAGGCGCGCATATACCAATACATTGGCATCCGAACCCAGATTTTGCAAAGAAACACCTTGATTCACCCTTTGGAAAAAACGAAGCATGGATTCTTATAGGAACACGACCCGGGGCAAAAGCTTGGATAGGATGGAAAGAACCTATAGAAAAGGCGGAATTCCGTCAACTGATGGAAGCACAAGATATTGAAACTTTACGAAGTCTGATGCACGTCGTTGAACCGAAAGTCGGAGAAGTATATTTTTTACGTACTCCTATCGTGCATTCACTTGGAACCGGTCTTTGTGTACTGGAACCTCAAGAACCGACAGACTGGAACATACTTGCAGAATGGGAAGGTTTTCCGTATGATAAAGAAGATGGACACCTCGGACTCGGATGGGATTTAGCTGTAGATTGTGCTGAATTTGACAAACTTGAACTTGACTATCTCAACAACTACATTCGTAGAACACCAGAACTTGTTAGAGAAGAAGGCGATAACCGTGAAGACAGCATGGTACCGGAGGAAGCATCAAAATTCTTTGGATGCTCACGTCTAACAGTCAATTCAACATTTAGCATGCCTGCAGGTAGAGGATTTTACGCACTCGTTACTTTAGGTGGTGAAGGTGTGTTAAGAGGTGATTTTGAAGATATACCACTTAAACGTGGTAAATCTGTCTTTATACCAAGATGTTTATCCAGTTACGTCATTGTAAGTAATAGTGAAACACCAATGGAGATAATTTGTTGTTATCCTCCAAGTCTTTAATACGATTGGTACATACGTGTTGTCCTAATTAAAACCATATTACTCAAACAACGTGACAGTGGTTGCACACAATGTTGGACTTTAAACCACCAAAACCAAATCTAACCGCTATCAAGGTTGCGAATACACTTGTACCAATAGCCAACAGATTGTTTTTGAAGGGACTCACTATTGACATTGATTTAGAATCGATTAACAGGTTGAAATCGATCCATGGATGTCCTACATTAATTGCACCGAACCATGCTGCTTCAGACGATCCTTCAGTTGTCTTCCTTTTGTCAAAACATATTTCTCAACCTTTCTATTATATGGCAGCAAGAGAAATCTTTGACAAAGGTAAATTGGGAGGAGTTAGAAGTTATGTGATGCAACGTCTTGGCGTTTATTCGGTCATAAGAGGTACTGCTGATCGAAACGCTTTTAGAACAACACGCCAAATTTTAGCTGAAGGCAAATGGCCTCTTGTAATCTTTGGAGAAGGAGAAATATCACGACAGAACGATACTGTAATGCGTTTTGAAAGAGGTATCACACAACTCTGTTTTTGGGCAATAGATGACATGAAAAAAGTGGATGTGAATAAGCCACTTTATGTGCTACCACTGGGGATTAAGTATCACTATAAAAAAGATATGTGGAATGTGGTTGATAATGCAATAACTGCGTTGGAGCGTAGTATCCTTCCACCCGCTGCACGCACACCCGAAGAACGATATCAACGGTTGAGACGAATCGGTATTGCAGTTTTGAAAACATTGGCAGATGAATACCAATACAAAGTAGATCCTACGGCTTCTCTCAATGAGCAGATTCAAGGACTGAAGGAACAGATACTATCCTATGCAGAGAAGATAATGGGGATGTATTCTGATGATGATATTCTGACTCGTATACGAGCATTGAAGAACATCGTTGATTCTGAAATATACAGAGATGTTGAGCAGATGACAGAATATGAACGCAAAATACATGATGAGCAATTACAGAAATTTCAACAGTTCTATCCTGACTTGGAGCGACTGACAAATTTCATTGCCATTACTGATGGATATGTCGCTGAAGAACACTCAGCCGAACGGTATCTGGAAGTGATATTCAGATTAGAAAAAGAAGTTTTTGGTTCTGCAATTCGCAGAGGACCGCGGGTTGCTTCTATACGGGCAGGTGAACCGATAAATCTATTAGAACGATACGCTCCATACAAATCACAGAAGAGAGAAACAGTCGAAGAAATTACGACAGAATTAGAAAGTGAAGTTCAGAATTTAATTATTGGAATATCATAAGAACGCGAATCTATTGACTGCTATTACAATTTAGGGAATTTTGGAAAGAATTAACACTATCACCCGTGGTAGATGCAGTTTCTTAACCACACCGTGGTATAGTGTATAAGAAATAGAAACGACTATCATAATACTTTATAGGTGTGGTGTAGGCCGCACCTAACTTTGTGAAATAATTGTTCCTACAGGAGGAAAACATGGCAAAAAAATTGTCTATTGGAAGTTGGGCTTACGCCTTTGGACCTTATGAAGAAAACCCTGTCCCATTTGATGATGTTGTCAAACGGCTTGCTGAACTTGAATTTGATGGTGTTGAAATCGGTGCTTTTAAACCGCATATTGACATCAACGATTATCCCATGAAGAGTGACCGTGATGCTGTCAAGGGACTGATAAGTTACTACGGTTTAGAAGTTTCAGGATTAGCAGCTGATTTCTGGTCCCATGACGGACCGGGAACCGACGAAGCGCAAGAGGACGACGCATATTTCAAACTCTTCAGACGCAACCTTCAACTTGCACTTGATCTCGGTTCACCATCAATACGTGTTGACACAGTATCAGATCCTGAGAAAGAAATTGAAGGTGTTGAACGGAAGGAAGCGTGGGATAGGATCGCAACCTTATGGAGACGCTGTGCCCAAGTGGCTGAAGACTATGGCGTTCTGATGTTATGGGAATTTGAACCAGGCTTTATGTTCAATAAACCCAGTGACATCATTAACTTGCCTAAAGCTGTAGATCACCCCAATTTTAAGGTAATGTTTGATACATGTCATGCACAGATGTGTGCAACAGTTGGCTCAAGACAGGTCGGCGAAAAGGAGACACTGGGTGATAACGGGGTCATTGAACTTGCCCGACAACTCAAAGGTGAAATCGGACACTTCCATCTTATTGATTCTGATAACACCCTGCACGGTGACGAAACGAGTACGCACGCTCCCTTCGGAGACGGTGTTCTGGACTTTGACGCTATCATTCCTGTCATCATGGATGAAACTGGATACGACGGTGAATGGTTCTCAATTGATCTCTGTTTCTGGCCAAATGCTTGGGAAGTTACGGAAGATGCTAAGAAATTCCTTACACCCTACTTGGAAAAGTATTAAGGATTTTATGGATCAGAAATGGCGCGGTTTTGAACCGCGCCTACTAAAACAAGGTATAGATTATTGAAGAAAGGTAAGAAGCGCAAAAAACGGAAACGAGGTGCGGCATCTCGCGCACGGTTACAAGGTAAGGAAATTGTTGCACAATCACTTGATCGCAAACTGAACCGGCTTAAGGAACTTGAAGAAGAAACCCGGGAATGCTATGAAAGCGTCCTCAAACGGTATCCGCTATCAATGGAGGATCAGGAGGAATTAGAACGAGAGTGGAAACTCGGCTTGAATGTCATCGCCGACTACGAAGATGCAACACCAGAAGAAATACTTGAACTTGGTATAGTTACTTATGATTCGATACCTTTTAGTGAATATATAGAAGATTCGGACATCTCCGAAGCATCTTGGCGTGCAGGTTTTGATCTGGCAAATGCACTTGGACTGGCATTAATTACAATTGACGAAGCAGGCAATATTAACGGAGAGATAATAGAGTATTAGAGATGAATGTTTTGATTTTGAGTGCCTGTTGCACCAGCGAGGTTAGGAAACCTTGCCAGCAGCTCAGACAACAACGGCGCGTGGACAAAACGCACCTACAAGGACGCGAATATCTAAAATTCACGCCTAAATACATACAATGGAGGATAACATCAAAAATTCGTATCCTCCTGAATTTAGAAACACGATACAACTTATACAATGCTTAACCTGCACGCATTAGATTCCTTAATAGAATTTGCTTTTGAAGAAGATATTGGTATCGGTGATATAACGACAGAAGCAACGGTGCCGTCCACACAAATGGGAATAGGGACTCTACTTGCCAAGAGTGAGGGTATTATTGCAGGAATACCAGTGGCTGAGCGAGTATTTTACAAATTAGATGGGAAGTTGAAATTTCGGTCACTTGTTAACGACGGTGATGTCGTCACTGCCGGCATGTCAATTGCTGAAGTTCAAGGAAGCGCGAAAACGATCCTGACTGGTGAGCGAATTGCTCTTAACTTCCTGCAGCGGCTTTCTGGTGTAGCAACGTTAACATCCCAATTTGTCAAGGCAGTTGGTGAAAATGATGTAAAAATAGTTGATACACGCAAAACTACGCCTGGATGGCGTTCGCTTCAAAAATACGCAGTTCGCGTTGGAGGCGGACATAATCATCGCTTCGGTTTATATGATGGGGTTCTCATTAAGGATAACCATATTGTCGCAGCAGATGGGATTTACAACGCTGTTAAACGTGCAAGATTAGCTGCGCCACATACTACCAAAATTGAAGTAGAAGTTGAAACCATTGATCAGGTCAACGAGGCACTTGAAGCAAAAGCAGACATCTTACTACTGGATAATATGTCACCCGATACTATGCGAGACGTTGTAAAATTAATAGATAGACGCGCTATTACTGAAGCATCTGGTGGGATTACATTGGAAGACGTGCAAGATGTTGCATCTACCGGTGTTGACATTATATCTGTCGGTGCGTTAACGCACTCAGCAATGCCGATGGACATAAGTCTAAACTTGAGACTTGTTGAAGAGTAAGAACGGCTTTGTTGTGTATACAGCACAAATAACGTACATATAAGGATAACATATAGCAATGCAGTCCCCAATGAGCCGCGAAAATATGATTCGTGGCGTGCTTTTTTTTGTATTATTTACGATCATAGGTTTAGTACTCAGTTTTGTCTGGAGTAGTGGTATACAAGATATAAAAGGAGGAGCAGAAGATTTAAAACAGGTTTTTTTGGATATGCGGTATGAATTTCTAATCGGTGCGTTCGTGTGCATGCTGTTAGACTGGTTATGTGCAGGATTAAGATTCCACGTATTTATAAAAGTGGTAACCCCGGCGATGAAATTTCGGAATAGTTTTCGAGCAATTTTAGCGACAATCTGTGTCTCTGCAATCACACCTTTTCAGACAGGAGGTGTTGGACATCTCTATATATATGCACGTTCTGGTGCAAAACTTTCGGCTGCTATAACGGGAGGTATTGCTGCATTCCTTTCAACGTTAGTCATTCTCATTGTCTCTGCAGGGGGGATACTCTGGATTAACCCCAATATCATGCCAAAAGGCTCTGGCTGGATAAGTCTGTTTAGTTTGTTGATATTCAGTTTGGTGTTTACAACGTTTCTCTTACTTCTTTTCAAGCCTGAAATCGTATTCCGTATTTTCTCTTGGATTTCTGATCAAGTAAGTCGTAGATTTAAACCGCTTGCTCCTTTCTTACAGCGTGTCCAATTAAAGGCAGACCAGATTACCACTGAACACAAAGCTTTTGCTCAAACACTTATACGTGAACACAAATGGATATGTTTTCTTAGTTTACTACTCACTTGTGGATTCTTCGCAGCGCGAATCGTTGGTGGGTACTACGTTATTAGAGCGTTTAATGAAAATGCTTCCTTACGGGACCTAACCTTTGTAGAGATCTTATGGGATCTAACCGTTGTAGAGATGTTGTATAACTTTGTTATTCTGTTTATGCCGACACCAGGGGCAAGTGGATTCGCTGAACTTACAAAAAACGGGTTGATGGAAAAGATTATCGCTAAAAAGTACATCCCGCCTTTCGTTTTATTGAACCGATTTTTCGCAGTGTATAGTGGTGTTATTGCTGGAGGTATAGTCATAGCATTGCAGATCGGAAAAGACTTGAAAAAGACTAAGAAAGACTTGGCTGAAGATACTATACAGCAAGTAAGTGTTCAACCTGTTAAACGGACTTAAGGATAATTATAGAAATAACTGATAGAACTATTTATTGACACTGTGTTTTTTCATATTGATATAAATCACCAAAATTAGTCTATTCATAAAAGGAGAAATATGGACAATCAATTAAAAGAAGTTGATCCAAAAACGACAAAACTCGGTTGGATTGGGACAGGTGTAATGGGACGTTGGATGTGTCAACATCTAATGGATATCGGCTATGGTATGACCGTTTATAATCGAACCAAAACAAAAGCAGAACCTTTAATAGATGGTGGTGCAGGTTGGGTAGAATCTCCCAGTGAAGTTGCTGCTACGTCCGATGTCATTTTCACCATTGTCGGTTTTCCACCAGATGTCAGGGATGTATATCTCGGTGACAACGGAATACTAAAAGGAGCTAAACCTGGAAGCATCATCGTTGATATGACAACAACAGAACCTTCACTTGCTCAAGAGATTTACAGCCATGCAAAAGATCAAGGTGTTTCGTCAGTAGATGCGCCGGTCTCGGGTGGCGATGTCGGAGCACGTGAAGCACGTCTTTCTATAATGGTTGGTGGCGACGAAGCAGCAGTAGAAGCTATCATGCCGCTCTTTGATGCTATGGGTAAAAACATCGTACATCAAGGGGGTGCGGGTGCAGGACAGCACACAAAAATGTGTAATCAGATAACAATCTCTGGCACAATGATCGGTGTATGTGAAGGGTTGATATATGGACACAAAGCAGGATTGGATTTAGAAACCATGCTATCTTCAATCAGTGGTGGAGCAGCCGCTTGCTGGTCTTTAGATAACTTAGCTCCGCGTGTCCTAAAACGGGATTTTGATCCGGGTTTCTTTGTTGAGCACTTCATTAAAGATATGAGCATTGCTTTAGATGAGGCGCGTAAAATGAACCTTAGTTTACCAGGACTTGCTTTAGTACATCAACTCTATACTGCTGTCCAAGCACAGGGACACGGACGCTTAGGTACACAAGCATTACTACTGGCATTGGAACAGATGTCTGGGACAGAGGTTAATTAGAGGATAGTCCAGACTAAATAAGTAGTTCGGGTTTCGTTCCTCTACCCGAACTACTTATAACGAAATAACTTGTCTTAACTTTACTAAATTATGGTCTGAAGAATCGATAGCACTTCACGGTGTTGTGAACGAGACACGTTCCATAGGGAAATTAAGAATCCTTCGAGAAGTTTGTTCTACATACCCTGTAGCATATGGATTGAATTTTGGCAAAAATTTAACGTTTTCAGATCCATCAACCCTTGCAACAGCATAGACCCATAAATCATGGTGGAAACTCCTTTCTATTCTTTTCCCCCATGCCAAGTGTCCGGTAAGAAAATTGTCATGATAAGCTCCAACAGGATGTGCTTTATATGATGTTGTCGCTGACACTAAATAATCTGTCACCTTAATGCCATAAGAACCAGATTCAGTCTGATCTCTAGCAGTTTTAGAGTCGTTAAAGTAGTTTAGTCCTCCTGTTCTATTCTGGTGTACACGATCTTTAGGAGGTGGAGTTACAACTTCACGATCAGCAGTTGCTCTAGCCCATGATACTATGTTAGCTTCTTTGCCCGCCGGTAGCAGATTGGCACTAACACTTAAAGATACCCCACCGAATGCTTGAGATAGATAAGCATATGGATCATATCTATCCCCAGCAAATAGATCCGTAATTGACCATTTCTGGGCATAACCAGTGTAAGGGTCATTTTCTGTTCATTTCAATCTGTTCATTTCAAGGACACGTTCCGTAGCATCCTTGGGTAATGTGTAAATTCCTGTAGCGTAAGGGTCAATGTTGTAGTTCCATCCACCCAACTGTTCAAGTTCTTCATCTGATGTATCTGATAAGTAGATCTTTACTACTTCAGCATTCCTATCAGAATGTCCAAATTTAATTGATGAACCAGTAAATAAATCTCCTTTTTCATTGAATTCTATTCTTTCCATGATCTCTTCGTAATTATAACCTGTTTTAGCACGGAATTCACGACCATCCTGAAGTATATGCAGATTCAAGTCTGGTTCCCAACGACCTATAGCAACTTGCCGCATCGTTACATAACGCTCTGTGTCTATATTACCAAGCACAAAAACTTCTGGAAAATCCAGTAGATTTTGATATACCCAATCTAATCTTCCTGCCCCTTGACCGGGATGTGCAAGTTCTGGGTCGGCATTGGTGTAATAATACTTTTCAGCCTCTATAAATAATGGCCATACTTCTGTCAGTGGACGTTCTGGATTGTACTTTGAGAGTATCTCATCAATTCGTGGTCTACTGATACGTGAAAGTTCAGAACGACTCGTCTTGATTTCTCTGCCGTACTTGCCTATCCATTGTTTTGGGCATTGCAGATGTTCTGGAACACCGCTGGCGAACATCGGATTAGATGAAGTCTGGACAGTTTGATCTACACTATCAGGTTCATCCACTCCCTCGGTTATATTCTCTGTCGATTCACGAATAGAAATTCCATCATCAGAAGTAACCTTTGGCGTATTTTTCGTCTTGTTCCGTGCTTCCAACTTCCTATTCGCTTCATCTAACCCGGTTTCAAATTGCTTCATATCGGCGCGATAATCTATCAACCAGAACACACCGCCAACGATAATAAGGACAACGAGGCCTCCAAGTCCCCAATAAAGTTCTTTTCTCATGAGATTTCTCCTCAATTAGAGTTACCCTTGCTAATTCGCTGCATCAAGTGGACAAGTGTATTTCGGGAGTGGATCTGGACACTCCTGTTTCGGCTTCTCATCACACCCACGACCAATAATGTAAGGTTTACATTCATTTGTTGATACTTCTGATGAAACTCATAGCGAGTACCATCTAAGAATTGTTAAAAGTCACACGAATATTTCCGAACTTACGCAAAATACGGCAAACGGATTTTTCCAAATTGCTACATAAAATTGCTTTCATACTTAACAATACCTTCGCCAAAAATGACAGTTCTTCATAAGTCAACCAACTTCGCAAATCTATTCAACAAGGTTTTCAATGTGCGGTTGGAGCAGAAAGCTGCCTATACCCACATCCCGTTCAGAATACACTAAGTTTAGCGTCTTTACACCTTATGACAGTCCGATGTAGGTTGAAGTATTTACATGATTAAAAATGCTTCTGCCAAAACCTGAAACTATTTTTATTCATTAAACCCTTAACATCACGGATCAATGGGTGGTATTCAGGACATATCCATACAACCCAAACTTAGATAAGTGGTGAAAGCATTAAGTTATTATATGACCATTCATAATTTAACAGTTTAGACAGTTTTTCGGAAATCCTAATGCTTGATCAACCAAATGTCTGTTTCGCTGATTAACCAAACAATAAATCAAAACTAACCGTTTTGGCTTTGAAACCATTAGGTTCTTTTTACGCACTCTCCAACTTTTGATGCCGATTTGGTAATGAGTGCCGATTGAACCTATTTCATATTAAGTATAACAGGGTATTACGTGAAGTCAAATTAACTTTTAAAAATAATAGGCATTATACAATGCTTATACGACATTTATCGCACATTGTATTTGCACAACTTGCGATGTCAGGACGAGTGACAATAAAAACACTTCCGCAAAAACCTGAACCTATTGTTATTCAGCAAATCAATGAACATCTGGGATCAATCGGTGCTATTCACTACACGCAACCTGAATTAAACCCAGGATAATTGGCGAAGGTATTGACTTAAAGACACAGTTTTATACCCCAATAGGTGCATAAAATGAAAGAAAAATGAAGTTCTTACTAAAATTTCAGTCAAAACGGGCAAAAAACCATAGATTCCGTGAAAATTACTCAAATTGATCTCCTCTAATAAATCATCAATTAGAATTCCAACAAGTATGGAATTCGATCACATTTTTCCCTTCATAACTTAAGACACAGTTTTATACCCCAATAGGTGCATAAAATGCTGTATAAAATGAAAGAAAAATGAAGTTCTTACTAAAATTTCAGTCAAAACGGGCAAAAAACCATAGATTCCGTGAAAATTACTCAAATTGAGCTCCTCTAATATATCACCAATAGATTTCTCAACAAGTATGGCATCTGATTGCATTTTTACTCTTAATAGCTTAAGACACAGTTTTATACCGAAAAAGGTGCAAAAGTATGAAAAAGACAGAGTAATTGTAAATGACAAGAGAACATAAATGCTTATGAAACCCAATTAAAACAGCCCTGAAGCAAAGATGAACATAATGCAAACTTAGTTCCAGAACTCATAGCGAGTAACATGGGTGTGTAAAGTTTCTGTCACAATAGGCGTCAATTTAGTGCAAAACGTTAGTGCGTTGATACACCTATCGCTCCTCTGGAGCTTGCTATTGGGTGGCAGCAATGCGGACTATACACCTTTCGCCTCTCTGAGGCTTTGGAAAATCACATATCAGCTCCCGCTGAAAGCCATACGCGCATTCATAACGTTGATTTCGGTGCGGAGGGTATATATATAGAACGCGAATCCCCGAAAACCCAAGCACCAGTGGGTGCGAAAGGTATGGGGCTAAAATCGGTCTATATAGCCTACCAACAAGAGCGAATACCCTTAAATTGACGATTAAGGTGGTTGTAGAAGAAGCACAATCAAGGATGAATGTGCTACAGCCATGGTCTTGGCAATCGCTAAATTGACGCATAATGCAGAATACGCGTTTGGTATTCTGCATTGGTTAGGAAACCGAACCTACCGGCCTGGGGGTATTATCGCTACCGGTTCGGTTAGGAAACCGAACCTACCGGCTTTAGTTTTTGATGCCTCGACATTAGGACACAATATTACACTGTGGTAATGAGTCTATAAAAAGTTTACCGTATCTGCGCGTCCTGATTCGTGAATCCAATATCACCACGATACCTTGATCAGATTGTGTGCGGATAAGGCGACCAAACCCCTGTTTTAGTCGTAGAATTGCTTCGGGTAAGCTGAAATCCATAAACTCGTTACCACCATTTTCCTTAATCTGTTTGACGCGGGCTTCTAAAACTGGATGTGTTGGAACTTCAAATGGTAATCTTGTTATAACGACACTGCTCAACGCTTCACCGCGAACATCAACACCTTCCCAGAAGCTGGAAGTACCAAACAGCACAGAATCTATATCTTCACGAAATGCTTCAAGCATATCTGTGCGCGAAAGTTCTCCACCTTGTCTAAAAGTGTCAATACCGATTTCAGCAAGGTAAGGCGCGACTTCCTCGTAAACTTCATCCATCATCTTATAGCTTGTGAATAGAACAAATGCCTTACCTTGCGTCATTTTAAGATAGTGTTTGATCTTCTTGATGGCTTCAGGTACAAAATCAGTACTATTCGGTTCAGGCATTGACTTAGGGATATGGAGTTCGACCTGTTCTCGGAAATTAAAGGGTGACTTTACAAGGAGTTCCGGGCAATCAACAATACCAATTCTGCTTTTAAAGTAATCAAAAGTACGGTTAGTGGATAGTGTTGCACTTGTCATGATCACACTCTCTTTTACATCAAATAGACCATCCTGTAACATCTGACTTACATTCACTGGTGTAGCATTCAGTGTAATCCGCGCTGTGCGTCCTCGTCTTGAAGTCTCAGCCCAATAGATGTAGTTTGGATCCGGTTGTCGTATCATCAAATCCAGTTCATCACGAAGTCGTTGACATTGGTAGACATAAGAGGATAGTTCTATTTCATCATCGTCTGTTTGTGCATCGTCTCGCATCTCTTTTAGTGTCTTTTCTATATGGGATAAAGGTATATCCAATATATTTCCTCTTGAAAAAACTTTATCAACACTGTTTTCATCAATACGTTGTGTCGTATTCCAGGCTTCTAATTCATTAAAGTACTCTTCGATGGTGTCAAAAAACAGGTTTGCTTGTTTGCGAGCTTTCTCAACTTCATGCTTAAGGTCTTCCGATTCATATCTTGTTGCTGTACCGCTTTCATTTCGCTCATAAAATAAAGAATCCAAGAACCATTTTACCCGCGTATTATTAATTTCAACGCTGTAATGATTTGTGGCGGTGGCTTCCAAGTGGTGAGCTTCGTCAATGATGAGATAGTCATAGTTGGGGAGAATACCTGCTGAAGGGTCTTTCTGTCTCAGAGCCAAATCGCTAAAGAGTAAATGGTGATTGACAATCAACAGGTCTGCTTCATGCATCTCATTTCGAGCTTTAAAGTAGAAACAGACATTGTAAGTAGGGCATTTCTTACCAAGGCAGTTGTCTCTGTCCGATGCGACCTTGTCCCAGATGATAGGTTTCGGTTCAAATGGTAGGTCAGCGCGACTCCCATCTTCGGTCATTTCAACCCAATTTCTAATCTGCTGTACTTGCTTAACTTCCTCCATCGTGTCAAATAAGACTTGATCGTAATCAAGGAAACTGTCCAAGCGGCGACGCGAGAGATAGTTACGTCTTCCTTTAGCAAGAACAGCATAGAAATCGCGTGGAAGGACTTTTTCAAGAAAAGGTAAATCTTTAGTAACGAGTTGTTCTTGAAGACTTATTGTATTGGTTGATACGACAACGGTTTGTTCAGTCCTAATCGCAAGTGAAATAGCAGGAATTAGATATGCGAAACTCTTTCCGACACCTGTACCTGCTTCAACAATTAGATGTTCAGATGCAGCGAACGCTTTTGCAACTGCATTCGCCATCTGTAATTGTCCTTCACGAAACTCATATCCTGTCAGTTGTTGTGAAATGATTCCACCAGGACTAAATATGTCTTTAAGGGTAAGTGTTTTTGAAGTCTGAGTCATACGTTCTATTTATTGAGTTCACTCTTTTTGTAGCTGCACTGTCACTTGTTCAACACCGTGACTGCTCTTAATTTCAATGGTAAGTTCCTTTGCATCTCGTTCAAGTTGGAGTGTTGCTTCAAGCGTCTCAACATCAGGTATCTCTTTTCCATTAACTGTTCGGATAAGTGAGCCGCGTGGGATTCTTGCGTTGTAACCTGGTGCATTTACCTTAACTCTTTCTACAAAGACACCACTATCTTGTGAAGTTAGATAAGTATATCTCTCAAAATCCTGTTTTTCCAACTTTCGCACTGCTAATCCGAGTGTATTCCATGAAGCAGAATCATCTTCATAAGGTATACCTGCCATTTCAGGTGGTACTTCATCAATGACGACATTTATTTTTCTATCTTTCCCACGGCGTAATACTTTTATCACAGATTCCTTTCCAACTTTTGATTCGGCAATTAGCATTTGCAGATCAACTGATTTGTTAATCTTTTTTCCGTTGTATTCGACAATAATATCATTGCGTTTTATTCCAGCACGGTATGCAGGTGTCCCCAATTCAACAAAGGTTACACGGATACCGTCAGGCACCTCTCTCATGGCGATTCCAAGATAACCGCGTATGATCTTCCCATTTGCTATGAGTTGATCACCAATATTGTTGACCATATTGCTCGGTATTGCAAATCCCGCACCAGCTCTAACCGGGGCAGGCGTGTTTTCCACTTTGCGAATTAATGCATTAATTCCTATGACTTCTCCGTAGATATTGAGAAGTGGACCCCCACTGCTTCCAGTATGAATCCAAGCATCAGTCTGAATAAAGTTTTGGTGACGAATAAAACGAAATCCAAGGGGAACAGAACGACCTTTACCACTCACTACACCTGTGGTTACTGAGTAAGCAAGCTGAAAAGGGTTACCGATTGCGATAGCGAATTGTCCAACTTGAACATTTTCTGAATTTGCCAATGGGAGAATTGGGAAAGGTTCTTTTCGTTCCACTTTTAAGACTGCAATATCAGTGACAATATCTGTTCCAACTAATTTTGCGTCAAGTAGACTTTCGTCTAATAACCTTACCTGAAAATACTCTGCACCGCGCACGATGTGATCGTTTGTCAAAATATACCCGTCATTTCGATAGAAGAACCCTGATCCCGCGCGATTTAACTCCCGATTTGAATGTCCTGCAAAAATACCAACAATTGCGGGTTTCGCTTTCGTAGCAATATCAACGAACGCATTTTCAATCGCACCCAACAACTCCAAATTAGTGGGAGGTTCTGTCTTGCTTGCACAAGAAGAAAATAAAACGACAAATAAGAAAAGTGTAATAAACAAATAGAGCTTCTTTCCCATAGGATGTTCCTTTTATGTGAATTGTGGAAAAAATGAGGTTTTGGTCAATATGTAAGATTCTGCTATTGTGTTGATGTTGACTAAGTCTGAATATGTAGAATTGCACAATGTATAGTTCATTTTAACAAATTCTAATTGAAATATCAAATCATTTTTTGTAGATTGGTGGGTGAAGTTCCTTACATCATCTACTGATATGCATTCAACAGCCACTGTTATTTGAGAATGCCATCCATACGTGCCTGAATCCACCCTTTGTGTTCAGGATGTGTGTGGATATAAAAATCACCCTTCTCAATAGCGTCCAAAACATGCTCTGCCACTTCAGCAGGGGACAAACCAGCTTGCATCTCAGCATTGATGTTCCGTGTTTCACTGAGAGTTCCTCTTTGACGATATTTTTCTCTCTCAGGATTTTGCATGGTATTTGGACGGTTGCGTTCAGAATCTAATATTCCACTTTGTACCCAACCGGGACATAACACATGAACTTGGATCTGTGAACCAATGTGTTTTAATTCATCAGCGAGTGTTTCAGATAGTGCTACTACGCCGTATTTGCTGACTTTATAGATTCCTTCCCCGGGACCTCTTACCAAACCAAGTATTGAAGCTGTGTTAACGATGTGACATTTTGTTTCCTGCGCAAGCATGCGTGGTACAAAAGCACGCATGCCATGAATCACACCCCACAGGTTTACCCCTAATACCCATTCCCAATCAGCAATCGTATGTTCCCATATAGGACGACTGCATACGACACCAGCATTATTACAGAGAATATGAACGCCTCCGAAGGCATCTATAGTTTTTGTTGCAAGATTTTCAACATCAGAAGCATTTGAGACATCTGTTTTTACAGCAAGGACAGTTATTCCATTGGATTTAAGTTTTGCTTCAAGTCTTAACAGCGGTTCTTCCTCTATGTCTGCAATGACTACTTCCAACCCCTCTGCAGCGAACCGTTCCGCCATGCCTTTACCAATACCACTCGCTGCACCCGTAATTACTGCAACACGTTTCATTTATATTTCCTACTGACGTTGTTAAGGATTTATCCAGATTGTTGTTTGCAGACTCATTTGTATTATCTAATTCATTGGTTAGTCCAGACAAAATCTGTAGGTCGGGTTTCGCTTCGCTCTACCTATAAGTGTAAACTTAAGGAATTTTCTATGTCAGAAACCCTCTTCAGTCCCTACGGGACTAAAGAGCATACAATCCCTATAACCATAAGGATTCAGAACGATTTATAAGTGAAACTAAGTCCTCTTAAGTTTACACCCGATGAATGCCATACGCGCATTCACATCGTTGATTTATGGGTTTCGCTTCGCTCAACCTGACCTACAATTCAAGCATGGACTAACTACTAATGTGCAGGAATATCCCAGAGTAGCACAGTACCATCCTTATGTCCTGTTGCTATCGTCTTACTATCAGGGGAAAATGCAACAGAATTGAATTCACAATTCGAATATCCTCTGAGCGTTTTGAGGTGTCTTCCAGTAGATGCATTCCATAGACGAACCGTGCCACCTGCATTGGAGCCAGAACCAACTGGAATAGTGGCTAACGTCTTACCATCAGGTGAATACTTTAGAACAGTGGGGCCATTTTCATCCTTAAGGTGCTTTATAGGAATTCCTATGAGTTCACCTTTTTCCACATCCCATAGTCGAACTGGTTTGTTAATATCACTAATTGCAAATGTCTTTCCTGTCGGTGAACACGCAATGTCATAATCAATCACTGATGCCGCACCAGGATATAACAATCTAAATACCGTATTAATATTGTCAGGCAGCTTAAACTTAGTAATATGGTCTCCGGTAGTAATGTCCCAAAGAGATGCTGTTTCATCCTTATATGAAGTAATAGCAAAAGGTTTATTGTGCAGGTGCAAAACTGTTGTCATAAATGCCTGCGGTGAGTGTATGTGTTTAATTAATTCTCCGGTGATTGGATTCCACAATAGTGCTGCATTTTCAAAATAGGTCGTTAGCGTTTTACTATCTGGTGAAAAAACCATGTCATAGCCTGATCCATCAAGTATAGTAATATGTTGTCCCGTCCTTACATTCATTATTAGAATTGATCCATCCTTGTTATTAGTTGCAAGTAACTGACTATCTGGAGAAAAGTCGAAACTTCTAACGATACCACTGGGTTCACCTTGCAGTGTCTTTATATTATTTCCCGTGTGTGCGTCCCATAACCATAGCACATCATCCTTACTGCACGCTGCAATTGTTTTACCATCTGGTGAAAATATAGGAGGTTTTATTCTGATAGGTTCATTTATATTTTTTGTATGTCTTACAAGAATTTTTCTGTGTTCACCTGTATCAACATCCCACAACCGCGCAGTCCCATCAGTACTTGCTGTTGCTATCGTCTTCCCATCAGGAGAATAGGAGAAACCAGTTATATAATTATCGTGTCCTGTAAGTGTCCTTAGATGCTCTCCAGTGTTAACATTCCATAAATTTATATCCCTTGAATCAGTTATTCCGATGATTTTCCCATCAGTTGAGTATTTTATAGGCTCCGATTCCACCAAAGGACCTGTGTATGCCTCCATATATCCCGTAAATGTCCTAAAGTTCGTTCCACTCTTAACGTCACACCATTGCATTGTTCCGTCTGTACATCCTATTGCAACTGTTTTGCTGTCTGGTGAAAATGAGATACAATTGACTCCCTGTTTTTTATCAAAGAGAGTTTTCATTAGTTTTGCTGTCGTGGCATTCCATAATTGAACTCCACCTGATCCGACGGTAGCAATCATTTTCCCATCTGAGGAATATTCGAGTGCAGTAACACGATAATGCGTTGAGAATGTCTGTATTGGTTGTCCAGTAGCAACATTAATCATACATACTGTATCTTTAGAATCATCTTCCGTTCCAATGATGGCGTTGCTACTATCCTTAGAATCCTCGCTATTCTCCATTTTCTTGACAGTTAGGATGACAGTATCACCTTTGGGGGAAAATGCAATTGGAGTTCCATATTGATTGAGTGTTCTGAGTAGTCTACCATTATTAACATCCCAGAATTGGACTGGTCCATCTGTTTCAGCACTCACAATTGTATTTCCATTTGATGTAAAGCCAATTGAATTGAAGCTCTCTACATTTTTTTTGAATGTCTTTAAATTTTTCCCAGTGTGAGGATTCCAGAGACGTATCTTCTTGTCTATATCACCAGTTGCAAGTATGTTTCCATCAGGTGAATATGTTACTGTATGGACTATATATGCATGTCCTTTGAGAATCTTTGTTATCTTTTCAGTATAAACATCCCATATACGGACAGTTTTATCAAAACTTACAGTAGCGAGTGTTTTCCCATCGGGAGAATATGTCGCATTAATTACCCTACCAATATGCTGTCCTGTTAATAGTTTGACTGCTTTGGCAGCATTGACATCATAAATCCAAACACCACTTAATGTAGTGACTGCAACTTGAGATCCATCAGGTGAATATGTAATATCGTGTATGTTGCCCTTGTTCAAACGCGCTATCGCACCTTCAGGTAGACCGAGTTGTGATGAAGGTTCATATTGAGCTAATGAGGTAGAATGATACAATGCTGATAAAATCAATAGCATCAGTGTTGAAAGTAGTTTTTTCATAGTTAAGTACCCTTATCTTACTAACATCAAGTTGTAATGCTGACTTTTTCAACAGTGTGAATAGTAGTGTTTCTTATTTACCGCGGAGGTGTGTTCCAATGAAGTAATGTCCCCTGCGAATTACCGTTTACCGTCATCATACCATCTGGACTTAAAGGACACACTTGAGACGTTATGTGTTTTATACACTTGCTACTAATGCAGCAAACAGTGCTTTGATATACCCAACAGAATAGGCTAATCCTACGTTGCCTTCTAATCTTGGAATATGGTCAGCATTGATGCAACCATCAAAACCTACTCTCTGTAGTTCGCTGACGATTTTGAACATATTCATGTCCCCATCATCAAGTAAGGTTTCTTCAAATGCACCTGCAGTCGCAAGACTACCCCGCACGTTGCGAAGATGAACCATAAAGATACGTCCTTTTCGTCCGTAGTTGTTTATCTCATCAAGTACAATAGCACTTCCTCCTGCCTCAGCACGTGTGCCACAACAATATAGATAACCTACACTCTTACTCGGAAATGCATCAATCACTCTATGAAAACCGAGACTACCGAAAGGTGTATCAGGATTTGGTACATCTGATGGATGAATCGCAAGCTTTATGTTGTACTCATCTGCAATAGGAACTAACGTACCATAGACTTCACAGAAGCGTTTCCACCATTCATCAAGTTCTTCTTTAGTAGGTGTGTCAGGAGGGTTCTTTGTAGCTGCACGACTTTCACCACGCGAGATATAACCCCCGCGATGAACTGCTTGATATCGCGTCATCAAATAGTCAAATGTATCACCCCAGAAACGTTGCCGTGCAATAGGAACACCTGCTTCACCGAACACCTTGAGTGCGTTACTTGTGTTCTCCAATTCTTTCTCCCCACCGGATTGTCCCTTCATGAACTTTTCTGTCATATTTGGCAGTGTCACACGGTTAATGTCTAACCCGTAAGAACGGATCAGCTTTTTGATTTTCAGGAGTTCATCTAAATCGGGATAACCTTGTTCCTTGACACCTGGAAATGACCCGCCATTTCCAAAATCGATGCAGTCGGCACCGAGTTGTGTTACCTGTTTCAAATATGACTCTGAAAGTCCCCCATCCCATACAGATATTTTCATATTCATTTCCTTTATAAGGGTAATTCTACTGGTTTTCCGATTTCAACGGATTGATATGCTGCTAAAGCGATTTCTACAGCAGCACGACCATCAGCACCTTCTATCGGAGGTGTAGTGTCATTGCGGATTGCATCTACAAATACACGAATTTCTTGTTGGACAGGTGGTGGTACTTTAATATCGCTGATTTTGATACTCTTACCTTCTTCTTCAAAAGGTTTTATCTGAATTGTCGCGCCGCCACCCCAGATTTGTGGAAAGTAAATAGAACCTTTCTCACAGTCAACACGTCCACCGTATCCGCCAACAGCAAGCTGCATGGCTTGAATGGAGTAACCCTACAGCACCGTTTTCAAAATTGAGTGAAGCGAGGACGACGTCAGGATAGTCAGTATCTTCCTGCACATATTGTCCACCTGTAGCGTAAACCGATTTTACATCTCCACATGTCCATCGCAAAAAGTCGATTTCATGTGCGTTTATTTCCATCAGGCTTCCACCAGATTTTGCACGTTCTAATCGCCATGGTGTTCGGTGTCCGCCACGCCACGGCCCACCTATACGATGAACCATCATGTTGACCGGTGCACCGAGTTCCTTGCTGTGTACTATTTCTCGAACTTTTGAATGTGTAGCATGGTAACGACAGACTAATCCAATTGTCAGTTTCACCCCATTCTCCGATGCAGCATTTATCATCGCATCACAATCTTCCAATGTAGGTGCCATCGGTTTTTCAGAGAAAACATGCTTTCCTGCATTTGCGGCATCAACAGCCATCTGTGAATGTAAGAATGGTGGTGAAGCGATTAAGACTGCTCTAATTTTATCATTTCCAAGCAATTCATGGTAGTCTGTAGTGTATTTTGTTTCAAGATTATCTGCAAGTGTTTTCGCTAATTCTTCTTGAAGATCGCTAACACAAATGACATCAATTCCTTCAACGGCATTTGCCCCATTTGCCAGACTTCTACCCATTCCACCGCAACCTATAACACCAATACCGATTGTTTCCATACATTTCACCATATAGTCCTTTTTACATTTTATATACAGTTTTACATCTTTTCCACAGAATGTAATAGGAGCGTATTGAAAACGCTCCTATTGGTTAACTTCTATTTTTCTATTGGATTAAGAACGTCATTTTCTATAGTTTATGCATTTATCTCCTACTTGACTTCATCTGTGCCCATGTTACGCTCAAGTGTCTTGAAGTCGGCGAAACATCAAGTCCCGTAGCATCCATGTTCTTTTGTACTTCTGCTGCTGTCAAGGCTCGATCATATATGCGAAATTCGTCTATGTATCCTTGAATCGCATCACAGTTGCAACCATCTGAACGATCCCCTATAGACAATTTGAGTCCGCCTTTTGAGACTTTACCACCGGGTACACTATGCTTTTTTGCAAGTTTACCATTCACATAATAATTTGCAGTTGTTCCGTCATAAGTACCTACAAGATGTAACCATTCTTCAAGTGGAATGTCCTCTAAGACAGTATGTTCAGCGGCTTGCGTAGCTTCTCCGCCAGTCTTTACATACAGTCCGTGTCTGTTGTCATCATCATCATAGTACAGACTTACAACTGCAGAATTTGTTGGCATATCATCAAGTGAGATGATCCGATTCCAACTATCATCTAATGCATTGATATAAGTCCAACATTCTAATGTTATTCCATTCCAATCACGGTCAATCTTAGCAGGTATAGAATCTTCAACAAAAAAGTAGTCTCCATTCCCATCAAATAGAATGCACTCGCCAACTTTACAATCTGATGCTGAAGCAAGTTCTGGGTCACCATGCACTTTAGCAATGAGTCCTGAGAAAATATCCTCTGCGCTATCCTGAATTTTTACTGTTTCCTTATTGAATGACCAATATGCAACGAGACCGTCTTCCACTGCTCCTTTTATAGCGTATGTATAAGGCACGTTAATCAACATCACAATAACGTATAAAACTATTGAGATTTTAGCCTTATTGAACTTCATGCTACCTCCTATGATAAATTAATGAGAAGGAACAGCTACACATTGTATAATAGGTAGATTCTTCAGACAGACTCCTAATACAGATCTCTTGCTGCCCGTCTGCGACGATCTGCCAAGTCCTGTTCTCTTTCTTCATCAGATACTTGGTCAACTGCGAATGCATCAATTGGACGGTATTGTGACACTTCTCCTCTCCGTTTGAAAAGTCGGAAATAGTCAAATCTTGTGTTAGTGGGAGGAATATTTCCTGGACACAGTGCATGCAAACCAACTTGCACACGAGGTCCCATCGCAACACGAGTAACACCTACACCTTTCCAATGAATTCCATCTTGACTTGCATAAGCAGTAAACTGATTGCCGCGTCTTTCAAGCCGTAGGAAAAGCTCTCGAACTCTCCGCATCCCACCGCGCGCAACGAGACCGAACCGTCGGTTAACGTGTCTTTCAAAACGCACATCTCCTCTAAAAGCGTGTGGACCAGAGGTTTTTTCCAGTCGGAGAAACTGGTTTTCGTTTTTCCAAACAATTAAACCGCCGTGCTCTCTGAGTTGTGGTGAAATACGCATACGCGTTTCAATTGCGAAGTCCTCAGAAACTTCCATCAGAAGTCGAGGCGCGTCCATGTCACCACCACGTCCATTTGGGCCGTGCCACAAGTCTTGACCTGGATCAGTTCTCATTTCAAGGTATCCTTGTCGTTCTGTCCACTGTCCTCCGCCTTGTGGATCCTCCCAACGCCACTCAGGACGCATGTCATTCCCTATAAATTCATCGTCAAACACCATCTCTGTAAACTCACCTGATGATGCCCATCCCTCAATTTTTATAGCCGATATTGAATCACCGAAACTCTGCGGTAATAGATGTAGGTTCGGAAATTCTTTTTTGAATTCGGAAGGTTCCATCCGTACCTGTAGTTTCTGACCTTCAAAATCTGGATGCTCATAGAAAATTATATCTGCACCTTCGGCTGGAAAATCCGGACCTTTAAACATACGAATAGATGAGATCCGGTCTTCAAACCATGTGCCACCTTGCGGATCGCGTAGGTTTGAAATATCTCTCAAGATAGTGATCTTTTTGCCCCCAAATTCAACATGTTCGTAGCAATCAACAATAACCGGAATTGTACCCCACTCTGGACCTACAACATCAATGGAAGAACCGAAATTGATAGAAGAAACTCTGTCTGCAAAGTTATATGCTACATCATGCAAATTAGGATAGAATCCGGGTCCGAGAGATAATTTTTTACCTTTGAAGTTCGCGTGCTGGTAAAGATTAACTTTATAATTTGGACTACCTGAAAAATTCGGACCTTTAAAGACACGTAAGGAAGATATGTTGTCTTGGAAACCAATTCTACCTGTATGTGGAACAGGTTCTAAGACATATCCCATCCTTCCACGAAAGTTTATATGTTGAAATATCTCTACTATTAGGCGGGGTATTACTACTGGCATCTTGTTCTCCTAAGTGTTTGAATATTTAAAATTAAGATGTTCCATGTTTGTTATCAAATGATACATCTTTGTTATTCTATAATTGTGGCTTCATATATCTGAGCGAAACCACTTCTATCTGAAGTAAAAACGATATACTTACCATCAGGACTAAACGACGGATGTGGATGCGTATGTTGTGGCGCATACACGCTAATAGGCCCAGCTGCATAAGGAAATGGTCCGTTCCAGTGTTCACCTATAGACGATGCTTGTGGATAACAAAGTGTACTCGGTTCTCCTATCCCATCAAGTGGGTTAAAAGTTTGAATTCCTATATCAGGAAAATTCGTGTCAGCAACCATCAATGTACCATCTCTGTTGCAAATTGCATGCCATGCGTTAAATGTCGTCAACTGTCGTTCTTTTCTGGTGTCAACATTTATGCATCTAACACCCTTCTTCCAATCAACAAAAGCGAGTTCCCTTGTTCTCGGTATCCATGTCTCATGTGTGATCCACTCGTTCATTTCAACGTTTCGTGCATATAACCTGCGGTTTTCTGTACCATCACGATGAATAACCCACACTCGGTCCGTCAGAGGACCTGCATAATAGAGCAGATTAGAATCATCAGGACAGAACTGAAGGTGCCCTATACTATCTCTCCGTAGGATTAAATCGTGATCACCAGTCTCCGCATCAACAATAGCGAGTGCAGATTCGTCTCCTACATTGAAACGGACTGCCCACCATTTGTCATCGTGGCTGAGTGCAGTTGTTCCCATTGCTGCTCCAACCATACCTTTCTCACGCATTTCAGTGGCTTCAAAGTTGACTAATTCGTTCTCTTCTAACGATTCTAAGTCAAGTTTCCATCCACTTGTACCGGCAGTAAAAAACAGTGCTTTCCCATCGTGTGAAGGATGAACAGACCATTCGCTTATGTCTGTTCTGTCTGTTAACTGTCGAAGGTTTCCAGTATTCCGTTCTTCTGCAAATATCTGAGGTGAACCTGTACGGTGCGATACAAAAATCATCCTTTTCATCGCATCATCGTAAGCAGGAATTATGAAAAATGGATGATGGTGGTGTGCAGACGCTTTTGTTACTTGTCGTATGTGCGTTCCAGTTCTTCGGTCATAGAAACTCCGAGATTCGGGTGCGTAAACAGTTCCTTTCCCCATTCATCAATCCTATGTCAGTTTTATTGGATGATATGCGCGCAGCTTACCTGAGATCAACTATTGTTCTGTCAATACTCAAATGATGAGTAGATCCGTTCGTAGGGACAGGGTTTCCCTGTCCGAGATACAAATCATTTATGACTTGACAAAGCACTATTCTGGTTCAAGTTATTCTTCAAAGGCTGCATCAAAAGCCACAGCAGAGGGTTCAAAATCATAACCCTTCACAGCACTACACGCTTCGCTTGCGCCGTGTTCACGATCCATTCCACTGTCTTCCCACTCAATGGATAGGGGTCCTTCGTAACCGATATTATTGAGTGCGCGGATGATCTCTTCAAAATTGATGCTTCCACGACCAATAGAACGGAAATCCCAAAAACGTTTGGAATCACCGAAGTTGAGATGACCACCGAATACACCCGATAAACGTGGTGTGTCTGCCCACCATACATCCTTCATGTGAACGTGATATATCCTATCACTTAGCCGTTCAATGAACGCCACGTAATCAACACCTTGATAACCGAGATGACTTGGGTCGTAGTTGAATCCGAATGTCTCTCTTCCGTTTACCGCATCAATCGCTCTTTCAGCAGTGACGATGTCAAATGCTATTTCAGTTGGATGGACTTCAAGTCCAAATTTTACACCTACTTCATCAAAGACATCAAAAATAGGGTTCCAACGATTTGCGAAATCTTCAAAACCTGCATCAATCTGTGATGGGTCTACAGGTGGAAAAGAATAAAGCAGATGCCAAATAGAACTTCCTGTAAAACCGTTAACAACATCAACACCAAGTTCTGCTGCGGCACGTGCTGTGTTTTTCATCTCTTCACTTGCACGTTCTTGAACGCCATCTGGATCTCCATCACCCCAAATATCTTCCGATAAAATGGATTGATGACGAGCGTCAATGTTATCGCAGACTGCTTGTCCAACAAGGTGATTACTGATTGACCAGACTTTCAACCCATATTTTGCAAGTAAGTCGTGTCTTCCTTGACAATATGCATCGTCAGATAGTGCTTTGTCAACTTCAAAATGGTCTCCCCAGCAAGCGAGTTCTAAACCGTCATATCCCCACCCACTGGCTTTCTTTGCTATATCTTCAAGAGTTAGGTCCGCCCATTGTCCTGTAAACAGTGTAACAGGTCTTGCCATATTAATTCTCCTCTATATTTGAATTGTATTCCTTCAATTTCTAATTTACTTATTCTGGTGGTGAATAACTCGCATCAACCCATCCGCGCTGTATACCACTTTCAACAGCAGTGTTTATGAAATGCACACCACGTGCTCCGTCCTGAACAGTTGGGAAATCTGTGTCAAATTCACTGGGACTGTCTCCTGCAATTATTGCCGACATTGTGCGTGAAGCGTTGACATAGATGTTGGCAAAAGCTTCAATAAAGGCTTCGGGATGTCCGAAGGGTATTCTTGAATTGTGCTGAGCGATTTCTGCAAGGTAGTCGTTTCCGCGTTTGTAGACCTGTTCCGGTCCATCAGGGAAACGTACAGATAGATAGTTTGGGTTTTCCTGATGCCATTCAAGAGAAGCATCGGTACCATAGACTCGGATCCGTAAATTGTTCTCTTCACCCACAGATATTTGTGATGCATATAAGACACCTCTGACTCCTTGTTCATAATGCACCAGAATGTTACCGTCGTCTTCCAACAGACGTCCTTCAACAAAGGTGGTCATATCTGCACAGATCTCTTCCATCTCAAGTCCAGTGATGTAGTGCGCCAAGTTTTCAGCATGAGAACCGATGTCTCCGATACATGAAGATGCGCCTGCTTGCTTTGGATCGGTTCGCCAGACAGCCTGTTTAGCTCCTTCGTCTTCCAAGAATGTAGACAACCATCCTTGAGGATACTCTACAACAATTTTGCGAAGTGTGCCAAGTTTACCCTCTTTAACAAGTTCTCGAGCCTGTTTGACCATAGGGTAACCAGTATAATTATGTGTTAAGGCGAATACAACATCGTGTGATTTTACTAAATTACAGAGGGATTCAGCATCTTCAACTGTCGTTGTCATCGGCTTATCGCAAACGACATGGAATCCTGCTTCTATAAACGTCTTTGCGACATCATAATGAACGTGATTTGGCGTGACTATAGAGACGAAGTCAATTCTTTCACCTTCAGGTAGTTTACTCTCTTTTTCTGCCATCTCCTTATACGATCCGTAAGTCCTATTATCATCAAGAAAGAGTTCAGTACCCTGTTGTTTTGATTTTTCTGGAGAAGATGAAAAAGCACCAGCAACCAGCTCAATTTCTCCATCCAAAGCTGCAGCCTTCCTATGTACAGCACCGATGAATGCGTCCGGTCCACCACCAACCATTCCATAACGTACTTTCCTACCAAGTGGCATATTGTTTATCCATTCCTTTCTTCGGTGTGCGTCAACATTCAAATACTACTTCCAACTATATATCAACGCACGAGATAAATTAATTTCTTTGCTTAAGAATTATGTCATGTTTTTTCATTATTTTCAAGGTAATAATTGGAATTATGGTTCTTCTTACAGTCACAGGACTTACGCACTCCCCCGGTAGGTGCGGTTTCCTAACCAATTCAGAATACCAAACGCGTATTCTGACATACCCGAATACTATGAAAATTGGTGAAATTTGGTCATTTTACATAAGTCCTAACAGTCAACTATCTTTTTTCTTGACAGACTCTTTTTAGATTGCTAATATACAAAACGTGTCTCCATAGTTAACGACATTTACCACTAAGTTGGCTTAATTCAGGAGAAATAGTGTATGAATGAAGAACAGAAGTACCTCTTTGATTTGACTGGATATCTCATTGTTGAAAATGCACTTTCAGCAGAAGAGGTTGCAGAATGTAACGCATCAATAGACCATCACATTGAACAACTGAGAGAGCGCGAGAACTCCTTGGCAGGAGGATCCGAAGCACTTTCTGGCACTGCACACCGTATGGATATGGGTGGAATGTTAGCTTGGGAAAAACCGTGGTGTGAACCGTTTCGTTCACTCTTGGTACATCCGAATATAAAACCGCACTTGGAGGAAGTTTTAGGCAATAGATACAGACTTGACCACGGACCAGGATTAATTGCTATGGAAAACGGTACCGAGGGAGGTACATTACACGGTGGTGGTATTGAGCGTCCCAATTTCTCTGAAGCATATTTTTTCAAATATGGACGAATTTACACTGGACTGACCGTCGTGGAGTATATGTTAGCTGATGAAGATCCGGGTGATGGTGGTCTTGCACTGATACCGGGTAGTCATAAAGCGAACCTACCTTGTCCCAGTAGCATGAAACGCTATGAAAAATATCAGAATTTGGTCTTTGAAGTTAATGTGAAGGCAGGAGATGCGGTGATTTTCACTGAAACATTAACACACGGTACACTTCCCTGGAAAGCCGCACATCAACGACGTGCATTACTCTATAAGTTTAGTCCTGGTTTTCAAGCATATAGTGCGGGAGCACATAGAATAGAATATCCGGAGTATATTGAGGATATGTCTCCCGAACAACGAGAAATTATGGAAGCTCCACACATTAGGCATTGATGGTGAAGACTATGGATCAAATAAATGTTGGTGTTATTGGTTGTGGTAATCGTGGGCGCGGACACATGCAAATCTTGTCTGATTTTGATGATACAAATCTTGTCGCGGTCTGCGATCCCGTAGAAAATGCGCGAAATCGCGCTGGGGACGCATTTAACATTTCTAATCGTTATGAAACCATTAAAGAAATACTGGATAAGGAAATCCTTGATGCAGTTGTTGTTGCTACACCAGCACATCTAAATGGTGAAGCAGCCTTGCATTGCTTAGAACGGGGTATCAACACACTGCTTGAAAAACCACCTGGGATGAGTGTTGAAGAAACCATCAATTTGCGTGATGCTGCTAAGAACAGTGGTGCAAAAGGTATGGTAGGTTGGAATCGTCGTTTTCATCCGATTATCGTAGAAGCATCACAGATGGTAAAAGACCGTGGGAATGTCACACAACTTCTCGGTGAATTCCACAAGAGCATTACTCGATTAGCGAAGTCTGGACGATTTCCTGAAATTCTAATGGATAATATGTTTCTGGAAACACCAATCCATGCATTAGATACCCTACGTGCGATCGCTGAATCTGATGTTGCTGAAGTCTATAGTTTTGTTAAGCGGTCAATCTCGGATTACAAGGATGTTCATGCTGCAATGATCCTATTTGAGAGTGGTTGCGTTGCACAACTCGTTGCGAATTATACAACTGATGCGCGTCTTGAAAGGTATGAGATTCACGGTAAAAACATCTCGGCATACCTTGAGGGAGTTTCTCAAGGTACCGTTTTCTGTGATGGTACCCAACACACTCTTTCAGAACCGGGCAGTGGCGGCAGTGTTGAGCAAAATAGGTATTTTTTGGATTGTGTGAAATTTGATACACCTATTGCACTACCAGCAGCGAATTTAGACGAAGCAGTTAAAACTATGCAGCTTGCCGACAATATCTTAGGTAGGATTAAGTAAGTCTGATATAAACACTTTTTGAAAATGATAAGGTTAGAAAACCACGGCTGCTAAGGGATTAGGAGCAAGGTTGAAGTTTTTTTGACTTCAAATACATTACGTTGAACGGGAGTTATAAAATATTTATTTGGTAGAGTAATCAATTCAATAGGACACTTCAATGACAACATTAGATGAAAGATTGGAAGCATACAAAAACAATGGTTTCACAATCTTTGAAAGCGTTTTTGATGAGAAACAGATGCAACTGTGGAAAGATAAGCATCAAGAACTTTCTGCAGCAAATAACGGACAAACATGGTTTGGCAACACTTTAGAATTAGCACCGGATCTTATGTGGCATGCTGTCTCAAATTCGACAATTCTTGAGTTTCTTGAGAAAGTTATGGGGCCATTTGTTCAGTTAGACAATCTTACCTTGGCAGCATTTCCCTCAATGAAGTCAGAGGATGCTGAAGGTAAAGTCTCAGGTTGGCATCGTGATCGGTGGGCACACGTGCCTTTTACAGATGCTTATCATCGACCAAATGCAATAAATGCAATCTCATATCTTCAAGACTTAACAGATGCGTTTGGTCCTCTGCGTGTCATTGTAGGTTCCCACCTGAGACCACTCACCATCGTAGATGCAGACCGTGGTAAACCGCATCCTGATGAAACACTCATTCACATGAAGGCGGGTGATGTTGTAATCACTCACAACGGACTTGTTCATTCGGGTACACCGAATACATCGGGGCAATTGCGTTACTTTTTCAGTATTTACTACAACTTGACGTGGCTTAAACACACAGATCATCATACAGGTCCACATACACAAAAATTGCTTGCGGAAGCGAAAGAAGCAAACAACCATCAACACATGCGACTTCTCGGTGTTGATGAACAACTTCAACCACGATGTAACTCCGGTTTTCTGCAGTCAGATGAAGAACGGTGGGAAGCATGGGCTGCAGCTGATCGTGCGGCGATTAAGGAGGAATAGTTTATGTCTGAAGGACCAGTTGTACCTCCGACACTCAATGTTGAACTTGATTATGAACTACAGCAAGAAGTGAGTTTTTTCCTGAAATGGGGTTACCTAATTGTGAATGACGCTGCAACCCCTGAACAGATTGAGGAACTGCGAAACGCTCTTGACGAAAGTTACGCGAGACATAATAAGAACCAGTTCATCGGTGAACTGCTTGAAGAAGATGATAGGTTTGCTTTTTTGCTTGATAATCAACCAGTGATGAGACGGATGGAAGCGATTTTGGGTACATGTGTACAATTACATAGTGCAACAGCTCGTATCACTGAACCTGGAACACCTGACCAGAACTGGCATCGTGATGGTCCTTGGCCTGTTGACCCATTCGGAACACCTTACGGTAGCCTTCCAGCACAGATAAACTGCGGTTATTACCTTGATGAGGTAACTGATGAAGCAGGACCGACTGTTGTACAACCCGGTAGTCATAGAGCACCATTTCGTCCACCACCAACTCCTGTTCAACTTCCGGACGAGAAACGCGTGTTGGTTTCACCTGGGCAAGCGGTTATGTTTGATGGATGGACATGGCACCGGGGTGCTGCAAATACCTCTACCCAACGTAGACGTGTCTGTCTGATGTGTTATCAGAATGCATGGATGAAGTCTCGAGAACCATTTAACGGACCACGTGTTACCAAACTGAGGGAAGAGGGTACACCGAAGCAAAAGTTATTACTCGGTGCTATTCCAAAATGGTAATGCCCAAAATAGTAATGTAAAGTAGCAGGTACAATCATGAAGATTAAGTTATTAATTGGGTATAATATACGGTTGGTGAATGAAGATAAAAATATGAATTAGGTAATTTGGACCCAGACACGGTAGGTGCGGTTTCCTAACCGCACCGGATTTTACAAGAAACTGAAATTTAGATGTGCTCAAATCATAGGAGAAATATATGAATGTTGCTTATGTTGTAATTGATACGTTACGCTATGATCATATTGGAGCGAACGGTAATGATTGGATAGAAACCCCCAACTTTGATCGTTTCGCCTCAAAGGCGATAGCTTATGATCGTGCCTTCTGTGCCAGTTTTCCAACGATCCCGTATCGTACGGACGTGATTACGGGTCAATATGGTGCGCCTTTTCATTCTTGGAAACCGCTGAGACATGAACGCCGGACCTTGCCGTGGACGCTTGCTCAAAGTGGGTATGCCACACAACTGATTCACGACACGCCACATCTTGTCAATGGTGGACACAACTTTGATTGGCCCTTTCATGCATGGACGTTTGTTCGTGGTGCGGAGGTAGACCGAGATTGGATTATGGATACCGTCCCGATCCCTGAAAACTGGGCAAAAGAAGCACTCTTTGACAGTCTTGATGATAGTGCATTCGGCTCAAATATGCTCAGAAGTTATGCGCGTGCAAACAGAAATCGAAAATCATTAGAGGATTGGAACTGCGCTAAACTTTTCAATACAGCAAAGCCCAATTTCTGAAAGATAATGCAAATCGAGACAATTTTTTCCTTTGGGTAGACTGCTTCGATCCACACGAACCTTGGGATGCACCCCCTGAGTTTATGAAAAAATATGACAAACGTCCCGGTTATGATGGTCGTATTGATCCGCGTAGTCTTGGTGGTAGAAACAAACCGAGTCTCTCTGATGAGGCAAGAGAACATGTCAAACACCAATATTCGGCTAAGTTGACTTTCATGGATCACTGCTTTGGACAATTCTTAGACGCACTTGAATCAACAGGACTTGACAAGAATACTGCAGTAATATTGACTGCTGATCACGGTACGAATCTCTGTGAACGTGGTTCGTTTGGTAAGGGACAACCTCTCCGTGAACAGGAAGCACACGTTCCACTCTTCGTGCGTTTACCTGATGGGGACACCGGTCGTAGTAATGTGATTGTGCAACCTCAAGACTTTTTCCCGACTATCCTGAGCATACTGGGTGAAGATCGTCCTGAAGGTCTTCAAGGTCATGACTTTTTAACACCAGCTCGTGAAGGCAAATCCGGTGAAAGGGAGATAGCACTTTCTGGGGGTAGTCTTGAAAGATGGAGGCAAGTGTCCAGAAGAGAAAATGCTGTGTTATTTACAGCTTTCAATCAGGAGTGGAGTTTGGAAGTTGCTACGAAACCAGAAAACTCAAATCTTGTCAGACTTGCAGAATTGGAATATGTTCAGGATCAACACCCAGAAATTGTTGCGGAGATGCATGCTGCGGCAGTTGATGAAATATCACAACGTGGAACAGATCCTGGATTGGTTGAGTGGTTGCACAGTGGCGGAGAGAAGGATTTTCCTGAAAATCCTGTCTATTTTGATGGGTATCCTGGTCCTGCTGGTTTCCGTCCATATTTTGGTAAATTGTATTCTGGTGAGTAAATAATGACACAATCAGAATGACTTGTATCTTATATAGGAGATAAAAATGTCACGCACATATAAGACTTGTCTCATTGGTTGCGGAAGGATGGGAGCAACCATAGATGATGAAGTTGCACATCGTCCTGATAATTTCATCTGGCAACCTTTTTCACATGCAGCTGCGGCAGTTGCATGCGAAAGAACTGACCTTGTCGCTGTTTCGGATGTTTTTGAAGAGAAGGCTGAATCCATTCGAAAACGATACGGTGCTGAACGCGCCTATACTGACTATCAAGAGATGATCGAAAAAGAGAAACCTGACATTGTTTGTATTGCTACGCGCCCTGGACCGCATGCAGAAATTACTGTTTTCGCTGCTGAGAACAGTGTCAAAGGTATCTATTGTGAAAAACCGCTCTGTTGTTCTATGGAGGAAGCGGACATCATGGTAGATATTGTACAGAAACACGGTATAAAGTTCAACTATGGGACACAACGTCGTTTCATGCCGATATATCGCAAGGTGCGCGAACTCGTTGATGCAGGTGAAATTGGTGATATACAGTGCACCATTGCACAATACGGGGCAGGTTCCGCGCTATGGGGATTGACTCATGCCGCAGACATGCTACTATTCCTTGCAGGTGACCCTGAAGTTGACTTCGTTCAAGGCACTATTTCTTGTAAGGATTCTGATTGGGATGGTAATCGTTTAAATGTAGATCCAGCTATCACAAGTGGCTATATCCGCTATTCTAACGGTGTCCACGGTTATAATACTGCTGGTACTGGACCAGAATATGAAGTATGCGGCAATCGGGGAAAAATCCGAATCCAAAACAACAGTCGCGAAGTCCAGTTTCGTAAGAAGGATGGTACTTTCTACGAAGAAGTTCCATTTCCCGAAACATCTCGTGCGACTGGCACAGTTATGGGAATTACGGATATTGCCGAAGCACTTGACGAAGACAGAGAGACTAAAGGTCCTGTTCATTTGGCAAGACGAAGTCAAGAGACATTGATGGGTATAATTGAATCGAGCCGGTTAGGGGGTCAACGTGTCCCGCTGCCGATGGAAAATCGGTCATTATATGTAACCCGAGATAACTGGTAACATTTGTTGAGGTTATTCTATATTATCAAAATTCATAATATGGAATTCTATATTTTGAAAAATGGATAAAATTCATAATATGGAATTCTATATTTTGAAAAATGATAATATGGAATTCTATATTGTCAAAAACAGATAAAAATGATAATATGGAATTCTATATTGTCAAAAACAGATAAAAATGATAATATGGAATTCTATATTGTCAAAAACAGATAAAAATGATAATATGGAATTCTATATTGTCAAAAACAGACAAAAATGATAATATGAAAAATTTTATAGCGGGTATATATAAGCAGCAAGGCGGATATAAAAGTTTCACACCTTCCTCCGTAAATCGACATTTTGACTGGGCAAACCCACAGATAGATGTTCTTTTAGAACAAGCAGGAAGACTCTTAGGAGAACTCAACGTTTACGCAGATTTTATTCCGGATGTTGATTTTTTCATCAAAATGAACGTTGCAAAAGAAGCAACAGGCTCTACCCGGATTGAAGGCACAAAAACCGAACTTGATGAAGTTGTTTTGCCAGAAGAAGAAATTGATCCAGAAAGAAGAGATGACTGGGAAGAAGTCCAAAATTATATTAAAGCTATGAATTTCGCAATAGATGAACTCCCGAAAATCCCTCTTTCAATGCGACTTCTCAAGGAAACTCATATAATACTGCTCTCCGGTGTTCGTGGAAAAAATAGAGCTCCGGGAGAAATTCGAAAAAATCAGAATCGGATTGGAGGCACATCGCTTGCTAATGCGATTTTTGTTCCACCTTCCGCTGAAGAACTGCCAGATCTCTTAAATGATTTAGAAAACTTTTTGCACAATGAATCCTTACAGATTCCAGAACTGATAAAAACCGCTATAACGCATTACCAGTTTGAAACCATTCATCCTTTCCTTGATGGAAACGGTAGATGCGGTAGGTTGTTGATTATCTTGCAGCTAATTAGTTCAGGTATACTGAGGAAACCGGTCCTCTACATGTCTACCTTTTTTGAGAAATATAGGGATGCATACTATGACTCGCTCACGAAAGTTCGCACAGCAAACGATTTAGAGCAATGGATTACATTCTTCCTAAATGGAATCGCGGAAACTGCTCAGCATGGACTTGAAACATTCAAGGCGATTCTATCACTCCAAGAAGAATATGAAGAAAAAATACTAACATTAGGATCTCGTGCAAAAAAAGCACATAAGCTGCTTCAACTTATGTACACTAAACCAAAAGTTAACGTAAGAATGGTTCAAAACATATTAGAAATGGATTACTCAAGTGCTAATCGTCTATTAAAGTCCTTGACAGAACTTGATATACTTGAGGAAATCACAGGATATTCCCGGTATCGTCTCTTTGTCCTTGAGAAATACCTGAATCTGTTTAGAGATTAGTGAACTCCAGTTTGATTATTCCTAATGTCTTAAGGTATGAAGATCAAATAATAAATTGGGTAATTTGGGCCCCGACACGGTAGATGCGGTTTCCTAACCGCACCGGATTCTACAAGAAACTGAAAATTACCCGATTAAATTTTTAAACTTCATATATAATCATACTAAAGGTTACTATTTATGGAGGAAACCGTGGCAACAGGTGCTGCACATACTATTCTTTCACCAGAGGACTACATCAGTTTTGAACGTAAATTTGTACCAGATGCAGAAACGATCAGACATGAATATGTTGGAGGAAAGATCATATCAATGTCCTGTGCAAGTTTCTTTCACAATAGAATTAGGAGCAATATCAATCTTGATCTCGGCAATAGTTTAGAGGGAAGCGGGTGTGTTGTTCTATCAAACGAAATGCGGGTGAGTTCACCGACTACGGCATCATATTTCTACCCTGATTTATTAGTGCTATGTGATGAACCAGAGTTTGAAGACGATGTATTTGATACGTTACTCAATCCAATAGTTATTATTGAGATACTCTCTCCCAGCACTGAAGCGTTTGACAGGGGTGAAAAATTCTCACATTACCGACAGATTGAATCATTGCAAGAATATATCATTGTCTCACAAGATAAAGTGAATGTTGAACGTTATCTTCGAAAACCTGATGAGTGGAGTTATACATGTTTTCAAGAACTCAATCAAGAACTTCCGATTACTTCTATTGCGTGTGAGTTGTCTTTGAAAGAGATATATGAGGGTGTGACTTTTCCTGAGTAAACCTTATCAAACATTTCATTTTCTTACTGCTGCAAACAGAATTGGAAAGAGAATTATCTTTCCACTTTTCCTTGCCACTACCTACATTTCATGCTAAAATACCGATAGCATGAACCAGCATTTTATTCAACAATCACATAAAGAATTCCAGTCACTTCTCGGCACACGATTCACCATAGAAAAATCCGTCCGAGAATCACACGCAAGGGATGCATCATATCACCAAGGTGCACTTCCAAATGCGGTAGTTTTTCCAAAATCCAACGAAGAAGTTTCTGAAATCGTCAAGATTTGTGTAAAGTGTAATATTCCGATCATTCCTTACGGAACTGGTACTGGTGTTGAAGGTGCAGTGGTTTCATCCGAAGGTGCTCTCTGTATTTCGCTTAACCAGATGAACCGAATTCTCAGAGTCAATCCTAACGATAGAGATGTCACTGTTCAGGCAGGCGTGACGCGGTTAGAACTCAACACACACTTAGCAAAACTCGGAACACAACTCCATTTTCCTGTTGATCCGGGTGCAGATGCGTCTTTAGGTGGAATGGTAGCAACGCGTGCATCAGGTACAAGTGCAGTGTGCTATGGCACTATGTCTGACAACGTTCTCGGTTTAACCGTGGTAACTGCTGATGGCAACATCATCCGTACCGGTGGAAGAGCGCGAAAATCTGCTGCGGGTTATGATCTAACAAGACTCTTCATCGGGTCTGAGGGCACATTAGGTATTATCACAGAGATAACACTAAAATTGGCACGGTTACCTGAAGAAGTCGCTGCTGCAGTATGTGCATTTCCGTCTGTGGAGGCAGCCGTAAACACCGTCATCAAACTGATGGATACTGGTGTTAGTATTGCACGCATTGAACTCTTAGATGAACTACAGATGGATGCTGTCAATAAATACTCAGGATTAGACTATGATGTTGCACCAACACTTTTCTTTGAGTTTCACGGTTCATCAAATACGGTAGCAGAAAGTTCAGAAATTGCTGGATCCATAGCAACTGCAAATGGTAGTGGAGATTTTCGGTGGGCAATGGAGGAAACAGAGAGAAAACAACTATGGCAAGCTCGATATGATAGTTACTATGCTTCACTCAATCTTCATCCTGGTTCCGTCGGTTATGTTACAGATGTCTGTGTACCGATTTCTGAACTCGCGAATTGTATCAACAGAACGAAGCTGCTACTGGATCGTTCTACACTAACTGCAACTATGCTTGGACATGTGGGTGATGGTAACTTCCATGTCGTTTTTCCGCTGGAACCTGGCAACAATAGCGAATTAGCAGAAGCACAACACATCAGCGGACAGATTGTGGATATTGCATTAGAGATGGGTGGAACATGCACAGGTGAACACGGGATTGGTATCGGGAAACGGGGTGCGTTAGAAAAAGAACACGGCACCGCTGTTGAGCTGATGCGAAAAATAAAAAATGCACTTGATCCTCAGAACTTGATGAATCCTGGCAAAGTATTCTTGTAGTGTTCTGTCTACACGCAAATGATGGATAGATCCGTTCGTAGGGACGGGGTTTCCCCGTCCGTTATACAAATCATTTATGACTTGACAAAGCAGTAGCAGTTCTTTTTGTAGCACATTCTGTTAGATTGTGCCGTTCCCCGCTTCATGTCTAAACAGCTGGTAATGAGAGAAAAATTAATAGAAATGGTATTATTTCGTAGGTCGGGTAGAGCGAAGCGAAACCCGACACGTAGGGTTTGACAGGGTCTCCATGTCGGGTTTCGCTTCGCTCTACCCATAGGTGTAAAGTTAAGGGAACTTAGTTGGACTTATGAATCATTCCGAATCATTATGGTTATAGGGATTGTATGCTCTTTAGTCCCGTAGGGACGATATGTTTATAGAAAAATGTGTACCCCCACCTCTCTTCAGTCCCGTAGGGACGATATGTTTATATCCTGGTGTGCTTTTACACATAGCGTCCCTACGGGACTAAAAGGGTTTGTATAACGTTTAACTATAAACATAGCGTCCCTACGGGACTGAAGAGGGTTTCTGACATAGAAAATTCCTTAAGTTTACACCTATGGGTTTCGCTTCGCTCTACCCGACCTACAGTTTATTTATGACAATTTGTCAATTAGAAATGGTATAATATAGTGGAAACTATGGTATGAAATACTCAATTTTTACCTTAGTAGGAATCTTATTCCTAACATTACCGGCTTTTTCAGAACTCAGCGAATCTGATCTTCAACGGATTAAAGAAATTGTAAAGCTTGAAGTTACAGAGTCCGAACTACGTATACGATCAGAATTAAAGACAGAGATAAAGTCCGCCATAAATGAATCTGAAAAGCATAAGATAGAACATATAGACACTAAATTAAAAGGGGTTGACGATAGACTAAAAGGGGTTGACGACAAACTAAATCTTATGTCAGCATTTTTAGTTGCTATAATGGCATTAATCGTAGTTGCAATTGGACTACCACAGCTGATAATAGCGATTAAGCAGCGTGGTCAAGAAGATCTCAAAACAGAAATCACAGCTTTAAGAACAGAAATTGAGCATCTTAAACAAACCGTTAATCTACAACCCGATTCTACTTAGATAGCAATGAACAGAGAATGAATGACAATTTTAAAGTACTTATAACAGATTACGCGTGGTCATCTCTTGAACCAGAACGGAAGGTCTTGGCGGATGCTGGATCAGAGATAATCGTAGCAGAGATAGGTGAAGAAAGTGAACTCCTGACTCATGCACCGATGGTGGATGGCATACTCACATGCTGGCAACCTGTCCGTGAAACTATAATCGTCGCAGCGAAGCAATGTCAGATTATTGCCAGATACGGTATAGGTCTTGATAACATAGATGTTGATGCTGCAACAGAAAACGGTATTATCGTTACAAATGTTCCTACATACTGTGTTGACGAAGTCTCTGACCATGCAATGGCACTCCTTCTTGCTTGTGCCCGAAAAGTAACGCGTTTTGATGGTGCAGTCAAATCTGGAAAATGGGATCAGAACGTGGGGCAGCAGATGTATAGATTACGTGCTAAAACTTTCGGGATCGTTGGATTCGGTAATATTGCAAGAACACTAATACCAAAAGCAAAGGCGTTTGGGCTCATTGTAAATGTTTATTCACCACGAACTGAACCAGAATTGATTAAATCGCTTGGTGCAAACAAAATATCTTTTGAAGAACTCCTCAAGACTTCAGATTATATTTCAATACATGCGCCACTAACTTCTGAAACCGAGCACATGTTCAGTGAGGACGAATTTCGTGCCATGAAACCGACTGCATATCTAATAAATACTGCACGAGGTGGTATTGTAGACACAGACGCACTTTATAAAGCGTTGAAAATTAACGAAATTGCAGGAGCAGGATTAGATGTCTTAGAAACCGAACCACCACAAGAAGATGCAATGTTACTGAACCTTGAGAATGTTGTCATTACACCTCATGCAGCGTTTATTTCTGAAGAATCAATCAACGAATTGCAGGTTACTGCAGCGAAATGTGTTGCGGATGTATTGACTGGGATACTACCGAAGACTCTTGTGAATCCAATTGTTCTAAATCAATCAAATCTTCGTGCTAATTTCATACAGCAACCGAGAAAATAGACAGACATTGTGTGTAATACTATTACAAATTGGAGAACTTAAATGCAACAACTTCCTGATACAACAGGACACTTTGGACAATTCGGTGGCAGATATGTCCCCGAAACGCTCATGCCAGCACTCATAGAATTAGAGGAGACTTATGTCAAACTCAAAGAAAATCCCGACTTTCAAAAGGAATTTCAATTCTATCTCAGAGAATATGTGGGTCGTCCCAATCCGCTTTATTATGCAGAACGTCTCACACAGACCCTCGGTGGAGCGAAAATATATCTCAAAAGAGAAGACCTAAATCACACCGGTGCACATAAGATAAACAGTGCAATTGGACAGATATTACTTGCACGGTGGATGGGTAAAAAACGTATCATAGCCGAAACAGGTGCAGGACAGCACGGCGTTGCAACTGCTACTGTCGCAGCAAAATTTGATATGGAGTGTGATGTGTATATGGGTGAAGAGGATATTGAAAGGCAAGCTCTTAACGTCTTTCGGATGCAGTTGATGGGAACAAAGGTAGTACCTGTCAATTCCGGTTCACGCACGCTTAAAGACGCTATCAATGCCTGTTTTCGTGACTGGGTTACGAATGTCCGGACAACATACCTTCTTCTCGGTTCAGTGGTTGGTGCACATCCTTACCCAATGATCGTTAGAGATTTCCAAGCGGTAATAGGTGATGAAGCAAGATCACAGATTTTAGAACAGGAAGGCAAACTACCTGATTATGTCGTAGCTTGTGTCGGTGGTGGTAGTAATTCACTTGGAATGTTCTACCCGTTTTATAATGATGAGAATGTTCGTCTTATCGGTGTTGAGGCAGCTGGTGAAAGTATACGGAGTGGTAGGCATGCTGCACCACTCACTGCTGGCAGTGTCGGTGTATTCCACGGTGCAAAATGCTATCTGTTACAAGAGGATGATGGACAAATTACACCTGCACATTCCATCTCCGCAGGATTAGACTATCCTGGCGTTGGACCAGAACATAGCTACTACAGAGAAACAGGCAGAGCAGAATATGTTCCGGTCACTGATGCTGAAGCAGTGGAAGGATTTCAGTTATTGTCTGAAACAGAGGGGATCATTCCTGCGTTAGAATCTGCGCATGCAATTGCATATTTGCGTGAATTTGCACCAAAACTCGGTCCAGACAAAACCATCGTTGTATGTCTGTCGGGTCGCGGTGATAAGGATGTCTATACGATTGGTAAGGAATTGGGGATTTCCTTGTAATTTGTAACTATGTACAGTAGAAATAGGCATTACTATGTCAGTCAAAAACTCAAACTCTCAATCAGAAATCTCTGTTCAACCAAGGATCCGTAGGTTGATTCATCTACTTGCACACAAAGACGGTCCACTACGGAATTGGAGATACTTCCCTACTCGCTTTCTACTGCGAAAATTGCGGTCTGACTCCGCTGAAATACGCGCTTATGCTGCTGAAGGATTAGGGGGTGTCGGTGATGTGCATGCAATTGTCCCGTTGATAAACGCACTATCCGATGAAGATTCAGCTGTCCGCCGTTTTGCTATCTCCTCTCTCGGACACCTTAGAGATGAACGTGCAATAGATGGACTCATTCCATTCTTACAGGATAATGAACCAGATATGCGGTGTGCTGCAGTCGTTGCCCTCGGAGAGTTAGGATTAACAGAAGAGAGAACAGCAAACCCACCATTAGAAGTCATTGAAGCACTAATTTATAGCGTTACGGATTCTGACAGATCAGTATGTTCTGCCGCTGTTGTCGCTTTAGGCAGAATTGGCAACCCTCAAGCTATTTCAGCTCTTAACGAATTAGCAGAAACTTCTGATAGTGAATGGGTTCAAAGATACATCAGTGAAGCATTGCATCAGATTGAGGAACAGAACGTATAAGAGAAAAATGCTGATCCGATTCAAGAGAGATTGTCTGAACTTAGATTGCAATTTGTGCTTTCTTACTTTAACAAAGATTGATACTTTCCTTCTTTTGCGTCACTGCCTTTAATGATTTCATAAGACATGTCGCTTGCACTTGCTGTTTGCTTTGTTGCATTTGCCTTCGCTCTAACCACCTTGTCATCAATCTTGTTATCCTGTTTCACTTCTACGATTACATACGACCCGTCATCCTTCTGCATCAAGAAATCAGGGTAGTACCTTCTGACAGTGTAAGATTCAGGATCGATATATTGGATATAAAAGTCTGATTGTCCATGTGTCAACATACCCGTAAAATACACTTCTTTGACTTTCCCTTCCCTCAATAGGTGCCAGAACAGAGATTTTTCGGGTTGAGAGTCAAATGCGTAAGTGTCAAGATGGAAACTCTTTTTTGCGTAAGTTGTTAACAGTGGTTCAGTCTCTTTTGTCACCAGATCAGGTTTCGCTCGGACTTTGTAGCATCCGTCCTTCGGTTCTCTCACGAGTTCAATTTCTTCGGGTTCGTGATCTTCAGATTCTTCTAAATCATAAAGTTCCTTGAAAAGTCGTGGAATAATACAGTCATAGAGGATTTCGTTGAACTCACTGACGTTGTTTATAACTTCTTCCATCCCGTCCTGTGAGTTCGTTAGAATGCTCTCAATTTCCAACGGGGAGCGATTCAGGTACCGAGCGATTTCTGCACAGAGTGTCAACGAACTGAAATCGCGTCGCTCATTGAACTTGGTCATGTCTTCCGTTTGAATAGTCCGAGACGTTGATGATAGTCCAGCTCTTTCTGTGTGTATGATGCGATATTGTTCTGTGTCAATCTTATCCAGTTCTAAACAAATTTCGTCTTTTGCCTGCTTCTCCACCAAGTTATATGTTTTACGAATACGTTGGAGCGTCACCTTTACTGGAGGTTGGTTGACACGGATCACATAATTTTTCTTATCTGCACCGACTTGACTGATTTCATCAAGGCCTACGCGGAAGTTCTTTTCTAACTCATCATCAAGTATCTTTGTGTTTTCTTTAGAGAGATAGATATGTCCAGTCTGCTGTCCATCACCTATTTTTCGTAAGCATCGCATACCCGCTTGTAAGACGAATATCTTGGATTTCGGTTCCCGATAGAGTGCTACACCAAATAGGGATCGGCAATCCCATCCCTCTTTTCCTTTGTTCACGAGTAAAATGAATTGGTCCTCAGATTTCGTTGTATCAAGATTGTTGAACCTGCGAATATCGTCGTTTGTGGTTAATTTTGGATCCCCAACATTGACGAGGATACGAGAAGTAGGCACACCATGTTCATTGAGTGCGTCTTCTACTGCGGGACGGAGTTGATTCTGTAACTCATCAATTGTTGTGGCAAAGAATGCGAGTTTGGGTAACATCCCTTCGTGTCGTTGTCCTTGATGCGTTTCCCAAAAATGCTTGACCACGAGTTTTACAAACACCGAGCTTTTCGTATTGGTGTAGTCGTGTGGGTGCACTTTCTTGAGGAATGTCTTATCAATTGCCTCTTTTAGTCCATAACTATAGACGACTTCGGGAAGCACCTTTTGCTTAACGTACGGAGTTCCTGTAAAGTTGTAGCAGGCACAGACGTGTGTTCCCTTCTGCTTCAGACTTGCCGCGAGTTCATCTATTGTGATACGAAGACTGGTTCTTTTACTTGTGACTCCCATGTGTCCTTCCAGCGTGCTGCCAAAAGCGTGGTGTGCCTCGTCAACGAAGATACCAAGCTGCGCAAGTCTCGTAAGTTTTTGGAAACGTTGATTAGTGGTCAGATCATCCTCATCTTCAGGCGTATCAAAATCATAGAGCTTTTTAGCCTTGTCATAGACGCTGCCCGGTTTATGCGTTGGGGCACCACTCTTGAAAAGACGGTCACTTGCACTTTTTCCTTTGTGTTGTCTTTTGAGGATAATCTTCTGGGCATTGGAAATGATAACGTTGAACATTGAGCGATCCATCGTTGAGAGTGATGTCCCCGCTTGATCGAGGAAATGGAATCGGATATGACTTGACAAGAAATTGAAGTATTCGGGGGGTACAACGTGCTTCAAGTCCAAAGTCTGAATCTTTTTCAGTGATTGTAGGACGGTCTTATCTGGTGCAAATACCAGGGCATTGTGGCAATAATTCGGATCTTTTGGGAACTTGTTGGCGAGTAGGAATTCATAGAAGATACAAGTTGCCATAAGATATGTTTTGCCTGTCCCCATCGGTAGAGAGAAAATATAGTTTGGGTAGGTGCGTATACCGGATTGACGGATATAATTAAATACTTTTTCGTATTCCGCTGTATCCATACTGTCACCGAATAACCCTATCTGATCTACTCCAAGATTTGTTCGATTCTCAAAGCCTTCCTGTTTCTTGTACCAGTCGGTAAATATCTGATGGACGTGCCGATTGTTGAGATACTCCTTTAGGAAGACATACATCTCTAATGCTTCATACTGCGGCTCCCATAAATATGCACCTGACTTAGGATCGTTGAAATCAAGGAACTTCTTAGAAAGATGGCGGAAATGGGTGCGAATGCGTCCGCGATTCTCTGTATAGAAGATGCGTAGGTAAGTAAAGAAATGGAAATCGGTAAGGTCAGACTGTGCCATATTTCACCTCTGTTTCTTGTTATACCATTTCAAATTGAAAATGTCTCTTTTTTGTACCACAAACTTTCAGTTTGTGACCTGAAAAATGACTACCATAATAACCGCCTAATGAGACAATAATTTATAGAAATGGTATTATTCTACTGTGTGTTCTAAAGACTCCGATAATAGATCGGTGATTTTCACACGGATTGTGCCAGCGTCTTCTGGTATTGGATAAGTGCCTTTGACAAGTTTATCTTCTCCAGATAGATCTACCACCGATGGTGTCATCACCCCACCGTCGTAGTTGAAATCTATTTTCACAGATTCTACGAGTTTGCGCCAATCTGTGACGTTTTCTTTCATCAGGCTTAACTTTTGGAGTAGGTTCATCGGATAAAACTGCTCTATGATAAGTTGTCTGTCTTTACGGATGATCTTGGCTTCGGCTTCTCGTTTAAACTCTAACTGCGATTTATCACGCAATATATCTACTACCTCTACCTCAATCTTGTAGTTAACTTCCCTTTCCAAGGCAGCTCTAAGGCCGGGTTCATGTCCCATACAGACCAATAAAATTTTTTCAACCGGTCGCGTTGGGTGTTCCTCTTGACTTCTCTCAAACGCATGATAGTCAAAACCCATAATTAGTTCATTGAGGTCAGCACGGGTAGCTATACGATTGATAGGCATAATCTTGACCATGTATCCATCTTTCTCTCCATCATAAATTGAGCCTGAAGGCCAGGGCTGAATCTCTAACGCTTCAATGAGTAGTTCTTTCGCTTCAACGGGGTTACGGAATATAGCGTAGTTGTTGACGTTGTAGACTTCAAAGCCTGTGTAAATAGTTGGTATCCCTTCTGTATTATCTTCTTTCTGACTCTCAATTATAGTTTGTGCTGTGCTTTCTTGCAATTTTGTCGCAACCTTGTGAAGACCATTAGTAGTGATTTCAACTGCACCGAGATTAATATCAGCTCCAATGAAACGACGACCAAGTTTCATTGCAGCCTTATGTGTCGTTCCACTGCCCATAAAACAGTCGAATATGAGATCACCAGGATTGGATGAGGCTTTTATGATGCGTTCGATCAAGGCTTCTGGTTTTTGAGTATCGTATCCGGTTCCTTGTGAATCATTGCGAAATATTGATGGAATATCATCCCAGACATCTCGTGCAAAGACGATTCTATATTTTTGTCCAGGTCTTCCTTCCTTGCAGAGTTCGCAAATTTCATCACGCATTACTCCAAGTCTCTTACCAGAATTTGTGTGCGGTTCGGGCAGTGTCGGAACATATGATTTCTGATATATTGGATTGAAAATTGGTTTTCCTCCCTTCTTGTAGAACAATACATGATCATGCTTTTTTGAAAAACCAACTGACTCTGGAATTCCACCTGTTTTATATACCCATTCAATTTGATTAACAAAGTTTTTAGGACCAAAGATGTCATCCATTACAAGACGAATATAGGCATTTACACGCCAATCGCAATGCACGTAAATGGATCCATTATCCGTTAACAACTCCCGCATCAATATCAGTCGTTCAAACATGAACTGCAAGTATTCATCATCAGTCCAGATATCCGTATACTGTTTTTCCTCAAAAGCGGTGTGGTCATTTTCAACTTCTTTACCTTTTAGTTCTATTTTCTTCTTGTAGTTTGCCTTTGAATCAAAAGGAGGATCAATATAAATCAAGTTAATTTTACCTCGGTAGGTTTTGAGTAGATGGCTCATAACTTGTAAGTTATCACCCCAATAAATCTTGTTGATCCAGCCATCTACTTCTTCACCATAAGTCTCTTTCAGTTGTGCTGGATAGTATTGCGTGGATCTAAAAGGACGTTTTCCGTTCCATTGAAGTCTTGGATAACCCTGAATAGGCTCAAATTCATAGGTTTCGACAGTATCGTCGGTTACATCAATACTCTTTTCGATTGGTGCTGCCATAATTTATTACCTTTGTTTTGTATGTGGCCTACCGAGGCGTCGTTAGGTTAATTACTTTGCGTCACAATATGCTTTCATATCACAATTGATGCACAGTTTATCTGGACGGACCTCTATTTCAAAATCTCTGTTTTCAATACGAGCTACAACTTCATCAAACGTCTCCATTGTCCTATCAATTGAGCGTGTGTCCTTTTCAAAACTGACATACGGATTGCTATTATTCGCGCCTGTATAGTAGAGGTGCATCTTACTGATCTTGTGTCCTGTACGTTCTTCAATGATGTGTGCATATGCTTCAAGTTGTCTGCGGTAACGAAGTACCTGTTCCCGATTACCGTTAAGGTCAGGTTTTTGTTCAGACTTGAAGTCAACTATCTCAAGTGTGTCACCATCTCCGCGTATCAGGTCGACATGCCCCTTAAGGAAATAGGTATCTTTTACAATTGAAACCGCGACCTCAGTTTCGCGAAGTCGATCCCACGTGTCTCGTTCTTGATGCGCATATCTTAAGACATGATTCAAAGCTGCGTCTTGAACACCGCGTTCAAGATAAAGCCGTTCTTGGTGTGAGAGAAGGGTATAGTTGGTGTTGAACCAGTCTGAAATCTGAGTGTCTGTAACGATATGTTCCTCTCCGCGCAGGACGGCTTTGTGGATGTCCTCTATCGTTTGATGCACCAAAGTCCCAAAAAGGATAGGACTGCGACGGATCGGTGCGAAACCGAGTTCTCGGTAAAACTTATATTGTCTGGCACAATCTTCAAATACGGTGATGTGAGATGTAAATGAATAGACATTTTTCAGGTTCACATCTTTGATTGTATCAAGTGTAAGCCGTTCAGGTTGGAACACATCGCTCTGCCAAGAAAGTAAAGGTTTATAGACCGGTTGGAAATAAGTTGTTGGGACGCGTCTCCCAGCTGTTGATTCCTGACAGGTGAGGATAAGAAGGTTCTGTGCTCTGGAAAACGCTGTATAGAACAGTCGCCAAAAGTCATAGGATTTTGTCTTTTCCAGCGGTTCAAAAGGTTGTTTGCTATAGTATGTTTGTTGAAGAAGTTCATCAAGTTCGGTGTACTGTTTGCGAGGTGTAGAATCCATTGAACCGACTATCACAACAGGGAATTCCAAACCTTTTGATTGATGGATTGTCATAAACGATACGCAGCCACTCGGTGCATATTCAGAGGCATCTTCATATTCGTCTATACCACCTTCCTTGAGGAATCGGAAAAACTGGTTGAACAATTGCCAGAGGTGTCTATCAAGATTTTTAGGTGTTAGAACAGTAATACGGTGCAAGTATTCATACTTGTTTAGTAGGAGTGAAAAGATTCCCAAGTTACGAGCAGGACGGCTATCAATCGTGTCACCTTGCGTCGCGTCTCCCAGATATTGACTAAATAGTGGGAACTGCAGCAACTCATAGAATAGACGTGTGAAGGCGTAGTCTGTCGGTTGAGTCAAAGCGATATGTTCTCTGGCATATTTCCTGCACCACGTTAGCAGAGACCTATTTTCTGGTTTGTTAAGTTCTGATAGAAACGGGTCGAGACATTCCTCATCGTAATAGTCCCAGATCTCAAGTTCAATATCTGCACGCCATTGCCGGATCTCAGGGAATTGAGGGAAAAGGAATATCAACGCGCCAATCATCAGACGGATTTCAAGACGTTCAAAGAATAGGTTGGATCGTGGTGAGTAGATCGGTATCCCTTCTCTTTCCAACGTTTCAGCCAGTGCGATAACTTTCGGATTACGCACTGACCGAAAGAGGAATGCAACTTGATTCCAATCTGTTAATGTCCCGCTCTCCTTAAGATCGTGAAGGAAATCGATAACCTTACGGTGCCAATTTTCAGCGTCTGGTTCGCCAGCGACTTTTAGGACTGTAGGCATATCTACAAATTTCTGTTTAGCGTCTGGGATGATAACCTTATCAAAACGGAAAGTCCTTTCTTCGTCAGTCCAATCAAGAGAATCCATCCAATCGTTATAAAAATCAATTATGTCTGGGTGAGATCGGTAATTCGTGGTAAGTTTGACCTGTTGACAGGGACCGCCTGTATACCGCTTTGAAATTTCCTTTGGGAACTCAAGTATATTCCGTATCGTCGCGCCTCTAAAACGGTAAATCCCCTGATCGTCATCTCCAACAACACATAGATTGAACGTCGGTGCGGCGAGTTTGAATAGAATACGTTCCTGAATAGTGTTGGTATCTTGGTATTCATCAATCATAAAATACTGAATCTTCTGTCGGATTCCATCAAGCACGGCAGGGCGTTCGTCAAGCAGACGCAACGCTTCTACTTGAATAGTAGAGAAATCGAGGCAGTTCTCATCTTCAAGATGTTCCTGATACTGTTGATAACAGCGACCTAATGCACGAATTTGATTGTTATCTGAGTCCAGCAATTTGTTGAGATCAAGTGACTCCTCACTGACTTTGTTCACCCACTTCATAAGACTTTCCGCATTTCTCCACCGTGCCCTCGTATTTCCCAAAATGTATTCGTTATCCTCAAGTGCCTGATAGTCTGATAGTCTTTGATATAGGAAATACTGTTGGTCAAACTGATCTAACAGCGTAAAGTTACGCTTCAGGCGAGTATGTTCTCGGTTTTCCTCAAGAATGCGAAGACAGATCGAATGGAACGTGCCAATATACATCTCATTTAAGTTTACAGCAATGTTGTCGGTATCCAACTTGGATGAAACACGAGTGATGAGTTCGGCTGCAGCCTTCTCGGTAAAGGTTGAAACAAATAGATGTTCAGGTGGGATGTCTTTCTCAGAAATCAGATGATAAATCCGTTCAACAAGCGTAAAGGTTTTGCCTGATCCCGGTCCCGCGATTATGAGTAGCGGTCCTTCTGTAGTGTGGATTGCTTTATGCTGTTCAGGATTGGGTGATGATTTGGATCGTTGTGTTGTTGTCATCATCTGATTTTAGTCCCGCCAAATTCCAAACGTGCATTCACATCGTTGATCTATGGGTTTCGTACCTCTACCCCTATGTGTCAACTTACCGTCCTTCCAGTGCCGGTAGGTTCGGTTTCCTAACCGAACCGGATCCTTCGTGAAAACCTTTATCAACGCAATCCAGTGCCGGTAGGTGCGATTTCCTAATCGCACCGGATCCTTCGCGAAAACCTTTATCAACGCAATTGGCACAAAGCCGGTTCGGTTAGGAAACCGAACCTACCGCCCTGGGATTTATAGGGTATTTCTCCTTAAATTGACGCTTATGGTGCGGTTTCCTAACCGCACCTACCTTCCCGATGCCGCTGGCGAGGTTTCCTAACCTCGCCAAATTACCCGAATAAATTTTTTAACTTCATACGGGACCGAAGAGAATTCTGATTTTGGAAATTCCTTAAGTTGACACCTATATTGGCGAACTTATACCACTTCTACTTTATAATATGCCATTTGCGTAGGTCGGGTAGAGGCACGAAACCCGGCAGGATAGCCACAATCAATACATGTCGGGTTTCGTGCCTCTACCCGACCTACGGAAGAATGGAATAAAAATAATTAAAATTGGTATTAGAAAACCTCGCCAGCGGTGATTCACTCACCACATGTGCATAGGAAATTACCGAATTAAGAAATTCTTGATTTATGGGTAATTAGATTTTGACTGTTTCAAAATAACACCAAGTTGTGTAAATATGTTTTGACAGTCTACAGGGAGGTTGACAGACACGTCTGTCAATAAGAGAGAAGTAGTTTAAGGTAACTTGCGTCCCTATAGGAAGCTGGTTCCTATATTAAACTAACAGAAAGTATAAGTTTCTGCTATAATAGAAACCAGCGCTGTCATAGTACTTGTATGATAGTGCCAAGCGTCGCTGGTGTTGGTATCACCGGCGGCGCACCTAAAAAATTAGGCGGCTTCCCGACGTAACCCACGCGCCTTCGTGAATTGTTAACGTCATGCATATATTGTAGCAGCTATGCAAGATTTGTGCAAGAAAAAATGAATTAAAGTTTAAATCTGTAGTTTAAATCTGTATATTGTGCATAATTAATGCAGTTCATGTTTAATTTGGAAGTCTGTATCTACAAAAATTCTTTTCGTATGGGTGGGTTTCCCTGCCCGCTATACAAATCATTTATCACTTGACAAAGGACGAATTCAAATGGAAATATTCTTATGGATACTTTGACTTTCGTTTTATTATTGTTAGGATTATTACTTGGCATCCTGTTCAATCTCTACGTCAAGCCACCGTTTGGAGAGAATATAACAAAGATCAAAACTGATGAAAAAATTGTAGCACTTACCTATGATGATGGTCCATATCCACCATATACTGATAGATTACTTGATATCCTCGCTAAACACAACGTTAAAGCCACTTTCTTCATGATCGGAAAACGAATAGAAAAACATCCTGAAACTGTTCAACGTGCAATAACTGAAGGTCATCAAATTGGTAATCACTCCTACAGTCATACAGTTCTGGGGTTCTTGCCACCCTCTTCGGTGAAAAGAGAAATTGGCAGAACGGATACGTTAATTCAGCAATTGGGTGTATCGGAGGACATTGCATTTCGCGCACCACTGTTAACACGTTATGTACCGGTTGCATGGGTGCTATCCAAACAAAAGCGAGCACATATCAGTTGCAATGTGTGGAGTTGGGATTGGATGACACAGAACCCTGATCGAATTACGAAGACTGTATTGAAAAAAACAAAACCGGGTTCAATTATCGTTCTCCATGATGGAATAGCAAAGAATGACAATGCCGATAGGTCAGGAACAATCGAAGCAACTGAAAGAATAATTACAAGACTAAAAAAACAAGGGTACAGGTTTGTTATTGTTTAGCCAGCTGACAAGAATTCGTCAGGTAATACGTCCTATTTACTTGTAGGAAGAGTGTTTTTCTTAATTAGACGACTTGTGCTAAATAACTTGCTGTATAATATTGTTTCACATAAGCCTTATATTCAGCGAGTTTTCTTGATGACAGATAAGTTCTTTAGTCCCGTAGGGACGATATGTTTATAGAAAACGTTGAATACCCTATCTTCAGTCCCGCCAAATCATGCAGAATACCAAACGCGTATTCTGCCAAGCGCATTTGGCGTTGATTTGGTAGGGACGATATGTTTATAACATTAAGTCCATGTCTGAGAAAACGATACAAACAAATAGTTAACTAACACAACTCGTTAATTAGCATTATTCATTCCAGATTGGTCCAAATAGGAGTATTGTACCATCAGTGGCACCGCTCGCAAGGATTGTACCGTCGGTACTAAACGCAACCTTTGTCACGCTCCCTCTATGTTCATCAACTGTTTTTATATGGTTACCTGTTGCAGCGTCCCATAGATAAATTTTACCATCAAAACTACCACTGGAAATAACTGACCCATCTGGACTGAATGCAATACTTCTGAACCTTGTTGATATAACTGATTTATCAAAATTTTCATAGAGTGGTGCAATGTGCTGCCCGGTTATTGTATGCCATAGATGTCCCTTAGCCTGTCCACCTGTAGCGATTGTTTTTCCATCAGGACTAAATGCTATGCTTGAAACAGATAAATTATGACCAGTAATAATTGTTCTTGTGTGTTCTCCTGTGGCTACATTCCATAAGCGTACAGTTTTGTCCCTGGCACCGGTTGCGAGTATTGTTCCATCAGGACTAAACGTTACACAAACGACATTATCGGTATGTCCTTCAAGCGTTCTAATTAATTTACCAGTCGCGACATTCCAAAGACGTACAATCAACTCCATTCTACAGATACTTGCAAGAATATTTCCATCTGGATTGAATGTAACGTCTGTAATTAAGTCTTTATGACCCTTTAGTATTTTACGAGTTTTCCATGTGGATGTATCCCACAATCGTATTGTCCTATCGCTGCTACCAGATGCAAGTGTTTTTCCATCAGGACTGATTGCAACATCAATAACAGCATCAGTGTGCTCTTTGAGCATCTTAATATGTTTTCCCGTTACGACATCCCATATATGTATCTCACCGCGCCAGCTTGAACTTACAAGTGTCCTCCCATCTGGATGAATTTCTAAATCAAGAACACCATTTGTATATCCAGTGATTGTTGTAGCATCCCACAGACGAATTGTTCCGTCCAGACTTGCGCTTGCAAGCGTATTATTGTCAGAACTAAATGCTAAACTTCTAATTATGTCTGTATGACCCTTGAGAGTGATGTTATGTTTTCCTTTTGCGATATCCCACAATCGCACAGTTTTGTCTTCACTACTACTTGCAAGAAGTTTGCCGTCGGAGGTGAGTGCGATACTTGTGACACTCTCTGAGTGTCCTTTTAGTGTTTTGTTCAGTCTTCCTGTCTTTGCGTTCCATAGCTTGACTGTATTATCTTTGTATCCGCCACTACTAACAAGGATTTTACCATCATGAGTAAATGCAACATCACTTACCAGCGACTTATGTCCTTTAAGAATCTTCATAGTCTTTCCTGTTGATACATTCCATAAGCGAGCAGTTTCATCTTTACTCGCAGTTGCGAGAATTTGACCATTTGGACTGAACGTTAGATTCCTGACATAACCGGTATGTCCATCAAATGTAGCAATGTGTCGTCTTGTATTCACATCCCATAATTGCACGGTTTCGTCGTCACTATTAGTAGTGTATCCACAACAAGCTGCAAGCAGTCTTCCATCTGGACTGAAAGCAACATCAATGACCACACCTGGATGCTTTAGGATAGCAATTCGGTTTTTGGTAGGCACCTCCCACAAATGGACTGTTTTGTCCGAACTTCCAGTTGCGAGCATGTTCCCATCCTGACTGAAGGCAACAGTTCCAACGCTCTTTGTGTGTCCGGTTAACAGAGACACCTCTTTGTAAGTACGGACATCGTAAAGCCAAACGCCTATTGAACTCGCAGCCGCAAGGGTATTTCCATCAGGAGAGAATGTAATCTTCTCTACAATACCTTTTCCAAGACGCGCTAAAGCACCATCAGGAAGAGCGATTTGTGTACTTGCTTCATATTCAGCAGGTGTGAGTGAGGGATTGAGACCTAAAATAAACAGTAGTATCAATAGAGACAAGCCCGCGTGTTTCATTGATGTTTCCTTGTGTTCTATTCTATTAGTTTTTTCGTATCAACAGAGATTTTTGCAAGGAATGCATTGACATTGCCTTTTCCACTGAACCATGTCCCTGTTGCACCAAGTTTGAAAACTTGTCCTCTGTCAAAATGATGTCGGATGATGCCGCGTTGACCAGAGGGAACATCCCAAACACCTGCAACTGCTTCCGTAGGAACACCTTCTGTAGGCAATTCTGTATTCTCATCAAACAGATCAAACGACCCACCCGATTTAGCGTTACCCATACGTATATCAATTGTGAGTTCACCACCGTCTTTTAACTCTGTAGTATCAATATGAATTACATTATAATCCTGATGTCCATATTTTGGCGCGCGCAGGACATGTAATACACTCTGTTCTGACAGTTCGTGATTAAGAACAACATCTGCACCTGTAAGTAGAGAGTCTGAAGTGTTGTCATTGAACCCAGGAAACTTTGAATCAATTGAGTCAACCAGAAACTTCAGGTATCCGTCTTCTTCTGATATGCGTCTTTTATAACAATCATCAAAGAAATCATTTAGAGGAAGTTTTCCCATCACATCAAATTCTGGCGCAATTACTAAACAGTCAACAGGTGAATCTGCTGTCCAACCTTCCATTATCGCTTTTGCAAGAGGGTGAGTTCTGTTAAAAGTAATGGATGCACTCTTGGGTCTTTCTGCCATGTATGCTTGCTTACGAGGGGTGCGTTCTAACGCAACATTGGAGACCCAGGTATTTATAAAGTTCTCATTCAAGAAATTGATTACTTGATCATCAGAGAGGACACCTGCCCTCAAACCTTTACCACTCCCTCAGCAAGCTTCATCCGCTAAAGGTCCGTCAACTGAGATGACATGAATCAGTTTATTCTGTTCTTCAGCCAATTCAACCGACTGCTCAGGATTTACCCATTTGATTTGTCCTGATCTGTAAAACTGCTCTTTTAAGATGCGGTCTGCTTCTACTTCCGTGATATGTAGTGCATATTCAGTGTTTTGAAAACCATCTTGTGTTCCAGCAGATAATTCCATACGCTGACATAAGCCTGCATCTGTAATAGAATAAGGATCGTCTTTGTCCTGTTTCCAATTAACATCAAAGTTCACTATACCTTCTGGAACATACATTTTGAAATAAGCGATTTCTTCCTCAAGTCTGTCGACTATTAGATTTCCGACAAACTGCGATGGTGTAAACCAACCATCCTTCAGTTTAAATTCTGCATGGATACGGAACTGTATGTCAGCATATCTCTGATTACAAGCACGTAAGCATCCCCACAGACCTTGTGAATCTCCAGAGTCAAGGTGCATGTCTAAATTCGCATTTGGATGTAACTGTTGTAGCAATTCTGTTACGCCGGATTTTTCTATCTGCCAACATTCCCCGACAGATACCGATTCTATCGGTAAAAAAGAGTGAAATACAGATAAAGAGTAATTCTTCTCTGGTTCAGCAACACGGAGATTTGCTAATGCCTCCCACTCTTCATGAAAATTTGAGAGCGTGTGTTTAATGGGTTCAATGAAACCCTTGACACTGATAGACTTGGAACTATCAAGGAATAGAGTAATTCTGTCTAATACTGTATTCATTCAACTTCCTCTACAGTTATTCTTGCTTCAAAAGCATTTATGCCACCTATACCACCCCATTGGTCTCCTGTAGCACACAATTTAAAACGTTGTCCTTTATCAAATTCATAAGTAATCTGTCCAGTTTCACCTGGGAAGACACCCCAGCATTGTGTAAGTGCACCGAGTGCCTTTTTATATTCACCGCTTTCCTGCTTGTTCCATTCAACAGCATCTACGCCATCTGGGGGTTCAACCGATGGCAGTTTCTTTTCTCCGTCCAATAGGTGAAAAATACCTATTGCCTTATCTCTGCCAACTTGTAGTTTAATATTGAGTGTGCCACCATTCTTAAATGCAGAAGCATCAATGTAGACGACAGTGTAATCTTCATGTGCTTTTACCGGTACGTGAAAAGTGTCTAAAACTTGCTCGGAAGGACTATCGGGAGTAAGAATGACATCGCATAATCCAGGTCGTTTTCCATCTAAGGATTCCTGAAGAAAAAACAGATATGCTTCAGCGTCATCGTCAAATTCTCCTATGTTCTCAGGGAATTCATTGTAGTCTACGCTTCCCAACAATTCAAAATCGTGTGAGATGACGAAACAGTCAACAGGTGAACCTTGCTTCCAACCCTTCATAATTGCTTGTGCTAAGGCGTGGCTTGTGTTGAACGTCTTCCCTTCGCGCTCGCGTCTCTTCGCAATCGGTTCACGTAAACTATTGGAACGTCCCAACTCTGCATTAGTGACCCATGTATTAATGAAGTTATCGTTCAAGAATCTAATCACTCGGTTTTCGGAGAGCTCAACTGACCTCAAGCATTTGCCACTGCCTCAGCACGATTCGTCAGCGAGGGGCCCATCTACCGAGACTACATGCACCGGTTTCTGTTGCACGGGTGCCATCTCCAATGCTTCCTCTAATGATACCCAATTAATCTGTTGAAACTCGTAGAATTGTAACGCCAGTAACCGTTCGGCTTCTTCTCGCGATATTGATGTTTCGTATTCAGCACCAGTAGGCTGTATGTCAGTCCATAGCTCCATCTGGGGACAATAACCGATAGCAGCATGAGTGTGTCCATCTTCTTGCGTCCAACCGATATCAAAGTTTAACGTCGTTTGAGGCACATGCAGCTTAAAGGATGCGACCTTTTCTAAAACCCTATCAATAACCACATGTCCTGCAAATTGTGAAGGTGTCAACCAACCTCGATTCAACACGAATTGTCCATGGATACGGAATACAATCTCGGCAAATACGTCATTGTATGCGCGCAGACATGCCCACATAGCACGGCGAGGATCCCCCGAATTGATATGCAACTTCAGTTGTGGACGTGGAGAAAGTTGCCGAAGTAGAGCCAACACATCCTCTTCTTGAATTTGCCAACATTGACCCACCGAAACCGATTCTGACGGTAGAAAAGAGTGAAAAACCGATGTAGGATATTCCTTTTCCGGTTCAGAAACGCGTAGGTTCGCCAATTCGTTCCACGCAACGTGGAAGTCTGATGAGTCATATTCAAATGGTGCAATGTAGCCTTGGATGGATACATACTCATCTGAATCAAGTCTTAGCGAAGTCTTGTCACTGAGTTTATTCATTCTATTGCATTGTTTAATCATAGTTGCACCCTTTCAGAATAGTTTTGTCTTTCTTATACCATTTAAACTTAAAAATGTCTCTTTTTTGTAGCACAAACTTTCAGTTTGTGTGCTGAAGAATAACTACCATAATAACCACCTAATGAGACAATAATTTATAGAAATGGTATTACTCAACCTTTTCTAAATAGAGTTTCTGAAATTTTGATACGACACTGGCTGTCATTTTTCCTAAGTCTTTTTTAGAGAAGAGATGCAATCCTGTATGTGATTTTTCAATCAGTTTGCTTGTTAAATTGTCCACACGATCCCAAATTGATGCTGCAACTTCTGGTTTTAGAACACTATTATCAAAATAATCTATATACTGAACACATGCAGCAATATTTCCTGTTTTCTGTTTAGTTTCACCAGCTCTTGCCTCTACAAGAACAAGTGACACTACGTAAGATAAATCAGATTCAAAATCAGAGACGATTTCTACATTTTCAATTTTACGAAATGCATCACTTAAATGTTCTCTTACGGATGATTTAAGATCATTTTCGCCAGCTACATCAATCAGAATTTTGATTTTCTTTGGTTCAGCAAATTCCTTAACCGGTATTCCTTCTATTGAGATTGATATGAAACAGAAGATTAAACTAACGACAAGAAATACTATCAGTATTTTTTTCATAGTGAGCCCTTCCTATAGTATATTGTCATGCTACGTATGTGTATGCATTAGTAGATGTGTGTCGGTCAACTACATGCTTTTTTCTTTGTTTATGTTTATTCATTTACGGTTTTCTGTTTAAGTTGTTCTACTACGAGTGCTTCTAATTTCATTCCTCTGGCACTGCGAGATATTAATGTTCCATCTTTTGCTATTAACCATGAAGTCGGTATTCCATCAATATGATACTTTTTCACAAGCGGACTATTCCATTTTTGTCCACTAAGAATCTGGTGCCAGTTAATATCGTTTACTTTAAGATAGTTGCGCAGTCTTGTTTCATCGGTGTCAAGACTGACTCCAATTATTTCAAAACCATCATCTTTATAGGTGTTATAGATTCTTTTCACGTTTGGCATTTCAGTGATACAATGACGACTCCAGACTGCCCAAAAATGGAGTAAAACCACTTTTCCTTTATGGTGATGAAGTGAGATCGGTTTGCCATTAATGTCTGTTGCAGAGAAATCGGGTGTAATTTTTCCTACCAAATCAATCATAGGATCCATCTTTTTCCGATAAGTATCTGCCAGTTGTGTATTCCCCAATTCCTCATGAATTTCAACAAGTTTATTTAGAACGAGAGAACTATTGGGATACCGTTTTTCAAGTTTTTCAAAGATGGCAGGTATTCTATTATGCTGATTTGCAGTTTCTAACATCTCACACAGAAAGAAATGTTCATCAATATCAACTGGATCTATTGAGGATTCAAAGTTACTAATAAGGTCATCAACATCATCTTCTCGTCCCACTTCTAAATAAAGTCTCAGAAGATTTAGGTATACAGAATTGAATCTATAGTGGTCTGGCTGACTTTGAATACCCAATTCAAGGGCAGTTATTGCCTCTTCAATAGAATCATACATGTCTTCAGGTGTAATCTGCCATGTACCTTGTGATGTATATATTTTAAATGCAAAGTTAAGATTTATACATTCAAAAGGTTGATCTTCATGATGTCGACAACGGACAAAAGGAATTACATCACCATAAACATCACGATTTTCTTGTGTTGTAATCCGTAACCCTGGATGAAACTGGTAACCATAGCTCACTGGCATCTTCGGATCTGTGTTTGTGTAAAAAATCGGTTTACCACCTATTTTATCCGATGGACATAGTAAAACCTCGGGGTCATCTATATAATCTGGGTATAGGTCTGAGAGCCAATTCGGAAAATCACCGTTTGCCTTCTTATAATTCTGGAGTGCTTTACCGATTGTCTCTAAGTTGTGCTGACAGATTTCAAGGTTTTCTGCATTTTTACTTTGTTCTGTTTCATCACTTTCTACAGCTGGTCTTGGTGGGAACAACTCAGGCGTAGATTGTAAACCTGAATGTCCTTGATGTTGTTGATGTTGTGCAACTTCAGTACTATCCGCATTCGTTAATCGCAAAATGCTAATTGGGGCAGCAAAACAGATAAGAATGAGCAGGCCGATTCCCACTGCAACCCTCTTCATCGGATGTCTATTCAAACTATCGGTCAAAATAGTTTTGAGACGTCCCTCTATACTTGAATTACTTACCATAGTTACTGCTGCATGTGAAGATGTAACAACTGACTTGACATTTCTAACAATAGCTAACAGATGTTGTGCATAGTCAGTAGATTGATAACCCGCATTAAGCACTTGGTCGTCACAAGCTTGCTCTGCTTCCATCCGCATACGATGTGAGGCGAACCATACAAATGGATTAAACCAATAGAATGCACAAGTAATCCGTGCAAGAGTCTGCATCAACCAATCACAACGTTTGATGTGTGCAGTTTCATGAAGGATCACTGCTTCTAAACGTTCAGAATTCCAATTGACGGAATCAACTGGTAGAAGGATCACAGGACGCATAAAACCCCATACCATTGGAATCGTGATTCTATCACTAAGCCGTATACTGTATTTATACTTCACTGCTGATGGTATTTGATATTTTGCACTCTTAAATTCTTCGGCACGTATAGAAAAATGCCAGATAGCACAAATTCCGAAAATTAACTGTCCGATGAAGAAACCACTGACACATAACCATACTATCCCTGTCCAAGTTGACCAATGACTTGTTGTCAAGAAGTTATTCTTACGAGTTTCAATTTCCGGTTGTTTTTGAACAGATGTTGAATGCGTTGATAACTCTGTTTCTATTGATGTCTGATTGGTTGGGAGAAAAACAGATGTATCTGAATGTTGCGTAGTTGCTGTTAACGGTATTCTGTCATTATCAACCTGGGCATTAGGTAAGATTCCTATATCCCATTTCGGAAGAATTAAAGAAAAGAGAGGAACTGTCAGACAACCAATAAGTGTCAATCCCCAGACGTAACTCCGAATTGCAGCTGATTTTTGACGAAAGGAACATGCAAGTATCCAACCGATGAGAAAGACTATGAAACTTTTAATTGAAATGTCAACAAGAAATCCTAATAATGTACTTGTATAGATTGTGTCAATGATTTGCATTACGATGAGACATCTCCTTTTTTCGCTCTCTCAATGAGTTCGCTTAAACGGTCAAGTTCTTCATCAGATATGTCTACGTCGGAAATTAATGTCATGACCGTTTTCTCTATTGATTTATCAAAAAACGTGTGAAAAATCTGTTTAAGTGCTGAAAGTCCTGCTTGTTGGCGCGGTTCCGTTGGACGGTAGATATACCTTTTACCATCTTTTTCATGCGTTAGGTGACCTTTCTCTTCTAAAATCCGCAGTAGTGCGCGAACAGTCGAGTAACTCGGTTCGTCCGGTAGGTCTTCAAGAACATCTGCAACAGAAACCTGCCCGCGTTGATAGACAATATCCATGAGTTGCCGTTCTCTACGACTTAATTCTGCTACGCGATATTCTTCCATAATGTTTCCTCATTTATTCAAATGCTAATATTTTAGCACATAAGAAAACAGATGTCAAGTAAAAATGCTAAAAATTTAGCATGAAACCAAAAATCAGCTTCGGGTTCACCCTATGTTGAAGTATGATTTTCAACTATACACATTTATGGATGCAGTTTTTGCGGAGAAAAAAATTAAGAAAGGACAGTAATACCAGATTAACGAAATTTGTCTTATACCATTTCTAAATGATTATGTAACATTATTTCGTAGGTCGGGTAGAGCGAAGCGAAACCCATAGGTGTAAACTTAAGAAAACTTAGAAGATCTTATGAATCACTCTGAATCCCTATGGTTATTGGGATTGTCTTCTCTTCAGTCCCGTAGGGACGAAATGTTTATAGAAAAAAGTGTACCCCCACCTCTCTTCAGTCCCGTAGGGACGATATGTTTATATCAGGATGAACTACTACACATATCGTCCCTACGGGACTAAAGAGGGTCTGTATAACGTTTAACTATAAACATAGCGTCCCTACGGGACTGAAGAGGGTTTCTGGCATCGAAAATTCCTTAACTTTACACCTATGGGTAGAGCGAAGCGAAACCCGACACGTAGAGTTAGACAGGGTTTCCATATCGGGTTTCGCTTCGCTCTACCTATAAGTGTAAACTTAAGAAAACTTAGAAGCTCTTAGGCATCGCTCTGAATCCTTATGGTTATAAGGGTTGTCTTCTCTTCAGTCCCGGAGGGACGATATGTTTATAGAAAAATGTGTACCCCACCTCTCTTCAGTCCCGGAGGGACGATATGTTTATATCAGGATGAACTACTACACATAGCGCCCCTACGGGACTAAAGAGGTGTTGTATAACGTTTAACTATAAACATTGCGTCCCTACGGGACTGGAGAGGGTTTTCCGCGTATGGAAATCCTTAACTTTACACCTATGGGTAGAGCGAAGCGAAACCCGACACGTAGAGTTAGACAGGGTTTCCATATCGGGTTTCGCTTCGCTCTACCTATAAGTGTAAACTTAAGAAAACTTAGAAGCTCTTATGAATCACTCTGAAGCCCTATGGTTATTGGGATTGTCTTCTCTTCAGTCCCGTAGGGACGATATGTTTATAGAAAAATGTGTACCCCACCCCCTCTTCAGTCCCGTAGGGACGATATGTTTATATCAGGATGAACTACTACACATATCGTCCCTACGGGACTAAAGAGGGGTTGTATAACGTTTTAACTATAAACATATCGTCCCTACGGGACTGAAGAGGGTTTCTGGCATCGAAAATTCCTTAACTTTATACCAATAGGGTGTTGTAACCTCAACCCTACGAAGATGGTATGAAATTCAGAAAGAAACCGATTTTTGGGTAATATGAGCGATTATAGGTGAGTGTGGTCTTCAAAAGCAGTAATGTCAGCTTCAAATTGCAAAGTCCACCCGATTTCATCAAGTCCGTTTAGCATGCAATACTTCTCAAAATCACCGATTTCAAATGTGTGTGTCGTTCCATCAGGACAGACGACCGATTGTTCTTCTAAATCTACCATCAACCGATAACCCTCGGTGTCCTGTGCTGCTTTACTGAGTGAGGTGATAACATCCGCTGATAAAGTTATTGGTAGGATACCGTTCTTATAACAATTGTTCCTGAAAATATCCGCAAAGGAAGGTGCTATGATTGCTTTAAAGCCGTATTGTTGTAATGCCCAAGGCGCATGTTCACGAGAACTGCCACAACCGAAATTAATTCCTGCGATAAGGACACTTGCACCTTTATAGCGTGGGTGATTCAACACAAATTCTGGATTAGGTTCTCCACTTTCAAGGTACCGCCAATCATAGAATAGAAACTCACCGAAACCTGTTCGCTCAATTCGCTTTAAAAACTGTTTCGGGATAATCTGATCAGTGTCAACATTAATTCGGTCAAGTGGTACTACGAGTCCAACATGTTCTTTGAATGCTTCCATATTTTGTTTTCTCCTTGCAGATATTAATAAAGCGTAGGCCAAAAGGGTCAAAAAACTACTTTAGAACAAGATACACTAACCCCTCCATTCTGAAGCTTTCTTCTGAAGTTCCAGTGCTGTAAACTGTCCACGAACTTGCTTTAATCCTCCTATCCATTCCAATTTCGGACGTTTTTTCAGTTTAGTATTTTTTTTGTTCGCAGGAAATCAATGAAGTGAATCACTTCCTCTTGGAATTCTGGAGATAGTTCCCTTAATTTCTCAATAATAATAGTTTCCATTTTAGTCTCCGTTTTTATAACAGTTCTCATTCATCTATTGCACTGTTTACGACTTGAAATAACTTATCCAAATTCTCGTATGTCAACGAAGTGTCCCGTCACCGCAGTTGCAGCTGCCATCTGCGGACTAACAAGATGTGTGCGTCCACCTTTACCTTGTCTGCCTTCAAAATTTCGGTTAGATGTACTTGCGCATCTTTGCCCTGGCATCAAAATATCTGGGTTCATACCGAGACACATACTACATCCTGCTTCACGCCATTCAAAACCTGCATTACGAAATACTTCGTCAAGTCCCTCGGATTCTGCCTGACGCTTAACTGCTTGCGATCCAGGGACAACCATTGCATTGACGGTTTCAGAGACTTTTCTACCTTTTACAACATCTGCAGCAGCGCGCAAATCACTAATCCGGGAGTTTGTACAACTACCGATGAATACTCTATCTACCGGAATATCTGTCATTGGCGTACCAGGTTTTAGATCCATGTATGCTAAAGCGTGTTCTGCAGCCTGTTTTTCGTCTGAAGATTCCATCTCAGCAGGATTTGGTACTTGTCCAGTTACATCTGTAACCATGCCAGGATTTGTTCCCCACGTCACTTGCGGTGCTATATCTGCTGCATCAAGTGTAAGTGTACGATCATAACTTGCTCCTTCATCTGTTGGGAGCTGTTTCCAATTTTTAACTGCAGTATCAAATGCCTCACCTTTCGGTGCAAACTGTTTCCCTGCAATATATTGATATGTGATGTCATCTGGTGCGATCATACCTGCCCGAGCCCCCGCCTCTATTGACATGTTGCAGACAGTCATCCGTTCCTCTATGCTAAGTGATCGTATCGTTGAACCTGTGTATTCTATCACGGCACCATTACCACCATCAATTCCGATATGTCCAATTATAGAGAGGATTATGTCTTTTGCAGTAACCCCGTAGGGGAGTGTTCCATCAACTCGTATCTCATAGGTATCCGATTTGTGTTGCAGTAGACATTGGGTAGCAAGCACATGTTCAATCTCACTTGTCCCGATACCGAAGGCAAGCGCGCCAAGTGCTCCGTGTGTAGAGGTATGACTATCGCCACATACAATTGTTTTGCCGGGTTGCGTAATACCGAGTTCTGGACCGATGACATGGACAATACCTTGCTCAGGACTGTTGATGTCGTAGAGGGGAATGTCAAACTCCGCACAGTTTTGGGCAAGTGTTTCCATCTGCTTTGCTGCAATTTGGTCTTTGATTGGTAAACTTCTATCCGTTGTCGGAACGTTGTGGTCCATCGTAGCGAATGTCAGTTCCGGTCGGCGTACTTTCCGGTTGTTGAGTCGCAAACCTTCAAATGCTTGCGGGGAAGTCACCTCGTGCACAAGGTGCGTGTCAATATAGAGGATCGGCACTTCGTCATCTGATGCCCGCACGAGATGTGCTTCCCATATCTTTTCATACATCGTTTTTTTCATAATGTTACTTTGACCTCTGTCCAATATGTCTTTGTAAATAATCAATAAGGTGGGTGAATTATAGTATATCCAAATTCTAAGATATAGTAGGAATTGTGTCCTCACTCAGTGGATAAATTATACACATTGTGATGTAGTAATTCAAGAGAATAATAGACATTCAAACTTCAGCTATGAAGACCTTTTGATGTCTTAGATTGATACAAAGTGTCAAGGTCTTAAATCTTATGAGAGACAACCAGTAAGATTGTCTCTCATATTAATTTAATTACAATAGATTTCTATCTAAATTTACAATTACTACGGAAACTGAACACCTAATTTTTGGCACAATTTTCTAATTTTGTTTATTGCACCGCCGACTTTCCTTCCATCCCTTGTAACTCCAAAGAGATGTTGACTTACAACACGACGAGAAATACCTAAGATTTCTCCTATTTCATCCTGTGTTTTTCCTTCATAGAAATATAGATGAACACAATCGTATTGACGGTCAGTGAGTTCCTCAGCAATTATCAGACGGATTTGTCCTAATACCTGTTGCTTTTTTGCTCTGCGCGCTTCAGCATATCCATCTGTTGCGGACTCATACCAGAGATGGTCTTCCGTAGTCAGTTGGTCAAAATATTCCGGTGGAACCGGAATTTCCCAAAAGTCCGGATTAAACTTGGACATAGATAACGACTCCTCAAAAGAGGCGTGAGTACCTATGCCATTTCCAATTTAATATATTGAGAATGGACAGAGGCACCATCGCCTTGGACGCAATACGTTCAAATTGAGTGTGGTGTGGTCAATATATAACATTAGTCGGTACCTCCTTAAATAAAAATGGTTGGAGTTATGCTAAGATACCATGGTGGTATCAGCGAATTTATTGGTTAATTTTCAACGTAACAATTATACCCAAAAATGACATCTTTTGCAATAAAAAACTGCTTATAGATCAGAAGCATTAAATTGTCGGTTAATTGCATGTACTGAGATATGTTTCTTCTGTAGGAGCGATCTCCGAATCGCGACTCAACGCTTTTATAGTCGGGAATCGGAGTTCCCTCCTTATAAGTGTAAACTTAAGAAGACTTAGAAGCTCTTATGAATCACTCCGAGTCCTTATGGTTATAGGGATTGTCTTCTCTTCAGTCCCGTAGGGACGATATGTTTATAGAAAAATGTGTACCCCACCCCTCTTCAGTCCCGTAGGGACGATATGTTTATATCAGGATGAGCTAATACACATATCGTCCCTACGGGACTAAAGAGGGTTTGTATAACGTTTAACTATAAACATAGCGTCCCTACGGGACTAAAGAGGGTTTCTGGCATCGAAAATTTCTTAAGTTTACAGCTATAGGATTCGGAGTTCCCTCCTACAGAAGAGGAACTTTTGTGTTAATTGGATAATATCTGTCTTATAGTCGGGAATCGGAGTTCCCTCCTACAGAACAATGGAATAAAAATAATTAAAATTGGTCTACCTTGGATGGTAGTGTTTAAAAGAGAACTATACACAAGAAAAAGAGTAATGGAGATTTTCACTCCTCTTCTGTATTGGAAGTTGGTTCTAATTCTGCTTGACATTCAGAACAGTAGCCAATGATCTCATTTCTGTAGCGAACAGGCTTAAAATTGTGTGCTTTACAAACTGCTTTTTGCAAGGAGTCTATCTCTGGCTCAATAAATTCAACAATCTGACCACATCGGATACAGATAAGGTGTGCATGCTCTTGAAGTGAATGAATTCTTTCATAACGAGTGTTTTTATGCGCGTCAATAAACTCTGTAAGTAGGCCACTTTTTACAAGCAGTGGGAGTGTCCGATAGATTGTTGGACGCGAAACATTGTAACCATTTTGGCGCATCTGAACCAAAAGATCCTCTATTTGAAAATGACCGGGATAAGCAAAAACCTGGTTTAAGACATCCATTCGGCTTTGCGTTAAACGGAGCCCCGAATTTCTCAGGAAATCTTCAAACTGTTGCGAAACTTCTTCAACGTCATTAGTTTCTTCACTGTTATTCATTGTCAACCCGACTTAAATTGCTGATCCGGTTAGTTAACACACAAATGATAGACTTTGTCCAGATTCTACAAGTCCGTGTTTCTCTGCCAATTTATAAAAATGTTTAAGACCCGCGATTGCTGATGCGTCCAAGTCATAGTAGATGTGTTGCTCCAAGTATTTTCTGCAGAGTGCTTCGGGAAAACTAAGTTTTCTTGCTTCAATACGTGCAATTTCAGGTATTTGTGCTATCCCACGTTCTTTTGCTTCAATAAGCAGGTTCGGTATATTAACAAGACCATCCTGTTGTCTTGCTACCCAGCATGCATAGACAAAAGGAAGACCTGTCAAATCTTGCCAGGCACTACCAAGATCAACACTATATTCTGTTGTGCCGAGGTTCCTAAGTGCCGCATCTCCAATTAATAACACCGATTCTGTTTCGGCAGTTACAGGATTAACTGAAGGTTCGCAACATACGAATTTTGGATTAATATTATAAACTTCAGCAAGCAAAATCTTCAGCAACGCGATAGATGAACGTGAGTTCTTATCTAACGCAATCTGCCGAATTTCTGGTATAGGGACACGACTAAATAATTGTATGCTTAGAACACTGCCTCGGGATGCAATTGCTATCTCAGGAAGAATACGATATCCCGCTCCTGTCGCATTTGCACGAAAATATTCTACGATAGGGATCAATCCGACATCTAATTCGTCATTACTTAATTGGGTAGCAAGAAGACTTGGAACCTGAGCACTTAGGATGATGTCTTCTGTTTGAAGCTCACCATTCAATAGAGGATATATGAGTGGTTTTGTGTTCAAAAATGATACGGCACCGACTCTTATGCGGCTTTTCTGTACCACTGATTACCCTCGCGAATAATTTCATTGTATAACGTGTCGCGTTCAACTGGAATATATCCTGCTTCAGCTATAAGCCGTGTAAGCGCATCAACTGAAACTGATTCAGGGGTGTCTGCTCCTGCCATATGAGTGATTTTTTCTTCTGTGACTGTGCCATCAATATCATCCGAACCGAAGCGGAGGGCAACCTGTGCCGTTTTCAATCCTGTCATAATCCAATAAACTTTTATATGTGGTAAATTGTCAAGCATGATTCTTGATACAGCAATGTTGCGAAGATCAGTTAAACCTGATGTAGAAGGAAGATAAGCCATGCGAGTATTAGCAGGATGAAACGCAAGCGGTATAAACGTCACAAACCCACCAGACTTATCCTGTTGTTCACGCAATCTGATTAGATGATCAACTCTATCTTCATTTGTTTCAAGATGTCCATAAAGCATCGTTGCGTTAGTAGGAATATTAAGTTTGTGTGCAATGTCGTGTATTTCAAGCCATCCTGCAGCACTGAGTTTACCGGGACAGATTTTCTCACGCGTCTCTTCAGCGAAAATCTCTGCACCTCCACCTGGTAACGAATCTAATCCCGCTTCTTTTAGTTGAGTCAATACATCCTCTACAGACATTTTGAAGATACGTGAAAAGTGATGTATTTCAACAGCAGTGAAGAACTTGACGTGGACATCTGGCATTCGTTCTTTTAAACCACCTATAATTTGTAGGTAATAGTCAAACGGTAGTTTGGGGTGCAAACCACCGACGCTATGTATTTCAGTGCATCCGTGTTCTATAGAATACATAGCTTTATCCAAGAATTCATCAACACTCATCTCCCACGCACCTTCAGTTTGCATATTCTTCCGAGCGAAGGCACAAAAATGACACCTTGCATGTAGGATGCACACATTTGAATAATCTATATGCTGGTTAATGTTGTAGTATGCAATGTTGCCATTAACACGTTCACGGATGTGATTTGCTATGAACCCAACGCCTGTAATATCTGGACTTTCGTAAAGTGAAACCCCTTCTTCAAAGGTGATTCGTTGCTCAGCCTTTACTTTTTCAAAGATGCTGTGTAATTTTGTGTCTGTAAAGAGGTAATTGTTCTCCATAATTGTGAATACCTTATGTCATATCTGTAATTAAAAACTGCTTGACAGTAGTCCATCATTAGATGTATTATAGCATAATAAACAATAGTATTGCAAAATATTCTTAATGGAAGGGATGTTATAAACTCATGTCAAAACTTGGACTTATTCATTATAACTATGCTGGTAAATCACTTGAGGATTTTCTAAAATTTACAAGTGAAACAGGATTCGGCTATGTTGAATTAGGATTAGGGGATGTCTGGAATGCTGAAACTGACGACCCCGAACAAAATGCTGAAACTGTACGTGAACTTGTTGAATCCTACGGACTGCAGGTATCCGCACTTGGCGCAGGAAATGACTTTGTTGTATTAGAAGAAGAGACAATCAACCATCAGGTTGAACGGATGGAGCGTATTGCTGGACTGGCAAAACGCATCGGTACATCTATACTCCGGACAGAAGGCGGTTCTATGAAAGATTCTGTTCCACAAAACCGATGGGTTGAGGCGATGGCAGGATGTCTAACGCGTTGCTTGGAATTTGCTGAACGGGATGATGTCTACTTAGCAGTCGACAACCACGGTCTTGTTACGAACGATGGAGATTTGCAAGTTGAATTATTTGAACGGGTCGGTTCAAAACACGTAGGGGCAAATATGGACACAATGAATTATCGTTGGGCAGGACATGATTTAGATACAGTTGGTAGATATTATGAAATCATCGCGCCTTATACGCTACATACGCACTTGAAAGATGGCACAGGTTCGCGCGGTAATTACCGTGGAGAAGCACTCGGTGAAGGTGAAATTGATCTTACAAAAGCAATCAAGTGTCTAATAGATGCGGGTTATCAGGGTGTCTGGTGTTGTGAATATGAAGGCAGGGAAAACGATGGTACTGGTCAGCGGAAAAGTTTTGCTTGGATGCAGGAGAACTTATAAGACAACGCTATTATTGGATAGTTCATCTTAAACAAATTACCTGCACTATTGTTCTGACTACACCCAATGATGAGTAGTCCGTCCGTAGGGACAGGGTTTCCTTGTCCGATATACAAATCATTTATGCTTTGACAAGGCACTATAATGAAAACACCTTCACGCATTATCACCTTAACAACAGACTTTGGGACAAGTGATGTGTATGTCGGTGTAATGAAAGGTGTTATACTAAACATCAATCCCAATGCACAGATTATTGACATAACACATTCAGTTTCGCCTCAAGACATCCACGAAGCATCCTTTACGATCCGTGCAGCATATCGTTACTTCCCAAAAGACACGATTCACGTAGTCGTCGTTGACCCTGGTGTTGGCAGTGATCGTCTACCCATCGTCTGCTATACAGATGGTAGTTTCTTTGTCTGTGCCAATAATGGCGTCTTGAGTCGTGTATTGCAAGACACTGAAACAGATAATACTAACACAACCGAATCTGTTGTCATAGAGAATCCAACCTATCTATTACCCCAAGTCAGTAATACATTCCACGGCAGAGACATTTTCTCACCTATAGCCGCGCATCTATCACTTGGTGTTGAATTATACAAGATTGGAAGACCAATTAATGAACTTGTTCAATTTACAGTGCCAACTATACAGATTGTAGCTCATACATTGACTGGACAAATCATCAAAATCGACAGTTTTGGTAATTTAATTACGAACATATCTGAAGACATGCTTACCACTTTTCTGTTATCTACCGGTTCTGATGTCAGATCAGTAGATTTTGAAATTATTGCAGGGAATACCTCTCTCAGGAAACTGAACAGTTCTTATGCAGAATCTGATGCAGGTAAGCCGCTTGCTATAATTGGTAGTTTTGGTTTGTTAGAAATTGCTATCAATTTGGGAAATGCTGAAACGATGTTAGGACTAAAAAGGGATGATAAAATCATCGTACGTAGGTTTGATTGACATCTCTGTTTCTACAAGTTATAATTACTTTAGAAAACACAAAGGAGAACAAATTTGAAACAGATTGCATTAACAGGAATCAAACCAACAGGACAGCCACATATAGGCAACTATCTCGGTATGATCAAACCGGCGTTGGAGCTTGCTGAAGACTATCAAGCACTATACTTTATTGCAGATTACCATGCACTAACCACGGTGAAGGATAAGAAGGAATTGACCGATCTAACATATCAAGTGACGGCGACATGGTTAGCACTCGGTTTAGACCCGGACAGGGTAATATTCTATCGTCAATCTGATATTCCAGAAGTATTTGAGTTGTCTTGGGTATTGGCGTGTTTTACATCAAAGGGATTGCTCAATCGCGCGCACGCCTATAAGACATTAGTAGAGGACAATGTTGATGCAGGACGAGAGGAAGATAAAGGAATAAATGCTGGTCTATATACCTATCCAGTTCTGATGGCTGCAGATATTCTGTTATTCGGCTCACACATTGTCCCTGTAGGATTTGACCAACAACAACATCTTGAAATTACAAGAGATGTTGCACTCGCCTTTAACAATAATTATCGCGAGGTATTGGTCGTACCTGAAGCAGTCATACGAAAAGATGTAATGACTATCACTGGACTTGACGGTAGGAAAATGAGCAAAAGTTATGACAACGTCATACCCCTATTGGCACCCTCAAATGAGGTACGTAAACAAGTGATGCGTATCGTAACGGATTCTAAACGTCCCGAAGAACCGAAGAACCCAGATGAATGCAATGTCTTCGCAATTTACAGACATTTTGCTGATACCGATGCAATAGAATCAAAACGTCAACTCTATCTTGATGGAGGTCTTGCGTATGGTGATATGAAAAATGAACTCTACGAACTATTAGAGACAACTTTTTCTGAACAGAGAGAACACTATAACACCTTGATGCAAAATCGTAACGAACTGGAAGAGATACTTCATGGGGGTGCAGAAAAAGCACGTTATATTGCTAAACGAGTATTAGGAAAGGTTCGAAAAGCAATCGGTGTTACTGGTGCTCGGTAAAGGTACAATTCCGATATAATATTGGTTGTCTGGTGAAAATGCAAGTGCTTGCACATCTGTTAGATTTCCGCGTCTATAGAAAATAGGGTTTTAAATCCCAGAGATAGATAACACCATCATGTCCTCCACTTGCGAGTATGGTGCCATCTGGTGAAAACTGCAAATCCTGAACATCGGTCGTATGACTCCAGAAGGTAGCGATATTCTTTTTGCTTGTTATTTCCCACAACCGGATAGACACAAGTTTTAACTCCGATTGCCACCATGAACCTGATGCCAAATACCTTCCACATGGAGAAAAGCGCAAAGCAATCGGTCTTTGACTTCCTTTAGGTTGTGGAATAGTCATGACTGTAGAGCCATCTGTAGCATCCCAAAAGACGATCTCTCCCCACTGTCCTGCAGCAATTAAATCGCCTAATGGCGAATATGCGATACCAAAATCCCATCTTCTATACATATTAATTGCATCTGAAAAAGGTGGTAATGATAATTCTGCTGTTTGCTCTCCCGTATTAACATCCCATAACCTTGCATCTTGGGGACAGTCCTCACCAACTGAGGCTTTTGCTATGCTTGCAAGTTTGTTGCCATCAGGACTGAATGCTATTCCCCTAATATACGCTGTGTGTCCAATTAGCGTATTATGTTTTCTCCAGTTTTCTAACTGTGTTCCATCATTGTGTAAGTGAGTAGATTCCCATACGTGGATTGTAAATTCATCATCTGCCCTTGCCAATCTATTTGCGGTAGGAGAGAATGCTTTAGATTGACGGGCTCCTAACCAATTTCCGGTGAATTCTGCGACGGGTTCTGGTGTTCCAATTTCAGATAACCAGAGAACATGTTCATCGTCTCCACCCGTAGCAATAAAATGACCATTTGCTGATAAATAAACAGCGTGTGCTGTTCCATCCACCCTCTCTCCGTCTGGACATTTTGAACACTGACTCTCTACATCCCACAAGATTACGTTTGAATCCCAATATGCAGATGCTAAAGTTTTTCCATCAGAGGAAAAGGCAAGTAAATCAGCAGTATCTGTATGTCCATTGCGTGTGGTAAGTGTATGACATCCATCCTCTCGTTTTGTCCAGAGCGTGAACCTGTTAGGGATTGAGACAGCAAGTTGCGTGCCATCATCGGAAAAACGGACAATATGGCGGACAAAAGGGCGGTTAATGAATTTGTTGCTAATTTTGAAAGTATCAATCATTTCGTGCTTTTCTACATTCCATATCTCTACTTCTTGTGGATGTACTGCTGCTGCATTTAAATTCCCATTCGGTGCAAAGCATGGATACAACTTTGCGTTTCCGAAGTCTGTATAAGTATTCAGCAGTCTTCCATTTTCAAGTTCCCAAACAGTGATTGCTCCTTCAGGCGTACAAGCAGCAAGGTAACTTCCACAATGTGAAAAGGAGGGATTCCACCAGAACAGTGAGTGTTCATTACTGTTTTCGCTAAGAACAGCAATTTCCTCACCCGTTTCAACTTGCCATACAACGACCTGAGTGTCATCATCACTATTGTTAAATCTTTCACCAATTACTAAATTTGCATCGAGAGAGAAGGTAAAATGTGAAGCAGCGTAATTCGTATTTGAATGCCAAAAATCAGTTTCGTCAAGTAATGCACCGGTCTTTGCACACCATTGTAAATCACCACTAAAAAGATGCTTGCTGTCTGAAGAGAATTTGGGTTTGGAGTTTTCTGGTTGATACGATTCTTCCATGTGTGCTAAGCAGATCCCGGTTCTGACATCCCAGACCTTTAGTGTATCTTCATTGTCACTGTATGTTGCAAGTAAACAACCATCTGGTGAAAAAGTAACGACTTCAGCATGTCCATTTTGCGTATCCCAGAGTGCAACCGGAGATAAATTAGGTAATGTATACAACCAAACCCCGATATCTGTCGCTATAGCGAGAAACTGCATGTCAGGTGAGAAGGCAATATCATTTACATCCCCACGTCCTAACCGCGCGATTGCACCATCGGGAAGTGAATAGGTAGATACATCGGTTGCGTCGACTGCAAATCTTGTGCTAATATCTGAATTGTTGTTTTCCATTCAAATTCCTTTACCGAGACGTGCTTTCGCGCCTTCAGGTAGATTCCACTGCATGGCATCTTGAGCAAAACTGGTCTGTAGTATTAGGATACCGAAAAGTATCATTATTAAAGTTCGTATTATTCTCATAGTCATTATTTCTCCTTTGTTATTTCACATACTACCCATAAGTGTCAATTTAAGAAAAAACAACCGTCGCGGTCCTAGGCCCGGTAGGTTCGGTTTCCTAACCGAACCGGGTTTGTTCCAATTGCGTTCATAAAGATTTTCGCGAAGGATCCAGCAGAATACGCGTTTGGTATTCTGCATTGATTAGAAAACCGAACCTACCGGGCCTGGGGAAACTGAAAGTGTTTCTACAAATATGGTTTCATGTCCCATAAATATATGACTCCATCAAAACCACCACTGGCTAACAGCATGCCATCTGGTGAAAAGGCAAGATCCTGAACATCACTTTTATGTCCAGAGAGTTCTACAACAAGTTGCGCTTTTTCCACATTCCATATCTGTATTTTCGGTTTCCGTCCTCTTCCACCGACAACGAGAATTGAGGCATCTGGTGAAAAAACCAATGACTCTACATCCACTGTTTCAAGTGTCATATTTTTCTGCCAAGTCTTTGTATCCCATAAATAGACTTCTTTAACTATCGCAGTTGCAATATAAATATCCTCTGGTGAGAAGGCTACGGATCGGACAGTTGAGGAATGTGTAAGTGTAGCCACCTCAATACCTGCCTTAATATTCCAAACTTTTGCTGTTTGATCTATATTACCATCTTCAAGCGGGTATCCATATACCACGCCATCCTTTTCTTGAAATTCCACTTCTTGACCGCCTGTACTTATTAAGTGTTTACTATCAGGCGAGAATGCAAGGCGATAAATTGGTCCTGTATGACCTGTGAAGGTATTTAAAAGTTTTTGTGTTGCTCTATCCCATAAGTAAACCTTTTTGTCTCTACCACCTGTTGCTACAAACCGTGTATCAGGTGAAACAGCTGTGGATATAATGTTCTCATGTGGAAAGTCAATTTGTTGCTCCTGCTCTTTCCAAAATGTTGCAGTATTTATGGTATGGCTCACGCCAGCGCAGAGTCCTTCGGGTAAAAACGTTAGATCTTTTGCTTGCATAATGTCCTGTTCAATTGTCTTGATGTTTGTCCCAGAATCTATATCCCATATCTTTAAGGAAGAACCTCCTTCTACAGCTGCTAAGTGCTTCCCATCCGGAGAAAAACTAACAAGCCAACCGTATAATCCACGTGGGTGATTTGGAGGTAGTTTGATTTTATCTTTTCCCCAATTCCCTACTTGAAATGTTGCTGATGTTCCATCAGAAATACAACGCACATCTGTGTCTCCCTCGTAAAAGCGAGTCGCCATATACCTATTGTCTATAGAAAAAGTAATAGATGTTGCGGATTGCACATGTGTAAAATCCAATACTGCTTCACCACTTTGAATATCCCACAATGTCGTAATACCCTCTATATTGCTTTTAACCTGATCACCTGTGGCAAAGTATTTTCCATCTGGTGAAAATGCAATACAATTGATTCCACGGATATTAAAAGTTTCAACATACCCTGTGTCAAGTGTAATCCCTACCTTCTCTTTTGGATGGGTAAAACATCTACGATTTTGACCTGTTTCAACATCCCAGAGGTTTGCTGTACTATCTAAGCTACCGGTTGCCAAAAGTAACCCGTCTGGAGAAAATGCAACAGAAGATACACTCTCTTTGTGAGTAATCGTCCAGAGTTCTAAACCAGTATCAATATCCCACAGAATTGCGTTATGATCCCTGCTTCCAGTTGCCAAAAGTTTCCCATCAGGTGAAAAAGCAACCGAATTCAGATAATCTGTCTGCGTAAAAGTAGCAAGTTTTTCTCCAGTAGCAATATCCCACACTGAAGCGATACCGTCCCAATCACCTATCGCGATTTGAGTGCTATCGGGAGAAAATGTAACCTCTGAAAGGAGACCTGTACCTTCTACAGCAATAAGTTTTATAAAGTCATTATTATGAGCATTATAGAGCCACACACCGATCCGAGTTGCAACGGCAATCGTATTCCCATCGGGTGATACGGCAGTAGTTGAAACACTACCCCTACCAAACCGCGCCATCGCTTCGGACGGTAAAGAGGTAAGACTTTCTTCAGGATAATTCTGTAAACAAACTTTTGTAAGCATATTAAATCCTCTCCCATACCTTCAATATTCTGTTCAAACAGTTTTTACTTCTTCAGGCTCAAGTTGTTCTGCAACTGTGTTCTCAAGAAGTTTCCATATTTTCAGATGGTCTTCACGCGTGCGCGGTTCCCACTGTGTTTTTAGCAGATGTGGGAACGGAATCAATTCTTGGTTTAGAAATGGACGTAATGTGAAAACCCACTTTGCAGTAAATGCCTTATTTTCTTCAGTATCAAGATTCGTCATATACTCACTATCATAAAGGCATTCCTGCATCCGTTTATCTACTGCTGAAAGTTGCTTTAGCAAAGCGAGGTCTGCAAATGTTTTGAAGTTAATCCCTGTATACTGATCTTGATTTCTTACAATACGCGCGCTATATATGAACGGTAACTTATTCAATGTTTGCTGCAAATACTCTTCTGCTGTTGCTGGTGTATCAAACTCGTTAGAGGGTCGTTGGTCAGCAGGTATCAATTCCATCATTGATGTGATTAGTCGTTTCCATATTTCTAAACGGTGATGAATATCAGGATGAATCGCAAAAAAACGGAAAGAAACATTCACTAAAATGATCGGACCCCTTGATTGGAACAGTGTATCTGCATCCACCTGCTGATACCTTTGACAAACAGTCTTAAAGGAACTATTATCCTTAGATTTTAACACCCCAGAATTATCCAAGCGTATTTGCAATTGCGTAAGAAATTGGAACGCACGGGATGCTTCTTCAATAGGGATAATGTCAATCCATCCGCCGTATTGTGACCAGTGTTGCTTGTCCTTGTGTGGACTCGGATGTCCACTGCAGGAACAGGTAGTTTGGATGTAAGGTGATTGGTTAAGCAGATACACAAGTGAACGAATTTCAAAGTCAATTTGCTCAAGTGGCGGGTGCTTAGCTCTCTCTGTAGACAGGTTTTGACACGGTTGAGATTCTGGTTGTCGAATGTCGTTTTGTATTCTATTGTCAGATACTTTTTTAATGTTTTCTTCGTGTCGTAGAGCAGAGTTAATAGTAAGTCTAAATACCAATATAGCGAAAGATACTTGAAAACTGAAATTATGTAAACCATCAATAATCTGATTGACAATCTGAGATTCAAGTGATTCTATTTCCGCATCAGTGTACTGTCTCTTCTGGAGAGTAGATCGTATCCCATGTTGTTCATGGATTGCTCGTTTTTTCAGTTCTTCTATCGCATGACAATCACCTTTTACAGCGGCGACTATCAATCTCTCATCTGAAATGTTTGACATAATCGAATCCTCCTTATATTATTCTAACCCAAGTTGCTACCTATAAGATTTTAGACATGCAGTCACCGTTTTTAATTGAAAATAATCCATTTTTCACAAAATATCGTAGCGTAACGTGAGTTTAATAAATCTGATTTTCTATTCGGCAGAATACGCGTTTGGTATTCTGCATTGGTTAGGAAACCGCACTTACCGTGTCTGGGCCCAAATTACCGAATTAATTATCTAATCTTGATATGGGACTGAAGAGCACTTAAGGTGTTAGGTTCTCAAACACATATCTAAATCCCATAGGAGGATTGTACCATCGTTGCTACCACTGGCAAGGGTTCTACTGTCAGGACTAAAGACTAATGCCTCTACATCTGCACCGTGGCCTTCCAACTCTGAAAGTAGTTTCTTATTATGGTAATCCCACAATTGAACTTTACCGTCCACACCGCTTGCCAAAATTAGACCGTTGGGGGATGCGGCTACTACGCTAACACATGATGAAGTTTTCAAAGTCGTTATATGTTTGCATATCTGAGTATCCCAAAACTGAATTGTCTGATCCCAACTCCCACTGATAAGTGTTTTACTATCTGGATAAAATGCTAATGTGTAAATTTCCTCAGTATGTCCTTTAAGAACGGTCAGAGGATGTCCTGTTCTTGCATTCCATAACCGAATAGTCTTATCACGACATGCACTTGCAAGCAGCATTCCATCTGGAGAAGCAACAACAGCGTGAATCCAGTCGGTATGTCCTGTTAATACCGCTATCTGTTCTCCTGTATCAATATCCTGTAATTTGATGGTTTTATCTGCACTTCCACTTGCAATAAGAGTACTGTTAGGAACAAATGCAATTGCAGTGATATAGGAATCACTATCTCCTTGTAATACATTGTGTTGTTGGTAGGTGTTTAAATGCCATAAGTAGATTCTATCATCAGAAGCACTTGCAAGTATTGTCCCATCAGGTGAAAACGCAACACAATCAAGTTCATCTTGTGGTGTGTGAAAAGGTGAAGACTCAGTATAGGTGTTCATATCCCATAGGTGAATCGTATTATCACTTCCGCTACTTGCAAGTAGACTACCATCTGGTGATAAATCAAGATAGACACTCCATCTTGCATGCCCAGTTATTAATCCTTTCTCCGTTCCGTTCTGTGTATTCCAGACTCTAATTGTACTATCATTACTGGTGCTTGTGAGTGTTCTATTATCAGGTGAAAATCCAATTCCACGAACTAATCCTTTATGTCCAATGAGTGTGAGGTGTTCTGCACCTGAGTCCGCATTCCAGATTCTGATAGAGTTGTCAGGACAAGTGGTTGCGATGCGTGTACCATCAGGTGAAAACACCGTAAGTCCCATATCACTGAGGTTATTTCCCAATGTTGTTATTTTTTCGTATGTAGTTACATCCCATAAGCAAAGCGTCCCATCATCACTTCTACAAGCGAGAACAATGCCGTTAGGAGAAAAAACTAAATGTTCAATGGCATCTTCATATCCATTCAATGTGGACATTTTACCAAGACTATTAACATCCCAAATATGGATTACATTGTCATATCCTCCGGTGGCAAGCATACGACTATCTGCTGAAAAAGCTAATGCTGAAATTCTTTTTGAGTGTCCAATAACACTTGAGATTAAGCGTCCTGTTTGACTTTCCCAGAGACGAACTGTCTTGTCATATCCTCCAGCTGCGAAAATTTTGCCATCTGGTGAAAGCACAGGATAGATAATATCCTCTGTGGAGCTTTTTAATGTAATTCGACGTTGACCCGCACTTGTATCCCAGAGTGTGATTTTATTTCTATTTTCCCTATGGACATAATAGAGGGTTCTTCCTGTCCAATCATTTGGGAGAATAGATGATCCAAGATTAGATTCTGTACTTAGAAGTGCTACTTCTTTAAGCGAATATGCATCATAAAGCCAAATACCTATCTGTCCCTGAACAGCAATCTGTGAACCACCAGGTGAATATACGATGTCATCAATACCCCCTTTACCAAGGCGGATTTTGGCACCGTAAGGCAGATTCCATTCTGAAAAGTGTTGTGATTTGCTATAGTTCATATTATGTGTATCTTATACCATTTCTAATTGACAAATTGTCATAAATAAACTGTAGGTCGGGTAGAGCGAAGCGAAACCTATAAGTGTAAACTTAAGGGATTTGAAAAATCAGAGTTCTCTTCAGTCCCGCCAAATCATGCAGAATACCACACGCGTATTCTGCCAAGCAATTTTGGCGTTGATTTGGTAGGGACTATATGTTTATAGAAGAATGTGTACCCCACCCCTCTTCAGTCCCGCCAAATCATGCAGAATACCACACGCGTATTCTGCCAAGCAATTTTGGCGTTGATTTGGTAGGGACTATATGTTTCGAAGCACATCAACAATAAATATGCTGTTCCTACGGAACTCAAGAGGGGTTCTATTGCTATTTATTGGAATTCATCAATGTTTTTCTTTGGGGGAGGAAGGACATTCACCCAATGGCCATCTTTTCTACCGTCCTCAATGAATCTGACTTTTGACCACCATGTATTTGCCCCTGTTCTTAGATGACCTCGATCAAAATTGATGCCGATATCAATCGGTTCAGTCGTCTCAGGGTAGTCTAATAATTCCCACGGTATTTCCATCTCAACAATCCATCCATCTTCTACGATATTTGCCCCAATGTTCCACATCTTAGGAAGTTCATTGAAAGGAATATGTGGCGGCGGGTGACTGATATATTTTATTCCGTTTGCATTAGACATAAAAAACGTTCTGTCATTAAATTGATGTGTGTGGAAGGGATCAATTGTGAATGAAATCCAGTCCTCGCCAAAGGGGCGCGTCTGATGCTCGTTTACATGGGGAATGATGAGTTCAGGGTGTTTATCATAACAGTACCATGCCAGATAGATGGCTTTATCGGAATAAACTAACTTGATTTCTGTTTGGTCTTCTGCTTTCTGATTGTTAGCATTTCTATTTACAAAATTGGTTCCTTTTGGTGCTGTTTTCCATACTTCGTCATCTAATTTTCCATCAATTATAGGAGGGGTTGTTATCTTTTTTCCAGGAATCTCCTTGGGTTTACTTAGAAAAACTTCTATACAACCCATAAAAACCAAGAGGGTTAAGCTGATTATTATGAATAGTGTGTTTCTCATTCTTTTTGCTCCTTTAATGTTTATGTAAATGTCTTTGTTTAAAAACGAACATCTACCCGAACTACAAATTTAACATGGACTAACCAATTGATTTACTCTGTCATTTCCCATAGAATTACAGTACTGTCTCTTCCACAACTTGCAAGTATACGTCCATCTGGTGAAAACGTTATGTCAAAAATACTATCAATATGTCCCTTCAATGTCTTTCTTATTTTGCCAGTATTGACATCCAACAGGTATATATTCCGCCAACCTACACTTGCAAGTGTTTTTCCATCTGGTGAAAACGCTAAGATTCCAGGTTCCCACTCAGTTTGGATTGTCTGCTTCAACTCACCTGTTGCAACATCCCATAGATGAATTAAATGGTGATCGTTCCCAGTTGCAAGTATCTTACCATCAGGAGATAATCCTACACAATCTATTCTGTGTGGTTCTGTATCAACAGACTTTGAAATTTCCCTTGTCGCAACATCTATGAGATGTATTTCGTCGTTAGAACCAACACAAACAAGTTGTCCATCTGGAGGAAAACGAGATTGAACGTCTGCCTTCAATCTCTTTTCTAAAAGTTCTAAGGTGCTCTCCAGTGTTAGTGTTCCACAAGCGAATCGTGTTATCCCAGCTTCCACTTGCAAGTGTTTTTCCATCAGGACTAAAAACTAATGAATCAATACCATTCGTGTGACCTTTGAGTGTGAATTCTACCTTCATTGTGTTAGCATTACAGAGATAGATTGTATTCTCACGCGTTCCGTAAGCAAAAGTGTTACCATCAGGGGAATATGCAATTGTAGTTGCTGATTTCTCTGGTGTATGCGTTTTTTTGAGTTGAGATGTAGAAACATCCCAAAATCTAATAATATCATCTACACTCGCAATTGTTTGACCATCAGGAGAAAAAGCTATAGCATTTATAATTTGAGAATAACCAGAAATAGTTTTTACAAGTTCAGACGTATTTGCATCCCAGAAATGGATGTGAGCACCATCCGCACTCGTTAATATACTATCATCAGAAGAATACTTCAACTGATATATTTCACGTGTCGTCTTAATTTTATGGATAAGATCACCTGTCTCAACATTCCAAAATTGCATTGTATCATCGTCTGCCCCAACAAGCGTGTACCCATCTCTTGAAAATGCAACGTTGTCTCCTTTGAAGGACCTAATTTGTTGTGCAGTTTTTGTGTCCCATAATCTAATAAATCCATCGTAGCCTCCACTTGCAAGCGTCTGGCTATCAGGCGAAAAATCAAGATATACAACTCCGTTTTTATGTCCCATAAGCTGCAGGAGGAAATCCCCAGTTTTAGCATTCCAGAGAGATATTTTGTCATCCTCTCTACCACCGCAACTGGCTAACAGCTCCCCATTGGGAGAATAGACCACAGTAATTACACCGTCAACATGTCCAGCAACCGTTCTCAGAAGATTGCCTGTTTCTACATCCCAAAAATGAATAAGCTCATCACGGGAACCACTGGCAAGTGTTTTACCATCAGGACTAAAAGCTACCGTATAGACATCATCCTTGTGTCCTTGAAGGATAAATTTACACTCTCCAATAACAACATCCCATAATCGAACAGTAGCATCTTCACTTCCGGCTGCCAGAGTTTTCCCATCTGGACTAAAGGTGACAGATTTCAGAAAAGCTGTATGACCTGTAAGAAGATTAATCTCCATTCCAGTTTGTAGATCATAAATCCATATACCGATAGTGCTGCTTACCGCAAGTAGAGTACCGTCTGGAGAATAATCAAAACCGTAGACCCAACCTTTACCGAAACGTGCAATAGCACATTCTGGAATATAAGATTCATGATATTGTTCACTATAGATTCTATTATCCATTGGGAGTATTCCTCATATTTTACTGCAATAAACCACCATTACACCATTTAAACACATACTTGGATGCACTTTTAGGTGAGATTTTGGAAGAAATTGCTATATTCTTGGGTTATTATACCAATTTTAATTATTTTTATTCCATTCTTCCGTAGGTCGGGTAGAGGCACGAAACCCATAGGTGTAAACTTAAGAAAACTTAGAAGCTCTTATGAATCACTCTGAATCCTTATGGTTATTGGGATTGTCTTCTCTTCAGTCCCGTAGGGACGATATGTTTATAGAAAAATGTGTACCCCCACCTCTCTTCAGTCCCGCCAAATGCCAAACGCGCATTTGGCGTTGATTTGGTAGGGACGATATGTTTATATCAGGATGAACTACTACACATATCGTCCCTACGGGACTAAAGAGGGGTTGTATAATGTTAAACTATAAACATATCGTCCCTACGGGACTGAAGAGGAATCTGAATTCGGTAATTCCTAAAGTTGACACTATAGGTTTCGTGCCTCTACCCGACCTACGAAAAAGGTATTAGTTTGGAATAATGTCTTTAATGTTCCAAATAAGCACTGTGCAATCAGAACTCACACTTACAAGTGTTTTGCCATCAGTTGAAAATGCAACTTCATTGATAAGGTTTGTATGACCTATGAATGTATGTAGTTGTCCACCACCTTTTGCATCCCAGAGATGAATAGCGTTATTGTTTTTTGTACTACTGGCAAGTAGACTACCGTCAGGGGAATAAGCCATAGCAGTTACAGGTCCCACACCTTCTACAAGTGTTAATAGCACGTCTCCGGTGTTGGGATTCCAGAGTCTGATTGTTTCATCAAGACTCCCAGATGCAAGTGTTTTACCATCAGGTGAGTATACAATATCTGATACACCATCTTCATGTCCTGTGAGTGTTCTCAAATGTGTGCGTGTATTGACATCCCACAGTTGAATGGTCTTGTCTTGGCTACAACTTGCAAGTGTTTGACCATCAGGAGAAAATTCCACTGTATTTACCCAGTCTGTGTGTTCGGTAAAGTTTGCCAAACGTTCACCAATCAGATAGATTTCACCTAATCGAATTTCCCACAGACAGACTGAATTATCCCGATTAAATCTCTCTTTAACTTCGGGTCTGCGTCTATTATAACCTCCTGCAGTTGCGAGGATTCGACTATCGGGAGAAATGTCAACAGAATAAATGTAATTTTCATGCCCCACAAAACTCCCAAGGAATCGTCCCGTCTGTGCATCCCACAACCGTGCTTTCTTGGATTCACCACCTGTTGCAATTAATTGATTATCATCAGAATATTTCACTGAATAAACATTATAGCGAGGCTCAGGCACTGTCTTTACAAGGTCACCTGTTTGCACATTCCATAATTGGATCTCAGACTTAGTTCCGATAGTTATAATTGCGCTATCAGGTTGAAATGCTGCGGTGTATATCTTTTCTGAGTTGTGTCCTGAGATTGTTTGAATGCGTTTTCCTGTAGAAACATCCCATATCTTTACTGAACCATTTTTAGTACCACTTGCAACTGTCTTTCCATCAGGTGAATATGCTATGGAGTTAAACGCTTCATCATGTGTGAAGTTTTTCATAAGTTGCATCGGACTGACACTCCATAAACTGAGATATTCCCATCGCTCTGCAGCGACGAGACTTTCTCCATCGGTTGAAAACGCAAGATAATCATAATCCCCTTCCGTCTCCGTATCAATACTTAGACGTTTAGTGTTTTCAATATCCCAAAACTGTAGTGGAGAATCACCGCTGCAAGCCAGAGTCTTGCAGTCAGGTGAGATAGCTATAGCAGTGAAGTTTTCTTCAATTAGGTCATCCTTTATATGATCACCTGTTTGGGCATTCCAGTATTCTATAATGAATTGATAGCTATCATTCTTACCGAGTGTTAGGACCATTTCTTCATCAGGAAAGAACGTAACTTCTGATATAGGTTCTGCATCAGAAAGTATAGTATGGATGATTTTCGCATTTTGCGTATCCCAAATATTAACCTGGCGTCTCTCTGTACAACTGGCAAGCATCTTCCCCGATGGACTAAAAACTACCTTAACTACAGAGCCTTTGTGTCCAATATAGGTTGTCCTCAATTCACTTGTGTTTGTGTTCCACAATTGTATAGTTCCATCTTCACTCCCTGTTGCGAGAGTTTCTCCATCATGACTTAATGCCATGGACAGAACGGGTGCTGTGTGACCTGTCAGTAGGTCAAGTGCTTCTCCAGTCAGGGAATCATAAATCCAGATACCGATGGATGTTGCAACTGCTATACGTTTACTATCAGGAAAGTATTTTAGTTGATGAATCTCACCTTTTCCGATTCGTGCTTTTGCACCAGCAGGTAGACCAAAACGATTGTGGTTTTCCGAGAATGCTGTTGTTGAAAATGACGCGAATAGAAAGAGAGTAGAGATTATTGGTAAAAAGGTCAATATCAGGTTCAATATTTTCATACAGATTAAACTCCTTCTGTAATTATATCTATTATCTATCTCAGGGAAGCAATCTCTAACGCGAGTTCCGTATTTGTACCGCATTCTGTTAGATTGCGGTCTTGTAGGCACAATCTAACAGAATGTGCTACAAACCAGTCTACCAAAACCGGATGCGACTACTTCTAAACTCACCAAGATCTTTTTTATGAAGCTCACGTTATACCATTTCTAATTGATAATGTCTCTTTTTAATGCAGAATACCAAACGCGTATTCTGCCACATTCTGTTAGATTGTGCCGTTCCCCGCTTCATTTCTAAACAGCCGGTAATGAGAGAAAATTAATAGAAATGGTATTATATCTATTATCTATCTCAGGGAAGCAATCTCTAACGCGAGTTCCGTATTTGTACCGCATTCTGTTAGATTGCGGTCTTGTAGGCACAATCTAACAGAATGTGCTACAAACCAGTCTACCAAAACCGGATGCGACTACTTCTAAACTCACCAAGATCTTTTTTATGAAGCTCACGTTATATCTATTGCGGTAAATCCCATAACAATACTGTGCTGTCCCATCCTGCTGTTGCAAGTGTACTTCCATCAGGTGAATACGACAAAAACCAAATTCCACCATTCATATCTCCAGAATAAGTTTGGATAATCTTCTCAGTTTTCGTATCCCATAAATGAATTTTCCCATCCTCATGTTTGCTTACAAATGTTTGTCCATCTGGAGAGTATGCCAAACAGTGTGTCTTTGGAAGAGAACTGATAGTTCTTCGGGGTTCATCTTCACTAAGATTCCATAAACAGATGGCGCCAAATGTGTCACTCTCACCACCAATACCTACATAAGTCTTCCAATCGGGTGAGACTGCTACTTCATAATCAGAATGTTGTCTTATTAAATTTCCAGTGGTGATGTCCCAGAAACATGTCCCTGAATCACATGAGCTCATAATAGTTTTTCCATCTGGAGAGAACACTAAATTTCTGATAATATCCTCAGTCCAGTTGAGTTCATTTAATGTCTTTCCGTTATGCACATCCCATAAGAAGATATTTCCATTGTAATCGCCACCAGCAAGTATGCTTCCATCCGGACTGAATGCTACCGCCTCAAAACCGTTCTTTTGTCCTTCAAAAACTCGACCATGTTCGAACGTGTTAGTATCCAAAAGGAATACTGTATTGTAATCATCTGGTCCAGGAGAACAAGCCAGTATTTCGCCTGCTGGAGAATATGCAACACTACTGATATTGGCACCATCAGGATTGTGGTAGGTTTTTGTCAGATTCCCAGTAAGTGTATCCCAAAAGTAAATGCGAGGACCTGAGCTCACCGTAACAACTTTGCTACCATCTGGTGAATACGTCATATCACGAAACATTTGTGAATAACCACTAAGTGTCCGTATTGATGTATTGGCCGCTACATCCCAGAACCGAATTTTACCATCATCACCTGCAAACACCAATGTATTACCGTCAGGAGAAAGGGTTATGTGATTGGTACTATCTGGTGGACCTTTGATTGTTTGAATGTGTTCACCTGTAGCCACATCCCAAAACTGAATCATATCGTCAGCGTGGTTGTTGCTTATGAGTATTTTTCCATGTGGATCAAACAGTACGGATTTTACACCATGCCGTACTTTGTCCGATTCTCTTTTTGTTGTTATAGTCGTTTTGAGATTCCCTGTGTTAGTTTCCCACAACCGAATAGTTCCATCCCAACTTGCACCGGCTAAAATCTCACCATTTGGAGAATATGCGATAGAAGAAACATTTCCTGTGTGCCCAGTTAAAGCGTGTTGGAAACCACCTGTAGATGCGTTCCAGATATGGATCTTTCCATCCCAGTCCCCGTGACTTGCCAGAGATTGTCCATCTGGTGAAAAAATCACGTCTGAAACGCCATCAGCATGTCCAGCAAGAGTCAGTATCTCTTCACCAGTAGACACGTCCCATAATCGAATAGTATCATCGTCGCCTCCACTGACGATGTATTTCCCATCTGAACTAAAAGCAACCGAGTTTACACTGTCAAGATGTCCACTGAATTTCTTTTTTAGCTGACCAGATTGTGCATCCAATAATGAAATTGAGCTGTCTAAACCATCGTATGCCAATAGTTGATTATCGGGACTGAAAGCAATTGTAGATGCACCATACATGTGTTCTGTAAATAGGTTGAGTTCTACACCCGTGTGAGCATCATATATCCATATACCGATGGTACAGGCTGCAGCAAGCATTGTCCCATCATAAGAATGTGCCATATCAAATATAAAACCTTTTCCAAGTCGGGATTTTGCTCCTTCAGGTAATTTCCATTGTGTAGAATCTTGACCAAGGTCGTTTTGCATAGAAGATTCTCCTTCATCTAACCCGTCATTATTGGTTTCACTGTCTGCAGCATGACTCTTAATACGGTTTTGTAAATTAGGTTTTCTTTGTATATCTTGAACAAAGGGAACTTCAACAATTTCAATTGCAGTTTCCGATTGTACGTCAAAACTATAGGGTAACTGATAATTCGTAATGAATTGATTTCTTGTACCGATAAGTAAAATAGACAAAACTATAATTGAACCCAAAGCAGCAAACGGTACCAACGGTTTACCTGTGGGATGTGGGTTCGGTTTAACTTTGGATATATCTCTTAAGATGTTTTCAGTTAGATTATGTGATAATGGCACACTACCGAGGGTTTCTCGAATTACCGATTCTTCCTCTCTTAGACGTATTCTGGCACGGCTGAGTCTACTCTTGACAGTATTCGGAGACACACCTAAAAACTTGCTTATCTCTTTACAGGTCATCTCTCCGAGATAGTGAAGGGTAACAACTGTGCGTTCACTCTCTGGTAATTTCTCCAATAAATCCTTAACTATCTCACGCTGATGTTCTACTGCATTTTCATCTCGTTGATCCGAAATATAATATTCATAAGCAGTTTCATCTAAGGTATCTTCATTAGTGGTTTCAAGGGATTGTATGTCAGGTTTGTTCTTGCGATGCCATGCGATGCATCGTCTATTCGCGATTACATATAACCATCCTGCAAATTGATTTGGATTCTTTAATGTTGTTAGTTTCTTGTATACATGTAGGAATATGTCCTGTGTGATTTCTTCTGCGATATGGAAATCTCCAATTTTACGCCAAGTGAGTGCATGAACCCATTTTTGGTATTTTCTAACCAAGGTTGTAAAGGCTGCTTCGTCGCCAGATAAAATTCTATCAATCAATTCAACATCGTTTTTATGCATCTGAATCCTCCAAAGTCGGTAATTTGGCGAGGTTAGGAAACCTCACCAGCAGGGAGTACACCTGCAACATTTACATCCAATTATTAAAGACGCGCATTTCATGGGAAAAGGTTGCATATCACAAAAAAAATTGATGAAATTCTATGAATTCTAACTCATGTTATGAAGTTTAAGAAAATAAATCGGTAATTTGGCGAGGTTAGGAAACCACGCCAGCAGGGAGTACATCAATTATCAAAGACGCGCAATTCATGGGAAAAGGTTGCATATCACAAAAAAACTCTTGATGAAGTTCTATGAATTCTAATTGACGATAGAAATCGTCGTGGTGAGAGAATCAAAACGTGCTTCGTTATTTAAACGTTGGCACGAACTAACTGTTTAATCAGGGAATATGAGGTTTGCCTACAAAACAAACCACATGCCTATATGTGCTGTTAAAATACCGAGAAGCGCACCAGCCAACACATCTGTGGGATAGTGTACACCAAGATAGACGCGTGCTACAGCGACCGTTGATGCCCAACAAAATACACCAATCTGGATACTCGGAATATTAAAAAAACTTGTGAGAAGTGTCATCATGAGAAATGCAGATGTCGTATGTCCGGATGGAAAACTAAATTCATCTGGGGGTCTAACACGGAACTCAATATCATCAATCTTTTCAAAAGGTCTATCTCGTTTCATTGCTTGTTTCAGAAAGTGATAGAGAAGCCTTTCAATCGGAAATGCTATAAACACAGCATACATGAATGGTTTGCTGATATTTGGTTTGCAAACAATACATATAAATAAGGCGATCAATGGATACAAGTATCCATTGGCACTCCAGGAGGCAATTCGAAATAGTGGACTGAGGAATCTTCTGTCACCCCAGCCAAAGATACGGTGGAATAAGAGTGTATCCCATCGAGTCACGTTTGTAGTTAGTTGCTTTAGCATTAGTAAGTACTTTGAAACGAGCGTAGGGGCAGGGTTACCCCACACGTATATATATATTATACCCAATTAATAACTTAAATCTTCATGATAGAATAGATACAACGATTAAAAATGCCATATTAGTATACTACATAAATAGGGTTTTTTCAAGAAAATTACATATCGACCAGGGTTATTTAGTTCTCAGAATTACCTGTTTCGCATATTGCCAATTGTTTATATTGTAGCTCGGGTAGAGCTAAGCGAAACCCGACAATCGCCTGTAATGTTGTTATCGGTTCAGATAAATTGTAATCAATAAATGTTACATAGACTTTACTTCTGTATGAAAAAAGCTCGTTGTTTATAAAACGTTCATTTTAAACAGGACCGAATTTAGTTATTTTAGATATTCACTGAGCTCTCGCATAGCAATGACTGTATATTGATTCTCTGCAAGGTATGACATGTAGTTTTCAAAATCATCTGGTTCTGTATGTACCCACGGATGTTCTATATCAGGAACACCGTGAAAAGTAAGGACACTTATTTTCCCGTCTTTAGCCTGTTCAAGTGCCCATTTAAAATCATCAAAATCCCAATTTGGACCTGATGCACCTGTGGTTGGCACAAGCATCGGACGATGCACAGTTGGATCATAAGCAGGACCGCGTCCTCCTTCAGAATCATAAGGATATTCTGGATATACACCGCGTCGTGCAAAATGAAATCCGTGTTTTGCTATGACCTCTACAGAAGTATCATTGTTGCTATATCCAGGATAACAGAAAGTTGTTGGTTTACTAATCCCGTATTCCCCACAACGTTTATCTATATGTTTCAAATCGGCTAATAATTCTTGCTCAGTCTGTTGCGTAACATTCCTATGATGACGTGTATGATTTCCGATCTCTAAACCAGCATTATGTAAACCGCTTACTTCTTCCCAAGTCATATATGCTTCCTTATTGCTAAGGAAATTGAGTCCTTCAGTAATGTAAAAGGTTGCACCAAAACCAAATTTTCTAAGAATGGGTGCTACAAAGGTTGCTTGAGACTTGCAACCATCATCAAATGTAAGTACTATTAGCTTATCAGGTATTGATTTGTGTGTATTCAGTTGCATTTTAAAGATTCCATAATGAAGATTAAGTTATTAATTGACGACTTGTGCTAAATAACTTATTGTACAATATGTTTTCACATAAGTTCAATATTCAGTGAGTTTTCCTTATGACAGATAGGTTCTTTAGTCCCGTAGGGACGATATGTTTATAGAAAAATGTGTACCCCCACCTCTCTTCAGTCCCGACAAATCATGCAGAATACCACACGCGTATTCTGCCAAGCGCATTTGGCGTTGATTTGGTAGGGACGATATGTTTATAACATTAAGTCCACGTGTGTGAAAAGGATACAAACAAATAGTTAACTAACACAACTCATTAATTGGGTATAATATTCGAGCGGGGAAACCCTGCCCCTACGAGCGTTTTTTTGGTTAACTTTAGAAACAGTTTCTAACGGTTTGAATTAATTATATATCTGAATTATTGAATGGTCAAGAGAAAACAGAAGTGAGAAGACAAAAGACTTGACAGAAAAACAGGACACATGTAAGATGTAGTAGGAGGTAAATACGATGATTGATCGACGCGCCTTTTTAAAATCATTAGCAGGATTAACCACCGGTATTATCTTATCCTCATCAAGTGTAGATGGTCAGGAAACTAAACCGACTAAAGACCGCTTAGGGACATTACTACCATTGAGAAAGTTGGGTAAGACAGGTATAGCAGTAACTATGTTGGGGGTCGGTGGTTGGCACATTGGTGAAATGTCAGAAACTGAAGCACAGAAAACTATTGAAACTGCACTGGCAGGCGGCGTCCGTTTCTTTGATTCTGCTGAATCCTACCAAAGGGGTGGCAGCGAAACACGATTAGGAAAATTACTTGTTCCAAAATATCGTGATGATGTTTTCTTAATGAGTAAGACAACTGCACGTGATGCAAACACTGCCAGAAAACACCTTGAAGGTTCACTCAAACGACTTAACACGGATCACCTTGATTTATGGCAAGTGCACGCTGTTCGTAACCCAGATGATGTTGACGCAAGAATTGCTAACGGTATATTTGATGTGATGATGGAAGCAAAGAAGTCTGGAAAGACCCGTTTTATAGGATTTACTGGACATACCAGTCCATCAGCACACAAACGTGTAATGGAGAAATCAGATATCTTTGATGCATGTCAACTTCCCGTTAACATCGCTGACATCAGTTATGAAAGTTTCATTGAAGGTGTGATACCTACACTTGTTGAAAAGGAAATTGGTGTCATCGGAATGAAGTCATTGGCAAATGGCGGTTTCTTCGGCGGTACAAGACATGGTAAACACGGTCCAAACCCAAGAGTTGTACCGAATCGCGTAAGTATTGAAGAAGCAATCCGTTTTGTTTGGGCATTTCCAGTTAGCACACTTGTCACTGGGCCAGACGACGCGAAACAGATGCAAGAGAAAATTGATATCGCTAAAAAGTATACTGGTATGAATGAGGAAGAAAGGAAAAAACTGATTGACAAAGTAGCAGATATGGCTGGAACAACTGTAGAATTTTACAAGGCATAAAAGATGTATTGCTACTGATATTGACGGGAGACTGGATGGTCTCCCGTTCAAGTATAACGCAATTTCAAACTAACTTGATAATCTGCTCTACTCTCCAAAATGACTTGCTACTGAAGTCAAATCCAAGATATTTACCCTACCATCTCCATTTACATCAGCTTCAGGTGGAGCGTCATCACTGCCAAAGTGTGATGCTACAAAAGTCAAGTCAAGGATATTCACATTCCCATCCTTGTTTACATCCCACGGTGGTGTTGGTGGTTCAGTAATTTCAGCATTTTCAGTAATAACTGGCAACTCTACGCCTGCCTCTTTAGAAATAACTACGTCAGTCAATGTCAGTTCTGATGCTTTGGCTTTAATTACTTCAAAAGTTATTGAAACAAGCGTGCCATCTGCTGTGTTTGCAGGAGCGTCTATAGATATTTGAGCAAAACTTACTTTACCATCCATGATAGAAGTAGGTAACGGTAGGAGTTCTCCTTGTAAGTATGTGTCATGTTCTAAAGCAATAAAGCGGAGTGCAGTTGGATCAAAATTGATTGCAGCCATATATCCAAATACATCCTGTCCATCTGCAATGTCAACAGTTATAATAAGTTGTTCACCAACTAATGGGGATTCTACGGATGCAGGCACAATTCTTACAATTACAGGTAATGACAATTCAAGATTGAGTAATTCAGCAAGTTCATCAATCGCTGTAGGTGTTTGCAGTAGAAGTTGCACATCAGAATCACTTATGAATGTCATGACCTCAGCATCTTCATTGAGTAGTGTTATGAATTTCTCATCTATAGAAGGCATGACTGTTTTCAAAACATCAGGATTATCTGCCACCGATTTTAACAGTTCAGGCGTAACAAGAGCTTGAATGTCCGGCTTTTTCAAAGTTGCAAGAATAGTAGGCAATAATTCCCGCATATCTTCCCGTTGAAAGAACATCTCATAGACTTCTGCAACCCTTGCAGCAAGCGAGAGTTCTGCTAATCTGAGTAATTCTGTCAATTCATCAATCGCGTTGATATCTTGAAGTAAAGATTGAACATCTGTATCCCTTAAAAAGCCTTGTATTTCCTGATCTTCTTTTAAAAGTGTTATAAATTCATCTTCTATATTAGGAACAAAGGTCTTAAGTAAGTCTGGATTATCTACAACTATATTGATTGTATCAGGTGTTAATAACGCCTGAGTTTCTGGTTTCTTAATTTCCACTAAGATTAACGGTATCACTGCTTTAATATCTTCTCGTTGAAGTAGTGTCTGGTATTTGTCAAAAACCTTCTCTGCAAGCGTAGGAGTCTGGGCAAAGATATTTGCAGAGAAAACGAGTAAGAATAAAGTAATGAGAAAACTACGACAAAACTTTGGTGTAAGGATATGATGACAAGTTCTATTTCTTCTCATCTTATTAATTGAAGACATAATTATCCCTCCTTCAATCACAGTATAATCTGGATTAAACAGAAATTTTTGATAATATTATAGTGTTCTGTCAATACTCAAATGATGAGTAGAACCGTTCGTAGGGACGGGGTTCCCCCGTCCGATATACAAATCATTTATGACTTGACAAAGCAATAGTAATACCATTTCAAATTGAAAATGTCTCTTTTTTGTACCACAAACTTTCAGTTTGTGACCTGAAAAATGACTACCATAATAACTGCCTAATGAGACAATAATTTATAGAAATGGTATTATAGTGTTCTGTCAATACTCAAATGATGAGTAGAACCGTTCGTAGGGACGGGGTTTCACCGTCCGATATACAAATCATTTAGAGATGTAATATTAAGCGAGTATCTCTCTTTCAGCAGGATTTACTTTAAACCCTCCTGCAATAATGTTGTTGTAAGGTTCGTTTGGGTCTCGACCGACTGGACGCATCTCTGGTGTATGGTATCCGAATCGCACTGCTTTCCGCCATTGCTCTGTCTTATTGACTTCTGACCAATGTATGAGACAATAACTAAAAAAGATCACATCTCCAGCTTTTGCTGGAATAGGGATGGAATCAATAAAATCAGGGTGAAATTTGTCTGTTGGTAAGTGAGGTGCAGTGCCTTCTCCAGTGATATGTTCTCTTGGTCCTTCTTTATGGCTACCCGGAACAACTCTAAGTGCACCACTTTCAAAAGGAGCATCATCAAGATGGACGAGACAGTCCACAAAATCTAATCCATCGTGCGGGTAAAATGGATAGTCCTGATGCATTGGAAATGGCGTTCCTTTTTCTGGCGGTTTTGCATGTAATACTGTGTGATGCCATTGAACTCGGTCTCCAATAAGTGATTGGACAGCTCCTGTCAAACGTTCATGGAAAATCACTCTTCCCCATGCAGCAGAATAGAAGTGTGGATTATGCATAAATACCGCTTTTGTGGTCTGCTGATCTTCCTCGTTCAAATATTTCGTCCGCCAGGGACCGGGCCAACCGATAGTTTCCTGACCCCAGTTATTGATAATTTTCACCATATCAGATGCAAGTTCTTCCGTTTCATCTTGCATGAAAAGCTGTTCTACCTTGAGATAACCATTCTCGTTGTAAAAATCTACTTGATCTTGCGTGAGCATCTTAAACTCCTTACTATGGATTGAGGTATGTGTACATCGTCATATCAAAATATTACGTTAAAACTGCACGTTTTGTCAAGAGATTAAATACAGTACGATACGATCACTGACATCATCCTGAATGCTTCAATCAAAATATTCATCCTCACTGAAATCAGTCCAAGACTTGAAAACTGGAAATGGTGTGGGTAAACTACTATTCTGATCATTTATCTTGAATTCAATTTTGTCTTTATTGTATAGGTTTCTGATTGAAATAGAAACACCTTTAGTTTCAATACAATTCTCACATATTGATGGTAAATTCTGATGTGAATGTGGGTCTTCAAAATATAATCTATATTCTGATCCCCCTTTCTCAACTCTATAATCTTTAGCGAATATTTCCCATTCTTTAAGGACATAATCCCCTTCAGCATATTGACTCCACATGCTTATTATATTGCCTTCAATATCTTCAAAAAAGTCTATGATCACAGATTTTCGTTTGTCAGCATCTTTTTCAGGATCAAATTGCCGAAATGAACGATCTTTTAACTCAGTTTTTACTTTTTCTTCTTCTGCACTATCCACAGGTTCTAACGGGTTGGTACAAGCTGAGAGAAAAACGAATGTCATTAGGACGATAAATTTAATTGAAATAAATGATAATTTATTGGTTACTAATGCTGGAGTTGTTTTCTGCAAATAGTTTAGTTTATTCATTTGCAATTCTCCCTTTGTCAATTTTTTATGTTGATAAAGTTTAACATTTTATGAGTTAGCATTTCAAGGTATGATTGTCTGAACCAGGATTTACAAGAAAGACAGGCAAGACAGGATAAGAGGGGTATGGGGATTTCAGCAGTTTCTGAGGAGCGGAAGGTATTTTGGCGAGGTTAGGAAACCTCGCCAGCAAACGGACACTCACATCAGGTGAATAGGAAATTACCGAATTGATAAAATAATGTTCATACAGTTTGCAGAACAAAATGTATGCAATTAATGAACGATTCATTACAAAAAAGTTGTCATTATGTCAAATATATTTTAGGTAGCAACTTTGGTTGTATATAGTGCTTTGCCCCTTTGAACGTCTCTTATATCGTTCAATTCAATATTGTTGTTTCACGATTGTTGAAAGTACACCGTAAAAAGTGATGTATTTAGAATGGTATCCGAAATAATTGTGCCCAGCGTATATCCCACTCATCTATATCAAACTGTGGTTCAACTGTAAGTACTGGGTCCACGGTATGATAATAATCAATTTCAGCATGGAAAATGAGAGCGAGTTCTTTACCAAAAGGCTTAAATTCAAATACCAATTCAGGGGAGGCATTCGCTCTATATTCTCTGAAATTCCAGTGAGGCAAGCATTCAATCATCATATTAAAATACTTTGAATCGATCTCAATGTGGAAACGCAATCCTGAACGTAACTCCGGCGAATTTGTATCTAACTGTTGTCCCTCTAACCAGATGCCTGTCCCACCTTTAATCCAGTTCCATTTTCGCCGCAAAGGCACCTCTGAAAAGACACCTACATGAACACGCGGATCCTTTACTATGGAGTAGTCGCTTTCATATTCAATGTGTCCGCCAAAAGTAAAAATGTTGAGAAATTCACGAGTACGGTTTCCCTCAAGTCCAAATGAATAAGATTTAGAAAAAGGTTTCCATTTAGGGAGCTTCTTCCACTTTGAGGGATGTATATCTTCTGAAGATGGAGGAATTTCCTTTTTCCGGAAAGTTTGAAGGTATTTTCCATTAACTGAAACTTCATAGGATTTAAACTTGAATGGTACTTTGGCAAAAAATTGGAAGTTTTGGAGAATCTCGTCCCCATTAGTTGAAAAATCAAATTCACGTTCGTTTTCCTCATGACTATAGGAAGGGATATATGCGGTTATTTTATTCTTGAACGCTACTATTCTGTCCATAACACGTGTGAATATCCCTTTAGTAGTTGGGAGATTCTTCTTGAGATCGGAACTGGCTTTTTCTTTAGCGTTTTCCTCTAAAGAGGACTGAGCATTTTTGGGTGGGTTTTCCTCGTGATTGGATTGACCTTTTGCTAATAGGATAATACAGAAAAATACTGTTATGATGCTAAAGACATAGGGAATTATTTTCGCCGTGTACATTATCATGTCTCCTTTTATTTATAGTGAAAAATATAAACAATTATACACCCACATCTAAGGTAGGCGAGGTTTCCTAACCTCGCCTATGCTAATGTGTAAAATTTATTCAATAAATTACCATAGTTATCGGATTTTCGTGCAATGATTTGGCTAACAAAATATCTTTCCTGACTTAGATTCTCAATATTATAGGATTTCCAGGATAAGACTTTGCGCTATCAATTGTTCTGCTTATAGTGAAGATTAGAAATAAATAGACACTTTCAACCGACCGCTGGCGAGGTTTCCTAACCTCGCTGATGTAGAGTGTCTCATTAATTCTAAAACTTATACCATTTCTAAATGATTATGTAGCATTATTTCGTAGGTCGGGTAGAGCGAAGCGAAACCCGACACGTAAGGTTAGACAGGGTTTTGATGTCGGGTTTCGCTTCGCTCTACCCGACCTACAGTTGATTTATGACAATTTGTCAATTAGAAATGGTATTACTATAACGACTTGTGCTAAATAACTTACTGTATAGTATTTATTCACATAAGTCATATATTCAGCGAGTTTTCTTGATGACAGATAAGTTCTTTAGTCCCGTAGGGACGATATGTTTATAGAAAAATGTGTACCCCCCACCTCTCTTCAGTCCCGTAGGGACGATATGTTTATAACATTAAGTCCATGTCTGTGAAAAGGATACAAACAAATAGTTAACTAACACAACTCGATACTATAAGTTTACTTTTGCTTATGACTTGATTGAGAGGAGACTAATCCTGAAAATCCTGGTTCAGACAAAATAGAGGAATTCTGGTGGTGGGTCCTAAAAACGGTGTTTAGAATTTAATATTTCCAATTTTCATGCGCCAGCGGTGCTTTGTTCAGCTCGTCGCGGTAGGTGCGCCATTGTGGTAGAAATGTATCCATCAATTCACGGAATCTGTCATTGTGGTGACGCTCATGTAGATGTGTCATTTCGTGAACTAATACATATATCAGACAGGATTTCGGTTTCTTTGCGAGTTCAAGATTTAACCAGATGCGTTTTGCTTCAATGTTGCAGGAACCCCAGAGCGTTTTCATTTTCTTGATACGGACGTCTTCAACAGATACATCCATCTTTGACTCCCATTCTTCAATAAGCGTTGGTAACTGTTCTCGTAGATGTTCTCTATACCATTCATTTAGTAACTTCTCACGTTTGTCTCTATCCGTTCCCGGACGCACGGTGAGTCCTATTCTCGTGTTGCTTAGGAGTTGGACTCTCGGTGGTGCATTATGCTCGGTTACTTTAAGTCTGTAACGTCTTCCAGCGAAATAGTGGCTCTCTCCTGAGACAAATTCTCGTTGCGATTGACGTTCCTGTTTTAGAAATGCTTCCTGCTTGTTCCGTATCCATCTGAGTCTTGAAATGATAGCGATGCGGATCGCGTCATCGTCCAGTCGCAGGGGTGCCGATACACGTATCCGTCCGTTGGGTGGATGGACACCGATATAGAAATGCTTGATGTCTTTACGGACGACTTCTATGGAAAGACCGCTAATTTCAATGTTATAATTATCGGTTTTTGTGGACATGATTCGTGTTGAATGAAGGATTGCCACTTTGTAGGTTGGTAGAGCGAAACGAAACACGACATGATAGACATAATCGTTACATGTCCAAATCAACGCTAAATGCGCGTTAGGCATCTGTCGGGTTTCGTTCCTCTACCCGACCTACAAGTTTAACATGGACAGAACACTAATATGCATCTTGATTTTTTGCGATATTAAAGATTTTGTCTACATCAATTTCTAAATCTGGATATTCATTGATGACCTTTTCAATAGCGTATCGCACTTCCTTCTCTTTGAAGCTATTTCCTCTCCACATAGCAGCACTCTCATTATCAATAGATATATCTATCGCTATTGCTATCTCTGCTATAGCATCAACAGAAATGTCCTCTTCTAAATTATCATAAAATGCTTGTCGCGGTGCTGTGTCAATACCTGTTGGATAGGCATCTGTGGGAGGATTGATGGCCTTATTGCTCAAATCAGTAACCCCTGATAAATACTGCTGATAACTAATTTTTTGCTGTCTTCTCTGTTGGATTAGTTCTTCAAGCAATCTGGACATTTCTTCATAGTATTTCGGATTAACGTCAGTTCTGTCAACGAGGAGACGTCGAATGTTGTTGTCAATAGTCGCCGCAACAGCCTCGTGGTTTTCTCGAATGCCTTCAGGTAATTTCTGCACTGCATCCTCGGTACCGTTATTAACAATCAATTGCACCAGTGGAATATTGTCAAAATCGGTGAGCAGTTCACTATCATCGGCATGGATGTATGTATCCAGCAGATGTCGCATATCGGGTTCATACATCTTTAAATCAATATAGTCACCACTTGCGAGTTTGATGCGATGCCGAATATATTCGTAGTTTCTTACCTCTTCTTTGATATTCTCCGCTTCTGTTGCGGAATATCTAGCTTCCTCCATCTCGTTTGCAAGGTTTGCATAAGCACGCACCAATGCAGCGGTGAATTTATAGAGTTTTATACGTTTCTGTTCATTGGCTTTTATCTGATCGCTGTTTGCGTTTTCCTCACTACAGAAATAACGGATATAATCCCCAATCTGTTTCGGTGGATGTACGGGTTCACACAAGGCTTTTATCGCTTCGCGTGCTGCTTCCAATCGTTCTCTACCTTTTGAAAGTCTATCCTTCACTAAACCTTCAACATCTTTTTTGTCGTATTTTACGAATGCGCCACCTGTGTAGTCCTTGATAGCCAGTTCCAGAGACTTAAACAGGTCTTGGTAATCTATGATGTATCCGAAATCCTTGTCATCCGTATGCTTGCGATTGACGCGACATATTGCTTGAAACAATCCGTGATTCTGCATATTTTTATCAATATAGAGATAGGTGGCGGGTGGTGCGTCAAAACCGGTCAGGAGTTTATCCACGACGATCAGGAGTTTCATCTGATCGGGTTCATCAATGAAACGTTTTTTCACCTCGCGTTCAAATTGATCAACTTTGCGTACAGCGTTGTCTGGATTTTCATTAAAATGTGCTGCAAGCATATCACGATAGGTATTGTATTTGACTTGATTGCCAGTCATACCTTCTCCAGTTTCTTCAAGCTTGATGGATTCTGCGGTTGGACTATATGATGTTACCACCGCGCACTTACCTCGCAGCGTTGTCTCCTGAAATAGATTGTAAAGCCTGCAAGCAGAGAGGATACTATTTGCGATCAGCATAGCGTTGCCATTCCCACTTTTCAGTCTGTCATACCGATCCATATCCAATACGATATCAGCGACAATTTTCTGTAAACGTTGCTTAGCACTTTCCACATTTAACATTGTTCCCCATCGTTCTTTGAGTCGTGCTTTTGCGACGTCGTTTAGTCCGCGCGTTTTCGTATCAAAGTATTGGTCAATCCGCTCCTCAGAAGTCAGTTCTGTGTTGATGTCGCGTGCCTCATAACGTAGGTCAAGCACGACATCATCGTCAACAGCTTCATCATACCTATAGATATCAATAAAAGTGCCGAAGGTCTCTTCACTTCTCTTTTTGTCCTCTTTAAAGAGCGGCGTACCAGTAAAGCCGATTAGCATAGCGTCAGGAAGTAGCTGCGTCATCGCCTTGTGTAGTTTTCCTGACTGCGTGCGGTGGCATTCGTCAACGAAGACATAGAAATCACCCTTTACCTCAAAATCCTCTGGTAAATGTTTTAGAAAATCCTCTACATATCCATCAATATCGGGTTCATCGTTTTCGTCGTCAGGTTCTGTTCCATCATCTTTTCTACCAAATTTATGAACGAGAGAACAGGATAACCGCTCGGATGAATTACTAATCACTTGGATTAGGTGGTCACCGCTTTTCGTTTGAATGATCCCCTCATCAACACCTTTAAAGACAGCTTCAATTTGATCATCTAATTCTGTACGGTCGGTGATGATAAGGACTCGTGCGTCGTGCTTGAATTCCAGTATCCATTTTGCTAACCAGACCATCGTCAGGCTCTTACCGCTACCTTGCGTGTGCCAGATGATCCCACCCTCTCTGGTTATGACGCGTTCTTGCGCAGCCTTCACGCCGAAGTATTGATTATGTCGGCAAATCTTCTTTGTTCCACTATCAAATACAATGAAGTCGTGGATTATTTCAAGGATGCGTTGTTTACTGCATAATTGACCGAGTTCTCTGAGTAGTGGAGTGATTTCTGTATCTTGTTCTGCATAGCGTTCTTTCCATTGCATCCAGTACTTTTCAGGCGTATTGATAACACCGTAACGCATCCCTTCGGTATCATTCCCTGCCATTACCAGCTGGACGGTGCTGAAAAACCATTCAATAAAATCTTCGTTCTGATTTGAGAGGCTTTGGCGGATTCCTTCTGATACTGAGACGGTAGATCGTTTCAGTTCTATCACACCGATCGCGATGCCGTTGATGTATATGACAAGATCAGGTCGTCTATTGTTTTTTCCTCTGATGGCTACCTCTTCGGCAATACCGAAATCGTTGTTTTCAGGGTTTTTCCAATCTATGAAACTGACGGTTGTGAAGTTATCCCCAACATTTGGCATGACTTGCACGCCGTAACGTAAACTTCTATAGACTTCAAAGTTTGCTTGATAGAGCGTTCTACTACCCCCGATAGTTGTATCCCGTTTTAGTTGTTCGACAGCTTTCTCGATTATATCAAGCGCGTAATTTTGTCTGCGCAGCCAATCGGTAAGATCTTCCCCAAGGACGTTGCTATTATCTTGTATGCTATCATTCCATTTGCCGAGGTAGGTGTAGTGTAAGGTGTCAGTGAAGTAGTCTATGACACGTTGTTGTGTTTCACCTTCAGTTTCACGGATGATGTTCATGCTTTCTTCTTCCCTTTGTTTCGCTGAATTACGTGTTCTTGTTTCAGAATCGCGGATTGTCGCGAATTTCACTGATTTCGCGGATTACTGAGAGTGTTTTTCAACTGTCATGTTTTGTAGGTTGATTTAGAACTCTAATCAATCTACAATTTCTGCATCATGGGCTGCATCATGGACTGCATCATGGACTGCATCATGGACTGCATCTTATACTGCATCTCCTGATTTCAGTTTTGAAAGTTCAATCCTTCCCTTGCCTGTCAAACGATATTTCTGTAATCGACTATTGGGTTTGTCAGGTATCGTGTATTCGATTAACCCATCCTTTAATAGTTCCCGAACCACTTCGTTAAGTCTGGCAGAAATTGCCTTTTGTCCTAAACTTTTGGATAATTCAGACTTTTGCAAGGCACCGTGGGTAAGCTGCACTATCACTCTGGCTTTCAATGACTCTGGTATTGACTCTGGATGTGTCACCAAAGTGATCATCGTAACAATTTCCGATCTAACCTCGCCAAAGTTTTAATATTTCCCGCAATTCATTCAAAATAGGTTGGATTTCACTATCAGGACGATCTGCTTCCAGACGCGCAACAATTCGACAGATATCAGAAGCATCTCTTCGAAGTGCATCGGATAAGCTTCGGAATTTGCTTTTCATAACTTCCGAAGGTGGCTCAGATGCCAAATTATAAATAGAATCTAACCGATTCATTATTGAAATTAGACCTCGTTGATCAATTCCCAGTTGTTCACTTACAAGGTTTGCAGGGATTTCTTTTAACCTATTCCACAGCCAACTTTCTGGTGATTCTTTCCCGGGTAGAAACAGTATTGAGATGTTGACCCCAATTCCGGCTGCCTCCTCTATTTTCTCTTCTAATTTACGTCCCCGCTGATCGCCATCAAGGACAAATACGGTATCTTGAATCTGACCGAACTTCCTTAAAGTTTCAGCGTGCATTGGAAATTGATCTGCTCCAGTGTCCCGTCCAATACGAACGAGCTCCCTGCTGAAGCCATCTTTAGGTGACAAAAAGTCAAATATACCTTCCAAGAATTCCTCTGCAATCTTATCTTCACAAAGTAATTTCAGTTTATCATTTAAACGTCCATACAAAGCATTCTGAATTATATCTCGATAGGGAGGGCGTACAACTACTTCACCAGATACATCATCTCGGTCCAGAAATATTTTACCATTAGAAGGAACAGCGTCAAGAACTACTGGACTGTGAGATGTTACAATTATTTGTAGATCATTACGAAGTGCCAACTGTTGTAAGTGTAACATGAGGAGTTGCTGCACATGAGGATGTAGACCTGCTTCAACTTCGTCAATTAAAACGAGTGCCCCGTTGAGTTGGGTAATTTCTTGTGACAGAAATAAGATGGCGCGTTCACCAGCAGCCATGTGGTACTCCGAATATGCAGCTCCGCCTTTTTGGATAGCAAAAAGGGTATTCCTGCTACCTCTGGAAAGATTGATAACTTCCGAATAATTAAAGGGGAGCATCTGGTGTGCAAACTCTATCTGTACAGAAGATAAAGTGACTTCCTTAAGTTCATCCCAGCTTTGCTGCAACACAGGAGGGGGATCTACACGATTTGGATCATTCAAAATACCAAGCGTCCTAAGATATACTTGTCTTTCCGGTTGGCTTGTGTTTTGGCGACCAAAGAAGCTCATATTCCAACCACTATTAGTACGTCGCCATCGCATTGACCGTCCCCCTTCGGGTGTCAAAAAATCATAATCCATAGACACTTCTTGTCTTTCATCTCCTCGCCAACCAGGTTCTGTAAACAACGTTGGAAATAGTTTAGCAGGTTTGAACTCTCTACTGCTTTGATTGTGTGTTCTCATATTCATATAAGCACAAGCAGCGGCAAGAAGCACCGTAGATTTACCCGTAGCATTCCCACCAGCGATGACACTTACTGGATAGTCAAACATTACGCGCAGGTTGTTAAGTCCATGGATACCATCCAATCTGATTTCTGAAAGAAAATGCTGTAGTTGCGGTTTCTTGCCCTGCAAATTGCTCCACAGCGCTTGTAAGCGATTTTCAATCATATATCGGGTCCCCTTGTCTATATGTTTAAGGTGCGTATTCATAACTGCTTTGATTTCTCTATCTGTAAATATTATACCTATAATTTATTCAGATTTCAACAACCGCACCTTCCCTGTCAGCAGCTGCTGCATCATACCTTGTTTTAAAGCGATAGTTTTGTCTCTACGTTGTTCTAATGCCGTGATTTCAGAGTCCATATCGGAGAGGACTTGTGCGATGGCATGCTGTTCTTTACCCGATGGTATATTAAGTTCAAGACCGCGGAATTGACTCTTTGATAGATTGTATCTCGTTGCACCCTGAGCTAATGAATTCATTATGTCTCGTCCAACATTTCCTCTAAAAAAATATGCCAGAAACAATGGTCTATGTTTGTCCTTATCATGTATGCGAAAACCAAAACAGAAACTATTTAAATACAGATTATCCAATTGAACACCCATTACTGCTGCTATTGCAAGATCTCCAGGTGTCTCTGACGAAGCATTAAATAATAAATCATCTTTCATCACTGCATTCTGTGACTCGCTAGTCCTTATTCTGACATGTTCCGTATGATTTACATTTACAATTACATTTTCTAACACACCAAGAAATGTAACATATTGAGCATTACCACTCTCGAAATCAGCTTTTGTTTTACCAGATAGACCACCATAGATTGAACCTATTTGCCCCATCTTGACTAACTTCCAATCCCCACTAAACCCCGGCAAGCCCGTCTTACCCGTAAGCAGTTGCTGCATGGTAGCTTGCTTGATAGCACGTTTCTTAGCAATGAGTGTGTCTAAGGAGTCTATTAACCCATCAACATCTGACAGGACTTCGGCGATGGCGCGTTGTTCTTCAAGTGGTGGCACCTCAAATTCCAAATTAGCAAAAGCAGTTTTTGAAACGATGTTTGTTGCAGTAATTCCTGCATTAGCCAGAAGATAGTTTGAGTTGAATTCAAATAGATAATACAGAAACTCAACATTATAAGTACGATTTGGTGTCACAGCGTTGATTTGCTGATTGCAGCTTCCTGTGGTTCTAAGTACTGCGTTTTTACCAATACTTGCTATACATGTAACTAATACTGTATTTGGCTTTAATGGTCTAATTGCGTTCAAACCTTTCTCTGTAATCATCCGTTCAGAAACTGTCATATCTCGTTCAGAAGTAATATCAGAGGGTGTAATCCAAGGTATCAGTCCATCCCAAAAGTTACTGATTTTTGTGCTTGGTGTTGCACCTGTTATAACATCACCAAATTCTGATACTTGCTTTGTTTCCCACTCACCACTAAATCTCTGTCCATCACTCATTCCACTGCACCCCCATATTCGCCAGATGCTTCTCAACTTTCAGAGTATACACATGCACGTCACTTGCGAGTTCTGGTAATGTTTGTAGGTAACGTTCCTCTAATTCCTTGACGCGTTCTGTGAGACGTTGGGTCAATCGCTCAACTTCTCCAGTGATTTCTGTGTGGATTGTAGCAAACCATTTATCGTCAATCACGAGTTGTTTGATGTCGGTTTCGGTGAGGGTTTCGTAGTGTGCAAATACCTTCTTATCAAGTGTACTTTGTACGTCCTTCACTGTCTTGTCTGCTTTTGACTTCTCATCCAACAGAGTTAAGCACTGTTTAATTACCTCTCGCTCTTCACTGTTCTCATCCGATTCGTCCTCTGTTTGTAAATTGGGTTTGAGTTCCTTAAGACGTGCACCCAAACTCCCCTTTGTAAGACTGCCAGCATCGGTAAGAGCTTCGGTGAGTAGTCCGTCCTCAGCAGTGTGTTCTTCTACATATTCGTCATACGCCTGCGTTGCGGACTCCAAAACAGTCTGTGCTTTTTCAATCTGTACCTGATCTTCGGGATAGTAGCGTGCGACAATCAATGTAGGCGGTATCAAATCCATCTTATACTTCTCTTTGCCGATAGTCAGGTCGGGGGTTTCTTTGACTCTTTTATCTTGAATGATGTCGCGCGGTTGCGATGCTTTTACCCACCCATCTGTCGCGACGAGATAGACATCGTCCTGCATCACATCTTCCCAATAATCCATCAGTTTTTGGTAGACATCGTAAGGGTCAATGAGGGGTAGGTCTTCAAACTGCGTGAGTATGTCAACAGAAAGATCGTCAATTATATCTCTCGGTTTGGTCTTTTCATCTATGTCACCCAACGTTGGTGCGTGTGAAGTTCTCCATATTTCATAGATGGATGTGATACGTTGTTGAAACTCAGCAAACTCGTAATGTGAGAGGATAGTGGATTTCACCTCTTGCGTCTCCACTAAGGGGTCGCTATAACCGGGTCTACCGTTTGGTTTGAATAGCGTATCTCTAAGACTTGGAAACTCATCCCAATAGGGTTTCAAGGCTTCAATATCTTGATCAGGGATGCCTCCGTTAATATGTGCGTTAAGGTCGTGTAGGTCTTCAGGTTCACTGGAATCGATATAACGAGGGATGTTCAGGTTATAGTCGTTTGCTGCACTTGCTATTTCGTCTATTGACACCAGTCGAGAATATCCATCTATTTCTGTCTGGCTGTTGAAAACAGAGACGATTTTGTGTATGTCTTGTGCACGTAATCTGTTCTTGTTGCCATCCTTGAGGAAACCTTTGCTGGCATCAATAATAAAGATGTCTTTACAGTCGTTGGCGTCCTTCTTGTCAATCACGATGATACAGGCGGGGATACCAGTCCCGTAAAACAGATTTGCAGGTAAACCGATGATGCCTTGGATATATCCATATTGAATAAGATTTCTGCGGATGTCTGCCTCTTTGTTGCCCCGAAACAGGACACCGTGCGGGAGGATGATTGCACCTTTACCTGTGCTTTTTAGCGAACAAATAAAGTGGAGTAGGAAGGCATAATCACCATTTTTTGCTGGAGGAGTGCCGTAATCAAAACGATCGAACGGGTCGTCATTGAGATTGACACCGCTTGTCCATCCCTTGTCAGAAAAAGGTGGATTGGCGACTGCAAAGTCGAATCTTTTTAACCCCTCGTCTGAGTCCCACGTGTATGGGTCAGAGAGTGTGTTGCCGTGGTTAATTTCCGCTATTGGGTGCCCGTGTAAGATCATATTCATCCGTGCAAGTCCGTAAGTTGCATTGTCCTTTTCTTGTCCAAAGATAGACAATCCGCGTGGTGCTTCATCTGCAGCCTTGATGAGTAGTGATCCGGAACCGCACGTAGGGTCATAGATAGTATCTCTCTTCTTGGTATCCGAACCAATTCCAATGACTTTTGACATAATGCGAGAAACTTCAGCTGGAGTGTAGAATTGCCCCTTACTTTTTCCCGATTCTGTTGCGAAATGTCGCATGAGATATTCATAAGCATCACCGAGTAGGTCATCCCCTTCCGCTCTGTTTGAGCCGAGGTCAAGTTCTTTAAAGATAGCAATCAGTTTTGATAACCGATCAACCATCTCTTTGCCTTTACCGAGTTTGCTGGGATCGTTGAAGTCTGCTTGATTAAAATCGCTTATCTGTTCGTTTGCTTCAGCGAATCTTGCTATAATTTTGTTGATTCCATCACCAATCTCAGGAGTACCGATCAGTTGCACCATATCATTGAAGCTTCCACCCTCTGGTACTTGAATGACCTCGTATTGATTTCTTTCTGCCCTATCCGAGACATATTTCATAAATAGGAGTGTGAGGATGTAATCCTTGTATTGTGATGCGTCCATTCCGCCGCGGAGTTCGTCGCAGCTTTGCCATAGCGATGCGTAAAGTTGTGACTTCTTTAGTGCCATTTGTGCACTTCCTTTCTTGTAGTGTGATGGGGATAGTATAGCATTGTGTTGCGTTTTTTGGCAAGAGTAGTGTTAGTGTTTTTGGGATATCTGAGGGCACCTTTTGCGATTTATCTAATGTTCCCAATCTCTTATCTTGTAAATCCTGTAAATCCTGGTTCAGACAAACATCCTATAAATCCTGAGAATCCTGGTTCAAACAGTTGATTCCTATGCAAAATTCAAATCTCAATATAAAATATTCTCTTGTATTCGGATTCGATATCCAGCGGCGATTTCTGGTGTTTTCTTGTGCTATAATACCATCATTATGAAACTAAAAAAGAATATAATAACAAGAATCGTCACTGCTGTGGAAGTCTCAAGTCTTCCACTGTATCGTATCGCAGAGCATTGTGATATAACTTACCAAACACTCCGAAACTGGCTACGAAATGGAGAGAAATACAAGCAACAGTTGGAGGAAGGTAAGATTCGGAAAAGTGATCTCAATACTAAACAGAAACGGGAGTTGGATCTGTTCGTTCGCTTTGAAGTTGTCCGTTCCAATTCGGATTATGATCAGCGGAAAAGAACACGTGCGTCTGCTGAAAAGAAAGACGATATACACGCTCTTGTAAAGAAGTTAAGGTCACTACACAAAGTCTATCGTGAAGTTGATTATTAAAAAAGAAACGCTAAAATAAAAAGGTGTGATAATATGAAACTATTCAGACATACAATCTATCAGATATACTGTAGGCCCATCAACACAAAAAACCGTAAAGAAAACGCGCGTACACAACACATCAGAGACCAGTTTTTTGGATTGCAAAAACGACTGCAATTGCTAAAAAATCACCAAGATTCAAACCGTACCAAAAAAGGCGAAATAAAAAAAATAGAATTTTCAAAAAATACGCTACCAACTCATACAGAGACAAGCCTGACAAACGATTTAAAAACTGTACCACGCGACGGAAATCACGGCATTTTTGGTACACTGAAAAAACAGCTAATATTGCTAAAAAATCACCAAGATTTAAACCGTACCAATAAAGGCGAAATAAAAAAAATAGAATTTTCAAAAAATACGCTACCAACACATACAGCGACAAGCCTAACAAACGATTTAAAAACTGTACCACGCGACGGAAATCACGGCATTTTTGGTACACTGAAAAAATAGCGAATTTTTTATCATAATTAGCAATGATTCCATAACCGAACAAGTATAGAAAAATGCTTAACACAATATCACAAACTACAAAAAATTCACCAAATAAATGACTTATGAGATACGTTCCAAATTATCCTGCTGTATAAAGATTAAACTTGATTCAATACGATTATTCTGGTAAGATGCTATACAACTTTTCTCTATGTGAGCATGTATTGTCAGAAATAACGGTTTTATTGGTTGCTAAAGAGTTGGATATAGATATATTTTGGGGTATCGTAATATGGCAGAAACTGAACAACGTGTTGATGGTGGTACGCTTCCCGATTGGGAAGTAGCGGAATTACCAGAGCCACCACGATATCAATTTGGCAAAGCATTTAGGGGTATTTTAGGTCCCGGTATCATAGCATTGGGTGCATCAATAGGCAGCGGAGAGTGGCTTTTGGGGCCAGCAATCACCGCGCAATATGGTGGTACGCTCCTATGGATTGCAACAATTGCAATAATTCTACAATCGATCCTGAATACAGAAGCAATTAGGTACACTATCTATTCTGGTGAGCCTATGCTTAGCGGTTATATGCGCTGTAAACCTGGTCCGCGTTTTTGGGCGATCTTCTATTCGGGGGTTGATTTTTTCGGTATATGGCCCGGGTGGGCAATGACAGCTGCAACTGCACTCGGTGCCGCATGGTTAGGAAGGATGCCTGTTGAAGCAGACCAGAACACAATCCGGATTTTTGCTTATTTAATCTTCTTTACCTGCTTAGCTATCGTGATGTTCGGTGGAAAGATATATAACGCACTGGAAAAGGTACAACTATTCATGGTCGTTTGGATAATAGGATACTTAGTTGTCATTGACCTATTCTTTGTACCCTTCGAAGTTTGGTGGACTGTCATAAAGGGGTTCTTTAGTTTTGGGGCTTTACCAGATGATGTGACGACAGGTAATTTTGATTGGTTACTCCTTGGGGCATTTGCTGCGTATGCTGGAAGCGGAGGATTAGGTAACATCACTATATCTAATTACGTCAGAGATAAAGGGTGGGGGATGAGTAGTCTGGTTGGTGCCATTCCATCAATTATCGGAGGACAGAAAGTCACACTTTCACATTTTGGAAAAGTCTTCCGTATAACACCTGAGAACATCCAACGATTTAAAGAATGGTGGAAATATGTCCGATTTGAACAATACTATATCTGGCTTATCGGTTGTTTTATCGGCCTGGCACTACCAGCAATGTTAACAATTAACTTCGTAGAATCCGGTACACAGATGGATCAATGGTCAGCAGCAGCATTTCAAGCGGAAGGACTTGCGAAGGAGGTAGGAAGACCTATAATGTGGCATCTGACCCTGTTATGTGGTTTCTGGGTTCTTTTTTCTACACAACTTGGAGGTGTAGATAGTGTTCCACGACGTTATACAGATATTATATGGACAGGATTTAAAAGTGCACGCCGAATGGAGGAACACAACGCGAAATGGCTCTATTATCCGATTTTGTTAGTTTATATCTTATGGGGTGTGATTGCTATGTATTTAGCAAAACCCTTCTTTATGATAATTGTATCTGCCACAGTGGGTGGATATCTACTCGTGATTACATCAATACACACACTCTATGTCAACCGTAAGTTCTTACCAAAAGAAATTCAACCCCCACTATGGAAGCAGATCGGATTGGTTTTGTGTGCGGGATTCTATTCAATTTTCGGAACAATATCAGTCTTTCTAAAGGTTATTATGCCTCTCTTCAATTAAGGAGCCTGATGGTAGAATTTTTTGTGGAAATGGATCAGGCTTAATCTTTTTGACTATTATATTCGGATACAATTGCTTGTGTCAGGTGTTCTATTGTAGCATCTTTAGCTACAATATCAACTTTTAATCCATGTTTTGTTGCAGTTGCTTCCGTCGTTGGACCGATGGTTGCAACACTTACATTAGACAGTAAATCCTCAACATTCTGCTTAGGAAACATATCAAGGAAATTTCTCACGGTCGAAGAGCTGGTAAATGTTACGACATCAATTCTACCTTCCAGTAAATCCTTAAGGATAACGTCTTTGCATTCATTCTCAACTTTGACGGTATCATAGATCGCTACATCATCAACTTGTGCACCTCTTTCCCGTAACCCATTAGGTAATTCAGGAGTTGCAATCTTCGCTCTTGGCAGTAGTATTTTCTTTTTATCTACATTTTCTATTTCATCAACGATAACGTTTCCGCTGGAATGAGATGGGACAAAATCAGGCTCTATCCCAATGTCATTGAGTGCTTCAATTGTCTTTGGTCCTACAGCACAGATGTTACAAGTTCCAAATACTCTTGTGTCTTTTCCAATTTCTTTAAGTAGATTATAGTAAATCTCAACTGCATTGATACTTGTAAAGATCACCCAATCATATCCATCTGGTGTCGGTATTTCGTTGCTTTTCAATTTAATAGGATGGATTGTGATGGTTGGGAATTGGATGACTTCAGCACCCTTTGCTTCCAATAATTCAGCAAATTCGCTTGCTTGAGGACGCGCACGCGTAACAAGTATGCGTCTGCCAAAGAGTGGTTTATTGTCAAACCATCGGAGTTTTGCTCTTACTCTGTTAACCTCACCAACAATAATGATCGCTGGACTCTTCAATTGAACTGCATCTACTCTTTCAACAATATTCTCAAGTGTACCTTCAACGACTGTCTGTTGCGGTGTTGTTCCAACTCTTACTAAACTTACTGGTGTCAGTTTATCCTTCCCGTTCGCAATTAAGCGTTCAGTAATCTGAGAAAGATGTGCAACTCCCATATAGACAACGAGCGTGTCTACAGCAGTTGCCAGTTGTTCCCAATTGATATTAGAGTCAGGATGCAATGCTGCAGAATGACCTGTAACGAATGCAACCGATGATGCAAAATCGCGATGTGTAACAGGAATCCCTGAATAGGCTGCAGCAGCGATACCCGAGGTGACACCGGGTACGATCTCAAATGGTATATCAGTCTCTGCAAGTACTACTGCTTCTTCACCACCACGTCCGAAAATGAATGGGTCTCCACCCTTGAGACGTATAACGACTTTACCTGCTTTAGCGTGTTGTATGAGCAGGTCGTTTAACTCATTCTGACGATTTGAACGAATCCTTGGGTCGGGAGCTTTGATCTTAAGAGTATGTGACGGACAGTATTCAAGCAGATCGTCATTCAGAAGTAGGTCATAAATGACAACATCTGCCTTCTGTAAACACTCTTTCCCTTTTATGGTGATTAGTTTTTTATCACCTGGTCCCGCACCAACTATGTAGACGATGCCATTTTTTTTAGTACTCATAAAAGAATACCTTATGCATTATGTACCTATTAAATCGTCAGCACCGTTTTTGCGTAAGTTTGCTGCGACGATTCTTCCTAATTCATGTGGATTGTCTATCCCACCAGTAGCAGTTTCAACGATACGCAATTTACCCTCTGGATGACATACCGTTCCGATGAGTGAGAGTTTTCCACTATCCAATTTTGCAAAAGCACCGATGGGGAGCTGGCAGCCACCACCAAGAGATTCCAATACGGTCCTTTCAGCAGTAATCTCGGATGCAGTGACACTATCGTTTAATGGTGAGAGTAACGCTTTGACATCTTTATCATTGTCCCGCGTTTCTATTGCTAATGCACCTTGTCCAACAGCAGGAATCATTTCATCCGTTTCAAAGTATTGTGTTATTTTATCTTCTTTTTGAAGGCGTTTGAGTCCAGCAGCAGCCAGAATAATTCCGTCAAGATCCGTCTCTTTGAGTTTTTTAAGACGTGTATCTACATTGCCTCTGACATTGACTACTTGTAAATCTGGACGGATGTGTAGGAGTTGAGACTTCCGTCGCGGACTTGTTGTACCGATTCTTGCGCCGCTGATAAGATTGGCTAAAAACTTCCCCGAAGATGAGATCAACACATCACGAGGGTCTTCTCTTGGCGGAATTGCTGCAATACATAAACCGTCAGGTAATTCTGTTGGAAGGTCTTTTAGGCTGTGAACAGCAAGGTCTATGTCCTCGTTTATCAGTGCAACTTCAATCTCTTTGGTAAAGACACCTTTTCCCAGTCCGATCAAAGTTCGATCTTTGATAGTGTCCCCGGTTGTTTTAATGATCTTCAGTTCAATTTCAAGATCAGAGTGATAGTGTAATAACTGTTGTTTTACATACGTTGATTGCCAGATTGCAAGTTGACTGCCACGGGTTCCGATCCTAACGGTAGTCTTCATTCCTGTTCCTTATCGTCAATTTGATCCAGTGCAAAGAGGTCTTGTAAAGATTGAACATACTTAGCGTGATCCGCATCACCATCATTAACAGCGTGACGAAGGTTATCAACAGGTTGATGTAGTAGTTTCTTCACAATAGCTTGCGTCATGGATTTTATGGCGTTCTCTTGTGCATCCGTTAGTGATGTTTGATTAAGACATGCCTGAAGTTCTGTGTCAGCAATCCGTTGGAACTGTTGATGTAAAGATTTTATGGTAGGATTGACTTCAAGTATCTGCAATTGGTCATGGAAACGTCTTGCTTCTTCAGTAACGATTTGCTCAGCACGGACAGCTTCCTGTTTTCGTTCTTTTAGGTTTGATGCGACGACAGCCTCTAAGTCATCTATGTTATAGAGGAACGCATGGTTGACTTTGCTTACATCCGGTTCAATATCTCGCGGCACAGAAATATCAATTAGAAACATATACCGATGTTTCCTCTTCCGCATGATTTCAGCGAGTGGTTTACGTTCAATCAGGTAATGTGGTGCATCAGTAGAACTAATAACTATATCAGCATCAATGAGAAAACCGAGATCACCTTCGTAGGTAACTGGAATACCGTTAAATTTTTCTGCTATTTTCACTGCTCGCTCATAAGTACGGTTTGCCACTATCACTTTAGAAACACCGTTTGAGACGAGGTGCTTTGCTGTCAGTTCGCTCATTTCTCCAGCACCGATGATCGCGACAGTTTTATCCTCTAATGTGTTGAATATCTTTTTTGCAAGTTCTACAGCGGCATAACTGATTGATACTGCCCCCGAAGCAATAGTAGTTTCTGATCGGATGCGTTTACCCACACTGAATGCTTTACTGAATAGTCGATTTAGTATGGTACCTGAACCACCAGCAGAACGAGAGAGATCATAAGCTTCTTTAACTTGACCAAGAATCTGTGACTCACCCACAACCATTGAGTCAAGACTTGAAGTCACTCTGAATAGATGCAAAATCGTGTCAAGGTTATCATGCCGATAACTCCACTTTTTTAAGTTGTCAATAGTGATCTTATGGTAATACGACAGGAAGTCAAGAAGAGATTTGACCGGAGATTCTGTTGACTGATGAGAGTTCGCAACAGCATACACCTCAACTCTGTTACAGGTAGAAAGAATCACCGCTTCTTGAAGTAGGTAGGCATCACGAAGTTGATGAAGAGATTCAATCAGTTGTTCATTGGAAAAAGCTAATTTTTCCCTGAATTCAACCGGTGCTACATGGTGACTTGTACCAATAGATACAATCTGGTTCATAATTCTCATCCAACTGAATCTTATACAAAAGGAATACCAATAGTTGAGAAATTATATCACAAATTGAGATTAAAGTCAAATACGTGAAAATTCAAAATGTGAAAATGGGGAGAGTGTTCGGATCAATGTGTCGGTGCAGCTTTTTGCTTACCCACGCCAATTTGTATTGCAGGTAGGATGGTGTTTGAAATATTGACTGAATAGTCAAAAATTGTCCAACCTGATGCACCTAAGAATCGAGCAAGATGTATCTGACCAATAACTGCATCTGGTGTTAAGTGGGAATTTGATGCAGTTGCGCCAATACCAGGATATATTGACACGCCTTTTGGCATTAAAGCCAGCTGTTTCTCCAGTAGATCAGTAAAGTATTTGTTGTCTTCAGTATAGTTCATTGGACAGACAAAATCAACAAAACCAGCTTTTGCCCAAGCAATCCAATCCTGACCGATTGATGTGACACAAGAGGGGTAACCGCCGAAGACCGCAGCAGATATTTTGACTTCAGGTTTGATTACACGAATTCTCTTGTGGATTAATCTGACCAAACGGGTTATCTGTTGTGCACGCCATTCAATATAAGCATTAGCGTGTTTTCCAGTGCGTGGTAATACGGATGCTGGCCAATCCTGAACATTTTGTCTTGTGGCAAGTATGAACCTTTTTTGGCAGTTAGTACAATAGCACGCATGACTTCCAGGATAACGGATGTAATCAAGATGTATTCCATCAACATCATAGTTCCGCACTATTTCCTTGATGCTGTTCAGTTCCAACTTCACGTTTTCTGGATGCGAGGGACAAAGCCAATTTATCTGGTTTCCTTCTGCTGACACTTGTGTGCGTCCCTCTTTTTGCATTTTCTCTACAAATTCTTTTGGTGCGCCTTCTAAGTTCCAAGTTATTTTCCAGACATGTACTTCCAGATCGTGTTTATGTGCCGCTTCAACACACTGTGCAATTTGGTCACCGTATTCGGCAAACTTTTTGCTATGCGGTAACACACGACTATCGTAATGTGCAACACCTCCCCAAGCCATATTTGGCAGTATCATGTTGATACCCGCAGCAGCCAATTCCTTCGCGGACCTCTCCCAGTCTCCAGGATATGCGCCAAGACCTGAATGATTCCACAGTGCACGTCCTTCCGTATTATTGCTGTGATGCGATAAATAGTACGCCTTTGATAGTGCAACACGACTATCACGCGCTGCAAGCATTGCAGAATGATAATTCTTTTGGGTATATTCATTTCGTGATTGCGTCGACAATGTCTTACCTGATTGTAACGCCTGTTGTGCCTCTGATACTTCTCCAAAAGCTACAAATTTCGTAAGAGAATCAAGATTAGCGATATGTCCAATACGAGTTGTCATATCAATTTCGCGTTTTGCAATTGCATGTTCAAATTCGGGGACAAGATTCCCAAGAAGTGCAGCAAGCAGTTGGGTTTTCAATTGAATGTCTTCAGGTAGGAATACATGACTGAAGAATACACCCACATCACTTACAAAAAAAGCGGGATATCCAGTTGATTGACCAGTTGCGTTGTACCAGTATGCTATTATCCTTGTTTTTGGACTGGTCGATTCAACAACTGTAATGTTCCAAGAAGATTGCTTTACGGATTTCGGTATACCTAATATGTTTGGTGCATCAAATTGTATAGAAGAAAATTGTCCGGGTGTTTCAGCCTTTAGCCACTGTTTAGACTTTAGATTCATTAGTGATGCGACTTCATTCGCGAGGTTATAGGTTACGAATAATTTTCCACCTCGTGCGACAAATCCATTTAGAATGGGAACTGTATGTGGTGATAATTTTGAATTAAGTGGGAGGATCAGTAAGCGATAAGGTTTAGAAGCGTTTTCTTGTAAGCGAGGAGTTGTCGCAGCAGATGTTTCTTGCAATTCATCCGCTGCAAAACCTATGCTATTAAGCATTCGTACAAATCGTTTACTCACAGTACGAGCATAGTTGACATCTCCTTCAGATATACCTGTAGCAGTTGAAGGTAACAAAATAGCGATATCTGCCTGTTGCGCTTCAGTGGTGTTTAACCCCACTACCAGAAATAAGAAAAGGAATACAACCCACTCTTCTACCCTTCCACTCTTCCGTCCTTCCATTCTTCCATCCTTCCATTCTTCAACATTATACTTGTAGCACATTTCTAATTAGCGCTGTGTTGCAGCAAAATTTGGATCGGTTTTCTTGACATTCCCCTGGCTTATTTGTTTGGTGTTACCTAAAAACTTCTCAACACCTCGTACGATAGCCGCTGCAACCTTCTCTTGGTAAGTATCAGATGTGAGTTTTTTTGATTCTGTAGGGTTTGTTATAAACCCCGTCTCAATAAGGATTGCTGGGACACTCGTTCCAATCAGAACAACAAAACGAGCGTGTTTCACGCCTCTATCAGCTGCCCCTGTTGCTGCAACTAATTCACGTTGAACATGTTGCGCTAATCTTCTACTATCTTTACTTTTGCTTTCTACAATCAGTCCTTTCAATAACGATTCCAACTCCTGAATACTATATCCAGAGTTTTCATTTTCTCTGGCAGCAATGATTTCAGCGTTCTTATCTGTGCTTGTTACGTCTAAATAGTATGTTTCTATACCATTTGCTTTTGAATTCGTACTTGCATTTGCATGGATACTCAGAAACAGGTCTGCTTTGTGTCGATTAGCAAACGCAGTTCGTTCTTTCAACTGTATGTAACGGTCAGTATCTCTTGTAAGTAGCACAGTGTATCCTTTTGATGCCAAAATTGCACCGACTTTTTTTGATAAGCTGAGTGCTATCGGTTTTTCATATTGGTTCCCTACACCGATACCACCGGGGTCCTTTCCACCGTGTCCTGCATCAATGACAATCGTCTTCGCTGTAAGTCCAAATTCACGTGTCAGGGATCCAGGCGTTAGGGTCTCAGGATCAGGTTCTGGTGGTTTCGGTTTCGATTGAGTTTGTGGAATAATTTTCGGTTTAGACGATGCGGTATCGTTTTGGATAGTTGGATTCTGTTCTGGCTTGAGTTGTTTCAGTTCTTTTGATGCTGCCGAAACAATATCACTGTTATTTTCCGAGTTGATAATATCAAGGTAAATCGTTTCTGCTCTTTTTTCAAATCCGTGTTGCTTGTATTTTCTTCCTAATTCCAATTGTGCCGCTGCAGCTGAATGTGTATCTGGATATCGTTCTGTAACAACTTGGTAGTGATGCGCTGCACGCGCAGAATCACCTATATGCGTATAACAACGCGCTATCCAATAATGTGCTTGCGGTAGATATTCTGATGCTGGATATGTATAAATCAGTCTTCTAAAAGCTGAAATTGCGTGTTGTGATGCCTTTGGGTCTCCAGCTTTTATGCACCATACCCAACTGGAAGCGATAGCAAACTGTGCGTCATCTGCTAATTCACCATATTCATCAATACGTATAATGTTCTCGAACTCTCCAATTAGCGCGTGCCATTCATCAATGGTCGCACTCTTTTCTCCACTCGTATACTTATGATGTCGTTCTGTCATATCTTCATAACTCAACTTGCCAGCACAACCTGAGCAGAGAATTGCGAATAGAAGGACCGGTATCCAGAAAGAACAAATTTTCATGTATATTACTCCACCGCACAGTTCTTATGGTTTAGTCTGTTATTCTCACCATACATGATGCGGAAACTGATCTTGATAATGTCTTGTTTATTATGGCATATTTTGCATTACATAAAACGACAAATTGTTGGTATCCGTTACTAAAATCAATTTTTGTAATAGGCAATCGGTATTTCTTTATTTGTGTGTTGACAGTTCCAAATGCTTTATTTTACATTGACATACTCACTCAAAAATGATAAATTATTGATAGAAAGAACTTCCATCAATCATTATGAATGACATAGTATTTGGTCTAAAAGAAATAGGCAATTGCTTTATTGCAGAAGGTGCAGTTTTCTTTTTTAATTTACCTGTCAAGGAGACTTACAACACATCATGAACACTATAAAATATGTATCCATCGCACTGTTTGCGATGATTTCAATTCTGATAATTCCCGCATTTGCAGATGATTGGTCACAGTGGCGTGGTCCTAACCGAGATGGTATATGGAACGAAACAGGTATTATTGAAGAATTTGATGCTGAAGAGATACCTATTCGTTGGCGTGTACCTATCGGAAGTGGTTATAGTGGACCTACTGTTGCTGATGGACGCGTCTATGTGACTGACAGACTCACAAAACCGAAACAGGTTGAACGAGTTCTCTGCTTCGATTGGGAAACAGGTGATGAAATCTGGTCTTATACTTATGATTGCATCTACAAGATTGAGTATCCTGTTGGACCACGTGCTACGGTGTCTATACATGATGGACTTGCTTATGCCTTAGGGGCGATGGGGCATCTACACTGTTTTGATGCTGTCACAGGTGATATAAAGTGGAAAAAAGACCTCAATACTGAGTATGACATCAATATGCCGATATGGGGGATCGCTTGTGCACCACTTATTGAGGATGACCTCCTTATCGTCCAAATCGGTGGGAAACCGGAAGCATGCGTTGTTGCATTTGATCGGAAAACAGGTGAGGAAAAATGGAAAGCACTTAAAGATAACGCCTCATATTCTGCACCAATTATCATTGAACAAGCAGGAAAACGGGTCCTAATTTGCTGGACAGGATGGAACGTTACTGCATTGGATCCAAAAACCGGAAAACTCCATTGGAAATATCCGATGCCACCAACGCGATGGGAGATCGGTATTGCAACGCCAATCTACAACAAAAATAAGTTGTTTGTAACTAACTTCTATGAAGGTTCAGCACTTCTGAATTTATCTGCCGAAAAATTGGACTATGAACTCGGGTGGCATAGGAAAGGAAAGGATGAAAGAAATACAGACGCATTGCAAACAACAATGTCAACACCGATTTGGATAGGTGATCATATCTACGGTGTTGATAGCTATGGAGAACTCCGTTGTCTTGAAGCAAAAACTGGGGATCGTGTTTGGGAAGACCTGTCTGCTGTACCGGTAGATCGCTGGAGTACGATTCAGTTTGTGCAGAATGCTGATAAAGTCTGGATGTTTAATGAACGCGGTGAACTGCTTATCACCGAACTTACACCAGATGGATTGAATATCATCAGTAGAGCAAAATTGATTGAACCTACGAGGGGACAACTGAACCGTAGAGGGGGTGTAACATGGGCACATCCAGCTTTTGCCTATAAGCACGTCTTTGCACGAAATGATAAGGAACTTGTCTGTGCAAGTTTAGAGAAAAGTAAGGAATAGATTTACAAGGAGACTATAATGGATACGAAACTCGCAGCCGGTAATGGCGGGAACCCGCACCCGCCAATTGACCTACAAGAAGGACAGCAACTACAAGGATTTGAAGTAAAAGCCATCACACCGATTGATGAATTGCGGGCAGTTACTATTGAATTGGAACATCATCATAGTGGGGCGCGTCTATTACATCTATATACAGACGACTCAGAAAACTTATTCTCAATCAATTTTCCTACACCACCGACAGATGATACCGGTACTCCGCATATTCTTGAGCATGCGGTTTTAGCAGGTTCACATAAATTCCCAGTTAAAGAACCGTTCTTTGAGATGATAAAGATGAGCATGGCAACCTTTATCAATGCCATGACAAGTTCTGACCATACCTATTATCCTGTCGCAAGCAATGTCAAAAAAGACCTGTTCAACCTCGCTGAAGTATATTTTGATGCTGTATTTCATCCACTATTGACTGAGCAGACCTTTAAACGTGAAGGACACCATCTTGCCCCCGTTGATCCAGAAAATCCGACAGGTGACCTCAAGATCACAGGGATTGTTTACAATGAAATGAAAGGCGTCTTCTCTGATCCGGAGTCGCGGTTGTATAGGGCAACAACAAGTAGACTCCTACCTGATACGCTTTACGCAAAGGAATCAGGTGGAGACCCAGATGCAATTCCGGAACTAACATATCACCAACTCAAGACTTTCCACGAGACATATTATCATCCGAGTAATGGGTATTTCTTCCTTTACGGGGATATACCAACGCATGACTATCTCACATTTCTTGCTGATAAACTTGATAAAATTCCAAAAAGTGATAGAATCTCAGCACTAAAACCTTTGAATCCGGAATTAACTCGTCAGCAGCTATGGGAATCACCCCAGACAGTCTATGATACGTATCCCGTTGCATCAGATGAATCCTTGACTGAGAAGACATATATTATGCTGAGTTGGCTTATCGGTGATGCGACTGATCCTGAAGATACTGCGTTGGGGTACATCCTTAGTCTCATACTTTTCGGTAATGAAGCAGCACCCCTCAAGAAAGCCATTATTGACTCAAAATTGGGAACAGATATCATATTCTCTGGCGCAAGTTCTATTGGGCCAAACAGTTCTTTCTATGTTGGTATTAAAGGAAGTGAAAAAGAGAGAGTAGAGGCTTTCACGAATCTCATAACCGACACACTCACTGAACTCGCTGACAATACCTTTGATAGTGAATTGGTAGAAGCTGCTTTCCAACAATCCAGTTACTTCTACCGAGAAGTTGCTCCGATGTTTCCACTTCGTATGTTATACCGTGTCGTAAATGCGTGGATATATGATAACGATACGGATACATTCTTGCGAATGGGTGAAAACCTCGCTGCTATCCGAAAACGATGGAAAGAAAATCCTGCTATTTTCAACGAACTAATTCGGGAACGTCTTCTTGAGAATCCACACCGTCTAACAAGTGTACTTTCACCTGATCAAGACATGCAGGCAAAACTTGATGCTGAATTGGAGAAACGGACTCAAGATATCCGCGCGCAACTTACCGATGAACAGGTTAGAAAGATCGCTGTTGATGCCGCAGAATTGGAACGTATGAACGGACAACCGAATCCGCCAGAAGCGTTGGCAAAGTTGCCGCAACTCAGTGTCAACGATCTCCCCGATAAACCGAAACATATACCAACGACGATAGAGAAGGTTAGTGGAAGAGACTTCCTCCGTAGTGACGTTTTCGCCAACGGTGTCAACTATTTTGTATTGGATTTTGACATCAGAGGATTACCAGAACATCTCTGGACATTTATGCCTCGGTATATTGATGCTATACACAAACTTGGTGCAGCAAACATGGATTTTACGGAAATGGCACTGCGAAAATCTTCTGTTACGGGTGGTATAGGATGTGGTGTTGGGCTTCGTACACATGCACAGGAGGCAGACCGTTCATTACAAAACGTCTATTTCCATCTCAAGACACTTGATGAGAAAATGGACGAAGCGCTTGATGTCCTACATGATCTCGTCTTTTCTGTGAATCCGCGAGATACAGAACGTCTTCACGATGTGATGGTACAAGTTGTAGCAAATTACCGAACAGAGATGGTGCAAGACGGTTCAAGTACTGCAATTAATCACGCTGTCCGTGGACTTTCACCGCAAGGACACCTTTCTGAGATCGTGTATGGACTCCCGCAACTTAGAAATAGTGAAGCATTACTCAACGGTTTTGACGAACTAAACGGTGATCTCATGAGTCATATAGAAGAGATACGTGATTTCCTGTTAAATCGCGGGCGTGTAACCGCTGGTTTCGTCGGTTCGGATCCCGCTTACCAAAAAACACATGCCAAGCTGGCTGACTGGCTAACTGAAATGCAAGATGATCCGATTTCAGCAGACCCGATTTCATTTAAACCGTATAACACACCGCCGCGCGAAGGATTAGCAGGACCGATTCAGATTGCACACTGTGCACACGTCATGCCCGCACCACACTATTCACATCCGGATTCAACATTAATCGGTATTGGTGCACATCTTGTTCGGATGGATTACATTTTGAGTGAGATCAGATTTAAGGGGAATGCTTACGGAGCAAGACTCTCTTATAATTCTTTTGATGGAGCATTATATCAATCCTCGTTTAGAGATCCGCACGTTGCGCGTACAATAAATGTCTTTGAACAGACGGTCGATTACATCAAGCAGGTAGAGTGGACACAAACGGATATTGACCGTGCTATCATTTCATCTGCAAAAGATGCTGAAAAACCGATCCGACCAAGTCAAGCCATAAGCAATGCACAGTGGTATCACATCGGTGGGTTGACAGAAGAAATACGTGAAGAACGTTACAATCAACTCCGCAGGGCGACACCCACAGAGGTTAAACGTGCACTGCTTCAGCTTTTTGAAGAAAATCTTGATAAGGCAGCCGTATGTGTCGTCTCAAGTCGAGAAAAACTTGAGGAAGCAAACCGTGAATTAGAGAAACCGCTTGAGATAGAAGACATTTTAACCCAATAGTGTTCTGTCAATACTCAAATGATGAGTAGATCCGTTCGTAGGGACGGGGTTTCCCCGTCCGATATACAAATCATTTATGACTTGACAAAGCAATAGTTTAGTTGATGCGTTTCATATTGTTATACCTAACCTACGAAATCACATAAAAATAAAGGACATTAAAACAGCAAGAAAGGAAGGAAAAATGAAAAAAATTGCATTATGGGCAACTTTTATGTGTGCTATCGTTATATTCATGGCGTGTGGATCAAAAACCACTGATGAACCTTTAGCGCAAGAAGCACCAAGTTTTGAAAAGAATTGGCATCACTGGCGTGGACCGTTTGCAAACGGTACTGCCGTTAACGCCAATCCACCGACAACGTGGAGCGAAGACGAAAACATCCGTTGGAAAGTGCCAATACCGGGTTTAGGACACGCTACACCTATTATCTGGGAAGATAAAATCTTCATACAAACTGCAATCCAATTGGAGATGCCTAAACAGGAAACTACAGAGGGGCAGAATCCTTCGGAAGAAGATTCCGGTAGAAGGAGAGGCAGAAGGGGACGGAGCCGTATGTTACCTCCATATAAGTTTGAGATCCTGGCACTTAGCAGAAGTGATGGTAGCATATTGTGGCAAAAGACTTTGAAAGAGACCGTTCCGCATGAAGGCATGCACGGAGACTCCAGTTTTGCTTCCAATTCTCCTGTGACCGATGGTGAATATATATACGCATATTTCGGTTCGAGAGGACTCTACTGCTTAGATATGATGGGAAATATCAAGTGGGAAAAGGATATTGGAAAAATGCGTAAAGCTGGTACTTTCGGTGAAGGAAGTTGTCCAATAGTCCACGGTGATACGATAATCATACTTCAAGACCACGAAGATCAGTCCTTCATTACTGCACTTGATAAACATAGTGGTGATGAAATTTGGAAGATGCTTCGAGATGAGCGGACAACTTGGACATCACCTATTATTGTTGAGCGCAATGGTAAAACACAAGTTATCGTTCCTGCAACAAACCGGACACGCAGCTACGATATAGCAAATGGTGAAGTGCTCTGGGAATGTGGTGGAATGACGCGAAACGTAATTCCTTCCCCGCTATACATGGACGGACATGTTTATATCATCAGCGGATTCCGCGGGAGTTCTCTGCAAGCCATTAACTTAGATCTTGCTATGGGGGATATTACTGGTTCAGAAGCAGTTGTTTGGGAATATAATCGTGATACGCCTTATGTGCCATCACCGCTTTTGAGCAATGATATAATCTATTTCCTTAAGGGTAATACTGGCATACTCACTGCTATTGATAGAAATACAGGAGAAGTGCATTACGGACCTGAACGTTTAAACGGTATCTCAAGTGTTTACTCGTCAATTGCTGGAACTGAGGATCGTGTCTACATTGCAAGTAGAAACGGTAATGTTACAGTCCTCAAATATGGACCTGCGCTTGAAATACTATCACAGAACAAACTTGATGATAGTTTCAACGCATCACCTGTTATTGTAGGTTCAGAATTATATCTGCGTGGTACTCAAAATCTATACTGCATTGCAGAGTAATTTTACATTATGCTAATAGAATAAGGACGGAACCTTGTCTTCGTCCTTATTCATTCTCATTGACAAACTTGAAGAACTATGATTTACTATTCATAAAGATACATACTATGAAAACAATATGCATATACACAATTCTATTTGGAATAATAACACTTCCTGTTTTTGGTGAATTAACTGCAGATGATCTGTCGAAAATCCGTCAACTGATTCAAGAAGAAACTCAACCCATTAAGAATGACATAAAATCAATAAAAGATGACATAAAAAAGATACAAATTGATAACGCATGGGTTCGAGGTATACTTGAAGGTACCGATAAACGGGTTACACATGCAACAAACGTAACTTATGCACTCATAGTCTTGTTAGTTGCAGCTATCGGCATTCCGATGACAATTACAATATGGCGAAGTGGAAAAGTATCTCAACAAGATAAAATAAATCATGAACTTAGACAAGCAATAGAAGAACTAAAACAAAATCAGACTGTAACCTCTTGAAAAATTGACACTTTCATTAGCAGGACTTACGCATTCCCCCTGTAGGTGCGGTTTCCTAACCAATTCAGAATACCAAACGCGTATTCTGACATACCTGCATCTTGTGAAAATAGTTGAAATTTGGTCATTTTGCGTAAGTCTTAATAAGATTAGAAAGGGAATTAATCTATGAAGAGAATATTAGTCCTGCTGGTATGTATCTGTGCTGTAACATTATTCACAGTATATACATCAGGAACGATCGCTGATAACCACTCGGAAAAAGTTTCTCAAGTGGATGAATACGGTAAAAACTGGCATTATTGGCGCGGTCCACTTGCAACGGGGGAAGCTGTAAATGCTAATCCACCGACTACGTGGAGTGAGACAGAAAACATCCGTTGGAAAGTGCCAATACCGGGTTTAGGGCATGCTACACCTATCATCTGGAAAGATAAAATCTACATTCAGACTGCAATTCAAGAAGAAATGGCTAATCCTGAGAATACAGACAGAGAAAATCCATCAGAAGAAACCCAACAAAGAAGACGCGGAAGAAGAGGTAATAGGAATAGAGTCTTACTAACATTCAAATTTAATCTGCTTGCTCTCAATCGAAGTGATGGTAGCATTGCTTGGCAAAAGACTCTACGTGAATCCAAACCGCATGAAGGAATACACGGGGATGCAAGTTTTGCTTCCAATTCTCCGATAACAGATGGAGAGCAAATATATGCTTATTTCGGTTCACGTGGACTCTACTGCTTAGATATGAAAGGTAACCTAAAGTGGGAGAAGGACATTGGGATTATGCGGAAACGAAACTCCTTCGGAGAAGGGAGTTGTCCGATGATCCATGGGAACACAATCGTTATCCTGCAAGACCACGAGGGACAATCCTTTATCACCGCTCTGGATAAACGGACTGGAGATGAAATTTGGAAAAAAGACAGGAATGAACCCACGACATGGACATCTCCAATTGTCGTTGATTACAATGCAAAATCACAAGTGATTGTACCAGCAACGAATCGTACTCGCAGCTACGATTTAACCAATGGGGATTTGCTCTGGGAATGTGGGGGGCTGACAAGAAATGTCATACCCTCACCTATGTATAAGGATGGTCATATCTATGTTCTAAGTGGTCACGGAGGTTTTTCACTACAATCCATTAACTTGGAATTAGCATCAGGAGACATTACTGGCACTGAAGCCGTTGACTGGCATTATGGTCGTGACACACCCTATGTACCGTCGGCACTTTTGAGTGGTGATATTATCTACTTTTTGAAGAGAAATGATAACATTCTGACGGCTATTGATAGAAACAGTGGTGAAGTACTCTATGGACCTGAAAGAGTTCACGGAGTATCTAATGTGTATGCTTCAATTGTCGGTGCATCAGGTCGTGTGTATATTGCAAGTCGGAACGGAACGGTAGCGGTGATAAAAGAGGGTCCTACATTTGAGATACTTGCACAAAATAGACTTGACGAAAGTTTCAATGCGTCTCCCGCCATCGTAGGTTCAGAATTATATCTGCGTGGTTCGCAACATCTCTACTGTATTGCCGAATAATTATACGGAATTAGTCGTTTTAAGATTTGATAATTTGATAAGAAAATAGGGAGCTCAGAACTCCCTATGGCCAGTCATATAAAGCAGTTGCTTTTATGGTATTAGAAATCAATAGGAGTATCTGCTGGTTTTAGTCAAGCGGCCTATTTTCCGGTAGCCTGTTCAATAACTCGATTCTTATCTCCGCCTTGAATACGGATAATGGATTTATCTTTAGAATATAAGTATACAAGCGCGCGAGGTTTACCGGAATCTTGGCTATGCGTAGAAATAAATACCTGCGCGTCTGCTTCTTCTGTAATTCTGTCAAGATGGTGATACATCTGTATAGACGGTTCATTATCTTTTGAAGAAATCATGACATAACTATCTGTTTGCTTATCAGGGTTTTCTTTACCCACGATAACGGATTCCTCCACTCTTAGTTCTCTGCAATGAATAATATCGTGAGTGGTGACCTCTTTTTTCTGTGCATGTGTTCCGCCCATATCGCCAGCAATATATGCACACATTGCGATGAGAGCGCCGATAAGCATGTAGGCTAATTTGCTGCTAAGGTGTTGTTTTATATTCACTTGTAATCCTTCATGATTAGATGTTAGTTGTTCATATCTAAGGAACTAATATTTCAGTAGGTAGGTAGTTTGGACAGTTTCATCCTATTAGGGCATCCAAATAGGTTTGTCCAGACTTTTATATAAATACTTTACAACAAATCATATTACTTGTCAATTATAATGTTTTTTAGTCTATTTATAACGACTATAGTCTGGAAAGTTTTTCCTGTTAGGACTTTCTAATAGGTGTAAATTTTGCTCAGTAAACAAGGAAGAAACTTTGAAAATGGATAAGAGGAAATCTACACATCCTTCTTTGTCTATTTGTACACTCGGTGCATCTGGACACGGTAAGACAACTTTAACTGCTGCCATTCAGAAGGTTGTAGCGAGAATTGGCGCAATACATTCCAATTCTCACAATGAATTTGAACGACAGGTTCCTACCCATTATCCTCTTAGAGAAGGCGTGGGTATTACCTATCGAGAAGTAGAATATGAAACCAGCGGTAAGTTTTATAGACAGATAGACTGTGACACACATCTGGATATTGTCAAAATGTTGGTAAGCCGTGCTTTTGGCATCCAAGGTGCAATTTGGGTTGTTGATGCTTTTGAAGGTGTAACTAAAGAGGCTGCAGAACAGATACGACTTGTAAATCGTCTTCAACTCCCTAACATTATTTCATTTCTCAATACTCACAAGATTGCTGAAGATGATGAACTGCAAGATATATGTCAACAGGAAATGCGTGACTTGCTGACAGAATGTGAATGGGATAAAAAGAATAATCCGATCATCGTTGGAGATGCAAATAGGGCTTTAAAATATAAGGGTGATAGAACGGGATCGGAACAGTGGAAACCAATTGTTGACTTGATATTTGCACTGAATCGATATATGCCTAATCCTATAAACATAGACAATCTTCATCTGATCATGCCAATATATGAGATCGTTGAAGAGCTGAAGGAACGTGTGACTGTTAGCGGTGAGGTGGTTCAAGGTCATCTATCAGTCGGACAAGCAGTGGATATAGTGGGAAAAGGGGATCGTATAAAGACCAAGTGTCTTAGCACAAAAGAGAATGAAGTTGTAGTTGAATCTGAACCAGATTGGATTTCGGTTGGTCAGGTATTGTGTACGCCAAAAACCATTAAGGCACATACCGATTTCACTGCTATCATTTATCTGTTGACACAAGAAGAGAGCGGTACGCATATTCCGATAATTGAAAACGATAAACCGATGATCCATCTTTGGGGAATTGATGTAACAGCCCACTTACATCTCCCGTCTAATTTGTCCATAGTTACACCGGGGGAAAATGCTCATGTTTCCGTTACACTTGAGTTACCTCTTGCAATGGAAATCGGAACGCGTTTTGAAGTAAAGAAAATGGGAGCATGTATCGGTATTGGAATAGTGACTTCCATAATAACCAGGGTTATTTAGTTTTAGGCATTTTAGTCGTTTTTTATCACAAACGTTAATATTTTTGAATAGTCAGATATAGCGTGATTTTTCACGCTATATCTGCTATACTTCACCTTAAAAATACTTACATTTGAGGTGAAAAATGTCAAAGATAGATTCTCGACACTTGATAGATAGATTAGCAGATATGCAAGACCCACGCAAGGATAAAGGAAAACGACACCCGTTGAACTCAATCCTCACACTTATCATTATTGGTTTTATTTGTGGTCATAAGGGATATACTTCCATCGCAAAATGGGCACGGTCTCAACCAGAACTCGTCCGAGCACTCGGTTTTACACACAAGACATCCCCTTGTGCCGCAACGATACATAATGTTCTAAAAGAATTAAATGTGAAGGAGCTTGAAGAGATTTATACAAACTGGGTAAAAGACGTTTGTAAAAGTCGTCCTGATTTACAAGATTGTCTTGACGCACTCGCTATAGATGGCAAAACGATGTGTGCCAGTTTGAAAAGTGGTGCGCTAATAAGCCATTTACTCTCCGTTGTGTCTCATGAGTTAGGGGTCACACTGACACAAAAAGGTGTCAGTGACAAAACCAATGAAATACCAGTTTCAACTGAGATCCTCAAAAACTTTGATGTGAGTGGTAAAGTCATCACAACAGACGCACTTTTGACACAGAAAACTTTCTGCCAAGCCATCATAGATGCTAATGGAGACTACCTGCTACCTGTCAAAAAGAACCATCCTGAGCTTTACCGTGCTATCCAAGAACTCTTTCAAGGTGTTCCTGACACGCTTTCTGAGGACACAACACATCCTCAATTGGGAACCCCTATTTATCATCACGAGACGATTGAAAAATCACATGGTAGACTTGAGACAAGGTGTTTGAACGCAAGCACAAGTCTCAACGAATATCTGAACTGGCCAGGTATAGAACAGGTCATCCAATTTCGTTCTACTCGCAAAAACGTAAAAACAGGAGAAGAAACAATCAAAGTTCACTATGGTATTACAAGTCTGAAACCCGAAGAAGCATCTGCGGAACGCTTACTTAGACTACGCCGTGGGCATTGGTCAATAGAGAACAAGTCGCATTGGATACGAGATACGACACTTGGAGAAGATACATCCTCTGTCCGCTGTGGTGCTATTCCACAAATCATGGCTGCATTGCGAAATGCTGCATTAGCAGTGTTGCGATTTGCGGGGGTTGACCGTATAGCAGATGAGATAAAATATTTAGCCTCAAAACCTAAACTCGCAGTTAACTACATAACTGATGTTTTCTAAAACTAAATAACCCTGCATAATAACCGCCTAATGAGACAATGATTTATAGAAATGGTATAATACTTGCTACTCCATCAAATATATTCCAGTTTTTCACGCGCAACACTGATCGCATCGCACAAAGCAAGATCACCAGTGTATAACGCGCGTCCAATAATTGCACCACTGGCACCAATACTATTTAGTGCTTCAACATCAGAAAGTGAACTAACTCCCCCTGATGCGATAACATCTGAATAAACAGTATTGACTATTTCTGCCGTTGCTTCAACATTCGGTCCCTTTAGCATACCATCACTCTTGATGTCGGTATAAATGATAGTCCTGACTTCTGCCATCTCAACTGCAAATTCAATAGCTTTTTTTTCAGATACTTCTAACCATCCGTGTGTAGCAACCATGCCGTCTTTCGCGTCAATTCCAACAGCGATTCGTTTCCCATGCTTTTCGCATGCCTCTTTAACTAAGTTCGGTTGTTTGAGAGCAGCAGTACCTAAAATCGTTCTGTCAACACCTAATGCCAATATGTTCTCTATCTGCTCCAAACTGCGGATCCCTCCACCGAGTTGAACGGGGATAGAAAGTTCAGCAACGATGTCTCGCACAATGTCAAGATTTACAGACTCCCTCTGAAAAGCACCATCAAGGTCAACAAGGTGCAAGTATTCTGCACCTTCAGTTTGCCACTGTATTGCCATTTCCACTGGTGAATCTGAGAAAACTGTTTCTTGTTCGGCAATACCTTGAACAAGATTCACACATTTTCCACCACGTAGGTCTATTGCAGGTAATATTTGCATCAATTTCCTTTCACTTATTCCTCTTTGAAAACACCGAGTAGTTTTAATTGTGCTATTGAAATAACAGCGATGATAATGAAAAGCACCCATCCAATTGTAGCAGCGTAACCAAGTTTCATGAATTGAAATCCGTTTTTGTAAAGATACATGACGATTGTTGTGCCAGCGTCGGCAGGTTCTCCCCCATTTGTCAGTATAAAGGGGAGGTCAAAAAGCTGGAACGAACCGATCATAGATACGACAAAGACAAATGCTATAACCGGTCTTAGAGAGGGTAAGGTGATATGAATAAACGATTGCCACCAATTAGCACCGTCAACTGATGCAGCTTCATACAGTTCCTGCCGAATTCCTTGTAATCCTGCTAAGAAGTAGATCATATTGAATCCCGCCCACTGCCAGACTCCCGTTAGAATAACCGCAGGCATTACATATTTTCCTTCACTAAGCCAACCTATTTCCTTACCAAAAACCATAAATTCGTTGTTAATCAAACCTGCCCGTTGGTCAAAAATCAGATTGAAGATGATTGCGACAAATACTCCTGCAACGAGGACAGGCGCGAAAAATGCTAAACGTAAGAAATTCTTCCCTTTGACATACTTTGAGTTAAGAAGAATGGCAAGCAACAACGCAATAGGTAATTGAAGTATGAGTGTCCCTAAAGCGAAATAGGTCGTATTCCATAGAGACTTCCAAAAGATCGGATCTTTAAGTAGGTCTGTGAAGTTCTCTAAACCCACAAAAATCTTGCTCTGAAAACCGCGCATCTCATAAAAACTCAGGATGAGTGATGAGATAAGTGGATATCCCATAAAAACGATAAAAAGTAAGAAAAACGGTGCTATAAAAAGATAGGGTGCGATTTTCTGCTGTTGCTGCCAGAAACGGTCTTTAAATGATGTACTTCTCATTGACGTTCTCTTATTCTGGTTTGGTTTATTTATTTTGCCAACGCTCTTGGTCTTTCGTAATCGTGGAACGAACTTTTTCTGCTAATTCGGTTAATGCTTGTTTAGGTGTCTGCTTTTCTGTAACAGTGTTGAAAATAGCATCATTCAACAGATCTGCAGCTTCAGACCAATATGGGTTCTGATATCGTGGTGGTAAATCGGGCGCAAGTTCAATAAACAACTTTCCAAGTGGCTGCCCCCCTAAATATGGGTCAGGTTCGCTATAAATTGGGTCATCCCATGCTGCCTTGAGCGGAGGTATTATCCGAGTTGTTTCATATCGATTTATTAATCCAGCTTTGTCAAAATAGGTGAATTTCAATAGTTCCCAAGCCAAATCGGGGTTCTTACACTGTTTTGTAATACCAATCATTGTCCCACCACGTGTCGTTGTCCGTCTTTCACCGTGATCCCATGCAGGCATTGCAATAGCTTTCCACTTACCAGACATTTGTGGAACTTGGCTCTTGAGGATACCTACATACCAATCTGGTGCAAGGATTGAGAGTATTTTACCATCCTGCATCGCTGCGAAGTTGCTTGGGTCGCCATGCCACGTACCGTAAACCGGGGTCGCAATTTTGTGATCATTGAAAAGTGATGTAAAAAACTCTAAAGTCTGAACTGCAATATCACTGTCAATTACAACATTTCCTTCAGCGTCAAAAAAGCCTGCGCCTCTTTGCAGCAATAAATTAAAATAATCGCTTTCAGTGCGTCTATCAAGTACAATCGCAAATTGGTCAGTTTCACCGTCCCCATCCAAATCACGAGTTGCCTTTTTTCCTGCTACGATGAAGTCATCCCACGTTTCTATTTCTGTCATCTCAACTCCTGATGCTTTAAAAAGGTCGTCCCGGTAAAGTAAAACGACAGGATGTAAGTCGTGTGGAAGACCGAAGATCTTACCACTATAAGACCACGGTGTAAACCGGCTTACTACCAATTTATCCATCCACCCTTCCTGTTCTAAACGCGGACGTAAGTCAACAAAACCAATTTCATCGATTGCACCTTTTAGGAATCGACCAATAGATGTTATTTCAACTTCAACGACATCAGGTGCACCAAAATCTGACAGAAGCGCGGTAAGAAGTTTATCATGCATTGAACCACCGTAATTGATAAGTTTTACTTTGACATCGGGATGCTGTGTCTCAAAAATCGGGATTCTTGCTTTATACTCCTCGTAATGGGTGTTGGCGAATATCCAAAATTCAATATTCTCGTCTTTTTCTTCAGTTGGTACAAATACAAATGCTGATGAAATAGTGAAGAGTATCAGCATGACCAAAGGACCTTTACCTAATGGAAAACTATCTCTATCAATATGTAACGGCATACGATGCCTCCAAGAATCCATTAACATCATTATAGGATTTTCAAATTAGACTTGACATTTTGAGATTTAACAATTAAAATTTACCAAATTATGTTGATTTTTTCAACTGATAAATGGAGGAATACGCTTTATGCCTACGTATGACTATAAGTGTCTTGAGTGTGAAGTTAAGTTTGAAAAGTTTCAAGGCATTACTGCTCCCCCACTTGAAGAGTGTCCAGATTGTGGCGGTAAAGTTAAACGACTTATCGGTGCAGGGGGAGGTTTGATATTTAAAGGTTCAGGTTTTTACAGCACAGACTACCGAAGTGAAGGATACAAAGAATCTGCTAAGAAAGATAAAAAGGATTCTTCAGAAAAGAGTGATAAGGACAAAAAAGAAAAGAAAACCGACACGAAGAGTGAGTCGAAGAGCACGCCAAAAGAATCTGACTAAGCAAGCGAATTGAAGACTAACTCGCCAATCAGAAAAGGGAATTACTTTGCACAATCATACACATCATCATCATAATGACGAACCCCATACACATAACCATCAGAAGAAACTTCAAGGAAAGTTCAAGATTGCGTTCTTGGTTACATTTTGTGTCTTCCTTGGAGAGGTAATTGGTGGAATTTGGTCTGGAAGTCTTGCGTTGTTAAGTGATGCAGCACATGTGTTATCTGATGTATTCTCACTGCTCATCAGTTGGTTCGCGATCTATCTCTCAACGCGTCCGGCGACTTCATCTCGTACTTTTGGCTATCATCGTGCGGAGGTATTCGCAGCATTAATCAATGGTGTCACTCTCATCGTTATCTCTGGTTGGATTTTCTATGAAGCCTACCAACGCTATAATTCGCCAGAAGAAATGCGTGTAACAGGTATGTTCGTTGTTGCCTGTCTGGGTTTGGCAGCAAATCTGTTCATCTTGTGGCAACTGCATGGTGAAAGTCATGGTAACCTTAACGTACGCAGCGCAGTGCTTCATGTGATTGGCGATACATTATCCTCAGTTGCAGTGGTTATAGGCGGCGCAATAATACTGTGGACTGGATGGTATCCAATTGATACCATCCTAAGTTGCCTTATCGGCACTATAATTCTTATCAGTGCAATTAATATTACCAAAGAAGCAGTTCATATCCTACTTGAGAATTCACCACGCAACACTGACGCCTACACTGTTGCTAAACATCTTTGCAATTTAGAAGCAGTCAAAGATGTACACGATATGCACATCTGGTCGTTATGTTCTAACTATATTGCATTAAGTGCTCATGTTGTCATTCAGGATGATACATCTTTAGAGTATGATCAAATACGCAAGCAGATAGACATAGAACTGCAGAGACGTTTTGGCATCCACCATACTACGCTTCAATTAGAGCAGGTAGCGTGTACTCAAGATGGTAATCTCTTATGTAACGCACAACATTCCTGACTTGATCCCAGCGACTTAACTGTGCTCCTCTTTTAGACGGTGGGCTTTCCTAATTAGTGATGGATCCTTGGCGAATTTCAGTGTTGCTTGTACAAGACCATCTACATGTGAAACCATATCTCTTTCAACTTGAACGATACGATTCATAAGATAGGGTTGATTGCTCTCTCGAATTGCTGTTCTAATTATTGAGAGGAGATACATATAAATTGTATCTGCCTCACTTCCCTCAATTGCGATTGCTATATTAAAAGCCTCATCCAATGAAATCCTACCAGATTCAACCTTCGCTTCGTGTGAGCCCAAAGCATCTGTGATTTCATGGATAGAAATGTCAGGGAATGGTGATATGAGAGAAGAGTGATCCTTTGAGTCTTGTGTTGGCACGGGTGTGTCAATGCCAAATGCTTCTACGCACAGAGTCCGTCCGAAATCTACAAGAATGTAATGTCCCCACTCCTCAGTACTCATCCGTTCCCAAAATTTAGCAATTCGTTCATCAACATCGCCGAGGATAAGCGAAAATGAGGCGTATAATTTTGCCTGTCGTAACTCAAGGTTCTGACAAAGATCAAAAAGGGCTTTTGCTAATGTCAATTTTCCTCCTTATTAAAATCAATAATAGTCTCGTGATTAAATATGTAAACTTCTAACTACATTTGTAGTGGTAAAGAGACCGTAGAACCAGATGCCATACTACGTGTAACTGCCTCGGTGAATTCCATATACTTTACACCAGTCTCAAAGTCAGTGTGTGTTATTTCTTCCTTACCACGGATAGCATTGACGAATTCCTCTTCTACTCTCCATGTTCCCTCTTCTTCAGGAGTTCTTTCAATCTCCTTTAGTTCGTTGTCTTCCCTTTGCCCCACGAAAAGTTTATTGTCTGAGAATCGAAGCGTACCTTGACTACCGAAGATAAAAACTTCAGGTGCACCTGCTAAACCTGTAACAGCAGAGATTTGCATGTGAAGTTGTGCACCACAGACAAGTTCACCAATAACATCAATATGTTCAGGAATATGCACAGCTTGCATGATACCTTCAGAATCGGGTCGCATTTTGACGAATGTTTTTCCCATTGCCATAATACTTTTTGCTTCCCCGACCCAACGCATCAGTGCTTCATACCAAATTCCCATGCTCATTATGTTCATACCGCTGTGGTCAATATTTTGTCTCCACTGTAGTGGTGCATCCTTATCCAAGAAACTGCCACCTGCTCTGATCTCAACTGCCAGTACATCACCGAGAAACCCATCAGCGATCAATCGTTTTATCGTGTTATCAACACGGAGTGTCATCGGTGAGGGAACTATCTGCGCTGTCAGATGTGTTTTCTGCCGTGCTATCATCCTCATCATGTGTGCTTCCCGCGCGTTCATTGCCATACGTGCTTCACACATCACATGTTTATTTGCCATAAGTGCTGCAACTGTTGCACGACAGTGCAAATAGGGCCAAGTACCGATGACGATTGCGTGCGTTTCATTATCCTTAATGACTTCCTGCCAATCGTTGTAGATTTTTGAAATACCGAATTCGTCAGCAACTCTTTGCGATGATGCCTGACTACGATTACAAACTCCGATGATCTCCACGTTTTCTATTGCTTGTAATCCTGGGATATGTCTTGATTTTGTGTTTCTCCCAGCACCTATGATACCGACTCGGATAGTTTCTGATGCCACTTAATTTACTCCTATACAAGACTCACGCACTCCCAGGTAGGTGCGGTTTCCTAACCGCACCGAATCCTATGAAAACAGGTGAAATTTGGTCATTTTGCGTAAGTCCTACTATAAACTGATTTCAAATCTCAATTTTAGCAAGAAAACGGAATTTTGTCAAAAAGAATTGGTAATTTGGCGAGGTTAGGAAACCTTGCCAGCGGCAGGGGATGTTTCAGGATCGGGGAAGGATGGAAGGATAAGAGGTTGTCTGAACCAGGATTTGCAGGAGGGACAGGATAAGAGGGGAAGAAGAGACAGGATAAGAGGGCGAACTATCAGACGGTTATCGTTCTGAACATAAATAATAATTTTCGTAGGTCGGGTTGAGCGTGAGCGAAACCCGACAGATGCTAGTCCTCCTTCCTACGGAACTCAAGAGTGGTGGCGACAGCGTTTTCTATAAACATAGCGTCCCTACGGGACTGAAGACGACTCTTCCTTTCTTATCCTGTTTTTCCTGTTTTTCCTGCTAATCGTGGTTCAGACATTTTTCATATCCTGTCTTTCCTGATAATCCTGGTTCAGACATCCCTCTTATCCTGTCATTCCTGATAATCCTGGTTCAGAAATTTTTCTTTTCCTGCTAATCTATGGAACTTCAATCTTCGAAAACAGTTTTGTGATTATGCTCTCAGCATCAATACCTTCAGCTTCTGCTTCGTAACTGAGTATGACGCGATGCCTTAAAACATCCATTCCAATCGCATGAATATCTTCTGGTGTGACATATCCGCGTTGAGACAGAAATGCGTGTGCTCTTGCTGCGAGCGCAAGAAATATGGTAGCACGAGGAGATGCCCCATATTCAATCAAGGAGGTTAGTTCGCCTAATTGGTATGCATCTGGGGTACGGGTCGCACAGATGAGATCAACAATATAGTTTTCCAACTGTTCTGCCATATAGATGTCCCGTGTGAGTTCACGGAATCTAAGAATGTCTTCACAAGAGACAACCTTTTTTATTTTTGGGATCTGTTCAGTTGTCATGCGACGAAGGATTTGCAACTCCTCAGTATGTGATGGATAGTTGACCTTGACCTTCAGCATGAATCTATCGACTTGTGCTTCTGGTAGTGGGTATGTTCCTTCATGTTCAATCGGATTCTGCGTGGCTAAGACGAGAAACGGGTCGTCAAGTGGATATGTGGTGTCTCCGATAGTTACCTGTTGTTCCTGCATCGCTTCAAGCAGTGCACTCTGTACTTTCGCGGGCGCTCTGTTAATTTCATCTGCAAGAACGATGTTTGCAAAAATGGGTCCCTTATTGGTGTAGAATTCAGCTTTATGTTGGTCATATATGAGTGTGCCGATAAGGTCTGCGGGGAGTAGGTCAGGGGTAAACTGGAGTCGTTGAAATGATGCATCAATCGTTCTTGATAGGACATCAATTGCTGTTGTCTTAGCAAGACCGGGAACACCTTCTAATAAAATATGTCCATTGCACAACATTCCGATAACCAAGCGTTCCAGTAGCGTGCGTTGTCCAACAATGACCTTACCAGCTTCTTCCAGAATACTCTGAATTTTGCTACTATCTTCTTGGATACGGGCATTCATTGCCTCTAAATCGTAGTCTTGCATCTTTTGTTTATAGAATAAATTGGGTTGGTTTCATGTGAAAAATGGTTGGGTTTCACCTTCTTGAAAAGACTGTTCAAGCCATGGGTCTTTTGTTTTCTTTCTGAATTCAATCACCTTACGTCTCATTTCATTGGCAAGGTCCTGTAATTCGGGATTATCTATAAGATTTTTGGATTCCGCAGTATCATTCTCCATATCAAACAGTGCCTCGCGACTTTGATGAACAAAATCTTCTCGTTCACGTTCTCCAAGTTTTTGAATGTTGTCATTTCGGACTGCAGTCCATGAGATTGAACGGAACAGATCGCTCGGTAATGGTGTCTCTAATTGATATGCCAGATTACGAACATATTTATACTTACGTCCACGCAAGACACGATATGGATAATAGTTTGTTACTTCGTGGAAGCAGTGTGAGAAGTATGTTTCCTCCCATTGACCATCACCCGGATGTGGACTGTCATCTTCTAAGATGGTAAGCAGTGATCTCCCTGGCAGAGATTCTTCACCATTTGGATGTTGAACGCCACACCAGTCCAAAATGGTTGGACAGAAATCAACCCAATTGACAAGAGCTTGATTGCGTAGACCCCGTTTCTGCTGCATCGGACTTGCGATGAGAAGCGGACAGTGGTGCCCACTATCAAAACTGGATGCTTTTGCTCCTGGGAACGGCATTGCGTGGTCTGTTGTGACAAAAACAAGCGTTTCGTCTGCGCGACCTGAAGCATCAAGTGCATCTAATGCTGCGCCGACGACAGCATCCCACCGTGAGACACTTTCGTAGTAATCAGCAAGGTCTTCCCTGACTGCGGGGACATCTGGCAGGAAATTTGGAACAATAATCTCATCGGGTGAGTAAGAACCGGGTTTTATACCTTCATGTTCACGATCATTTCCGAATCCTTTTCCAGCACGATGCGGGTACGTGCTTCCAATATGGAGGTAAAACGGTGTGTCTGTATTCTGCGAAAGGAATTCTGCCACTTTCTCTGCGACTGATACAGGACTTCTGGCATTTACCTGTGGTTCATAATCAAAGGGGTAAACGCTTCTCGGCTCAACGTGTTTCTTACCAATACAAGCAGTCGCAAATCCGTGTGCTTTAAGAATTTTTGGCACTGACTGCATGTTTTCATGTGTTCGAAAACCGTGAATGCCGTGACAGTGTCCATATTGTCCGTGTGTATGGCTGTGTTGTCCTGTTAGGATACATGCACGACTGACTGCACATGACGGACTTGTGCAGAACCCGTAGTCAAAAACAACACCACGTTCAGCGAATTCGTCAATCCGCGGTGTTCTGATGACCTCATTTCCATAGCACCTTGCGATACGACTCCAGTCATCCGCAATGACGAACATCACATTTTTGTATTCTTTGTTCATATTTTCTTACTCTGTCTAAAACGTCAGACCAACCCACCCCGTTTTCTCAAGAACCACTCCAGACCGAGAAATAAGAGGATTAGACCGAAAATCAGTGGTAGGTCCCATATATCAACATCAGTTATTTCAGATGTCGCACTTTCAACGAGTGATATTTGATTGACCAATTGCCCCGCTTCTTCAATGGGATAATACTTGCCGCCACTCATCTCAGCAAGATTTGTAAGAAGATTCACATTGAGCGCAGCATCACTAAACTCTGCATAAGAAGGTTTGACTTCAAATAAGGCTTGTTGTTTGCCAAGGGTTTCTCCGTTCAGTGTTCCTGTCGCAGTAATTGTATATTCTCCATAACGACTTGGAATGAATCTGGCGTTATATTGTCCGTCTTTTCCTAAATCCTGTTCGAGTTGAAGTTCCTTACGAACTCCGTTATCATCTACGACAATGGCACGGAGCTTTGCATCATTTGTTAGTGCATAATCCTTATCTGTTGCTGTGACGTTTATAACAACTGGTTCCTTTAAAGTATATTCTGTTTTTGCTATATCAAGTTTAAGGGATGCTTTTGGTGCAGTCGTTAACCATTTTGCTGTCTGTCTCCAGAAACGTTCGTGGCTTTCATCTTTACTATCTTCAACCATTTGCCAGACCCAAGAGTTGTTTGGTGTAAAAATCATAGCACGTCCAGCATTGTAATTATGTGTTGCAATTAGGATACGGTTTCCAAATTCGTTGCTATCATCAGGATGTTCAGCAAGGACTGTTGCGCCAGCTTTTGCACGTTTTACCTTGCTATAACCTTTCAATTCATTTAGTTCACTCCAACGTCGGATGTTTTCTCCTGGATTATCAACTAATCTCATCAATGGATCAGTCTTACCTTCGGTTGTTAGTTTAACCTTGAATCCTTTTATTTTTGGTATTTGTGCGGGAGAAAGGTGTAATGGCGGGGATTTTTGAGGATCACCTAATTCCAATTCGACAGGAAGTAAATCTGCGATTGGTGTATTGAGATAAGATCCTGTAGCATCCGAATTTCCTAATGAGTCCGATCCACCCAACATTAAGAAACCACCCCCTCGCGTCCTGACAAAATCCACAGTATTTTCAAGCTGGGTACGCGTGAATTCGGAAGCAGGTAAATTGCCAAATATAATTGCATCGTAATTGAAAAGAACTTCTTTAGAATCGGGATAGAAGTTAAACTCTTGTGCTAAACTGTCTTGCGTACCACCGAAACTTTGTTTGCTTGTAACATAACGAACAGTCAAGACAATATTCGGATCGTCTTCTAAAGCACGCCGTATATATTTGAATTCATATCGTTGAGTGTCAACAAAAAGTATTTTGACTCTTTTCGTAGGTATAACTTTCAGGATGAATGTCTTGTTGTTGTTTTGGGGTATAGCTTCTTCTGTTTCTGTGACGACTTTTACTTCATACTTCTGCGTTCCCGGTTGACGAGGTGTAAATTTGAGCGGAACTCTCGTAGTTTCCTGTTTCATCGTTACAGGGACTGTTTGAAGTACTCGACCGTTCTCCATTAACTGAATTGTTGTGTTCTTCTTTGCATTTTCTGTCCGTCTAACAGTAGCAGAAATATCAACAGGAAAGTCTTCTTCAGCAGATCTGGGTACATCTACTTTAACCAGTTCTATGTCAGAAATACCTGTAACCGAACCTATGCCAACAGTATGTATAGGCGCTTTCCTTTCACGAACTTGCATTGCCAGTTTTGTAACATCTGTTCCGCTTCGGTCTACACCATCCGTAAACATGACTATACCAGAAAGTGGGATACCTTGCAAATCATCAAGTGCATCATTTATGCCTTTTGGGATATTGGTGTTTTCTCCCTCTGCATTGGGTAAAACTTGATCTGGGATCCTTCTTGCATCAGTGTCAAAACCGAACAAACGCGTCTTAAATTGATTCGCATTCAACTGTTTAATAAGTCCACCCTCTTCAGTATTTTCACCAAAGAGCAATCGGTTTGTCAGATTCAATCGAGAATTACCGTCATCTGTATCGGTAATCTGCATACTTTTGGATTGGTCAACCATTACCAACAGGTAAGAGTCATCAGGATTGTTCTGATAGATAGTTAGAAAGGGTTTTAGTAAACAGAAGGCGAGGATGCAAAGTACGATAGCGCGAAGGGTAATGAGAAATCCACGAAAAAACCGATTAGTGCGGGCTCGTGCACTCTTATATGCCCATATTGTAGCTGCAATAAGCGCGGCCATCAGGACAATAATGAGAAGTCCCGGTATCGCTATGCCGAACGAGAAATCACCTTCCCGAAAGACGTCAATCGGGTACTTCATAAGTTTTTCAAACATAATGGTGTAATACCTTTAAAGACAGAACGTTCAGTGAATTAGGATTGTCAAATTGTTCTATGTTTATACCATTTCAAATTGAAAATGTCTCTTTTTTGTAGCACAAACTTTCAGTTTGTGTCCTGAAGAATAACAACCATAATAAACACCTAATGAGACAATAATTTATAGAAATGGTATTACTTGCTACGCGGTCTGCATACTATTATACAATTGAGAACTCTATAATTTCAACCTATTTTGAATTCTGTCTTGATCGGATTTTTCTAATCTGCGAATATTAGAATTTCAGGAATGATGTCATGACAGGAAATATAGAGTCTCCGAATAAGAACATGCGACATGAATATTCAAGTAAATTACTGACCTACTATAATGCCTGCAATTGTTAGATCCGATAACTTTTCATTTTGTACGAACAGTCTCTGACTGACGTCTAAACTTCTATATACGTCTTGAATCCATGTCGTATCAAAGACTCCACCAGTATTGTGAATGATGAGGTTTCTCGGTGCTATGAGTGTTCCGGCAGCACGAAAATCACCAACTCTCCGTAAACTCGGTATTGGTAAGGTTTTCAGATACGACTTATCATCCATGTTATCGAACTGGGCAGCATCCACAATGACGTTTTTTATATTCACATAAGCAGATGCCAATAACCCCCACAGTCCTGCTTCACCTATACCGATGAGGCTTACCTCAGATACATCACCTCTGGTTGCAAAATATTGTAATGTTGTAACAATATCCTGAATACGCAATGCTGCAGTTGTTCTGTTATAAGTTGTGAAGAAGTTTGTCTCTTCAGATCTTTCATACTCTCCGTGTTCTCCCGTCCCGAAAACATCAATGATAAACACTTTGTGATCAGGATTTGCAGCTAATAAATCTGTTATGATAAGTGCCGGTTCGCCTGTTTCTGCATCAATGAACTTCTCCTTCCCTTCAGGATGGACGATAACAACAACAGGGTCATGTCCAACTAATGGTTCAGCGCGAAATAGGACGGCGGGGATAGCATCTCCAACACCCTTTCTGCTAAGGACAAGATGACGAGCAGAATAACGTGGATGGAAAGTCGTAGGAAACGCTCCTTCAGGTTCTACAAGTGTCATTTCATCGCTATTAGGTATCTGCAGCCCAAGTGAACTTTGTAATGCACTTGCTATCTCTTCAGTGAATTTATCGTGATCGTCTTCATTCTTAGGTTTTAGATTAGCAAAAGTCTCTTGTGAACGTTTGACCCAAGCAGGTAGAATCTCTTCTTGCTTCAGCGCATGTTTTGGTAGGTCTTGATCAGAGAACATCAAGAGTGCATCATCGGATTCTACCTGATATGGTACCTCCTTATATGCGGAGGTATCTTCTACACCTAATAACCATTTTGCAAACCAAGCATATACTGCTTCGCGACTTTCCTTGTTGTAGTTGTGTTCTGCGTCCACTTGTATATGATGGATTCTATCTTCTGCATTATAGTGTGTATAGATGCTTTTAATTGCAGGATATTCAACTGTTGGTGTTTCTGATGTCCAATCTCCAGTACAGGATACAAGCAGTAGAGGCCGAGGTGCCATCAACGCTGCTATCTCTATATTACTCGCTTCCAATCGTAGATTTGGTGCGTTTTCACATATACACCCACCCTGCATCGACGCAGAAATCATATTTACGGGTGCCGAGACTTTGATACGTTCATCCACAGCAGTTAAGATGAAGGTTTGCGACCCACCACCAGAAGCACCTGTACAACCGATACGTTCCTTGTCAACATCTTGAAGACTTTGCAGAAAATCAATAGAGCGAATCCCATTTTGGAGTTGGAGTGCCATTGCACTTAAACCCCAGAGACTCTCTGGGGTGCCGCCGTAGTGATGTTCCAGCTGCTGAGCACTATCGTTGTACCCTATCATATCGTAAGCGAAGGTGACGTATCCCTGCTTAGCGAAGTTGATACAACGTGCAGGAATTGAACCACGTTCAATATCTTCTAATCTGCCACGACTCCAATGTCCATGTGGACTTACTATTGCAGGAAATGGACCTGTTTTCCCTTTTGGACGATACAAGTTTCCCGTTGTCAAGAAGCCTGGAAAAGCTTCAAAATGTACATTCTCAACGGTATAATCTTCTCGTTCGATTTTTCCTGAGATTTGCGCGTTTAACGGCGTGGGTTCATGTTTTGGAACTAAACCAATTGCTACGCGAATCTGTTGGCGTAATTCCTCAGATTTTTCAGTCCACTCTTCTTTTGTATACTTCGGAAAGTCGTAAGGCGTATTTAAGTCCCGAGATTTAGCACCGCGGGCATCGTTGACTGTCCGCGAGGGATCAGTGAAAACATGTGCAAGTTCGTGATGTTGTTCAGCCATTGTTGATCATCCTTATCTAAATAGGGTGAAGTTCTTTAGCTTTGTCAAGTCATAAATGATGTGTATAACGGGCGGGGAAACCTCGCCCCTACGAACGGATCTACTCATCATTTGGGTGTAGACAGATCACTACTATTCCAATTACATATTAAAGCGTTTACTCTACTGAATTTGATGGTGTTTCTTCAGTTGACAATGTTTTTTCAATTTTTCTTTGGTTTGTTGCAATATCCACAAGTATATTGACTAACGCTGCACCGATGTAATGCACAATAAAGAACAGTACACCGCCGATAATCGAAACTACAAACATAATTATACCGTTGATACGACTGATATTCATACTTTGATCAAAGTTAAAAGACATAACCAATTCTGATACGCTATGAAATCCTGTCCCAAAAATTGAAGAAATTAAACCTTGAATACCGGATACAACAAGTGTGATGAATCCCACTTCTCCAACTAAGCGGATCAGGATAACTGCAGCTGGTAATATCTCAAATGATGTCTGATCATTTAGGTTTCGGATTTTGTTGGACCTGTTCCAAAACAACATGAGTAGAACTAAACCCAAGAAGACGTTAATGCAGAGTGATATGAGTGAACCTATGATATTGAAAATTAGCGGAACTGTATCCAAAACTTCACTTTCATATATGGATCCGACATAAATCGCAACACCCCCAACAACAGTCGCAATTGTCGCAAGTATACCGATAATTCTGAGTAGAATTGCAGTCCACTTTCTGAATTGACTGCCAGATTCAAAAGAATCTATCCATGTCACAATACTGCGTAAAATATTCATAACCGACATCCTAATGATATGAAATTCATTGTGTGAATAATATAACAGTTTTCACGTTAATTCTCAATCAATTGGTAAAAGTGCAGGGTTATTTAGTTTTCAGTTTTTTGGCGTTTATTTTTATATATATGAACATCTTGTGTAGGTCGGGTAGAAGCGAAGCGAAACCCGACATGACAGCTCGCCACAACGCGGGAATTAGAACTCTTTCTTAAATGAAATTGGAATAGGAAGTCTACGATTCACCACATGCGATAATAGCTTGAAAATACTACCTGTATTTGACCTGACTCACCCAGCCACTGGTACCCACCTGAATCGTTATATGTAAAAGGGTATAATAATCCCAATATATCAATCCAAGTCTTATGTTTATACTTCCATTCGAAATGGTTTTTGGTATCTGACAAAAATACGTCAAGTGTATTTGTTGGAACAACTCCAATATCTTGCTCAGAAACCTGTGCAAATAGTTTGCAGTCATCAATAGGTGAGATAAACGGCAAAGTGTGAATACCCAACGGAGATTCTCCATCAGCAACCATATCGTTTAATGCGAGGTATAACTGTTTCGCCTCCTCTTTTACAGATGGAGAAAAAATCAACAACGGACAATCCGTTGACCCATCAGGAAAAAATTCAAGTTCCATACTTTCGTCCTCCACTGATTGCAGGTAGGAAATAGAGTTCTGCATCTGAGTCGACACGTTCATGCATTCCTACTCTGGCAATAACCCCATCAATATAGACCCCAATACCAGGACGGATTCTGTCTCCATCAATTAGTTTTTCCTTAGTTCCTGGGTATCGTTTTTCCAAGTTATCAATTACTTCTCGAATAGTATCACCCTGAATTGTAATGCGCTCTTCACCGTCGGTTAGGTTTCGCATGAGTGCTGGAATGGCAACAATCGGCATGTTATTTAACCTTAAAATAAAAGGGCAAGGTCAACACCTTGCCCAATATACGTAAAGTATGATGTATACAGGGCTTAGATTTTACCCATAGCTTTCAGAAGACGGTCAGGTGACATCGGGAGTTCGGTCATTCTAATACCGATCGCATCGTAAATAGCGTTGGCAATCGCAGCAGGTGGCGGGACAATAGGTACTTCACCCACACCACGAACACCATACGGATGTCCAGGATTCGGCACTTCTACGATGATAGTGTCAATCATCGGTAAGTCTAAACATGTCGGCATGCGGTAATCAAGAAAACTTGCATTTGTCATTGTGCCTTCATCATTGTAGATGTATTCTTCATTCAATGCCCAACCGATACCTTGAACTACACCACCTTGTATCTGTCCTTCAACATAACTTGGATGGATTGCTTTTCCAGCATCCTGTGTTGCGGTATAACGTAGTATTTCAACTTTTCCAGTGTCTTCATCAACAGCAACATCAACGACGTGGGTAGCGAATGCACCACCAGCACCTGCGGGGTTCATTGTTGCTCTACCAACAACGGGACCGCCAGTTTCACCGAGTCTTGATGATAAATCACGGAAGCTGATCTGTTCCTCTTTTCCGTTAATAGATGAAAATTCTCCATCAGCGAACTGAACATTACTTTCATCCGCATCCCAGAGTTTCGCAGCGCGCCCAATCATCTGTTTTACAACATCTTGTGCTGCTTCATAAGCGGCATAACCTGTTGCGTAAGTTGTCCGACTACCACCCGTTACTGCTGTATAACCGATTGAGTTTGTATCTACCACAGTTGGATTTACAGACTCTGCGGGGATACCAAGGACTTCAGCTGCCTGCATAGCAATTGAAGCACGAGTGCCACCAATGTCGGTAGAACCTTCAACGAGATTGACAGTGCCATCTGGATTGACACTGATAGTAACACTGGATTCTAAACCGATATTGAACCAGAATCCTGATGCAATTCCTCTGCCATGATGCTTCTTACCGTTCTCTGACCCATAATGTGGATGTTCTTTTGCAGCCTCAAGGGTTTCAATGAAACCGATACGCGGATACACGGGGCCATCCGCACGGTGATCACCCTCTTTTGCGCCGTTCATCAAACGCATTTCAAGCGGGTCTATATTCAATGTCTCTGCAAGTTCATCAATGACTGTTTCGGATCCAAATGCTGCGTTGGTAGCACCTGGGGCACGATAGGGAGCTGTTTTAGGTTTATTGACAACAATATCATATCCATCAATCAGGACATTTTCAATATTGTATGGAGCAAAAATGCACATTGCACCTGCACCGACTGGTGAACCCGGGTATGCTCCAGCTTCAAAATACATAGCGGTTTGTGCAGCGGTGATTTTACCATCATTTTTTACACCCATCTTCACCGTGATATAAGACGCAGGTGTGGGACCTGTCCCTTCAAATACATCAGCGCGGTTCATCAGGACTTTGACAGGTTTGCCGGTTTTCTTCGCAAGTAGTGCCGCGACGGGTTTGATATAAACATTAATTTTACCACCAAAACCACCGCCGATCTCTAACGGAACTACCTTGATCTTTGAAATAGGATATTGGAGTATCTCTGCAAGTTGTTCGCGGACAGTAAATGCACCTTGTGTGCTACACCATACCGTCAGATGTCCATCCTGGTTATAATGTGCTGTCGCGTTGTGTGGTTCAATATAACCTTGGTGGACTGTACCGGTTACAAATTCACGATCAATTACGACATCCGCATCTGCAAATCCTTTATCTATGTCACCTTTTTTGAACTGAATATGGCTGGCAACATTACTGGGTTCCTCCGATGTTTCTCCGAGTGAAGATGTTCTCAAGTTTTCGTGCAGAATAGGTGCATCTGTTTCCATCGCCTCACGCACTTCTAACACAGGTGGGAGTACCTCATATTCAACATCAATAAGCGTGCAGGCTTCTTCAGCAATATGTGGATTCGTTGCAGCAACAGCAGCTATGGCATGTCCTTTATAGAGTGCTTTGTCGCTTGCGAAAATGTTATCACAGAGATACTTTAGATTAACTGCGCCTTCGCCAAGATCAGCCATTTTGTCTTCTGCAGTGGGAAGGTCTTGAGCAGTTACGACACCTTTGACACCCGGGAGTGCTTCAGCCCGAGTTGTATCAATGGAGACTATATTTGCATGTGCATGTGGACTCCGAAGCACTCTTCCGTGCAAGAGTCCTGTAATCTGAAAGTCTGCACCGTAGATTGCTCTACCCGTAACTTTGTCAACACCATCATGACGAATAGGACGCGTACCGATAACTTTATAATCTTTCTTTTCAGACATAAGGATGCTCCTTTACATTGCTTCGGCTGCGTCAAGCACAGCCCGAACGATTTTATCATAACCGGTACAACGACACAAATTTCCTGCTAACCAATATCTGACTTCATGCTCAGTTGGTTTTGGATTTTGATCGAGAAGTGCTTTTGCACTCATTATAAAACCGGGCGTACAAATTCCGCATTGAAGCGCAGCGTTTTCAAGGAATGCGTCTTGTATTGGGTGCAATTTCTCTGGTTCTGCAAGTCCCTCAATAGTTTCTACGTTCTGACCATCAGTTTCTACGCCGAGAACCAGACATGAATTGACGAGTCTGCCATCAAGAATGACACTACATGCACCACAATTTCCGTTATTGCATCCTTCCTTTGCGCCAGTTAAGTAGAGTTCATCTCTGAGGACTTCAAGCAAACTTTGCCGAGGTTCACAGAGAAATTCCACAGTTTCACCATTAATAGTGGTTTGAACGTGTGATTTTCTCGCCATCGTTTAGGTTTCCTTTGACATTTAGAGAACAACTTGAACGTTTATCAATATAGAAAAATGATACCATTTCTACTATATAATATACCATCTTCGTAGGTCGGGTAGAGGCACGAAACCCGACATGTAGTGATTGTGTCTATTCTGTCGGGTTTCGTGCCTCTACCCGACCTACGGCAGAATGGAATAAAAATAATTAAAATTGGTATGAGTTCAACTGATACTGTCTGTTCTCAGTATGTTTAATGCAGTAATTATCAAAATGTAAAATCTAAGCAGCTTCTTTAACTCTCTGAATTGCGCCATTGAGTGCGCGACGCGTCAGAACACCGACAAGGTGTGTTCGTTGTTCAGCGGTACCACGCATATCGCTAATCGGACGTGATATGGCTTGCGCTGCTCGTGCTGCTTCGTCAATAACTGAATCCGAAATTTCTCTATCAGCAAGTAACGCGCTGGCTTCTTCAGCAAATAGAGGTGTCGGTGCAACAGCAGCAAGTGCTATACGAGCAGATACAATCTTCTCTTTTGACTCATCCAAGTCAACAGCAGCACCTGCACCCACAACAGCGATATCCATTTCGTTACGTGGGATAAACCTGAGATAAAATGAACTGGAGTTTTCCTGTGGTGCTGGTATCTTTATTGAGACAAGCATCTCACCCTTCTCAAGTACTGTTTGTCCTGGAGCAGTGCAGAAATCTTCAACAGGTATTTCGCGTTCTCCGCTCGGACCTGCTATGACACAAGTTGCATTCAATACGATCAGTGGTGGAATAGCATCTGCAGCAGGAGAGGCGTTACAAAGGTTTCCACCAACCGCTGCACGTCCTTGAATAGCAGTTCCTCCGATGATCTTTGTGGCGTCAACTAAACCTGGATATGCATGACATAAGTCATCAACTGCATATATCTGATAACATGGAACCGCTGCACCGAGTGTCAAACCGCTTTCTGTGCTATACTCTATTTCATTAACTTCGGGGATAGATTTGATGTCTATCATCCAATCTAAATTACGTTTTCCTTCTCTTGCTTGTACGATAAGATCAGTGCCACCAGCAAGGATTCGAGCTTGGTCACCCTTTTCATCAAGCAGTGCGACAGCCTCGGACACCGTGTTTGCCGCGATATACTCAAATGCTTGCATAACCACATTCTCCTTTTGCAGGTATATAGGATTGTTTATAAATTGGTCTGGAATTAGATTATATCAAAATTGCGAAAAGTTGCAAGTTTTTTTGTGGAAAATTCACAATCAAATTGGAAAACTTTTGCATGTTATGCTATTCTTTATACTATAAGGATGGAAACTATGTACAAAACATGGGTATCACGAACAGCACAGATACTTGCCCAGATACATGGAAGTGTCTTATTATGTTGAATCATTGTATGGGATCAGAAAAATGAAGAACCAAGAGAGGAATGAAAAATAAAATGGTGGAGGATACCAGACTTGAACTGGTGACCCCTTGCATGCCATGCAAGTGCTCTCCCAACTGAGCTAATCCCCCACTTGAATAAACTAATTAAATGATAACATATATTAACCCTAAAAGCAAATAATATTCTTTTTATTTAGGATACTACGAACCAAACTTATTCTATAAAAGGAGTGATATGAGAAAGATGTTAACCAAAACTGAAATTGAACATGAAAAATTAAAACAAGGATATCCTTTAATAAAGAAAGTCCTGGTGCCAAATAACGAAGAACAACATCTACTTTTTACACTCAAAAACCTTGGCAAATTACCTGAAGGGTTTGATGGACAGTTGTTTATACCTTTGTTAGAACATCGTAACCCGAAAATTCGGTGTCTTGCTATAAAAAACATTGGTAAGTTAAAAGACGAACGTTTTTTAATGAACCTTATCGCTTTTGCTAAAGCAGAGAAGAATACTGTCACTCGACGCGAAGCCGTATCAGCAATAGGCAGACTAAAAACTGAATCCGCGCTTCCTGTTTTAATAGATTTTACTAAGGATGCTGATCCAAAAGTTATATTGCAAGCATTGCGTGGATTACTTTATTTCAAAGAAAATCCCAAAGTAAAAAAGGCTTTAGTATCGATTGCTGAACATCCTAATGAGATTATTCGTGAACACATCGTAAAAGAGATGCAATGCTCTGACAAATCAAAAACCAGCAAAACCAGAAATCATACATTAAGTCCGGACGCACTTAAAAATATTATGGTATGTGCTGATGTTCAAAGGGTGTTAAAAGTTATCCCAGACGAGTCTATCCATCTTACTTTTACATCACCACCGTATTACAACGCGCGCGACTACACCATTTTTCCGAGTTACAAAGCCTATCTTGATTTCTTGTCAGATGTATTCAAAGAGACTTATCGCATCACAAAGGAAGGAAGATTCTTCGTACTTAATACTTCACCTGTTATTGTGCCAAGAATCAGTCGTGCACATTCAAGTAAAAGGTATGCCATCCCTTATGATATCCATCCACGTCTTACAGAAATGGGATGGGAGTTTATCGACGATATTGTATGGGTAAAGCCTGAATATGCTGCGAAGAATAGAAATGGTGGGTTTTTCCAACATCGCAAACCACTCGGATACAAAGCAAACTCTATCACTGAAAGCGTAATGGTTTATCGCAAGAAAACTGAGAAGTTGATTGATTGGAATCTCCGACAATATGACGATGAGACAATTTCTTCCAGTAAAGTTTTGGGAGAGTATGAAAAGACGAATGTTTGGCAAATAAATCCTGCAACCGATAAAGTCCATCCAGCGATTTTCCCGCCTGAGTTAGCTGCCCGCGTTATCCAATTTTATTCATTTAAAGGAGACCTTGTCTTTGATCCATTTGGTGGAAGCGGAACTGTTGGATATGTTGCCCTCACCCATGAAAGACATTATTTTCTCTGCGAAAAAGAAACAGAATATGTTCAACATGCAGAGCAGATGCTTGATACTGCACTGTTTCCGACTTTAAAACCTCGTGTTCTCTCTCTTGCAGAGGTAAAGGAAGAATTAACACAAAGGAAGAAAACATTATGACTGTGACTGGAGCTGTTATCAAGAACATTATTCGAAAACTCTTTGCTGGTGAGGATTATCGTTCTGAAGTCTTGGCGTTGATTAACGCAGAATTTTTACAATATGCTGTTGACTTCTTCAAAAGCGTAGCTTGTGCAAAGTTGGAAAATAAATCTGTTACTGTCGCCTGGTACAAAAAGGAATTTCTGAATTCTGATACATTCCATCCTGACGAAATTGCTATTCATTCAGGTCTTAACAAGAAAACAATTACTAACACTTACAATTCTGCAAGAAGACAGATTGTTTTAGATGCTTCAAATAAACATTACAATACCTTATATGCGGCAATAAACAGTTTGACTGAACAAGATGACCTTGATATATCACTAACAATAAAATTTCGAGATGTCAGCGTCGATTTGAATATAAATGAGAGTTTAATAGTTATCAATACTCTCGCTGTCAAACGTTCTGCCCTACGTGGTGCATATTGGAGTACTTCAGGAAAACAGGTTGAAAAACCATTGATGATAACGCTTTGTGCTCTTTTCCGAGTACCAATAAAGTGTTTTGATCAAAGAAATCTACCAGATTCTGAACGCGAATCCGATTTTTATCTATTTGATGAGACCGGGAAAGATTTTCCTTGTGAAGTCAAGTTGATGGGAAAGGGGAATCCAGAGAGTGCAGATGCAGCATTCGCCCGGAACAGCAGGTTAATAGTTGCTAACAAACTTTCAGATTCGAACAAAGAGCAAAGCTGGATAAGAACAATATACTTTGGGTTGAGCTTCAAATTGAAGATGGATACAAAAGGTTTGAACAGGTGTTAAAAGATCTGTCAATCCCTTGCAAACCTTTTACAGGAAACATAAATGAAGCATTGAATAGAATCTTATCTCAAATTCTTTCAGATGATGTTCCAGATTCTGTTACACCTAAGGTTGTATTGAAAGAGAACCTATTTAACAACAATTCCGATTCTGAATTATTGATTGAATTTGAATGAAAATCTTAGGCATTGACACCTCAACACCCATCGGCAGTGTTGCCCTCATAGATGATGATAACATTGTCGCTGAACACACGCTCAACATCGTGCAAGCACACTCTTCCAGATTGATGCCTGCAATTGATACCGTGCTGAAATGGGGTGAAATTACGCCAGATGAATTAGACGGGTGTGCAGTCGGTATCGGTCCGGGGTCGTTTACAGGTATTCGAATAGGTGTAGCGACTGCAAAATCTCTCTGCTTTGCCGTTGATAAACCCATCGTCGGCGTATCAACTTTAGAAGCAATCGCTTATAACTTTAGGTGGACAGAAGCATTAGTCTGTCCCATCCTTGATGCGCGACGAAACGAAATCTATGGTGGCGTATTCCACGGTGGTAAAGAGTGGCAGCGTATATCTGACGACCTCTGCTTACCGGTTGATTCGTTCTTAGCTGAACTTGAAAAGCATATCTTACCAGAATCTACAATCATCTTCGTTGGTGACGGAATAGGAACTTATGGAGATGCCATTCGAAATATACACCCTAAGACTGCACATTTTGCCGATAATATTTTCAATGTTCCGCGCGGTGCAGCAGTTGCCAAACTCGGTGCAAATCGGCTGAAGCAGGGAGATAGTGATGATTATTGGACATTAGTACCGAATTATGTTAGAATTGGGTTGTATTAACACATAAACAGCCAAGGTGCTATATGTATATCAGCATTTTTGGAGACTCAGAAAATGAAAGAATTGCAAGTACCAGAGTTTTCTTCATATCAAGAAGAAGCTAATTTTTGGGACAATTTAGATACTGCCGATTTTATGGAAGATGATGGACACTGGTTTCGATTTGAAACACCACATAAGCGAGCAATTCGTGTTGCAATTCTACCAGAAGTTGTTGAGGAACTCAGTCAAAAAGCACACGCCCAAAGCGTATCAATTGAAACATTAATTAATGCCCTTCTAATTAATCACATCCGGGAATCAACGTCTATATAAATTAGATGAACCGCATCTTAAGAAACACTGTTGCACTCTTCAGTGCTCACATTATTGGCCGCCTTGGTGCACTCGTAATAACGATTTGGTTAATGCCTCGTTATTTTACTGAGAATGAATTAGGCGGTTTTTTTGTTGCAATTGCACTAACCAACCTCATTGCAAGTCTGGCAGAACTCGGAATTAACAACCCTTTAGTCCGAGAGATGACACTCAACCTATCGAACACGCGTCATTATCTTGGTAATGCCTTAATCGTTCGTCTTGTTCTTTCTGTCATGGCATTTACACTGATGATCTTGATCGGATTTGTCCTGGAATATGAACAGAACCTCCTGACAATGATTCTCTATTTAGGGTTAGCGGAGGTTGTTAATTCAATTGCTCAACTCTATAAATGCGTATTCCGTGCTCATGAGGAGATGCAATATGAAGGATGGACAGTTATAGCAGAACGCGGTTCTTACTTTCTCTTCGGCACAGCTGCTATTTTACTCGGATATGGGATCATAAGTGTCTGTCAAGTGATGTTGTTGGCAAGTGGTATCAACCTAATAATGAGCATCGGATATACCAGATACCGTTTCACTCCACTTAGCTTTAAACCCAGTAGAGAGACTGTGGTAATAATAATGCAACAAGCATTGCCATTCGCGCTTGGTAACATGTTTCATCTACTGTATTTCCGCATTGATGCGATCATGCTATCAAAACTCAGTCCAGACGGCTTAGATGCAAACACCTGGTATGGTCTTGCCTATACGATTGTCAATGCTTTAACAATATTACCGGGGGCTTTCATGATGGGTGCAATGTTCCCGATACTATCGCGCCTATACGTTAATGAAAGGGATAGATTGTCTGAAGCATACACATTCGGACTGCGATGGATGGTGATATGTGGTGTACCTTTAGCAGTTGGTATGGCGATTGTTTCTCACGAACTCACAGCAGTACTGTTTCCTAATTATACATCGGATGTATTAAGCAAGATCGCGACAGCATTGCAATGGCTTAGCGCAACAGGAGGAATGGTCTTTTTGACAACCGTTGTATTCGCGGTGCTACGGGCAGCAGATAAACGCGGTGTGTTTTCTGTCCTTATGGGTATTACAGCACTAATAAACATCTCACTGAACTACTTTCTAATACCGCACTACAGTCACATCGGTGCAGCGATAGCAATGATTATTAGTGAGTTGTTCCTGATTATAATTGGGTTTACTTATATCTCAAAACGGTTAGCGAAACTTACTGCCATAGTTTTTATTCCCAAAGTACTCATTCTATCCGCTGTAATGGGTATAGGATTAGTCTTGTTGAAGGGAATTTTTTCAGTCTGGATATTGATTCCGTTGGCGATGGTTTTCTATTTTATAGGAATTATTGTTTTAGGGGAATTTAGGATACGATTTGAGACTGATTGACTTCCTGACTTATTTTTGAACTTCATGTGGAGTGCTATGTACATAAATGGACGCGTAATGATTTTGCCACTTAACTGTCGGAATCGCGGATTATCACGAATGACGACCGAGTTACATAGATGGGCGCGGATTGTTGAGTTTGTGTATCAAGGTGCTATTCACAAGCAATGTCCTCTACTGAATCGTTTGCTGATTGCCGATCTGTTGTGCAAAAATGCTTATCCTACGCATACATCCTTGAATTTCCAAGTCAATAATCCGCGCAATCCGTGTCATCCGCGATAATCCGCGATTCTGACAGATAGAGTGACAAAATATTTACACATCCCAGAAAAAATACACTATTGGAATTCTTTATAAAAAATGGTATAATACAGTTGTCTTACAATTCTAAATTTGAAAGAAACTATCTGAACGATTCTATTGTTGATTTTAAAATCAGGACTTACGCACTCCCCCGGTAGGTGCGGTTTCCTAACCAATTCAGAATACCAAACGCGTATTCTGACATACCTGAATCCTGTGAAAATAGGTGAAATTTAGTCATTTTGCGTAAGTCCGAAAAAATTACCTCAACATAGCGTAAGAAATCCAAAGTCACAATGCTTGAATTCTACTGATAAACCCTCGGTAAGTAAGTTTTCCTAACCGCACCGTTTTCGCAAACTGCTTATGTCAAACTCACATTACATCAGAAATAGAAGGAGAACAAATAGATGCGACAGCTTATCACATTTTGGATGTGTTTGATCTTTATAGGTGTATTAACAATTCCGATAATCGCAGAAGAAAAAGCACCCGCAAAGACTGATACAGAGCAAACAACTGAAAAAAAGAAAAAAGAATATGAGGATTTCAGTAAGGTCATAGAAGACAGTAAGAGTTATCAAGGATACTTCAATCTATACCAGAAAAAAGAAAACCTATACTGTGAAATTCAACCTTCACAATTGGACGTACCCTTCCTATGCATGATTAGCATTGCACGAGGCATCGCATCTGGAAGAATATTATCCGGTATGACTATGGATGAATGGCTACTCGTTTGGAAAAGAGTCGGTGATAAGGTACATCTGGTCCGAAAGAATGTCCGTTTTCGCGCAGACAAAGACACTCCTATAGCAGAAGCAGTTAATTTAGGATATAACGATTCTGTACTCTTTGCTCTTAAACTTGAAAGTATACATCCACAACGGAAAAGTTTGTTAGTCAATATTTCTCCTGTGTTTGTGTCCGATCTACCTCCATTATCCGGCAGTGTCGGTGGAAGGTTTGATAAAGCACGTAGCACATGGGGAGCAGTGAAGGCATTCCCGAGAAATGTTGAATTGAGAGTGAATGCAGTCTATTCAGGAAGTGGTTCAAGTGATACCATTCCTGATACTCGCGGCATTCCAGTCACAGTCCATTACAGTCTTGCACGCCTACCAAACAATGACTATCAACCACGTTTAGCTGATGACCGCCTTGGACATTTCATGACAACCGTAAAAGACTATTCACTGAAAACAAGTGGGGACCCTTATGTCCGTTATGTCAATCGCTGGCACTTAGTAAAAGCCGACAAAAACGCGAAACTCTCTCCACCAAAAGAACCGATAATCTTCTATATTGAGAAATCAATCCCACATCGCTATCGTCCTTATGTACGACAGGGGATTTTAGAATGGAATAAGGCATTTGAAAAAATCGGGTTCGTTGATGCAATTGAAGCACGAATCCAGCAAGATCATGAAGAATGGGACCCAGAAGATGCACGATACAACACGATCCGATGGATGGTCGGAGGTTCCTTTGCAATCGGACCGTCACGGGTCAATCCCCTTACCGGACAGATACTGGACGCTGATATACTTGTCGGTGAGAGTTGGACAAGATACTGGCAAAGAGAATATACAACCTTCTTTGATGAAGTCGCACACGAAAAAGAACATCCTCATGATCATTCTTCACGATTCCACTGTGAATTCGCTACCGGTTTAGAACGACAGATGAGATTCATGGCAAGTGTTCTACAAGCAAGAGGTGTGATGAAAGTTGGCGGTGAAATCCCTGAAGAATTCATCGGACAAGCACTCAAAGCATTGATCATGCACGAAGTTGGTCATACATTAGGATTAAGGCACAACTTCAAAGCCAGCACCATCTACACGCTTGATGAATTGAACAAGAAGAAAGGCGAAGCTTTACACGGTTCTGTCATGGAATATGACGCTGTAAACATATCCCTGGATGTCAAAAAACAGGGTGATTACTACACCACAACTATAGGGCCCTGGGACTATTGGGTGATTGAATACGCATACAAACCAATAGATGGAAATAAACCTGAAACAGAATTACCAGAATTAGGGAAGATCGCTTCAAAAGTCGCAACATCAGAACTCCGTTACGCCACAGATGGCGATGCTTCAATGTATCAGTACCGTGACCTTGACCCATTAGTGAATCGATGGGATTTAGGGGCTGACCCGCTTGAATTCGCGAAACGAAGACAACAGATTATTTCTGAACTTTGGGACGATATCGCAGACAGGGTAACAAAAGACGGCATGGGTTATCAGCGTGTGAGACGAGCTTTCAGATCACTCCTTGGTGAATACACCTCATCAATGTTTCTTGCATCACGGTTTATCGGTGGACAATACCATCACAGAGATCATCGCGGAGACAAAAACGGCCGTCTGCCTTTTGTACCTGTCCCCGCTAAGAAACAACGTGAAGCACTCACATTTATCAAGGAACACGCTTTATCTGACAAGACGTTTGACTTCCCACCAGCACTGCTCAACAGTCTTGCAATCACACGATGGAGTGATTGGGGAACAAGCAGCGGTAATTCTTCACGATTGGATTATCCACTTCACAGCGTTATCCTTCGTAATCAAAACATGATTATTGGACGACTCCTTGATGCTAATGTTCTGGCTCGTGTCCAAGATACAGAACTCAAGTTTTCTGACGATGAAGACGCATTTACTATGCCTGAACTATTTACTGGGATTACAGATGCAGTCTGGGTAGAACTAAACAAGAATGCAGCTGAAAAACAGTGGACGAACTCCGACTCATTTATCTCAAGTTTCAGACGCGGTCTACAACGTGAACACTTGAAGCAGCTAATTAAACTCGTTTTAGATGCTGATAGTGGCACCCCTGAAGATGCAAGATCACTGGCAAGACTACATCTACAAAAGATCAGTGAACGTATAGGCAATGTGCTACAGGCCTCCAAGAATCAGTTAGATGATTACAGCGTAGCACATCTTGAAGAATCGCAAGTCCGCGTAACAAAAGCGTTAGATGCTGGATTCCAAGTTGAGACAAGGTAGCATTTACCAAGAATTGGCAGATAGTGGCAATGTAGGTAAGGTTTAGGCATGAAATCTTACCTACAATACATTAATAGAATGAACTCAGGAAATGAGTAGTTATTCGGACTGTTTTTCAAGGTGCATTCTTGTTCTGCCCCCGGGTGATTCGAGGTTAAGGTTATTCCCTTCTAATGTGATGAAAGTTCTACTGAAAGGCTTGATAATAACGTCATTGAATTTTTTGAGATACCTGTTTTTGATTGCTTCGTGAACAAGCATCAGTTCGCTTTTAAAAGTGCCTTCATCTACAGCCGTTAGACTTAAATTTTTATCTTTTGTGTTTAAGAATAGCATAGGCTCTCCAATGATACTGTAAGTACCTGATAAATTGACACTGATTTCAACTTTTCCATAGATCATGCGACCTCCCTTGCTAAGTGCAGCATCTATATCAGGTTGATTAGTGTCAGGAGCATCTGGGACAGTGTCAGGAGCATCTTGGACAAGTAGCGGGAGTGTTGTCTGAAATTGAGCATTTAAAACAAATGAATCATCTGTTGCGAAATTAAGGTGGAAGGTATCAATATCTATTTCATATTCTTCCTGTTCATCCGATACGTCTGTGTTAGCAATAGACTTAACGCCTTCTATATCTGGTACATCTATAGGTGGTTCGTAGGCGTGAACGATATCAAGCGGAGGTTTATCGTTGATTGACACGACATTCCAATAACCAATTAATTCTTCTTGCGCAACATCTGGTACTTGTTTAGGTTTTCGGGTTATTGGGTCATCGCCACCACAACTAAACAGTGTTAGAGAGATTGTAAGAACAAACAGGGCTGTAACAAGTTTTTTGACTGTCATTATCATTTCCTTTTATCAAATTATATGTACATATTTATTAAAGTTGATCCAGCTAATGAAGTTTACAAGTTAGATATACATATTAACGTTGATCAAACTGATAAAGTTTACAGGTTGAAGTCGTATTGAGTAAATGAAGTTTAAGATAATATTTAGGTAATTTGGCGAGGTTAGGAAACCTCGCCAGCGGGATCGGGAAGGTAGGTGCGGTTTCCTAACCGAACCGGGTTTGTGCCAATTGCGTTCATAATGGTTTTCGCGAAGGATCCGGCAAAATACGCGTTTGGTATTCTGAATTGGTTAGGAAACCGCCCTGGGAAAATCACTAAATTGACGTCTTTGCGTTAAGGGGCGATCTCCTACCTCAAAAGACATCGTTAGAAACCCATCCTGTCAACTTTACAAACACAAGGAGATATGCCATTATGAAGACAATTAATCGGTTTAGTATATACCTCTTCGTTTTTCTCTTTTTGTTTCATCCTAATTTACATGCGCAAGACAGCACCACATCGAATCTACCTGATGGTGCTAAACTACGCATCGGTAAAGGAACTTTAGAAGAGATAGCATATTTTCCAGATGGTACTCGGTTTGCTGTTGCCAGTTCAGTAGGTGTGCGGATATATGACAGTATTACCGGTAAAGAACTAAATCAACTTACTGAAAACACTTATCGGTCAACAGCTTTGAATAGCATTCGCTTCTCACCCGATGGAAAGACTTTTATTACCGAAGGACCGAACGGATCCGCATTGTTGTGGGATACTTCCACCGAGAATCTTATCGCTGTGTTTTCTGATGAAAAAAGTCGAATCTATAAGACTATCTATTCACCCGGTGGAACTGTGATAGCCACTCTGGAGACAAACGATTTCTATGATTTTGATACCATTATCAAGTTCTGGGATGGAAAAACAGGTGAACTTCTACAAAAACTGACTGAACCTGACGGTCACTTTATCACCAGATTCGGCGGAGCTGCTTTTGTACCTGATAACAAATCCAAAATCCTCGCTTATTGGAGTTTGCATGAGTTAGTACTCTGGGATATTGACTCAGGACAGAGTATACGGACTATCAAGATTCCTGAAGATTCTGTCATTAGAAAAGTTCGTTTTTCACCTGACGGGAGTAAGGTCGCAACGTCATGGGGAGGATATGATGAAAGCTTAGAGTTATGGGATGTTGCTACAGGACAACATCTGAAATCAATCAAAGAAGCGGATGAATCTAATAAACATAGTGTCATTAACGATATTGTTTTTTCTTATGAAAGTGGCAAACTTTTTATTTTACGAGGAAAAAGGAATAGTTGGAATGAAAATGATAAAACCGTGTCTCTATGGGATATTAACCCTAAGGATGAAAAACGATTTGAGAAATCAACACACTATTTTGAAGAAGAAGCTTTCTCAAGTATCTCTTTTTCACCCAATGGAAAAATACTTGCTACTGAAGATAGGTCCGAGGGTGTGGTCTACTTATGGGATACCACTACTGGAGACTTCAAAAGAATCCATACTGAACAAAGTCAAAACAGTGTCACAACCATGACTTTTTCACAGAATGGGAAAATTTTGGCTACAGGTGCAACTAATGGGACGATACATCTATGGTCAACTAATACTGGTAAAAAACTGCAAAAACTAATCGGTCATACTGAGAGAGTCAATGCAATCTCCTTTTCATCCGATGGATTAACTCTGCTTAGTAAGGGTCAGGATAACACGGTGCGATTATGGGATTCAATCACTGGACAACTCTTGAAGACAATTGCGGAATACACTTATAGCATCATTGATCTCACATTCTCACCTGATGGAAATTCACTCGTCAGTGCCGACTCAGAAGGTAGGTTGAATCTATGGGATACAATCACTGGACAAAATCTGACAACACTTGCAGGACACGAAGGAAGGGTCAATAATGTTTCCTTTTCACCTGACGGGATGACTATAGCAAGCGGAAATAGTGATTATACCATCACTATATGGGATAACAATACAGGAGACCTTATTAAGACATTCACTGGACATGAGAACAACGTAAGTGATGTGTATTTTTCTTCAGATGGACAAACAATACTGAGTCATGGCAGTGATCATACAGTGCGTTTTTGGGATGTAAAAACGGGTGAGAATAAAAAAACACTCTCTGGTCTATACGGTATAATCAGTTTCTCTCCAGACAGACAAACAATTGCTGTTGGGATATCTGGTGCTACTGAAGGGGACCCGGCTAAGCTCAGTATCTATGATATCGTCACAGAACAAGATAAAAGAATTATAACAGCAACAACGGATGGGTTCTCAGCTATATGCTTTTCTCCAGATGGGGATGCAGTTGCTACAGCATGTGGAAATAGTTCGGTTGTAGACATATTGAACATCAATACAGGACAGGTAATGCATTCCTTTTCTGGACATGCCAGTCTGCCTTATTGTGGAGGTGGTACAGTTGATGCCATCAGTTTTTCACCAGATGGAAATACTCTCGCAACAGGTAGTGTAGTAGACAATACTGTTCTGCTTTCATCTACAGTAACAGGGCAAAATGTGAAAACTCTTTCTGGACATTCCGGTGGAGTAAGTTCAGTTGTCTTCAGTCCGGATGGAAAGACGCTTGCCAGTGGAAGCGGGGACGGGACAATTCTACTTTGGGAAATCCAGTAGTTTGATGATGATTTGTTTGCGGTGTCAGAGTCCCTTAAAAGGAGTACTTTCATGAAAAGATCACTTTTATTTCAACAGCAAAGCATATATGTTATAGTCTCAATGCTATTATGTGTTCACGGATTATCCTCTGCAAACGGAAATCCATCAGACCATACACAATTCGGTCTACCCGATAATGCAATAGCACGAATCGGTAAAGGAATGATTGAGGATATCGCACTTTCTCCAGATGGTAAAAAGTTAGCTGTTGCAAGTAGTATCGGTATTTGGCTCTATGATACACAAATAGGTGATGCAATTTCACTTCTTACTGGACAAGGTCCTGCGGTTAGGTCAGTAGCTTTTTCACCTGATGGTGTAACGATTGCAGGCCGCGGCGGTCTTGGAGATAACAATTCAATACGGCTATGGGATACTCGGACAGGTGAGCAAAGGATTCTTTCTATACGTAACAAGGAAGATGTTGGCGATTTAGTGTTTTCTCCAGATGGACTTCTACTCATGAGTGGCGGTCGTAGTGGTAATGTGAGTTTGTGGAATACGATTACAGGGGAACGGGAGCATATCCTTACTGGAAATACCAAGCAAGTTCTTGAAATAGCAATTTCACCTGATGGAAATACTGTTGCAATTGCAAGTTTAAATAACAAAATTTACTCATGGAATGTAGAAAGTAGACGCCTTAAACATATATTTACTGGACACACAGATAGAGTTGATACAATTGCTTTTTCTCCAGATGGTACTAACTTGGCAAGTGCAGGTAAGGACGGTACAATACGGTTCTGGAATCCTGACACAGGACAACTCAGAAAGACAATTGACGTGCAGGAGAAAGTAATTGATAGCATAATGTTTAGTCCAGATAGTAGCATCCTTGCAAGTGGTTCCAGCGAGAGTAGAAAAATAAAGTTCTGGAATGTCACTATAGGACAACAAGAGAGTTCTTTAACGCTGCCAGGGGACGGTGCATTGAAAATTCTGTATTCGCCAGATGAAAAGACAATTGTCAGCTTGGAATCTGGCGAAAATATTCACTTAATAAACCTTGAAACTGGAGCAAACAAATTCAGCATTAAAGGTGACTTTCATACTTTCCGTGCATTAGCATACGCAATAGATGGCAAAACATTAGCAAGCACAAACGGAGCATCGGTCGAATTATGGGATGTAGAAACAAAAACTCATAAGAGGACTCTAAAGGGTTTTCAAAAATCGGGGATAGCATCTATGCATTCTCTGGAATTTTCGCCTGATAATCGCACGCTCGCAAGTGCTGACTGGGATGGGATAATTAATCTATGGGACTTTACTACGGGTAAACATAAACAGGTTCTGGAAGGGTATGCAAAAGGAATAAGTTCAATTGCCTTTTCCTCAGATGGTAAATTGTTAGCAACCGCAAATAGTGAGAAGACAATCAATATTTGGAATACAAATAATTATGAACAAATACTTACGATTGAAAAACTGGATGGTGGTCCATTTGCAGCCGCATTTTCCCCTGATAACCAGACTTTGGCAAGCGTAGGTTCTAATGGCATTGTAAGTTTATGGAATGTTACAGATGGCGAACAGAAGATGACTATTCAGACACAAGGTAATGGAAACTCTATCGCATATTCACCTAATGGAGTATTGATCGCAACTTCAGGACAAACTACAAAAATATGGCATGCAATTACAGGACAGGAAATCCTCAATTTAGATCCAGGCACGATGGAGAATATTAAAGGGCAAATGCAATTAGCATCAGCAGCTGGAGATCTTGAAAAAATGAGAAGATTCCATGAGTGTCTGAGGGTTTCTGCTCATATTGTCGCTTTTTCTCCTGTTGGAAATAAACTTGCCGTCTTACGGGAAAATGGAGTCATAAATCTGTGGGATATAGAGACGCAAATATTAATTAAGACATTTACTGAGCACAAATCAGATGTGGAAACAATGGTCTTTTCTCCTGATGGAAAGACAATCGCAAGTGGAAGTGCAGATGGGTCATTACTTATATTGAAAGTACCTGAATGAATATGTGCATCCGAAAAGTTGTTAAAAGGAAAGGGATCCAAAGACACCATCACAATAAGAGGAGGACTATCATGAGAAAAGCATATTTTTATCAACCACTTAACTTATTAGTTGTCATCTCAATGTTATTATGTGTGAACGGACTATTCAATGCTTACGGAGAGCCACCAGACATTACCAAGATGGGTCTACCAGAAGGAGCAGTTGCACGACTCGGCATAGGTGGAATTGAGGATATAGCAATTTCGCCAAATGGCAAACACTTAGCGATTGCAAGTCAAATCGGGGTTTGGTTATTTGATGCACAGACAGGTGATCCTATTTCTCTCTATACTGAACATGAGACTTCCGTAAGATCAGTTGCATTCTCACCAAATGGGTTCACGCTTGCAAGTGGCGGCGGATTAGGTGAAGACAGATCAATACGACTGTGGGATATAAGAACTGGTGAGCACAGTGTGCTCTCTTCAACTGACTACAATGATGTAGGGGCGTTGTCGTTTTCATCAGATGGGAATTTACTTGTAAGTGGACATCATAGTGGAAATGTTATCTTGTGGGATTTAACCACTGATAAACTCAAGCATAAACTCTTAGGGAATAAGGGTCAAGTCTTACAAGTAGAATTCTCACCTGATGGCAAGACAGTAGCGATTGGAAGTTTAGATGCTACACTCCGACTCTGGGATGTAGATACAGGTCAACTCAAACATGAGTGTTTGGGTCATACAGATTGGATTATGACTGTTACCTTTTCACCCGATAGCTCCCTAATCGCAAGTGGAAGTAAGGATGGAACTATTCGGTTGTGGGATGTTGAGACCGGAGAACATAAAAGCACATTAATAGGACTATCGAAATTGGTTACCACTGGACAGTTTAGTCATGATGGTAACTACCTCGCGTGCGGCTACGGTTATAATAAGAATATACAGTTTTGGAATGTAACGACAGAAAACGTTGAGCAAGTAATTCACATTCCTGATGATGGGGTTACAGAACTCCTATATTCACCAGATAAAAAAACTCTTATCGGTACACATTGGGTTGGTAACATCCATTTTTGGGACCTTGAGACAGGTACAATCAAATTGAGCATCAAGAATTATACACACAACGCGGATTCGCTTACATACACTACAGATGGCAAGACATTAGCAAGTACGGCTGGTCATGGTATAGCATTGTGGGATTTAGAAACCAGAACCCAAAAATCGACTCTTATGAAAGAGCAAAAAGGGGCAACATCAATCGCTGCATTAGCATTTTCACCTGATAATCGTACCATCGTAAGCGGCGATTGGAACGGAAACGTCAGTTTATGGGATAGTACTATCGGTGAATATAATCGTACGCTGAAAGGACATACTGATGAAGTCCGTGCAGTAGCGTTTTCCTCAGATGGCAAATTGTTAGCAAGCGCAAATGACCACACAATCCGTATATGGGATACAAAAACTGGTGTTCAAATACATAAGCTTGAAGAAGAACGCGGAGGTGCTTTTTCTGTGGCATTTTCACCTGATAATCTAACCTTAGCAAGCGGCGGTTTCAACGGTGTAGTCCGTTTCTGGGATGTTGCAACAGGTGAACAGAAGATGATGCTACCAGACACTGGGAACGGTTATTCAATTGCGTATTCTCCGAACGGAGTTCTGCTGGCTACCACAGGACGCTCAGTTAAGCTGTGGCATGTAAAGACTGGGGAACAGGTCGTTAATCTGGATTACAGCCCAAAGCTTATGGAAGAACGAATACAATTAATAGGTGAACAAAAACCTGAAAAAATGATGGAAGTTATGAGGGATTTTGCCTTAAACATGATGCATGGACCAGAATACCTTGCTTTTTCTCCTGATGGCAGTTTAGTTGTTGTTGCCCGAAGAAATGGACTAATAAATTTGTGGGAGATAGGAACGCAGACTCTTAAAAAGTCATACTCTGGACATAAATGGTTGGTCAAGTCAATTGCATTTGCACCTGATGGGAAGACGTTCGCAAGTGGTAGTGTTGACGGTTCAATATTGCTATGGGAAGTGCCATAACGGAGGGTTGAATTCACTGATGGAGATAATCCAATATAACCTCAACTTACTGACTCCTTTGACAAAATTCTACAATGAATTCACAGCTGATGTTCCACACTGTTATCCTGTCAAAGAGGAAGATTTGGAGTTCGCAACAAGTGGCGTATTAGGAAAATCCAAATATTATGATGAGGACGATTTTGAATCTGAGATTGCTTATGTCGCTTTGCAAGATGGGAACGTAAAAGCATTTATTCACTCAGGCATGGAACAAGATAGAGATGGCAATAATGACAAAACTGCACATATACTGTTTTTTGGTTTCAATGTGAATGACCGACAAGCAGGACACGAGATTCTTAAAAAGACTGAATGCTACTTCCAATCAAGAGATGTGACAAAAATCTATGCTTATGATAGACATCACAGATATCCCTGCTACCATTTCGCCTATGCACAACTATCCGATACTCTCGGTCACGTTCAAGCTCTTCTTGGAGACAACGATTACAGACAAATACATGGACAGGCTTTCTTTGACTGGGAGAACTTCAAAGTAACACCAACGCCACCAATAATTCCAGTTACACTGTCTATTGAGTGGTATGATGGACGGGGTAAACTCCCAAACTGTAACATAACAGCATACAAGGATGGGAAAAAAGTCGGTGTTTGTTGGTGTAATTCTGGCGGAAGGTATTCTTCACATCCTGATGCACAAGATTGGGTCTATACCGATTGGATCGGCGTTGAAGATGACTATCAAGGACAAGGTATTGGAAAATACTTACTTCAGTTTTCTCTTCAAGAGTCCTATAACATCGGATATCGACATGCATCTCTCAGTACTGATTCGGAGAATATCCGTGCATTTCTATTGTATGGTAACTGCGGTTACAGAGTTGTTGATTGGACTTATGGGTACTTAAAAAATCTCAACCAAGAATCAGGTAATAAATAGATGGAAATTTTAAAATACTCAGATGATCTATTAAGACCTCTAACGAGATTCTACAATCAACATATTGAAGGTTTGCCAAATTGCTATCCGATCAAGGAAGGTGAACTCGCGAAAGTATTGTGGAAGCTAAATGGAGGAAAAGAAGGCAGTGAAGAAGCACTTGATGAGGAAAACATGTTTATCGCTATTCATAGCGGTAAAATTATCGCATTTGTCCACGTAGGTGTTAGAGAGTATGACAATGATGATAAGGACATTGTAGGATATATCAAGTTCTTGAGTTACAAACGCGGAGAACGAATGGCAGGACAAGCAGTACTGGAGGCAAGCTGAGGAATTCTTGACGACCTTTGATATCAACAAAATAGTTGCCTTCTCATCAGACATAGAGGCACGCTATCGTTTCCATCAGTTTGAATATAACAGTCTGTCAAACTATCTTGACCACATACAAGCGCTGCTGGCATATAACGGTTATAAACCAGTAAACGGTTGGGCATCTCTAAATTGGGAGAACTTTGATGCTAAACCAGTACATCCAGACCAATCAGTAGAGCTAACTATTAATTGGGAAGATGGTAAGGGAGAACGCGCAAACTGCACCGTAAAAGCAATAAAAGAAAAAGAAGATGTGGGGGAATGTGAATGTGTCTCAGCAGGTGAGTTTTCAAAACATCCAAAAGCACAAGATTGGATATATACCGGTTGGCTCGGTATTGAAGAGGAGTTTCAAGGCAAAGGTTACGGAAAATACTTACTACAGTATACACTACAGGAAATGCAAAAAGTCGGTTACCGTCATGCAATACTAAATACAAGTAGAGACAATTACCGAGCACTCCTATTCTATACAAACCTGGGGTACAAAATCGTAGAATGGACTTATGAATATGTAAAAGACATGTCTAAAAACTCGTCTCAAGAATAATTCATAAGACTGTACCGCATTCTGTTAGATTGCGTCTTTCGTTTCACATTCTGTTAGATTGCGTCTTTTGTATCACATTCTGTTAGATTGCGTCTTTCGTACCGCATTCTGTTAGATTGCGTCTTTCGTTTCACATTCTGTTAGATTGCGTCTTTCGTTTCACATTCTGTTAGATTGCGTCTTTTGTATCGCATTCTGTTAGATTGCGTCTTTTGTATCGCATTCTGTTAGATTGCGTCTTTCGTATCGCATTCTGTTAGATTGCGTCTTTTGTACCGCATTCTGTTAGATAGTGAAGGTATTGTCCTCAACGAATAATTACAAAATGTATGCTAACTTAGCAAACATTTGGTTCACAGTTTCATCGGAATCCTGCTCCGCGTAAAAGTGTTTTGGACATTGTAAGTTCTATAGACATATCACGCCTCTGGCGTGAGGATATCTCTTACCTGTCAAGGACGCTCTTTGCTCCAGCGGAGCAATATGTCTATAGAAAAATGTATGTCAAGTGGCCGCACTCCAGCGGAGTGCTATGCAAACAAAACCGAACATAAGCAAAAAATCAATACTTTGCCCAAAACTTTACACACCCGATTAATTGACTGTAGTTTCAATACCCACATCCTGCAGAACCTTTGTAGCCTGCACTGCCATCTCTGCTGTCGGATCGCGTTTGATGATGCGCCTTAACTGATAGACAGCCCGTTCATCACCATCTTTTGCAAGTTCCAATGCTTCCGCAAACCCTTTCATAATGTAGCTAAAATCTCTTGGAATTACAGTCAAATCAAGGTCTTTCCAATAGTATTTGAGTCCATCGGATTCCCAACTTTGATAGACATCCTTCCATTGCAGTGAGTTGAAGATATTGAGATGGGGTTCAAGCATGTGTTCAGCAATCGGATCGTCAACGGCTTGATAACGGTTGTCTAATGAAACACGGAGTCTATCTTCAGTCAAATTTGGAAGTGCTTTATGGATAGTCAAGGCGGGGAATATCAGTGTATCGCCTATCTCGTAGTTTGTCGTATGCCATTCACCCGACAACTCATCTGTATTCACACAAAGACCACCCGCACCAAGCGAGAAGTGATGTTCCATAACCACGTCAATTTTGTGTGAACCTGGGAGAACTGCTAATCCACCTAATTCTATTGGACAATCACCAACCGGTGACCAACAAGTATAGGTTTGGAAATTACCTTGGAAGTGAACGAAGTCTTGATGTATCGGTGTAGTATGTTCAGTATACTTTGGATACCACAATCGCGCAATTTTTTGCGGATGCGGTAGCACCCGTCTACCAATAATCTTCTCCACCATATCAACGACCTCGTCCCAGTGACCTGAACGGTGAAACGCTTCCAACCTATACACTTCATGATATACATCCGTATATTCAGGATCACCTTCAGTGCATTGCGTAGAAATATTAGCAATTCCATCCAATGGGTCAGTACCTGCAACGAGCCAACCACCCTCTTGCATCGTCGTCAGCATTTCTCGTCGCAATTCCCAAAGCTTGTCTGGATCCTGTAGTTTCTTAAAAAAGAGATATCCTGCTTCTTCCATCCGAGTGCGTAGCTCATCAGGATCATCCATCACATCGTTTGATATGTGTAGCTCTTTTAGTTTTTCCATCTGTTTTTTCACCTTAACGTTTGCAAATTTAATGAAGTATTTAAGTTTGCATTGACTCATTGACTAAAGGCATTTTACAACATTATTTATTAGACTGTCCAGTCTAATATTCAGAATATTGGCTTTGTACGCTTTAGAGGTAAGAAAAATCGTCCTATTGTTGATGACTATATTCCGCTGAGTGATTTTAATTTAGATATGTAAAGGAATGCGTGAGTGCCAAAACTGTGTCTACATAAGCAACGATAACTCTTTGATTTTACTGAAAATCTGTGATATACTTTCCACTGCTGCCACATTAGAGAGGCTTGATACTATGGCACAAAATAGTGATACTGCGAACTGGTTCACATCGCTGTTGGCAGTTTAATCTATTATTGCGAAGGAGACATCGTAGAGATTGAACCGGATGCACAAGGTGGTTTGTTCAGTCCAGCGTTGAATCTATGGTTTCGGGATTAAACATTTTTCTAATTTTTTTGCTTGACAATATCCCTCCATATATCCTAACATTACTTAAGTCATGAAAACTTGATAGAGAATCTTACCCAGCACCGCACGGCGCGGTATCTAACACAACTGAGTAAGATTGGATAGTTTTTATGTGTAGCGTTTTCATAAATCAAAAATCCTAAAACGACTAATTCCGAAAGAACTTCATAGAAAGTTTAATAAATATGCAAATACCGACAATTATTGATAATGTTGATGATAATACACTCCTTAAGGCTCTGGAAACTCTTCTGATAAGAAGTGTAAACTTAGATATCGCGACAGGGACATTTGAAATCGGTGCATTTCTATCGCTCGGAAAAACATGGCAACACCTTGATGGAATACGGATCCTGATGGGGGACGAAACCTCTCGACGTACAAAGGAACATCTGATTGAAGCTTTACAAACAGTTACAGATGAAAGTCTGGAATCCGTAAAAGAAAAGGATGATACCTTGCAAGGTCTTGCAGATGTTCGGACCGCAATTCGTCGCGGAAAGATTGTGGTTCGTGTTTATGATCGTGCGAAATTTCACGCGAAACTTAATCTGATGCAAGCAGAGGACTCAAGTCCAGTCAACTTTTCTACCGTTGGCAGTTCCAACTTTACACTACCCGGTCTTACCCAAAACGTAGAATTAAACACCTTCATTACTGACCCTACCCATATTGTTAAACTCCGCGAGTGGTATGATGAACGTTGGGAAGAAGGTTCTGAAGTTAAAGCAGAGCTGCTTCGGACTATTGAACGACATCTTAAGAAACATCCGCCATTCACTATCTACGCAAAAGCACTTCACGCATATTTTGAGGGACGCGAAAAACCCGCTGACGAATGGGAAGAAAACGAATCCGTTATTTACCGAACGCTATCACAATACCAAAAAGATGGTTATCACGCAGCACTCCAGATAGCAGATACATGGAAAGGTGCACTTGTCTGTGATGGTGTCGGTAGCGGTAAAACATACATCGGTTTAATGATACTTGAACGCGCGCTGAGAGAAAATAAACGCGTGTTGTTGATTACCCCGAAGTCAATTGCGGAAAGCGTTTGGAACAGTCAAATTAAACTACGACTCCAAAGAAAGTACGGACGGTTTCTTAAGGAGAACTACGATATCAAACTGCATACAGACCTTGGACGCAAAGGTGGCATCAGTGATGATGATCTTGAATATTTCCGTGAACACAAGGATGTTATTATTATAGATGAGGCACACCATTTTCGGAATGCCAGCTCAAACCGTGGTAAACTCTTGATGGATATTGCCAAAAATAAAAAACTCTACCTACTTACAGCCACGCCAATCAATAACAGTTTAAACGACATTTATCATCTCATTAACTATTTCGGACAGGATCAAAGGGACTACTTCAAGAACATCGGTGTGCATGATTATCGTAGACACTTTCGCGATATAGAAAAACAACTTGAGGAAGAAGACACGGAAATTGCCGAACAAGTTGAAGAGGAAGATTTCTTACGCCAAAACCCGATACTAAAACAGGTACTTATACAGCGCAGCCGCAAATACATTAAGGAATCTGAACAAGAGTCTGGTATTGACATCCTTTTTCCCAAACGTATTATTGAACCTACTGTAGATTATTCGCTCAAAAAAGTTTATGGGTCCCTCTATGATGAGCTCAGGACTGCTTTTGACAGAAATTATCCGTTTATTAATTTGGCAATCTACAACACGGTTAGGTATCACAAAAAACCGGAAAAACAGTTGGAGAATCGTCAAAAACAGATTGTAGGTCTAATTCGAACGCTGGTGCTAAAACGTTTGGAAAGCTCATGGCGATCATTTGAAGCTACCGTTGAAAATTTGCTTCTTAAGATGGCGGAATGGCTTAAAAAGTATGCGCCAGAACGGTTCAAAGAGTGGGAAGGAACGAATCGGAGATGGTGGCGCGTTGTGCAGGATCACATCCGGGAACGTCTTGAAGAGGATGATATTTTGCCAGAACAACCTCAACAAGTTTTTAGACTACAAGAAGATAGAATAGCATTTGAAACTTTACAAACGCATGTTGTAGCCAACCCACTCGAAGAAGAAAATGACATTGCTTCGGTTGAAACTGAAAACGAATTTATCCCAGAGGATCATGATTTAGATAATCTCTTTGGTGATGTCGTAGACGATATGAACTTCTTGACACTTCTCCTCAGTAAAATTTATAGATCCTTCTATGCTGACGAAGTGGGCGGCGAACCGGACACCGAAAAAGATGATAAACTTCAGCAACTTCTGAAACTCTTAAAATCTGCACCTTATGAAAAAAGACTCATCTTTACCGAATTCTGTGACACTGCCCGGTATCTTTACACACAACTGCAGAACGCGGGTGTTGCGGATATCGCACAAATTGACAGTCGACGTAAAGTGAATAGAGAGGAAATCATAGAACGATTTTCACCTTTCTACAATGGGAAAACACCTTATCAAAGTGGTGTACCTGTTAACACACTGATTACAACAGATGTGCTTGCCGAAGGGCTTAACCTACAAGACGCGTCTGTTATTATCAATTATGACCTGCATTGGAATCCTGTCCGACTCATGCAACGTATCGGTAGATTAGACAGACGACTTGACATGAACATTGAAACAAGGCTTAACCGCACAGACCCAACCGTCCATGTCTGGAATTTTCTCCCACCAGCAGAACTTGAGGACATCCTTAGACTACGCAAACGCGTTGATGGAAAAATTTTACGTATTAGCAGGGCACTCGGTATTGAAGGGAAGTTTGTTTCACCTGATGACGACAACGAAACTTTACGCCTTTTCAATGAACGCTATGATGGCACGGCAAACGTTGAAGAATTGATGAATCTGGAACGCCAACGTATCTCTGAATCGCACCCTGAGTTGTGGGGGCAACTGCCAAACCTGCCAAAACGTCTCTTTTCAGGCAAAGATGTAAACGTCACCCCTCCACTGATGCATAATCGTGATGGTGAGATAATTCCCCTCAAACGTATTGGGGATGTCGGTGTTTTTTGTTGTTATCGTATACCAATAAGCGATGAAATAAAATGGTACTTCTATGACGTTGATAATGATGAAGTTATTGAGGATGTTAGGAAAATTTGGCCCGAAATTCGTTGTGATATAGAAACGGAACGGTATACTGATGAAGGGCCAGGTGGACTTAGAGATGCTCTGAAAAAGGTTGAAAAACACATTCAAAAGCACCTTATGAAGATACAAGCACAGATGGGAGAAAAACCTGAACTCATCGCATGGATGGAAATTTGTTAAGCTGCATTACCTTATTTTCTATTTAGAAAGGAGAACGCCTATTTGGCTATAATGGTAAAATGTTAAGAAAAATGTCATACGAATCCCATACAGTTCACGATTTTGAATCAATAATTGCACTTTTGAAAAGTAGACTTCATTGGCCTATCCCCGATGACGGTTCAGATTTTGAAGATCTGACCTATTACTGGTCTCCAGAAGACCTTGAGCTTGATCCCAAGACTCAGGAACGCATCATAGGTTGTTGGCAACTTCGTCTATTCCATCTAAAGTTTTTAAATAGTAAGAACCCATGGGGAATCTTCATTGTTCAATTTCAGAATAATGTACAAATTAATCTATCAAGTACCATTTTGCGCTGTGTTCTCCGAGGGGTTGTTCATAGGCGAGGCCGTAGTGCGTCACTCCCTTTCTGGAAACAAGATAGGGTGCTTTTCGTCTGTACTACAGAAGATTTTCAAGATTTTGGATTTGTCCATTTTAAAGGGATGAAGCATCGTCCTATTTTCTGTGGTTGTCCACCCCTTGACGAATTCAAAGTGAAAACTACCAAAAACATCCAACATCATCGAAAATCATTAACAGAACATAGGTCGGTTTGAATGCATGTGAAACCGACCTAAAATTTTTACCAAAACTGTGTCCTATAATTGAGGTAACTATGCCCCATATTACACCAAACGACATCCAAAACATCTGTGACTTTGACACGCTCTTAGACTTCTTCCGTGATAAACTTGATTGGCACATCCCCGAAGACGTAGAACTTGAAGATGTGGCTTTTCCGTGGTCGCCCGAAGACCTTGACCTTGACGAAACTACTGAAGAGCGAATCGTTGATTGCAAGCAGCTGCCACCATTCCCACGTATCCGTCCCACACTGTCCGGAGAAGAAACACAACCGTGGGGTATCTTTTTCCTTCAATTTAACAGCGAGTCTGTCTACCGAACTGCGCTGCGTCGTGTGCTGCGGGGACTCGTCGAGAGGCGCGACCGAGATCCAAACCTACCCGCTTGGCAACACGACCAACTCCTCTTTATCTGTACTACAACCGACTTTCAACGTTTCGCCTTTGCACACTTCGCTGCTAACGAAAACTGGCGACGGTCTGTGCTTTCCATCTTCTCTTGGGAACAGGGAGATACACATATCCGCACGCTTTGTGAATACAATCTCCCCGCGCTCGCTTTTCCAAGCGAAGGTTTTCAAAATGACGAAGCATGGCTAAAAGCGTGGAAAGAAGCTTTTGACGTTGAGATAGTTACCGATAAATTCTTTGCTGATTACCAACGCGTCTTTGCACAAGTTGAAGATGCTGTTGAAAGCATTCCTGAGAACCTTGAAGAAGCAAAAAGACTCTATACCCAACGACTCTTTAACCGACTGATGTTCCTACGGTTTATTGAAAAGAAGGGTTGGCTCACCTACAACGGTAACCGAGATTACCTCCGCGCACTTTTCGACGCCACTTCCCCTCGCTTGCGGGAGGATACAGGGGAGTTAGAACATCCTGAGAACTTTCTCAATGACCGACTCTATTGGGCTTTCTTTCATGGACTTGGTACTCCCGGAGGCTCACCTAACAACATACCTGAGATTGTTGAACGTAGAGGAGAAGTCCCGTTTCTGAACGGCGGCCTCTTTGAGATGCAGGAACACGATGAACGCAACGCCATCCAAATTCCTAACGAAAAGTTTGCAGAAATCTTGCAACTTTTTGAACGATACAACTTCACGGTGACCGAATCCACGCCACTTGACGTTGAGGTTGCAGTTGACCCGGAAATGCTGGGAAAAGTGTTTGAAGAACTCGTTACCGGCAGGCACGACACCGGCAGCTACTACACACCGCGTCCAGTTGTCTCCTTTATGTGCCGCGAAAGCCTGAAAATTTGTCTCCAGAATAAGACTGATGAGACAGAGGAATGTCTCAAAAAGTTTGTTGATGATGGAGATGCAACCAAAATTCGCGATCCAGAAAATGTGCTAAAGGTGTTGCAAACGTTACGGATATGTGACCCAGCTTGTGGTAGTGGGGCATACCTGCTTGGCATGATGAGCGAATTGCTGCGTTTGCGGGATGCACTTTTCAAAAGCAACCAAATTGATTCCTCAACAATATATCAACGTAAACTTGACATCATACAAAACAATCTTTACGGTGTGGACAAAGACGAATTCGCAGTCAATATCGCTATGCTCCGTTTATGGCTTAGCCTTGCAGTTGACTATGAAGGCGATACGCCTGAACCGCTGCCAAACCTGGACTATAAAGTTGCAACGGGAGACAGCTTGACAGGTCCCACACCCTCAACTGAACAGACCGGTTTCTCGGTACCGCTTATCCAGCAGATACAAGAACATCAAGCCGAATATCTGGTTACCCACAACGATCTTGAAAAGCAGAGACTTCGAGAGGAGATTGCTGAACTCAAAGAGCAGATCCAAGGATGGCAAGAAAATCCAGAAGGGTTTATCTGGCAGGTTGAGTTTCCAGAGGTGTTCCAAGAGGGCGGATTTGATATTGTTATCGGTAACCCGCCCTATGTACAACAAAAATGGATCGGACCAATTAAACCGATATTAAAAAAACAATTCCCTGAAATTTATACAAGCACTGCGGATATCTATGTTTATTTTTATAAGCGCGGAACGGAACTATTACGTCCAGCTGGGATTCTTATTTATATTTCTTCCAATACATTTCTGCAGACAGAATTCGGCAGAAATCTTAGACAGTTTTTTACCGATAAAGTGTGCCTCCATATCCTAATTGATTTTGGGAGTGTTCAAGTTTTTAAGGCGAGTGTGGATACTTGTATCGTTCTTATGGAAAACATTACACCTCGTGGGGATGCTTTTTTAGCATCAACATTTCGTAAAAAAACAGACATTCCCCGGCTGGCGGCTGCGTTTCAAGAGCATGCTTTCCCCATACGCACATGTGAGTTTTCATTAGAACGGTGGACATTAGCATCACCTAATGTGTTGAGACTTTTAGAGAAACTGCAACAGACTGGGACCTCATTGGGAGAATATGTGAATGGAAATTTCCGTACGGGCGTGAAAATTGGATTTAACAAAGCATTTATTATTAATGAATCTGTGCGTAAGGGATTGATTGGTGAGGATGCGAAAGGCACGAAACTTATAAAACCTATGCTGAGAGGCAGGAAACTTCGGACATGGAAAACGGTATCGGTGAAAGAACACATGATTGTGATACCGAGTAGTGCAAACAAAAAGTGGCCCTGGTCGGATACGAAAAATAGCACAGAAGCTGAACGAATTTTCGCTGCTACATATCCGGCAATCTATGCACATCTATATGATTATCGGGAACAGTTAATTACACGTGGGGATCAAGGTAAATTTTATTGGGAACTTCGCTCATGTGCATATTATTCCGAGTTCGAAAAACCAAAGATTATTTATCCCTACATAGCGAAATCTCTCTATGCTTGCTATGATACAGAAACGACTTTTGGATTAAATACAACATGTTTCATACCCACCGACGATCTATCTTTGCTTGCCATTCTATGCAGTAAACTTTTTGATTGGTATGCAAGATTCAAGTTTCAAACGCTTCAAGACCCGTGGGTAGGGGGTAGCTTGGTTTTCAAGAAGGTAAGCATGCAGCATGTCCCAATAGCGGATCGGACTGAAGCACAAAAAGCAGCATTGTCAGCACTTGTTGAGCGCATTCTTGAAGACCTGAATAGTAATCAGGTGCGCGAAATTGAGCAGGAAATAGATGCATTGGTGTATGAACTGTATGAGCTGACAGATGCGGAGATTGAATTGATTAAGCAGACATATCGGGATGCGGGCATGGATGTTTGAGGACGTTCAACAGATATTCTTGTTTTCTCAATTCGGTGAGGCAAAATAGATTACGTTCATTTAGATATACGGCTTAGACATCTTCGGTTTCTAAGTATGCTTGGAAAGCTTTATGTATCTGAAAACGCTCTTCAGTCCCTTTTCTTTGCGCAAATCTTTTCGCTAATTTTTGTTTTTTACGGAATTCTTCAGGTGTATTGAAGAAAACAAAATCATCTTCTTCTACTTCTATTCCAAGAAATGTTAAGTCATGAAGATAGTCAATCACAGTCTCCATTTTTTCTTCTGAAACTCCTTCTAATTTTAGTACCTCTACTACTTCGCTCTTGCCCAAGGTAACAGACCTTCCGGCAAACCCAAAGACTACATCTTCAAGACTTATATCAGTTAAAGTGTTTTCTAAATCAACTCTCTTAAAGACGTACTGAGAATACTGATTCTCTGCTGCTTTTATATCTTCTTCCTCTATCTGAGAATGCCCTCTATTGATAGCTGTTGTTACTGCTTCACTGACGAAATGGATTATGTCCCTGGGCCTTTTCAAAACGGTTCTCGTTATATACTCCCTAGTAGGGATGCCATTAACGGTTGGACAAAAGTATTGCTCCCATAACACGGCAGAATCTACGTGAGTATCAAAAGAGGATATAAATCGTTTTTCTATTATTCGGCAAAGCAACTCTGTGTCGTCCCACCTTAACAATGAATATGGCATTTTATCCGGTTCACGGGAAACTTTCCTAATTTTGTAAAAAATGTCAGAACGTAGGAAAATTGCAAGATTGAGTTGTATGCTTTGTCTTCTGTTATCTTGTTTTCCGAGTTCCAGTGGTAGTTTTTGTGCTACTTCTAGTAAACCCCATAGAATTTCAGATAATACTTCTATATCATTTTGTTGTTCCCAAGCCTGGTCTAGATTATCAATAAGAATGACAACCCGCTGTTTATTTGAAAGGAATTTTCCAATCTCTATCCGAAGTTGTTTCAAAATTCCACTGTGAAGTGCTTCAGAAACAGGCAGGTAAGAGTTTTCATTATCAGACTTTTCTATTGCTTGTTCAAGATTCTGCATACAAGTCTCCAATCGAGTAGAAAAATCTCCCCGGATTACCTTTTTGTTCCTTTCAATAAAGTCGAAGAAATTTTTTTGAACGGTATCAACCGGACTGATTGGCGGATTTTCCAAATTACCAGCAACATTAGCAATTTCAGAAAGCAGCAAATATTTCCATAGAGTTTCGATCGCATATCCTTTAACGTTGCGATGTTGATATCGTTTCAAAAGATCTACGATTCCCTGCATTTGATAAGTTGGTGGTTTCATTACACAGACTAAATTTTGCTTGGACTTACTGAGTTCGTTTTCCAATTTGATTAAGTTCGCAGTTTTTCCCGATCCCTTTCGTCCAACAAAAACTCTTTGTGTACCTCTTAAAGCATCGTTGTATGCGGCAGTTGGAACAAAATATTCCGAGATTAGACTATCTACCTCGCTTTCAGCGATAGACTCTCCAAAGCTTAAACTTCTAAGGTCAATTTCTAGCCGTGCTGGTGAAGGTCGGACTGCTGTTTTACCTTGTTTAGATGCCAAACTCTGTTCAATTGGAGGAAGCCATTCCTCCAAATATGCAATTGCATCCCTTGCAGTATTGTAATGATTGAGATGTTCTCGGTAGTCAATGGGAGACAAAAAATCACCCTCAGCAAGCATAAGCAATGGAACTCCAGCACCATATGCCATACCACAAACTAATGCCTGTCGAGCAGTCTGAAGATATGCCCCTTCCCTTTTAGGATTTGTAAAATGGCAAATCAAGCCCTTGCAACTGAACACACGAATCCCATACCAAGTCAATGCCTGAACAGGAGTTTCGCGTGGGTCGTCAAGAATAATTTTATTGGGTAATTTTTTCTGAAGTAAATTGGACACACGCATAGAAGTTTGATTTTCATGTTTACTCTTCAGGTAAAAAACTTTTTGATCGCCACCTGGCTTCAGGTTGGGCTCTATTGCTGATCGATAAATTGTGTTTTCCATGTCTGAAAAGAAATTCTCATTAGATAAACCTTTTACAATGTCTTGTGAATTGCAACAATGGAGGTGTCCAACCGTTGTCAAAACTTTCAACTGGTCGAACATTTGCTTTTCTTCCGTGTATGTTTTATCTATTATCAACCATATCCGCTTATTCCGGGCAATAGCATAACCGAGTTCAAACATTACATTGGCGTTTAATCCTGTCAAATCTGCAAAGAAAAGATCGGCTTCATCAATCGCATCACAAATAGCATTAATAACAAACTTTCCAGAAATACTACATTTTTCCCACGTTTTAATATTTATTCGTTTTCCAGCATTTAAATCTCGGACAGCATCCTGAATTGGTTCTCTTAGAGTTGGAAGACTTGATGGATATGCAAAAAATGCTTTTGGAATTGTATGTTCCATTATAGTTAGTTCCTTTCTGAAAAAATTCCTTCATAATCTACATTAAAATATATACCACATTTTTATAAAAAGTCAAGCTTTTCGAGCATTAGTTTCAAACTCTTCAAGATCCGTGGGCGGGTGGAAGTCTGCTTTTCAAGAAAGTCAACATGCAGCATGTCCCAATAGCAGATAGAACTGAAGCACAGAAAGCTCAGTTGTCAGCACTTGTTGAACAGATATTAGCAGACACGAATAGTTATCAGGTGCACGAAATTGAACGGGAAATAGATACGTTGATGTATGAACTTTATGAGTTAACGGATGATGAGATTGAATTGATTCAGCAGACATATCGGGATGCGGGGATGGATGTTTAGCTCTCATATCCCTTAGTCCCAGCGGGGCGATAATGTGTAATCCCTTTCCATTGACAAACATGAAATTATGTGATATACTATTTTACATAAGTTAAAATATGTTAACAACACTTATGCTATTTACAAATAAGAGGTGGATGGAACCATGAGTATTGAATCGGAGCGGGAGCGGTTATTACAGAAACATAATCTGGAACGGATACGACAGGAGAAAGCAACTGACATGGTGACAGTTTACCGGCAGATGGAAAGTCCTCGGGATTATTTCATTTTTTGTGCTTTGATTCCTCCAGATCAGATTGAGCAGGAGCTTTCTGAGACGAATGTAGGTAAACGCTACGGTACTGAAAGCGGGATTGAACAGCTGATTATTCCTCGTTGTTTTGGTGGAATAAGAGAAAAATACAATGAGATTTCTGAAGAATTTCGTCTTTTTCATAACCTCTACCACGACAGAAAAACGGATACATATATAAAAATTGATGAAGTTGGAAATGAAGAAACTATCGCTATCGTTAAACCTGATGAAGTTAAAATAAGACTCAAAGAAATTCGCAAATTCTTAGCTGTCAAAGAGATGTATCTGTCAATACTGTTTGAATTCAATGAGTATTCAAGATATTCCCTTGAGGAACTCGGCCTCAACGACGTTGAACGTGAATTCAAGCGCGATGATCTTATATGTTGGAGACATGATTGTTGTGACCATACTGCCTACCGGGAATTTCTATCAGACAGCAGGTTGAGAGGAAGAAGGCTCATCAAACCTCTACCGAAGTCTAAGAGCGGTTTAGGTGATTTCGCTGAGGAACGGAAGTACGTCGAATTTATCGTTGACACTGACGAGAATGGGGATGATATCTGTTACACATGTGATCCGAGTGAACTGAGCGATGTTCCTGGGGAAAACGCAGCTTGGAAACTTACGCTTGTCCATTTTGACAAGCGGGTTTTGAATAAATACTACAATGAACCCAGCAAATATACTGTTGAGGCTTCAATGGTGGAGTGTGCCTCGTTGTGGAGCATGAAAATTGACAACGACGATCCAAGCAAAGTTTGTGTGTTCTTAGATGAACTTGGGATTTCTCTACCCCACGCAGAACAAGAGCATTGGCGGGTCCATAACATTCAACCAAAGGGTGGTATGAGTGAAACCTTTTACAGGCGGATGATTCTGGGTGAGTGGGCAAATTCAGATCAACCGGATATCTTGTTTAAACAAAGTTATGAGCAGTTGCAAATGACATGTGAAGAACACCTTGATTGGCAAGTGTTGAAGCCGCTGAGTTCTGGAGATGAGTATCGCTTTCAACGTTTGAGAATCCCTGTTAATGATGAACAGTGTCATTTTGATGATTTAGTTCAGGATCTCCAAACGATATTAATTGAATCAATAAATGTAAAAGGACTAAAGAGTCTTATGCCCGTAGCAGAAAAAGCGAACCTAAAAGATAAGCGAAGTATTGAGATACTTGAGGAGGTACTTAGTTTCTGTTCTGTTGGAGATACTGATCGTCAAGTTTCTTTCTTACAAAAACTTCAGGCGTTACGGTCCGCAGGTAGTGGCCATCGAAAAGGTAGTAACTATCAAAAAATTGCTAAACACTTCGAAGTTGATAGCCTGGGGCAGCAAGAAGCATTCATTGCAATTCTCAAACAAGCCTTGGATACCGTTGATTTTCTCATTTCTGTCGTGCAGAGCGGCAAACTCGGTGGCAAAAGTGAAAGAAGTTCTTGAATTCGATCAGGACTCTGAATGTACGGGTTCTCGCTTTTGGGTTTCTGTCTGGGAATAGGTCGAAATCCTCTCAAGAACCACTGCCTACAATTACGGAAGTGCCAGATAAAAGGACTATTGGTCGCAATATAAGGAGACACAATAATGGAAAAATATCAAACATGGCACGAGTTTTTAATAGAAAAACTCACTAATCCAGAAAAAGCATTAAGCTACCTCCAAGTTTCACTTGAAGAATACCTAATTGATGGAGACACACCGTTTTTTCTAAAAGGAGTCCAGAATGTAGTAGAAGCACAGGGTGGTATTCCAAAAGTTGCGGAACAAGCTGGCATATCTCCCGATGCGCTTTCAAAATTCCTATTTAGCGAGGGACCGCTGCATCTTGGCACCCTTAGTACCATTCTCAAAACATTTGGATGGCAACTTTCTATTGAACCTTTAGCTGCAGATAATAAAAGTGATGCATCCGTAACCCAACACTTGACAACATCAAGCGAACCATTAGATGCAAGCACAGAGCAAGTGGCTGAATCATCCACAGCTTAACTTTCTATAAATTAGACATTTTCAAAGACGGTTTAGAGATGCTTTAATGAGAAGTATTCCTACGCTGATACCTAACGGAGAGAATTATGGATATCCTAAACGACTTTAGCTTCAAACAGAAAAAATATATGCCTATCTTTCCAAAAGCAATTGGCAAACCGACTATTTACATTGAAGGTTATCCGTACGAGGACGACGAACCACTGGGAGCAACCGATTTTCATGCTGAACAAATCACTACGTTATCTGATCAACTCAAATGGTATTTCGCAATCAATAAACTGGTTCACATCGCTGTTGACAGTTTTATCTATTATAGCGAAGGGGACACTACAAAATGTGTCGCGCCTGATATCCACATCGTGTTCGGTGTTGAGAAATACCCGCTACGCCGTAGTTTCTATACGTGGGCGGAGGGGGCAGTCCCTGTTACTGTGTTTGAATTTCTCTCCGATTCGACAGCGGACCAAGATCGGAATGAAAAAGTGCAAGTGTACCTGAAAGATATGGGAGCGCGAGAATACTTTATCCATCAACCTGAAATGGAACAACCTGCGGAATTTCGTGGCTGGCAACAGGAACCTTCGGGAGACATCGTAGAGATTGAACCGGATGCACAAGGTGGTTTGTTCAGTGCAGCGTTGAATCTATGGTTTCGGTGGGAGGAACAACTGGATACTCACGTGAGGCTTTTACGTCCCTATCTCCCTGACGGGACACCGATAGCGACATCTATGGAAGAAAGACAGCTGCGCGAGGCAGCGGAAACGAAAGTAAGTGAATTAGAAACTGAATTAGAACGACTACGGGCACAGCTCGCTAACACAAAGAACGAAAGAGATTGACATTCAATGCCCAATATTACACAAAACGACATTCAAAATATTCTACACAACTTTTTTTGACAACTTTTGTCATAAATGTTATTATTGTTTCGATTGAGATGATGCAGCGAGATTCAGAGGGTATTTTGCTAATTCTTGCATCATTATGTTGGTTAACACCCTCCAATAAGGAATTAGTATGGAAAACAATATTAATTGGAATTGTGAAGAAGATGAAAAATGCTATATAAAAAATGTCTTAATAGATTGGGCGATATTTAATGAATGTTTTTCACCAACAAAAATTAAGATAAGTGATATAGATGGTGTTGTTGAACATAATGGTTGGTTTCTCTTTATAGAAGTGAAACAATATAATAAAAAAATTCCCCAAGGACAAGATATTCTATTTGAAAAATTAACCGAAATTTCTGATCGTATAACTGTCCTTCTTTTACATACTCAAGGAGCAGCTGGAAATCTGGATATTCGGGAATATGCTATGTATCAGAAAGGAGAAATGATACGAAATTGGAGACCGACAAATATAGAGACAATAAAGAATGTAATAACAAATTGGTTTCAGGAAGTAAGACGACGAGAACTACCTGAAATTTAATTTAACCAATCCCAAAACTACTTATTGCGTAATATAATCCCATTTGTAATTGATAATACATCTTTTTTGTAGCATAACATCTTCTACATAATGATTTCCAAAATTGAGTGTTAACCTCTATTCAGAAAATTCTGGAAATATGAACTTCTTAAGAAAAGATGTCCTTGCATAGAATGCTCTTGATGTACTTCCATGCCCCCGACCTTTTGTTCTTGGTTGAATGTGAACTCCCATTCTTCCAGTAAGGGCAGAAAATCCGTTTGTTTTGATTGTTTCTCTAACCAAATCATAATCTGCTTTTATTTGGGTGTAGACTTCTGGCTTATCTAAATCAAAAGTTGTAATACTGTGTAAAATTGATGTTTTCTCTTCTTGGCTTTCCCATATTCTTGCTGCTACAATCATCCGTCTTAATTTGATTAACAAATGACTGTCTTCAAATTCAGTCCGCTTAATATTGTAAGGATCAATCATCGTTACGGACATGGTTTCTTTTATTGTAAGTTGTCCACTCTTCAAGTGTTTTAGAGGAATGACCTTTAATTCCCAAGAGCCAAAATTTGGAGATTGTGCGGAATTGATTGGTAACCCTAAATATCTCTCAAGGACATGTCCAGCCCAGCCTTTGTTGAGATTCTTTCCCTTAAAGACTGTAACTTCAAACTTATCAGAAAGTATACGAAGATCCTTATCAATTATTGCCGTGAGTTTTTCTATTGCTTCATGTCTTTCCATAGATATGCTTACAATTCTGTTTTTGTCTGATCCTCAAATAGACGATTAGATAACGCATCAATGCGCATCTGTGCAATCTGGTTGTATGATTCATCTTTTTCAATCATTATCCATTTTCGGTTATACTGTTCCGCGACGACCGCTGTTGTTGCAGTGCCTGAAAATGGGTCAAGAATCACATCGTCCTCATTAGTACCGGCGAGTAAGATACGACTTACAACAGATAGTGGTTTCTGTGATGGATGTTTCCCATGCTTCCGTTCTGATCGTGGTGTAAGGGGTATTTCCCACATATTTCGCATCTGCTTCCCACTGTTCATCTCCTTCATCACCTCATAATTAAAAGTCCAATTTTTCGCCTTTTTGCTTTCATTGTTGACTGCCCAGACAATAAACTCGGTGGATTCTGTGAACATGCGACAAGTAATATTTGGTTGAGCATTCGGTTTATACCATACAATCTGAGAGATAATCCGTCTATCAAAAAGGTTCTGAAGGATAAAACCAATTGTAAAAATACAGTGGTATGAACCAAAGATAAATAGATTTCCGTTAGTCTTTAGTACTCTAATAACTTCTCTAATCCAATCGACCGTGAACTGAAAATAGTCATCCTTAGAAAAAATGTCCCACTGTTCTTGCATTGTTACATGTGAACTAAATGCCCATCCTAAACCCTTCGTTTTTGACATATTGAAAGGCGGATCAGTAATGCAGCAGTCAATGATCCCATCTGGTAATGTTGGTAGAATCTTTAGACAATCTCCGGAGACAAGCTGATTAACGGGTAGATTTTCATATTTTCCTGATAGAATAGTTGGAGAATACTTTGAACTTTCAATTGAGGGATCCTGTATTCTGTCCTTTTGCAAAGTTTGCGATTCCGTATCGGTTTTAAGTGGATGAATTCCTGTTGTTAGATACGCAATTAACTGTGCCTTCTTAAGGGTTGAATATCCTTTCAAACCACGTTTTTTGAGTTCTTTCTTTAAATCAATGATTCGCATCTTTTCTAATTTCATGTCTTTGATTTTATTCCTTAGAGTATCTACGCAATGCTTGTTTCTGTTTTTACGAGCGGAGATGACAATTGATTGTGAGACGATTTCAAACCGTGTTGCCTGTAAATTATAGCAATTTCCAATAGCGAGTCAAGTGTTTTGTCTATTACGATAATTGAGAGAAATAGAGAGATGCAATCTAAGATGCCAAGTCATCCAGCAATTTGCGGATAGGACGTTCACCACTGTCAATAAACAACGGTGCTAATGGTCCTCTGCCATGCAATGTTTGAAGTAAGGTGTCAATCTGTATCATGCGTTGTTGGGGTGTCCGACATCTTTTCCAATTTTGAATGAAATCGCGAGCGGGTTTTGGATTGCCTGTTCTCAATGTTTGCGTGCTTTTTCGCCATGCTTGCCAACGAAATACATGTCCACATTTTGGACAGTCTAATCTCTCATCTTTCTTTTTCAGACTTTTTCGGTAATCTTTCCATCTGCGTTTGTAATTACATACCGTACACGCAATGTTACCTGAGACATGTATTGCTTTTTCTTGACACTTCGGACATTTTAATTCAGGTTCAGATTGCCGATATCTGATTGTCTGACTTGCTGGTATAGGATCAGGTCTACGAACAAGATTATGACAATATGGACAAGGCAAACGGACTCGTGTTCGAACAGAACGCTTGTATGATTCCTGTGTCCAACTTTTCCCACAAGAACACTGCATGCTACCTGTTTTAGAGAGTAAAGATTTGCATGAGAAGCATCTCGGTGTCTCCCGCAGGGATAGCCGACAGTCTCGCCAGAGCAGTCGTTTGTCGCAGTGCTGACAACGAAACCAATTTTCACGAGTTCCACCCTCATTTTTACTGAAAAGGGGGTCAATCTTGCGTTCCACTTTGGTTTTGCACTTAGGACAAGGGACGTATCCTTCTCGGTAAACATCAGCGACAGTTACTATATCGGTACAACGGTCATAGAGTTCCCCGCCGATATCATGCAAGAGTACGTTGTTATAGATACCGAGTCGTGCAAAACGGTATAAACGACGAATTTTGATAGGTTTTACTCGAGATGACCAATTCATGAGAATCTATTATCTGACATTTCCCAATATGGTGTTTAACCTAATACCATAACCACCCAAGCAGCATACTTCATTGCCTCCTGGATATCAGGTACTTCTAACTCTGGATACATCTCAATAATATCTTCTATTGACCTATTGTTGGCTAACAACTTAAGAATTACACTAACTGTGATCCGTGTACCACGAACAATAGGTTCTCCAAGACAAATTTTCGGATTTATTTGGATCCTGTCTAATTTTTCCATTTCAGTCTCCACTAATCTACTAATTTCACAACATTACCATTTTCAATACTTTGACTGATTGCCTCTAAAACACGCATGTTCTGATATGCATCTTCAAGACTTGAATGAGGTTGTGTGCCAGCTTGTAAGGATGCCGCCCAATGACGCATCTCTTCAAGGTAACCCGGTCTACTGATACCGTGATACGCAGTATTAAGATTCCATTCTTCAGTGGGTGTATCAGCATAACCGCCACCATGTCCGAGCCAAGTCGGAACACGATAGCGACGTAACTTACGAGACTCAAACACTTGGATGGCTTGATTATTTGTACCCTTAATGAATACCATCGCTTCTAAAACAGGTCCGGTACCGAGTGTCATTGTACCGACACCACCACTTTCATAGCGCAGATTCACCGACATTGAAACGGAACCTGAAGGGGGATCAACTTCACCTGTCGCATAGACCTCACTTACCTGTCCCATAAAGAACCGCATACAATCTGTCGGATGAATGACCTGATCCAGCATGAAGTTCCAAGCATAAGGTGATCCTGCATTATTTACACGGGGACCCGGTGCAAGATACCGCGTATGATATTGACACGCTTTTCCAAAATCATCCTCGTCAATTAAGCGTTTCGCTATCTGATGTGCCGGGGCATGCCGCCACATTGTTCCCACCATGCCGGTCTTACCTGCTTCAACAGAGGCATCAAGCAGCATCTTCGCACCAACTGAAGTAGTTGCGGGGGGTTTCTCAGTATAAATATGGTAGCCATTCTTCAAGCATTCAATACCGATATCTCGATGCATCTTATCTTCGGGTCGACCGACAACTGCCACAGCATCAAGCTCCTCATGCTCAAACATCCGACTAAAGTCAGTGTAATGACGCAAAGCCCCAAACTTTCGAGCGTTTGACTCCGCTTTGTCCTCAATGAGATCGCATGTAGCAACGAACTCAAACTCAGGGATATGAGGTATACACTGTTGTAAAATTGATGACATTGGTCCACAACCAATAAAAGCAACTCTAATTTTTTCCATTAATAGAACTCCCAATATAGCATGTATTACCAACTTTTAGAAAAACGGATTGTGTGCTACTTCCCAATAGAACCCATCAGGATCCTTGAAATATCCTGAATAGCCTCCCCAGAACACTTTCTGCCCGGGTTTTACGAGTTCTGCGCCTGCTGCAACAGCTTCTGCTAACGTCTTGTCCACCTCATCGGGAGATCCAACGTTGTGTGCAAGTGTAAAACCTTGAAAACCGCTGCCCTCTGGAGAGATAGTAATATCTTCAGCAAGTTTATCTCTCGGGTAGAGACTAAACAGGATACCATCCAACTGGAAAAAAGCGATGTCATCTGAATCATTCATCCGTGGAAAACCTAAACCGTTCTGATAAAAATCAATAGATTGTTGTAAATCCTCAACCCCAAGTGTAACAATAGTAATATGCGGATTCATTTATCTCCTTAATGATTCATTCATGATTGCAAAACGCAACGATATACAGGTCAATTCACTTGAATATTGTCTAAAATCTCAGCATGACATAATAACCGTATCAGCAAACTACTGTTTTGTCTATACGCAAATGATAAGTAGATCTGTTCGTAGGGACGGGGTTTCCCTGTCCGATAACAAATCACAGGGTTATTTAGTTTTCGGTTTTTTGGCACTTTTTATCACACCTGTAAATATCAGTTGTAGGTCGGGTAGAGCGAAGCGAAACCCGACACATTTCGTTTCTGTCGGGTTTCGCTTCGCTCTACCCGACCTACGTTATTTACTATCAGTAATAGAGATCAACTGATAATTCTTAAAACTAAATAACCCTGAACAAATCATTTATGACTTGACAAGGCACTACCAAAAACTTTTCATATCTCCCCAAGTTGTAGTCAGTTTTCCTACTGGAGAAACATCAGCAGCATCTTCAAGTCCATTCTTCATGATATTCTTGAGATCGTTTTCAGATAAAGGCACATTGAAAACACCTATTTCGTCAAGTACTCCTATAAAGTCCCAATTTGGATTTCTCCAAGCAGCGAATCTTATTTCTTTATTCAATTTTTTATCAGGTTTACCCACCTCATTATCACCGACAAATTCGTCGTCAACAAAGAGTTTGAGGACAGTACCATCATAGGTGATCGCGACAAAACTCCATTCATCTTGTTTCCATTCACCACCTCTTACATGCGAGAATTTTTGGTCTGCATTAACAGCAATGCTCCCATAGAAATCGCTACCGCCAATTTGGATCGTAGGATTATGCCAATCTCGTTCTATCAAGCGAGTGTTACTGTTCGGAGGAGGTGCAGTTGGTTTTACCCAAAGAAGATAGGTAAATCCATCAAGAAAATCATCAATGCTCTCACTCGCGGGAATCTCTACACGTGAAGTGCCATCAAATTCGAGTCCCATACCGATCTTACCTTTTGTCCATTCTGCACCCATTATTGTCCCATCGTTATTATTGTCTGATTGGTCTTCAATTGTGTTTCCCGTACCCTCGTCAAGCAGCCAGATACCCACAATTGAATTCGGATCAATCTCCGCATCCGTAATATGAATTGAGAATATCACTGTTAGTGTAAAACAAAATAGTATGCGTATCATATCTTTCATTTCAGATTCTTCTCCTTTGAAGCCTAATCCCTGTTGTATTCATCCCAAAGTGCGCGATAGAAATTCATCACTCTCACTGGATCGGAACTACCCGCAATTTCGGCTAAAGTGAAACCATCATAACCTGATTCTTTCAACAATGAAAAGAGTTGACGCCACGGATATTCTCTACGGTGCAGTTCGGTGATGTGTACTAATCCGATACGTCCCTTGACGTAGTTGAAATTGTTTTCTATTGATCCGTTCTCTACCTCTCCGAAGTTAGAATTCCAGCAAACATATACGTTATCGTGGTCTGCAACATCAATAATGGTTCGGATGTGGCGTAGTTCCGATGTACCACCACCGTGAACTTCCAAGCGAATCTCTACCCCAAGATCAGCGGCGAATTCGCCACATTCACGTAATGCTAAGCCGATCTGCTCTAAGGTCTTTTCCACAGGGACTTCACTCGGAAGTCCATTTGGACGCACCTTAACGCCAGGTGCTCCCACATCTGCTGCTAACTGGGAATATTCCTTCGTTCCTTCTATATTATTGCGAACCGCAGCCTGATCAACCGAATGGTAATCAAAGGCGGAACCCAATCCAGCAATCTCTATCGGTGAGTCCTCAAAACGTTGCTTGATCTCAGATCGTTCACTTGCAGATAGACTGACTTCTACACCGTGCGCGTGTGTTGTCCGTAATTCAACACCTGCAAAACCTGTTTCTGAGCACCGTTCAATTATCGTGGGAATATCCCAATCTTTAGCCATGTTATATGTTACTAAACCAAGTTTCATAAAAACTCCTTATTCAAATAGTTTCTCTACTGGACATGAAAAACCTTCAATTACATCCTCTCCTGACAGAATATCGTTACGCGTAAGCAAAGTAATGTCTATTTCTGATCTATACACTGTTACCGTTCTTACAGTAGGTTCAATAACCCATACAAGTCGCGATCCGGATTCAAGATAAGCCAGTGCTTTTCTTGCGACCTTAGATTGAGTGTCAGAAGTTGAAATAATTTCCACAGCAAGGTCCGGAGGTATTTCAAATGCTTTTTGACGATCTTCTGGTAATCGTGCTGATGATAAAAAAGCAACATCCGGTATCAGCACACGGTCTCCAATCTGAAATCCAGTGTCTGATGTATAAATACGACCAAGTTGTTTCTTACGAACGTGTGATTGTAAATACCACTGTATATTAGAACTTATATCTCCATGTTCTCCAGAAGTTGGAGGCATAGCTAATAATTCTCCTTCTAAGAACTCAAAACCCTCTAAGTCACTTGCGAGGAATTCTTGCAGTGTCATCGTACCGTACTCATGAGGTTGAACTTCTTTGATCAATTCGCTATTTTCGCGACTGTCCATTTTCTTCACCTTGCATATACTCTGTATGCGACTTTGTATTTGTGCTTATTCAAATAGTTTCTCTACCGGACATGAGAAGCCTTCAATTACATCCTCTCCTGTGAGTGTATCATCACGTGTAAGTGTACTAATATTTGTTTCTGATCGAAATACTGTAACAGTTTTTCCGACTGGTTCAATCACCCAAACGAGTCGCGTTCCAGCTTCAAGATAGGCGAGTGCTTTCTCAGTAATATCATACAACGAATCGGTCGGAGAAGCAACTTCTACAGCCAAATCTGGAGCTATAGGGGAAGCTTGACGTCTATTTTCAGGTAACCTTTCAGTTGAAACATAAGCGATATCAGGCTTCACTATCCGATCACCTAATTTGAACGTTGTGTCTGCTGGATATAGATGTCCTAAGTTTTTGTCGCGTATATATGTTCCTAAAGGTAAGATAAGACTCATGCTCACCTCACCGTGCTCCATAGTTGGAGGAGACATCGGTTTTAATTCTCCTTTGACATATTCGTACCCTTCTAAGTCACTTGCGAGGAATTCTTGCAGTGTCATCGTACCGTACTCATGAGGTTGAACTTCTTTGATCAATTCGCTATTTTCGCGACTGTCCATTTTCTTCACCTTGCATATACTCTATATGCACCTTTGTATTTGTGCTTATTCAAATAGTTTCTCTATAGGACATGAAAAACCTTCAATTACATCCTCTCCTGTGAGAGTATCTCCATTTCTGTATATATTAAATGCTCTATTGGAACAATAGACTGACACTGTCTCCAAAACAGGGTCAATTACCCAAACCATTCTCGTAACTGCATCAAGATATGCTGATACTTTTTCTGATACATCCCATAGAACATCTGATGGTGAAATAACTTCAACTGCAAGGTCAGGTGGAATTGGAAAACCTTTTGTTTTATCTTCAGGTACTCTCTGTTTAGAAACATAAGCGACATCAGGTTTCATAACTCGTTCACCCACTTTGAATGAAGTTTCAGCAGTGAATACTTCACCAAGTTGATTTTGATAAACGTGTGCATCCAAATACCGAATAACTCGAACACTGATTCCACCGTGTAAAATAGACGCAGCAGGCATGGGTATTAATTCTCCTTTGACATATTCGTATCCCTCTATGTCATTATTAAAGAATTCTTCCAGAGTCATATCTGTTTTTATCGGTGTCTGTATATTTTCTGCATGATCGGTATTTATAAGAGAGTTCATGATTTTATCCTCTTAGAAGACTTCCTTTTTGAATTGTGTTATTCCTTAGATTCTGTTATAATATCTCAAAATCAAACACAGGAGATAATTTACATGGCTTATGCACTTGAAGATGAATTCGGTGACATTATTGGTAAAGCAAGACGTGGGCAAAATATGTCACAGAGTGAGACAGCGGCAGCTGTCGGTATTACTGAATCTGATATTTCTCGTATGGAACAGTATACATTAAAACCCACCGAAGCGCAAGTTTATAAAATAGCTGAAGTCCTGAATTTAGATGGAGCAAAACTCCTTGACATTGCTAATGAAACTTGGGAACCTTCGCCAATTGAAGCACATGATAACACAGTCCTTAAGGTAATCACTGTGAGTGCACCTGTTGGTAGTTGGCCTGTCAATGCTTATATCTTAGTCTGCAAATCCACCGAAGAAGCCGCAATCATTGATACCGCTGCACATCCTGAACTCATCTTGAAACAACTTGATGAAAACAAGGTGAATCCTACTGCTATACTCTTGACACATTCTCATAGCGACCACGCTGATGGTTTGCCTAAACTACAAACCGATACTGGTTGTGATACATACATTCACAAGAATGAACCCAAACCACAGAGCGATGCAGAACTGAAAGAACTTGTTCATTCTGATGTTGTTGAAATAGGAAAGTTAATGGTAACTGTTCTTGACACACCCGGACATACACCAGGTGGATGTAGTTTTCTGACCCATTCTGCTGCTTTCGTTGGTGATGCTATTTTCGCTGGCTCCGTTGGAGGACCAAACATCTCTTATGAAGATGAAATAAATAGTGTTCGTGATAATCTACTCTCACTTCCTGATGATGTAAGACTATTCCCAGGACACGGCCCCTCTACAACCGTAGGTGAAGAAAAACTACACAATCCGTTTTTCTAATCTTATGCTTCACCGAAGGTTTTACTGCTATCTTTGCAGTGTGAGGTATGATTATTGCTCTCATATTTGCTACAACGATTCCTCTCAATATGTTTATCCCTCCTTGGCGTATCGCTTCTTGTATTTTTTATGGTGCATCTGATTCCAGGTGATGTCGCACTTACCATTGCAGGCGAACGTGCAACGCAAGAAGTTCTCAAACAGATCCGTGAAGACATCGGTTTGGATAAACCTCTGTATCATCAATACGCCATATTTCTTTGGGACCTTATTCATCTTGACTTAGGTCGTTCCTTTAAGTCAAAACAACCGGTCCTTGAAGAAATAAAGCGTTATTTTCCGGCAACAGCAGAGTTAACACTTGCCGCAATGGCTTTTTCTATTTTCTTCGGAATAATGGCAGGAATCATTGCTGCAGTGTATCGTGGAAGATTCTTGGACTATTTCTCCATGTCAACTTCGCTTGCCGGTATTTCTATGCCGATATTCTGGCTCGGTCTGATGCTGATTCTCCTCTTCTCACATTATCTGAATATTTTTCCAACTTCAGGACGGATGGATGTTATATTGAGCTTAGATGTTGAAACTCGGACAGGTTTCTACTTGATTGATACATTACTTATGGGAGATTTGACTGCTTTTAAGAACGCTATTTCTCATCTCATACTTCCTGCTGTTACATTGGGAACCATCCCTTTAGCAATAATAGCGCGGATGACCCGCTCAAGTCTGCTTGAAGTGTTAAATCAACCCTATATCACGACTGCTTATGCAAAGGGTTTGTCTCGGTGGAGAGTAATCATCAAACATGCCTTGAAGAATAGTATGGTTCCCGTTTTGACAGTTATTGGATTGGAATTTGGGTATCTCATGGGAGGTGCCATTCTAACTGAGCATATTTTCTCGTGGCCTGGTCTGGGTTCATGGTTACGCGCTTCAGTTGAAGCACGGGATGTTCGTGCTGTTCAAGGTGGCGTTCTATTTGTGTCCGCGTTATTTATGTTTGTCAATCTAATTGTAGATCTGCTGTATGCTTACTTTGATCCGCGAATAAGAGTAGGAGATGAGGCGATATGAACACGGATGTTGCGGCAACAAGCCAACAGCACGTAATTCGTAAACTGATGCGTCATCCATCCGCAGTTATCGGCGCATCCATTATACTCTTTTTTGTATTCATTGCCATTTTGGCACCACTCTTAGCGACACATGAACCGATGACAGCAAAAGTCGAAAACCGACTTGCAGGTCAGTCTTTTGACCATCTGCTTGGTACTGATGGAACTGGTCGTGACATATTTAGCCGTATTCTATATGGCGCGCGAATTTCTTTGAAAGTCGGATTAATAGCAATGACCTTTTCTCTCGGACTCGGGACACTCTTCGGTGCATTTGCCGGGTATTACGGTGGTTGGTTAGACAATGTGATTATGCGAGTGATGGATATGATGCTCGCAATGCCAAGTATTCTACTTGCGATGGTAATTGTCACTATATTGGGGCAAAGTCTTACGAATGCTATAATCGCAGTCTCAATTGTCTATATACCGCAATATGCAAGGATTTTACGCGCGTCCGTTCTTAAGGTGCGTGAGTTAGATTACGTAACTGCTGCAAAGGTTATAGGAGCAAGCGACATGCGTATACTGGTCACCACTGTCCTTCCCAACTGTCTTGCTCCGTTGATTGTTCAAGCGACTTTAGGCATAGGCGCGGCGATTTTAGATGCCGCTGGACTCAGTTTCCTCGGACTCGGTGCAGAGATCGGTGTTCCCGAGTGGGGAGCAATGCTCAATGAGAATACGAAATTTATACGCAAAGCACCCTTATCCGTATTTTCACCCGGTATGGCGATCTTTCTCATCGTCTTAGGGTTTAATCTTCTCGGTGATGCCTTACGTGATGCACTTGATCCGCAGATAGATTGAGTTGATTTGCGATTTTTGACTAGTTCCTACTTCAGAATAAGCATCTTCCGCGTCGCAGTGAAATCACCCGCAGTGAAATTACAAATATAGATACCTGCCGCAACCTGTTCACCAAAAGCGTTCTTACCATCCCAGTACGCAGCACGTCTACGGTTAGAATAGATACCCGTAGCCTTGTTTCCTAACGCAATCTGTCGGACAACTATACCTCTAACGTTGTAGATAGACAGCGTGACCTCTGCAGGTTTAGACAACTGATACGGAATCCACGTTTCAGGATTGAATGGGTTCGGGTAGTTTTGTAGCAATGCGGTTGTATTTGGATTTGCTGGAGTTGGTTGAACAGACGGTGCAGCACCTTCTAATTTGGTGACATTGATCGTAACAGATATGCTATCACCCCCACTATTCCCATCATAAACCGTGATCGTGACCAAATAGGAGGTCTTTGATTCATAGTCAAGTTCAGTTTTCGTTTGTAATTGACCGTTTGTACTAACAAGACTGAATGAGGATGCATCAGTGCCACTGAGTGTGTAGGTCAATGTATCACTCGTATCAGAATCCGTTGCGGAAAAGGGTTCACCGATGTTTTCACCAGCTGTGGTTTTCTCATATACAGAACGCGTCGCGCTATCTCCATCTGCAAATATAGGGATATTGTTGTTCAAATTAATGTCGATGGTAATCTGAGGTTTTGATGTCTTTAGACTACGAAGCGGTCCGTAATCAGAAATCGGATTGCCGCTGAGATATAAACTGTTTAATGAAGTCAAACCTTCAAGTTCGGAAACATCACGGATCTGATTCCTGTTCAGACTCAATTCTATCAGTACTGTGTTATTGTCAAACACATTCGCTGGAAGTGAACTCAGATTGTTACTTGACATGTAGAGATATTCCAATTGTCTATTATTGTCAAACACATTTGCTGGTAGCGAAGTCAGTTTGTTCCTGAAAATGAAAAGGTCTGTCAGGTTTGTGTTATTATCAAACACATTTGCAGGTAAATCAGTCAGACTGTTACCGTTGAGTATGAGCTTTGTCAGATTTGTGTTATTGTCAAACACATTTGCTGGCAAGACGGTCAGTCTGTTTCTCGCGAAAAATAGTTCTATCAAAGCAGTGTTATTATCAAACACCTCTGCGGGTAATGAAGAAACTTGGTTATTGCTAAAATCTAATAATGTAAGTTTTGTGTTATTGTTGAACACTCCAGTAGATAACGAAGTCAGTTCGTTGTCATGCAGAGTAAGTCTTCTCAACTCAGTGTTATTGTCGAACACATTCGACGGTAACGAAGTCAGTTTGTTGTTATTCAGATAAAGCCACTTCAGTTCTGTGTTATTGTCAAACACATTCGCTGGCAATGCGGTCAGACCGTTGTCGTCCAGGAAAAGTTGTAGCAATTTTGTGTTATTGTCAAACACACCAGTGGGTAGCGAGGTGAGATCGTTACTATACAAGTAAAGATCACACAGTTTTGTGTTATTGTCAAACACACCCGGTCGCAATGATTTCAGCTTGTTCTTGTTCAGTGTAAGCTCACGCAGTTTTGTGTTATTGTCAAACACACCAGCGGGTAACGAGGTGAGATCGTTACTATACAGATTGATCCGTGTCAGTTCTGTGAGATTGGAAAACACATCAGACCGCAACCAGGTCAGTCCGCCACCACCAAACGATAGGTTTGTCAGTTTTGTGTTATTATCAAACACACCAGCGGGTAACATTTTAAAGTAACATGCACCCAGTTCAATGGATCTTAGTTCAGTGTTCTCAGCAAAAACACCTGCGGGTAACGACTTTAGACCGGTGTAGTAAAGGCTAAGATTTCTCAGTCCAGACATACCAGAGAAATCCCCTACTTTTAATGTGTTCATTTTTTTATTATAAAGACTAAGGTCTGTAATTTGTGCAAGGTGTTCCGGTGTCACATCGTCAGCAGAATCCACACCAGCAGCGGCAACGATTGCATCACGTATATACGCTGTACGTTCACTGACAGGTGTAATTTCTATCATGTCAGTGACACTGATAGTGACTGCGATACTATCACTTCCACTATTTCCGTCGGTGACAGAGATTCTGATGGAGTAGGAGTTCTGTGTTTCAAAATCAAGAGCAGCGCTTGTCTGCAGCTTGCCCTGTATTCCTAACAATCCTGAACGATGACGCATCTGTACCACCAAGTGTATATATGAGTATATCTTTGTCTGAATCTGTCGCAGCGATAGGTTCACCGATGTTTTGACCTGGTGAAGTATTCTCAGCCACTTCGCGTGTTGTGCTGTCACCCTCGGTGAACACAGGTGCGCGGTTCTCGTCTATATCCGTCACATTAATTGTGACTTTGATACTATCCTCACCACCATTATTATCAAACACAGCAATCTTGACCGAGTAAGAGTTCTTTTTTTCAAAATCAAGTGGAGATTTCGTAAGCAGCTGACCATTGCTGCTATTGATTTCAAAAGAAGTTTCATCAGTACCACTGAGACGGTAGGTCAAATCGTCATCGTCTGCATCAGTCGCAGAAACTGCTGCCCCGATTTCTACACCCGAGCTAGCATTTTCTGCTATTGATCGCGTCGTGACATCACCTTCAGAAAATTTAGGTGCGCGGTTCTCGTCTACATTAGTTACGTTGATTATCATGTCAATCGTATCCTCTAATGCGCCATCAGAAACAGTGATTGTGATTGAGAAGGATTTCTTTGTTTCATAGTCCAAAACAGCTTTGGTTTGCAGTTGTCCTGAAGTGGTAACGATACTAAATGATGCAGCATCCGGACCACCAAGCGTATATGTCAAAGTATCACCCTCATCTGGGTCAGTTGCGGAGAGTATACCACCGATATTGGTTCCCGTTTCAGTGTTTTCAGCGATAAATAAGGTTGTGAGAGTATTCGGTGCAATGATGGGAGCTTCATTGACATCTGTGACACTAATTGTTATCCTAATAGTGTCTGTTTTACTGCCATCTGATACCGTCGCAGTGACACTGTAAGAGGATTTATCTTCGTGATTAAGTGCAGCATCTGTCTTCAACTGTCCTGTTTTCCTGTCAATACTGAATGCTGCGGCATCCGTACCACTGAGCAGGTATGTAAGTAAGTCATTATCCACATCTGTCGCTGCAATAGGAGTACCGATATTTTTATCTTTTGCAGTATTTTCAACAACCGATCGGGTTGTACTTGAGCCTTCAGTGAAAATGGGTGAATTGTTGGATGGTGTTTCGTCAAGATTACTGACATTGATTGTTACCGTGATCGTATCTGTGAGGTTTCCATCAGTCACTATGATGGTTACAGAATAGGTAGGATTTTTCTCATAGTCAAGGGATGCTTTTGTTTTCAATTGCCCAGTCGCATTGTCAATACTAAACGAACTTGCATCAGATCCGGAAAGTGTATAGGTTAAGTTGTTCAAATCTGGATCCGTAGCAGAAACGGCACTTCCGATATTGCTGTTTACAGGTGCATTCTCAGCGGTCTCGCGTGTTGTGCTTGCACCATCAGAAAACACTGGTGCTTCGTTGACATCAGTTACATTTATCGTGACGGAGATGCTATCACTGTCCCCGTTGCTATCGGACACAGTGATTGTCACAGAATAGGATGATTTCGTTTCGTAATCCAGTGCAGCACTTGTTCGCAACTGTCCAGTCGTACTGTCAATACTAAATGAGGAAGCATCCGTGCCACTCAGACCGTACGTTAATGTATCTCTATCCGGATCTGTAGCAGAAACAGTAGAACCTATATCTACACCGGAACCTATATTCTCATCAACAGATCGTGTTGCACTATGACCATCAGTGAACTCAGGGGCATTGTTTGTTAAAGTGTTATCGGTTAACGGTATGATAACAGTGTCCTCTGTTGTAGCTTGGAGCTCATCTATATTTATGACATTAATTGTAACCGTGATGGTATCTGTGAATGTACCATCAGAGACAGTGACTGTGACTGCATAAGATGTCTTGGTTTCATAGTCTAACGTGGAACTTGTGCGTAACTGACCGGAACTACTATCAATACTAAATGAGGTAGCATCGCTCCCACCGATCATATAGGTGAGAACATCATCCTCCTCATCTGTGGCAGACACTGGTGTACCGATGTCTTCACCAAGTCCTATGTTTTCAGGAACAGTTCTTGTAGTACTATCTCCATCCGTAAACTTGGGTGCGTTGTTTGTTACCGTGGTTTCGGTCTTCGTTGCATCGCCTTCTGTCGTGGGATCAGTCTGTTTTAGATCGGTTTCTGTCTTTGCAGTCGCAGCTTCCTCTTTTGTAACTGGGGTCTCAGCTACGTCTGTGATATTGATAGTGACCGCGATGGTATCTGTGAGGTTGCCATCAGTGACCGTGATTGTCACAAAATAAGAATTATTCCTCTCATAATCTAATGCTGCCCTTGTTTTCAACTGCCCAGATTTGGTGTCAATGGAGAACACGCTTGCATCTGTGCCACCAAGACTATACGTAAGGGTATTATTATCCGCATCAGTTGCAGCAACGGGTATACCGATGTTTTCTCCTGATTCTGTATTCTCCGATACTTTTCGTGTTGTACTATCACCATCAGAGAACTCAGGAGCACTGTTTGTTAAGGTGTTATCGGTTTCCGGTATTATAACAGTGTCCTCCGTTGTAGCTTGGAGCTCATCTATATCTGTGACATTGATTGTAACCGTGATGGTATCTATGAATGTACCATCAGAGACAGTGACTGTGACTGCATAAGATGTCTTGGTTTCATAGTCTAACGTGGAACTTGTGCGTAACTGACCGGAACTACTATCAATACTAAATGAGGTAGCATCGCTCCCACTGATCATATAGGTGAGAACATCATCATCATCCGCATCCGTTGCGACAACAGGTTTGCCGATATTTTCTCTTGCTTCTGTATTCTCGGTAACTTCGCGTGTTGTGCTGTCGCCATCCATGAACACCGGGGCGCGGTTTTCGTCTAAATCGTTAACGTTTATCGTCACACTGATCATATCAGTAAGTGTACCATCAGAAACCGTTATCGTCACCGAGTAGGATGTCTTTGCTTCATAATCCAACGCGGATTTAGTTTTCAATTGTCCCGTTTTGCTATCAATGTCAAACGATGACGCATCTGTACCGGTCAACGTATATGTTAGTGAATCGTTATTGTCGTCAGTGGCTGTTATTGCTTCACCGATATTTTCACCAGATGGAGTATTCTCTGCAATAGTGCGTGTAGTAGCAGCATCAGTGTACACTGGCGCAACATTGATACGACCATGGATTTCAAGAGGGTAACCTTGCGGTTTTACAAGTGTGTACCCACTGTGCATTGAAGGCAAATTCGGTAAAGCTGCAAAATCTACCGTGACTTCCTCAATCGTATTCTGAGAGCGTAATAATGTGAGTGGTATACTATACATACTACCTTTCGGGATCGTGATGTTATCAGCATCAAGAAACCCGTTTTTGACGGAGATCTGTAAGACTATATCAAAAGGAGCACCTGTTTGTACTACTGCTCTTATCTGGTTTTCTCCGACCTTTTCTAAGGCGATTGTAAGCGGTAAAGGTGCAACCGAATTCCCGCTCAAATTCAGTTGATTCAACGATGTCAATCCTTCAAATATCCCAACGGGGAGGCTACTGAGTTGGTTATTTTGCAGGTTCAACGATCTGAGTGAAAGCATGCCAGCAAAATCAGCACTATTGAGTAATCGGATTTTCTTATTGTTCAAGTCAAGGTTTGTGATTGTTGCAAGATGGATTTCACTGATATTCCAGCAATCAGTTACCCCTGACACCACAGCGGTAATCGCTTCAATAACTTGGTGAGTGCGGTTGCAGACTGTTGATCTGGAAAGAACGTAACCGTAATGGTTAGTTGGCACACTCGGTAAAATACCGATATCCACAATTGCTGCGTTCATGACCGTGAAAGATGTACTATTGACGCTGCCTTTTGGTATAGTGACCATAGTCGTGTTACCTGCTCCATCTATTGGTACAACAACATGAAACGGAGCACCTGCGGGTATCACCACACGGTATTCATTTGTTGCTACTTGCTGCAAGGAAACAATAAGCGGCATCGGGTCAGTAAGGTTACCTCCTAAGCGTAGTGTTGTGAGTGAGGTGAGTCCTTTAAAGATACCTTCGGGCAAACTGCTGAGTAAATTACCATTAAGATTAAGACGCGTCAGTTCAGATAAACCAGAAAAATCACCAGTTTTGAGTTTAGAAATTCCGGTGTTTCGTAGATTGAGCTGTGTAATTGTAGTAAGTTGCGATGTGGTCACATCTGCGGGATAATCAACATTTGGCAACACCTGCACAATCACATCTCGCACGTGTGGTGTACGTTCATTGACGGGGACTATCACTGAATCCGTTCGGATATCATTAACGTTAACGATGCCTATGATAACTGTAATTGTGTCTGTAAGGATTCCATCAGAAGCAGTGATTGTCACAGAATAGACACGTTTCGTTTCATAGTCTAATGCTGCTTTTGTTTGCAACTGCCCTGTCGTGCTATCAATATTAAACGAATCGGCATTTGTCCCACTCAAGATGTATGTTATTTCATCGTTGTTCGGATCTGTTGCAACAACTGCTGCACCGATATTGACATCTGCTGCCGAATTTTCTGCAACTGTTCGGAGGGTGATTGTTCCATCAGCAAAAATAGGGGCACTGTTTCCGTTTATTTTAGACATTATCGGTACTGGGACGATCTGTTCATCAGGAACAACTGTCGTTATCCCTATATTCTCAGTAGCAACAGCAACGATAACTTCAAGTGGTAGTAAATCATTTTTTGATAACACATAACCGTAATGGTTAGACGGCAAATTCGGTAATGTACCGATGTCCATAGTAACAGAATCGGTTGTGTTTGCAGTGCGGGTTACCGTTAGCGGGAGGCTTTCAATGCTGCCCTTTTCAATAGTGATAGTGGATGCATCGTCTGATATGCTGCCGTGGGTCACACTGATTGGTAACACAATAGAAAATGGAGCACCTGTTGGTACCACTGCTTTGAATTGATTGTCCGTAATCTTTTCAAGTAAAACTGTGATAGGTAACGGATCAACTGTGTTGTTTCCCAATCGGAGTGTTGTTAAGGCTGTTAAACCTAAGAAAATGCCATTTGGAAGACTATTTAGCTGATTGCCATAAAGATTGAGATGTGTCAGTCCTGACAACCCGGAAAAATCACCAGATTTTAGGTTATTAATTTCTTTTGATCGTAGGTTGAGGTCTGTAATTGAAGCGAGGTGTCCTTTAGTTACATCGCTCGCATCGTTTATGTTCGGTATGGCATTAACAATTGCATCGCGCACTGTGGAAGTTCGTTCGTCTAACGCGGTGAACTCGGCATAACTTGATACTGTCCCAAAAATTATCAAATAAGTTAATAAAATCGATACGATAGCTTTATGATTTAAGTAGATTAAATATAGTTTCATATAAATTTCCCTGCTGTTTTACAGTTTGTTTTTCGAATCAATACCAAATGCAAGAAAGGTCATACGCTTTTTTGTTCACGTATGTTTAGCATTGATATAATAAGTCATTATATTATAAGTTGTATTACGCAATTAAAATTGACCTATTATGGCTATTTGTTTAAACAGCAAGTTGTCGTAGAATGAGAAATCTCGAAGAACTTACTGTTTTAGGAGAAATTGAGAGTAAACACTGTTCTTACATAAGAGACAAGTGTAAATTAAGAATATCCTGCGATTCGTGGAAATCCTGGTTATGACGTACTATTTAGTCTGCGATTCCGACTAAAGAAGCGGATATTTCTTGTTGGAGAGTGTCAACACACTATTGCTTTGTCAAGTCATGAATGTTTGTATATCGGACGGGGAAACCCCGTCCCTACGAACGGTTCTAATCATCATTTGAGTATTGACAGAACACTATGACCATTTGACATTCACTGTTTTTTGAACGGCACTGCAAGAATATATACTGGGTTTAGAAAGTCCTCCCATAGTGTAAAAATAAGATACAACAGACAGATATGCAGAATACAGAAACTGTATCATACAAGTCTGTTTGTTACTTCAATATAACCATCTTCCGCAGGGGAGACTGGATGTCCGCTTGCAGATGATAATAGTAGACACCATTTGCCACTCGTTCACCTAAGTTATTCCTTCCATCCCAATGTCCAGCAAGTCTTCGATTTGTATAGTATCCAGGCGTTTGATGTCCAAGGTCTAAGTGCCGCACAATGGTACCGCGAATACTGTAGATCGTGATGCTAACATCACTCGGTTTCGCTAATTGATACGGTATCCACGTCTCAGGATTGAACGGGTTAGGATAGTTTGTCAACAGTGCTGTCGTATCAGGCAGTGAATTCATTTGGATGTCAACCTGTGTAGGAGCACCTCCCACTGCCGGGATAACTTCCAACGGTAGCCTGCCCGATTTGGCGAAGGCGTAACCATTATGGTAACCGATACTAAAAATCCCATTTGGTATTGAAGGTAGTCTCGGTAACGTTCCGATATCTACTGTGACAGCACCAGTTGTGTCAGCGGTGCGGGTCACTGAGATAGTTTCACTTTCTACGCTACCAGCAGGAATATAGACGCTGCTTTCTCCATTACTGAGACTTCCATTGGTAACTTTGAGATTCAAGTTGATATTAAGGGGGGTACCCACAGGTATTTTCACCTTTAACTGACCTTCCGCAATTTTCTCAAGTGAAATGTTGAAAGGCATATACTCCTCCGATTCATCGTAGTTTTCAACTACGAGTATATGCATTGGCGGCACCCCTGCAAACAGACCATCAGGTAAACTTGTTAGTTTATTTGCATACAACCAGAGTATATTCAGAGATGAAAGGCCATTAAGTAAACCTGCAGGTAAACTTGTTAGTTGATTCCTATGAAGGGCGATGTATTCCAAGGATGATAAACCATCAAACACATCCTCCGGTAGACTTGTTAGACTATTACGATGCATCCAGAGGTTTTCCAGGGACGATAGTCCACCAAACACATTCTCCGGTAGACTTGATAGTTGATTTTTACTCAACCAGAGGTCTTCCAGGGACGATAGTCCATCAAACACATCCTCGGACAGACTTGCTATTTTATTAACAGACAGAAAGATTCCATCCAGAGACGATAGTCCATCAAATACATTCTCTGGTAGACTTGTTAGCTCATTAAATCTCAGGTCTATGTCCTCCAGTGACGACAACCCATCAAACACATTTTCTGGCAGACTTGCTATTTTGTTATGATCCAGTCCAATGCTTTCGATAGACGATAGTCCAACAAATACATTCTCAGAAAGACTTGCTATTTCATTGTAAGCCAAATAGAGAGTTGTCAGGGATAATAATCCATCAAACACTTCCCCTGGTAGACTTGTTAATTCGTTATGATCCAGTTCAATGCTGATCACATACGATAGTCCATTGAAATCACCCTTTTTCAGTGAGGTGATACCTCTCTCAGATAGATTAAGAGATGTAATTGTTGTGAGGTGCGCTTCAGTTACATCAGCTGCTGAATCTATACCACTTAGTGCGGCAACGATAGCATCTTGCACTTGTGATGTGCGATCACTAACAGGAAATATAGTTGCGTCCGTTACATTGATCGTAACGGTGATGCCATCGGTACCACCCTTGCCATCAAAAACCATGACAATGACGGTATATGAGTTCTTCGTTTCATAATCAAGCGCAGCACTTGTCTGTAACTGCCCGGATGTGCTAACAATTCCGAATGATGCTGCATCCGCACCGTCAAGTATATAGCGGAGTCTATCACGGTTGTCCGTATCGGTTGCTGCAACGGGATTACCAATATTTACTCCAGATGGTGTATTCTCTTCAATAGAACGCGTGGCTATATGTCCCTCAGTGAATGTTGGTGCACTATTCGTTTGTTGCTGTAGCGTGCGACCAGCAGCTCGAACCGTCACATCAACGCTGTCTGTCCCTCCATTCCCATCATCCGCGATAACGGTTATTGCGTAGGTGATTTTCGTATCACTCAAGAATGCTGCGGTAGTTTGCAATTGTCCTGTTGTGCTGACGATGCTAATGAAAGTCACGTCAGTGCCGCCAACAGAATATGTTAAGGTGTCATCTTCATCAGGATCTGTTGCAGTAACTGGTGTCCCAATATTGTCACCGACAGCTGTATTGCTCTCTATCAATATGCTTCTGCTGAGACTATCTTGTGCAAACACTGGTGGTCGGTTTTCGTCTACATCCGTGACGTTAATGGTTACATTTATGGTATCTGTGAGTTTTCCATCGGACACGGTAATTATGACCGAGTAAGATGTTTTCGTTTCATAATCAAGTGGTGTCTTTGTATGAAGCTGCCCGTTTGTACTGTTGATGCTAAACGACGCAGCATCCGTTCCACCGAGTGTATACGTGAGGTCATCCATGTCCGCATCTGTCGCAGATACCGCAGTGCCGATGTCCACACCGGAGTCAGTATTTTCCGCAACTTCGCGTGTTGTGCTATCACCATCCGAGAATACGGGGGCGCGGTTTTCGTCAACATCCGTCACATTGATCGTGACAGTAATCGTATCTTTGCGTTTTCCATCAGAGACAGAGATTGTGACGGAATATGAGCTCTTTGTTTCAAAATCAAGTGGGGACTTCGTTCGCAGCTGTCCGTTTGTACTGTTGATGCTAAACGACGCAGCATCCGTTCCACCGAGTGTATATGTCAGGTCATCCTCGTCCGCATCTGTCGCAGATACCGCAGTGCCGATGTCCACACCGGAGTCAGTATTCTCCGCAACTTCGCGCGTTGTGCTATCACCATCCGAGAATACGGGGGCGCGGTTTTCGTCAACATCCGTCACATTGATCGTGACAGTAATCGTATCTTTGCGTTTTCCATCAGAGACAGAGACTGTGACGGAATATGAGCTCTTTGTTTCAAAATCAAGTGGGGACTTCGTTCGCAGCTTGCCCGTTTGTACTGTTGATGCTAAACGACGCAGCATCCGTACCACCGAGTGTATATGTCAGGTCATCCTCGTCCGCATCTGTCGCAGATACCGCAGTGCCGATGTCCACACCAGAGCTGGTATTCTCCGCAACTTCAAGTGTTGTGCTATCACCATCCGAGAAAACGGGGGCACGGTTTTCGTCAACATCCGTCACATTGATCGTGACAGTAATCGTATCTTTGCGTTTTCCATCAGAGACAGAGATTGTGACGGAATATGAGCTCTTTGTTTCAAAATCAAGTGGGGACTTCGTTCGCAGCTGCCCGTTTGTACTGTTGATGCTAAACGACGCAGCATCCGTACCACCGAGTGTATATGTCAGGTCATCCTCGTCCGCATCTGTCGCAGATACCGCAGTGCCGATGTCCACACCAGAGCTGGTATTCTCCGCAACTTCAAGTGTTGTGCTATCACCATCCGAGAAAACGGGGGCACGGTTTTCGTCAACATCCGTCACATTGATCGTGACAGTAATCGTATCTTTGCGTTTTCCATCAGAGACAGAGATTGTGACGGAATATGAGCTCTTTGTTTCAAAATCAAGTGGGGACTTCGTTCGCAGCTTGCCCGTTTGTACTGTTGATGCTAAACGACGCAGCATCCGTACCACCGAGTGTATATGTCAGGTCATCCTCGTCCGCATCTGTCGCAGATACCGCAGTGCCGATGTCCACACCGGAACCGGTATTCTCCGCAACTTCGAGTGTTGTACTATCACCATCCGAGAACGCGGGAGAGCGGTTTTCGTCTACATCCGCCACATTGATGGTAATGTCAATCGTATCTTTGAGTTTTCCATCGGACACGGTAATCCTTACTGCGTAGGATTTCTTTGTTTCATAATCCAACGCTGCTTTGGTTTGCAGCTGTCCAGAAGTGCTGACAATGTCAAACGTTGCAGCATCTGTACCACCAAGCGTAAATGTCAAAATATCACCATCATCTTGATCAGATACGGAGAGTGTGCCACCGATATTGACTCCCGCTGCGGCGTTCTCTAAAACAGACAACGTTCTTTGTGTATTCGCTGCGATAACAGGTGCTTCATTGACATCAGTGACGTTGATTGTAACGCTAATCGTATCTCTACCACTGCCATCGGACACGATGACGTTAACCGTATAGGCGGCTTTCGTTTCGTGGTTAAGCGCGGCACTTGTTTTCAGTTGTCCTGAAGTGCTATCAATTGCAAACGATGAAGCATCAGAGCCACTCAGTAGGTAAGCAAGCGTATTTTTATCCGCATCTTTAGCAGCAATAGGTGCGCCAATGTTCTCGTCTGCATCAGTATTTTCTGCAATAGTCCGAGTTGTGCTTGTACCCTCTGTGAACACAGGCGGGTTGTTGGTTCGTCTTTCGTCAAGGTTCGTAACATTGATTGTGACTGTGATGGTATCTGTAAGGATGCCGTCTGAGACAGTGATTGTCACCGTATAAGATGCTTTGGCTTCATGGTCAAGCGTTGCTCTTGTCTTCAACTGCCCAGTTTTACTATCAATACCAAATGACGAAGCATCTGCGCCTCCGAGTGTGTAGGTTAACGTATTTCCTTCTGGGTCGGTAGCGGAAACCGCACTACCGATGTTTATCTCCGCACCAACGTTTTCAGCAATCGCGCGGGTTGTACTTGTGTCATCAGAAAACGAGGGTGCCTCGTTGACGTCTGTGACGTTAATTGTAACAGTAATGCTATCCATCAAACTACCGTCGGAGACGTTAACGGATGCCGAATACAATGACTTTGTTTCAAAATTGAGCGACGCGCTTGTTTTCAGTTGCCCAGTATCACTATCAATGTCAAATGAGGAGGCATCTGTACCACTAAGGGTATAAGTAAGCGTATCGTCATCTGCATCTGTTGCTGTTATTGCCGCACCGATATTGATATCAGGGTCAGTGTTTTCTTGAACGAAGCGCGTTGTGCTATCAGATGCAAACTCAGGTGCGTTGTTTGTTGGTGATTCGTCTACATCTGTAATAATTATCGTGACAGAGATACTATCACTCCCACCATTGCCATCAGATACGGTGATAGTAACGGAATAGGATGGCTTGGTTTCATAATCTAAATCGTCGCTCGTGCGCAGCTGCCCGTTTGTGCTATCAATGCTAAACGATGTTGCATCCGTGCCAATCAGACCGTAGGCTAACGTGTCATTATCCACATCTGTGGCAGAAACCGCAGGACCGATGTCTACACCAGAACCAGTGTTCTCAGCAACAGACCTTGTTGTTCCATCGCCATCTGTGAACTCAGGTGCGGTATTCACAGGGCTTTCATCCACATCAACGATATTAATCGTTACATCAATTGTATCTGTGAGATTGCCATCCGAAACAGTGATTATTAATGAGTAAGATGACTTCGCTTCGTAGTCTAAAGCATCCTTCGTGTGCAACTGACCAGTACGACTATTAATACTAAACGATGATGCGTTTGTGCCTCCGAGTTCATAGGTCAATGTGTGTCCATCCGCATCCGTGGCAGAAACTGCAGCACCGATGTCTACACCAGAGCCGGTATTCTCATCAACAGATCTTGTTGTGTTATCGCCATCTATGAACTCAGGGGGATTGTTTGTCGGAGTGGAATCAGTTTCCCTCGTGGTAACCGTATCACCTGTTGTGGGGTTCTCATCTATGTCTGTGATATTGATAGTAACAGTGATTGTTTTTGTGATTTTACCATCATAGACAGAAACAGTAACCGAGTAAGTGCTTTTTGTTTCGTAGTCTAAAGCAGCACTTGTTTTCAATTGCCCAGATTTGGTATCAATTGCGAACACGTTTGCATTTGTGCCACCAAGACTATAGGTAAGGGGATCGTCATCGGCATCTGTTGCATCAACGGGTTCACCAATATTTTCACCCGATGCGGTGTTTTCTGCGGTAGTCCGTGTGGTGCTGTTACCCTCTGTGAAAACTGGGGCGCTGTTCTCGTCTACATCGATAACATTGATTGTAATGTCAATCGTATCGGTCAGAGTACCGTCAGAAACCGTTATCGTTACGGTGTAGGATTTCTTTTCTTCATAATCCAACGTTGTTTTTGTTTTCAATTGTCCTGTGTTGCTATCAATGTCAAAGGAAGTTGCATCTGTGCCGCCCAATGTATACATAAGTTTATCGTTATTAGCATCTGTAGCTGCTATCACTTCACCGATATTTTCTCCGGATGCAGTGTTTTCTGCAATAGTCCGCGTGGCAGTAATACCTTCTGTGAATATAGGGACAACATTTATGCGACTATAGATTTCAAGAGGGAAACCTTCCGGTTTTACAAGTGTATATCCACTGTGCATTGAAGGTAAACTTGGCACCGTTTCAATATCTACCGTGACTGCCTCAATCGTATTGGCAGTGCGAATTAAGGGGAGATATTGACTGCTTACACTGCCTTTTGGGATCGTGATGTTATCGGCATCAATAAACCCATTTTCGACGGTGATCTGTAAGGTTATATTAAAGGGGGCACCTGTTGGTACGAACGCTCTAATCTGCTTTTCACCGACCTTTTGAAGTGTTACTGGCAGCGGTAAAGGTGAAACCGAATTCCCGCTCAAATTCAGATGATTCAGACTTGTTAATCCTTTAAAGATGCCTTCGGGGAGGCTACTGAGTTGGTTATTCCGCAAATCAAGATTTGTAAGTGATAACATTCCTGAAAAATCGTCACTTTTTAAAGACGTGATTGCTTTATTGCTCAAATTGAGACTTGTGATTCCTGCAAGCTGGATTTCACTCACATTACGGCAATGGGTAACACCAGGGACAGATGCTGTAATCATTTCAACAACTTGGGTTGAGCGGGTACAAAGTGTCGATTTAGCAAGCACATAACCGAAATGATTCACTGGAATACTGGGTAAAGTGCCGATATTCACGATTGCACCGTCCATTTCTGTGAAAGACACACTATTGACGGATCCTTTCGGGATAGTTACCATTGTTGTGCTACTTGCACCATCAATCGGCACGACAATATCAAAGGGGGCACCAGTGGGTATTACTGTTTGGTATTGATTTGCCGAAACTTGCTGCAGAGAGACGATAAGGGTAATCGGCTCAACAGAATTACCACCTAAACGGAGTGAGGTCAGTGAGGTGAGTCCTTCAAAGATATTATTTGGCAAACTGCTCAACACGTTACCGTATAGGTTCAGGTTTGTGAGTCCATTCATTCCTGTAAAATCACCTGAGTACAATGATGTGATACCAGTAGAACGCAGATTAAGACTTGTGATAGCAGCAAGGTGTACATCGGTTACATTTGCTGCATCCGTTACATCTGGAACAGCAGCGACAATTGCATCGCGTACTGACGCTGTGCGTTCACTCACAGGAATAAACGCAGAAACCGAATCTGTGTCTTCTACATCAATGACACTGATGATGACTGTGATAGAATTTGTCAGGTTGCCATCAGACGCAGTAATTGTCACTCCATAGACCCGTTTCATTTCATAGTCTAACGGCACTTCTGTCTTTAACTGTCCTGTTGTGGTCTCAATGTCAAACGAATCGGAATCTGTCCCTCCGAGTGTATATGTTAAGTCGTCATTATTTGCATCTGTTGCAGCCACTGGTCTACCGATGTCCACATCTGCATTGGTGTTCTCTGCCACTACGCGGATGGTGAATTTGCCATCGGTGAATATAGGTGGAGCAGCCGTATCAATAGGATTCACAACGGGCGGATCTTCTGGGACGCCAGGTGTGTCTCCTGAAACACGTGCTGTCAAAACCACTTCACCAATTACTTCAAGCGGAAGATTGTCAGACTTAGAAATCCTATAACCGTAATGATTTTGAGGTAGACTTGGGTCGGTTACATCGTTTGCATTATTTACACCGGATATTGCCGCAATAATAGCATCTCGTACTTCTGCTGTACAGTCACTCACAGCAGCAATTTCCGCAATACCAAAGGTATGAACCCAAAGAATTGTAAGTAAAACCAGTAAAATAGATTTGATAGATTTTTGAATTATAGATGACATTTTAAAACTCCTCGTCAAATCCGAATACTTTAACATGCGGGATGTAGAGTACTACGCGGATAATATAAAAAAAAAGCATGTTTTTATTATTACTTCAGAATCACCATCTTGCGCAGTGGTGAAACAATGTTCGCCTGTAATTGATAGAAATATAAACCATTCGCCACGCGTTCACCTAAGTTATTCCTTCCATCCCAATGTCCAGCAAGTCTTCGGTTTGTATAGTAGCCAGCCTTTTTATATCCAAGGTCCAAGTGCCGCACTATGGTACCGCGAATACTGTAGATCGTGATGCTAACATCACTCGGTTTCGCTAATTGATAGGGTATCCACGTCTCAGGATTGAACGGGTTAGGATAGTTTGACAGAAGTGCTGTCGTATCAGGTAATGCTTTTGTGGTTGGTGCGTTATTTTGAGACTCTTCAGGAATAGTAATATCAAGTGTTAAACTTGAACTATCCTCAATTTCATCAATTGCGGCAATGAGGGTACGAAGCGGACCGTAATCTGATATCGTGTTGCCTGCAAGATATAAGATTGATAGTGATGTCAGATTTTCCAGAGCGGACACATCAGTGATAGAATTGTTTCTAAGGTCAAGAATTGTGATGTCTGACAAGTCATCAAAGACACCTGTAGGCAAACTTGCTATTTCATTGTCAGCAAGATTAAGATACCACAACATTGACAACCCATCAAATATATCTGCAGGTAAACTCGTGAGATCATTTTCTTGTAAATGGAGTTGCAGCAGTGAGGACATCCCATCAAATAAATTTTCATGTAAACTCGTGAGATCATTTTCAGATATCCAGAGATTATCTACAGTAGACAAACCATCAAATACATCCTCAGGTAAACTCGTGAGATCGTTATTTTCAAGATAGAGTTTTTGCAGGGAAGATAACCCTTCAAATACAGCTTCAGGCAGACTGGTCAGGTTGTTGTTCTGAAGATGTAGGTGAGACAATTTGGACAACCCATCAAACACATCTTCTTCAAGACTCGTTATCGAATTCTTTTGAAGGTTTATATTTAATAGTGAAGGTAACCCCTGAAATAAATCTTCTGGTAAGCTGGATAGAGAATTGGTGGCCAAATTGATATGTGTCAGTCCAGTCATCCCTGCAAAATCACCAACCTTCAGTGAACTGATTGATTTACCGGACAGTGGAAGTCTGACAATTTTTGCAAGTTGAGTGTCGAGTACATCATCAGCAGAATCAACGCCATCTATTGCGGCAATTATAGCATTTCGTACTTGTGAAGTACGTTCACTAATTGCTGGACTGATTTCACTAACGTTAGTCACAGTAATGTGGACAGTGATAGTATCAGTACCACCATTCCCATCTGAAACTGAGACTGTTACCACATATAATTGCTTTGATTCATAATCCAACGCTGCTTTCGTCTTAATTTGTGCAGTCTCACTTTCAAAAGTGAATGAGTCTGCATCTTTTCCACCAAACGTATAGGTCAGATCATCTCCATCAGCATCCGTTGCTGTTATCGTGCCGACTAAAACACCCGCTTCTGTATTCTCTGCAATCAAGCGACCGACGATAGGTCTACCAGTAAATAAAGGTTCTTGGTTGCCTTCAGGTGGAATAGTAATATCGATGGCTACTTGACTATTCGCTATGAGTCGACGGAGAGGTCCATAATCTGATATAGAGTTACCTGCAAGAAACAGAAGTACCAATGTGGTCAAATCTTCAAGCTCAGATACATCACTGATGGAGTTGTTTATCAGATTTAGGTTGAAGATTGATGACAGGTCATCAAACACACCTACTGGTAGACTGGAAATGGAATTACCGCTTAGGTCAAGATATCTCAGTGAAGACATTCCGGCAAAATCACCTTCTTGGAGCGAGCTGATTGATTTATTGCTTAAAAACAAATGGGTAATTGCGGCGAGTTGTGCTTCTGTTACCTCGTCAGCAGAATCTACGTCTTCTATTGCAGCAATGATAGCAGTCATCACTTGTGATGTGCGGGCACTAATGGCTGGTGTAATATCCTCTACGTTAGTGACGTTAATCGTAACCCTGATGGTATCTTTCTTACTTGTCAGATCCGTAACGGTAATCGTTATTAAATGAGACTTCTTTGTCTCATAATCTAAGGCAAGCTTTGGTTTGCAATTGTCCGGACGTGCTAACAATACTGAATGAATCTGCATCTGTGCCACCGAGTGTGTATGTCAATTTATCATCAGCAGTGGAATCGGTTGCATCGACTGCGGCACCGATATTTTGTCCGGCTGGTGTATTTTCAACCACAGACAACGTTGTCGTTGCACCATCGCTGAACACAGGGGCATCAGGGTCAACAGGAATGGTAATATCAATGGTTATATTGGTATTTGCTTCTTTAAGATTGCGCAGTGGTGTATAATCTGAAATCATGTTGCCATTAAGATATAAGATTGATAGTGATGTCAGACTTTCAACGGCGGATACATCAGTGATAGAATTGTTTCTAAGGTCAAGAAGTAGGAGGTCTGTCAAGTCATCAAAGACGCCAGTAGGTAGGTTCGATATATTATTATCAGCAATATCAAGATCCCACACCAATGACAACCCATCAAATATGTTTTCAGGTAAACTCGTGAGATCATTGTCTTCAATATGGAGAAATTCAAGAGCGGTCATACCATCAAATAAATTTTCAGGTAAACTCGTGAGATCATTTTCAGATATCCAGAGATTATCTACAGAAGATAACCCATCAAATACATCCTCAGGTAAACTCGTGAGAGCGTTATTTTCAAGATAGAGTTTTACCAGGGAAGATAACCCGTTAAATATATCTTCAGGTAAACTCGTGAGACTGTTATTTTGAAGATGGAGAATGTTGAGTGAGGTCATTCCAGAGAAATCACCTGAGTTCAGTGAACTGATGGATTTATTCTTTAAATTCATCACTGTAATTCCCGCGAGGTGTTTTTCAGTGATATCGGCTGCAGCATCCACCCCTTTTACTGCATTGACAATAGCATCTTTCACCTGTTGCGTGCGATCACTAACTGGAGTAATACTCGTACCATCGTCTACTTCAGTGACATTGATCGTGACATTAATAGTATCATTGCCGTCGTGTCCATCAGATACAGATACCGTCACAGAATAAGTGCTCTTTATATCATAATCCAGAGCAGCACTGGTCTGTAGTTGTCCGTTTGTACTGTCGATGCTAAACGATGAAGCATCCGTACCTCCGAGCGTGTAGGTCAAAGTATCACCACTATCGTTATCCGTTGCGGTAACAGGATCACCGATGTTCTGTCCAGTTTCCGTATTTTCCGCGATGGAGCGCGTAGTAGAATCTCCTTCCGTGAAGGATGGCGGACTGTTGACGGTTTGCTGTAGTGTTCTGCCAGCAGCACGAACTGCTACGTTGACACTATCTGACCCTCCATTCCCATCCTCGGCAATAACGGTTATTGAATAGTTTATTTTCGTATCACTTAAGAATGCTTCGGTAGTTTGCAACTGTCCTGTTGTGCTGACTATACTAAAGAAAGACGCGTCAGTACCGCCCACAGAATATGTTAGGGTGTCATCCTCATCCGGATCTGTTGCAGTAACTGGTGCCCCAATATTTGTACCGATAGCTGTATTGCTATCTATCAATATGCTTCTGCTGAGACTATCTTGTGCAAACACGGGTGGTCGGTTTTCGTAGACATCCGTGACGTTAATGGTTACTCTTATGGTATCAGTGAGTTTTCCATCGGATACGATAATTGTGACCGAGTAGGAACCTTTGGCATCATAATCAAGGGGAACTTTTGTTTGAAGCTGTCCAGAATTGCTAACGATATCAAATGATGATGCATCTGTACCACCCAACGTATAGGTAAGTTGATCTTCGTCCGCATCTGTCGCAGATACCGCAGTCCCGATATTCTCACCTGCATCCGTATTCTCAGGGACTTCACGTGTTGTGCTATCACCATCCGCGAACGTGGGAGCACGGTTTTCGTCTACGTCCGTGACATTGATGGTCACAGCAATCGTATCTGTGAGTTTGCCATCCGACACCGTAATTGTGACCGAGTAGGTGCCTTTACCTTCATAATCAAGGAGAACTTTTGTTTGAAGCTGCCCAGATGTGCTAACAATGTCAAACGATGCAGCATCTGAGCCACCAAGCGTATAGGTGAGGTCATCATTATCCTCGTCTGTCGCACTAACCGCACTGCCGATATCTTCACCTGAACCTGTGTTCTCAGCGACTTCGCGTGTTGTGCTATCACCATCCGTGAACACGGGTGCGCGGTTCTCATCTACATCCGTCACATTGATGGTCACAGAAATCGTATCTGTGAGTTTGCCGTCAGAGGCAGTAATTGTGACCGAATAGGATGGCTTAGCTTCAAAATCAAGTGTGGACTTTGTACGTAGCTGCCCAGATGTGCTAACAATGTCAAACGATGCAGCATCTGAGCCACCAAGCGTATAGGTGAGGTCATCATTGTCCTCGTCTGTCGCACTAACCGCACTGCCGATATCTACACCAGAACCGGTATTCTCAGCGACTTCGCGTGTTGTGCTATCACCATCCGCGAACGTGGGAGCACGGTTTTCGTCAACATCTGTGACATTGATGGTCACAGAAATCGTATCTGTGAGTTTGCCATCAGAAACAGTAATTGTGACCGAATATGAGTTTTTTGTTTCAAAATCAAGTGCGGACTTTGTACGTAGCTGCCCAGATGTGCTGTTGATACTAAACGACGCAGCATCTGAGCCACCAAGTGTATAGGTAAGGTCATCATTGTCCTCGTCTGACGCACTCACCGCACTGCCGATATCTACACCAGAACCGGTATTCTCAGCGACTTCGCGTGTTGTGCTATCACCATCCGCGAACGCAGGTGCGCGGTTTTCGTCAACATCTGCGACATTGATGTTCACAGAAATCGTATCTGTGAGTTTGCCATCGGACACGCTAATCGTCACTACGTATGATTTCTTTGTTTCATAATCCAACGCGGCTTTGGTTTGCAACTGCCCAGATGTGCTAACAATGTCAAACGATGCAGCATCTGTACCACCAAGTGAATATGTTAAAGTATCACCATCATCTTGATCAGTTGCGGAGAGTGTGCCGCCGATATTGACTCCCGCTGCGGTGTTCTCTGGAATAGAAAGAGTAGTTTTAATATTAAGCGCGATGACGGGTGCTTCATTGACATCTGTAACGTTGATTGTAACGCTAATCGTATCTCTACCACTGCCATCGGACACGATGACGGTAACCGTATAGGAGGCTTTCGCTTCGTGGTTCAGCACTGCACTTGTTTTGAGTTGTCCTGAAGTGCTATCAATCGCAAACGATGAAGCATCAGAGCCACTCAGTAGGTAAGCGAGCGTATTTTTATCCGCATCTTTAGCAGCAATAGGTGCACCAATGTTCTCGTCTGCATCAGTATTTTCTGCAACAGACCGAGTTGTGCTTGCACCCTCTGTGAACACAGGCGGATTATTAGATGGTGTTTCGTCAAGGTCAGTAACGTTGATTGTAACTGTGATGGTATCTGTAAAAGTTCCATCTGAGACAGTGATTGACACCGTATAGGATGCCTGGATTTCATAGTCAAGTAATGCTTTTGTCTTCAGTTGGCCTGTATTATCATCAATACTAAACAATGCAGCATGCGTACCACCTAACGTGTAAGTTAAGTCGTCATTATCTGGATCAGTAGCTGAAACTGTTCTGTCAATATTTATGTTTTCAGGGGCATTCTCAGCAATCGCCCGCGTTGTGCTACTACCATCAGAAAACACAGGTGCTTCATTGACGTTGGTTACATTTATCGTAACGGAGATGCTATCACTACCACCTTTGTTATCAGAAGCTATGACGGATACTGAATAGGTTGACTTTGATTCAAAATTGAGTGCTGCACTTGTTTTGAGTTGTCCTGTGTCACTATCAATGCTAAATGATGACGCATCCGTACCGTTGAGTCTATACGACAATTTATCGTCATCTGCATCTGTTGCAGTTATTCTCTCTCCAATATTTGCCTCAGTGTCAGTGTTTTCTTGAACGGAGCGCGTAATGTCATCACTTGCAAATTCAGGCGCGTTGTTTATCTTTGTTTCGTCAACATCGGTAACATTAGTCGTAACGGAAATACTATCGCTTCCGCCATTCCCATCGTTGACGGTGATAATCACGGAATATGATGACTTCCCTTCATAGTCCAAAAAAGCACTCGTTCGCAACTGACCCGTTGTGCTATTGATGCTAAACGACGACGCATCTATCCCACCGAGTATATAGGTTAATTTGTCCTCGTCTACATCCGTTGCCGATACAGCATCACCGATGTCTACACCAGAACCAGTATTTTCCGCGACTTCGCGTGTTGTGCTATCACCCTCCGTGAACACCGGGTCATTGTTTGTTGGGGGTGCCTCGGATTCTCTTGTGGTAGCCGTCTCATCTTCTGTGGGTTTCTCTTCTACATCTGTGATTCTAATAGTGACATTAATTGTATCTTTGAGTTTGCCATCAGACACGGTGATCGTAACGGAATATGTGGATTTGCTTTCAAAATCCAAAGCAGTACTTGTTTTTAACTGTCCAGATTCGGTATCAAGGGTGAACACGCTTGCATCTGTGCCACCAAGGCTATAGGTAAGGGTATCGTCATCTGCATCCGTCGCGACAACGGGTATGCCGATATTTTCTCCTGCTGCTGTATTTTCCGTGACTTCGCGTGTTGTGCTATCACCCTCCGTGAACACCGGGTCATTGTTTGTTGGGGGTGCCTCGGATTCTCTTGTGGTAGCCGTCTCATCTTCTGTGGGTTTCTCTTCTACATCTGTGATTCCAATAGTGACGTTAATTGTATCTTTGAGTTTGCCATCAGACACGGTGATCGTAACGAAATATGTGGATTTGCTTTCAAAATCCAAAGCAGTACTTGTTTTTAACTGTCCAGATTCGGTATCAAGGGTGAACACGTTTGCATCTGTGCCACCAAGGCTATAGGTAAGGGGATCGTCATCTGCATCCGTCGCGACAACGGGTATGCCGATATTTTCTCCTGCTGCTGTATTCTCCGCGACTTCGCGTGTTGTGCTGTCACCATCCGTGAACACCGGGGCGCGGTTTTCGTCTACATCTATCACATTTATTGTCACGTTGATTGTATCAGTAAGCGTGCCGTCAGAAACCGTTATCATCACCGAATAGGTTTGCTTTGTTTCATAATCTAACGTAGATTTAGTTTTCAATTGTCCCGTTTTGCTATCAATGTCAAACGATGTTGCATCTGTGCCGCTCAATGTATACGTTAATGAATCGTTATTTGCATCAGTGGCTCCTATGACTTCACCGATATTTTTATCAGATGGAGTATTCTCTGCAATAGTGCGTGTCGCAGCAGTTTCCGTGAACACTGGAGCAACATTGATGCGACTATAGATTTCAAAGGGGAAACCTTGCGGTTTTACAAGCGTGTACCCACTGTGCATTGAAGGCAGACGCGGTAAAGCTGCAAAATCTACCGTGACTGCCTCCGTCGTATTGGTAGTGCGTAATAAGGGGAGTGAAGTGCTAAACACACTACCTATTGGGATTGTGATGTTATTAGCATCAAGAAACCCATTTTCGACGGAGATCTGTAAGACTATATTAAAGGGGGCACCTGTTGGTACGACTGCTCTTATACGGTTTTCACCGACTTTCTCTATAGTGACCGTAAGCGGCAAGGGTGAAACCGTATTCCCGCTCAAGTTCAATTGATTCAATCTTGTCAGTCCTTTAAAGACACCATCAGGGAGGCTGCTAAGTTGGTTATTCTGCAGGTCAAGTGATGTGAGAGTCAACATTCCAGCGAAATCGTCACCGCTTAAAGATGAGATGCCTTTATCGCTGAGATTGAGTGTCGTGATTGTTGCAAGATGAAGTTCACTTAAATTACGACAATCAGTGATACCTGGCACTGCATTTGAAATCGCTTCTGTTACTTGAAGGGTCCGGTTGCATACTGTTGATTTGGATAATACATACCCGAAGTGATTAGCAGGTAGATTTGGCAAAACTCCAATACCTACAGATGTTGATGCTGTAAAGGGTATACTGTAGACATGCCCTTTTGGGATAGTTATCATTGTTGTCGGATCTGCACCATCTATTGGTAATTCAACATCAAATGGAGCACCAGTTGATATTACTGCTCTGTATTCATTAGCATCAATCTGCTGCAAAGAGACAATAATCGGTAGCGGATCAACAAAGTTGCCACTTATTCGGAGTGTCGTGAGTGAAGTTAAGCCTGAAAAGATACTATAAGGCAAACTACTTAGCATGTTGCCATATAAGTTTAGATTGACAAGTCCGCTCAAACCGGAAAAATCACCAGATTTCAGTGCGGTTATACCAGCAGAACGCAGATTAAGACTCGTGATAGCAGCAAGGTGAGTATCGGTAACATTCGCAGCATCCACAATATTCGGTACTGCATTGACAATTGCATCCCGCACTTGTGGTGTGCGTTCACTCACAGGAAGAAATACAGAGACTAAATCAGTATCAGATACATCAATAATACTGACTATGACTGAGATGGAATCTGTCAAGCTACCATCAGATGCCATGATTGTCACGACATAAATCTTGTTCATTTCATAGTCTAATGCTGCTTTTGTCTTTAACTGTCCTGATGTACTATCAATATCAAATGATGATGCATCCGTGCCGTTTATTGTATAGGTTAGTGTGTCGTCATTTGCATCTGTTGCAGCCACTGGTGTGCCGATATTCGTACCAGCTGTTGTATTCTCAGCGATGAAACGGATCGCAATAGACCCATCGTTAAAAGTTGGTGGGTTGTTTTCAGGTTCGTCCGGTGGTGTTGGGGTTTCTGGTGGGGTGAGTGTCTCTAATTCAGATTGTGTGTCATCAGGATCGGCCGGTGTTTCACTAATAGTGTTGAGCACTTCAATTGGCAGCGTGTCGGATTTAGAAAGGATATAACCGTAGTGATGACTCGGTAATCCCGGTATAGTGTCAATATTCACTGACACTGCATCGGTTGTGCCAGCAGTGCGCGTGACGGTTAACGTTTCGCTTTCTACACTGCCTTGTGCTACTGTCAGAGTCATTACATCCCCAGATATACTGCCATTGGTGACACTAATCGGCAACACAATAGTGAACGGTGCCCCTGTCTGTATTACTACTTTAAATTGCCCCTCACTGGCACTGACTTTTTCAAGTGATACCGATATCTGCATCGGATCAACTGTGTTGTCCCCTAAGCGGAGCGTAGTCAATGCTGTCAAACCCTTAAAAATACCATCAGGTAGGCTGCTAAGTTCGTTGTTATGCAGATTGAGATTCATCAGACCTGTCATCCCTGAAAAATCACCAGATTTCATTTCCGTAATGCCTTTTGCACGTAAATTTAAGTTTGTAATTGCAGCGAGATGTGCTTCAGTTATTTCGCTTGCAGTGTCTATCCCCGATACAGCGGCGACAATTGCATCCCGCACTGCTGGTGTACGTTCACTCACTGCGGTAAGATGTGCACTGCTAATTGTGTGCATACTCAAAACTGTTAGGAAAACCGATAAAATAGATATGACAGTCTTTAGTTTTATAGATATCATTTTAAATCTCCTCTTTCTTTTGACAACCAGGAATCAGTCGTCAAATTACATATAAATTGATATAACAGAGCATAGAAACTCCGACATATTAAACTATTTTTGCTATTTCAAAATTATCATTTTTCGTAAAGACGATATCGTATCCGTCTGCAGTTGATAGAAAAAGATACCGTTCGCCATGCGTTCTCCCAACTCATTCCTCCCATCCCATTGTGCAGCCCGGTTTTGCCTCAGGTAATAACCCGCCTTTTGATGTCCAAGGTTTAAGTGCCGCACAACAGAACCGCGAATATCGTAGATCGTGATTTTCACAACACCCGGTTTCGCCAACTGATACGGTATCCATGTATCCGGATTGAACGGGTTTGGGTAGTTTGACAGGAGTGCTGTTGAAACAGGAGATACTTGAGCGGATGGGGCAGAATTCGCCACCTCGGTGACATTGATAGTAACACTGATATGAGCATACGCACCAAGATTATCTAATACAAATAGTATTACCTCATAAGTTGACTTCGTATCATAGTCAAGTGCAGCTTGGGTGTATAACGTCCCTGTCTTGCTACGAACACCGAACGAATCAGCATCTGTGCCACGCAGGTAATAGGTTAAAGGTTGCTCTACATTTGTCGGTACATCTTCGTCCCTTGCTACAATTGCCAGTCCAAAGTTTGTATTGGTTGCAGTATTCTCAGCGACTTCACGCGTCGTGCTATTCCCTTCATTGAAAGAGGGGGATCTGTTGGATTCAAAAAGATACATATTGATGTTTGGATTATTTATTGCGATTGGGAAGACCTGAGTATAATCTGAAAGGGTATTGCCAGCAAGCGAGAGAAATGTTAGTGAGGTTAATTCAGCAAGGGATGATATATCAGTAACAGAGTTTCCGAACAGATTGAGACGTGAGAGATTTGTCAAACCATCAAGAGCGGAAATATCTATAATACTGTTTGAAGCCAGACTAAGACTTGTCAGATTTGTCAAACCATCAAGAGCGGAAATATCTTCAATACTGTTTCCGACCAGATTGAGGTTTATCAGTGCATTCAGATTTGAAAGAACGGATATATCGCTGATGCTGTTATCCGTTAAATCGAGGTCTGTCAGTGCTGTCATATCTGAAAGTGCAGATATATCCTCAACCTTGTTATCCCATAGATAGAGACGTGTAAGAGGTGTCAGTTTCCTAAGTTTGGATATATCGCTGATACTGTTCTCCGAAATATTCAGCGTTCTAAGTGCTGTCAGATTTTCAAGTTTGGATATATCGCTGATGCTGTTCTTTGATATATTGAGATGTGTAAGTGCTGTCAGATTTGAAAGAACGGATATATCGCTGATGCTGTTATACGATAGGTTGATGTGATCGAGTGCTGTCAGATTTGAAAGAACGGATATATCGCTGATGTTGTTTTCATTCACAAAGAGCCTTTTCAGATCTGTTAGATTTTGCAGCGGTGAGATATCGGTGACTTGGTTATCGTTCAACCAGAGTTTTTCCAGATTGGTCATATTTTCAAGCGGAGAAATATCATTGACTCTATTGTGGTACAGATCGAGGGATGTGAGTTTCGTTAAGCCTGCAAGGGGAGAAATATCGCTTATTCCGGTAGAATCATCAAGAATATCGTCATTCCTAAAACTAAGGATTCTCAGTTCTATGAGTCCACTAAAATCACCTGCTTTCAGCGAGTTAATTGTTTCTCCTGCCAGACTGAGACTCCTAATTGTCGCGAGATGATCATAAGTAACATCGTTTGCAGAATCCACATCATCTATTTTATCAACGATTGCATCACGGATTGCTTGTGTACGATCACTTACAAGTATCTCGGTAATATCAGTGACATTGATGGTTACTGTGATACTGTCCTGTCCACCTCTTTCATCCGAAACTGAGAGAGTAACCGTATAAGAGGGCTTCACCTCATAATCAAGTGCTGCTTTCGTTTTCAACTGTCCACTTGTGTTAACAATACTGAAAAAAACTGCATCTGTTCCAGCGAGCGTATAGGTTAACGTGTCATTTTCATTTGCATCTGTTGCATTGACAGGATTACCAATGTTTCTATTCTTTGGCGTATGCTCTTCAACGGATCGCGTTGTGCTATCACCTTCAATAAACACAGGTGGTGCGTTAACAGCAGGTATAACTTCAAGCGGAAAACCGGTGCTGGCGTTGACCAGTTTGTAGCCGGTATGTGCGCTTGGACGCGCTGGTAACGGTGTGTTGATAGCCACGGTGACCGCAGATGTCGTGCCAGTGGTTCTGGCAACGGTCAACGTCGGGCTTTTCACACTTCCTTTGAGTATGGTGATAGTTGCTGTTCCCCCACTAATGCTTCCATTGGTCACATTCACCGGTACTGCCATTTCAAATGGTGCACCAGCGTGGACCTGGACTTTGAACTGTCCTTCTGCAACCTGCTTTAAGGAAACATTCAACGAGAGCGGATCTGTCGAGTTACCACGCAAAGAAAGCCGTGTCAGTGAGGTCAAACCGTCAAACACCTCATCGGGTAGACTCGTCAGTAAGTTTTCCTCAACACTTAGGTTTGTCAGGTTTGTCAAGCCATCAAACAGATCTGATGGTAGGCTGGCTAACGAGTTGTCATCAAGAATGAGCATTGTCAGGGCGGTGAGACCATCAAAATCGTTATCCAACAACGCAGAAATTGATTTACTCCTTAAATCAAGTTCGGTTATTGTAGATAGGTGAGCATCCGCAACATCTGCGGCAGCATCCACACCATCAATTGCAGCTATAATCGCGTCTTGGACTTCCTGTGTGCGACTACCGATTGGAGTGAATTCAAACACGTCTGTGACATTTATAGTAATAGTGATAGTATCATTACTATTTTTCGTATCAGAAACAGTGATTGTAATCGAATAGGATGGTTTTGTCTCATAATCAAGCGCAGCACTTGTCTGTAGCTGCCCGTTTGTGCTGACGATTCTAAACGATGAAGCATCCGTACCTCCGAGCGTGTAGATGAGATCATCATTGTCCTCATCTGTAGCACTAACCACACTGCCGATATCTACTCCTGAACCTGTGTTTTCAGGAACTTCGCGCGTTGTACTTGCGCCTTCCGTGAAAACAGGGACGTGGTTCTCATCTACATCCGTCACATTGATGGTCACAGAAATCGTATCTGTGAGTTTGCCATCAGAAACAGTAATTGTGACCGAATAGGATGGCTTAGCTTCAAAATCAAGTGCGGACTTTGTACGTAGCTGCCCAGATGTGCTAACAATGTCAAACGCTGCAGCATCTGACCCACCAATCGTATAGGTGAGGTCATCATTGTCCTCGTCTGTCGCACTAACTGCACTGCCGATATCTACACCTGAACCTATGTTCTCAGCAACTTCGCGTGTAGTGCTATCACCATCCGCGAACGTGGGAGCACGGTTTTCGTCTACATCTGTGACATTGATGGTCACAGCAATCGTATCTGTGAGTTTGCCATCAGAAACAGTAATCGTGACCGAATAGGATGGCTTAGCTTCAAAATCAAGTGCGGACTTAGTGCGCAGCTGTCCGTTTGTACTGTTGATACTAAACGACGCACCATCCGTACCACCGAGTGTATAAGTGAGGTCATCCTCGTCCGCATCTGTCGCAGATACCGCAGTGCCGATGTCCACACCTGAGCCGGTATTCTCCGCAACTTCGCGTGTAGTGCTATCACCATCCGCGAACGTGGGAGCACGGTTTTCGTCTACATCTGTCACATTGATGGTCACAGAAATCGTATCTGTGAGTTTGCCATCAGAAACAGTAATTGTGACCGAATAGGATGCCTTACCTTCAAAATCAAGTGCGGACTTAGTACGCAGCTTGCCCAGATGTGCTGTTAATGCTAAACGACGCAGCATCTGAACCACCAAGCGTATAGGTGAGGTCATCATTGTCCTCATCTGTCGCACTAACCGCACTGCCGATATCTACACCTGAACCTGTGTTCTCAGGAACTGCGCGCGTTGTACTTACGCCTTCCGTGAATACAGGTGCTTGGTTCTCATCTACATCCGTGACGGTAATGGTAATGTCAATCGTATCTGTGAGTTTGCCATCAGAGACAGTAATTGTTACCGAATAGGATGCCTTACCTTCAAAATCAAGTGCGGACTTAGTACGCAGCTTGCCCAGATGTGCTAACAATGTCAAACGATGCCGCATCTGTGCCACCAAGTGTGTATGTTAAAGTATCACCATCATCTTGATCAGTTGCGGAGAGTGTGCCGCCGATATTGACTCCCGCTGCGGTGTTCTCTGGAATAGAAAGAGTAGTTTTGGTATTAAGCGCGATGGCGGGTGCTTCATTGACATCTGTGACGTTGATTGTAACGCTAATCGTATCTCTACCACTGCCATCGGACACGATGACAGTAACCGTATAGGCGGCCTTCGTTTCGTGGTTAAGCGCGGCACTTGTTTTCAGTTGTCCTGAAGTGCTATCAATTGCAAACGATGAAGCATCAGAGCCACTCAGTAGGTAAGCAAGCGTATTTTTATCCGCATCTTTAGCAGCAATAGGTGCGCCAATGTTCTCGTCTGCATCAGTATTTTCTGCAATAGTCCGAGTTGTGTTTGTACCCTCTGTGAACACAGGCGGGTTGTTGGTTCGTCTTTCGTCAAGGTTCGTAACATTGATTGTGACTGTGATGGTATCTGTAAGGATGCCGTCTGAGACAGTGATTGTCACCGTATAAGATGCTTTGGCTTCATGGTCAAGCGTTGCTCTTGTCTTCAACTGCCCAGTTTTACTATCAATACCAAATGATGATGCATCTGCGCCTCCGAGTGTGTAGGTTAATGTATTTCCCTCTGGGTCGGTGGCGGCAACCGCACTACCGATGTTTATCTCCGCACCAACGTTTTCAGCGATCTCGCGGGTTGTACTTGTACCATCAGAAAACGAGGGTGTCTCGTTGACATTTGTGACGTTAATAATAACAGTAATGCTATCCGTGAAACTACCATCGGAGACGATAACGGATACCGAATAAAATGATTTTGTTTCAAAATTGAGCGACGCGCTTGTTTTCAGTTGCCCGGTATCACTATCAATGTCAAATGAGGAGGAATCTGTCCCACTAAGGATATAAGTAAGCGTATCGTCATCTGCATCTGTTGCAGTAATTACCTCACCAATATTGGCATCAGGGTCAGTGTTTTCTTGAACGGAGCGCGTTGTGCTATCAGTTGCAAACTCAGGTGCGTTGTTTATGGGTGCTTCGTCCACATCAGTAACATTAATCGTGACGGAAATATTATCGCTTCCACCATTCCCATCAGAGACGGTGATTGTCACTGAATAGGTAGACTCTGTTTCATAGTCCAAGGACACATCTGTTCGCAGCTGCCCGGTAGTACTATCAATACCAAAGGATGATGCGTCAGTACCACCGAGCGTATAGGTCAATTTGTCCTCGTCTTCATCTGTTGCAGATACAGCATCACCGATGTCTACTCCAGAACCAGTATTTTCCGCGACATCGCGTGTTGTGTTATCACCCTCCGTGAACACTGGGTCGTTGTTTGTTGGGGTCGTCTCGGTTTCTCTTGTGGTAACCGTCTCATCTATTCTTGGTTTCTCTTCTACATCTGTGATTCCAATAGTGACGTTAATTTTATCTTTGAGTTTGCCATCAGACACCGTGATCGTAACGTAATATGAGGATTTTCTTTCAAAATCCAAAGCAGTCTTTGTTTTTAACTGCCCAGATTCAGTATCAATGGTAAACACGCTTGCATCTGTACCACCAAGACTATAGGTAAGGGGATCGTCATCCGCATCCGTTGCGACAACGGGTTTGCCAATATTTTCTCCTGCTTCTGTATTTTCCGCGACTTCGCGTGTTGTGCTATCGCCATCCGTGAACACCGGGTCATTGTTTGTTGGGGTCGTCTCGGTTTCTCTTGTGGTAACCGTCTCATCTATTTTTGGTTTCTCTTCAATATCTGTGATTCCAATAGTGACATTGATTGTATCTTTGAGTTTGCCATCAGACACGGTGATTGTAACGTAATATGAGGATTTGCTATCATAATCCAAAGCAGTCCTTGTTTTTAACTGCCCAGAATCGGTATCAATGGTGAAAACGCTTGCATCTGTACCACCAAGACTATAGGTGAGGGGATCGTCATCCACATCCGTTGCGACAACGGGTTTACCGATATTTTCACCTGCTTCTGTATTCTCCGCGACTTCGCGTGTTGTGCTATCACCCTCCGTGAACAACGGGGCGCGGTTTTCATCTACATCTATCACATTTATTGTCACGTTGATTGTATCAGTATGCGTACCGTCAGAAACCGTTATCGTCACCGAATAGGATGTCTTGGCTTCATAATCCAACGTGGATTTAGTTTTCAATTGTCCCGTATTGCTATCAATGTCAAACGATGACGCATCTGTACCGCTCAATGTATACGTTAATGAATCGTTATTTGCATCAGTGGCTCCTATGACTTCACCGATATTTTCATCAGATGGAGTATTCTCTGCAATAGTGCGTGTCGCAGCAGTTTCCGTGAACACTGGAGCAACATTGATGCGACTATAGATTTCAAAGGGGAAACCTTGCGGTTTTACAAGCGTGTACCCACTGTGCATTGAAGGCAGACGCGGTAAAGCTGCAAAATCTACCGTGACTGCCTCCGTCGTATTGGTAGTGCGTAATAAGGGGAGTGAAGTGCTAAACACACTACCTATTGGGATTGTGATGTTATTAGCATCAAGAAACCCATTTTCGACGGAGATCTGTAAGACTATATTAAAGGGGGCACCTGTTGGTACGACTGCTCTTATACGGTTTTCACCGACTTTCTCTATAGTGACCGTAAGCGGCAAGGGTGAAACCGTATTCCCGCTCAAGTTCAATTGATTCAATCTTGTCAGTCCTTTAAAGACACCATCAGGGAGGCTGCTAAGTTGGTTATTCTGCAGGTCAAGTGATGTGAGAGTCAACATTCCAGCGAAATCGTCACCGCTTAAAGATGAGATGCCTTTATCGCTGAGATTGAGTGTCGTGATTGTTGCAAGATGAAGTTCACTTAAATTACGACAATCAGTGATACCTGGCACTGCATTTGAAATCGCTTCTGTTACTTGAAGGGTCCGGTTGCATACTGTTGATTTGGATAATACATACCCGAAGTGATTAGCAGGTAGATTTGGCAAAACTCCAATACCTACAGATGTTGATGCTGTAAAGGGTATACTGTAGACATGCCCTTTTGGGATAGTTATCATTGTTGTCGGATCTGCACCATCTATTGGTAATTCAACATCAAATGGAGCACCAGTTGATATTACTGCTCTGTATTCATTAGCATCAATCTGCTGCAAAGAGACAATAGTCGGTAGCGGATCAACAAAGTTGCCACTTATTCGGAGTGTCGTGAGTGAAGTTAAGCCTGAAAAGATACTATAAGGCAAACTACTTAGCATGTTGCCATATAAGTTTAGATTGACAAGTCCGCTCAAACCGGAAAAATCACCAGATTTCAGTGCGGTTATACCAGCAGAACGCAGATTAAGACTGGTGATAGCAGCAAGGTGTGCATCTGTTACATTCGCTGCATCCAGAACATTCGGTACTGTGTTGACAATCGCATCACGCACTTGCGGTGTGCGTTCACTCACTGGATGAAATACAGAGACCAAATCAGTATCAGCAACATCAATGATACTGACTATGACTGAGATAGAATCGGTCAAGCTGCCATCAGATGCAGTGATTGTCACGACATAGATCTTTTTCATTTCATAGTCTAACGGTGCTTTTGTCTTTAACTGACCTGTTGTGTTATCAATACCAAATGATGATGCATCTGGTCCATTTAGTGTATAGGTTAGTGTATCGTTATTTGCATCCGTTGCAGCAATTGCCGCACCGATATTCGTACCTGCTGTTGTATTCTCAGCAATGAAACGGATCGTATTAGACCCATCGGTAAAATTCGGCACACTGTTTTCAGGTTCGTCCGGTGGGGTTGGGATTTCTGGTGGGGTGAGTGTCTCTAATTCAGATTGTGTGTCATCGGGATCGGCCGGTGTTTCACTAATAGTGTTGAGCACTTCAATTGGCAGCGTGTCGGATTTAGAAAGGATATAACCGTAGTGATGACTCGGTAATCCCGGTATAGTGTCAATATTCACTGACACTGCATCGGTTGTGCCAGCAGTGCGCGTGACGGTTAACGTTTCGCTTTCTACACTGCCTTGTGCTACTGTCAGAGTCATTGCATCCCCAGATATACTGCCATTGGTGACACTAATCGGCAATGCAATAGCGAACGGTGCACCTGTCGGTATTACTGCTTTGAATTGCCCCTCACTGACACTGGCACTGGCACTGACTTTTTCAAGTGATACCGATATCTGCATCGGATCAACTGTGTTCCCACCTAAGCGGAGCGTAGTCAATGCTGTCAAACCTTTAAAAATACCATCAGGTAGGCCGTTAAGTTCGTTGCTATACAGATTGAGATTCGTCAGACCTGTCATCCCTGAAAAATCACCTGATTTCAGTTCCGTAATGCCTTTTGCACGTAAATTTAGGTTTGTAATTGTAGCGAGATGTGCTTCAGTTATTTCGCTTGCATTGTCTACACCCAATACAGCGGCGACAATTGCATCGCGCACGGATGGTGTACGATCACTAACTACGGTAACATCCGCACGACTAACGGTGGACATACTGAGAATTGTTAGGAAAACCGATAAGATAGATATGATAACGTTATAATTCATAGATTCATAATGATTTGTATATCGGACGGGGAAACCCCGCCCCTACGAACGGATCTACTCATCATTTGAGTGTAGACAGAACACTATACTAATTCTACTATTTCAAAATGACCATTTTACGTAGCGGTGATGTCGTAACCGCTTGTAACTGATAGAAATACACACCTGCCGCGACCTTTTCACCTAATTGATTCTTACCATCCCAATGTGCCGCATGTCTCCGACTCGTATAGAACCCCGTCTTTTGATGTCCAAGGTCTAAGTGCCGTACAACATTGCCGCGAATATCGTAGATCGTGATGCTCACATCACTCGGTTTTGCTAACTGATACGGTATCCATGTTTCCGGGTTGAACGGATTGGGGTAGTTAGACAGTAGTGCTGTTATATCAGGAGATGGTTGAGCAGATGGGGGAGAACTCGCTACCTGGGTGACATTGATAGTAACATCGATTTTATCGTACGCACCAAGATCATCTAATACAAATAGTATTACCTCATAAGTTGACTTCGTGTCAAAGTCAAGTGCAGCTACGGTGTACAACGTCCCTGTGTAGATGCGAACACCGAACGAATCGGCATCTGTGCCACGTATGTAATAGGTCAAAGGTGGCTGTCCATTTGGTGGTGCATCACTGTCCCTTGCTCCAATTGCCTGTCCAAAGTTTGTATTAGTAGCAGTATTCTCAGCGACTTCAACCGTAGTGTCTTCCCCTGCTGTGAAAACTGGGGATCTGTTAGTTAAAAAAAGGTTTATTTCTATATCTGGATTATTTATCACGATTGGGAAGATCTGAGTATAATCTGAAAGCGGATTTTCAGAGAGCGTGAGAGATGTCAGTGAGGTGAATTCAGAAAGGGCTGATATATCAGTGATGGAGTTACCGAACACATTAAGTTTTGTGAGTTGCGTCAAATTCTCAAGTGCGGATATATCTACAATACGATTTAAGTACAAATAGAGGGTTGTGAGTTGCGTCAAATCCTCAAGTGCAGATATATCTACAATACTGTTTTGACCCAGATCGAGGGTTGTTAGTGCTGTCAGATCTTCAAGGGCAGATATATCGCTGATGCTGTTTTTCAATAGATCAAGGTTTGTCAGTGCTGTGAGCCCATCAAGGTCAGATATATCGCTGAGGCTGTTTTCCCGTAGATTGAGGCTTGTCAGTGCTGTGAGCCCATCAAGGGCAGATATATCACTGATGCTGTTTTTCCGTAGATCAAGGCTTGTCAATGCTGTGAGTCCATCAAGGGCAGATATATCGCTGAGGCTGTTTTCCGATACAGTAAGGTTTGTCAGTGCTGTGAGTCCATCAAGGGCAGATATATCGCTGAGGCTGTTTTTCCGTAGATTTAGGGTTGTCAGTGCTGTCAAACCTTCAAGTGCGGATATATCGCTGATGTTATTGTTGTTTGATAGATCAAGGGTTGTCAGTGCTGTCAAACCTCCAAGTGCGGATATATCGCTGATTCTATTGTTCGCTAAATTGAGCCATGTGAGTGCAGTGAGTCCATGAAAATCACCTGCTTGCAGTGATGTAATTGACTCACTGATCAGATTGAGACGCGTAATTGTCGCGAGATGTTCATAAGTAACATCGTCCGCAGAATTCACATCGCTTATTGCAGCAACGATAGCCTCACGTATTGCCTGTGTGCGATCACTTACGGGTACTTCGGTAGCATCAGTGACATTGATGGTAACGGTGATAGTATCCGTGCCAGTATTCCCATCCGAAACAGTAATAGTGACTGTGTAAGTTGTTTTCGTGTCATAATTAAGTGCTGCTTTGGTTTGCAGCTGCCCGGTAGTGCTAACAATACCAAACGAATCTACATCTGTGCCACTGAGCGTATATGTTAATGTGTCGTCGGTATCCGCATCTGTGGCATTGACAGGTGTGCCGATGTTTGTATTCGCTGGCGTATGTTCTTCAATGGATCGTGTCGCGCTATCACCTTCAGTAAACGTAGGTGCATTGTTAACAGAAACCATTGTATTTTCAACAACTTCTGTCACATTGATTGTTACATTGATGGTATCCGTACCACCATTGCTTTCCGCAACGGTGATAATGATCGAATAGGATGTCTTTTCATCATAATCAAGTGCGGCTTTGGTTTGCAGCTGCCCGGTAGTACTAACAATACTGAACGATGCCGCATCTGTGCCACCGAGCGTATATGTAAGTGAATCTCCATCCGCATCTGTGGCACTGACAGGCGTGCCAATATTTGTATTTGCTGCCGTATTCTCTGCAACTTCTCGCGTTGTGCTTTCGCCTTCCGTGAACGTAGGGTTGTTATTTTCTGTTTCTGCTACATTGGTTACATTGATTGTAACGGTGATGAGATCAAGACCGTCATTTCCATCAGAGACAGAAACCGTGACTGTGTAAGAACCCTTTCCCTCATGGTTAAGTACAGCTTTGGTTTGCAGCTGCCCTGAAGTGCTAACAATACTGAACGAATCGGCATCTGTGCCACCGAGCGTATAGGTTAATGTGTCGCCATCATCATCTGTGGCATTGACTGGTGTGCCGATATTTGTATTCGCTGGCGTATTTTCAGCGATGGACCGTGTTGTGCTATCACCATCCGCGAATACGGGCGGGTTGTTATCAATGTCTATGTCTATGGATACGGTTGGATTGTTCTCCTTGAGTGTGCGGAGTGGGCCGTAATCCGAAATTGGATTCCCACCGACAGTTAACGTTTTGAGAGCAGTCATATTTTCAACCGCTGAGACATCCCGAACGAGGTTGTTAGACATGGAAAGTATTTGCAATGCAGTCATATTTTCAAGTGGTGAAATATCACTGATATTGTTATTTCTCATATAAAGTTTTTTCAATCCGGTCATATTTTCAAGTGGTGAAATATCACTGATCGCATTACTGTGCATATATAGGTTTATCATTGAGGTCATATTTTCGAGCGGTGAAATGTCACTGACACTGTTCAGATCCAGATTTAGATCCTTCATTGCGGTTAAATTTTCAAGTGGTGAAATATCACTGACATTGTTATTTTTCAAATGAAGATTCGTTAGTGAAGTCATATTTCTAAGGGGTGTAAGATCACTGACGTTATTATTCAACAGAATGAGCTCTTGCAGTGTAGTCAAATCTTCTATCGGTGTAATATCGGTGAAAAAGTTCTCTTCCAGATCCAACTTTGTAAGAGCCGTGAGTCCATCAAAATCACCCTCTTTCATAGTTGTGAGAGGAGTCTCATTCTCAGGTAACTGGTCTACATCAAGGGTGGTAATCCTCGCGAGAAGTTCTTCTGTCACTGCTTCCAAAGTAGTAACTCCTACTGCAAACATGAGAGCCTTAGCGATTGGAAGTGTGCGCTCGTTGACTGGCGTTATCGTAGCTATCTCTTCGGTGACATTGATGGTAACTGTGATGGTATCCTCTCCATTATTACCGTCCGAAACGGTGATTATGACTGTGTAAGAAGTTTTCTCATCATAAATAAGTTCTGCTTTAGTTTGCAGTTGACCGGTAGTGCTAACTATACTGAACGAATCGGCATCCGTGCCACTGAGCGTATAGGTTAGTGTGTCACCTTTATCATCGTCTGTGGCACTAACAGGTGTACCGATATTTGTATTTGCTGCAGTATTCTCAACAACCTCACGTGTCGTACTTTCCCCCTCAGTAAATACGGGTAGTGCGTTATCAGAAGCGATAACTTCGAGTGGAAGACCTGTGCTCGCTTTGGCAAGTTGATAGCCAGAATGTGAACTTGGACGGGTCGGTAACGGTGTGCCGATATCCACGGTGACCGCTGCTGTCGTGCCAGTGGTTCGGGTCACTGTCAACGTCGTGGTGCTTTCCACGCTTCCTTTAGGGATCGTGATGGTCGTCGCATTCCCGCTGATGCTCCCATTGGTCGCACTCACTGGTATAGCCATAGCAAAAGGTGCGCCAGTGTGGACTTTAGCTTTGAACTGTCCCTCTGCTACCTTCTCCAATGAAACAGTCAACAAGAGTGGATCCGTGGAGTTACCACTCAGAAGAAGCGTCGTCAGTGAAGTCAAACCGTCAAATACGGCTGCGGGGAGACTTGTCAGAGAGTTGTTACTTATAGTAAGGCTTGTCAGAGTTGTCAAACCACTAAACACGGCTGCGGGGAGGCTTGACAAAGAGTTGCCATCAAGATCGATGTTTGTCAATGCGGTGAAACCGTCAAAATCGTTAGCAGTCAAACCAGTAATTGATTTATCACTTAAATCAAGTGCGGTCATTGCGGCGAGGTGTGCATCGGTAACATCTGCAGCATCTTCTACACCCTCAATTGCATCTAAAATCGCATCTTGGACTTGCTGTGTACGACTCCCAATTGGAGTGGATTCAAATACGTCTGTAACGTTTATAGTGACAGTGATACTATCAGTTCCACTATTGCCATCCGAAACGGTGATGGTGACCGAATAGGATTTCTTTGACTCATAGTCGAGCTCAGCTTTCGTCCGTAGCTGACCAGTGGTGCTGACGAAACTAAATGACGCATGATCTGTGCCACCGAGTGTATAGGTTAGTGTGTCACCGCTATCATCGTCTGTCGCACTAATAGGTGTGCCGATATTTGTACTTGCTGCCGTATTCTCTGCAACTTCTCGCGTTGTGCTTGCACCCTCAGTAAATTCGGGTAGTGCGTTATCAGCAGGGATAACTTCAAGTGGAAGACCTGTGCTCGCTTTGGCAAGTTGATAGCCAGAATGTGAAGTTGGACGGGTCGGTAATGGTGTACCGATATCCACGGTGACCGCAGCTGTTGTGCCAGCGGTTCGGGTCACGGTCAGCGTCGTTGTGCTTTCCACGCTTCCTTTAGGGATCGTTATGGTTGTCGCACCCCCGCTGATGCTACCATTGGTCGCACTCACCGGTATAGCCATTTCAAAAGGCGCGCCAGTGTGGACTTTAGCTTTGAACTGTCCCTCTGCCACCTTCTCCAATGAAACAGTCAACAAGAGTGGATCCGTGGAGTTACCACTCAGAAGAAGCGTCGTCAGTGAAGTCAAACCGTCAAATACGGCTGCAGGGAGATTTGTCAGAGAATTGTTACTTATAGTGAGGTTTGTCAGAGTTGTCAAACCGCTAAAAACGGCTGCAGGGAGACTTGCCAAAGAGTTGCCATCAAGATTGATGTTTGTCAATGCGGTGAAACCGTCAAAATCGTTAGCAGTCAAACCAGTAATTGATTTATCACTTAAATCAAGTGCGGTCATTTCAGCAAGGTGTGCATCGGTAACATCTGCAGCATCTTCTACACCCTCAATTGCATCTAAAATCGCATCTTGGACTTGCTGTGTACGACTTGCAATTGGAGTGGATTCAAATACGTCTGTAACGTTTATAGTGATAGTGATACTATCAGTTCCACTATTACCATCCGAAACGGTGATGGTGACCGAATAGGATTTCTTTGACTCATAGTCGAGCTCAGCTTTTGTCCGCAGCTGACCAGTGGTGCTGTTGATGCTAAACGATGCCCTATCCGTATCACCAAGAGTGTAGGTCAATTCATCATTATCCAAATCAGTTGCAGATACTGCATCGCCGATATCCACGCCTGTTCCTGTATTCTCAGCAACTTCCCGTGTTGTGCTTGCACCCTCAGTAAATTCGGGTAGTGCGTTATCAGAAGCGATAACTTCGAGTGGAAGACCTGTGCTCGCTTTGGCAAGTTGATAGCCAGAATGTGCACTTGGACGGGACGGTAATGGTGTGCCGATATCCACGGTGACCGCAGCTCTTGTCCCAGCGGTTCGGGTCACGGTCAGCGTCGTTGTGCTTTCCACACTTCCTTGGGGGATCGTTATCGTTGTCGCACCACCGCTGATGCTCCCATTGGTCGCACTCACCGGTATAGCCATAGCAAAAGGTGCGCCAGTGTGGACTTTAGCTTTGAACTGTCCCTCTGCCACCTTCTCCAATGAAACAGTCAACAAGAGTGGATTCGTGGAGTTATTATCCAAATGAAGGTGTGTCAGTGAGGTCAAACCGACAAATACCTCATCGGGCAGACTCGTCAGCAAGTTGTCCTCAAGACTGAGTCGTGTTAGGTTTGTCAAGCCGCTAAAAACGTCTGCGGGGATATTCGCCAGAGAGTTTTTACCAAAAGTGAGTCTTGTCAGAGTTGTCAAACCGCTAAAAACGTCTGCGGGGAGACTTGCCAAAGAGTTGCCATCAAGATCGATGTTTGTCAATGCGGTGAAGCCATCAAAATCGTTAGCTGTTAACGAAGTAATTGATGCTTCAGTTAAATCAAGTGCGGTCATTTCGGCGAGGTGTGCATCAGTAACATCTGCAGCATCAGCTACACCGTCAATTGCAGCTAAAATTGCATCTTGGACTTGCTGTGTACGACTCCCAATTGGAGTGGATTCAAATACGTCTGTAACGTTTATAGTGACAGTGATACTATCAGTGCCACTATTGCCATCCGAAACGGTGATGCTGACCGAATAGGATTTCTTTGACTCATAGTCGAGTGCAGCTTTCGTTTGTAGCTGCCCAGTCGTGCTGACAATACTAAATGACGCACGATCTGTACCACCGAGCGTATAGGTTAGTGTGTCGTTGGTATCCGTATCTGTGGCATTAACAGGCGTACCGATATTTGTATTTGCTGCCGTATTCTCATCAACTTCCCGTGTCGTACTTTCCCCCTCAGTAAATACGGGTAGTGCGTTATCAGCAGGGATAACTTCAAGTGGAAGACCTGTGATCGCTTTGGCAAGTTGATAGCCAGAATGTGAACTTGGACGGGTCGGTAATGGTGTACCCATATCCACGGTGACCGCTGCTGTCGTGCCAGAGGTTCGGGTCACGGTCAGCGTCGTTGTGCTTTCCACGCTTCCTTTAGGGATCGTTATGGCAGTCGCACCCCCGCTGATGCTCCCATTGGTCGCACTCACCGGTATAGCCATGGCAAAAGGTGCGCCAGTGTGGACTTTAGCTTTGAACTGTCCCTCTGCTACCTTCTCCAATGAAACAGTCAACAAGAGTGGATCCGTGGAGTTACCACTCAGAAGAAGCGTCGTCAGTGAAGTCAAACCGTCAAATACGGCTGCGGGGAGACTTGTCAAAGAGTTGTTACTTATAGTGAGGCTTGTCAGAGTTGTCAAACCGCTAAATACGGCTGCAGGGAGACTTGCCAAAGAGTTGTCCGCAAGATTGATGTTTGTCAATGCGGTGAAACCGTCAAAATCGTTAGCAGTCAAACTAGTAATTGATTTATCACTTAAATCAAGTTCGGTCATTGCGGCGAGGTGTGCATCAGTAACATCTGCAGCATCATTTACACCCTCAATTGCATCTAAAATCGCGTCTTGGACTTGCTGTGTACGATCCCCAATTGGAGTGGATTCAAATACGTCTGTAACGTTTATCGTGATAGTGATACTATCAGTACCACTTTTGCCATCCGAAACGGTAATGCTGACCGAATAGGATTTCTTTGTCTCATAGTCCAGTGCTGCTTTTGTCCGAAGCTGACCAGTGGTGCTGTTGATGCTAAACGATGCCATATCCGTGCCACCAAGTGTGTAGGTCAACTCATCATTATCCAAATCAGTTGCAGATACTGCATCACCGATATCCACGCCTGTTCCTGTATTCTCAGCAACTTCGCGTGTTGTGCTTGCACCATCTGTGAACTCAGGTACATTGTTCTCATCTACATCTGTCACATTGATGGTAACAGAGATAGTGTCCTCACCTTCATTCCCATCCGAAACGGTGATAGTAACCGAATAGGATTTCTTTCCCTCATAGTCGAGCGGAGCTTTCGTCCGAATTTGACCAGTGGTGCTGTTGATGCTAAACGATGCTGCATCCGTGCCACTAAGTCTGTATGTCAATTCATCATTATCCAAATCAGTTGCAGATACTGCATCGCCGATATCCACGCCGGTTCCTGTATCCTCAGCAACTTCGCGCGTTGTGCTTGCCCCATCAGTGAACACAGGTGGCCTATTATCATCTAAATCTGTCACATTGATGGTAACAGTGATGGTGTCCTCACCATCATTGTCATCCGAAACGGTGATTATGACTGTGTAAACTTTTTTCCCTTCATAATCAAGCGCATCTTTGGTTTGCAGCTGACCCGAAGTGCTAACAATGCCGAAAGAATCGGCATCCGTTCCACCCAGCGTATAAGTGAGCGTATCGTTATTAATATCCGTGGCACCGACTGGATCACCGATGTTAGTCCCTGTTCCTGTGTTCTCAGCGACTTCTCGTGTCGTGGTATCGCCATCAGTGAACTCAGGTGCAGTGTTTTCATTTCCGCTTAAATCTTTCACATTGATTGTAACCGTGATGGTGTCAGTGCCACCCTTCTCATCCGAGACAGTGATAGAAACTGTGTAAGTTGGTTTCGACTCATAATCAAGCGCAGCTTTGCTTTGCAGCTGCCCGGTAGTGCTGACGATACTAAAGGATGCCGCATCCGCGCCACTGAGCGTATAGGTTAGTGTGTCGCTGCTATCATCATCTGTGGCAGCGACCGGGTCACCGATGTCCCACCCGGCTGCCGTATTCTCAACAACTTCCCGTGTCGTGCTTGCACCCTCAGTAAATTCAGGTAGTGCGTTAACAGCAGGGATAACTTCGAGTGGAAGACCTGTACTCGCCTTGACAAGTTGATAACCAGAATGTGAATTTGGACGGGTCGGTAATGGTGTACCGATATCCACCGTGACCGCAGCTTTTGTGCCAGCGGTTCGGGTCACTGTCAGCGTCGTGGTGCTTTCCACGCTTCCTTTAGGGATCGTGATGGTTGTCGCATCCCCGCTGATGCTACCATTGGTCGCACTCACAGGTATAGCCATTTCAAAAGGTGCACCAGTGTGGACTTTGGCTTTGAACTGTCCCTCTGCTACTTTCTCTAAGGAAACAGTCAACAAGAGTGGATCCGTGGAGTTACCACTCAGAAGAAGTGTCGCCAGTGAAGTCAAACCGTCAAATACGTCTGCAGGGAGATTTGTCAAAGAGTTGTTACTAATAGTGAGACTTGTCAGCGTTGTCAAACCGCTAAACACGGCTGCAGGGAGGTTTGACAAAGAGTTGCCATCAAGATTGATGTTTGTCAATGCGGTGAAACCGTCAAAATCGTTAGCTGTTAACGCAGTAATTGATACATCACTTAAATCAAGTGTGGTCATTGCGGCGAGGTGTGCATCGGTAACATCTGCAGCATCATTTACACCCTCAATTGCATCTAAAATCGCGTCTTGGACTTGCTGTGTACGATCCCCAATTGGAGTGGATTCAAATACGTCTGTAACGTTTATCGTGATAGTGATACTATCAGTACCACTTTTGCCATCCGAAACGGTAATGCTGACCGAATAGGATTTCTTTGTCTCATAGTCCAGTGCTGCTTTTGTCCGAAGCTGACCAGTGGTGCTGTTGATGCTAAACGATGCCATATCCGTGCCACCAAGTGTGTAGGTCAACTCATCATTATCCAAATCAGTTGCAGATACTGCATCACCGATATCCACGCCTGTTCCTGTATTCTCAGCAACTTCGCGTGTTGTGCTTGCACCATCTGTGAACTCAGGTACATTGTTCTCATCTACATCTGTCACATTGATGGTAACAGAGATAGTGTCCTCACCTTCATTCCCATCCGAAACGGTGATAGTAACCGAATAGGATTTCTTTCCCTCATAGTCGAGCGGAGCTTTCGTCCGAATTTGACCAGTGGTGCTGTTGATGCTAAACGATGCTGCATCCGTGCCACTAAGTCTGTATGTCAATTCATCATTATCCAAATCAGTTGCAGATACTGCATCGCCGATATCCACGCCGGTTCCTGTATCCTCAGCAACTTCGCGCGTTGTGCTTGCCCCATCAGTGAACACAGGTGGCCTATTATCATCTAAATCTGTCACATTGATGGTAACAGTGATGGTGTCCTCACCATCATTGTCATCCGAAACGGTGATTATGACTGTGTAAACTTTTTTCCCTTCATAATCAAGCGCATCTTTGGTTTGCAGCTGACCCGAAGTGCTAACAATGCCGAAAGAATCGGCATCCGTTCCACCCAGCGTATAAGTGAGCGTGTCGTTATTAATATCCGTGGCACCGACTGGATCACCGATGTTAGTCCCTGTTCCTGTGTTCTCAGCGACTTCTCGTGTCGTGGTATCGCCATCAGTGAACTCAGGTGCAGTGTTTTCATTTCCGCTTAAATCTTTCACATTGATTGTAACCGTGATGGTGTCAGTGCCACCCTTCTCATCCGAGACAGTGATAGAAACTGTGTAAGTTGGTTTCGACTCATAATCAAGCGCAGCTTTGCTTTGCAGCTGCCCGGTAGTGCTGACGATACTAAAGGATGCCGCATCCGCGCCACTGAGCGTATAGGTTAGTGTGTCGCTGCTATCATCATCTGTGGCAGCGACCGGGTCACCGATGTCCCACCCGGCTGCCGTATTCTCAACAACTTCCCGTGTCGTGCTTGCACCCTCAGTAAATTCAGGTAGTGCGTTAACAGCAGGGATAACTTCGAGTGGAAGACCTGTACTCGCCTTGACAAGTTGATAACCAGAATGTGAATTTGGACGGGTCGGTAATGGTGTACCGATATCCACCGTGACCGCAGCTTTTGTGCCAGCGGTTCGGGTCACTGTCAGCGTCGTGGTGCTTTCCACGCTTCCTTTAGGGATCGTTATGGTTGTCGCACTCCCGCTGATGCTACCATGGGTCACACTCACAGGTAAAGCGATTTCAAAAGGTGCACCAGTGTGGACTTTAGCTTTGAACTGTCCCTCTGCCACCTTCTCCAATGAAACAGTCAACAAGAGTGGATCCGTGGAGTTGCCACTCAGAAGAAGCGTCGTCAGTGAAGTCAAACCGTCAAATACGTCTGCGGGAAGATTTGTCAGAGAATTGTTACTAATAGTGAGACTTGTCAGCGTTGTCAAACCGCTAAACACGGCTGCAGGGAGGTTTGACAAAGAGTTGCCATCAAGATTGATGTTTTTCAATGCGGTGAAACCGTCAAAATCGTTAGCTGTTAACGCAGTAATTGATACATCACTTAAATCAAGTGCGGTCATTGCAGCGAGGTGTGTATCGGTAACATCTGCAGCATCATCTACACCGTCAATTGCATCTAAAATCGCATCTTGGACTTGCTGTGTACGACTTCCAATTGGAGTGGATTCAAGTACGTCTGTAACGTTTATAGTGACAGTGATACTATCAGTTCCATTATTGCCATCCGAAACGGTGATGATGACCGAATAGGAAGACTTTTCCTCATGGTTGAGCGCAGCTTTCGTCCGAAGCTGACCTGTGGTGCTGTTGATGCTAAACAATGCCATATCCGTACCACCAAGTGTGTAGGTCAACTCATCATTATCCAAATCAGTTGCAGATACTGCATCGCCGATATCCACGCCGGTTCCTGTATTCTCAGCAACTTCGCGTGTTGTGCTTGCACCATCTGTGAACTCGGGATCCCTGTTCTCATCTACATCCGTGACGTTGATTGTAATGTCAATCGTATCTGTTAGTGTGCCATCAGACACGGTAATTGTTACGGAGTAGGATTTTTTTCCTTCATAATCCAAAGCAGCTTTTGTTTTTAGCTGCCCAGATGTGCTATCAATGTCGAACGATGCAGCATCCGTGCCACCGAGTGTATATGTCAATGTATCACCATCGTCCTGATCGGTTGCAGAGAGTGTTGAGCCGATATTGACATTTGATGCGGTGTTCTCTGCTACGGATAGGGTTTTCTCCGCGTCAGATGCGATGACGGGTGCCTCATTGACATCCGTGACGTTGATTGTCACTGAAATTGTATCGGTATCACTTCCATCGGACACGGTGACGGTAACCTCGTAAGCGTCTTTAGTTTCGTGATCAAGGGCAGCACTCGTTTTGAGCTGCCCTGTTGTGCTATCAATTGCAAATGAAGCCCCATCTGTGCCACTGAGCAGAAACGCGAGTGTGTTATTATCTTCGTCTGTAGCAGTGATCGGATCTCCAATATCGGCATCCGCTGCGGTATTCTCATCAACTTCTCGGGTTGTGCTCTCACCTTCTGTGAATTCAGGTGCAATGTTTGATGGTGCCTCGTCAAGGTCCGTGACATTAATTGTAACCGTGATCGTGTCGCTGAGCGTCCCGTCAGAAACGGTGATATTGACCGAAAATGTGTTCTTTGATTCATAGTCCAATGTCGCTTTGGTCTTCAATTGTCCTGTTGTACTATCAATACTGAATGAGGCAGCATCTGTTCCTCCAAGTATATAGGTTAGAACTTCTTCTTCAGGGTCAGTAGCAGAAACGGCACTCCCAATATTAATGTTCGCTGCTACATTTTCAGCAATAGAACGCGTCGTACTTTCGCCATCAGAAAACGTAGGTGCTTCATTGATATTCGCGACGTTAATCGTAACAGAGATAATGTCTGTGTCCGTTCCATCGGAAACGGTGACAGTTACCGAGTAAGAGGGTTTTAATTCATAATTCAACGCAGTACTGGTTTTGAGTTGTCCTGAACTTGTCTCAATACTAAATGATGCTGCATCGGTACCGCCAAGGGTATAGGTCAATGCATCATCATCTAAATCTGTGGCAGATACCGAATCACCGATGTTGACACCAGTGCTGGTATTTTCATCAACGGACCGTGTTGTGCTATTACCCTCAGTGAACACAGGTGCACTGTTCGAACGTATTTCGTTTACATTCGTAACATTTATCGTGACTGTAATACTATCATTACCACCATTCCCATCAGAGACAGTGATTATCACTGAATAGGTAGGTTTTGTTTCATAGTCCAAGGGTGCATTTGTTCGCAGCTGTCCGGATGTGCTATCAATGCCAAATGAGGAGGCATCCGTACCACTGAGTAAATATGTTAAGTCATCTTCATCTAAATCTGTAGCAGAAACCGCATCACCTATATCCAAACCAGAACTAGTATTCTCAACAACAGACCGCGTTGTACTTTCACCCTCAGTGAACATAGGTGGGTTGTTCGCGGGGTTTTCGTTTACTTCAGTAACATAAATTGTGACGGAAATGCTATCACTGCCATCATTCCCATCAGAAACGGTAATTGTTACTGAATAAGTAGACTTCGTTTCAAAGTCCAAGGGTGCCTTTGTTTGCAACTGTCCGTTTGTGCTATTGATGCTGAACGATTCTGCATCCGTGCCACCAAGCGTATAAGTCAATGTTTGGTCTTTGTCTACATCTGTGGCACTGACAGGCGTGCCGATACTTGTATTCGCTGCTGCATTTTCAGCGATAGAACGAGTGGTGCTATTACCATCAATAAATACGGGAGCACTATTTTCATCCGATCTTGTAGCCAAGTTTTCTTCTACATCGATGATATTTATAGTAACAGAGATACTATCACTTCCCCCATTTCCATCTAATACGGTAATCGTCACTGAATAAGATGACTTCGCGTCATAGTCTAAGGATACCTCTGTTCGTAACTGCCCGGATGTGCTATCAATACCAAATGAGGAGGCATCAGTGCCACCAAGTGAATAGGTGAGCGTATCGGCGTCTTCATCTATAGCAGAAACAGCATCGCCGATGTCTATCCCAGTGCCGGTGTCTTCAGCAACTTCGCGTGTTGTGCTATCACCCTCAGTGAACACAGGTGGGTTGTTCACGGGGTCTTCGAATACATCAATAACAATAATTGTGACTGAAATGCTATCACTTCCCCCATTTCCATCAGATACGGTAATCGTCACTGAATAAGATGACTTCGCCTCATAGTCTAAGGATACCTCTGTTCGTAACTGACCGGATGTGCTATCAATACCAAATGAGGAGGCATCCGTACCACTGAGTGAATATGTCAAGTCATGTTCATCTAAATCTGTGGCAGAAACCGCATCACCGATATCCAGACCAGAACCGGTATTCTCATAGACAGACCGCGTTGTGCTATCACCCTCAGTGAACACAGGCGGGTTGTTTGTGGGGTTTTCGTTAACATCAATTACATTAATTGTTACGGAAATGCTATCACTGCCACTATGCCCATCAGATACGGTAATTGTTACTGAATAAGATGACTTCGTTTCAAAGTCCAAGGGTGCATTTGTTTGCAACTGTCCGTTTGTGCTATTAATGCTGAACAATTCTGCATCCGTGCCACCAAGCGTATATGTCAATGTTTGGTTTTTGTCGGAATCTGTGGCACTAACAGGCGTGCCGATATTTGTATTCGCTGCTGAATTTTCAGTAATCGAACGAGTGGTGTTATTACCATCAATAAATTCGGGGGCATTATTTTCCTCCGATTTAGTAGCCAAGTTTTCTTCTACATCGGTGACATTTATAGTAACAGAGATACTATCACTACCTCCATTTCCATCAGATACGGTAATCGTCACTGAATAAGATGGCTTCGTCTCATAGTCTAAGGATACCTCTGTTCGTAACTGCCCGGATGTGCTATCAATACCAAAGGATGATGCGTCAGTGCCACGAAGTGAATAGGTGAGCCTATCGGCGTCTTGATCTATAGCAGAAACAGCATCGCCAATGTCTATCCCAGTGCCGGTGTTTTCAGCAACTTCGCGTGTTGTGCTATCCCCATCTTTAAACACAGGTAGGTTATTCGCGGGGTCTTCGTATACATCAATAACGTTAACCGTAACAGAAATTTTATCACTACCACCATTACCATCAGCGACGGTGATCGTCACTGAATATGATGACTTCGTTTCATAATCCAAGGGTGCGTCTGTGTGCAACTGTCCAGTTGTGCTATTGATGCTAAAAGATGACGAATCTGTGCCACCCAGGGTATAGGTCAAGATGTCTTCGTCTGCATCAGTCGCAGATACTGCCTCACCGATGTCTACACCGGTGCCAGTATTCTCATCAACAGATCGGGTGGTGCTATTGCCATCAGTGAACTCTGGAGCGTTGTTTGTAGTTGCGTCATCAGGTTCTCTCGTGGTAACTGTGCCATCCGCAGCAGGTTTCTCATCCACGTCTGTGACATTGATTGTTACGTTGATCTTATCAGTGAGGTTGCCATCAGTCACGGTGATAGTCACAAAATAGGAGGATTTGCTTTCGTAGTCTAATGCTGCACTTGTTTTCAACTGCCCAGAGTCGGTATCAATTGCGAACGCGCTTGCATTTGTGCCACCAAGACCATAAGTAAGGTTATCGTTATCCGCATCCGTTGCAGCAACAGGTTGACCGATATTTTTTCCTGCTTCTGTATTCTCTGCGACTTCGCGTGTCGTGCTCTCTCCATCCGTGAACATTGGGGTGCGATTTTCGTCTACATCTATCACATTTAATGTCACGTTAATTGTATCAGTAAGTGTGCCATCAGAAACCGTTATCATCACAGAGTAGGATTTCTCTGTTTCATAATCCAACGCTGCTTTTGTTATTAATTGTCCTGTTTTGCTATTAATGTCAAATGAAGTTGCATCTGTACCGCTCAATGTAAACGTAAGTGTATCGTTATTTTCGTCAGTTGCTCCTATAGCTTCACCGATATTTTCTCCGGCAGGAGTGTTCTCTAAAATGTTGAACGTTTTACTTGCACCATCAGAGAAAACCGGAGCTGAGTTGAGTGCTTTAACAATTTCAAGCGGGACAGTGCCAGTTATGGAAAGAGCATAGCCAGTATGTGTTGCGGGTAACGTAGGAAACACACCAAATTCTACGGTGACCGCAGCTTTTGTTCCATCGGGACGGGTAACCGTAGCAGCTTGGCTCTTAACATGACCTTGTGGAATTGAAAGAGTGATTGTGTTTTTGACAACGTTCCCAACCTTAACGGAAACAGGTAAGACGATATCAGAAGGTGCACCAGTTGGTATCATCGCTCTGATCTGATTGGTCCCAACTCTTTCAAGTGATACCAATATAGGGAAAGGATCAACTGTGTTTCCACCCAATTTGAGTGTTGTCAACGTTGTAAATCCTTCAAATATACCATCAGGGAGACTACTGAGTTTATTATTACTTAGATCAAGTATTGTAAGTGAAAGAATGCCTTTGAAATCATCACGACTTAGCGCAGCAATCCCCTTGTTGCTTAAGTCAAGGTTGGTAATCAATGCAAGTTGGACTTCGCTGACATCACTGCAATTGACTACACCCGGCACAGCAGCAGCAATTGCTTCGGTGACTTCCGTTGTCCTATTACACACAGCGGATTTAGAAAGCGTATATCCGAAATGGTTAACAGGCGATTTCGGTAAATTGCCAATACTCACGTTTACGTCGTTCATCACTGTGAAAGAGGCACTATTGACGTTTCCTGTTGATATGGTCACCATCGTTGTACTACCAGCACTTTTAATCGGCAAGACAATATCAAAAGGTGCACCGGTAGGTATTACTGCTTGATATTGATTTGACGAAATCTGCTGAAGTGAAACGATAATTGGAATTGGATCGACAGAATTACCCCCTAACCGTATTGAGGTAAGTGAGGTAAGTCCTTCAAATATACCATCGGGCAATCTGCTTAGCATATTTCCGTATAAGTTCAAACTGGCAAGTGCGGTCAGACCGAAGAAATCACCAGATTTCAGTTCGGTTATACCAGCAGAACGAAGATTAAGATTTGTTATGGCAGCAAGGTTTGCCTCCGTTACATTGGCTGCCGAGGAAACATTCGGAACTGCGTTAACAATTGCATCACGCACTTGCGGTGTACGTTCGCTCACAGGAAGTGATACTGAGACCAAATCAGTATCTGCAACATCAATGACACTGATGATGACTGAGATGGTATCGGTCAAGGTACCATCGGATGCAGTGATCTTCACTGCATATAAACGTTTGGCTTCATAATCCAATGCTGCTTTTGTCTTTAACTGTCCTGTTGCGCTATCAATACTAAATGATGCTGCATCTTTGCCACGAAGTGTATAGGTTAATATGTCGTCATTTGCATCATTTGCGGCAATTGCTGTCCCGATATTCGTCCCTGCTGTTGTATTCTCAGTGATGAAACGGATCGTCATTGACCCATCGTTAAAAGTCGGTGCTTTGTTTTCCGGTACATCTGGTGCTGTCGTAGTTTCTTGTGCTGTCGTAGTTTCTGGTTCAGATCGGGTATCAGCGGTATCGTCAGGCGTTTCACTAATACTATTGATCACTTCAATCGGCAGCGCGTCCGATTTAGAAAGAATATAACCGTAGTGTTTTTTTGGCAAACTCGGTAAAGATCCGATATTTACAGAGACGGCATCAGTTGTTCCTATAGTGCGAGTGATCGTTAATAGGTTACTATCTATGCTGCCTTGTGCCACTGTCAAAGTCGTTGCATCTCCAGATATAATGGCGTTTATCGGATTGATTGGCAAAACAAGATCAAACGGTGCGCCAGTCGGTATGACCGCTTTCAACTGATTGCTGCCTACTTTTTCAAGCGAAACAGTAATTGGCAACGGATTAACTGTGTTCCGACCTAACCTTAACGTTGTCAATGCAGTCAAACCTGAAAATATACCATCAGGAAGGCTGCTCAGTTGGTTTCCATACAGATTGAGATTTGTCAATCCTGTCATACCAGAAAAATCACCTGCTTTGAGTGATGTAATACCTTTAGTTCGCAAGTTCAGGCTCGTAATTTTTGCAAGATGTTCTTCAGTTATATCGCTTGCATCGTCTACACCTGCGACAGTGGCGACAATTGCATCACGCACTTCTGCTGTACGTTTATTCACAAGTGTAACATCTGCGAAACTTACCATATTGGAGATAAAACATAATTTCAAAACAAAATAAATAAACAAAATGTACTTTCTATTAGCGTAATTCATGCACAATGTCCTCCTATATTTTCAACTAATCAAATCTTCCTCTGTCTTTTCTTGTTATGGCTTTTAAGCTTTAAATAACTCAAATAATCCATTATAAATCAATTATTATGTTATATATTAAAGTTATAATCAATATGTGTATATATGGAATTATAATTTCTTAGCATATATTTGTCAAATTAAATATTGCTAATTCTTGACTCAATTATGTGTAGAGAAGCAAAATTATGCGGTTATTTAGTTTTAAGAATTATCAGTTGATGTGTGTTACTGATAGTTTATTTCGTAGGTCGGGTAGAGCGAAGCGAAACATATAAGTGTAAACTTAAAAAGACTTAGAAGCTCTTATGAATCACTCCGAGTCCTTATGGTTATAGGGGTTGTCTTCTCTTCAGTCCCGCCAAATCATGCAGAATACCACACGCGTATTCTGCCAAGCGCATTTGGCGTTGATGTTGGTAGGGACGATATGTTTATAGAAAAATGTGTACCCCGCCACTCTTCATACGGGACTAAAGAGGGTTTCTGGCATCGAATATTTCTTAAGTCTACACCCGACGAATGCCATACGTGCATTCACATCGTTGATTTATAGGTAGAGCGAAGCGAAACCCGACCTACACAAGGTGTTCATATATGAGAAAATAATCGCCAAAAAACTGAAAACTAAATAGTCCTACCAAGATGATCAATATCTTGAAATAATTAAGGAATTTTGATACTATGTATTACCTAAATTTCGCTGAGGTATAACATCATAATGCTCTCACTAAAAGAAATAATTCAAAGATGCCACCAACGACATAATAGACAGTTTCGGCAGCGCAAAACAGTCTTAACACCTGCAATCTACAAAGGGCTGCTATACCATTTCACTGTGTATTGTGCACACAGAAGTCCTATAAGGTTATACGATTTGGAGCAGGCAGAGATATCCTTTATGCCAACAGGTTATGCTGCAGAACATGACCGTATTCCACAATCTTTCGCGGGTGAAAGATTCTTGAAACGTCAAAAAATAGAAGACTGGAGTATTGCACAAATTGAAACTTCTTGGGGAATCCAGGTGTATACTGGCATTCCTTCACAACGCGACGGTGCCCCATGGCACGACTTAGAATTTACCTATCATGCGATCTGTAACGCGCCAGAGGCTGTAATTGCTTGTATTGAAACACTCGTTAGCCTAGTTTCAAACCCATTATTGACAATCACCAAGTCCGGTGGATTACGTTTTTCCTGCAGAGTGCCGAATTATCTCCATCCAAATTCTGATATAGAAAGGTATTATATATACAAGGACGTTGAAATGCCTGATAATCATTTACAACGAAACTTATTTCTTGAAATCATTGGAGAAAAGGGACACAGTCCGTGGGATGCACGCTTTGAGATTCTAATGGGGAACCTGTTAGATCCGCCAATCATTGTGAAAGAGGTCCTTATTGCAGCTATTGATGAACTCCGGGAACTACTTCACGGACCTCAACTGATACCAACAGACAAACTTCAACCAACATCCGAAGTGACCACTGTTTCACTGCCATCACTCGGTTCTTATAAATTGGATCTTGCAAAAGAAGCATTTTTAAAGCGCGGATTTTCTTATCTCCGACAAGAAAATGACCTGCACTATTGGATACAGCACGGTGAAGAAAACAATAACACAGAAACGATTCTATTTGAAAACGACAACACTATATGGATACGCGCAACAAACAACAATTCTGGTTTACCCCTGGAGAACACATCCATTACTGCAATATGGGATGATACTGGTATCCTCCCACCGATACACGATACCGGAATACAAGTATCTGATCAGTTGCTAGCTGTCCGCGAAGGAAAGCTTAGTCCATTAGCAATAAAACGCCCCGAGGCAGTGTTGCAGAAACCAGAAAAGATTAATAAAGATTATGAGACACCTGCCGACAATATTGAGTGGATACAACATATTATTCACGACGAAAACCGTATTATAGCACCCATCAATGCTGATATAGGTGGAGGGAATAATTATGCGATAGAAACGCAACTTCTCAAACAAGGAAAAGTCAGTTTGAGTGCTCATAGACCGATCGTAAATGGAGTATTAAAAAATATTGAGAGACATGACCCTACATCGGTCATAATCTGGCGACGACATAATCACTTGTGGGATAAGGTGAAAGATATCCCCACTGATGTCCGCATGGCAAATCCTTTTCAACATGGAAATATGTGTGAGGATGCTGAACGGTGCATGTCTTTAATTAGTAAAGGTGTTGACCCCAGTGAAACGATATGTCCGCAGTGTCCGGTTTATAAAGAATGCCAGGAGCGTGGTTATCTATCGCAATCCGTAACACTTCAACGTGCAAAAACGCAGCTAATACCGCATTCAAAGATGTTTTTGCACCCAGGTTTATCAACATTTGTTGAACATATTCTCATACCAGGGACCGATTCAGAACGTCTTTGCATTATTGATGACGTGAGAGCGGACGAGCTATTTATAGATTGTTATATAGATAAAAATACATTAGAGAGATGGAATAAAGATTGGGATGGTCATGTGTTAGGTAGTTTCGCACAAGCTTTGCTCAACACATTAGAAGTTGACAGTGGACCTGAAGACTTGCTTGTAAAACGGATACGGACAATAATGCAAGCTTTTCAACACCACGAAGTTGAAATCATTAAACAGATGTGTGAAGTTAGTATCAATTGCAGAATCGTGCCGGAAAAAACAATTGATAACGAAACTGATATTGAATTATCTCACTATACAATCCTATTCGATAAAAGTGTTTCTGCTTATATCCCGATTGACCGCATCGCCGCAGATAGGCTCACAGCGAAAGGACTACCGGTTCTTCAACTTGAAACATTTATGCCTAACAAGGAAACGAAAATTCGCATGCCAATTGAACAAGCGATCCAACTTAGCATCTTTGACATATCTACAACCGAAAAAATAAATTTATTACCGTTAACCTATCCAAATGCTGATTGGACCTTCTGGCATGAACTCAAAAGCTTTCTTTTACATTATACTCGCGATGCAGACGCACCGATATTATGGTATGACAATTTCCTTAAATTCTGGGTGCCGCCGGTGATGCATCCGAATGTGAAGAAGCTTTTATATATGTCCACAACAATGTCCGAGCAAGATCTACTTAGAACATTTCCAGATGAAAAGATTAAAGTGATGCATACTAAGTATGCACCTTGGGTAGAGGGAAACCAAGTCTTCCAAATACGCACAGGTATTTATTCACTCAAAACAATATTAGACTACGACAGCACATGGGATGTCATCGGGTTGTCTAAAATTGGTAAACGTATTGTCCAAGGTATCTGTGCGGAAATTCAGAGAGACACGAACATTAAACATGCCATCATAACATACGATCGAATCATAATGCAGCTGGGAGACTTAAAAGAAAAAGGGAACGTCTGTTTACAAACAGACTTTGAATACCTACGCAATTTTGAGGAAGAGTTTGAAGCAGCCCAAGTCTTATGGATAATTGGAACACCATTTTGGCAACCCGGTGTAATGTGGAGGCGCGCACAAATACTTTATGGAAATGACGAAAAACCGCTTTGCTATGAGTCTGATACCAAATTCCAACACTACAAGGATCCTCGTGTTCAGCGTATTCATATACAGGCAGTTACTGGTATGATCACAGAGATAATTGGCAGGGCAGGTTTGAACCGGTTACCAGATAAAAAAGTTGTGTTGATCAGTAGTCTACAATTACCAAACATCACAGATAGACCTGAAACACTACTCTTCGACTGGGAAGATTTTGAGGTTGCAGGTAATCTCGACAAGCTCGCTGAAACAATTGCAAAACGCCAAAAATTTGAAATTGAACGTGAAAATTTAACCGCAGAGTCCGGAAGAGAAAAAGTTGAACAGGTGTTAGGATGCTCATCAAGTCATGCTAACCGTATCTTACAGAAACTTCGCGGTGGGAATATTCCAAGTATGACTTTCCGAGAACAGATCCTCACACTTCTCGCAGACGGTGAGAAAAAAGTCTCGGAAGTAACTGAGGCTATTGAAGGAAACCCAAAAGGGATACATAATGAACTTGTCCGCCTTACCGAACTTGGTGAAATTGTAAAACTGCGATGGGGTGTATATGCACTACCAGATACAAAAAACAGCTAACACGATGAAACACAGACATAACTGTACATAACACAACGAAACGAATTCATTCATAACTTTTCTCACGAACTTATATCGGAGGAAATTATGTTAGATTTTTTTTTCAATGAACAACGAGGAATTTGCATCAAGAATATTCTGACTATTCTGCGTCATCGGTTCGAGCGTAGTGATCTGCAACCCGTGGAACAGGCATTGGAAACAATTCATAAACTTGATAATTTGAAAATGTTAGTCCATGAAGCAATCTATACATCAAGTGTTGAGGCGTTTTTACAGAAAATAGACGCAACGGAATCATAAGTTGTCAGGACAATTCCTTACATTCCATAAAATATTACCAACAAAACACTTTTACCATATAGGATAAGATTCACCGATGCATCACCCTAAAGTCACCGTCGTTGGTAGTGCTAATGTTGACCTTGTGATACGCGCTGAACGGATGCCGGATAAAGGTGAGACTCTCATCGGAGATGCATTTGACATCTTTACTGGTGGGAAAGGTTTCAATCAGGCAACGGCCGCGGCGCGATTAGGTGCAGATGTTACACTCATCGGGAGGATTGGTGATGACCCGTTTGCTGATATACTCCTCTCCGCTATAGAAACCGAACAGATAAACAGCCAATATGTCAAATCTGATGCAGATAGTGGCACTGGTGTTGCTTCTATTGTCGTTGAACCGGATGGTGATAATAGCATTATCGTTGTTCCGCGTGCTAATATGCGTCTCACTCCCAGTGACATTGATACTGCTGCAAATAGCATTGCAAATACGAGCGTTTTACTGTTACAATTGGAAACACCGATTGATGCGTCAGTGCGCGCGATAGAGATTGCTAAGGTAAACAATACGACGGTGATACTTGATCCGGCACCAGCGCGTCCGTTACCATCCAGTCTGTTATCACAGGTGGATATTTTGAAACCTAATGAAACTGAAGCTGCGTTGTTGTCAGGTCATACTGTTAAGACACTTGATGAGGGGATGGCAAGCTGCTAAAGTATTACAGTTGCAGATAGCAAGTAAAGGGATTTCTACTGTGGTGCTAACGCTTGGAGATCAAGGTGTTTTGGTTTATACACCAACGCAGTCTACACATATTCCTGCATTAGCTGCAGCAGCAGTGGATACAACTGGTGCGGGAGATGCGTTCAGTGGTGCGTTGGCGACTGCACTTGCAGAAGGTAAGGAATTTATTGAAGCGGTAAATTTTGCCAATGCTGCGGGGGCAGCGGCTGTAACAGTGCTTGGCGCGACTCCGTCAATGCCAACAAGAGAAAAAGTTGAAGAAATCCTTTCTAATAGCTAACGAAAACCTGATAGAAAATTGTGGAACTACTGAAGGAGAATATAATGAAAAGAATAACAGCATTATTCATAATCTCGCTCTCACTGTTTACTGTTGTTTTGACATCCGTATCCCAAGAGGAATGGGAACAGGATATGAAGAAGGATTTTGGAAAGGTCTTGTCATCAAAAAACGATCTTGTGAATAGACATCGTGAATTGATCGCTGATTGGCGTGAAAAGGGACACCTTAATGAACTAATACAATTATATGAAGTGGAGAAAACCAATCGGACTGATGACGCAGCCTTTATTTATGGATTGGGATATGCTTACGCGTTGACTGAAGAGAATGAAAACAGAGAAGCATTGGCAAATGCGGAAACCAATTTTGCAGCTGCGATTGCGCTTGATCCTTCAATGTTTTGGGCGCATTATAGTCTTGGTGCAATCTATCAGAGACAACAGAAATATGAAGAAGCACTTACGAAATTCCAAACAAGTCTCTCACTTAATCCGAAGTATTATCCTGCCTACTACTACATTGGCGAAATCCAGCTTAAACAGGGAAAACATGATGAAGCTTTAGCGTCTTTTGATATGGCACAAACTATCAATCCGAAGTGGGTATACCCTGTCTATGGTAGAGGTTTAGTCTATCTTGACCAAGGGAATTTGAATTTGGCACGTGAGACTTTTGAACGTGCTATCCAGAATAATCGTAAGTTTGCGCCTGCTTATATAAAACTGGGTCAAGTGTTGGCAAAAGAGAAGTTTTTTGATGATGCGTTGATGGAATATCAGAAAGCTGCTGAATATCAACCTTATACCGCAACAGATGTGTTTGAACTTGCTGTGATTTTTGCTGAAGCAGACAACGCTGATGGTGCTGTTCAACTGTATCATCGGACGCTTGAGATTGACCCGAAGCACGGAGAAGCACACCTTGCTGTTGCTGATATGCTGTACACTCAAGGTGACACTGATACTGCTGTGGTTCACTATCGGCAAGCAATTGAGAATGATCCTAAACTAAAGGAAACTTTCTTTGATGTCTTGAAACCGTATTTCGCTGGAAGTATCGGTTTAGATGAGGCGCGTGGTATGTTAGAAAAAGCAATGGCTGTGTTGCCCGATGACCCACGTTCATATTTCTATTTGGGGAAAATTGAGGCGGAATCAGGAAATATTGAGAACGCGATTGAACACTATAATAAGACGCTTGAGATTGTTGAAGTAGATCACGACTATTTTGAGATGGAATTGCCCCATGGGAATTTTAACGATTCTCATCTCCAATTAGGAAATTTATACCGTAAACAGGGTAATATGGAGAAAGCAGCAGAAAGTTATCGCCGCGCACTTGAACTGGATCCAGCATTAGCTAATCACTTCTTAGATGAAGGAAAGAATGCCTATGAAACTGCCAATTACGATCAAGTGATTGAACCTTTAAACATTCATCTGATACTATTTCCAAAGGATGTTCAAGCAACTTACCTATTAGGTCAGACTTACGATGCGAAAGATGATAAAGACACCGCTCTGATCTATTATCAAAGAACTTTGCAGTTAGATGCGAATCGTTCTGATGTGCTTTACAAGATGGTTGATATCTATAAGGAGAGGGAATCACATCAGTTGGTGATAGATACTTTGAAGAAAGTCATTGCTCTTGATGCTGATGATGCGGAGGCGCACTATCAGTCATCCCAATCTTACATTGCTTTGGAAAAGCCGGATTTAGCTCGATCATCACTGATTGAAACAGTCCGCATTCAACCAGACAATGTTGAGGCGCAATATTCGATTGGGGTATTATATCAGAATAGTGATGATATTGACGAAGCTATAGCGTATTTTGAGAAAACTATTGAATTAAATCCTGAAAATCCTGAACCGTTTTTCCGTCTCGGTGGTATCTATAAAGATCGCAAAGACGAAAACAACATGATCCGTGTTTATCAAACCGCGCTAATAATGGAACCGAATCATCCAGATATACACCATACACTTGCTGTAGTTTTTGAGAAACGAATCAAGGGAGGACCTGAGGACAAAAGAGAAGACAATCTCCTACAAGCATTGCATCATTACGGATTGGCGAACGAACATGACCCAGAACACTTTGAGTGGCACTATAGTTATGCGCTGTTGTTAGATGGTCATGCTGCGACGCTTGAGAATTATCATAAACATGCTGCATTGGCAGTGAAACAATATACAGATGCAATTGCTCTGAAACCGGATTTTGTTGATGCATACTTTAAGCGCGCCATGATTACAAACCGATATAAACGGATTGGTGAGGATTTATATCTAAGTAGTCAGATATTGGAAGACTTCAAACAGGTTGTCATGCTAAAGCCTGATTACGTTGATGCATATTTCTATATGGGAACGCTCCACGTCTGGACAGATAAGTTCGACCAGGCAAAGGAGAACTTTCAAAAAGTTTTGCAGCTAAATCCAAAATATAAAGGTGTTCACACCGAACTTGGTAAACTGGCGGAGCGGGATAAGGATTGGAAGAAGGCGATAAAACTTTATGAGAAAGAGATTGCACTTGATGAAAAAGCAACGACAGCATATCAACGTCTCGGGGATCTCTACTACAATTCTGATTATCAACTCAATAAATCAAAGGCAATGCTGGAAAAGGCACTGAAGTTGAATGATAAACATGTTAATACCATCATCGTGTATGCCAATGTTTTATACAGTATGGACATGTTAGGTGCAGCATCAGAACAATTTGAGCGTGCATTACAATTGGAGTCAAGCAATCTGACCGCGAACTTCAATCTTGCGTTGATGTATGAATACACCGAGAGAAACGAACTTGCAAAAGCGCAGTGGAAGACATTCCTTAAATTGAATCCACCAGAACAGTGGAAACTTGAAGCTGAAAAACATCTTAAGAAACTTGGTGGAAAATAGTCGTCTGTCAATACTCAAATGATGAGTAGAACCGTTCGTAGGGACGGGGTTTCCCCGTCCGATATACAAATCATTCATGACTTGACAAAGCAATAGTCGTCTGTTTGAAAAGTATTTGAAGGTAGTTGTGGTGAGTGGTTATATTTTGTTCAATATTAGATATTTTCGGGATAGACTCAACACAAATATAATCGGTAAGCCGCATATTATACACTATTCAGAAGTTACATCAACAAACGACGCGGCTGTTAAACAAGGTAAGGTTGGAGAAGTAAAAGAAGGAACTTTATATCTTGCAGAACATCAAACGGCAGGTCGTGGTAGGTATGGGAGAGTATGGGAAGCACCGAGAGGTAAGTGTATATTAGCATCAGTCGTATTCAGACAAAGGCTGAAACCGGATCAAGTGCATCTCCCAAATTTAATCGGAGCACTCTCAATTGCTCAAGGTATAAAAGACTGTACTGGACTTGAAGCACTTATTAAACACCCGAATGATGTGAGAATTGAAGGCAAGAAAGTTGCGGGTGTTCTCACAGAGATACATTATGATGTGAACGGTCGTCCGTTTTTTGTCTTAGGATTCGGTATTAATGTCAACATGACTCAGTCTGAGTTTCCTGAAAAACTAAGAGAAAATGCTACTTCAGTGCTGCTTGCTGCATCGGAATCTGAAAATAAAGAGGTCTGTAGAGAAACATTGCTGCAACTTGTATTGAATAGGCTTGAAGCAAATTATCTCCTGCTCAAATCTGACGAAATAGATTTAATTTCAGATAAAATCAAACTATGGGAAGAAAAGGAATGAAAATGCTTGTCAGTGCCTGTCTACTTGGTGTCAATTGCCGTTTTGATGGTGGTAATAGCCAGAATGAAGCTGCAGTTAAACATACTCAGACAGAAGAACTGATACCTGTGTGTCCTGAAGAAGCAGGGGGTCTTCCCACGCCACGTCCGCCAGTTGAAATTGTGGGTGGCGATGGAAATGATGTATTAGATGGAACGGCAAGGGTAATGACAGCAGATGGTGAAGATAAAACTGAGGAATTTGTAAGAGGTGCTCATCATGCATTAGAACTTGCCCAATCACAAGGCGCGAAGCGTGTGATTCTAAAATCTAAGAGTCCGTCCTGTGGTTGTGGGAATATATATGATGGAACATTCTCTGGGACGCTTATCTCTGGTGATGGTGTTACTGCTGCACTCTTGAAACGGCACGGTATTGAGATCATTTCTATGTAGCTGGTAATAGTTACGTTTCTAACCAATTAACTCCCGAACCTTTTCTCCGATGTCATGACTCCGCATTAACGACTCTCCAACCAGTATAGCATTCACGCCTACATTCTGTAAAGACTCCACATCCTCACGAGTATAAATACCACTTTCACTGATGATGACTTTTTCATCAGGAATGGATGCCCGCAATTCGAAGGTTGTTTCAAGTGAGGTATTAAATGTTCGAAGATCTCTATTGTTGATGCCGATGATTTCTGCGTTTGCCTCCAAAGCAATCTCCAATTCTTCCTGTGTATGTACCTCAACAAGAGATGCTAATGAGAGAGAATTAGCAATATCCAGATATTCTTTGATTTGATCAGGTGTTAGTGCTGCAACAATCAGCAAAATCGCATCTGCACCTGTGACCCGTGCTTGATAGATATGATATGGATCAATCGTAAAATCTTTTCGCAGTAATGGCAGGTTTACGGCTTCTCGGATAGAGGATAGGTAGTTGAGACTTCCAGCAAAAAAATGTTCATCTGTTAAAACAGAGACTGCAGATGCTCCGTATCCAGCGTAGGTATTGGCAATCACTACAGGATCAAAGTCTTCTCTGATTATACCTTTACTGGGAGATTTTTTCTTTACTTCAGCAATTAGGCTGATAGAATCTGGTTGTGCAATTGCTGATAGAAAATCCTTTGTAGGTTCTAAACTGGTCACTTTTGACTTTAGTATGGAAAGTGGTACTTGGCTCTGTTGGCTTTTAAGTTCCTTTAGTTTGTGCTCTATAATTGTATCTAATATCATTGATTTGATACCGTTTTTAAACCCTCAAGTTTCTCCATCGCACTGCCAGAATCTATTGAGTTTGAAGCAATTACTAAGCCTTCCTCAAGGTTTTCTGCCTTACCGCCAGCGACAATGGCAGCAGCTGCATTCAATAGGACGATGTCCTGCATTGGTCCTTTCTGCCCGTTAAGGATATTTATTGTGATCCCAGCATTTACATCAGGTGTTCCACCGAGTAATGAAATTCTTCTGGCTCTTGGGATTCCAAGTGCTGTCGGGTCAAGTGTGTAGGTTTTTACTTCTCCATTAGAGAGTTCAGCGACATGGGTCGTAGTTGTTGTAGTAATTTCATCTAATCCATCGTTGCCGTGCACAACGAATGCATGTTTTGTTCCAAGGTTCTTAAGGACATTTGCATGCACTTCAGTGAGATCCTTAGAATAGACCCCGAGTACTTGTGCTTGCGCACCTGCAGGATTTGTTAATGGTCCTATTGCATTGAAGATAGTTCGTATTCCAATTTCTTTTCGTGGACCGATTGCATACTTCATGGCACTATGCAACATGGGTGCAAAAAGAAAACCGATTCCTACCTCATCAATACATTTTCCAACCTGTTCTGGTGAAATTTCAATATTGACTCCTAAAGCCATGAGGACATTTGCGCTTCCACTAAGACGGGTTACGCCTTTGTTTCCGTGTTTTGCGACAGGAACGCCTGCACCTGCAACAACAAATGCTGCTGTCGTTGATATATTGAAGGAGTGTAGACCTGTACCTCCTGTACTACAAGTGTCAACGAGTAATGTCTGTGATGTTGGTATTGGGGTAGCTTTTTCGCGCATCACTCGCGCAGCACCCGTTATTTCTTCTATTGTTTCGCCTTTGAGACGTAGTCCTGTCAGGAAGCACGCGATTTGTGCATCTGTTGTTTCACCTTCCATTATCTGGTTCATGGCATCAATCATCTCTGTTTCGGTGAGATTGTAACCTTCAATGACATTTTTTATTGCATCATCTATCAATCTATTTTCCTCCCATAATATCTTGTAAATTGTGAATAATTATATCCTATATGTTTCATTGAATCAAGGAGTAAAATACTGATTACTATCCAGGCAATGCATTTTGGTAATTTACTCCGGTGAAGATTCCGAGTACCATCCACGCGCCTACAATTCCGAACTCTCCAATTATTAGTCCTAAGAAAAGTGGTCGAAGTTTGCGGAAATAGCCAATACCACCCGATTTGAGTATTAAAAACTTCAGAAACCAACCTACGAATATGCATGACCAGAGGAAATAAGAGGAATAAACAGCACCCATCACATAACCTATTGGGTGAAGTTGCCACCACATAAATTGACGTTGCATGATCAACAGAAATGATGTGATGCCTGCGCCTAATAACATACTGTATGCCTCTCCTAATTTTGGATCTTTTGGATACTGGATCAGTGAAACGATATGATTGAAGTATCTTGGGGCACCAATAAAGGGACCACGTTGCAAATTAATACCACCTTTATCATAAATTAATGGAAGTGCTGCTATATAAGAGACACCGATGGCAACTATAATCGATAGCACCATTGCCCAAAGTATGGTTTTTCTTTTTAGCTGAACAGGATCTGCTGCTTTGAATCCGTGCAAGACACTCGGCATGAGTATGCCACCCCAATCTCGCATCATCACCCGTTGGAAACCTAATAGTGCTAAACTATTTGCATTGATGATTCTTGATCCAGCGATAATTTCGAAGTACTCTATGGGATACATCGGTGCTTGAATTAGTAGCATACCGCCATTGACAACCATCCACGATAGTGCTGTGGAGACTATTAGGAACAGTGCGATTATGCTACAAGCAATCCAAAAAGACATCCCGGCATAGACGCAAAGACCTGCAAGTAGGAGAAAACTGAATAATGCTCCCAATACTGCCCATCTATACGGTAAGACTTCATTTGAATCGTCAATTCTCTGTGTTTTTGTTGACTGAAGGAAGGTTTTTAGCAGTAGGTCTTTTATGTGTGCACGGCTGTTAATTAGAAAAGCGAGAACCATGACTACATACGCAGCCATTGTTTGTCCGCGTGCGCTTATCCACGGACTTATCGGTATCCCAAATGCATTGATGATAATATACTGTAACTTGAAGAATAGAAAGAAAAACCAACAACTGAAGGATACCTCCATCGCAAGAAAATAAGTGATACCTATGACGGAAAAGTAGAGAAAGAAACGAAATTGTGGCCACCATCGCATTACGATCCATGGTCGTTCTGTAAATGGTTTATACAGATCGTACCGATTCGGAATTGATGGAAGTGCGGGGAAGTATTCATGCAATCCGTTCAGTAGATGAAACGCTGCTGCTATGCTAAATCCGATCCAAATATAGCGATTTTTGAAGAAACTGTTCAAATTTCTATGTCCAGCATTGTGTTGTACCATCTCAACTGGTACTGTTACAAGCGGGAAGATAAATCGCTCGCGTTCCACCCACTGTTTACGGACGATTATAGAAAGACAGATCGTTACACAATACAGTAAGATGATAAAGACAGTCCAAACGCAGAGGGGTTTTATCCAATGCATCCATGGAACGACTGATTCACCCTCATAGAAGTTGGTAACTGCGTGTTTGTCCCAAACGATCAGCCATTCTGGAAAATGTGAGTGTAGCGATTCAGACCACTCGTTTTCGGATGTCGCAAAATAGACGGGTGCTGCCAAAAAAGGCAGCAAAAACCCGATCATCCCTTTTGAAGGAATTGCTGCACTGACTGCCATCATCACCCAGATTACTATCAATTCAGCTGCAGTGAGTTTTGCTTTAGGAAACAGCTTCTTGAAGATTGGGTTGATAACTAATGTAAGAAAAATAAGTGTAAAGACTGCACCTAATGGAAAGTGATTTCCAGCAATGTCTGTACCTTGCAGGTAATAGTCGTTGTAGGGAGTAATCACTGTTTGTAGGATGACCAGTGCAATACCGATCAGAAATGCTCTCACCGTCATTTATTGATTACCTTATATTGGTACAGTGTAGAAGATTTAAAACCCAGTTGCATAATCAGACATCAGGCTGGAGTTCTCTTTCGCGGCGACAGTTTCTTCTTCAGTCCCGTATGAAGATTAAGTTATACCATTTCTAATTGACAAATTATCATAAATAAACTGTAGGTCGGGTAGAGCGAAGCGAAATCCATTGGTGTAAAGTTAAGGATTTCCATACGCGGAAAACCCTCTCCAGTCCCGTAGGGACGCAATGTTTATAGTTAAACGTTATACAACCCCTCTTTAGTCCCGTAGGGACGCTATGTGTAAAAGCACACCATGATATAAACATATCGTCCCTACGGGACTGAAGAGAGGTGGGGGTACACATTTTTTCTATAAACATATCGTCCCTACGGGACTAAAGAGCATACAATCCCTATAACCATAAGGATTCGGAATGATTCATAAGTCCAACTAAGTTCCCTTAACTTTACACCTATGGGTTTCGCTTCGCTCTACCCGACCTACGAAATAATGCTACATAATCATTTAGAAATAGTATAATATTCGGGCGGGGAAACCCCGTCCCTACGAACGGATCTATTCATCATTTGAATGTAGACAGAACATTAGTGGGAAGCGACTCGGGGAACCATCTGTGGATGTGCATAGACGGTAGCATCAAAGCTCTTTTGCATCAGTTCCCATTTTTTGTCTTGATAATCGGGATTTTCTGAGAGGTCGTTGTGTTCCCAGGGGTCATTAAAGAGATCATAGAGTTCACATACCCCCTTCTGATGATACACGACAAGTTTCCAAAGTTGGTCCCGATACATCGTAGCATGTGTCTGGTCATCAGTTGCTAATGCCCCAAAATATTCACAGCGTGCTCCTTCACGATGTTCTACATCATACATTGTTCCATTCAACAGTCTATAGAGTGATTTCCCCTGAACATAGTATGGAATTTCTATGTCTAATATGTCATAGATTGTTGGTACAATATCCACCAGTTCAACAAGTGCTTTACAGTAAATACCGCTCAAGAAATTTTCTGGAGAAGAAATCATAAGTGGAACTTTTGTTAGTCCTTCGTAAAAGCGACATCCTTTGTATAGTAGTCCGTGGTCACCCAAAGATTCACCATGATCAGAAGTAAATATGATGACAGTATTGTCGCGAATTCCTTCCTCATCAAGAAAATCAAGTATGCGTCCAAATTCATAATCTACTTGCTCAATCATTGCGTAATAGGATGCTTGTACATGTTTGTGGTCAAATTCGGAAGGATGTCTTGCTTGTGATTGAAAATCAATCCCCGCTGCGGTTAACTTTTTCTGAAAGTCTATATCGCTTTCTTGGAAATTGCAACCGGGTAGGGTTTCTATGTCAAACCTTTGATAGTACTCCCAGGGTGCATCAAAACCGGGATGTGGGTCAAATGGGTTAACACTTAGCATCCACGGTTGATCCTTTCTACGATTCTTCTGTATGAATTCAATAGTTTTTTCAGTACACCAACGTGTCTGATGGTATTCAGGTGGGATATTGTCACAATCAGGGGTAGGTTCTGGAAAACGCCCTGTCTTCTTCTTGGGTTGTTGTACGACGACGCGTTGATTCAGGAGTTCACCAAGATCAACACCTTGTGTGCGTAACCAATCAGCGTATTCGTGTCCATAAGCTTTTGGTTTTCCATGATCATGACTATATTGGAAGTAGCGATAGCCATCATTTACACGGTTTTCCTGTCCATCAAAAGCACTTGCAAGGTGCAGTTTACCGATCAAACCACAATCATATCCATTTCTTGCAAGTACATTGGAGATAAGTCGATCTTCATAATATTGTGGAAAGTCAGGATTTCCATTGCCTGTAACGCTTAGGGCTGATGGATACATGCCAGTCATAAAACTTGCACGTGAAGGTGTACAGATGGGGGATTGACAATACGTTTCTAAGAATGTTACTGATTGACGAAGAAGTCTGTTAAGATTGGGGGTACGGATGTGTGGATTTCCTAACGCTTCAATGGTGTCAAAACGTTGTTGGTCAGTGCAATACCATAGGATATTCGGTTGTTTCTTTTCTTTCATTACAACTTCCTTATTAAGATTCATACTGTTGAATTATAGTAAGTATTAGAATTAATCAGAACTCTGCATCAGCGAGGTTAGGAAGAAATCAACGGTATGAATCATGGCAAATGCCATAGGCGCATTCGTCTTTAGACATTCCCCGCCTCACTAACAATCGGCTGAAAGTGTATATTTATTTCTAATCTTCACTATAATTTGGATTGAGTCTCCAGTTTTGCAATCATTTTATCAAATGACTGCTTTTTGATTAAGTAAAATATCTTGATTGTATATTTATTTGCAACTTTTTGTATTTTGGGTGTATAATATCTTAGAGGTTGTTGATTGTTCATTCTCATCATGCTTACATTGGAGTACTATGCAATGTTTAAACAGCATTGTCGGTTTTCTATATTACTTCTGGTATTGATTTTAATTCATTCTGTATGTCCACTTTTGTGTGCTGCTGTAGGAGAAAAGTTCTGTAGTTTTTCTCCTGAAACTGCCATGATTGAACATACCGATGATGGATCGTCTTGTTGTCATAGACATAAAACAGATGAGACTGAAATACCTTATGATGACTCTGAAGCATGCTGCTATAATGACGTAACGTTTGTTATTTCTAATGAATCAGGTACTGATGACGGTCTGAATAAATTAGAAAGACAACATTTCACATCTATTTTACCCTCAACCCCAATTCTTTTAACTAAGCAGGATATGTTCCTTCACCATACATATCCGTTTAAACCACCCATCTCATCCTTTCATTACGCCATATCCCTCCGGGGCCCTCCTGGTACTCTTTCCTAATTGTTCTGTTTCCTTTAGCCTTTTCCGATTCTGATCAGTTTCGTAGGAACGGTATGTAATTTAGCGAGGTTAGGAAACCTCGCCAGCGGCAACGGGAAGGTAGGTGCGGTTTTCTAACCGCATAACCCTATAGTTTACTAATTCGTATTTTACAGAATAAATTCACGGAGGATTACAATGAAATTTCAAACTTCCACATTCGGCTTTTATACGCTTGCTCTAACTTTAGTTTTACTTACGGTGTTCTCTGTCCGTAATGTTTATGCTGATCATCATATAAAACATAAGGCTCATCAAGTAGAAAAACCTGCAGCCTTTAATGTTAAACTTCATACCGAACCAAAAGAGATTACAGCTGTTGAATCTGCGAGTCTGGTGTTTCACCTTACAGATGCTGAAGGGGAACCACTTACGGATCTGATGTCACACCACGAGCGAATATTACATATTCTAATAGTTAGTGAGAATTTGCAGACAATTGGTCATGTCCATCCAGAAGATTTTGAATCCCGCGATATGATGGCAGAACTTGAAGGGGCATATACAGTGCACTTTACTTTCCCCTATTCAGGTCGGTACATTCTTGCCATTGATGCGATGACAAAAGATTCTGAATATACAAAGCATCTATATGTAAATGTATCGGGTGACAAGAAGATGCCAGAAATGTCTCAAGACATGCGGCGGGAAAAAATGGTGGTTGGTTATACAGAGGAGGGGGGTGATCGGTTTACAAAGGCTGTTTCTATTGCCAATGAGAAAGGATCATCACCATACCTTGTGAAGATGAAAACTCCAGACCGCATAAAGGTAGGTGAGATGGTGCACTTCACCTATCATTTTTCAAGAGATGGACAACCTGTCAAGGATCTTGTGCCTTTTTTAGATGCACCGATGCATTTTGCTATCGTAAGTAATCGTTTAGATGGTATACTACATACGCATGGTACAGTACAGATGGGTGATAATGATAAAAAAATGAAGAAGGATTCATCACATTCTAATCATAAAATGCGTGAGAAAAAACAGGCAACGGGACACGAACATCAGGGTATTACACCTGAGAAGTTTGGCCCTTCCGTGATGCTGATGACGACTTTCACGAAACCTGGTATTTATCAGATCTTTGGTCAGGTTAAACACGGTGATCAAATTCTATTTCCAACTTTTATGGTTAAAGTTGAGAAGTAACCTTCTATGTAAGACTATGTCTGCTGCTACGGCAGCAGACAATTTCAAAATAAGGAGAGAAAGGATGTTATACAGAATTAGCAGTCAAGTAGTTATCGGATTGATGCTTGCATTAGTGTCTATGATAGGGTTTACTCCATTGCTCAGTGAAGCACACGAAACAGAATTTCCAGGAGAGAAACTTAACGCTATTTTCCCAGATGCAAAGAAGTTCGTTCAGCGAAATGTCGTATTAACCAAAGATAAGATCACTGCAATTGAGAAAGAGTTAGGTTCTAAACTTCGTAAAGAAGATCTGAAACCGATCTTTTATATTGCGATTAGCAAGGAAAAGAAACCACTTGGATTGGTGTTGTTCGTTGATGTGCAGGGACCGAGTGGTGTTATTGATGGGGCAGCTGGACTGAACATGAAAGGGAAAGTCGTCAAAGTAAAAGTCTATAAACATAAGGAATCGGATGCGATTGCAGCTGAAAAGTTCCTTAAGCAGTTTATTGATAAAGGTATAGAAGATAAAATTGAGATTGGTAAAGACATTGAAGCTGTCAAAGGACAGGAAGAAGCTTCAAAAGCTGTGTCGTTAATTCCAAGGAAGACTTTGGTGATGAGTTATGCCCTTTTCTTGAAACGCAAACCTAAGTCGGATGAAGAAACAGAACCGGAACCAGAAGAGTTGCCTGAAGTGGAAGACCTTAAGGAACTCATGACATTGATGGTGGATGACTATTATGTGGTTGTCGACTTTTTTGATGAAGGTGAAGGCAAGGCAGAGGCGATCGCTGCTGCGAAAAGACTTGCTCTATATGCTAAATTAATCCCAGATTTTGAACCTCCTAAAAATGCTGATAAGACTGAAGAATATGCAAAGGTGCAGGAAAAATTTAGCAAGACTCTCACAGAATTCGCTAAAGAACTTGATAAGAACGGTATTACAGATGAGACGCGGAAAAAGTGGGATGAAATCGTGAAATTTGTCAATCAAGCACACATCCGCTTTACCGAAGAAGGTATTGACCTTGATGCATATTAAACGCGGAAAGTACCTTGGATGACAATCTAACGCATCCTACAACTACTTTGATTGAAGGACTATATCATGCGAAAAGTAATACTCATCTGTCTAACTGTTTTCTTCAGTACCATTATTGTAGACCAATCAGTGTATGCCCTTCCTGCGTTTTATAAAATGTTCAAGTCGAAATATAAATGGAGAAGCGGTTGTAATGTCTGCCACTTTTCAAAGACAGGAGGAGATTCACCGAACCCCTACGGTAGAGCGTTCTTGCATAATGGTATGAATCTCTCTACCTTTACCCGTATTGAGCAGACAGATTCAGATAAGGATGGATTTAACAATATAACCGAACTTATTGCCAGGTCTTATCCTGGTGATGCTGATAGTACCCCTGAGAATGTTGAATCATCAGATGGACAATCTGAATCGGAAGATGTATTGGAATCTGAAGATGATGTTTTTAGTTTTGATGATGTTGAACCATCTGAAGACTCTGGTGGGTCTGATTTTCTCGGTGGAGCATTCGGTAATCTCATATTCGGTGGTGCATTGGATATCCGCCGTATAACCCGCGGACAGGATTTAATACCTGATAAAAGCAATTGGGATAGTGGTACCACATTAATTCATGTTGCTGAATTCGTGGTAACAACCAGTGTCGGTGACCATGTGAGCATATTGGGTGAGCAGCTACTGACGACTTCTCCATTAGGAACGCAGGTTGCTGATGATCATGGGTTTGTCTATGCAATTTTGACTGGTCTGCCAATACTGCCTAAAGGTGCGTCACTGAAAGTTGGAAGGTTTCGGCACGGTTTTGGTATAGATACCAAGTCAGACGCTGCGGCAAATCCATTGTACAATCTTGTCCGTAAGAATATCGGATTTATTTCTGATCGGGGTTTACAACTGAACGGTTTCATTGGACCAGTATCGTATGTGTTGTCACTTGCTGATGGACCGGATTCACTGCGTAAGGTTACTGATGGAACGGTAACAACAGGGATAAGAATCGGACCCCACGGTAGTGGAGGAGGTGTTTTAAAACCGATCCGAAATAACAGTCCCCCTGTTTTTGCACATGTGAATGGAACGTTACCGGTTTTTGGAAAGCGATTTTGGTTAGGTGCATCATATTTTGATGGGAACAGTTATCCATTTAATGCAATTAATGGAGATGTTAACCCATCAACTTTGGTCTATAAACGTCGTTTTGGGTTTGCTACAAGTTTTAAAGTTTGGAAGTTTGATCTCGCTGCAGAATGGGTAAGAGGGAGAGATACACAGCTCCTGAAATATCTAACTATTCCGATTCCTCCTGAAGATCGAAATGCTACGGTTGAAGGGTTTTATGTCCACACTGAAGTTCCCTTGAGCGAAACTTTGGATATCCGTCTGAAATATGATGTATGGAATCCGAATAGAGAGTTATTTAGTTCTTATGCTTTTGAGAGAGAACCTGAAGACCAGGTTTGGTCAACCCTTGGTGCAGCATTGACTTGGCATTTTACTGAAGGTGCTTTAGCCCGGATTGTCTATCAAGTCAATAATGTTGAAAAGTCAACACGTAGTGCAATGATTGTTCCACAACTATTGGTAGAATTTTGATTTGAATTGGTGTTCGTCGTTACTAAACTTGTAGGTCGGGTAGACCGAAGCGAAACCCGAAAAAATGCTCCATATCAACTTTAAAGCCAGGTTTCGTTCCTCTACCCGACCTACATATTTAGTCTGGACTATTTTTCTGTTTTGAATAGACAGCAATTAACACCATACAAGTCGTCTGAAGATTCGTCTGTGGTGTGTCGATCTCAATAGGTGTGTTGCTGATAAAGCCGCCATTATGTGCTTGAACTTCTGTGAGATACGTGATGGCAATGCGTCTTGTATTCACTGGGTCTTCATTGGCAGCAAGTGCCATAATGGCAGTAGCGGTAACTTCGGGGTCACTCTGTTTGCCAGCAAATCTGGGGAACCCGCCATTTATATTCTGAAATTGCTTTAACCAAGCAATTTGTTCATCAACATCGTAATCTGGGAGTAGACCTTGTAATGCCCATGCAGTAACATATATGTCTGACTGCGTTTCGCCGGGTAGGGTCCAAAACCCTTCAAAGTTTCTCTGATCAAGGTTCTCAAGCCATTCCATACCATTTAGTAACGGTTCGAATTTATTGTATTTGAAACCGAGGTATTTCAATCCAACGAGAGTTGCAGCAGTATATAATACATTTCCAATACTCTTTTCTTTTCGTCCCCAACTTCCACTTTGGTTTTGTGCGTTCTTAATCCATGTTAGCCCACTAAATCTTGCCTCTGCGTCCGTTTTGGCATTTGTCAATGCAACCAGGGCAAAAATTGTATGTGCCGTATTGTTGTTCCAACTCCCATTGTCCCACTGTTTATTTCTGAGGTATCTGACCCCCTTACGAATGACACGCGAACCTGTTCCCCAACCTGCATCGGTCAATGCCCAGATAGCAAGTGCAGTTATTTCAACATCACTTTCTCCTCCGGGTAATAGAGACCAACCACCGTCGTCATTTTGACTATTCACAATAAAGGATTTAGCTTTATTGATCATTTTAAAAAGTCTTGGTTCCTTCGTCTCTACTGGTAATTCTGGAGGAACACTTTCTGCAAAGGTTGCGATAAAGTCAAGACAACAGATACAGAACAGTATTTGTAGAAATAGTAAAATATGTATGTGCTTTCTCATTTTTCACCTATATGTTTGATGGATTTCGTTGCTTGGGTATACTCTTCCAGACTTCACTAACCATGCGGTTCTATCACAACCTTGTAGACACCTACGTTTCCAAGCATATCAATACCTTTTTCTAATCCCTTCAATGGCAAATGGTGTGTGATTAGTTTATGTAAAGGCGCGCGAGTTCTCTGTAGAAAGTCTAACGCAGTTTGAAATTGGATTTGCGGGTATGCCCAGACACCACAAACATCAAGTTCTTTGTTACAAATCTGGTGTGGTCTTACTTCGGTATTACCGGAATCAGTGTAGTGTCCAACTTCAATTACTTTCCCGCCTCGTCTGACAACATCCAATGCTTCTGCGAAAACAACAGGGATTCCTGCACACTCAATTGCGATGTCAACTCCGACCCCATTTGTATGTGCCTGTATCTGTTCAATTCGTTCTTGTGATGAAGTATTCTCAACATTTATGACGACATCAGCCCCCATTTGCTGTGCCATCTCCAACCGACTGTCAACAAGGTCGGTTGCAATGATTGTGCCTGCACCACTATCTCGTAATACAGCGATAACAAGGAGTCCTATCGGACCGCATCCGAGTACAGCCACACTACTACCGATGCTATAACCATCACCGACTTGCGGTAGACCAGGCGCACAAGCCCTTTCCACTGCGCGAGTTGCTACAGCGACCGGTTCTGTCAGAACAGCAATCTCTTGGGGTATGTCATCGGGTATTTTGTAGACCCAAGAGTTTCCGTGAATGTAAGTATATTCGGAAAATTCACCCGTGAGATACGGCGGTGTTTCGCTATTGCTAAATCCGTAGATTGTTCTCCCAGAACACAACGTAGGTCTTCCAGGGACGTGCAGGCAGTAATAACATCTCCCGCAGTTTTTTGAACCAGGAACAACAGTGATTCGGTCGCCAGATTTAACTGGACCACCCATTACGTTCATAGCATTATTCGCATTTTTACCTATTTCTGCAACTGTTCCAACAACTTCGTGTCCAGGAATTACGGGGAATTTCAGTGCGGTATGTCCGAGATACATGTGTTTATCACTACCGCATATTCCGACTTTGTCAACATGCAATAACAAGGAATCGTCGTTGGGTGTAGGTTTATCAAATTCTCGAATTTCAATTTGTCCTGGTTGGATCATCACTGCTGCTTGAACTTGCATATTTAGAATACCTATTGATTATCTGGTACCACTCATTTTGCCCAAAGTGGAATTAATACCTTTGTCAACTGTGCCAAACTTTCCAAATTATGTGCTGGAAGAAAATAGTCTACGTAGGGTAATGCAGTACGGATACCCCTACAAATCGGTTGATAAGTGTCGCTACCAAGTAATGGATTTAGCCAAATAAGTTTATAAGCATGACGATGTAACAGTTCCATTGAATGTCGCAGTACTTCTGTATCGCCTCTGTCCCATCCATCACTTATAAGGATTAAAACTGATCGGTATGAAGAAAAAGAGGACGCGAACTGTCTGTAAAACTCTAATAGACTTTCACCAATTTTTGTTCCACCTGACCAGTCTGGAACAACATTTGACACCTCATTCAATCCTTCTGCTAACCCTTTGCGACGAAGAAGACCTGTAATGTTGGTAAGGTGTGTACTGAAAACTGCGACTTCCACTTCTCTCAATTCCTGCTGCATTCCGTAAATGAACTGGATTAGAAACTTTGCATAACAATCCATTGACCCACTTACATCACATAGTAGCATTATTTTTGTTTTCTTGATTTTCTGTTGTTTTCTCAGCAATTCTATCGGTTCCCCACCGAATGCAAGACATCGTCGCCAACTTCTTCTGAAATCAATGTGCCTTCCCTTCCTGCTAAAGACCTTTCTTCTACTCAGTTTAGTTGCCAATATTGCTGCTAATTTTGCGATTACCGCACGTGCCTCTTCCATATCCTGTATCGTGAATTGACTAAAATCCTTACGTGTTAGAACTTCGTCTACACTATAGGCGATTGGGTCATCTTCCTGTCTTTCCTCATCATCTGCGTCCTCCGTATCTAACCATTGATGAAGTATATTCTCTTCATCTTGAGTATCTGATAAATCTTGCAAAGCTGTAGGTTCAGAAGAATCTTCGTCTATCTCTGTTGTATTGAATTCTGGTCTTGGATATCGCCAAAATAGATTGAATACAAGGTCAAACTTCTCTCTATCTCCTTGATTAGCGATTAGGTTAGTTCGTGCAGTATGATAGAATGTCTCGCGTTCACTTATATCAATCAACTGAGTGCTTTTACACCAACTGATTTCGTTTGCCGTTGTAACGTTTACTCCCATCTGACGGAGCAATCTGCAGAAGTCTGTGATCTGTTGGAGTAATGTATTTTTAGTCATTTTCCTTTTTCTTTAGGTACGCGATGAAGGTATCTAACTCATTTGAGAACCTTTCAAAGAGCAATCCTATATGTAATGCATTCTGTTCAGTTTTTTCATATATGAGTTGTCGTCCATAGATATTATAAAAGACATGACGAAACTCTAAAAGGTCCTGTAAGCTTTCATAAGTTTCGTTGGAAATAATAGGTGGTCGTTCATCCTGTTCTTCGACCATCTGTGTCAATAGTTCTTTATGCCATCTACTTCCATCTGGCATGTGCAAGTCAACATCAATTGCAATATGTTTAAATATGTTCTCCATACCACGGTAGCAATCAACGAGGTCTTTTGCAATTGTAGTTTCTACTTCTTCTCTGTATTCAACAGGAACAACCTTAATCTTTGCTAATCTCTCTGTGATTTTTGTAATAGTTTCCTCTATCTGTTTCCGTTCATCATTAATCCTTACAAAAAGAGACTTTCTATCTACTTTGTAGATTACGCCTTTTTCAATTGGTATTAGCTGGTTCTGGATTCTCTCTCGAATCAGTCCGTTAGAAGATTCAAAATCAACCAGATCAACCTTGAATAACCCGCTAATATTAGAAGCTTTTGATGAGGCACGCAAATAATTCTCATTTGGAATTCCCCACACTGCGACATCAATATCAGACCATTTTGAGAACCAACCTTGCTCTGCTAACGAACCGAAAATAGCGACCTTAGTTGCCCCAAATTCCTCATATAGCATTGCAGCAATAAGATGTGCGGTATGCCATGCTCGCTGAATTAATTCCTCATTGACCTTGCGATTTTGTTGGTTATTTTTTGAGTTTACATGGAATCCTCTTAGTTCTTCTTGTGTTATATCTTTAGTTGTGTTGTGAGTTTCTATTGGTTGCATCTCGCTATCTCCTTAGAATTAGGATAGCATGTATCGGTTTGAGTGTATTTGTGCAATCTTTGCCTGAATTCAGTATTGTTCTGCCGAAAACTCATCCATTGAATGAGTCTGTATGTAACCATTCTATGAACATATCCAGTTCATTCATAAGCATTTCAGATAGATTACAAACCCGATGTGCGTTTTCAATCACTCCTTCCAGCTCCAATTCAAAAACGTAAATGTTCCTGAAACGATGCCGGAACTTCAAAATCTGTGTCAAAGTGTCAGCAGATTCTGGAGAGACCACTCTTGGACGAAACTGATGTGTCGTTGCCATCTGATTCAATAGATCCTTGTGCCAGTTTTTACCTTTTGGCGTGTCATTATCAATCTCACGTGCAATGCGCTTAAATATGTTCTCTACACCTGTGTAGAAAATAGGAATTCGCATAGCAATCAATGCTTTAAGATCAGTAAGATCTTCAGTTGATGCCGTATCCATTCTATGTAAACGCAGTCTGATTTCTTCTACAGTCTGCTCAATTTTTCTGCGTTCATCTGTGATGCGTTCAATTAGTCTTAGTTTATCTACTATATATGGTTTTTCTTTAATATTGTATTGTATTAAATCGTTTATAGATGAAGTATAAGAATCTGTTTCTAACCTATGAATAAGAATTGCCTGACAATTGATTCTATCTCGAAATCGTCCATTCGAACTATGGTAATTGACGAGATCAATTTTGAACTCTGAACTATATTTACTTGTTTTCCATGCCGCGTCAAGGTATGTATCTCCTGCAAGACCCCACACAACTATATCTATATCCGATTCCTCAGAGAACGATTTACCTTCTGCTAAGGATCCGAATACAGCAACTTGTGTTGCAGAGAAGTCTTTGAAAAGAAAGGTTGCTACTTGATGTGCTGTGCACCATGCACGTTTTAAAACTTCCTTATCAACCTTGCGATTTTGCAGATGTCCATCAAGGTTTGCCCGGTATTCTTTTAATTTTTCAGTTGTTAAGTTTTCTGATGAATGAAGTGTTTCTTTAGGTTGCTGCATCTTACGATCTCCTTAGAATTAGGATAGCATGAATTAGGTATGATTTCAAGACATATAGATGGTGTTCCCGATTCACAATTATAATTGACAAATTTCATTTTTTCATTTACGCTTAAGAGAATGTCATAAGGAGGAAGATTATATGAAGAGTCAACCGATTCAACTAAGTGATGCACAGATGCGGGATTTCATCATCAATGGGTATATTAAAGTGAAAACAGATTTTCCACCGAGTTTTCATGAAAAAATATACGAGCATTTGGAAGCTATGTTTGAACATACAGGGAATTTAGGTAACAATGTACTCCCACTTATACCAGAAATTCAACAGGTGTTTGACCATCCTGTGGTAGATGGTGCGATGCAGGGTGTTTTGGGTTCTACATACATAATGCATCCACATAGGTACTGTCATTACAATCCAGTTGGTAGTGGAGGACAGGGATTTCATAAAGATACTTATGAAGGTGACGAACAGATACGTAGGCACAAATGTCGTTGGACAATGGGGTTTTATTATCCTCAGGATGTTTCAGAAGATATGGGACCTACTGCTGTTCTACCCGGTTCGCATTATTATGAGACGGGTGAAAGTGCACACGAACAACCTGAAGTCTCTCTGTGTGGTGAAGCGGGAACGGTAACAATCGTTCACTATGATTTATGGCACCGTGCTACACCGAATCTCAGTGATAACAAACGATATATGCTGAAGTTTCTATTCTCTCGCCTTGATGAACCCAGTAATCCAGATTGGAATAGTCATACAGAGAATTGGAATGCTATTGTAGATAACGAAACAACTGATCATCCGGAACTATGGGAAGCACAGTGGGATTGGAATTACGGAAAACAGAACGGTTCTGCTAACGGAGTTTCATCAAGTGAAATTAATAGTCTGATTGAGACATTGGCACATGAAGATGAAAAGAAAAGATTAAACGCAGTATATCGTTTAGGAAGAATCGGTGAATCGGCTGTTGAGTCATTGAGTAAAGCCTTACTTGGAAGTTCTGACTCACTGCGGAACTATGCTGCACAAGCATTAAGCCTTATTGGTAATCCTGCGATTTCAACCCTTATAGATGCGTTAAAAGCCGATGAAGAATCCCATAGAACAAGTGCTGCTTATGCATTAGCTGACCTGGGGAAAACAGCTGAAGAAGCTATTCCTGCCTTAATAAATGCAGCAAAGGACGAATCGCCCTGGGTAAGAAGACATGCTTTTGAGGGATTAGGAATAATTTGTCAACAGATAGGTGATGACTCGGACCTTTCAGAATGTGTGCAGGCGTTATCAGATGGTTTGAACGATGAATACTATTGGGTGCGGTATAACGCTGCACGAACATTGGCAATTCTCGGCCCACTCTCTGAACCGGCGTTACCCAATTTAATCACACAATTAGAAGATGAAAATAGATATGTACGTTTTAATGCTGCATTGGCATTGAAACAGATTAATACCCCGATGTCCCACCAGATATTGTTTGATCATCTATTTTCTACAAGATGGTGTGCGCTTTCAACACGTGATACCCCGTATTAGATCAACGAAGAAATAAAAAACGATGATTGAAGTCTTGTTCTGAGACCCCAGTCATCATTTTTCACATAATCTTTCATGACAATTAAGTTATACCATGGCAATGTTACAATGGTAGAACGCTTTGACAACCGCTGCGGGGTCGTGTTTCGTCGCGGGGATTCTGGCATTTTTAAGGAGGCTTTATACGCTGGGTCTGACCGGGTTCAATTGGCACGGGGTAAACACACCTATCGGTGGATTAGCGTTTATCACTGTCTGTGGATATTTGATAATAGCAGTTTTTTAAAAGTGAGATGTTAATTATCAATTCTTGCTATTTTCTCCCAATCCCATAAGAGAATTGTGCCGTCTTCATTTGCATCAACTAAGGTTCTTCCGTCATCTAAAAATATCAACCTCTTAATGTCCCTTATATTATGACTGGCATCTCCAATGTGTGTTGATAGAAGATGTCCACTGTCTACATCAAACAATTTAATGTTACCATCCCATTCTCGACTCACAAGTATTCTGCCATCTGGAGAGAATTGTAAAGCATTGACAGATTTGCCTTTATTTATTTTTCTCAACAGCTTACGTGTTGATAGATTCCAGAGATCGATTGTAGCATGATTTACACTGGCAAGTATTTTTTGATCTGGAGAAAAAGTTAATGTATAATTCCTTCGTTGGTTTCCTATAAGTGTAAAAAGTAGTTTGCCTGTCTCCACGTTCCATAAGTTTATTTCTGCACCACCCCCACTGCTTGCGAGTATTTTCCCATCTGGTGAAAATGCTAAAGAGTTTACTTCAAGTGCCTTTCCTCGCAGTGTAAATTTCTGGTGAATTGTCTTGGAGTTGAAGATTTTACTGAAAAACGACTTTTGTGGGTTAGCAATATCCCACAGATGAATTACGCCAATTTGATGTTTAGAGGATGTGCACGCTAACGATTTCTCGTCTGAAGAATAAGCAAGGTGTAAGCTCAAAGATTCTGATGGGTATCCGTGTCCTTTCAAGTTAGCTCGGAGACGGTTCTTGGATACATCCAGTAGTTTTAATTTACTTTTTCTAATAATATCCCAATGATAATCATCAACAGCAATCATACTTGCGTTTGGAGAGATCATTGGATAAATTGTATCAAGAGTCTCCATATTGAAAGATGTACTTGACAAAGGGTGTCCAGTATTAATATCCCATTTAATTAGTTGATCTTCCCGAGAATGTATACTGATTAAGGTGTTCCCATTTTCTGAAACAGCTATGTCTGAGATTTCTCCTACATGCCCTGGACATATATATTTCTGTCCACCCGTGGTGGTATCCCAAGCTCGAATTGTCCCATCGTCGCTCCCTGATAGGATCATTTTCCCATCAGGTGATAATACTAATGAAGAAATATCCTCTTTATGTCCTTTTAGCTTAAATGCAGTTTTATATTGACTAAACCGTGCTTTTAATCCTTGTTGTTTTGAGGTAGTCTTCCACAATAAAACAGTAGCATCCTCTCCACTTGCGAGGAGTTTACCATCTGAAGAAAAGGCTAACGTGCTCAAGGCTAAATCCGTTTTGATTGTCCTCAAAAGCGTTGAAGTGTCCAGATCCCAAAAACGAATTCTGTAAAAATTACAACATGCCAATATTCTACTATCAGGTGAGAAAACTAAAGAACTAATATATTTATTATTTTCAAGTGTTAACAAATGCTCTCCAGTATCTGTATTCCAGACATGAATCGGATATTCATCTTCTTTTTCTTCTCCTATAGCCAGAAAACGGGCATCTGGTGAAAGGGCAATTCTTGGAGTACCTCCTTCTGTATTACTCACGTATATATCTTTAATAGTCGGACGTATTGGATTGTCAAGGTTCCATATTAGAACTTCATCATTCCTTTTGTGTATGTTTAGACCGGCAAGTCTTGTCGCATCTTCAGAAAAAGCAACAGAGTACAAATGGACTCTGTTATCCTCTACCAGAATGTCTTGGAGTTCCCCATTCGCAACATTCCATCGTGATATCGTTCCGTCAGAACTCGCTCCAGTTAACGTGCTTCCATCCGAAGAAAATGCAATCCCTTTAATATTCTGTCTATCTCCTTGAAAGAGTGTTATTTCTGTCCCGGTTTTCGCATCATACATCCAGACTCCGATTTTTGTTGCGACTGCAAACCGTGTGCCATCTGGTGAAAACTTGATGTCGTTTATTTTTCCTTTCCCTAAACGCATTTTTACACCTGCAGGTAATTCCCATCGTGTATACTCAACATTTGATGGCTGTGTGAACAATTCTGTCGAATTTAGAGTTGTTACATGACCAATGAACATGGATATTGGTGTAATTAACACGCCAAAAAACACAGTCGTTAACACAGCAGGGTGACGTAAGATTTTCATAGGTGTTATTCTCTTTTGAATGATCGAGTCCTTCAAAGATAGAATTTTTGTCCGATAAATGAACACGTATACAAGTGTTATTATCACGCCAAAAAGCACAGTATTTAAAACAATAGGGATTTCCATAGGTATCATTCTCCTTTCAGACGTTGTTAATTAGACCAACATCTACTCATTTCAAAACCTTAGAAATAAGTCGAAACTATGCTGTATGCAGTAATCACTCTTGACCTACATATAGTGAACATTGAACTTAAAGAGACACATTTCTGTAGGAGCGATCTACGAATCGCGACGAAACGCTTGATAGTCGGAAATCGGAGTTCTCTCCTACATTTCACTAATGTCCAATTAATTCCAAAATCTACCATTACAATATGAACACACATAAGCAAGATTGTGTTCTTCAGTCGCACCGCCATGCTTCTCGCTAATGATATGGTCTACTTGACAACCGAAGTAGGTATCTTCTTCGTGGATAAGACAATACTCACACACCTTTTTAGCACGTGTCCTGACTAACTGTCTGAGCGCAGTGGCAACGTATGTTTTACTCATTCTTTCAGATAGCACCGTGCACGTGATTTGGCAAGACGCATTAGATGCTCAAGCTGCAAACAGTGATTGAGTTCCGCTGTTTCTTCAGATGTCAAACCGGTTGTCTTCTCGCGATGAATCAAATCTGCAATACGTTCCTTTACCTCTTCAGAAGGGATAAAGTCTATCAGATTTTGCGGAGTTGTTCCAGCGGCAATAAAATCAATAATTTCCATATAAACGGGTAAGGTTTGCATTAAGTTTTCTCCTAAATGTTTACCAAAGGTTTGTATAAACCACTCTACTTGACTGGCTAATGTTTCAGGAATATTTGATAGTTCTGTTTGTAATTCTTGATATGTCAAATTTATAACATCAATCAATTCTGTTTTATTTTTTGGTATTGACATTTTCTAATTACATAGGAGATCTATAGTGAACCCCATAATTATTCTTACATTTTCCAATTGTACAGAAGTGTCCCATTAATTTTAGGTTTTTTATTTCTCAAACTCAATCATTGATATGCGTTATTCTTTTTCTTTTTTCTCATAATATTTGATTGCCCAATTCACAATTTTCCGAAGAACAATTACTAACACCAACAAAAGAACAGTTTCCCAAAACGCATAATGAATTGTCTGATTGAATCGTTCAAAGTTTGAGAGAGTATGATCTGTTTGACGCCATGCTCTGACATGGACGAATACCATCAATCCAAGAGGGACCATCGCAATCCAAATGCCGCAGATTAACACTATGGTGTGTAATATCATATCGGGTGAATTGACTATTAACTTAAGCAATTTCTTGAGTTGATTCAAACTACACCTTTTATTATATCAAAGACATCTCCATTGATGCGGAATCTTACCAATAAAGCAACCTTCAAGTTCAACATTTCCAAGATCTTTGAGAAAATAATGGATTATCGCTTAAAACGGTCGATTTAGTGGGCATTCGGCAATTGTTTCGTTGAAGGCCCATCCCTGCTGGCGGGTTCATAAGCGGCTTGAAGGGTAGAAGTCCCGGTACCTGCATCTCTAAAATCGGTAATATTTATCTTAGGCACTGTTTCAAACCGCGCATACAAGATGAATATTACCGATTTTTCAAAAACTTGTTTAATTTAATTCTGAGTGCGTAATTGCTTTTGATACTCCGCATGTGCAGTCTGTGCATCAAATTCTCCATCAAGTACACGACGCAGACATTGCACGAAACTAATCGGATCATCTTCACCAAAGATAGTTCGACCAAATAGGATAGCACGACCACCATTTTGAACGACATTATGTGCAAGAGCAAAGGTACTCCGAGCATTTTGCCGTGGTCCACCCAAAGCACCGATAACAAGTGTCGTATCAAATTGACATAACTCAGTCCAGACTTCGGAAGTCGTATACGCGGTTTTGATAAAACGAGGACGTTGATGTTTTCGTAGATAACTCATCGTGCGCACAATTGAATCAGCAACATACATACCACGCTTTTCCTCATCCATTCCCGGCAATTTAACATTCGGTAAGAACACTTCTAATAGATGATCGAATCCTTCTATCTCACCGACAACATGCGCGAATTGTACATAAGACTGCAACATCCTTTCGTCAACAATTGGATCGTTATTGAGTGTGATTGAATATAAACCGAGACTGACTCGGCAATCTAATGCCGGACCAATCAGATTTTCACAATAGCGCTGCATATCTTCTGGGAACACCGTTTGAAATGGCATTGAGGGACGAGATGTATAAACGCCAAAGCGAGGGTTCCAAATGGCGGTTTCAGAGTTCATCCTGACTATTGGAGTTATGGGACTATTCTCAAACAGATTCTCATCAAGCGCAAGGATCTCAGCATCTGCGGGTGTCATGAGAAGTCCATCAAGTTGTCCATCAGCAGTAAGGTCGCGCTGAAGTTGCAAAAACTCTGCATGTGTGCGATAGTGTGGTTTTGGATGTTGGACTTGACCGAGTCCTTTTATCCCCGCTGAAGCAAGCGGGTCTGCAGCAAAAACGAGAATAGGACTTCCGGCAAGTATGTCTGTGTTATCAAGTTTGTCAAATATCCGATTACCCATATATAATAGATTCCTTTACATCGGTATGTGTTAATTTAATGTGAGATTTATATCTGTGTCTTATTGTATCACAACGCATTCGTTGGGTCAATATCCATGATACATTCAATTGCATTTGATTTTATTTCAGGTGGTAAATCCGCAATTAAAGATTGAAGGAGTTGAGAGATATTGTCAACATGTTCAGATCTTAACATGAAGTGCCACCGAAACTTACCATCAATTTTTGATAGTGGTGCTGGGGCAGGCCCCAAAATTTTAACATCTGGAAAATTGTCTGCCTGTAATATTTCAAGATGATTGCTAATATTTTGAGCAGCATCTATCACGTCATTTTCATCTTTGCCACGCAGCAAAAGCCTTGCCATGTGTGAAAATGGAGGGTATTGTAAAGGACTCCTTGATTCTACCTCTTTTTCATAAAAGTCAATATAGGCATGTTCCTGCGCAGCAGAAATACAGTAATGGTCAGGCATATATGTTTGGATGATGACTTCACCAGCAGTTTCAGCACGACCAGAACGACCAGCAACCTGCGTAAGTAAGCTGAAAGTCTGTTCGCTCGCTCTGAAGTCAGGTAAATTAAGTGCCGTATCCGCAACGATGACACCAACAAGTGTTACGTTTGGAAAGTCTAAACCCTTTGCTACCATTTGTGTTCCGATTAAAATGTCAATCTCACGGTTTTCAAAGGCAGTCAAAATTTGCTCATGTGCATTCTTCTTTGCAGTGGAATCAGCATCAAACCGCTTGACGTTTGCATCTGGATATAACTTCTGGACCTCCCTTTCGACAGACTCAGTCCCAAAGCCTTTTCGTCCAAAATAGTTTATTGCAGGACTACCACATTCTGGACATAAAGTGCTAATGTCCCGTTTATGTCCACAGTGATGACAGACCAGTGTTTTCGTTTCAAAATGAAACGTCAATGATATTGAGCAATTTTCACATCTTTCTGCATAGCCGCACGTGCGACAGAACACATAACTGGAATGTCCACGTCTGTTTAGAAAAAGTATGATCTGTTGCTGAATTAGGAGGCGTTCTGCAATTGCGAATTTTAGACGTTCAGAAAAAATGGATCGATTACCAGTTTTCAGTTCATTTCGCATATCAACGATGTGCACATCTGGCATTTTTCTATCCATCACGCGTACTGGTAGACTAAGAAGTCTGTAAGTTCCATTCTTAGCATTATAAAAACTTTCAAGCGAGGGGGTCGCACTGCCAAGGAGTAATGAACATCTCGCAATCTCAGCGCGTTTCTTAGCCACTTCCCGCGCATGATAACGTGGTGAGGTATCTGACTTATAGGAGTCAGAATGCTCTTCGTCAATAATCAGCAAGCCGAGATTTCTTACAGGAGCAAAGACCGCAGAACGGGGACCTATAACAATGTCAGCATCGCCTTTATGTATACGATACCATTGGTCAAATCGTTCGCCATCACTGAGTCGACTATGAAGGACAGCAACCCGTTTCCCGAAACGTCCAAGGAAACGTGAAGCAGTTTGTGGTGTCAACGATATTTCTGGTACGAGGACAATGACCGATTTACCACTATCAAGTATTTGGGCAATTGCGCGCATATAGACTTCTGTCTTACCGCTACCAGTTACACCATGAAGCAGATAGGTCTGTTTTTGAAATGTTTTCGGATTGAAGTCCTTTATTTATTTCAGTGAATGCTTCTAATTGTGCTGGATTCAAATCGTGTGGTTTCGTCGGAACAACATGTTGGGAACTCAAAGGATTACGCACGACTGCAACGGATTCAATTGTGATAAAGCCACGTCTTTCAAGAGTTCGAAGCAAGGATAAACTTGTTTTTGTCTGTTTCGTGAGTTCAGAAGTCGCTACAGGT
>CBDHDL010000009.1:0-12432 GCA_965261435.1 Candidatus Poribacteria bacterium
CGTCGCAACTACAGCAGACGTTACAACATATAAATCCAAGTCATCAAGATGAACCTTTTCAATCAATTAAACCACAGGTATGGCCAAAGCTGTATCGAAGAGGTAAGAAGTTGGAAGGAAAAGAGCAAAAACTCGCTAGACACAAATGTCACCTACATTTCAATCTCAGATGTCTGAGCCAAAATATTGTGCCAAAAGGAGTGAAACTTAACATCAAGCAATTTTCAACATTTCAAGAACGCAAAATCATCTGCAAAACCCACAGATCTATCCTGAACAGCCGCGTCAGGGGCTGCAACAGGATTATCAAGAAATTGGAAACACACATAGATAAAATCAAGTCAAATATCAAAGGAAAGCTCAACAACAAGGACTTTAAGGATATAGTCGAGGTCATACACAAATCCAGGGAAAAAGTGTTCAAAACTACCAAAAACTGTCAAATCAAGAAGTTTCACCATCTGCAACAACAGCCCAGATACAGGAACACACCAGTACCAGACGTCATAAGAAAGAAATGGGTAATAAACCTGTCTAGCAAGCCACTCAGTGATGGAGAACAATCTATTCTACAGAAGGGCCCAAAATTTGCTGTCAGTTCTTCTAAAGTGCCTATCACCGAGTACATCGCAGTAACTAAAAGAATCTGTGATGAGTTGGGAGAAAACACCACTGGGAAGGACTGTACAGAAATCTACCAAAAAACCAAAGAAGTCCTACAACACTTCAAGGAGAAGAAAGGGCCGACTCGCAACATCACCAGACAAGAGAAGGAGGCCATCAAAACCCTCAGGGAAGACTCCTCTCGAGTAGTACTCACAGCAGACAAAGGGGTAGCTTTGGTAGTCATGGATAAAAATCAATATGTTGAAAAATGTATGGATCTACTAAATGACACCAAAACATACCAACCCTGTAAGGACACCACCAAGAAGCTACACAGAGACGTTCAGGAATCCCTCAGAAAGCTCAACAGGGAACACGGAACTTCAAGACTACATGACTGGAGCAAGCTCCATTACAACTGCCTGCTCCCTACAGGTAACTCATCCCCTGCACCAAGGTTTTATGGTCTACCCAAGATACACAAAACTAACTGCCCTATGCGACCCATAGTCTCAGCCTGTGGGACGGCAACCTACCAGTTAGCTAAATTCTTGACCAAAATCCTCCAAAGATACACAGGGATAACTCCATCATTTGTCAAGGACAGCAAGAGTTTCAGCGACCACCTCAGGACAGTGAAAATCAGTGGAGAAGAGGAGTTGGTCTCCTTTGATGTCTCCGCCCTATTCACCAGCATACCTGTTCCAACTGCCTTAGACGTCATCAATAGGCTGTTCACTGAACACATAGAGGACCCAGAGGCTAAAGACAAGTATGGCTGCTCCTTCAGACGCAACACCATTGGACTTGAGAAAGATGAAGTGATGAGTCTCCTGAAATTGGTCTTGGAGAACTGTGTCTTCACCTTCCAGGACAGGTTCTACAAACAGCTACACGGCGCCGCGATGGGTTCACCATGTTCTCCAGTAGTTGCTAACATATATATGGAATATTTTGAGAATATGGCACTTGGACCCGAGCTACCAGTACCTATAAAAGACTGGAAAAGATATGTAGATGATGTCTTTAGCATAATCCCTAAGGGAAACCGGGTCATTTTGTTACAATATCTAAATTCCATTGATCCACATATCAAATTCACCATTGAACAACCCAATGCGGAAGGAGGAATCCCCTTTCTGGACACCTTCCCCAAACCCAAAGGTGAGGAGATAGCGGTAGCAGTCTACAGAAAGCCAACCCATACAGACAGATACCTGGATTTCAATTCCAGCCACCCTGTCTCAGCCAAAAGAGCTGTGGTAAGAGCCTTGATGGATAGAGCTGAGAATGTCTGTTCAGATCCTGAAATTCTAGCCAAGGAGATAGATCACCTCAACAAGGTCCTCCACTACAACAACTACCCACAGTGGATGATCAAACAGCGAGGGAAAATGGAGAAACAAGATCCACTCATCCATCCTGAGACAGGTAATGAGATACAGAAACGTTTCTACATCTCGGTACCCTACTTCCCAGGATTAAGTGAATCCTTCAAAAAGATCTTCAAGTACACACCAGTACAGGTATGCTTCAAAGGAGTCAACACCCTGAAATCCATGCTCATGCACCCAAAAGACAAGGTTCCTACCGACCAGAAGAAGGACTTAGTCTATCACTGGGAATGCAAAGCAGATGGTTGTAAATCTTCATACATTGGAGAAACGTCTAGAGCACTAGGAGAAAGGGTCAAAGAACACTCCAAATCGACAACATCTGCCATACTGAAACACTGCAAGGACTTTCACCACCCTCTCCCCTCCATCAATGACTTCAGCATTGTTGACAAAGACCCTTCCCAGGTCACCAGAGAGGCCAAGGAGGCGATCCACATCAGACGGCTAGACCCCAGTCTCAACAGAAATATTGGTAAGATGTCTATTCCCCATTGCTTTGATAATCTACTGGGTGCTAAACCCAAACACCCCAGAGTTGGTGAATTGTCTGCCGCACCATCTGTAGAAGACATGGCTCCACCGACTCAAATACCAGGCATAAATCTGACCCAATTCAACAATATTGGGAATTTTAGACCAAATGTGGCCATACATATACCTAGACGTTCAACTAGGGCCTGTAGGGCAAGAAATCTATTCAATTGAGCTATCAATTGAAGACGCCACAACAACAAATGCCAGCTCTTTAACACCTGACATGAATTGAGTAGTGTCATTCCTTCAATCCCCCCCAAATAACTAATTCACACGTTCACCAGGTGTCAGAACTTGATTGCAAAAGTTCTCCACACCTCACATCCACTGTCAAAGATCACTGAACCGCCTGCCAAAGGTGTGAGAATTAATTATCACAGCTCAGTTCTTTGATCCATGGGTGTCAAAATTCAAATTTCCCTATATATATCACCCTCTTCAGGTCTTTTCTTCATCTCTCCTGATGAAGACCTCTTGTTTGAGGTTGAAACTAGTCGAGTTAACTTCTTAGTAAGTTTCAATTCTGATGATCAGAGAAATACTGACGTCGCAACCACAGCAGACGTTACAACATATAAATCCAAGTCATCAAGATGAACCTTTTCAATCAATTAAACCACAGGTATGGCCAAAGCTGTATCGAAGAGGTAAGAAGTTGGGAAGGAAAAGAGCAAAAACTCGCTAGACACAAATGTCACCTACATTTCAATCTCAGATGTCTGAGCCAAAATATTGTGCCAAAAGGAGTGAAACTTAACATCAAGCAATTTTCAACATTTCAAGAACGCAAAATCATCTGCAAAACCCACAGATCTATCCTGAACAGCCGCGTCAGGGGCTGCAACAGGATTATCAAGAAATTGGAAACACACATAGATAAAATCAAGTCAAATATCAAAGGAAAGCTCAACAACAAGGACTTTAAGGATATAGTCGAGGTTATACACAAATCCAGGGAAAAAGTGTTCAAAACTACCAAAAACCGTCAAATCAAGAAGTTTCACCATCTGCAACAACAGCCCAGATACAGGAACACACCAGTACCAGACGTCATAAGAAAGAAATGGGTAATAAACCTGTCTAGCAAGCCACTCAGCGATGGAGAACAATCTATTCTACAGAAGGGCCCAAAATTTGCTGTTAGTTCTTCTAAAGTGCCTATCACCGAGTACATCGCAGTAACTAAAAGAATCTGTGATGAGTTGGGAGAAAACACCACTGGGAAGGACTGTACAGAAATCTACCAAAAAACCAAAGAAGTCCTACAACACTTCAAGGAGAAGAAAGGGCCGACTCGCAACATCACCAGACAAGAGAAGGAGGCCATCAAAACCCTCAGGGAAGACTCCTCTCGAGTAGTACTCACAGCAGACAAAGGGGTAGCTTTGGTAGTCATGGATAAAAATCAATATGTTGAAAAATGTATGGATCTACTAAATGACACCAAAACATACCAACCCTGTAAGGACACCACCAAGAAGCTACACAGAGACGTTCAGGAATCCCTCAGAAAGCTCAACAGGGAACACGGAACTTCAAGACTACATGACTGGAGCAAGCTCCACTACAACCGCCTGCTCCCTACAGGTAACTCATCCCCTGCACCAAGGTTTTATGGTCTACCCAAGATACACAAAACTAACTGCCCTATGCGACCCATAGTCTCAGCCTGTGGGACGGCAACCTACCAGTTAGCTAAATTCTTGACCAAAATCCTCCAAAGATACACAGGGATAACTCCATCATTTGTCAAGGACAGCAAGAGTTTCAGCGACCACCTCAGGACAGTGAAAATCAGTGGAGAAGAGGAGTTGGTCTCCTTTGACGTCTCCGCCCTATTCACCAGCATACCTGTTCCAACTGCCTTAGACGTCATCAATAGGCTGTTCACTGAACACATAGAGGACCCAGAGGCTAAAGACAAGTATGGCTGCTCCTTCAGACGCAACACCATTGGACTTGAGAAAGATGAAGTGATGAGTCTCCTGAAATTGGTCTTGGAGAACTGTGTCTTCACCTTCCAGGACAGGTTCTACAAACAGCTACACGGCGCCGCGATGGGTTCACCTTGTTCTCCAGTAGTTGCTAACATATATATGGAATATTTTGAGAATATGGCACTTGGACCCGAACTACCAGTACCTATAAAAGACTGGAAAAGATATGTAGATGATGTCTTTAGCATAATCCCTAAGGGAAACCGGGTCATTTTGTTACAATATCTAAATTCCATTGATCCACATATCAAATTCACCATTGAACAACCCAATGCGGAAGGAGGAATCCCCTTTCTGGACACCTTCCCCAAACCCAAAGGTGAGGAGATAGCGGTAGCAGTCTACAGAAAGCCAACCCATACAGACAGATACCTGGATTTCAATTCCAGCCACCCTGTCTCGGCCAAAAGAGCTGTGGTAAGAGCCTTGATGGATAGAGCTGAGAATGTCTGTTCAGATCCCGAAATTCTAGCCAAGGAGATAGATCACCTCAACAAGGTCCTCCACTACAACAACTACCCACAGTGGATGATCAAACAGCGAGGGAAAATGGAGAAACAAGATCCACTCATCCATCCTGAGACAGGTAATGAGATACAGAAACGTTTCTACATCTCGGTACCCTACTTCCCAGGATTAAGTGAATCCTTCAAAAAGATCTTCAAGTACACACCAGTACAGGTATGCTTCAAAGGAGTCAACACCCTGAAATCCATGCTCATGCACCCAAAAGACAAGGTTCCTACCGACCAGAAGAAGGACTTAGTCTATCACTGGGAATGCAAAGCAGATGGTTGTAAATCTTCATACATTGGAGAAACGTCTAGAGCACTAGGAGAAAGGGTCAAAGAACACTCCAAATCGACAACATCTGCCATACTGAAACACTGCAAGGACTTTCACCACCCTCTCCCCTCCATCAATGACTTCAGCATTGTTGACAAAGACCCTTCCCAGGTCACCAGAGAGGCCAAGGAGGCGATCCACATCAGACGGCTAGACCCCAGTCTCAACAGAAATATTGGTAAGATGTCTATTCCCCATTGCTTTGATAATCTACTGGGTGCTAAACCCAAACACCCCAGAGTTGGTGAATTGTCTGCCGCACCATCTGTAGAAGACATGGCTCCACCGACTCAAATACCAGGCATAAATCTGACCCAATTCAACAATATTGGGAATTTTAGACCAAATGTGGCCATACATATACCTAGACGTTCAACTAGGGCCTGTAGGGCAAGAAATCTATTCAATTGAGCTATCAATTGAAGACGCCACAACAACAAATGCCAGCTCTTTAACACCTGACATGAATTGAGTAGTGTCATTCCTTCAATCCCCCCCAAATAACTAATTCACACGTTCACCAGGTGTCAGAACTTGATTGCAAAAGTTCTCCACACCTCACATCCACTGTCAAAGATCACTGAACCGCCTGCCAAAGGTGTGAGAATTAATTATCACAGCTCAGTTCTTTGATCCATGGGTGTCAAAATTCAAATTTCCCTATATATATCACCCTCTTCAGGTCTTTTCTTCATCTCTCCTGATGAAGACCTCTTGTTTGAGGTTGAAACTAGTCGAGTTAACTTCTTAGTAAGTTTCAATTCTGATGATCAGAGAAATACTGACGTCGCAACTACAGCAGACGTTACAACATATAAATCCAAGTCATCAAGATGAACCTTTTCAATCAATTAAACCACAGGTATGGCCAAAGCTGTATCGAAGAGGTAAGAAGTTGGGAAGGAAAAGAGCAAAAACTCGCTAGACACAAATGTCACCTACATTTCAATCTCAGATGTCTGAGCCAAAATATTGTGCCAAAAGGAGTGAAACTTAACATCAAGCAATTTTCAACATTTCAAGAACGCAAAATCATCTGCAAAACCCACAGATCTATCCTGAACAGCCGCGTCAGGGGCTGCAACAGGATTATCAAGAAATTGGAAACACACATAGATAAAATCAAGTCAAATATCAAAGGAAAGCTCAACAACAAGGACTTTAAGGATATAGTCGAGGTCATACACAAATCCAGGGAAAAAGTGTTCAAAACTACCAAAAACCGTCAAATCAAGAAGTTTCACCATCTGCAACAACAGCCCAGATACAGGAACACACCAGTACCAGACGTCATAAGAAAGAAATGGGTAATAAACCTGTCTAGCAAGCCACTCAGCGATGGAGAACAATCTATTCTACAGAAGGGCCCAAAATTTGCTGTCAGTTCTTCTAAAGTGCCTATCACCGAGTACATCGCAGTAACTAAAAGAATCTGTGATGAGTTGGGAGAAAACACCACTGGGAAGGACTGTACAGAAATCTACCAAAAAACCAAAGAAGTCCTACAACACTTCAAGGAGAAGAAAGGGCCGACTCGCAACATCACCAGACAAGAGAAGGAGGCCATCAAAACCCTCAGGGAAGACTCCTCTCGAGTAGTACTCACAGCAGACAAAGGGGTAGCTTTGGTAGTCATGGATAAAAATCAATATGTTGAAAAATGTATGGATCTACTAAATGACACCAAAACATACCAACCCTGTAAGGACACCACCAAGAAGCTACACAGAGACGTTCAGGAATCCCTCAGAAAGCTCAACAGGGAACACGGAACTTCAAGACTACATGACTGGAGCAAGCTCCATTACAACCGCCTGCTCCCTACAGGTAACTCATCCCCTGCACCAAGGTTTTATGGTCTACCCAAGATACACAAAACTAACTGCCCTATGCGACCCATAGTCTCAGCCTGTGGGACGGCAACCTACCAGTTAGCTAAATTCTTGACCAAAATCCTCCAAAGATACACAGGGATAACTCCATCATTTGTCAAGGACAGCAAGAGTTTCAGCGACCACCTCAGGACAGTGAAAATCAGTGGAGAAGAGGAGTTGGTCTCCTTTGACGTCTCCGCCCTATTCACCAGCATACCTGTTCCAACTGCCTTAGACGTCATCAATAGGCTGTTCACTGAACACATAGAGGACCCAGAGGCTAAAGACAAGTATGGCTGCTCCTTCAGACGCAACACCATTGGACTTGAGAAAGATGAAGTGATGAGTCTCCTGAAATTGGTCTTGGAGAACTGTGTCTTCACCTTCCAGGACAGGTTCTACAAACAGCTACACGGCGCCGCGATGGGTTCACCTTGTTCTCCAGTAGTTGCTAACATATATATGGAATATTTTGAGAATATGGCACTTGGACCCGAACTACCAGTACCTATAAAAGACTGGAAAAGATATGTAGATGATGTCTTTAGCATAATCCCTAAGGGAAACCGGGTCATTTTGTTACAATATCTAAATTCCATTGATCCACATATCAAATTCACCATTGAACAACCCAATGCGGAAGGAGGAATCCCCTTTCTGGACACCTTCCCCAAACCCAAAGGTGAGGAGATAGCGGTAGCAGTCTACAGAAAGCCAACCCATACAGACAGATACCTGGATTTCAATTCCAGCCACCCTGTCTCGGCCAAAAGAGCTGTGGTAAGAGCCTTGATGGATAGAGCTGAGAATGTCTGTTCAGATCCCGAAATTCTAGCCAAGGAGATAGATCACCTCAACAAGGTCCTCCACTACAACAACTACCCACAGTGGATGATCAAACAGCGAGGGAAAATGGAGAAACAAGATCCACTCATCCATCCTGAGACAGGTAATGAGATACAGAAACGTTTCTACATCTCGGTACCCTACTTCCCAGGATTAAGTGAATCCTTCAAAAAGATCTTCAAGTACACACCAGTACAGGTATGCTTCAAAGGAGTCAACACCCTGAAATCCATGCTCATGCACCCAAAAGACAAGGTTCCTACCGACCAGAAGAAGGACTTAGTCTATCACTGGGAATGCAAAGCAGATGGTTGTAAATCTTCATACATTGGAGAAACGTCTAGAGCACTAGGAGAAAGGGTCAAAGAACACTCCAAATCGACAACATCTGCCATACTGAAACACTGCAAGGACTTTCACCACCCTCTCCCCTCCATCAATGACTTCAGCATTGTTGACAAAGACCCTTCCCAGGTCACCAGAGAGGCCAAGGAGGCGATCCACATCAGACGGCTAGACCCCAGTCTCAACAGAAATATTGGTAAGATGTCTATTCCCCATTGCTTTGATAATCTACTGGGTGCTAAACCCAAACACCCCAGAGTTGGTGAATTGTCTGCCGCACCATCTGTAGAAGACATGGCTCCACCGACTCAAATACCAGGCATAAATCTGACCCAATTCAACAATATTGGGAATTTTAGACCAAATGTGGCCATACATATACCTAGACGTTCAACTAGGGCCTGTAGGGCAAGAAATCTATTCAATTGAGCTATCAATTGAAGACGCCACAACAACAAATGCCAGCTCTTTAACACCTGACATGAATTGAGTAGTGTCATTCCTTCAATCCCCCCCAAATAACTAATTCACACGTTCACCAGGTGTCAGAACTTGATTGCAAAAGTTCTCCACACCTCACATCCACTGTCAAAGATCACTGAACCGCCTGCCAAAGGTGTGAGAATTAATTATCACAGCTCAGTTCTTTGATCCATGGGTGTCAAAATTCAAATTTCCCTATATATATCACCCTCTTCAGGTCTTTTCTTCATCTCTCCTGATGAAGACCTCTTGTTTGAGGTTGAAACTAGTCGAGTTAACTTCTTAGTAAGTTTCAATTCTGATGATCAGAGAAATACTGACGTCGCAACCACAGCAGACGTTACAACATATAAATCCAAGTCATCAAGATGAACCTTTTCAATCAATTAAACCACAGGTATGGCCAAAGCTGTATCGAAGAGGTAAGAAGTTGGGAAGGAAAAGAGCAAAAGCTCGCTAGACACAAATGTCACCTACATTTCAATCTCAGATGTCTGAGCCAAAATATTGTGCCAAAAGGAGTGAAACTTAACATCAAGCAATTTTCAACATTTCAAGAACGCAAAATCATCTGCAAAACCCACAGATCTATCCTGAACAGCCGCGTCAGGGGCTGCAACAGGATTATCAAGAAATTGGAAACACACATAGATAAAATCAAGTCAAATATCAAAGGAAAGCTCAACAACAAGGACTTTAAGGATATAGTCGAGGTTATACACAAATCCAGGGAAAAAGTGTTCAAAACTACCAAAAACCGTCAAATCAAGAAGTTTCACCATCTGCAACAACAGCCCAGATACAGGAACACACCAGTACCAGACGTCATAAGAAAGAAATGGGTAATAAACCTGTCTAGCAAGCCACTCAGCGATGGAGAACAATCTATTCTACAGAAGGGCCCAAAATTTGCTGTCAGTTCTTCTAAAGTGCCTATCACCGAGTACATCGCAGTAACTAAAAGAATCTGTGATGAGTTGGGAGAAAACACCACTGGGAAGGACTGTACAGAAATCTACCAAAAAACCAAAGAAGTCCTACAACACTTCAAGGAGAAGAAAGGGCCGACTCGCAACATCACCAGACAAGAGAAGGAGGCCATCAAAACCCTCAGGGAAGACTCCTCTCGAGTAGTACTCACAGCAGACAAAGGGGTAGCTTTGGTAGTCATGGATAAAAATCAATATGTTGAAAAATGTATGGATCTACTAAATGACACCAAAACATACCAACCCTGTAAGGACACCACCAAGAAGCTACACAGAGACGTTCAGGAATCCCTCAGAAAGCTCAACAGGGAACACGGAACTTCAAGACTACATGACTGGAGCAAGCTCCATTACAACCGCCTGCTCCCTACAGGTAACTCATCCCCTGCACCAAGGTTTTATGGTCTACCCAAGATACACAAAACTAACTGCCCTATGCGACCCATAGTCTCAGCCTGTGGGACGGCAACCTACCAGTTAGCTAAATTCTTGACCAAAATCCTCCAAAGATACACAGGGATAACTCCATCATTTGTCAAGGACAGCAAGAGTTTCAGCGACCACCTCAGGACAGTGAAAATCAGTGGAGAAGAGGAGTTGGTCTCCTTTGACGTCTCCGCCCTATTCACCAGCATACCTGTTCCAACTGCCTTAGACGTCATCAATAGGCTGTTCACTGAACACATAGAGGACCCAGAGGCTAAAGACAAGTATGGCTGCTCCTTCAGACGCAACACCATTGGACTTGAGAAAGATGAAGTGATGAGTCTCCTGAAATTGGTCTTGGAGAACTGTGTCTTCACCTTCCAGGACAGGTTCTACAAACAGCTACACGGTGCCGCGATGGGTTCACCTTGTTCTCCAGTAGTTGCTAACATATATATGGAATATTTTGAGAATATGGCACTTGGACCCGAACTACCAGTACCTATAAAAGACTGGAAAAGATATGTAGATGATGTCTTTAGCATAATCCCTAAGGGAAACCGGGTCATTTTGTTACAATATCTAAATTCCATTGATCCACATATCAAATTCACCATTGAACAACCCAATGCGGAAGGAGGAATCCCCTTTCTGGACACCTTCCCCAAACCCAAAGGTGAGGAGATAGCGGTAGCAGTCTACAGAAAGCCAACCCATACAGACAGATACCTGGATTTCAATTCCAGCCACCCTGTCTCGGCCAAAAGAGCTGTGGTAAGAGCCTTGATGGATAGAGCTGAGAATGTCTGTTCAGATCCCGAAATTCTAGCCAAGGAGATAGATCACCTCAACAAGGTCCTCCACTACAACAACTACCCACAGTGGATGATCAAACAGCGAGGGAAAATGGAGAAACAAGATCCACTCATCCATCCTGAGACAGGTAATGAGATACAGAAACGTTTCTACATCTCGGTACCCTACTTCCCAGGATTAAGTGAATCCTTCAAAAAGATCTTCAAGTACACACCAGTACAGGTATGCTTCAAAGGAGTCAACACCCTGAAATCCATGCTCATGCACCCAAAAGACAAGGTTCCTACCGACCAGAAGAAGGACTTAGTCTATCACTGGGAATGCAAAGCAGATGGTTGTAAATCTTCATACATTGGAGAAACGTCTAGAGCACTAGGAGAAAGGGTCAAAGAACACTCCAAATCGACAACATCTGCCATACTGAAACACTGCAAGGACTTTCACCACCCTCTCCCCTCCATCAATGACTTCAGCATTGTTGACAAAGACCCTTCCCAGGTCACCAGAGAGGCCAAGGAGGCGATCCACATCAGACGGCTAGACCCCAGTCTCAACAGAAATATTGGTAAGATGTCTATTCCCCATTGCTTTGATAATCTACTGGGTGCTAAACCCAAACACCCCAGAGTTGGTGAATTGTCTGCCGCACCATCTGTAGAAGACATGGCTCCACCGACTCAAATACCAGGCATAAATCTGACCCAATTCAACAATATTGGGAATTTTAGACCAAATGTGGCCATACATATACCTAGACGTTCAACTAGGGCCTGTAGGGCAAGAAATCTATTCAATTGAGCTATCAATTGAAGACGCCACAACAACAAATGCCAGCTCTTTAACACCTGACATGAATTGAGTAGTGTCATTCCTTCAATCCCCCCCAAATAACTAATTCACACGTTCACCAGGTGTCAGAACTTGATTGCAAAAGTTCTCCACACCTCACATCCACTGTCAAAGATCACTGAACTGCCTGCCAAAGGTGTGAGAATTAATTATCACAGCTCAGTTCTTTGATCCATGGGTGTCAAAATTCAAATTTCCCTATATATATCACCCTCTTCAGGTCTTTTCTTCATCTCTCCTGATGAAGACCTCTTGTTTGAGGTTGAAACTAGTCGAGTTAACTTCTTAGTAAGTTTCAATTCTGATGATCAGAGAAATACTGACGTCGCAACTACAGCAGACGTTACAACATATAAATCCAAGTCATCAAGATGAACCTTTTCAATCAATTAAACCACAGGTATGGCCAAAGCTGTATCGAAGA
>CBDHDL010000010.1:0-10849 GCA_965261435.1 Candidatus Poribacteria bacterium
TCATTTCAAGCTAGTGAGATATTTTCATGTATGTTCTCCTTTCTTTTGATCCATGTCTGTAACTTCTACAGTTGGATGCTGGCCTTGTGGTAATCCTTCAGGAGGGAGTTGTATTTTTCATGTTTTTGGCAAGTTCCAAATCTGCTTCATGAAGAGGCTGTGTTTTTTCATCCAGCTCATGTATTTTTTCTCCTGCTTGTCAAATGACTTCATCAAGATCTAAATGCTGAGGGGGTGGTGGGAGTGTTCCAAGGTAACACCAATCTGTTGCTTCCTTATGATAAAGAGTGAAGTACCCATTCTCATTTTGCTTCAATTTGTATTTACCATTGAGCAAAAGAATGACCATTGGCTCATACCACTTCACTTTCACATCCCCATCTGATTCCTCACCAGCATAACCCACAGGTGTGGCAGGTTCTGCATCACAGATGCCTGTAACAAATTTAGGTCAAAGTGTATGGAGAGTTGAGGCACTCCAAGGATAAATACTGTGACATGTCCCAGTTGTGTTGGATTCCAATAAGTTTGTACACTGTAGGTGTTTGTTGAATCAATACCATTTGCTACGGACAAAAGGCACTCCTCTGCTTGGTGAAGTTGGGCATTTATGTCCAACTCCAGACACTGGAACACATTCAGACTGAGCTTGTTTCCAATTGTCCTCATCAAAGCATCTGCTAAAGTCATAGGGATGGCAGTCATTGGGGGGGGGGCATTCCCCTGAAGTTGGTACTGATGCCATAGTAACACAGGATCATAAAGTACAGGGTATGCAGTTTTGAAGATCCATTCACAATTACAACTTTCACAATGTATCTAGTGTTTAATTCTGCAAGTATCAAAGTTGTATCACAATGGAACACAGATACTAGTGTTTGTAATTACGACAAAATACAGCTCATGTACAAATTCAATCTCATGCTCCTGAAACTTATAATGCACTATTTGCTGATCAGTTACACACAGCCATCTTGAGATTTCATTTCCAAAAGAGTCTCTGTGGACAGCTTGTGTTAAAAACCTACCAAAATGTTCCCTCAAGGCTAAATGTATGAGAACTCAAGGTGGAATTAGGTGAACATGTCCTTCAGAATTCCTGAAAGGAGTCCAGAACAGCTGTCCTTTTCCATGAACTGGTGAATCAGGTTGACAGTGCTGTAAATAAACAAAAGATAAACATGAAATAACTAAATGGGTTATTTGAGTGTAAACAAAGATACTACCATAGAGGATTGGTGTAAAGACAAATTTTTGGCAAATTCCAATATGGCTGACTTGCCGTTTGATGAAAATGAAAGTTTGAAGTTCCAATTCTTGAGAGATCAGTGGTTATTGATGCTGTAAATCTCAAAAAAAGTGTTGGCAACTGTAGAACAAACTGTGGAGGGTCACTAAACAGCCATGTGTCCAGAGGGGACCCTTTCATTAAATCACCAATGAGAGACATGTCTTGGAAGCCATTCCTTCAAACAAAAATTCACCTGCTTCTCTTTTGATGGCAACAGCTAGAATGAAACTTTGTAGTTATGACATTTTAATTATGCATACCTTTTCAAATTCTCATTGGTTAATGGTGATGCCATCCATTAAACAGTGTACAGTACATGATTTTATGTCCTTACTTGGTGTCAATTTTCGATTCAAAAATGAAGTTTTAAACTTTTTTGACCTGTATCATAAATTGTAAATCAGAAATTGATTAAATAAACATTGTGTTATTTTAATATTACATGTTTAAAAATTAAACATTTACCATATTTATTCAGTTTAAAAATTCATTTTTTAATACTTTAGTATGGCTTGATTGATTTGATAGTGTGCTTTTAGAAAACAACATGACTGCAGATGTCACTGTAATCTTCATAAATGGGTTTCGTTATTTTGTTCTTTCCAAAATGGCCATATTTTTGTTTTTGAATGAAAACAAATATGAATTTTTTTAAAATGTTTTTATGCAATATACAAGTTGATCACAATTTGTATGAATTTGTGGCAAACCACATGTGTATGCTAATGACTTTATGGGGGTCATAATGGGCTGTGGGGTGATGTGCTGTATGCTTTCAGTGAGTCAAACTGTGGGAAATTTGAACATGTACAAGTGGATGGAAGTTGGGTATTGATAATGATGTTTAGTACACATAGTAAGGGAAGTTGCACGCAGTAAAGGGTTAAATGTGAAGTCTTTATGATTTACCACATAAGGAAGAGAGGCAGGTGCAGGAAAAATGAAAAATGGCTGCCATGTAAAAAAATGTAGATCGTACTGTCTTATGTCATTAAGTTGATGTGGCCAAACCTGTAGCCAGGTCTGTCCACCGACAATGCAGGACGATAACGAACAATGATACCAAAAGGACAATTCATGTGATAACATCGTCTCTGGCACTTATGCCAAATGAGCCAAAAATAATGACATTCCTGTATATTCATCTTGAATCTGGAAAGTATTAGACCTTACCTGGTTCATGGTTTAGGTTAGGTTTATTACATTTCCAGGCCTTCAACTCTGATTTTTAAAAATAAAGGTTTTTTTTTAGAGGTTCTGGTTTCTGAAATAAAGGTTATATCACCAAAATAAAGGTTTTTTTCTTGTAAAATAAAGGTTTTATCACTGAAATAAAGGGTTTTTTATATGGACAATTCTAGGTTTACTGTGTAAAAATAATAAGACAAAATGTTTTTATTGTTTAATATTATATGTTTCTTTATCCTTTACATATAATGAATGAAGAACAAATATTTGACTAGAAACTTATAGCCTAGTAACAAAAATTATCAACAACAGAAATAAAACATAACAATAAGATATAAAATAGAACTTACCAGCTGGTACACCTACATTTGTTTATTTCAAAATGATTAATATCAATGTCTATAGAAAAAGTTTTTTTCACATCTGTAAAGAAGCTACACATCTTACTTGAATGAATGTTTCCTGCTACTGCAATGAATTTCTTGGATAATAACAAAAAAGTACACTAATGTCATACTTAAAGTAATATCTTTTGTAAATTTAAAAATGTTAAAAAGTATACTTTGATAAGTCTAGATAAAAATAATCAGTATATATTAGCACAGTAATGACTTGATACTTCACTTTAAATACTTCACTTCAAATACTTAAGATTTGAAACTTCACTCATACTACTTAAAGACACTTTTCATTTACTTTTTGCCTTTTTAACAACTTTTTCCTCAAGTTCATTCGTTATCTTTTGTTTTTCTTTATGCACTGTTTCCAGTTCATGCGTTGCCTTTTTCTGCTTCTCCTGTGCCAACTCAATGATTTTCTGTGCTGCTTCAATTTCATTCATGTTTTTGTCAGCTACTCCCTTGGCCATTCTTTCATTACCCTCTTCAAGATAGACACAAGCAGATTGAAGCATTTCTTCTGCTTTTGATTCCCTTTCATTTAGTTCCTTGATGCTTTTCCTGAGACCATCAACTTTCTTCAACTCCTCTTCTTTCCTTCTCTTGCCTTCACTTTCCTGCTGTTTTTCTTCAGAAGATTTTCTCTTTCTTCAATCTTCATTCTTTCTTTCTTCTTCTATATGTGCCAAGTATGCCCTGTGAGAACTCTTCACTGATACTAGTATGTCCTTGTTCACAGCTACATTACTTAGTCCACCTTCATTCCTAACACCATCTTCTACTGCTCTCAACCCATTTAATGCAGTAATTGACAAACTACTTCTCTCTTTAGACAATGTTTCTTTGTTTATTGACAAGCTTCTTTCACTGTCTGCATTGCCATGGGGAAGGCTAAGTGCACATTTGATCACCTTTCCAAGCACACTGAATTTTTGACTTCCTGATACACTTTTCAGCTTCAGCACTTCGCTCCAGTATTGATCAACTCTAACAGCAGAGCCATCTTTCTGTGCCCATTCTTCTGGAATATCAGTCCCAGCATAAATTCTCCATTCATCAGTTAAAACTATGAGTTCCTCTGGTTTGATGCATGGCAAACTGTCTCCTACTTTCCTGATCTTCTCAACTTATATGACTTTGGCCTTTTCAGCAGGGTGAAGACATGTCAGAGCTTCAATCAGTGGGTTTCTAAGTGCCAATGACTTTTGCATGTAAGTCAGAGTTTCTGTGAAGAATGTCCTAATACCAAGATAGCATTGCTTCTGCATCCCACTGTTTTTCACATCATTCAGTGCTTGCCTAGTTGGTAATCCAATTTCAAGTTCACTGTCCTTCAACTGATAATCTGAATGCTTCATGTCCAATTTCAACAGTTCTGCTACAGTTTTCTTATGTATTACCTTTGGCTTCAGAAACTGAGATATCATTTGCTTCAGAAGGAGAACCATGCATGGGTAGAGATTGTGTATAAGAGGTCCTTCTGCTTGGAAGCTTTCTAGGAACTTGTCAAATATTGGTTTCACAGACTCCAAGAAGCAAAGTTGCACCATAGTCTCTGGGGATGTTAGCAAAGTCATTACTCACTTGTATCTTGCATTCTTAGCTATGTTCTTGTCTGAATCTGGCAACTTCCTGAAATATTCCTTCAATGCAGGGAACTGCTTCCTTACTCTTTCAATTGCAGGTATCAGAGAAAGCCACCATGACTGTACATGTCATAAAAAGACAAATTCATCTAGATTCAGTTTTTGCTGGACATCTGTGTAATCTTCCCTCCTTGGTGGTGACAACTTAAAGAAGTGGTATATATCAATACACAAATTTTCCACATCTGAACTATATCCCTCAACTCCTTTTCTGAAACTGGTGTGTACCACATGTAGTTGACAAGGTCCTGTATCAACCAGCTCTCTGATAATTTGCCTGGAGCTTCCTGTTGATGTTTGTCTTAATTGCTTTGTTGATATTTGGTCCATCAGATGATAAAGAAAGTAGATACTTGAATGGCAAACTAAATTTTTGAAGTGTTTCACAGAGCTCATTTGCTACACTCTCTGCATATGCATGGCCAAAAACTGCTGCCTTGAGAAATCTGACTCTCACTTCATTGTGATTGTCTGAACAGTACCTCACAAGGATATCAAGTTGTTTCTTGTTTTGTGATGTCATTGTTTCATCAAAGTGAAGTGTAAAGTAAGTTCCAGGGATACTCAGAATGTCATCTACTGTTTTTTGTAGAAGGTATGGCCCTAATCCATGACCAATGACATATGACACCTTAGTGTGGCTCATTTTCACACCTTTGGCTATTTCAGAGTCAGGACACATTCTTTGCAGCAACTGTGGAAAACCATCTGAAGCACTAAATGAAAAGTCATCCTTAGCTGTTTTCAGTACCCATAATGCCTCTGCTTTACAAATCTGATCTGGCAAACCCATGGTTTCTTCTCTATGACCAGCCTTACTTTTATCTGGAAGTGATGATTGACCTTTATCTGCATCCTTTACTGTTTTCATAAAGAAATGCTTAATTGATGTCTGTTTGCTTCCTTCATGTCCTTCAATTGTTTCTCTCTTGTCACCTTCCCATTCTGCAACATCTGATGGTTTTGGCTCACTTGTACTTGTAGAAGCAACTACAACTTGTTTAGAAGTCTTGGCTATTTCTGAAATGTTCCAGACTATTGCTTTTTGCTTATGCACTTTCTGTTTTCCATGTTGTATATGAGCAGAACAACCATTGTTTGCAACTTGAATTTCCTTGTCACATAATTTGCACACAGCTTTGAACTTGTTACTGTCATGTGGTTTGCACCACCATTCTAGTAAATGTCCATTTGAATCTTTCTTCTTCAGCCAACTAATATTAAACTTGGTTTTTGAATGAGACATCTTGAAATACTTAGTAACACCTCAGTTAAATCTGAAAATAATTACATTATTAATACAAAGAAAAAAAAAGCATGCTTAAGTGCTACAACTTGGATCCTCCATAAATTATTTACATAAAGGAGATGACTTTAAATTCTACTTTACAAATGAATTTGGTATTAAATTATATGGAGGCAAAGGAGCACATTACCATCCCTCAGTTTTTCTTCATTGGGAACTCTACATGCTTTTTAACGGTGCGGACTCTCTGCGCTAGCCCGCGGGCTACGGGATTCGGGTGAACTCCGTCTTCCGCCGAAAGGAGCAGTTCTTTCCCTCGCCCTACTCCTGGTGCGGTGCCTTCGATAACAACGCTCCTATAATAACTTATAACTAGGGCGGCCTGTACACGGACAGGCCGGCTTTTACGCGGAACAGAAAGAATGATACTTAACACAGGTTATTCAATATAGCCTTCGAGGTAAGGCGAGCCGAGGTGAAGGGTGCCACGGTGCTCACTCCCCGAGTTCCGATCCACGTCCGACCCCGAGACCTCTAATGTGTTGTTCCTAGGGAGGAGAGGAAAAGAGCCCCAGACGATAATTACGACCGCTTATATACCGCGCGCGAAGCTCGCGATGACGTACCCCGATGACGCAAGGTCAGCGTCATCGAAGGTTACACGTCATCACGGCCTCCGGGCGCGGGAACAAATGGCGGGAGATAGTTGGCGGGAAACGGACAGGCCCGTAGCCTTGAGGCGTACGGGCCTAGACAACAAGGAATTAAAAATTAAAGACCGTGTTTAGGAGGTAGCGGGCAGCACGTGACACTCTCCCCCAGGCTCTCCGGCACGACCTCGTGACGGCACCTTTATTAAGAACAATACAAACGAGACGATTAATAGAGACATATAAATCGAAAATAGAACGAGGTAATGTAGAGGTGCGGGTTCAAACGAACCCGACCCCTCTGGCGTCAACCCAAGCGCTGGCCGAGACATAAAGATTACACATACAGGTCATCATCCTTCGGAGAGACCACGAGGGCAACGGAATCATCCGAGTGCCCTCCGGGTACGGAAACATCGGTGGCCGGCCCCAGAAGCTCGTCCTCGTCGAGGTCCGAGTCGTGGGGCGGGTTCTGGTCTGTACTCTCTTCCGAGACATGGCTTCGGCGATCATCCTCAGTTTCAGGCTCAGAAGCCTCCGGGACGGCTTTATCCGGAGTGGGAGCGGGTGCCTCGACGTTGGGGGGTTCGTTTGTTTCCATGTTTTCTTCCACCTCCTCCTCGACGACAACGTCGGAGTCACCCTGCTGAAGGCCTTCTTCAGCCATCGAGACGTCACTGATGGAGGTTCCACAACCCTCCATACGTACGGGAGACGGGCAGGGCTGTGAATCTCCGCCTATAGAGGAGTGTCTGTCCTTCTCGTCTTCCTCTTCTTGAACTCGTTCTTCCCACGATAGAGGTGGAGACCGAGCGACCTCCATATCATCCGTGCAGGCCGTAGGCGAGGACCCACCCCTCTTCGACGTCTCTTCACGCGATGGCCGAGGTGGCGTAGGCAGCTTCCGACCCCGGGAGCTAGACAAGTCGCGTGGCGATCCGCCCCGCGGGGTTCGGGATAGAGCCCGTTTCCTACTAGCACTGCGGTGTTTGCTACGTGCTCTGTTGGCTTTTGGGGCAGGGGGCTCCCTGTCTCGTTCGCGGGACCTTTCGAGGTCACGAGACGGACTGCGGTGACTGCTCGAGGCGCCTACGCGGCCACGTTCTTCCTCCCGTCGGCGCCGCCTTGCCTCGTATTGTGAACGGCTCTCTACCGACGCAAAGAAAGGCCCACAGGTTAGGGCAATGTGGTCCCGCACCCCATAGTCCGGGATCTTTGCAGCCCGATTGGGATGCATTGCCCTGCCCACAACGTGGGACAGGTCCAGGTTCCGGAGGGCCCTACTGCCAAACGGTTCGGCAACCTCGCTCCAAAAGGCCCTAACCGCTGGCGCTACTTGGTCCTTATACCTCTCATCGTTGCAATACGATACATATTGCAACGCGCGAGCGTATTGAAGGACCCCGCGCTCCTGAGCACCCAGCTCCTTGTGGGTGTCGTGATTCACCTTGTGATTGAAGGCCTCTATGACGTGGGGTGCGGGAGGACAGATATAAGTACTCTGTCTGGTCCGCTGATAGGCTTTAATCAGCTTCCACGAGCAGACCATCTTTGCCGCCAGTTGCTGGTGGTGCATAGGGCTGGCACTCCAGAGGTCTCCAGCCCATACGGGACTTTGGTGGTGTTTTCCCTCCTTCGACCACTCATGTTCACACCACCCCAACGGGTCGGTGATTGGATCGGGGCAAGCTCCCGAAGCTCGACGTTCGCGGTTATACTCCTCCTGTCGCCGGGCTCCCTCTCTCTCCATACTACGCATGACGCCGCGCCGTCGGGCCCTACGAAGCTCCTGTTCCTCACGCTTCTTGCGGGCGGCGTCCTCCTCTCGTTCCTGCCTGCGTATTCTTTCCAACGTGGCCCGGGCAGCCTCCTTCTCTTTTTCACGAGCCGCTAATTTGAGGCGCACGTCGCCCGGCGTTAACTTAGGAGAAGGAGCGTCAGTCTTCCGAGGTGGCCTGGAGGCGGCCTCCGAATAGGTAACGGCCGGGCCTTGACGATCCAAATGCATCGTCACCGTTGGAGAAGGCCCGGTCCCGGTACCAGTATTTGTTCGTATATCGCCCGGTCCTGACCTCCCTACAGGTGGCGAGGGGGCGGACCGTCCCCTGCCAACCCCTCTTGTACCATCCGCTAACATAGCGACCAATCCCTGACCTCTACCGGTGCTTTGTCTGACGGGCTTCATCGCTGTCCCTCTCCCGACGCCACTCCCGGCTAATACTTTGTTCGGAGAGGGGGCCTGGTCTCGCCGTATCACCCTACGGACATCCCCCTCTACTACATTACTAGAGGAGGTGCTAATTCTTGGGGCTGCAGTGGCCGATGAAGATAGGGTCGTGTCAGCGGCAGATGGGAATACAGTTGTTATCTGCATCCTCTCGCCTGTTACCACCCTTGATGAGTGAGACGCGGACCCGACCACTAGTGGGCGCTCCTCTTCACTCGATCTCAGTAGGTCGGACAGACTCGTGACTCGCGGGCTAGCGGGGGTCAGAAACGAGGCATCCCGCGACTGGGAGAACCGTGAGAGAACATCAGGTGTTGACGCTCTGAGAGGTCGTCCTGTGATGGGATCGAAGTTGTACTCTCTTGACTGACCCATCGCAGGAAAGCTGGTAGGCATTGGATCCTGGAGATAATGGGACAGTCCGGGAGGCGTGGGGATCCCAGGTGGTGGGGCCAAAGGCTTGAAGACTGAGGGTGATGCGATAATAGCATCACCACCACCATCAGGGCCACGAGGCACACTGCTGAATGGCGCAGGCTGCCTGGGGGTAAAAGTTTTCCCCAGGGTGGATTCCCTGCTCCTGGAGTCCGCTGAGGAGACGAACGTGGGCCCGAGGGACGAAGTTTTCCTCGCGTCCCTGGACTTCCACGTACTCAAAATGCTCTCCTTCAGGCGCATTATGTCCGCCTCGGTGGCATTGAAGTCCTCCAAGGTATCCAAGCGGAGGGACTCTTTGTGTACGCTGTACGCTATGTCCCATAGGAGGTTGAGGGTCAAGGGCTTGTCCCTCGCGTATTCGCACACCGTGGGTCGACCGAGTTGTAGGGCTCGGTCGATAAGGTCTTGAGACATGTTATGGGCCTCAGTTTCAACGACTCGTACGTCGCGGTTCGAATCCTGGTTGCTGATTCGGTGGGAGCGAGCCTTGTTGGAGGCCCATTCCTCAACGAGGGCCCACATGAAGTCGTGCATAACCAAGAGTTGCAGGTGCGGCTGATCGAGCTCGTCAATGCGCTCGACAACCTTCTCTATCATGAGCTTCCGTCGGATCTTGTTCCTGGACGGACTACCGTCCGTCAGGACCCGAGGGTCGAAGTTGCCTCCTTGCACCCTGCGCTGCTCAGCGAGAGCGTCGAGGGTGCCATAATCGCCAAACTTTGATTTTACGATGTAACGAAAGCTGCAAAAGGAATAAAACAACGTAGTACTATATCATACATAACCGGTCCTTGGAGTATAGGGGTACGGGTCGCGAGTCTCGAGTAACGAGTCTCGAGACACGAGTAACGAGCCTCGGGACACGAGTCCCGGGGTACGGGCCTCGAGCCACGAGTCTCGCTGCAAGTGTTCATTGTATAAGGCAACACTTACGTTTGCCCCTCCTTCCTCGCGGAAGGGTTGGGGCAGAGGCCCCTACTGCCGGAAGAGGGCCATCAGGCAGCACACTAGGATCTGCAACTGGGGAAGGGACGCGTGGCCCCTTCAGTGGCTTTTCCCCTATGAATAGGGGTCTCTGGCCATGTAAACCCATAGGTAGAGGTGTCCTACGGACCCACAAATATTTGTCATAATTTTCCACGTGCTCAGTAGTGCCTGCATGAACGCTGCAGGGGACGCCATTGTGAGATCCAGAACCACGAATGTTCCCACGGCCCTGCAGGGCTGTGTCAACGTTGCCAGCCTTACCAATACTGGCCATCCTGTTCTATGAACCTTAAACTTTAAGGTTTAATAAAGTTTCATGCAGTACTTCACTCTTTTCTTACATAAAACGATGAATTTGTACCCCTTGGCAACTTACAGCACGCTCATCCTCAATGGCGGGCATCCGGGTTCTTAAGGAATTTCCTTTTGACGTCACTACCGGTCACGTGACTGAAGGGAATCCCCCATTGCAGCGTGAGGACCGGGACACTTTCAACGGTCACTTTTGCTCACTTTTAAGGAGGATGGACCCAACTCTGCCTTATGTAAGTATTATAATACTGTTTCTCTGGGGTCTAGGGTCCCTCTGGTCCAAATTCATAGGCCAGCAGGCTGTAGCAGCCAGCGAAACGGAGTTTAAAGTTGCCTGTGTGTTCACCGGGGGAATCCAAGATGGCGGCCCCCACAGCCATCCTTTCATGGTTTTAACCAATCTCCCCCAGGTTTCCAAGCTACGGGCTCCAAGGTCCCTTTTAAATGATGGTATTTGAAGGTTTTA
>CBDHDL010000011.1:0-23524 GCA_965261435.1 Candidatus Poribacteria bacterium
ATTCCTGATTTTCAATAGAAATACAAAGGAAAATGTCATTTTATGTCAATGTTTACAACTAAAAGTATTCAGATTTTTCTGTAACTTTCCACAATTAATCTTTATGATGTATGAAGTAAATTAAAATGCAAGGAAACATAGGAACTGGGCCTACTTTTGAGCTATACCTTAAAATGTATCAAATACATAATTTTGTGACAATGAGTGTTTAAAAATCCATTATTATGTGTAATCTTTATCTAATATACTTCTTATTTATTCAAATATTATGTAATGACAAGGTAGAACGAGGGGGGATACAATTTTTATAATTCCCGCCATATTGCGCCAAACTTCATGTGACGGGGTCACATGACTACACAATCCTAGGACTGAGCATGCTCAGTCTACAGGAAGTAGTCATTGAGCATGCCCAGTGCGCCAAATCCTTGCATTTCCTGTCTAAACAGTATAAAAGCTCCGCCAAAGGTGCATCCTTCCATAGGGTGACCAAGCATTGCTACAGTGAACACATGTCTCATATTGCTGACATCTCTCAGGTAGATAGAACTTTATTTCTTTATCCATATTGTTGTCGAGATTAATCTAATTTAATTATTATTAATTAATCCCACTGAAGGGAATATTTAGTAAGACTTTGTCTTGCCTATTTCAGGGATATATATAATTGTATTGTTACCAATACATAGCTACAGACTCGAATTACAGAATTGTACTGCATAATCTTATATGGGCGTGATAGAGGCATAGCCTCCAAATAAACTATTCACACAATATTATTGTCTTATTCCTCTCTAAACACCAGGTCTGTACCGAACCTTAATAAACTCACTCGCTTGACCAAGGATTTGCGAGAGAACATTACATTGGCGCCCAATGTGGGACCTGGTAAATAGAGAGATAGTGTAATTAAGACAAATAAAAGTGAAAGATCTGCTTGATCTACTCTTTGGCATCCTATTAGTGATAGTTTTATGAAAATTAAACTTTGAAGAAAATTCGTTCTAAAAATGCATTTTGGCGATCGTGACGGAATCGATTCCGAACTATTTCGGGAATAGATTCAATTGTGAACTGTGGAGAGGACTATTCCGCAATCGAATCTGTAGTGCCGTTCCGTGAAGAAGAAGGCTCGATTGATGACAAGAGCTTGATTCGGATCCTTGTGAAGATCCCTGACCCATTAAGACGAAGGGGGTGGAGCCATTGTGAACTAAGAAGAAGAAAACGTGTATGGTTGGCCAACCACTAGAGTGAACATTGTCTGCCTAGAGACTAATGAACATTCGACTTGTGATGACAGAGTGAATATAGACACTAAACAAATAGTGTATATGAACTCGTTACCTGGCAGGGCTGCGGTTCTGAGGTATTTTAAGTATAATTTGTGAAATTGTTGCTGTTGTTTCAACTACACAGAGTTAGGACACACAACAAGAAACCCGGCTTCACAGAGGTGTCCATATGAGAAACGAGAAAACACAAACCATCTAACCAGTAATAAGGTGGATGTGAAGAAATTGTTTGTTTATTTGTTATTTATTTGTTATTTAGTTACGTTGTTTCTATTATCGAATTATTAGTGGCTAGCTTATTGCTTTTGTAAGAGAGTTATCAGCAATAATTCCTTAAACAATTGACCCTTCCAAAGCTAATGATGGAAATGCAAGATAAGGTCACACAAAATGACTTCATGTGCGATGAAGCACATGATGTCGAAAATGATAATGAAGAGTTAGAGGACGAAGGGTGGGATTCAGATAATACTGAAGGAGGTCTACCAATTTTAATACACGTTGAAAGGTTCGAAGGGGGGCCAGTTACGAGTAGCCTTACACAGAAAGAATTAATAGGGGAGATTGTCAATGGGTGCGTACAGGATTATCCCATTAGTGTTGATACATTAAATGAATTCGAATGTGTCATTGTGATGCCAAAGAAATTAACAGCTAGTTTGGTAGCACAGGAAATTCAACACATGACACATTGGGGGGGAATACGAGCAAATATCCAGTGTACTATAGCTTCGAGAACTATACTCAAGAATATAGTTGAAAGTAGAGGAATGTGAGAGAAAGAAGGAAGCAGAGGACAGTAGTGTCCAGAAGGTAAGTGAAAGTACCCCAATTGAAAGTATGATGAAAAACATGATGAACAGCATCCTCGCTACTGTGGATGAAAAGTTGAAGTCCGTCAGTGGGAGTAGTCTCCCAAATGTATCAAATCAATCGTTTGCAACAGACCGAGTAATACCTGCTGCCGGAAATGTAACAGAACTAGATGATCAAAATCCATTAAAAAGGGGGGGAGCACAATTGGTGCATAGAACTCCCAGGCTGTCCTTCTTCAGTGGAGAAGATCCGCCTGGTAAGAGTGAGAAGACATATGAACAATGGATATTCGATGTGAAAACTGTTCGACCAAGCTATCCAGAAGGACTTCTAAAAGAAGCCATTTTCAGTTCCTTAAAAGGCAATGCAGCAGATATTGCACGGGGGCTAGGACCAGAAACAACAGTAGATAAAGTGTTGGAATTGCTAGAAGGGGTTTTCGGTAGAAAAACAAACCCTGATATATTAATGCAGGATTTTTACAAGATAACCCAGGAGTCGAAAGAAAAGGTCAGCACTTTTGGTATTCGATTGAAAGTAGCTTTAGATCGCATTATGGGTTTCCACCCTGAATGTTTAACACAGGTAGAAGCTGAAAAGAAGTTAAAAGATAGGTTCTATTATGGAGTGCGACAAAATGTACGTGAAGGACTCAGATATTATTACGAGGTATTAGGCGCAGACTATACCACTCTGTTGATCAAAGCTAGATCAATAGAAGCAGAAAAATCTGTTAACACCTCAACAATTCCAGTAACTTTGAAATCCGCTGTTCCAGTAGATCAAACAAATCAAAATAGTAATCTGGAAAAGCAAATAGGAGAGTTGGTAGCTATCGTAAAAAATCAACAAGTCCAGAGTTCAAAAGGACAAGGTAAGAAAAAGAGCAATGGACATTCAACATGGGAAAAGGCTAAAGACAATGAGAAGGGTGGAAGAAATTTAAGAGGACCTGACACTAACTCCTCAGGGCCGTTCAGAAATGGATCTCCACCATGGCAATGTTACAATTGCAGTGGATGGGGACATAGGGCATTTGAGTGTTCTTCTCCTTTAAACTATCGAAGGGGGGAAGCTTCAGGAAAGAAGAAGCTAACAAGCAACCCCCCGGACAAAGCTACCAATGCAAATCAGAACAAACCAGATATAAACAAAAAGACCAATCACAATTAAGAACTATTATTGATCGTTATCACAACCCAGACCCAATAGCAAGATTGATAGGGAAGAGAAATGAGAGTAATATAATAGTAGAAGGGGGGAAGTATCCAGCGTTGTTGGATTCTGGAGCACAAATGTCAACTATAACCATCAGTCAAGCAAAGAAATTAGGGTTACAAATCCAAGAATTAGAAGGTCTGCTAGACATTGAAGGGGGAGGGGGAATAGCAATCCCATACATAGGATATGTGGAAGTAAATCTTAAAATTCCAGAAATTCAGGCTTACAACGAAAATGTCCTAATGATGGTTATGGATGATTCCAGATATGGTGATATTGTGCCATTTGCAATAGGGACAATTCATATACATGAAGCACTAAAAGTGATAACAGATGAGGAATGGAAAAATCTGTCTCTAGCATGGCAAGGAGCAGCATTACCAGCATATGCTTCCAAAGCAGCTAGAATGGAAAATTTTAGTTTGGAAAATGTAAAGGGAGATGTGAAGGCACAAAAAGCTGCAACTCTACCACCATTTAGTACCACTTTCATAAAAGGAAGAAGTAATGTCAAGGGACATTACAAAAGAATAAATGTGGCCACAGAACATAGTGACAATATTAAAAACCATAATATAGCCGCAGTCCGGAGCTACAGTTTCATGAAACCAGGCTCTAGTAAAGTTATGGTAGGGGTAAGAAATCTCACCAGTAAAGAAGTAGTATTAAAAGCAGGCACAGTTATTGGACAAATAGAAGCAGCAAACGCAATTCCGCCAATGTTAGCTCCTAAATATGAGAAAAATTCTGGACCAGAACCGAATTCGAATTCGAAACAGTTGTCAAATCAAGACAGTGCGACAACTAATCCGGAATCGAATCCGTCGGGTAAACCCACGAAGTTGACTCAGGAAGAAGTCACCCTACTCCTGAGTAAACTAGATTTGACAGGTATCACAGATTGGAGTGAAGATGAGCAAAGAGAAATTAAGGATCTCATCATTGAATATGGATCTATATTTGCTCTTAAAGATTTAGACCTAGGAAAAACTGATAAAGTGAAACACAGCATTAAACTCACCGATTACACACCATTTAAAGAAAGATATAGACGTATTCCACCTCATCAATACGAAGAGGTGAAACAACATCTAAAAGAGATGCTAGAGATAGGGGCCATCAGCGAGAGTAAAAGTCCATGGGCATCAGCAGTAGTGTTAGTCCGAAAAAAAGATGGATCTCTCAGGTTTTGCATCGACTTGAGAAAATTAAATGCTAGAACAGTAAAAGATGCTTACTCTTTGCCTAGGATAGATGAAACATTTGATTGCTTGAATGGAGCTCAGTGGTTCACATCACTGGATCTAAAGTCAGGTTATTGGCAAGTGGAATTAGATGAAGACAGTAAAGCACTCACTGTGTTCACCGTGGGGCCATTGGGATTCTACCAATGTGAGCGCATGCCCTTTGGTCTCACTAATGCGCCAGCCACATTTCAAAGGTTAATGGAATCATGTCTTGGAGATATGCATCTCAAGTGGGTTATCATATACCTAGATGATATCATCATTTTTTCAAAAACCCCCAAAGAACATATTGAAAGGGTAAGAAGTGTATTCCAGAAAAGTCACGAAGCTGGGCTTAAATTAAAACCTAAAAAATGTGAGTTCTTTAAGACTAAAATTTCATTCCTGGGGCATATAGTATCCAGAGATGGAATAGAATGTGATCCAAAGAAAATTGAGGCCATAGAAAAATGGAAAAGGCCAACAACAGTACATGATGTCAGATCCTTCCTAGGCTTCACCAATTATTATCGCAGATTTATCCATAAATATGCTCAAGTTGCACAACCCCTAAATAAACTAATATCTGGGGACAATGCTTCAAAGAAGCACAAAAAAGTAGACTGGGATGATAAATGTGAAGAAGCTTTCCTGAATTTAAAGGAAAAATGTTGTAAACCACCCATATTAGCATTTGCCGATTATGGCAAACCTTTTAAGCTACATACAGATGCCAGTGGATTAGGACTTGGTGCTATCCTATATCAAACCCAGGAAGACGGCACAGAAAGAGTAATAGCTTATGCGAGCAGAACTCTGTCGAAATCAGAAAGGAACTATCCAGCCTATAAATTGGAATTCCTGGCTCTGAAGTGGTCGGTATGTGACAGATTTCATGAGTATTTATATGGGGGAAATTTTGAGGTGCTTACAGACAACAACCCTCTCACATACATTTTGACCACTGCCAAACTTGATGCCACAGGTCAAAGATGGGTAGCAAACTTAGCCAATTATAACTTCAGTATCAGATACAAAAGTGGCAAATTAAATGTAGACGCAGACGCACTTTCTAGAAATCCATGGGATGTGCAGATAGACCCTACAATTGTGGGATCCATCATTAATTATGAAGCATCAACTCCAAATCTGTTCGAATCTCAGGGCCCAAACAGTCATTCACTTCATTCTGATTTGGTAATTGCGAAAGGGGGATATGTTAATCACCTAATTCCCCAGGAATTAGAAGACAAAAATTCGAAAGTTATGACCAAACAGAAATGGATTGAGGCTCAAAAGAATGATGTCACCATCAACCAACTAATCACCTTATTAAAGTCCAAAACTTTAGGCCACAGAAAATGTCATAAAAACGACAGTACAGAAATGAAGAGCATGTTGAGGATTAAAAATCAACTAGTCCTTAGAAAAGGTCTACTGTACAGAAAGATAAAGAAAGGAAATCGAGAGGGTAGTATTTTAGAATTCGTTGTTCCTACCAAATACAGAGAACAAGTATTAAGAGCGTGCCATGATGATGTAGGACACGCAGGAATATGGAAGTGTACCAGACTTCTAAGAAATCGATTCTATTGGGCCAACGTCAATCAAGATATGGAACAACATATCAAAAGATGCGACAGGTGCATCAGATTCAAAGCCAAGGCAGAGGTAGCTCCCTTAGAAGGCATAGAAGCTGCTTATCCAATGGAACTAGTACACATTGACTACTTGACCATAGAGTCGAATAAATCAGCAAAGGATGTAAATGTACTGGTAGTAACGGACCACTATACCAGACTAGCACAAGCCTTTGTAACGAATACACAAACAGCATCCACAGTTGCTAAAACTCTATGGGACAGGTACTTCATGTATTATGGTATTCCAGAGAAGATTTTGAGTGACCAGGGGAGGAATTTTGAAAGCTCCCTGATCATGGAATTATGTAAATTAACTGGAATAAAAAAGCTAAGAACAACACCATACAGACCACAAACAAATGGACAGTGTGAAAAATTCAATTCCACATTAATAAATATGATAGGTACATTACCATCAGAAATAAAATATAACTGGCAAGATCACGTAAACACATTGGTTCATGCGTATAACTGTATGGACTCAACAGCAACAAAATTCAGTCCATATTATTTGATGTTTGGAAGGGAACCAAATCTTCCCATAGATATCGAATTCGGAGTAAGAACTCCAGATTTAGTGGCCACCAGCACTAAAAATTATGTAGAAAAATTACGAAGAAGATTGGCATGGGCTTTCAAGAAAGCCCAAGAAGTAAATGAAAAGGAAAGAAAAAGGAACAAGCGAAACTATGATAGAAAAGTTAGATGTTCCAAGATTGAGAAAGGAGATAAAGTCTTAGTAAGACAGAAAGCTTTCAAAGGAAAACATAAAATACAGGACAAATGGGAAGAAGATGTCTACATCGTAACATCTCAACCAATACAAAGCTGTCCTGTGTTCAAAGTTCAAAATGAGAGATCCGGGAAAACTAGAACCTTGCATAGAAATATGTTATTTCCACTGCGCCAAGAGCTACAGTGTGAAGACGTAAGTCAAAAGGATGGAATTCCCAGTCCCATTAAGAATGAAGAGAAGACTGAAGAAATCTCCATAATTGATACTTCAGAAAGCGAAGATGATATCAATGATGAAGATATCAAAAATGAACAGGAACATATTGGACCTGTCACTAGAGCAAGAGCTAAGAAAAAGCTCAAAGGATTGGACACTTAAAGTGTTTCAGTCATAAAAAAAAAACTGGTTTCATCTTGACAAAAGAGACCACTCTGTAATCTGTGATGGTCAAACCAACAACACAATTTTGCATATCAGTATATCTTCTTTCGAGGGGGGAAGGGAAGATTAGAATTAATCTTGTTCGAACCCTGCTCCCTTTAATAATTGGTAAATGATTGGAGAATCTGGTGCAACTTAACCATGGAGATGGGTCATTCAATTTGAAAACACAATAAAAAAAAAAAAAAAAAAAAAACTGAGCGACAATAGGTCACCCAAATTTAGAAATAAGTAAAATTTTGATTACTATTAATTTACATTTTCAAATTAGATAATTAGAATTGTATTTTATGAGTTCGAATTCAGATTAGATGCGAGATAAAAGAAAAGCAATAGCCATTGCAAGATCGAATTCGAGAGAAGTGATAAAAGTGGGGCCAATAAGGAAGCAGAAAAATGACATAACTTTGGCTTATTGGTGGTCCAATAAGGACCGAATGGGAAGTTGGGGGGCGGTTGAGAGTCATGAATTTGGAATGGAGGAAATAGGGGGGGGCTCAGCGAGGTCTTAACCGGTGCCACCAAGATGCAGCGATGCGACGTCGACGTCGCTCCTCAGCCAAAACCTCATCCAGGCTAATCTGGATGGCAAGATGCTGAGCCACACGCCCAGGATTCCGCCCACCAGCTAGACAAAAGTCCATGGTGGACAGGATCCTACGGTAAAACCGAATCTCTCTCATTAACTTACACCAAGTGAAGCGACGCACGTCCATTTGGTGTGGCATTCAGACAAGGAATGAGCAAATCTGGCTAATTAGACTAGAAATCAGAAAAATCACGAATTTGCCTGCTTTACCTATTAACTGTTGGTAGGGCTGATGAGCAAAAAGAACAGACCAAAGTTAGACTAAAGTACTAGAAATGGCCCGATACTTGGCTGTGGGATAATGGGACCACTGAAGAAACATTTGACTAATCTGCCTGGCTTTCCGAAAAACCCTAGAATCTAAACTGGTAATGGCAACACAAATATGAAATGCTATGGGTATTTAGTCGATCAACAGATTCGAATCCGAAATAGTGTTCCCGCCAAGAAAAACAATGAGCAAACGCGAATTCGAATGCAAATACATGCATAACCTCGTAATTCGAATTCTCTGGAAAATTCGAAGCCTCTAGGGGAGTTGGAACGTTCGAAAGACCCTGAAATGGCAATTAAAATATTTAGGAAAATGGACTCATCAGTGACATGAGTAACAATCAATGCCATCCATCACAAATCGATAATGTAAAGAGATGCATATTAAAAATGATTGTTTCGAGTAAAAGATACACTGAATTTACTCACAGCATCTTCCATTTGCTGCTTATAGTTGTCATTGCTAATTTGCAATAGTCGATGGAAAGGTAATTGATCAGAACCAGATGCCATTCTTGTTAATTTAGATGAACAATTAATAATAGATGCAGACGAAAAAAAAGTACAGGAAAAGAGTAGGAACCAGGTTCTAAAAATCGACGGTATATGAAACCTAGTAGTACGGAATCGAATTCACATCATAAGAAAAATGATACTGAGGACTAAGATTTAAAATTTTAATTCAGAATAGAACCTGTAATGAAGCAATTGGTGAAAACATGCGGATGGAAATTTTAGTGAAGTTGTCAGCATTTGCAATAACGATGGAATGCTAGTTGATGTGCATTCTAACAGCTGCTCATTAAATGACTAAATGTGCTAGGTTATAGGCTGCAGTAATAAAACAAACCCCGAAATCGAGGGGAATAACAGTCCGCGCAACTTAAACCCGAATTGCTGTGTCATTGCAGTTGGTGATATTAATTGTTGACATCTCTCAGGGATAAAAATCACGAAAGCAGGTAAAAGAGATCAGAAATGTTATGCATGAATAGTCAGTAATTATGTTGAAAACATTTCTATAATGTGCATGATAGAATTAAGTCTTGTTTCAGTATGGCAGAGGGAGGTTATGCGGAAAGACTATGGAATCTGGTGAGAGAAGTAGTGTTAGAGATAGTTAACGACGCGATAGGAATTGGTGAATGGAAAAAACATAAAAATAAGGCATGTACGATTAATGCTAACACAATAGATGTTCATGGTAATGGTGACTTTCCATCGGATAGTGAATCACCGCTATCTACTTTTAGTTCAACTCCATCAAGTTTCCATTCAGAAAGCCCAGTAACACCAACATTTGCTGAATTAGAGGGCGCTGTTTCTAGTGATAACACTCCACCAACAAGAAAGGAAATGGTTAGACATTTAATAGACGAGACCGATGGCGGATCACCAGATTCGAATCCGGGTTCGATGACAAAACAGTCATCAAGATTAACAAACCCGAATTCGAATGCGGACAAAGAAAATGTTAATCCTAATACTATTTCAAATCAAGAAAGGCATGACACTAACCAGTTAGTTAGAACTAATCCAGCACCATTAGAAGTTAATGTAGTGGTGGAAACAGTGTCAGAAAGTAGTGAAAAAATAAACAGAATACCAAATAAGGAAATTAAAGAAGTTTGAAGTGAAAATGATCCAAATGAGAAATATCAAAAGCAAATTCGTATTAATTACATAAAGAAAGGCAAAGATTTAAGTAAGTTAAAAGCATATCTAAAAGAGCAAAAAGAAATAGCCCTTAAAAAACGGAGTACTTCCAGAATGGCGAGAACTAAAACAACCCCTACGAAAAAAGAGAGTGAACAACACCGGTCACGAAAAACTGAAGGCACGGGAAAAGCTCCTCGAAAACCAATACAAAGTAGGACACCAAAGAAAATCATCAACAAGGCCAGTAAGAAAACCAGAGCTGAAATTAAAGCGAAATTGGAAAAACAGAAGGAACTTAGAAAGATGAATAGAGACAAACAAAGCGTACATGCCTTGCGTGAAATTAGGAAGTACCAAAAATCAGTTAAATTGTTAATACCATTACGACCGTTTTCACGGCTAGTACGGGAAATCGCACAAGAGTGCAAATATGGTTTAAGGTTTCAATCCAATGCGCTTTTGGCACTCCAAGAAGCATCAGAAACGTATCTAGTTAATCTATTTGAACACTCAATGCTAACATGTGTGCATGCCAAACGTCTCACAATTTTTCCCAAGGATTTCGATTTAGTAAGGAGAATTAGAGGAGAAATACAGTAGATTTTGAAAATGCGGATTCGAATTCGGAACCGTTCCGTTACACGTACTGTTATTTTGTTATCTTGCATTCGAATTCATAAAAATCGGATTTAATACATTAAATGCAATGTATTTCATGGTATAGAAAGTGTTACGTATTACATAGTTAATTGTATTCGAAAAGTTAATTTTACTATTTCTCCGAAAGAATACCTTAGTTGAATGTTATGATATGATTGAATTATGGTAAAGGTGTGATGGATTTTTCAGCTAAAGAGGTATGGAAGAGAAAATTTATTGATATATATTTAACTGTTAAAATAGACAAGGTGGTGTGTGATGTATCGATTCAACAATATGGTTTGTATATTTTCTGAGTTATGTAAAAAATATTGACAGGATAAAAGTTGTTTTCAAGATTTAATGAATCCTTTCTTTCCACCGAGTGTTCCATCAACAAAACGAAAGGTACGTACTAATCAATGTCATGAGGACATGACGAGATTAAAAGGGGGGAGAATGTAATGACAAGGTAGAACGAGGGGGGATACAATTTTTATAATTCCCGCCATATTGCGCCAAACTTCATGTGACGGGGTCACATGACTACACAATCCTAGGACTGAGCATGCTCAGTCTACAGGAAGTAGTCATTGAGCATGCCCAGTGCGCCAAATCCTTGCATTTCCTGTCTAAACAGTATAAAAGCTCCGCCAAAGGTGCATCCTTCCATAGGGTGACCAAGCATTGCTACAGTGAACACATGTCTCATATTGCTGACATCTCTCAGGTAGATAGAACTTTATTTCTTTATCCATATTGTTGTCGAGATTAATCTAATTTAATTATTATTAATTAATCCCACTGAAGGGAATATTTAGTAAGACTTTGTCTTGCCTATTTCAGGGATATATATATTGTATTGTTACCAATACATAGCTACAGACTCGAATTACAGAATTGTACTGCATAATCTTATATGGGCGTGATAGAGGCATAGCCTCTAAATAAACTATTCACACAATATTATTGTCTTATTCCTCTCTAAACACCAGGTCTGTACCGAACCTTAATAAACTCACTCGCTTGACCAAGGATTTGCGAGAGAACATTACAACAGTATGATTGAGTCCTGGGTGTTCTTCAATTATCCAATATAGAGTTTTCAATGTCTGTGTTTATCCATTGTTTCAGTTTTGTGATGATATCTCCTGTTGGTCAGAGGGGTCCAAAGGTTGCCAAAGATTGTCCTGTAAAAATGTCCTCCAGGTCTAATTGTATTAAAGGTTTAAATTCTCCACTCTGTATGGGTTGTACCTCAAGTCTAACTTTATGAATATGAAAATTTTGATGAGCAATGTTTAGAGTGTTGGTTTTAATTAACAACTGGGCACAAACTACTTTTGCTTGTAGTAATGTTTCATCCGGAACATTTTCTGGTGTGGTATTCATCTTGATGTTATGTGTCCTTTAGGTATTCTAAACAATTATTTCTTTTCTTCCAGGGTTTTCCAAATGTGGTTCCAAACTTTTGTCACTAATAACCGAACATCTGGAGAGATTGAAATCTGTCCAGTTCTTCTGTTTTCTTCAGCTTCTAAGTTGAACAGGAAATGTGTTAGTTGTCTGTACAACTCAAGCACCAAAGGTTCCAATTTTCTAACCTGTTGTGGGTTTTTGTTTAATGCTTTACTTGTGATCTGTCCAACAGTCTCTAAGATCTGTTGAAGCAGTACCTTGTTGACAGAATATATGTTACTTGTCTCTATCTTTATTTCTCTATCAACTTGAGAAGTCACGGGGGGTTGCACTGTCTGTTCAATGTTTGTAGTTGAATTCAAGGGGGTCATTGCTTTTAAGGAGGTAGATTGAGTACTACTCAGTTCATTGAGGAGCTGCTGTAGATCGCTGCAGGCAGGTGGGGAGTAGATGGTATTGGAAATTGGAGGAGGTATTCCTTGTTGCAAGACCTGCTGTGCACTTTCACTATAAAGAGTCTGTAAAAATGGAACTATTTGGTCTATATAGTCCTGGACATATGGTATTTGCACTAAGTTTCTTTTGAGCATAACCTCTCGCAACAGCCACCAATATCTCCAAAACATGGTTTACTATTGCTGGGTCCGGGGGTTGTTGATATTGGATAATTACATGGTTATGTTGTACTGTCCTTGTCTGAGAGTTCTGAACAGAGTTTTGAGCACTGGCCATCTTTACAATGAACAGACCTATTTCTCATAATTAGGACGGTCCTGTTCAAGTGGTACCTCAGTCCAAGACTCCGTCGACGAGTCACCCTAGGCGACCGCCGACTACTACTCTCAAAGGGTAAAGCTCTTAAAAGGACCAATGGTCTTGAGAGAAGTGACATGGTTGACTAGTCGCCTTCGACAACTGCCAACTATGTCCACTATGTAATTGTCTACAGGATAAGGTCTTGAAAGACAAAGGTTCTGTAAGGAATGTACGGCACCCCAGCGCTACGTCGTCGACTCGTCAATCTCGTCGACCGCCGATGCCAGTACACCCATACATTTGACCTTAGATCTAGATAGACAGGGTCTTGTAAGACATGGTCTTGAAGGAACACAATCAACGCATGTTGTGATCGCTGTACGAGCTACCAAATTATGGCTAGTACCAAGCGCCCCCGCTAGAGGCCACTCTTAATAAAACCCCGGGATCAGCCTTTTGCTGATAACAGCTAGACTGAGTGACACCCACAGTGTCCCCCAATCAGCTGCCCTCCTATTGTGGTATGTTTCCCGCCAGAAGCAGATGCCTGTGCGACACCCTAAGTGCCGCCCAATCATCTGACTGCATGGCACCGCCTCTAGCTACTCAACCAATTGCATTGGATGCGCTCCTTCACCTATTGTACTCACGCGTACTTAAACCCTAGGAGCGTTAGGCTCTAGGTTATTATGTTGTTAGTTGTTATTCATTCATTCGTTATATTGTTATTTATTATTGAACTATGAACTTGTATATATTATTAATTCGTAGTTCTTGTGTAGAATCCGTAACTAATTCTACACCCGGTATATTTGTGCATTGATGTATTGTGCACCAAGGACTGGTGCACCCGCTTTGTGTATATTTTGTGCACATTTGGAGGAACAATAAATAACGGACATTTCCAAAGTAAGTACTGAAGTTATTCTAACTTATTGTAAACCTTTGGATCCGTGCTCGCAAGTGACTTTCATCTCCTGTGAGAATCGTAAGACCCTCCGTCAAAGACTCTGGGTCCCTCTCATGAACATTGAATATCGCACATGCCGAATATAGACATTTATAGAAGTACTGAGTACCAGTAAGGGCAGTCGTAGCCTCCCCTAGGACATGTACGACGAGTCGCTCTCGTCATACCGTGACACAGCCTTACTGCACGTAAGCCGATACTTCTACATTAACTTTTAATTGTATGGCTAACCCTATTTGTCGCGCACCTGCATTCCCCTAAAGCTCTACGTGCGTAAATCTGCAAAGAAGGTTCACTCATATAACTTGGGTGAGCATCCGGGCAAAGAAGGTTCGCTCATATAATTTGGTGGAGAATCCGGGCAAAGAAGGTTCGCTCATATAATTTGGTGGAGAACCCGAGGCATAGAGGTATTTTCAAAAGAAGATGGAAGGAGCAGAGCACAAAACCCGTGGAAAGTTGTTCTGCTAACAGTGAAAACTACCGTGAGAAACAGATAAGGGAAGGACATTGAGGAAAACTCCAAAAGTTTGAACAGTCTTCAAGATTAACCAGTGGAGGAAAAATTCAAATTCCAACCGTTGGGATCAGAAGACACAAGAGACGCTTTGCTGAGCAAATAATCTGGTGGTAGATGTTATCTTCAAGACAATAGACCGCCCAGGATGAGCAGATGCTGAGCACAAGTTTGGCGCCAAAAGTCACCAGGCACAGCACAACATCAATAGGACCAGACGGAAGCTACAGTAAAACAAACACTGTATACCCGTGGCTAATGGAACTGTTAAAACAACAGTTAGGTAATGAATGGTAAGAGGTGAGATAAGCTATCAGCTCATAACCCAGCCAATGTTTCCTTAAGCACACGTAATCAATACAAATTGATTGAATGGAATTCCGTTTATCCTTAATTAATTGGTCATCAAAGGGAAGTCACAATGTTAATGTTGTAACACCTAACCACGATATCCGCCTGTCAAAGTCAAATTAAAATCAAACTGTGAGTAAATCTAAGAGTCCTACTCTTCACGTATCTTACAGTTAGTTTCAAAGAGAAATTTTTTTTTCTCTTCCTTTTCTTAGGTTACAAGTTTAAGCGTTGTCTAGCATTCAAGCAAGTAAACAGCGTTCAACTGTTCAAACGTATATATTAGTACCCCCCGCTTTTGGCAAATAGTAGCAGTATAGGTCATCTAAAAGGCTTATACCCTGGACCGGTTCGACTAGTCGACCCCGTCATACTAACACACGTTTTGTTACAGAATGAGATCGAATCATAGGACACGATCCAGACTACAAATACCAAAAGGCAAGATGTCAGACCCACCCAAGGGCACGCAACGAGAGTTTGCTAGCTCCAAGAAAGTGGTAGCATCTAAAGTTAAGAAGGGTACAGCGGTTAAACGTCCAATTTCAGGTTTGAAAGCAGCCCCACCTAAGCCGTTATCACCTAAAAGATGTAAGACGTCACCCCCCTCGTACAAAGACGTGATGGAGGAACGCAATGCTGTGAGCCCGCCCGCTTCACAGACTCCAATGGTACCCGTGATGAGGTCACCCCCGCCCCGTATCGCGTTTAACCCAAGCGACACGTGTTGCTCAAGTTAATTTACTTTCAAATGGCGTTTTAGGTACTTCAATCAACACAACCAACGGAGCTGAGAAGACAACCTCACCAGCACATCTACAAATTCCGTCTAGTAGGCCTGGTACTCCCAAGCTGCCTTCTAGACCAGGGTCAGCACTATCGGAGACACATGGATCACTGCCATCCACGCGTCCCCCCAGTCGTGCTACGACACCCCTAGTCCCGAATATTCAAATTTCAGCAAATAAAGGACCTTTTGTGGTGACGACTTCGACCAGTCGCACACGTCGACCGGACAGCCTCACTGCAAGCCCTGATTTGTTGATAGGGTCTAGTAAGGAGTCAAGTTCCCATAAGGGACATACTAATGAGAACATTTCTCAAGTTTCAGGTTAATTCCCAAATACATGGAATGATGTTGAAGTACTCGGATGATGAGCTTACTGATGAGCAGATGAGACAGATGGATCTTGGAGTCGCCGCCCACCAGTACATGATGGAATATGACGCCCAACTTCCTGATACTCCTTCCTTTCAGAAAACTCAATCGTCAGTACAAAGTCAACAGGAGGACAGATTCATCCCTGATGGTCAGAACACCAGGTTAAGCCAGGTCGCTCACCAGCAGCCAGCAGCTTTACCTGATGGCACCCCAGGAGTTCGGATCCAAATCCCCTACCTGAATGAATTCTTTGATACCAACTGGTATCTGGTCGTAGAGGAGACGTACGCTTTGTACGCTATTTATGACAATTTCTTTTTTATGATCCCCTATACAGCTCAAATTGTACCGTTTGATCTAGTTGCCTTAGACATTGATTTACAGGAGCATGCAGCTGATAGAGCCTGTCGAATCAACACGAGACAAGATGCGGTGAAGCAAATTACTGATGCATTCTCAACATGGTTAGAGTCTGCACCTGTCAGTAGACACTTCTCCAAGTCAATGCTTTCTCGTCAAGATAGACATCGCATACACCTGGATTTCGTCGATGCTACTGATTACTATAGTTCAATTTTCAGAGCATATGAGGATCTCATCTCGGTTGACCCAGCCAACCGTGCTTCGATTCTGACTCATCGTGATGCCGATATGGAGAAGGTTAAGGATTGCTTCAGACGTATTGAGACTGTTGCAGTCGCTGATAATTATCATAGATCAGTTTTAGGTCTACCCCCTGCCCCATATCCGGAGATCCTGCCGACTCAGAATCAATTGCAGACAAATAGCACAGACTACTTGACTGCACGCGCAAAAGTAGAAGTAGGAGAAATCTTGAGAATCATGGAAAGAGCTGAAATGTATCCAGACGGAGCCGACGAGTCGACCCAGTCAACACGTACAGCCCCCAGGACACCCAGCTCCCAGCAAAGGACACCACTACAAAGAAGATTCACGTTCAGAGCCCTCGACAAGTCTTCACCTTCCGAGACTGGACAGCAGAAAACTTCAACTGTAGGAGAGAGTACTGAACCAACAATAGGATTCAGACCGGTGCAGAGACCTCCCTCTACAGGTGGTACCCACCCCCCCTCTCAGGTGACCCATTCTCAAGGCATGCAGCTGTTGGATACACAATCCACCCAAGGACATGTTATCCAACGCCCTACACCTGTGAGAGCTGTTGCTACACCAACAGCACCTATTCCAGATGCAACACCCCGTATGGTACAGAATGTGACCCCAGCTAGCTCTGCAATAACTACACAGGTCAGGACTGACGTCCCAGCACCGCCGACTGTAGCCCCCGTGGAACCCTCAGCACCACAGCCGAGAGTACCCTTTTGCACCGCTCGCTGCACCACAGACTGCCCCCAACACGGACAACACATCTAATTCATCACATTCCCAGGACAAAACCTCCGACCCCTGTAGGAAATGTGGTAGGAAAAATCATAAAACTGAAAAGTGTCGAAAAAAGGTACATTGTAAACATTGTAAACAGAAGGACCACAGTTCTAAGTTTTGTGAACAAAGAACTGAGGAAAATAAGTGCTCACATTGTGGAAAGTTAGGACATGTTGCCGAGAAGTGCAGGAAAAGGATCAAGGATGAGAAGAAAGCCAAGGCAGCAGAAGCAAAAAAGGCCGCCGCAGACGCCGCGTCGACCTCGTCATCTGCACAAAGTGGTAACTTCCAGCCCCCGCCACCTCCTCCACAACAACCTCGCGCCGCCGCAACACACACACCCCTCGTGACAGAGCCGACAACCGTACCCAGCATAAATGACAGACTCCAGAACATAGCCCTGGAGCAGGACGGGAACGCCGCGTCGACTTCGTCATCGCGTGTGCCACATTCGGAAGCACCGCCTGTTTACACTACTGGATCAAGGATGGATGGAAGCAGGCCCTCATCTCGAGCAGGATCAGCCCACTCCATACCAACATCCGCCCCTGGTATGTTTGACTTTAATGCAAACACTGGAGCTCACTCCACTACATCAACTGCTTCATTGGAATCACACATGTCTCAGTTAAGTAGAACTATGATACAGTTAGCTCAGGCAAATCAAACAATGGCTAACAACCAACAACAGCACCACCAAGCCTGGGTATCCGCACAGCAACAGCAGGCCGATGCATTCAATGCATTAGCAAACGCAACGGAGCAGAGAAAGTATGATGCACTGTTCGCAGCTGTTCCAAAGTTCGATGGTACCAACAAGGAGGATTGCGCTGTTTGGCTGAGCCACATTGAAAGCCTCGTCGAAACAACAGGTCGTGATCTACGCATTGAACTACTCAACAGAGCAGATGGAGACGTGATGACTATGCTAGCAAACATTGAAACCGTGGATGATGAAGCCCTAAAAGAGGAAGTTATGAGATGTTTCTCTAACGCACCTACTACCTTCCAAGCAATTAAAGTTCTGAGGGACATGCAGCAGAGACCTGGAGAACAAGCCAGACTGTACATCGCCAGATATGAAGTTATCCACAAAAGAGCTAACCGAATCTCTGCAGATGATCAAAATCAGAATGGTGAAATGATGTTCTTCGCAGGCACTCTAATACCCCCCCTACAGAAGAAGTTGCTGAAGAAGATGAACTCTCAATACGGACCCCGTTCCTTAAGAGAAGCTTTTGATATGACACTGGTATTCGAACGAGAACACCAGGTCACCCAGCCCATGTGTACGTTCAACGTTATGGAGACATGTTACGAAGAGCCCCAAGTACAGGAGGAGTTCGCAACAGAAGAAGTCCAGACGAGAGCTCAAACACAAGGTCAAGGTTATCAACAAAACTATCAAGGAACCCGTCCGCAGTTTCAGAAGAAACATTACAATCAGTATGGTCAGAAGTCTTATCAAGGGAACTACAACAAGAACTACCAGCACCAAGGCTTCAAACCTACGTATCAGCAGGGACACAAGCAAAATAACAGCTACAAACCTCATGATACGAAAGGACCCCAAAGTCAAGGTCAAAGTTCGTCTGTATTACCTCGATTGGACTGTGGTATCGTACTACCTTCAGAAAATGCACTAGAGATGTTAGTGGAGCTGTCGAAATCCCTCAAGAGAGTACAGGACAATGCAAAGTACCCTCGCCAGTGGAAACAACCGCACAACTCTACTGAACCTCAGCACACATCTAATGCGCAGCCTACTAATACAGCAGCAGGTTCGACTAGTCGACCTAGTCAGAAAACTACATCTACACAAGTTGGCAATATTTCCGTGGAACAATACGCCACAGAATTAGGAGTCCAGGAAGACCACCTTATTGAAGCACTGGAGCAGACATTCGGACCTCAACAGCCCGGAGAGCCTCCAGCAGAAAAAATGGTGGAGCCGCAATGACTACCTTCCGCCTACACCCCTGATTCTTATTTTGTAGATATAGATAGTAGCCGTAGCAGTAGTAATGCCCTTAATAGAATTTGTGTTATCTCTTTAGGTAAACGCACCGGAACAACGTTTCCCGTCAACGTGACACCTGAAGTACAAATAAATACCTTGTATGATACAGGCGCAGCCCGTAGCTGCATGAATTATGACACATTTTTCTCTTTAGATCTAGATCTGGATGACAAAGCACCTCCAAGAGTATGCACCGCATCAGGTACTGATATGGGAGCCCTTGGATACACTACTTTTGATTTTCAGATCAATGGTCATTCATTCACTCAACAATTTATAGTGTGTCGTAAACAAACAAGAAAGTTAATCTTAGGTCAGGATTTCGCAATCCGCAACCGTACAAGTTGCAGATGGACTGACAATGGGACAAAGATCTTGAAAGCTAGAGGTAAGTTCATCATTGAAGTGGAAGAACCTGAAGCTAGTAAGTATTTGCCCCTAAGAAAAAGTGTCAGGATACCCCCTAGGCACTACGCAGTAACGCACCTCTACTGTAAAAAACCCGAAGGACCGATCAGCATCAAACCTGACGAAGCCTTCAGGAGAGGTAACCCTTCAGCATGGACTGATACATATTACATGGACCCCCACCGTGCCAGTAGCGACGAGTCGACCACGTCGACCGCCGACCCAGCACATGAGGTTCCAGGAACTCAAAAGGTAAGAAATGACTCATTTCAAGACCCCAAAAGTTCCCCTATGGAGGCAAAATCACCGTCCAGTGGCCCCCTAGAGACAGCTATTCGTGCTAAAACCCTCGTTTCTGACGACATGGACGCGTCAAGACCGTCAAAAGACAGGTTAGTCAAAATACCATATGTCATCTACAATCTCAGTGTACATGAACACGTGTACATACCTAAGGACACCGTCGTCGCTTATCTGGACGACGAGGAACCTGAAATGGACTGTTTCGAGATTGCAGAAACTTTTGAGGAAGCACAAGAAGCTATACAGTACAGAAATCATCTACCTAGTCGACCTAATCTACGTGTCCCACCTGAGTCTGATATGATCTGTTCACCAGCTGAAGTGAAGTTTCACAGAAAAGTTGAGCTGAAGGATCATGATGCGACACCAGAGACTAAGCAGCGTTTTGAGGATCTCTGCAAGGATTTCCCAGAAGTGTTCTCTGAGCACAACGAGGACATCGGCAGAACTAACCTCATTACCATGGACATTGACACCGGTGACAGCCCACCCTCAGCCAAGAAACCCTACACACTACCGCTCAAACACTACGAGTGGGTACAGCAGGAAATTGAAAGCTTGGAGAGAGCAGGAGTCATCACAAGGAGTGTTTCACCATGGGCCAGTCCAGTGGTTGTCGTCCCCAAGAAGTCAGCTCCGGGAGAGGCACCTAGACGTCGGATGTGCATTGATTTCCGTGCAATCAATGCCCTTCAACCTACAGTGGTCAAAGCGGACAGTAAGGCTAAAGGAAACCTCACCCTTCACCCCCTGCCGAATATTGATCAACTGTACGCTCAGTTGAAAGGAGCTAAGGTATTCACTACACTCGATTTGAGAAGTGGATACTATCATATTGAACTTGGTAAGAGTTCAAGAGCAAAAACAGCATTTGTAACCCCGTTTGGTAAGTATGAGTTCAACATGGTTCCGTTTGGACTAGCACAAGCCCCTGCTTATTTTCAAGCCCTCATCAGCAAGGTCTTGAAAGGACTCCACAAATTCGCAATGGCTTACTTAGATGACATCATCATCTTCAGCAAGAGCGAAGAGGAACATCTGGAGCACCTCAGGATTATTTTCCAGAGATTAAAAGCAGCCGGCCTGAAGCTAAAGAGTTCCAAATGCGACTTCATGAAGAGACAAATACACTACCTAGGACATCTCATTTCGGAAGAAGGAATTCAACCTCTACCGGAAAAACTTGAAAGCATCAGGAACATGCCAGCACCAAAGAATGTGAGAGAAATCAAGCAATTCTTAGGACTCGCAGGCTACTACAGGAAATTCGTCCCTCGGTTTTCTGATCTTTCAAGACCCCTTACTAAATTGACCCGTAAGGATGAACTCTTCATTTGGACGAAGGAATGTGAAGCAGTATTCCAAATGCTGAAGGATGCACTATGTGATCCTCCCATACTCAAATATCCGGACCCTAATAGGAAATACGTACTATTTACGGATGCAAGTAAGTATGGATGGGCAGGAGTACTCACACAACCGTATGAAGAAGTCGACTCGTCGACCTCGTCCACAAAGGAACAATCTAAGATTGTACATCACCCTATCGCTTACGTGAGTGGTTTGTTCAGAGGTAGCCAGCTCAATTGGGCAGCCCTAACAAAGGAAGCTTATGCTATCTATTTGTCAGTTAGGAAACTCAGTTTCTACCTCACAAGTGCAGACGTACTCATAAGAAGTGATCATCTTCCGCTGAAGAAATTTCTACACCAATCTACAAACAACAAAAAAGTTGACAATTGGGCAGTAGAACTAGAATCATTCAATCTACAATTTCAGTACATCCAAGGAATTAAAAACACCCTGGCAGATACACTGAGCAGATTGATACAACTTAACCCCGATGTTGAGTTACCAGCTGAAAAACCTGGTCAAGAATTTGGACACAACTTTCTCGAGGAACTACCCCCCGTGGAAGTCAGTGAAGTTATTGTCGAAGGTCTTGAAATAAAACCTGACCCCGACACCCTTCATCAAACAGTGGAACTACAACTCCCGTTGAAAACTGATAAAATCAGATCCCTTCAACGTCAGGACAGAAAAATTAAATCCATTATTGAAAGGATGCAGAACTCTGCCGACTACAATAATGTTTACATTATTGAAGATGGTATCCTGAGGAGAAGACTTGTAGAACCCACAGGTAATGAATTCAAACCTATAGTAATCCCTAGATGTTTAGTAGATCATGTACTCCTCACAGCACACGACTACAATGGACACAATGGATTCCCAAGGACGTATGCATCCGTCAAACGTCTATATTTTTGGGTAGGTATGAAAAAGGACATACATAAACACTGTAAAAAATGTCAACTTTGTGCTAAACATAACATAGCAAAGGTCAAGTTCGAGCAAACCCATTTCAAAGGAGCAAGACAGCCTATGCAGTTTATCTCCATGGACTTGGTTGGTGAATTCCACCCCCCGTCTCGACAAGGACACAGGTATGCTTTAACTGTTATTTGCATGCACACTAGTTACGTATTTTGCATCCCACTGAAGACAAAGACAGCCGAAGAAGTCGTACAAGCTTACATGCGGCATGTCTACAGTAAGTTCGGTGGAAGTGAAAAAATCCTATCGGATAATGGCACTGAATTCAAAAACAAGCTTTTTGAAGATGTGGCAAAGAAGTTAGGAGTGGAGTATAAAATTTACACACCCCCCTACAGACCTCAATCTAACGGCAAGATTGAAGGATTTCATCGATACCTTAAAAGTTGTATTGCTAAGCACATAGTGAACAACATGGAATGGGATGAGTTCACTGATTTGGCAACAGCAGCGTACAATTTCGTACCCAACGTTACAGCAATGGAATCTCCATTCTTTCTCATGTTTGGAAGAGACCCCTACATGCCCTTGAACCAGTTACTAGAACAGGTAAAACGTTATTTAGGTACAGACCAAGGTATCCCAGATCTGGAAGCACTGCAAAACTTGCTGCAGATGACTACAACACAGATCAAATACGCCTCAGGTAAGCGCAACCAAAATTTCAAACCAGTTAAACCCCATGAGTTTAAGGTTGGAGACTTGGTTCTAGTGAGAAATCACACTTCCAAGGCCTTCCAGGAAAAATACCAGGATAGTTTCCGCATAGTCAGGTTACTAGGTAAGAACCAACTGGAAGTAAAAAATCAAAAAGGTCACTTAAGACAAGTACACATTACTGATGTCAAAAAGACATCAATGCCGGACGTCATCATTAACAATGTCCCCGACTACACAAAATTTGGTAGGCCAGCAAAGCTTAGGCTGGACCCCAAACATGTGGAAGACCTGGAATGGACAATTCCTACACAGTTTCCAGCTCAAGAAACTGACGTTTCTGAGGTAAGTGTTGATATTTGTCAAGCAAACCTTACCGATGCTCACGAAACTAAGGCTGAGATGACAACAGGTAAGTCTGAAAATATCCAGACAACCCCTTCTTGGTTTTGGTCCATCACCGAGAAGTTGAAGCAAGGCTTCCGCCAGAGAGTCAACTCCGTCGACATCATGGCACCCCTTGCAATATCGGACCAACCCCTGTAAAAATGTACATAAAACTCTAGCTCTACGTTGCAGATGCTGACCAAATCGACCCGTCGATCCAGTCATGTGTCCGTGCGTAGCATGAGTTTCTTTTGTTTTATTTTAGTCTAGGTTCAAGCCCTAACTGCACTGT
>CBDHDL010000012.1:0-8561 GCA_965261435.1 Candidatus Poribacteria bacterium
CAGTTATTCAGTTATTCAGTTAGTTATTCAGTTGTTATTTATTCATTCGTTATATTATTGAACTATGAACTTGTATATATTATTAATTCGTAGTTCCTGTGTAGAATCCATAACTAATTCTACACCCGGTATATTTGTGCATTGATGTATTGTGCACCAAGGACTGGTGCACCCGCTTTGTGTATATTTTGTGCACATTTGGAGGAACAATAAATAACGGACATTTCCAAAGTAAGTACTGAAGTTATTCTAACTTATTGTAAACCTTTGGATCCGTGCTCGCAAGTGACTTTCATCTCCTGTGAGAATCGTAAGACCCTCCGTCAAAGACTCTGGGTCCCTCTCATGAACATTGAATATCGCACATGCCGAATATAGACATTTATAGAAGTACTGGGTACCAGTAAGGGCAGTCGTAGCCTCCCCAAGGACATGTACGATGCGTCGCTCTCGTCATACCGTGACACAGCCTTACTGCACGTAAGCCGATACTTCTACATTAACTTTTAATTGTATGGCTAACCCTACTTGTCGCGCACCTGTATTCCCCTAAAGCTCTACGTGCGTGAACCCGGGCAAAGAAGGTTCGCCCATATAATTTGGTGGAGAATCCGGGCAAAGAAGGTTCGCCCATATAATTTGGTGGAGAATCCGAGGCATAGAGGTATTTTCAAAAAGAAGATGGAAGGAGCAGAGCACAAAACCCGTGGAAAGTTGTTCTGCTAACAGTGAAAACTACCGTGAGAAACAGATAAGGGAAGGACATTGAGGAAAACTCCAAAAGTTTGAACAGTCTTCAAGATTAACCAGTGGAGGAAAAATTCAAATTCCAACCGTTGGGATCAGAAGACACAAGAGACGCTTTGCTGAGCAAATAATCTGGTGGTAGATGTTATCTTCAAGACAACAGACCGCCCAGGATGAGCAGATGCTGAGCACAAGTTTGGCGCCAAAAGTCGCCAGGCACAGCACAACATCAATAGGACCAGACGGAAGCTGCAGTAAAACAAACACTGTATACCCGTGGCTAATGGAACTGTTAAAACAACAGTTAGGTAATGAATGGTAAGAGGTGAGATAAGCTATCAGCTCATAACCCAGCCAATGTTTCCTTAAGCACACGTAATCAATACAAATTGATTGAATGGAATTCCGTTTATCCTTAATTAATTGGTCATCAAAGGAAGTCACAATGTTAATGTTGTAACACCTAACCACGATATCCGCCTGTCAAAGTCAAATTAAAATCAAACTGTGAGTAAATCTAAGAGTCCTACTCTTCACGTATCTTACAGTTAGTTTCAAAGAGAAATTTTTTTTTCTCTTCCTTTTCTTAGGTTACAAGTTTAAGCGTTGTCTAGCATTCAAGCAAGTAAACAGCGTTCAACTGTTCAAACGTATATATTAGTACCCCCCCGCTTTTGGCAAATAGTAGCAGTATAGGTCATCTAAAAGGCTTATACCCTGGACCGGTTCGACTAGTCGACCCCGTCATACTAAACCCGTGATGAGGTCACCCCCGCCCGTATCGCGTTTAACCCAAGCGACACGTGTTACTCAAGTTAATTTACCTTCAAATGGCATTTTAGGTACTTCAATCAACACAACCAACGGAGCTGAGAAGACAACCTCACCAGCACATCTACAAATTCCGTCTAGTAGGCCTGGTACTCCCAAGCTGCCTTCTAGACCAGGGTCAGCACTATCGGAGACACATGGATCACTGCCATCCACGCGTCCCCCCAGTCGTGCTACGACACCCCTAGTCCCGAATATTCAAATTTCAGCAAATAAAGGACCTTTTGTGGTGACGACTTCGACCAGTCGCACACGTCGACCGGACAGCCTCACTGCAAGCCCTGATTTGTTGATAGGGTCTAGTAAGGAGTCAAGTTCCCATGAGGGACATACTAATGAGAACATTTCTCAAGTTTCAGGTAATTCCCAAATACATGGAATGACGTTGAAGTACTCGGATGATGAGCTTACTGATGAGCAGATGAGACAGATGGATCTTGGAGTCGCCGCCCACCAGTACATGATGGAATATGACGCCCAACTTCCTGATACTCCTTCTTTTCAGAAAACTCAATCGTCAGTACAAAGTCAACAGGAGGACAGATTCATCCCTGATGGTCAGAACACCAGGTTAAGCCAGGTCGCTCACCAGCAGCCAGCAGCTTTACCTGATGGCACCCCAGGAGTTCGGATCCAAATCCCCTACCTGAATGAATTCTTTGATACCAACTGGTATCTGGTCGTAGAGGAGACGTACGCTTTGTACGCTATTTATGACAATTTCTTTTTTATGATCCCCTATACAGCTCAAATTGTACCGTTTGATCTAGTTGCCTTAGACATTGATTTACAGGAGCATGCAGCTGATAGAGCCTGTCGAATCAACACGAGACAAGATGCGGTGAAGCAAATTACTGATGCATTCTCAACATGGTTAGAGTCTGCACCTGTCAGTAGACACTTCTCCAAGTCAATGCTTTCTCGTCAAGATAGACATCGCATACACCTGGATTTCGTCGATGCTACTGATTACTATAGTTCAATTTTCAGAGCATATGAGGATCTCATCTCGGTTGACCCAGCCAACCGTGCTTCGATTCTGACTCATCGTGATGCCGATATGGAGAAGGTTAAGGATTGCTTCAGACGTATTGAGACTGTTGCAGTCGCTGATAATTATCATAGATCAGTTTTAGGTCTACCCCCTGCCCCATATCCGGAGATCCTGCCGACTCAGAATCAATTGCAGACAAATAGCACAGACTACTTGACTGCACGCGCAAAAGTAGAAGTAGGAGAAATCTTGAGAATCATGGAAAGAGCTGAAATGTATCCAGACGGAGCCGACGAGTCGACCCAGTCAACACGTACAGCCCCCAGGACACCCAGCTCCCAGCAAAGGACACCACTACAAAGAAGATTCACGTTCAGAGCCCTCGACAAGTCTTCACCTTCCGAGACTGGACAGCAGAAAACTTCAACTGTAGGAGAGAGTACTGAACCAACAATAGGATTCAGACCGGTGCAGAGACCTCCCTCTACAGGTGGTACCCACCCCCCCTCTCAGGTGACCCATTCTCAAGGCATGCAGCTGTTGGATACACAATCCACCCAAGGACATGTTATCCACCGCCCTACACCTGTGAGAGCTGTTGCTACACCAACAGCACCTATTCCAGATGCAACACCCCGTATGGTACAGAATGTGACCCCAGCTAGCTCTGCAATAACTACACAGGTCAGGACTGACGTCCCAGCACCGCCGACTGTAGCCCCCGTGGAACCCTCAGCACCACAGCCGAGAGTACCCCTTGCACCGCTCGCTGCACCACAGACTGCCCCCAACACGGACAACGCATCTAATTCATCACATTCCCAGGACAAAACCTCCGACCCCTGTAGGAAATGTGGTAGGAAAAATCATAAAACTGAAAAGTGTCGAAAAAAGGTACATTGTAAACATTGTAAACAGAAGGACCACAGTTCTAAGTTTTGTGAACAAAGAACTGAGGAAAATAAGTGCTCACATTGTGGAAAGTTAGGACATGTTGCCGAGAAGTGCAGGAAAAGGATCAAGGATGAGAAGAAAGCCAAGGCAGCAGAAGCAAAAAAGGCCGCCGCAGACGCCGCGTCGACCTCGTCATCTGCACAAACTGGTAACTTCCAGCCCCCGCCACCTCCTCCACAACAACCTCGCGCCGCCGCAACACACACACCCCTCGTGACAGAGCCGACAACCGTACCCAGCATAAATGACAGACTCCAGAACATAGCCCTGGAGCAGGACGGGAACGCCGCGTCGACTTCGTCATCGCGTGTGCCACATTCGGAAGCACCGCCTGTTTACACTACTGGATCAAGGATGGATGGAAGCAGGCCCTCGTCTCGAGCAGGATCAGCCCACTCCATACCAACATCCGCCCCTGGTATGTTTGACTTTAATGCAAACGCTGGAGCTCACTCCACTACATCAACTGCTTCATTGGAATCACACATGTCTCAGTTAAGTAGAACTATGATACAGTTAGCTCAGGCAAATCAAACAATGGCTAACAACCAACAACAGCACCACCAAGCCTGGGTATCCGCACAGCAACAGCAGGCCGATGCATTCAATGCATTAGCAAACGCAACGGAGCAGAGAAAGTATGATGCACTGTTCGCAGCTGTTCCAAAGTTCGATGGTACCAACAAGGAGGATTGCGCTGTTTGGCTGAGCCGCATTGAAAGCCTCGTCGAAACAACAGGTCGTGATCTACGCATTGAACTACTCAACAGAGCAGATGGAGACGTGATGACTATGCTAGCAAACATTGAAACCGTGGATGATGAAGCCCTAAAAGAGGAAGTTATGAGATGTTTCTCTAACGCACCTACTACCTTCCAAGCAATTAAAGTTCTGAGGGACATGCAGCAGAGACCTGGAGAACAAGCCAGACTGTACATCGCCAGATATGAAGTTATCCACAAAAGAGCTAACAGAATTTCTGCAGATGATCAAAATCAGAATGGTGAAATGATGTTCTTCGCAGGCACTCTAATACCCCCCCTACAGAAGAAGTTGCTGAAGAAGATGAACTCTCAATACGGACCCCGTTCCTTAAGAGAAGCTTTTGATATGACACTGGTATTCGAACGAGAACACCAGGTCACCCAGCCCATGTGTACGTTCAACGTTATGGAGACATGTTACGAAGAGCCCCAAGTACAGGAGGAGTTCGCAACAGAAGAAGTCCAGACGAGAGCTCAAACACAAGGTCAAGGTTATCAACAAAACTATCAAGGAACCCGTCCGCAGTTTCAGAAGAAACATTACAATCAGTATGGTCAGAAGTCTTATCAAGGGAACTACAACAAGAACTACCAGCACCAAGGCTTCAAACCTACGTATCAGCAGGGACACAAGCAAAATAACAGCTACAAACCTCATGATACGAAAGGACCCCAAAGTCAAGGTCAAAGTTCGTCTGTATTACCTCGATTGGACTGTGGTATCGTACTACCTTCAGAAAATGCACTAGAGATGTTAGTGGAGCTGTCGAAATCCCTCAAGAGAGTACAGGACAATGCAAAGTACCCTCACCAGTGGAAACAACCGCACAACTCTACTGAACCTCAGCACACATCTAATGCGCAGCCTACTAATACAGCAGCAGGTTCGACTAGTCGACCTAGTCAGAAAACTACATCTACACAAGTTGGCAATATTTCCGTGGAACAATACGCCACAGAATTAGGAGTCCAGGAAGACCACCTTATTGAAGCACTGGAGCAGACATTCGGACCTCAACAGCCCGGAGAGCCTCCAGCAGAAAAAATGGTGGAGCCGCAATGACTACCTTCCGCCTACACCCCTGATTCTTATTTTGTAGATATAGATAGTAGCCGTAGCAGTAGTAATGCCCTTAATAGAATTTGTGTTATCTCTTTAGGTAAACGCACCGGAACAACGTTTCCCGTCAACGTGACACCTGAAGTACAAATAAATACCTTGTATGATACAGGCGCAGCCCGTAGCTGCATGAATTATGACACATTTTTCTCTTTAGATCTAGATCTGGATGACAAAGCACCTCCAAGAGTATGCACCGCATCAGGTACTGATATGGGAGCCCTTGGATACACTACTTTTGATTTTCAGATCAATGGTCATTCATTCACTCAACAATTTATAGTGTGTCGTAAACAAACAAGAAAGTTAATCTTAGGTCAGGATTTCGCAATCCGCAACCGTACAAGTTGCAGATGGACTGACAATGGGACAAAGATCTTGAAAGCTAGAGGTAAGTTCATCATTGAAGTGGAAGAACCTGAAGCTAGTAAGTATTTGCCCCTAAGAAAAAGTGTCAGGATACCCCCTAGGCACTACGCAGTAACGCACCTCTACTGTAAAAAACCCGAAGGACCGATCAGCATCAAACCTGACGAAGCCTTCAGGAGAGGTAACCCTTCAGCATGGACTGATACATATTACATGGACCCCCACCGTGCCAGTAGCGACGAGTCGACCACGTCGACCGCCGACCCAGCACATGAGGTTCCAGGAACTCAAAAGGTAAGAAATGACTCATTTCAAGACCCTAAAAGTTCCCCTATGGAGGGAAAATCACCGTCCAGTGGCCCCCTAGAGACAGCTATTCGTGCCAAAACCCTCGTTTCTGACGACATGGACGCGTCAAGACCGTCAAAAGACAGGTTAGTCAAAATACCCTATGTCATCTACAATCTCAGTGTACATGAACACGTGTACATACCTAAGGACACCGTCGTCGCTTATCTGGACGACGAGGAACCTGAAATGGACTGTTTCGAGATTGCAGAAACTTTTGAGGAAGCACAAGAAGCTATACAGTACAGAAATCATCTACCTAGTCGACCTAATCTACGTGTCCCGCCTGAGTCTGATATGATCTGTTCACCAGCTGAAGTGAAGTTTCACAGAAAAGTTGAGCTGAAGGATCATGATGCGACACCAGAGACTAAGCAGCGTTTTGAGGATCTCTGCAAGGATTTCCCAGAAGTGTTCTCTGAGCACAACGAGGACATCGGCAGAACTAACCTCATTACCATGGACATTGACACCGGTGACAGCCCACCCTCAGCCAAGAAACCCTACACACTACCGCTCAAACACTACGAGTGGGTACAGCAGGAAATTGAAAGCTTGGAGAGAGCAGGAGTCATCACAAGGAGTGTTTCACCATGGGCCAGTCCAGTGGTTGTCGTCCCCAAGAAATCAGCTCCGGGAGAGGCACCTAGACGTCGGATGTGCATTGATTTCCGTGCAATCAATGCCCTTCAACCTACAGTGGTCAAAGCGGACAGTAAGGCTAAAGGAAACCTCACCCTTCACCCCCTGCCGAATATTGATCAACTGTACGCTCAGTTGAAAGGAGCTAAGGTATTCACTACACTCGATTTGAGAAGTGGATACTATCATATTGAACTTGGTAAGAGTTCAAGAGCAAAAACAGCATTTGTAACCCCGTTTGGTAAGTATGAGTTCAACATGGTTCCGTTTGGACTAGCACAAGCCCCTGCTTATTTTCAAGCCCTCATCAGCAAGGTCTTGAAAGGACTCCACAAATTCGCAATGGCTTACTTAGATGACATCATCATCTTCAGCAAGAGCGAAGAGGAACATCTGGAGCACCTCAGGATTATTTTCCAGAGATTAAAAGCAGCCGGCCTGAAGCTAAAGAGTTCCAAATGCGACTTCATGAAGAGACAAATACACTACCTAGGACATCTCATTTCGGAAGAAGGAATTCAACCTCTACCGGAAAAACTTGAAAGCATCAGGAACATGCCAGCACCAAAGAACGTGAGAGAAATCAAGCAATTCTTAGGACTCGCAGGCTACTACAGGAAATTCGTCCCTCGGTTTTCTGATCTTTCAAGACCCCTTACTAAATTGACCCGTAAGGATGAACTCTTCATTTGGACGAAGGAATGTGAAGCAGTATTCCAAATGCTGAAGGATGCACTATGTGATCCTCCCATACTCAAATATCCGGACCCTAATAGGAAATACGTACTATTTACGGATGCAAGTAAGTATGGATGGGCAGGAGTACTCACACAACCGTATGAAGAAGTCGACTCGTCGACCTCGTCCACAAAGGAACAATCTAAGATTGTACATCACCCTATCGCTTACGTGAGTGGTTTGTTCAGAGGTAGCCAGCTCAATTGGGCAGCCCTAACAAAGGAAGCTTATGCTATCTATTTGTCAGTTAGGAAACTCAGTTTCTACCTCACAAGTGCAGACGTACTCATAAGAAGTGATCATCTTCCGCTGAAGAAATTTCTACACCAATCTACAAACAACAAAAAAGTTGACAATTGGGCAGTAGAACTAGAATCATTCAATCTACAATTTCAGTACATCCAAGGAATTAAAAACACCCTGGCAGATACACTGAGCAGATTGATACAACTTAACCCCGATGTTGAGTTACCAGCTGAAAAACCTGGTCAAGAATTTGGACACAACTTTCTCGAGGAACTACCCCCCGTGGAAGTCAGTGAAGTTATTGTCGAAGGTCTTGAAATAAAACCTGACCCCGACACCCTTCATCAAACAGTGGAACTACAACTCCCGTTGAAAGCTGATAAAATCAGATCCCTTCAACGTCAGGACAGAAAAATTAAATCCATTATTGAAAGGATGCAGAACTCTGCCGACTACAATAATGTTTACATTATTGAAGATGGTATCCTGAGGAGAAGACTTGTAGAACCCACAGGTAATGAATTCAAACCTATAGTAATCCCTAGATGTTTAGTAGATCATGTACTCCTCACAGCACACGACTACAATGGACACAATGGATTCCCAAGGACGTATGCATCCGTCAAACGTCTATATTTTTGGGTAGGTATGAAAAAGGACATACATAAACACTGTAAAAAATGTCAACTTTGTGCTATCCTATCGGATAATGGCACCGAATTCAAAAACAAGCTTTTTGAAGATGTGGCAAAGAAGTTAGGAGTGGAGTATAAAATTTACACACCCCCCTACAGACCTCAATCTAATG
>CBDHDL010000013.1:0-9648 GCA_965261435.1 Candidatus Poribacteria bacterium
CACTAGCTGTTGGCCCTGCTCATGCACAATATTGTGTCTTATGTATGGTCAAACACAAAATGTCTATTATTTCCCCATTGGTTTGGCATATTGGCTATAAATGCCAGGGCAATTAGCAAAATTTTGCTAAACTCTGCCGTTTGTCTTGATAGGTACCGTGTACTCAAATATTCCCTTATCCAGTGCTAGCATACATGGTCACCCCCGAAGTTCCTTAGGAGCCACTCTAGGAGTGCGCATGTCCGCGACAGCCTATGGGAACCACTCAACCATGTCCAGTGTATGGCCAATAGGCGCCTCCAGGCTTAACCTGAGGCCTCGCGCCCCATCTATATAAAGTAGGGTCGCACCATGTATTAGTGTTCTCGTCCTGAACTCCAAAGAGTCTACATCACTTCAACAGTAATATAGACTTGTGGATCAGTGCATCTTGTATCATTTACATAGGTATTTATAATAAACCTATCAAACAGTAAGTACTGCTACTTTGTATTCATTTACATTGGTAGCCAGCAGTCGTCACTGCTGGCTAGGCGTTAGCATAGCTAATAGTACACCAAGTATCACATCCGAGTGATAGACGTAAGCATCCTATAAGCAGGATCCTCTACCACCTCTCACACAACCAAGCAAGCCCTATTGGCAGGCACGACCTGCCCATAGTATATACAACCAGTTTCCCCACAACGTAGGTTGTATCATTAACCTCTCACTAACTACATTTAATTCCCTAACAGCATAGGTTTGGTACCCCGCAAAACCAACCTATCATTGGTGGAGAATCCGGCCTTTATAGGTTCTATTATTGATGTGTTAGTTGGTATTATTAATGTTTTCTGGTGGATTTTATCGAGGTTTCGATAAAATCAATCAAAATTACCCTACCGGTATCATAATACCCAAATTTGGGAGAGAAATAGTCACAATTTCGATTATCTCTCCAGTTCAAACTCACAAATTACTTATTCTGCAAGGAATATATCGAAATTTCGATATATTCCCTCAAAAGTGTATATTAAAGCAAGTCGTTACTCCAATTTGTGGTACCATTGGCACAATCTCACCAATATTCACCAAGTTTACGTATTTTTTAAGTTCATCTAAATATATAATTCAGCGGGTGTATGCAATAAACAGGGTTAAAATACATATTGTCAAAATACATATTGTTAAAAGGTTAACGTTAAAGCGTTTTAACGTAAAATCATATTATTTTTGTATTTTGCACAAGTATTAAAATTGCTGCATACCACCACCCAAGCACATTATCTCACAAAAATTCAAATTCAAATTTTTCTCACAAACACAATTAGCACCACAGCACAAAGCACGGCTGTTTTCTCTACAATTGCTCACTTATTGTTCCACAATAGGTGCCAGTGTTCTCACATTTCCTCATGGTGATAGAGCAATTCACCCTATTCACGGCACGGTGTTGTCTAAACAACTGGTTTAAAGTGTTATCATCACGCGTCACTTCACTACAATCACTGGTGTCGCGATTAATTGGTACATACAAGCAATCAATTAAATATTCATACGGATATTTCTTTATCACAATATCCAAACATATCACAGCAAAAGTTGCAATTTCGTTAAAGCTTAGCGAAACTTCCGTTTATACACAATCCCACATATTTTTCAAGTATATTGTCAAAATTTCTATAAATTCATATGTGCATACGTTCACATCAAGATGGCTCATTCTTCTCATTCAAAAGGATCTGTTTCAGTGGATCTCTTCAATCTACCGACACTACCAGATGAGAGGAGAGTGGCTACATCATACTTGGATATTCCTGTCGATTTCTATCTACCGGACGGGAAAAACTCTAAAATCAGCAAAGTCGTCAGCAGACAAGCATTCGACAGACAAACTCCTGATGGTAATGAGGGATTTGTCATCAAGATCCAGTATCTCGAAAGGGCTTTCTGCACTAATATATACTTAATCGATAAGGTTACAGGTTCGCTGTTCGCGGTACACGACGACCACATCGAATCTACAGGACTTTGTGGTAGTGAGTGTGTATTCGATTTACAGGAACTGGAGTTTAACATATGTGATCTAGCAGATTGGAGGAACGGAGAGGATGACAGCGTAGCAGAGAAGAGGTGGTCCACACAGACCATGCAACACCAAACCCCTGATGCTCCACCTTCTTCGGGTCCACCGACAATTCCAGACAATTTTCCTATGTATGAAAATTGGGAAAATTTTACACACCAGGGTGAATCATTCCCTATCTCGTATAGACAGCAAATATACGAAACCCGTAGCGAAATAATCACCACTTTGATAGATTGTTTCAGCGCATTGAACAAACACACGAGTTCACACCCTGAGACGGAGTTGGCGTGTCACCAGGAGAAAACACGTCATTTTTCTTACTACTCTTGGCTTATCCAGCATATTGACAATGTCTTACAAGAGGATAACATTTTCAGGCGCGGTAAAGAACTACCAGAATTACCAGCACCAACATACTCCCCATCAGTCACTGACTTGGAGACGATTAGCAGAATCCATGTCATGTCTCATGCATGGAGGGAATCGGATCATGCCTTACAGGAGGCCACAATTATACACCGTGAGTTCATGTTAGAACAAGCCCACATGAACAATACGTCCTTTTCTAGGATCCGAAATTTAGACCACATCACCGATATGGGATACAGCTTAAATAGGGTCAGCCCCATACTCGGAGACCAACAGACCCCTGCGCAGTCTACGAATCCTAGGGACCCTACGTCAACACCCAGACATAACACGGGACACATTAATAAAGATTCCGTTCCACAGGGCGCTGACACACAACAGGGCAGAAGGGCATCACCATATGACCCCGACCGCTCAGTCGAGAACCATCTAGAAGGTGAAGCAGCTGGTTCCAACAACAATGCACAAGGTGCACAAGCACCTACCCCCAATACAATTAATAATATTAATCTAATTCAGTTTCAGACCACACAGAAACATATAACTGGTGCAACTGGTCCCACAGGCCAATGTGACAATAAACATCCACGGCCAGCCAACAAGGGACCGGGTGAAAAGGCTTCCAGTCATATTAATAAACAGCTGTCTGTTTCAGATATTTTCGCATGAACCAGTGCATATCCGCAGAGCAGGAACCTAGGGACAGGTCGCCCAAAGATGTTCTGCACAGCCTGTGGTGGATACGACCATTGGCAAAAGGATTGCCCCTATGATTGTCATTGTGACAATTGTGATAGCGACTCACATGCTACGCATATGTGTAGGGCACCCCCAAAACCCTCTCCTACCCCATCCCCACAACCTATTATTTGCGTTTATTGTGGTAGTTCAGAGCATAGATCGATGGAGTGCAAAAACCGTCCTCAAGACAACAGAGAGGAAGGTCGCATTCCCAGCCCAGTATCCATTGGGTACTCCAGAGACAGACAATGGAAACCTGCCACAGCGTCTAGCGACAGTTCATATAAAACCAATGCTAGGTCCAAAAATAGCGAAAAAACCGGGACCACAAGCGACAAACCGCGGAGACCAGAGACAGGCAGACAACACCAACAACCACCACAACACCCCACACAGGGCAAACCAAATAATAAAAATAATTTTCCTTACAGGGATTATAGGTATAGTGACCAGCCGAGACAAACACGTTTCGACGAGGAGCGAAATCAAAGGTATTCCCCACATCACTTTGCCCCTTCCCCTGCACTGTCTGCAGGCTCTGACTTGCTTAGTCATTCTATTATGCAGCTTGCAGAAATGCAATCTCATTCCCTTGAGATTTTTGCGGCCCAACAAAAATCTCAAATAGAGGTGTACCAAGAACTAACTAGGTCCAACAAGGAGAAAGAACACGACGCCTTGTTCACCTCGATCCCCGTCTTTGATGGAGATCGTACCCAGTGTGAGCAATGGTTAGACGACATGGACCAGGCTACAAGAATCAGTGGACGAGACTTGAGAATGGAGTTGATTAAAAAATCAACTGGTGTGGTGAGACAGGTCATCATGATGGCTCATCCAGATGCCTCTGATGACGATTTAATTAATATAATTAGGGAAGATTTTTCAGATGCCCCGACAATGAATGAGGCCCGGGAGGAGTTGCTCCACATGCACCAAAAACCAGAAGAACAAATGCGTGTTTACGTTTACAGGTATGGGCGCATGCATCAGAGGTCGTCAGGCATTAGGGCAGTTGAAGAGACACATCAGCATGTGATCCAAGACTTCATTAAATCACTTAAACCCAAAATTAAAAATAAGTTTGCTAACAAATTTGCAGAAGGCAGGTTCCAGCCCAGAACCCTAGACCATGTGTTTTCACTGGCGCTCGATCTAGAGAAGAAAATCCAGATTGCCAACTCTTTCAGGGATGACATCAGGGATAGCAGGACTCCTGCAATGGTTAACGAGGTCCAGTCTCATCCCCTGGACGAAGCTCATACTATTAATGAACTTTCGTCTAATTATAGTTCCAGGAACAAAAATTCAAAAGGTAACTACAATGGCAAGCCTTGGCACCAAAAAGGTGACAGCAAGTCATGGCAGAACGGAGACAACAGGTCGTGGCAAAATAAAGATAAAAAGCCATGGCAAAACAATAATAAAAACAAAAGTGATAAGCCCCGCGACACTTGCTTTACTTTGGCACAGGATCAAAAATTCTTTGTTCCAGCGGATTGTGACAAAAATACGTTCCAGACCATTTGCACCTTAGTGAAGGTGCAAATCGACAGGGCAAAGCAGTCCGGTGGCAGCTCAAAAGAAGTTAATGAAATAAGCAAGGACACCCTTGTAAATTTACTTAATATTTCAGATGAGACATACGATGCCGCACAGGCAGCCGTCCAGCAGGCGGCAAAAGATGAAATTTCGTCTTTTTCATCTTCGACCGACTGACTATGTCGAGGATACGACCCCAGTACATACTTGAAGACCCCTGGTCCGGCTAGAGAGGTGTTTTTCATCAATCAAGGCAGGACTAGAGGCACTACGTTCAAAATTGATACTGGTGGTTATGTGTTTTCATGCTTGTTTGACACGGGCACCGAAGTCAGCTGCATGAATGTAGATACTTGTACAGCATTAGGTTTATTAGATAGCGTTTCAGATACAAATACTCAAGTGAACACGGCGAGTGGCCAAGACATGGGCATTCTAGGTCATGTTATGGTCACATTCAAGCTCGGCAAGCAGAGTTTTACTCATAAATTTCTCGTTTGTAGATGTCTTACAAGACCATTTATTTTAGGTGAGGACTACCTGAGTAAAAACTGCATGAGTATGGAATGGGCCGGTAATAGAAGAGCCATTTCATATAGAAGCGATGTGTTGGCAACAGCTTCACAAGAAGTAATGGAAGAACCATTAAAATTGTGCAATGCTATTAAAATTCCAGCTAGAAGTTTTGTTGTTGCTCCCGACATATTGTTCCCAAATGTTTACAGGTAGAGTTTGTGCTAGACCCTCCGACGAACTGAAACACAAGTTCCCAAACCTTTATATGGAACCTATTCAGTTCGACAACGAGCGAAGGTAAGCAGCAAAAGGAAATACCATACATGATAATCAACCTAGATTATAATGACGAAGTGTATATTGGTAAAAATACACATGTCGCCTACATAGAGGAAGAATCGGTAGAGTGTAACTATATTGAAGTGTGCGAAACCATTGAAAGCACCGAATGTCGAAATTGGGTTCCAAAAAGAAAAATTGTTAACTCTGATCTAGTTTACTCCCCAGCGCAGGTTACAGAACACCGACAAGTGGAGCTGAAAGACCAAGATGTGCCAGAGGAGACCAAGCGGGAGTTCGAGAAGTTAAAAGCAGATTATCCCGAGGTGTTCTCACTGAACAATCAAGACATTGGTCGTACACAATTAGTTACTATGCATGTCGACACAGGGGACTCAACCCCCATCTGTCAAAAACCTTACACTTTACCTTTAAAACATTACAGCTGGGTACAACAGGAGGTCGAGACCCTAGAGCGAGCAGGCATCATCAAAAAGAGCCTCAGTCCATGGGCCAGTCCAATTGTTGTTGTTCCCAAGAAATCCGCACCTGGTGAACCCCCCAGGCAGAGAATGTGTGTTGATTTCAGAAAAATAAACGATCTTCAACCACAAGTGAGGAGGGTAGACTCCACAACCAGTGGAAATATCTCACTGGTCCCACTACCCAAAATCGACGAAATGTATGCTGCGCTGCGTAGTGCTCAAATTTTCACCACATTAGACCTTAGAAGTGGTTATTATCACATTAATCTCGACGAGGAGTCTAAAGCAAAAACTGCTTTCGTAACTCCATTCGGGAAGTATGAGTTTAACTCCATTCCATTTGGTTTAGCACAGGCACCGGCATATTTTCAGCAATTAATTTCGATGGTTTTACAAGATTGCAGAGACTTCGTGATGGCATACCTGGATGATATCATCATCTTCAGTCGAACCCTGGAGGAGCATCTTAAACACATTGAAATTATTTTTCAGAAACTAAAAATTGCAGGTCTGAAGCTCAAAGAGTCCAAGTGTGATTTCTTCAAAAGTGAAATCCACTACTTGGGCCACCTTATTTCAGATAAAGGCATACAACCTTTACCAGAGAAGCTGGACACCATACGAAACATGCCTCGTCCTCGGACACCCAAGGAAATAAAACAATTTCTTGGTTTAACAGGTTATTATCGAAAATTTGTCCCGCGCTTCTCAGAAATATCCAGACCTCTAGCGAAACTGACAGCGAAAGATACTTCATTTGAATGGACTCCACAATGCCAGTTTTCGTTTGAAATGCTAAAAGATGCATTAATGTCGGCCCCTATTCTCAGGTATCCCGATACCGAGAAGCCCTATACAATTTTTACAGATGCAAGCAAATATGGGTGGGCTGGCGTACTCACCCAAGAACACACATCTGTCATCAATGGAAAAGAAGTGACAACGAATCACCCTGTGGCATATGTCAGTGGAATGTTTCGTGGTAGTCAATTAAATTGGGCTGCCATGACAAAGGAAGCATATGCAATATATATGACTATTAAAAAGTCTACATTTTATCTCACAGGTGCTGATATCACGCTCAGGAGTGACCATCTACCCCTGAACAAGTTCTTACAAAAGAACACGCTTAACCTTCACGTCAACAACTGGGCAGTTGAAATCGAAAGCTTTAAAATCAAGTTTGTCCATATTGCAGGCAAAGACAATGTAATCGCAGACACTCTCAGCCGTCTAATCGATATCGACCCGGATATTGTGTTAGAACTGGAGCTGAAGGATTACGAGTTTGGTTCATACTGCTTCGAGACCCTACCTAAAGCTAGGAGATCATCGGTCGCAGAAAAACTGGCCTCAGTTGATGGTGTGGATGTATGTGAAATCAATATCACATACGACAATGACGAAAATTTGCCAAATTCCGTTGAGATGCCGCTACCTAATAAAAATTTTTCTCAATTACAGATGGGAGACGAGAAAATTAAGAACCTCAGAGTCAGAGTCAACAATGGCAAATATACAGACTTTTACAAAATTGAAAATGATATTTTATACAGAATGATCGTCGAGAACAACCACAAATTCAATGCAACAGTCCTTCCAGCCAAGTTAATTAATACTGCTTTGTTTCTAGGACACAACCAAAGTGGACACAATGGTTTCCAGAGAACATATGCAGCTATCAAATGAGTCTACTACTGGAAGGGTATGCGCAAGGATATTTTAAAATATTGTAAAGGTTGTTCACAGTGCACAAAACATCAGGTGGAGAAGAGAAAGTTCATAGAGCAATCGTTCAAACCTGGCGCACAACCAATGGAATTTATTTCCATGGATTTGGTCGGTGAATTCCACCCACCGTCATCAAAAGGGAACCGTTATGCACTGACAGCTGTCTGCATGCTGACTAATTTTGTGTTTTGTATTCCTTTGAAGAACAAGTCAGCCAGTGAAATCGTCACAGCATGGAGAAATCATATCGCATTTCCATTCGGGGTTAGCAGAAAGATGCTGATGGACAATGGAACTGAGTTTAAAAACTCTTTATTTGCAGAGGTGGCGAAGGAGCTGGGCCTTGAAAGGAAAATATATTCACCACCATACAGGCCACAGTCGAATGGTGTATTAGAAGGTTTCCATAAGTTCCTAAAAGCATCGTTTGCTAAGCATATTTCCAGGCACAAAGAATGGGACGATGTAGCAGCAATGGCAGCAGCATCATACAACTATATGCCCAATCAACACTCCAAGGAGGCACCGTTCTTTGTTATGTTTGGTAGAGATGCAGTTACTAACATTGGTCACATTACAACACCCAGGTACAGGTACATGGGTACTGAAGATTTAATCCTCGACTTGGAAATAATGTCTAATATTTACCAATGTCAAATTATAAATCTTCAGCTGGCGAGACATCGTGCGCTCAAACTTAGAGTTGGAGACATGCAACCATCACCGAAAACAGACCTGGCAGTGGGCGATCTGGTTCTCGTAAGAGACCATGCAAGCAAAACATTCATGCCTAAGTATAAAGTTGATTTCAGAATTGTCAGAATTCTTGGTAACAAGGTGGAAGTGAAAGATAACCATGGTAAGTTGTCATTTTATCACGTTTCAGATATCAAGAAAACTGACATGATCACAAAGCTGATATGTCAACTACCAGATCACGACGCATTTGGGAGAAGAGGTCAACTTAGCTTTGACCCAGCAAGAGTCAAAGACCTTGGATGGAACACCAAAGATCATGAGCATAAGTTTGACCCTTCCCATGTTATAGACCCTCCAGAGGAAAAGCGGAAAAGTCACCCAATGCAGTTAAGACCAAGAACTGCAAATGCGGTCGAAATTAACCTAATTGACTTTTCAGATTCTGGGAATGACAACATCATCAGCACAAAGCTGTAACAATTGTGTCTTTATACCTTTGTAAATACGTGTAAAATACTGTGTACATATATGTAAAAAGCTTCTATTTTTACGTGTAATATGGTTAAAAATGTATATAATCATCATAATCTGCCTTAATACGGGCAAAACAATCATTAATTTAGTTTCCAGCTGCGCAACACAAAAATTATCTACTAGATTTCCTCCCCGCGGCGGAACGTGCGGAGAACCAGCTATGGACACCGGCATGTGATTTCTCCTTGATCGGCACCCTCAGCTCCAACTATGGCAGAGAGAGCAGATCCAGTGGTAGAGCCACGTTACGACACCACCACCACAATTCTGATCATATCATCCGTGCATATGGCAGGCAACTATCGTAAGTCCATCCCCGCACAAATCATCTCTTCACCCAGTTCATCACTTCCAGTTCCAGTACAGGCGGCACAAAGCGGGGTCCTCTAACCACTACACCCAATAACCACCCGCAGCTGCCTTTCCCCTCCGTCCCCAACCTTCTGTGTGACAGCCTGTCGCACAATAGGTACCACCAAATTCCTTGGTCAAAATTGTCCATTTCGGTTTTATTAAAATATTCTAAGTCCAAATTCCCCGTTTCGGCATACTTTCCGCTTCAAAAATTCGTAACTCACCTCGTCTTTTTTCCAAAAAAAAAAAAAAAAAAAAAAAAAAAAAAAGGGGGAGTGGCTCCCCGTGGGGGCCTCCTCAACAGCACACTGGGTTGAACTGTGTATA
>CBDHDL010000014.1:0-4526 GCA_965261435.1 Candidatus Poribacteria bacterium
ATAAATTGGTAGATGGTATACTGATTAGTAGTGGGGAATTTCGTGAATCGGCGAAACTCACACCTTTTCCAATTATCATCGCCTTGTATCGGCGTGATACCTTGGGAATGGAATACAATTTTATACGTTCCTTTCCATTTAGGGTGATAGATGGACTGCGTTTCTGTATTAATGATTTTGATTATATCACAAATTACATCCGGAAATATCCTAGTAAGAAGCATCAACCAATACGCGATGATTCTCTATTTTTCTGGACAATGAGAGACATTAACGCATTAAAAAGGAATCGGACTTTTGTCAAAAACTATAGTAGTAACACTATTGTCCTTGACAAAAGGAAACTGGTTTATTATGCTTATGTAGATGTGTTCAAAAGAAACCTCTATCGACTTCCGTTCTATTTTGGGAACTGTGATGTCCCTATAGATGATAAACTTTTCAAGCAATATAAACACTATTTCACCAGTGATACCATTAGACATCATCCATATCTTGAAAAGCATTTTCAGATAAATCCGATAGAGAAGGAGCAGGTGGATCCCAAACTGGATATGTATTTCAAATTACTATTAGGGAAATATCATGTTTGATAAAAAGAACAAAAAAATTCTTGTAGACATTCCGCTTACAACACCTACAGGAAAAATCAGGATTAAGTCAAGAAGTATGTTTTATGAGTATGGTAATCCACATGCTGCCGGTAGTATACCTATGGTTCAAAACAATTATGTTGAGTGGCAAATAGGATATGATGTGGAAGCCAAAGATAGGAACAAATCTAGCTTACCTCGTATATCGTTTATTGCATATAATGGTAAGAAAAAGATATTATATGAGTTATCTGAATATTTGTATTATTTTTGTTCTTGGGATCTGATTGCTTCATCAGAATTAGAGATGACTCTTGAGTTTTTATCTAAGCTGGATGAAGAAAACTTACTCTCTAATCATCCGGATTGCAGGATAACGAGGACACATCCTATTGAGAAACAGATCAATAATACTACATTTTTCGGGATGACTCTGATGTATCCCCAACTCGTCTATAAATTTGGAAAATATGAAATTATTGCTGAGATTACTATAAGAGAAAAGCAAAGAGCAGTTGGTAACCAACCAATGCTTTACTTATGTTTCCCAATCACAGAGTTAAAGGCAAGTGAAAATCTAATTGGCCGTACAGCAAAGCCAAAAGAAACAGCACAATTTGTAATAGATGAGAGCAACTACAGAATAGTTATTGAGATGATCAGAATCTTCGGGATGCTTAGTCCTTCACATCATGAAGATATTATTGAGATAATAAAGGTTGTTTCTGATAACCTCTAAACTGCGTATTGGGAATTTAATTATGTAAACCAGTGAGATGGGTTTTCAGTTTAAACAATCTACTTTGCTTAAATTGCTTGTTGAGTTAGCACGCTGGTTTCACACTACACAGTTCAGGTTAATTTGGTATTGGACTACGACTTATTTTTATTTACAAAATTGTGATAACTGCGTTAACGATTAATCTGACATTGCAGGGTTCTTTCAACAAACCCACCGCACTGAAAAAGTAGCAAGATTAGGATAGTTTTCAAAAGGAACATATTATGAGAAATAAACGATGGCGAGGCAGGGGGGAATAACTATGGTTACAGGTGTTTTTTTATACTATCCTGATGCCGCTTACCTTCAAGAAACAAGGGCTGCTCTGCGTAGACTTGTAGATGTCTCGGAAATCGAAGCAGATGCTGACATCGTATCTAACCTCATTCCCGACACCTTACAACGTGATGTTAAGTCTTGGTTGATACTTCAACAACCCGATCGCGATCAAGAGTTGTTAATCTTACCTTTCCCTGATAAAAACCACCTTGAACTTCTCTCAGACGGGCAAGAAGGGTTCTCAGATCCTGTTATTATGGAATTATCAGCGGTAATCAAGATGTTTGTATATAACGACTTTTATAGATTCTCTGAATTGTTCAGAGAATCTAAACGGTTCAGGCGATTTCAATACCTTCACATTGATGTCAGTCTTCGTTTTTTGCTGGATCCCGAGAAGAGACAGCAACAGCATTGGAACGTTCTTTGTCAAGAAACAAGCCGAAACATTGAGCAAAAACGTATTGAAGTGTTTCATAAGGCAATAAGGACCACAAATTCCACAAACTCCAAGATTTTTGTTGAACTTGACAAGGTGTTTTTAACAGAAAACAGCAAGCTTTTTGAACACCTGACCCAACAAGGATTTGGAGAAGTTGTGCCCGAAATCGTTAAACGTTTTTGGAATATCATGGATGGTGAAACAATGCGTTTCTTAATCACAGCTGAAACAGTAAGGGAATTCGCAGATAAATATTCCCCTGCTAATTTTGACTATTCAGCCCCAGGTTGTGGTCTTTGGAAGGCTGTAGAACGCGAACTGAACCTCTCACTCGTGTTATATCTGCGTCGGAAGGCAGGTATAATAGAGAATGTTAATCGCCCATGGAAAGGAAGTCAAGGAATATCGGGGGAAGTTCCCATTTTAACCGGGAAAAATCACAGCGAAGATCTCAACCAACGCGAAACAGAAGACCAGACAGAAAACCTCAAAGGCATTATGCTTGGCCCTATGAAGTTTATGTGTGAGTGGGGACACTGTAATAGCGTTAGAGAAAAATTGGAAGATATTTTCTCTTTAAACGACCCTGTGTTAGATTATCTTCTTGGTCAACGCGAGCTTGGAAAAAGGAGTCGTTCACAAACGGATACCTTGCCTAAGCATTTGGATCAGATTATAAAGTTAAGAAACGGTCATGCCCACATATCGGCTATGTCTCAGAAGCAATTTAAAAAACTTCGTCATCTTGTTCTTCCTTCAGCGCACAAACCACAAACATGCTTGGTAAAAATTCTCGAGTTGAAAAAGGAAGTTCTTGAATATTGGGAAAATAAGGGAGATTGTTTTACTAACTGCATGTCTGTAACCACTGAGGATAAGCGGACTGTAGACTTTAGTCTCTACAATAGAATGAATGTAAAGTACAACACGGATGAGTCCACGAAACTCGTCGCGACACGTAAAGCGAAACTCGTCGCGACACATAGAGATAGTGGGAAGGATCTCTGCATCGCTACGTTCGACAAAATCGAGGATGCAAACGCTGCCCTTGAGGCACTGGTTGAAGCTGCTGATCTTGGTGAACAATCATGGAATGCCCGCGAGTTCAAAAATACTCTCGTCGTCGAAAACTTACTGTCTGTCTTGCTGGAGGACAGTGCTGAAGACGATTCGGGCATCCACATTAGCGAGGCAGAGAACGTTGATTGTTGAAGTAATTGACGAAATGTGTTAACAGAGGAAGAAAATGGCAAAGAACACTTTTCGACCGCGGGATATAATTAACAAAGAGGTTGCTGGTATCTGCGGTGTTGCCAGGTTAACAGATAAAGCACGAGCCGCACATGCTGGTGAAATCGGAAGTTATAAGTACGGTGCTGAATCCACGCAGGATACAGGAATTTTGTCCTTTCTCGGTATTTCAGCGGAGGCTTTTCAGGAAGCCGCTGTGCGTATTGACAATGATGTCAAGCTTGGGGCATGGATTCTGGATAATTCTAAGCAGTCATCTGAGGAAATATCGGCGTTCAATCGTAAGATGAAGTCTTGGTGGCAGAACAACATGCCGAGTGACGACTTTTCAAAACGCCGCCGTAAATTGTCTTATGAGAGAGAAAATCGTAGACTTTATTGGACTGACCGTAGGAGCTGGCTCTGGAATAAATTATTCAGACCCTAATCTATTGCTTCAGAGAGGATTGAGACTTGAGTTGGTCGGAATGGATTGCAGTATTTACGGTTCTGGCATTGCTCGGTGGACTTGGGATTATTGTACGAGATGCCATAAACTACGCCAATAAAAATTAACCCTTTATGAAGTAGTTGTCAGTTGTCAGTAATCGGTTATCAGTTCAGAGGTTTTCATATTCTTGAAGGACTCCAGTAAATTGTTACAGAAAAGTCTCTTAACCAACGACTGACAACCGATAACCGAGAACTATAAAAAAGGAGTTTCTATTTGTTACTTTCAATAGTCATTTTTTTACCACTGCTCGGTGTGATAGCGATTGCGCTACTCAGAGGCTTGGGTGCTACTGCTGTTAAAGGCATCGCGCTTGGCGTTGGACTCATCACCTTTGTTATCTCGTTGGGACTTTACACTGGGTTTAACGCAGACACTGCCACATTCCAACTCGTTGAGCAAAAAAACTGGATTCCCGGTGGCGTAAGTTATCACATTGGCATTGACGGTATATCGTTGTGGCTGGTCTTACTTACGACCTTCCTGACACCGATCTGTATCCTCGCCGCATGGAATTCGGTCGAAAAAGGATTGAGCGGCTTTATGATGTCGCTCCTCGCACTCGAAACGGGGATGTTGGGTGTTTTCTGTGCGCTGGACCTGTTCCTCTTCTTCGTATTTTGGGAGTCAATGCTGATTCCGATGTATTTCCTCATCGGTATTTGGGGCGGAGAACGTCGGATTTACGCC
>CBDHDL010000015.1:0-3459 GCA_965261435.1 Candidatus Poribacteria bacterium
CCTAGTACTTCAACGACATTCCATGTATTTGGGAATTACCTGAAACTTGAGAAATGTTCTCATTAGTATGTCCCTTATGGGAACTTGACTCCTTACTAGACCCTATCAACAAATCAGGGCTTGCAGTGGGGCTGTCCGGTCGACGTGTGCGACTGGTCGAAGTCGTCACCACAAAAGGTCCTTTATTTGCTGAAATTTGAATATTCGGGACTAGGGGTGTCGTAGCACGACTGGGGGGACGCGTGGATGGCAGTGATCCATGTGTCTCCGATAGTGCTGACCCTGGTCTAGAAGGCAGCTTGGGAGTACCAGGCCTACTAGACGGAATTTGTAGATGTGCTGGTGAGGTTGTCTTCTCAGCTCCGTTGGTTGTGTTGATTGAAGTACCTAAAACGCCATTTGAAGGTAAATTAACTTGAGCAACACGTGTCGCTTGGGTTAAACGCGATACGGGCGGGGGTGACCTCATCACGGGTACCATTGGAGTCTGTGAAGCGGGCGGGCTCACAGCATTGCGTTCCTCCATCACGTCTTTGTACGAGGGGGGTGACGTCTTACATCTTTTAGGTGATAACGGCTTAGGCGAGGCTGCTTTCAAACCTGAAATTGAACGTTTAACCGCTGTACCCTTCTTAACTTTAGATGCTACCACTTTCTTGGAGCTAGCAAACTCTCGTTGCGTGCCCTTGGGTGGGTCTGACATCTTGCCTTTTGGTATTTGTAGTCTGGATCGTGTCCTATGATTCGACCTCATTCTGTAACAAAACGTGTGTTAGTATGACGGGGTCGACTAGTCGAACCGGTCCAGGGTATAAGCCTTTTAGATGACCTATACTGCTACTATTTGCCAAAAGCGGGGGGGTACTAATATATACGTTTGAACTTGCTTGAATGCTAGACAACGCTTAAACTTGTAACCTAAGAAAAGGAAGAGAAAAAAAAAATTTCTCTTTGAAACTAACTGTAAGATACGTGAAGAGTAGGACTCTTAGATTTACTCACAGTTTGATTTTAATTTGACTTTGACAGGCGGATATCGTGGTTAGGTGTTACAACATTAACATTGTGACTTCCCTTTGATGACCAATTAATTAAGGATAACGGAATTCCATTCAATCAATTTGTATTGATTACGTGTGCTTAAGGAAACATTGGCTGGGTTATGAGCTGATAGCTGATAGCTTATCTCACCTCTTACCATTCATTACCTAACTGTTGTTTTAACAGTTCCATTAGCCACGGGTATACAGTGTTTGTTTTACTGCAGCTTCCGTCTGGTCCTATTGATGTTGTGCTGTGCCTGGCGACTTTTGGCGCCAAACTTGTGCTCAGCATCTGCTCATCCTGGGCGGTCTATTGTCTTGAAGATAACATCTACCACCAGATTGTTTGCTCAGCAAAGCGTCTCTTGTGTCTTCTGATCCCAACGGTTGGAATTTGAATTTTTCCTCCACTGGTTAATCTTGAAGACTGTTCAAACTTTTGGAGTTTTCCTCAATGTCCTTCCCTTATCTGTTTCTCACGGTAGTTTTCACTGTTAGCAGAACAACTTTCCACGGGTTTTGTGCTCTGCTCCTTCCATCTTCTTTTTGAAAATACCTCTATGCCTCGGATTCTCCACCAAATTATATGAGCGAACCTTCTTTGTCTTTGCCCGGGTTCTCACCAAATTATATGAGTGAACCTTCTTTGCAGATTTACGCACGTAGAGCTTTAGGGGAATGCAGGTGCGCGACAAATAGGGTTAGCCATACAATTAAAAGTTAATGTAGAAGTATCGGCTTACGTGCAGTAAGGCTGTGTCACGGTATGACGAGAGCGACGCGTCGTACATGTCCTTGGGGAGGCTACGACTGCCCTTACTGGTACTCAGTACTTCTATAAATGTCTATATTCGGCATGTGCGATATTCAATGTTCATGAGAGGGACCCAGAGTCTTTGACGGAGGGTCTTACGATTCTCACAGGAGATGAAAGTCACTTGCGAGCACGGATCCAAAGGTTTACAATAAGTTAGAATAACTTCAGTACTTACTTTGGAAATGTCCGTTATTTATTGTTCCTCCAAATGTGCACAAAATATACACAAAGCGGGTGCACCAGTCCTTGGTGCACAATACATCAATGCACAAATATACAGGGTGTAGAATTAGTTACGGATTCTACACAGGAACTACGAATTAATAATATATACAAGTTCATAGTTCAATAATAACAATATAACGAATAACAATGAATAATAACATAAAATGAATGATAATAACCTAGAGCCTAACGCTCCTAGGGTTTAAGTACGCGTGAGTACAATAGGTGAAGGAGCGCATCCAATGCAATTGGTTGAGTAGCTAGAGGCGGTGCCATGCAGTCAGATGATTGGGCGGCACTTAGGGTGTCGCACAGGCATCTGCTTCTGGCGGGAAACATACCACAATAGGAGGGCAGCTGATTGGGGGACACTGTGGGTGTCACTCAGTCTAGCTGTTATCAGCAAAAGGCTGATCTCGGGGTTTTATTAAGAGTGGCCTCTAGCGGGGGCGCTTGGTACTAGCCATAATTTGGTAGCTCGTACAGCGATCACAACATGCGTTGATTGTGTTCCTTCAAGACCATGTCTTACAAGACCCTGTCTATCTAGATCTAAGGTCAAATGTATGGGTGTACTGGCATCGGCGGTCGACGAGATTGACGAGTCGACGACGTAGCGCTGGGGTGCCGTACATTCCTTACAGAACCTTTGTCTTTCAAGACCTTATCCTGTAGACAATTACATAGTGGACATAGTTGGCAGTTGCCGAAGGCGACTAGTCAACCATGTCACTTCTCTCAAGACCATTGGTCCTTTTAAGAGCTTTACTCCTTGAGAGTAGCAGTCGGCGGTCGCCTAGGGTGACTCGTCGACGGAGTCTTGGACTGAGGTACCACTTGAACAGGACCGTCCTAATTATGAGAAATAGGTCCCCAAAAAAATGATGTATTAGACACCTATGACACCCGTGTTGTAACTGCCAAAGTGTAGATTATATGACGGTGTATTAGATTTTATAACTTAATTTGACAATTTAGACAAATGGCAGATTTTGATGGGAAATTAGTGAAATTTCGCTAAATGCCCTGGCATTGACAGCCAATGTACCAAACCAATGGGGGGAAATAATAGAAATTTTGCATTTGACCATACATAAGACACCATTTTTGTGTACGAAGCAAGGCCAACGGCAAAATTTCCCAAAATGCTATGACTTTAATGACCAATGAGCCCAACTTGAAGAGGAAAAACTAGAAATTTCCCATTTGGCCATAAATAAAACATAGTTTTAATGCACCAAGCAGGGCCAATGGTGAAATTTCCCAATTTGCCATGGCTTTAATGACCAGCGGGCCAAACTGAAACAGAAATATTAGAAATTTCCCATTTGGCCATACATAAGACACTACTTAGTGTACAGAGTAGGGGCCAAT
>CBDHDL010000016.1:0-3501 GCA_965261435.1 Candidatus Poribacteria bacterium
CTATTTCTCATAATTAGGACGGTCCTGTTCAAGTGGTACCTCAGTCCAAGACTCCGTCGACGAGTCACCCTAGGCGACCGCCGACTGCTACTCTCAAGGAGTAAAGCTCTTAAAAGGACCAATGGTCTTGAGAGAAGTGACATGGTTGACTAGTCGCCTTCGGCAACTGCCAACTATGTCCACTATGTAATTGTCTACAGGATAAGGTCTTGAAAGACAAAGGTTCTGTAAGGAATGTACGGCACCCCAGCGCTACGTCGTCGACTCGTCAATCTCGTCGACCGCCGATGCCAGTACACCCATACATTTGACCTTAGATCTAGATAGACAGGGTCTTGTAAGACATGGTCTTGAAGGAACACAATCAACGCATGTTGTGATCGCTGTACGAGCTACCAAATTATGGCTAGTACCAAGCGCCCCCGCTAGAGGCCACTCTTAATAAAACCCCGAGATCAGCCTTTTGCTGATAACAGCTAGACTGAGTGACACCCACAGTGTCCCCCAATCAGCTGCCCTCCTATTGTGGTATGTTTCCCGCCAGAAGCAGATGCCTGTGCGACACCCTAAGTGCCGCCCAATCATCTGACTGCATGGCACCGCCTCTAGCTACTCAACCAATTGCATTGGATGCGCTCCTTCACCTATTGTACTCACGCGTACTTAAACCCTAGGAGCGTTAAGCTCTAGAAAATCATTATATAGTTTATTTTATTAGATTATCTTGTTATTCGTTATATTGTTATTATTGAACTATGAACTTGTATATAATATTAATTCGTAGTTCCTGTGTAGAATCCGTAACTAATTCTACACCCTGTATATTTGTGCATTGATGTATTGTGCACCAAGGACTGGTGCACCCGCTTTGTGTATATTTTGTGCACATTTGGAGGAACAATAAATAACGGACATTTCCAAAGTAAGTACTGAAGTTATTCTAACTTATTGTAAACCTTTGGATCCGTGCTCGCAAGTGACTTTCATCTCCTGTGAGAATCGTAAGACCCTCCGTCAAAGACTCTGGGTCCCTCTCATGAACATTGAATATCGCACATGCCGAATATAGACATTTATAGAAGTACTGAGTACCAGTAAGGGCAGTCGTAGCCTCCCCAAGGACATGTACGACGCGTCGCTCTCGTCATACCGTGACACAGCCTTACTGCACGTAAGCCGATACTTCTACATTAACTTTTAATTGTATGGCTAACCCTATTTGTCGCGCACCTGCATTCCCCTAAAGCTCTACGTGCGTAAATCTACAAAGAAGGCTCGCTCATATAATTTGAGTGAGAACCCGAGCAAAGACAAAGAAGGTTCGCTCATATAATTTGGTGGAGAATCCGAGGCATAGAGGTATTTTCAAAAAGAAGATGGAAGGAGCAGAGCACAAAACCCGTGGAAAGTTGTTCTGCTAACAGTGAAAACTACCGTGAGAAACAGATAAGGGAAGGACATTGAGGAAAACTCCAAAAGTTTGAACAGTCTTCAAGATTAACCAGTGGAGGAAAAATTCAAATTCCAACCGTTGGGATCAGAAGACACAAGAGACGCTTTGCTGAGCAAATAATCTGGTGGTAGATGTTATCTTCAAGACAATAGACCGCCCAGGATGAGCAGATGCTGAGCACAAGTTTGGCGCCAAAAGTCGCCAGGCACAGCACAACATCAATAGGACCAGACGGAAGCTGCAGTAAAACAAACACTGTATACCCGTGGCTAATGGAACTGTTAAAACAACAGTTAGGTAATGAATGGTAAGAGGTGAGATAAGCTATCAGCTATCAGCTCATAACCCAGCCAATGTTTCCTTAAGCACACGTAATCAATACAAATTGATTGAATGGAATTCCGTTATCCTTAATTAATTGGTCATCAAAGGGAAGTCACAATGTTAATGTTGTAACACCTAACCACGATATCCGCCTGTCAAAGTCAAATTAAAATCAAACTGTGAGTAAATCTAAGAGTCCTACTCTTCGCGTATCTTACAGTTAGTTTCAAAGAGAAATTTTTTTTTTCTCTTCCTTTTCTTAGGTTACAAGTTTAAGCGTTGTCTAGCATTCAAGCAAGTTCAAACGTATATATTAGTACCCCCCCTGCTTTTGGCAAATAGTAGCAGTATAGGTCATCTAAAAGGCTTATACCCTGGACCGGTTCGACTAGTCGACCCCGTCATACTAACACACGTTTTGTTACAGAATGAGGTCGAATCATAGGACACGATCCAGACTACAAATACCAAAAGGCAAGATGTCAGACCCACCCAAGGGCACGCAACGAGAGTTTGCTAGCTCCAAGAAAGTGGTAGCATCTAAAGTTAAGAAGGGTACAGCGGTTAAACGTTCAATTTCAGGTTTGAAAGCAGCCTCGCCTAAGCCGTTATCACCTAAAAGATGTAAGACGTCACCCCCCTCGTACAAAGACGTGATGGAGGAACGCAATGCTGTGAGCCCGCCCGCTTCACAGACTCCAATGGTACCCGTGATGAGGTCACCCCCGCCCGTATCGCGTTTAACCCAAGCGACACGTGTTACTCAAGTTAATTTACCTTCAAATGGCGTTTTAGGTACTTCAATCAACACAACCAACGGAGCTGAGAAGACAACCTCACCAGCACATCTACAAATTCCGTCTAGTAGGCCTGGTACTCCCAAGCTGCCTTCTAGACCAGGGTCAGCACTATCGGAGACACATGGATCACTGCCATCCACGCGTCCCCCCAGTCGTGCTACGACACCCCTAGTCCCGAATATTCAAATTTCAGCAAATAAAGGACCTTTTGTGGTGACGACTTCGACCAGTCGCACACGTCGACCGGACAGCCTCACTGCAAGCCCTGATTTGTTGATAGGGTCTAGTAAGGAGTCAAGTTCCCATAAGGGACATACTAATGAGAACATTTCTCAAGTTTCAGGTAATTCCCAAATACATGGAATGTCGTTGAAGTACTCGGATGATGAGCTTACTGATGAGCAGATGAGACAGATGGATCTTGGAGTCGCCGCCCACCAGTACATGATGGAATATGACGCCCAACTTCCTGATACTCCTTCTTTTCAGAAAACTCAATCGTCAGTACAAAGTCAACAGGAGGATAGATTCATCCCTGATGGTCAGAACACCAGGTTAAGCCAGGTCGCTCACCAGCAGCCAGCAGCTTTACCTGATGGCACCCCAGGAGTTCGGATCCAAATCCCCTACCTGAATGAATTCTTTGATACCAACTGGTATCTGGTCGTAGAGGAGACGTACGCTTTGTACGCTATTTATGACAATTTCTTTTCTATGATCCCCTATACAGCTCAAATTGTACCGTTTGATCTAGTTGCCTTAGACATTGATTTACAGGAGCATGCAGCTGATAGAGCCTGTCGAATCAACACGAGACAAGATGAGGTGAAGCAAATTACTGATGCATTCTCAACATGGTTAGAGTCTGCACCTGTCAGTAGACACTTCTCCAAGTCAATGCTTTCTCGTCAAGATAGACATTGC
>CBDHDL010000017.1:0-16749 GCA_965261435.1 Candidatus Poribacteria bacterium
GAAGAAAAAAAAAATACGGTGCACAGATATGAGTGTCACTTTTTCTTTGAAGTGTTGCCCTTCTGCTTTTTGCGTTTCAAGGGGCGGATTTTTGCCAACGTCTCATCCTCGTCACTGGAAGAACTATTGTCAGTGGGATCTTCAGTTTCATCATCATCATCCGTCTTATCTTCACTAGATTCCTGCTGCTCTTGAATGCGCCTCTTCTGCTTTTTGAACTGAGAAGGCGTAGTTTTCAGGGACTTCTTGGTCGCTGCTTGCGATCCAGAGTCATATTTAACTCCTTTGATGCATTCACGGAACTTCTTTTCAGGAACATCATAAAGTTCGGCATTTTTCTTGATGGAAACTTTCAATCCATACTCCAGTTTGAAGTAATAAGCACCAACAGCTGCCAAGATCTTCACTGGGACAGGCAGATGTATTGCCTGTGCCGGTTCAGGGACACTGTTCATAATTGAGCGTTTCTCGACTTGATCGACGCGTCGACGCGGTCCTTTCATACGGATCACTGGCTGGATCATAGAGTACATCAGCATTTTGAGCGGTCCTGCAGGAAGGGTTTGCGACAGCTTCTTGCAGATCTTCATACCTTTAGCTGCTTCTTCATAAGAGTTCTGCATGTGTTCATACGCCGAGGAAATTTGATCACGTACCTCTTCAGTCAGTTTACCGGCCGGAAAAGCATCGTAGATGTCATCGTAATCAGGTCTTTTTGTAGGATCCGGAAAATCCTCATCAAGCTCACTATCAGAAGTGCTAGCGGGTTGAAGAAACTTGCAGAGAGGGTCTCTGATTGTCTTTATTATTTGCGGCACCACAGTATCAGCTGTCCTTGAGTTCAGGTCTGCGATCTGTGGCTCTATGATGCTTTTAATGTCAGTCAAATATTCATCATAGACCTTAACTGATTGATGAGTTTTCATTGCACCAATCAATGCTTTTGCACAATTTGTGAGACTCCTCCAATGGTTCTTCGACTCGATACACGCTGTGCTACGTGCAGGTGCTGCAGCCATGGCGCTGGCCGACTAAAAGAAACGGGAGATGCAAAAGGACAAAAAAAAGGGGGGGGAGAAAAGTGACAAAATTTGAAGAGCCGAAAGAGAGAGAATTTTGAAACCACGTTTTCCAGAACTTGAAATTTAAACACCGAATGAAGATTTTGCCCTGCAGCGGCGGCTTTTATACCAAGTAGCTTCAGATCCAGGGTCGAAGCTGTAAAATTTGCAGTGGCGTCTAACGTCGTCATGACAAATTTTCAGACTGGAAATGAGCTTTTGCCAGTTGCATGGGTTACTTCTGGTGCCATAATTCCGAAATTTAACGTGCAAGATTAGTACATATAAGGGTATTATATGCAGGAGGATCCAGGTGATCCATGACGTAATCGACTGGTCGATGACGTCAGAATGAATTAAGCAAATACATATATGTTAGTGTTTATGCTATAAAAACTTCACGGCGACACTGTCAACCTGAAAGGGTGATCTACTGTGTGACCTCCTTTCGGGACCGCTCATTGGTCAGTTTAAGGGGTTAATTGTGATTGCACCCTTTTGTTTAACTCTGACCGCTGATTGGTTAATCCCAGGGTTGCTGGAAGCCGAAAAAGTTAATGAGTGCATCTAGGCACCTAAAAGTAGAGATATCGGTCCAGGGTATTAGTAGATTGCTGCAAAAATTGAATGCAGCAGTGCACGAAATATTCTGGATCCGCATCTATGACGTCACAGTGTTCAACTTGCGTTTAGCCTCATTTGACGAGTTGACAGCGGATCTGAAAAATTCAAAGTGCATTAGACTCTTCAGAGGTAGGGCTGTTCACGTAGTTTTGATGTCTGCGGAATGACGTCATGATGTACCAAACTTGCGTTCGGCATATCTCAGCTACTACTAAAGCTAGAAACTAAAAAGTTATATATCCTAGATCTGTGTGACTTGAACTTTATCGTCCGACCAGAACGAGGCTGGTGTCACGTGATCTCTGGAAACTAGCTAAAAACTGAAAAATTTTACAATTTAATTATACAGCGTAATGTATTAATATACAAGTAAAGCATTTCTGCAATAAAATTTGTAAATAATTATTTATCCGCGAAATTACGGTCAAAAATCTGAAATTATAGATAGAAACTTCATTAATTGTGATTGTTTTGACCATAGTGTTGTGTGTTCTCAGCAAACACGTGTCTTTGTTGATTTAGGTAACATCAACTACCATGTCCAAGCTTCTGCTTTGTGGGCGTGGCTGACGACATATCTGTGATACTGAAACGTAACTTAGTGCAAAATATATCCTTTTTAACTTGTTCATACCTGTAATATTCAGAATAAAAATATGTTTTATTTAATTAATTGTTTTAGTAAATGTATTTATAAAAATTGAATGCACCGATGTGCAATCCCTTGTGTACATGTTGTTGTACACGCATTTCTTCTCCACCTAGGGAAAAGAAGTAATTTAAGGTTAACTACTACTAGAATACGGAAACTAACTTCCTTTCAAGACCATATACCGATGTAATGGGTGACGTATTCGACTAGTCGAATTAATTTTTCACCACAGTGCGGTTAGGGCTTGAACCTAGACTAAAATAATATAAAAGAAGCTCATGCTACGCACGGACACATGACTGGATCGACGGGTCGATTTGGTCAGCATCTGCAACGTAGAGCTAGAGTTTTATGTACATTTTTACAGGGGTTGGTCCGATATTGCAAGGGGTGCCATGATGTCGACGGAGTTGACTCTCTGGCGGAAGCCTTGCTTCAACTTCTCGGTGATGGACCAAAACCAAGAAGGGGTTGTCTGGATATTTTCAGACTTACCTGTTGTCATCTCAGCCTTAGTTTCGTGAGCATCGGTAAGGTTTGCTTGACAAATATCAACACTTACCTCAGAAACGTCAGTTTCTTGAGCTGGAAACTGTGTAGGAATTGTCCATTCCAGGTCTTCCACATGTTTGGGGTCCAGCCTAAGCTTTGCTGGCCTACCAAATTTTGTGTAGTCGGGGACATTGTTAATGATGACGTCCGGCATTGATGTCTTTTTGACATCAGTAATGTGTACTTGTCTTAAGTGACCTTTTTGATTTTTTACTTCCAGTTGGTTCTTACCTAGTAACCTGACTATGCGGAAACTATCCTGGTATTTTTCCTGGAAGGCCTTGGAAGTGTGATTTCTCACTAGAACCAAGTCTCCAACCTTAAACTCATGGGGTTTAACTGGTTTGAAATTTTGGTTGCGCTTACCTGAGGCGTATTTGATCTGTGTTGTAGTCATCTGCAGCAAGTTTTGCAGTGCTTCCAGATCTGGGATACCTTGGTCTGTACCTAAATAACGTTTTACCTGTTCTAGTAACTGGTTCAAGGGCATGTAGGGGTCTCTTCCAAACATGAGAAAGAATGGAGATTCCATTGCTGTAACGTTGGGTACGAAATTGTACGCTGCTGTTGCCAAATCAGTGAACTCATCCCATTCCATGTTGTTCACTATGTGCTTAGCAATACAACTTTTAAGGTATCGATGAAATCCTTCAATTTTGCCGTTAGATTGAGGTCTGTAGGGGGGTGTGTAAATTTTATACTCCACTCCTAACTTCTTTGCCACATCTTCAAAAAGCTTGTTTTTGAATTCAGTGCCATTATCCGATAGGATTTTTTCACTTCCACCGAACTTACTGTAGACATGCCGCATGTAAGCTTGTACGACTTCTTCGGCTGTCTTTGTCTTCAGTGGGATGCAAAATACGTAACTAGTGTGCATGCAAATAACAGTTAAAGCATACCTGTGTCCTTGTCGAGACGGGGGGTGGAATTCACCAACCAAGTCCATGGAGATAAACTGCATAGGCTGTCTTGCTCCTTTGAAATGGGTTTGCTCGAACTTGACCTTTGCTATGTTATGTTTAGCACAAAGTTGACATTTTTTACAGTGTTTATGTATGTCCTTTTTCATACCTACCCAAAAATATAGACGTTTGACGGATGCATACGTCCTTGGGAATCCATTGTGTCCATTGTAGTCGTGTGCTGTGAGGAGTACATGATCTACTAAACATCTAGGGATTACTATAGGTTTGAATTCATTACCTGTGGGTTCTACAAGTCTTCTCCTCAGGATACCATCTTCAATAATGTAAACATTATTGTAGTCGGCAGAGTTCTGCATCCTTTCAATAATGGATTTAATTTTTCTGTCCTGACGTTGAAGGGATCTGATTTTATCAGCTTTCAACGGGAGTTGTAGTTCCACTGTTTGATGAAGGGTGTCGGGGTCAGGTTTTATTTCAAGACCTTCGACAATAACTTCACTGACTTCCACGGGGGGTAGTTCCTCGAGAAAGTTGTGTCCAAATTCTTGACCAGGTTTTTCAGCTGGTAACTCAACATCGGGGTTAAGTTGTATCAATCTGCTCAGTGTATCTGCCAGGGTGTTTTTAATTCCTTGGATGTACTGAAATTGTAGATTGAATGATTCTAGTTCTACTGCCCAATTGTCAACTTTTTTGTTGTTTGTAGATTGGTGTAGAAATTTCTTCAGCGGAAGATGATCACTTCTTATGAGTACGTCTGCACTTGTGAGGTAGAAACTGAGTTTCCTAACTGACAAATAGATAGCATAAGCTTCCTTTGTTAGGGCTGCCCAATTGAGCTGGCTACCTCTGAACAAACCACTCACGTAAGCGATAGGGTGATGTACAATCTTAGATTGTTCCTTTGTGGACGAGGTCGACGAGTCGACTTCTTCATACGGTTGTGTGAGTACTCCTGCCCATCCATACTTACTTGCATCCGTAAATAGTACGTATTTCCTATTAGGGTCCGGATATTTGAGTATGGGAGGATCACATAGTGCATCCTTCAGCATTTGGAATACTGCTTCACATTCCTTCGTCCAAATGAAGAGTTCATCCTTACGGGTCAATTTAGTAAGGGGTCTTGAAAGATCAGAAAACCGAGGGACGAATTTCCTGTAGTAGCCTGCGAGTCCTAAGAATTGCTTGATTTCTCTCACATTCTTTGGTGCTGGCATGTTCCTGATGCTCTCAAGTTTTTCCGGTAGAGGTTGAATTCCTTCTTCCGAAATGAGATGTCCTAGGTAGTGTATTTGTCTCTTCATGAAGTCGCATTTGGAACTCTTTAGCTTCAGGCCGGCTGCTTTTAATCTCTGGAAAATAATCCTGAGGTGCTCCAGATGTTCCTCTTCGCTCTTGCTGAAGATGATGATGTCATCTAAGTAAGCCATTGCGAATTTGTGGAGTCCTTTCAAGACCTTGCTGATGAGGGCTTGAAAATAAGCAGGGGCTTGTGCTAGTCCAAACGGAACCATGTTGAACTCATACTTACCAAACGGGGTTACAAATGCTGTTTTTGCTCTTGAACTCTTACCAAGTTCAATATGATAGTATCCACTTCTCAAATCGAGTGTAGTGAATACCTTAGCTCCTTTCAACTGAGCGTACAGTTGATCAATATTCGGCAGGGGGTGAAGGGTGAGGTTTCCTTTAGCCTTACTGTCCGCTTTGACCACTGTAGGTTGAAGGGCATTGATTGCACGGAAATCAATGCACATCCGACGTCTAGGTGCCTCTCCCGGAGCTGATTTCTTGGGGACGACAACCACTGGACTGGCCCATGGTGAAACACTCCTTGTGATGACTCCTGCTCTCTCCAAGCTTTCAATTTCCTGCTGTACCCACTCGTAGTGTTTGAGCGGTAGTGTGTAGGGTTTCTTGGCTGAGGGTGGGCTGTCACCGGTGTCAATGTCCATGGTAATGAGGTTAGTTCTGCCGATGTCCTCGTTGTGCTCAGAGAACACTTCTGGGAAATCCTTGCAGAGATCCTCAAAACGCTGCTTAGTCTCTGGTGTCGCATCATGATCCTTCAGCTCAACTTTTCTGTGAAACTTCACTTCAGCTGGTGAACAGATCATATCAGACTCAGGCGGGACACGTAGATTAGGTCGACTAGGTAGATGATTTCTGTACTGTATAGCTTCTTGTGCTTCCTCAAAAGTTTCTGCAATCTCGAAACAGTCCATTTCAGGTTCCTCGTCGTCCAGATAAGCGACGACGGTGTCCTTAGGTATGTACACGTGTTCATGTACACTGAGATTGTAGATGACATAGGGTATTTTGACTAACCTGTCTTTTGACGGTCTTGACGCGTCCATGTCGTCAGAAACGAGGGTTTTGGCACGAATAGCTGTCTCTAGGGGGCCACTGGACGGTGATTTTCCCTCCATAGGGGAACTTTTAGGGTCTTGAAATGAGTCATTTCTTACCTTTTGAGTTCCTGGAACCTCATGTGCTGGGTCGGCGGTCGACGTGGTCGACTCGTCGCTACGGGCACGGTGGGGGTCCATGTAATATGTATCAGTCCATGCTGAAGGGTTACCTCTCCTGAAGGCTTCGTCAGGTTTGATGCTGATCGGTCCTTCGGGTTTTTTACAGTAGAGGTGCGTTACTGCGTAGTGCCTAGGGGGTATCCTGACACTTTTTCTTAGGGGCAAATACTTACTAGCTTCAGGTTCTTCCACTTCAATGATGAACTTACCTCTAGCTTTCAAGATCTTTGTCCCATTGTCAGTCCATCTGCAACTTGTACGGTTGCGGATTGCGAAATCCTGACCTAAGATTAACTTTCTTGTTTGTTTACGACACACTATAAATTGTTGAGTGAATGAATGACCATTGATCTGAAAATCAAAAGTAGTGTATCCAAGGGCTCCCATATCAGTACCTGATGCGGTGCATACTCTTGGAGGTGCTTTGTCATCCAGATCTAGATCTAAAGAGAAAAATGTGTCATAATTCATGCAGCTACGGGCTGCGCCTGTATCATACAAGGTATTTATTTGTACTTCAGGTGTCACGTTGACGGGAAACGTTGTTCCGGTGCGTTTACCTAAAGAGATAACACAAATTCTATTAAGGGCATTACTACTGCTACGGCTACTATCTATATCTACAAAATAAGAATCAGGGGTGTAGGCGGAAGGTAGTCATTGCGGCTCCACCATTTTTTCTGCTGGAGGCTCTCCGGGCTGTTGAGGTCCGAATGTCTGCTCCAGTGCTTCAATAAGGTGGTCTTCCTGGACTCCTAATTCTGTGGCGTATTGTTCCACGGAAATATTGCCAACTTGTGTAGATGTAGTTTTCTGACTAGGTCGACTAGTCGAACCTGCTGCTGTATTAGTAGGCTGCGCATTAGATGTGTGCTGAGGTTTAGTAGAGTTGTGCGGTTGTTTCCACTGGTGAGGGTACTTTGCATTGTCCTGTACTCTCTTGAGGGATTTCGACAGCTCCACTAACATCTCTAGTGCATTTTCTGAAGGTAGTACGATACCACAGTCCAATCGAGGTAATACAGACGAACTTTGACCTTGACTTTGGGGTCCTTTCGTATCATGAGGTTTGTAGCTGTTATTTTGCTTGTGTCCCTGCTGATACGTAGGTTTGAAGCCTTGGTGCTGGTAGTTCTTGTTGTAGTTCCCTTGATAAGACTTCTGACCATACTGATTGTAATGTTTCTTCTGAAACTGCGGACGGGTTCCTTGATAGTTTTGTTGATAACCTTGACCTTGTGTTTGAGCTCTCGTCTGGACTTCTTCTGTTGCGAACTCCTCCTGTACTTGGGGCTCTTCGTAACATGTCTCCATAACGTTGAACGTACACATGGGCTGGGTGACCTGGTGTTCTCGTTCGAATACCAGTGTCATATCAAAAGCTTCTCTTAAGGAACGGGGTCCGTATTGAGAGTTCATCTTCTTCAGCAACTTCTTCTGTAGGGGGGGTATTAGAGTGCCTGCGAAGAACATCATTTCACCATTCTGATTTTGATCATCTGCAGAAATTCTGTTAGCTCTTTTGTGGATAACTTCATATCTGGCGATGTACAGTCTGGCTTGTTCTCCAGGTCTCTGCTGCATGTCCCTCAGAACTTTAATTGCTTGGAAGGTAGTAGGTGCGTTAGAGAAACATCTCATAACTTCCTCTTTTAGGGCTTCATCATCCACGGTTTCAATGTTTGCTAGCATAGTCATCACGTCTCCATCTGCTCTGTTGAGTAGTTCAATGCGTAGATCACGACCTGTTGTTTCGACGAGGCTTTCAATGCGGCTCAGCCAAACAGCGCAATCCTCCTTGTTGGTACCATCGAACTTTGGAACAGCTGCGAACAGTGCATCATACTTTCTCTGCTCCGTTGCGTTTGCTAATGCATTGAATGCATCGGCCTGCTGTTGCTGTGCGGATACCCAGGCTTGGTGGTGCTGTTGTTGGTTGTTAGCCATTGTTTGATTTGCCTGAGCTAACTGTATCATAGTTCTACTTAACTGAGACATGTGTGATTCCAATGAAGCAGTTGATGTAGTGGAGTGAGCTCCAGCGTTTGCATTAAAGTCAAACATACCAGGGGCGGATGTTGGTATGGAGTGGGCTGATCCTGCTCGAGACGAGGGCCTGCTTCCATCCATCCTTGATCCAGTAGTGTAAACAGGCGGTGCTTCCGAATGTGGCACACGCGATGACGAAGTCGACGCGGCGTTCCCGTCCTGCTCCAGGGCTATGTTCTGGAGTCTGTCATTTATGCTGGGTACGGTTGTCGGCTCTGTCACGAGGGGTGTGTGTGTTGCGGCGGCGCGAGGTTGTTGTGGAGGAGGTGGCGGGGGCTGGAAGTTACCACTTTGTGCAGATGACGAGGTCGACGCGGCGTCTGCGGCGGCCTTTTTTGCTTCTGCTGCCTTGGCTTTCTTCTCATCCTTGATCCTTTTCCTGCACTTCTCGGCAACATGTCCTAACTTTCCACAATGTGAGCACTTATTTTCCTCAGTTCTTTGTTCACAAAACTTAGAACTGTGGTCCTTCTGTTTACAATGTTTACAATGTACCTTTTTTCGACACTTTTCAGTTTTATGATTTTTCCTACCACATTTCCTACAGGGGTCGGAGGTTTTGTCCTGGGAATGTGATGAATTAGATGCGTTGTCCGTGTTGGGGGCAGTCTGTGGTGCAGCGAGCGGTGCAAGGGGTACTCTCGGCTGTGGTGCTGAGGGTTCCACGGGGGCTACAGTCGGCGGTGCTGGGACGTCAGTCCTGACCTGTGTAGTTATTGCAGAGCTAGCTGGGGTCACATTCTGTACCATACGGGGTGTTGCATCTGGAATAGGTGCTGTTGGTGTAGCAACAGCTCTCACAGGTGTAGGGCGGTGGATAACATGTCCTTGGGTGGATTGTGTATCCAACAGCTGCATGCCTTGAGAATGGGTCACCTGAGAGGGGGGGTGGGTACCACCTGTAGAGGGAGGTCTCTGCACCGGTCTGAATCCTATTGTTGGTTCAGTACTCTCTCCTACAGTTGAAGTTTTCTGCTGTCCAGTCTCGGAAGGTGAAGACTTGTCGAGGGCTCTGAACGTGAATCTTCTTTGTAGTGGTGTCCTTTGCTGGGAGCTGGGTGTCCTGGGGGCTGTACGTGTTGACTGGGTCGACTCGTCGGCTCCGTCTGGATACATTTCAGCTCTTTCCATGATTCTCAAGATTTCTCCTACTTCTACTTTTGCGCGTGCAGTCAAGTAGTCTGTGCTATTTGTCTGCAATTGATTCTGAGTCGGCAGGATCTCCGGATATGGGGCAGGGGGTAGACCTAAAACTGATCTATGATAATTATCAGCGACTGCAACAGTCTCAATACGTCTGAAGCAATCCTTAACCTTCTCCATATCGGCATCACGATGAGTCAGAATCGAAGCACGGTTGGCTGGGTCAACCGAGATGAGATCCTCATATGCTCTGAAAATTGAACTATAGTAATCAGTAGCATCGACGAAATCCAGGTGTATGCGATGTCTATCTTGACGAGAAAGCATTGACTTGGAGAAGTGTCTACTGACAGGTGCAGACTCTAACCATGTTGAGAATGCATCAGTAATTTGCTTCACCGCATCTTGTCTCGTGTTGATTCGACAGGCTCTATCAGCTGCATGCTCCTGTAAATCAATGTCTAAGGCAACTAGATCAAACGGTACAATTTGAGCTGTATAGGGGATCATAAAAAAGAAATTGTCATAAATAGCGTACAAAGCGTACGTCTCCTCTACGACCAGATACCAGTTGGTATCAAAGAATTCATTCAGGTAGGGGATTTGGATCCGAACTCCTGGGGTGCCATCAGGTAAAGCTGCTGGCTGCTGGTGAGCGACCTGGCTTAACCTGGTGTTCTGACCATCAGGGATGAATCTGTCCTCCTGTTGACTTTGTACTGACGATTGAGTTTTCTGAAAAGAAGGAGTATCAGGAAGTTGGGCGTCATATTCCATCATGTACTGGTGGGCGGCGACTCCAAGATCCATCTGTCTCATCTGCTCATCAGTAAGCTCATCATCCGAGTACTTCAACATCATTCCATGTATTTGGGAATTACCTGAAACTTGAGAAATGTTCTCATTAGTATGTCCCTTATGGGAACTTGACTCCTTACTAGACCCTATCAACAAATCAGGGCTTGCAGTGAGGCTGTCCGGTCGACGTGTGCGACTGGTCGAAGTCGTCACCACAAAAGGTCCTTTATTTGCTGAAATTTGAATATTCGGGACTAGGGGTGTCGTAGCACGACTGGGGGGACGCGTGGATGGCAGTGATCCATGTGTCTCCGATAGTGCTGACCCTGGTCTAGAAGGCAGCTTGGGAGTACCAGGCCTACTAGACGGAATTTGTAGATGTGCTGGTGAGGTTGTCTTCTCAGCTCCGTTGGTTGTGTTGATTGAAGTACCTAAAACGCCATTTGAAAGTAAATTAACTTGAGCAACACGTGTCGCTTGGGTTAAACGCGATACGGGCGGGGGTGACCTCATCACGGGTACCATTGGAGTCTGTGAAGCGGGCGGGCTCACAGCATTGCGTTCCTCCATCACGTCTTTGTACGAGGGGGGTGACGTCTTACATCTTTTAGGTGATAACGGCTTAGGCGGGGGCTGCTTTCAAACCTGAAATTGAACGTTTAACCGCTGTACCCTTCTTAACTTTAGATGCTACCACTTTCTTGGAGCTAGCAAACTCTCGTTGCGTGCCCTTGGGTGGGGTCTGACATCTTGCCTTTTGGTATTTGTAGTCTGGATCGTGTCCTATGATTCGATCTCATTCTGTAACAAAACGTGTGTTAGTATGACGGGGTCGACTAGTCGAACCGGTCCAGAGTATAAGCCTTTTAGATGACCTATACTGCTACTATTTGCCAAAAGCGGGGGGGGTACTAATATATACGTTTGAACTTGCTTGAATGCTAGACAACGCTTAAACTTGTAACCTAAGAAAAGGAAGAGAAAAAAAAATTTCTCTTTGAAACTAACTGTAAGATACGTGAAGAGTAGGACTCTTAGATTTACTCACAGTTTGATTTTAATTTGACTTTGACAGGCGGATATCGTGGTTAGGTGTTACAACATTAACATTGTGACTTCCCTTTGATGACCAATTAATTTAGGATAAACGGAATTCCATTCAATCAATTTGTATTGATTACGTGTGCTTAAGGAAACATTGGCTGGGTTATGAGCTGATAGCTGATAGCTTATCTCACCTCTTACCATTCATTACCTAACTGTTGTTTTAACAGTTCCATTAGCCACGGGTATACAGTGTTTGTTTTACTGCAGCTTCCGTCTGGTCCTATTGATGTTGTGCTGTGCCTGGCGACTTTTGGCGCCAAACTTGTGCTCAGCATCTGCTCATCCTGGGCGGTCTATTGTCTTGAAGATAACATCTACCACCAGATTATTTGCTCAGCAAAGCGTCTCTTGTGCCTTCTGATCCCAACGGTTGGAATTTGAATTTTTCCTCCACTGGTTAATCTTGAAGACTGTTCAAACTTTTGGAGTTTTCCTCAATGTCCTTTCCTTATCTGTTTCTCACGGTAGTTTTCACTGTTAGCAGAACAACTTTCCACGGGTTTTGTGCTCTGCTCCTTCCATCTTCTTTTTGAAAATACCTCTATGCCCGGATTCTCCACCAAATTATATGAGCGAACCTTCTTTGCCCGGATGCTCACCCAAATTATATGAGTGAACCTTCTTTGCAGATTTACGCACGTAGAGCTTTAGGGGAATGCAGGTGCGCGACAAATAGGGTTAGCCATACAATTAAAAGTTAATGTAGAAGTATCGGCTTACGTGCAGTAAGGCTGTGTCACGGTATGACGAGAGCGACTCGTCGTACATGTCCTAGGGGAGGCTACGACTGCCCTTACTGGTACTCAGTACTTCTATAAATGTCTATATTCGGCATGTGCGATATTCAATGTTCATGAGAGGGACCCAGAGTCTTTGACGGAGGGTCTTACGATTCTCACAGGAGATGAAAGTCACTTGCGAGCACGGATCCAAAGGTTTACAATAAGTTAGAATAACTTCAGTACTTACTTTGGAAATGTCCGTTATTTATTGTTCCTCCAAATGTGCACAAAATATACACAAAGCGGGTGCACCAGTCCTTGGTGCACAATACATCAATGCACAAATATACCGGGTGTAGAATTAGTTACGGATTCTACACAAGAACTACGAATTAATAATATATACAAGTTCATAGTTCAATAATAAATAACAATATAACGAATGAATGAATAACAACTAACAACATAATAACTGACGAATAACATAATAACCTAGAGCCTAACGCTCCTAGGGTTTAAGTACACGTGAGTACAATAGGTGAAGGAGCGCATCCAATGCAATTGGGTTGGGTAGCTAGAGGCGGTGCCATGCAGTCAGATGATTGGGCGGCACTTGGGGTGTCGCACAGGCATCTGCTTCTGGCGGGAAACATACCACAATAGGAGGGCAGCTGATTGGGGGACACTGTGGGTGTCACTCAGTCTAGCTGTTATCAGCAAAAGGCTGATCTCGGGGTTTTATTAAGAGTGGCCTCTAGCGGGGGCGCTTGGTACTAGCCATAATTTGGTAGCTCGTACAGCGATCACAACCTGCGTTGATTGTGTTCCTTCAAGACCATGTCTTACAAGACCCTGTCTATCTAGATCTAAGGTCAAATGTATGGGTGTACTGGCATCGGCGGTCGACGAGATTGACGAGTCGACGACGTAGCGCTGGGGTGCCGTACATTCCTTACAGAACCTTTGTCTTTCAAGACCTTATCCTGTAGACAATTACATAGTGGACATAGTTGGCAGTTGTCGAAGGCGACTAGTCAACCATGTCACTTCTCTCAAGACCATTGGTCCTTTTAAGAGCTTTACTCTTTGAGAGTAGCAGTCGGCGGTCGCCTAGGGTGACTCGTCGACGGGGTCTTGGACTGAGGTACCACTTGAACAGGACCGTCCTAATTATGAGAAATAGGTCTGTTCACCTCAACTGGTCACTTTGTGGATGGCCAGAGATGGCTGTTTCCTTTACAGCCCTCCCGTGTACATCTGATTGGTCTTCAACAATATCAAACAAAGTCTGGCATATGTCTGCTTGCTCGCCAGAAGACGTACTGTCAACATGTGTCTCCTTTTCCATCATGTTGGACAATATTCTTAATTGGCTAACATCATTCTTAGTCTTTTGCTTACCTTCACACAAGTATGTCTCATTGAGCTCAGGGACTTGGATAGCTACATGCAAGCATGCCTTTTCTTCAAGGTCAGAGGCTTGGTCAGATTTAGAAGGTTGCCTACAACCCAGCGCCAGCCCATCCAAATTTGTCTCACAAGGAGTTTCAGTGACCTGGTGGGGAAGAGAGCTTAACAATGCATCATGAGAATTCACAAGGCTAACAGCATTATAGAAATATTCATCCTCATCATCTGAACTTTCACATGAGTACCAATCATCTTCCAATTCTGAAACTATACCAATCTCAGATTCATCTTCTGAAACAACTTCAGACTGTTCTGAGTCAAAAGTTCTTTCAAACCTTGATGAAGGGTCTGCACTACAGGGTTCTCTATCATTAAGGATGAATCTAACTGACAATTTTCCAGGCTTCACTTGACTAGTGTGATCAGTAATTTTCAAGATACTACTTCCTGTTACATTTGTCAACATACAACCTGAGTCATCAATTTCTCTGATACTCTGAATATCTGTCCCAAGAGACTCACATCCATGCCTTGCATTCCCTATGGCAGCACATGACTCAATACATGTGTAATTTTGCCAATCTTCATTAAGGAATTCTTTATCACTAAACAATGGATAGTAAGTCAAATCATTGCCTTTCATTTCTTGATGAAAATTATCTTCATCTATTTCACCATATAAAATATCAAAAGGTCCAATATCTAACTCACTTAAATTATCAGATTCAACTTCAGGACTACTAATTAATTCCCCAAGTTGAGTCTGTTCTTGTTCACTACAGGAAAATGTATTTTCATTTTGAAAAGATTCAGTTTCTGTTTCAACAAGTGAATCCTCTAAATCTGTCTCCTCAATTGTATCAAGTTTTAAACAAAAAGAAACAGATGGACATGGTTTTGGACATTTCTTAGGATTTCCTTCAACGCACAAGGAATCCTTTAGTTGTTTGTTGAACTGTTCAGTTTCATACTGTTGATCTTTGTATTAAGATCTTGTACAGCCTGTGCTATATCTTGAATATCATCATTATCATGCAACACTATTCTTTTGCCTTGCTTCTTCAAATAGTTCTCAAGTTTAAAACATTCATGTGTTGAATGACCTGTTCTGTTGCAGTAATCACAGAAATCCTTTTTGTCAAAGTATCTTTGACCTGAACCAGATCTCTGTCTGTTGTTTCTACCTTCCCTTGAGTTTGATCTTCCTCTGTCTCTACTTCTATTTCTGTAACTATCTCCCGAGTTATCTCTATCCCTACTATTGGATCTATCTCTGTATCTGTTTCTGCTATCTCTTGATGATTGTTCCCTTTGAAAATCTTCTATAACATTTGCTATTCTATCACCTATCTTGTCTAATTGTCTCATTATTGTTTTATTGTTTTCATATATTGAATCCTGTATAGATTCTGCTACTACTCTAATAGTGTCTTTTGTATTCACCTGTTCTCTATGTTCTTTGATTGCCATAAATGGTACAACAGGTTTTCTATCATCCACTGTTGTAGATACAGAGTTGAAAGTATCTAAGCCACCTAAAGCTATTCCTTTTCTAAGGTTTTCAACTGCATCAGGTATTGTCTTTGCACCTTCTAAGTACAAGTACAATCCTCTTGGTATGCACAATACAAAGTGTGATATTTGTTGCTCATCTGTGTAAGCTAACTCATGTGCTAACTGACTGAATCTAAAAACAAAATCAGTTAGTTTTTCTTCTTCTGGTTTCCATATCAATTCTTTCCAAGCTTTTATCTGTTGTTCCTTGGTACTTCCTATTGGATTGAAGTATGTAAGAAATTTACTCTTGATTGTTTTCCAACCTGCTTCTGAATACAAATCTGTGATCCTACCATCAATGTACATACTATACCAAACCCTGGCATTATTTTTAAGTGATGCCTTGAATTTATTGATGATGTCTCTGTAATCTACATCAATTCTTCTTCCATTCTCATCTTCATCTGGTTCTATTCTTACACCTGAAGCTATGAGATAATCTTCAAACTCCATAAGATGTGAGAATGGTTTGCTCACCTTTTCCCTCAAATTTGGGAATGTCTCTAAGAGACCAATAGTAATTTCTTTCTTCATCCCTATTTCCAGGTATTATGACTGGTGTTTGAGGTGGTATTAAATCTGAATCTTGTTGTCCAGATACTACTGATAATTGTGATGGCTTTTGTTTACCACTCTTTTCTTTCTTTGATTTGTTTTTAATTGTGGCTTCTTGTTCCTGTATGATGTTTTAAAATCTCATTTGGATAATCAAATAAGCTAGGGTAATTCTCTCTAAACCTACTCCTTTTAATTCTACACCTATGAGGTAGAGTTTCTCTATCTTTGAATTCTTTTCTTTGTATTGTTAGTGATGAATGTGTTTAACCAAGTTTCATGAGTTGTTGTTTGACGTTTAATTAGTGTGTGGTTGTGGTACTTGCCTATCAATGAGTCCTTCCTTTGTTGAAGTATTTTCAATTTCTCTTTCTCTTCAGTTGTCAATTTATTTTGGCAATGTTCTTGGTTACCCCAAGACATTAGATATTAGTTTGACAAATGTCTAACTAAATTTTTAACACTAAATTTCTATGAATAACTATTACCTGTTGATGATTCAGTTTTAGTTTTCAGTTTTAGTTGGAATTAACTGATGAAGGCTTTATGGATACACAATGTCTGTAGTCACATCCACTTTTCCAAACAAGTTAGTCTCAAATTTAAACTAAATCAAAGACATAAGGTAAGGTGTCAATAACCCTAATGTACCTTGATAGTCTATGATGTTATACAATGAATTACTTACAAAGTTTAAGTTAAAAAAAAAATTTTTCAAAGTAAAAAAATTTTAAGTTCTGATTTGAAAAATATCTAAGTTTAACTTGAACCAAAATTTTTAAAGTTCAACTTCAACTAAAAATTTTTAAAGTCCAATCCTCAATTGTGACTAAGTCTAAACTCAGTTGAAAAATTCTCCAAGTCCAGACCTCTCATGAAAGTTTTCTAAGTTTAACAACTCAAAAATTTTCTATGTCCAGATTTCTCCTGAAATTTTCTAAGTTTCAAGCTTCCATTTATTTTCTAAGTTCTGAGCTTCCATTTATTTTCTAAGTTCTGAGCTTCCATTTATTTTCTAAGTTTTGTAATGCATGAAATATTCTAAGTCCAAATAAA
>CBDHDL010000018.1:0-6414 GCA_965261435.1 Candidatus Poribacteria bacterium
GGCGGTGCTGGGACGTCAGTCCTGACCTGTGTAGTTATTGCAGAGCTAGCTGGGGTCACATTCTGTACCATACGGGGTGTTGCATCTGGAATAGGTGCTGTTGGTGTAGCAACAGCTCTCGCAGGTGTAGGGCGGTGGATAACATGTCCTTGGGTGGATTGTGTATCCAACAGCTGCATGCCTTGAGAATGGGTCACCTGAGAGGGGGGGTGGGTACCACCTGTAGAGGGAGGTCTCTGCACCGGTCTGAATCCTATTGTTGGTTCAGTACTCTCTCCTACAGTTGAAGTTTTCTGCTGTCCAGTCTCGGAAGGTGAAGACTTGTCGAGGGCTCTGAACGTGAATCTTCTTTGTAGTGGTGTCCTTTGCTGGGAGCTGGGTGTCCTGGGGGCTGTACGTGTTGACTGGGTCGACTCGTCGGCTCCGTCCGGATACATTTCAGCTCTTTCCATGATTCTCAAGATTTCTCCTACTTCTACTTTTGCGCGTGCAGTCAAGTAGTCTGTGCTATTTGTCTGCAATTGATTCTGAGTCGGCAGGATCTCCGGATATGGGGCAGGGGGTAGACCTAAAACTGATCTATGATAATTATCAGCGACTGCAACAGTCTCAATACGTCTGAAGCAATCCTTAACCTTCTCCATATCGGCATCACGATGAGTCAGAATCGAAGCACGGTTGGCTGGGTCAACCGAGATGAGATCCTCATATGCTCTGAAAATTGAACTATAGTAATCAGTAGCATCGACGAAATCCAGGTGTATGCGATGTCTATCTTGACGAGAAAGCATTGACTTGGAGAAGTGTCTACTGACAGGGGCAGACTCTAACCATGTTGAGAATGCATCAGTAATCTGCTTCACCTCATCTTGTCTCGTGTTGATTCGACAGGCTCTATCAGCTGCATGCTCCTGTAAATCAATGTCTAAGGCAACTAGATCAAACGGTACAATTTGAGCTGTATAGGGGATCATAGAAAAGAAATTGTCATAAATAGCGTACAAAGCGTACGTCTCCTCTACGACCAGATACCAGTTGGTATCAAAGAATTCATTCAGGTAGGGGATTTGGATCCGAACTCCTGGGGTGCCATCAGGTAAAGCTGCTGGCTGCTGGTGAGCGACCTGGCTTAACCTGGTGTTCTGACCATCAGGGATGAATCTGTCCTCCTGTTGACTTTGCACTGACGATTGAGTTTTCTGAAAAGAAGGAGTATCAGGAAGTTGGGCGTCATATTCCATCATGTACTGGTGGGCGGCGACTCCAAGATCCATCTGTCTCATCTGCTCATCAGTAAGCTCATCATCCGAGTACTTCAACATCATTCCATGTATTTTGGAATTACCTGAAACTTGAGAAATGTTCTCATTAGTATGTCCCTCATGGGAACTTGACTCCTTACTAGACCCTATCAACAAATCAGGGCTTGCAGTGAGGCTGTCCGGTCGACGTGTGCGACTGGTCGAAGTCGTCACCACAAAAGGTCCTTTATTTGCTGAAATTTGAATATTCGGGACTAGGGGTGTCGTAGCACGACTGGGGGGACGCGTGGATGGCAGTGATCCATGTGTCTCCGATAGTGCTGACCCTGGTCTAGAAGGCTGCTTGGGAGTACCAGGCCTACTAGACGGAATTTGTAGATGTGCTGGTGAGGTTGTCTTCTCAGCTCCGTTGGTTGTGTTGATTGAAGTACCTAAAACGCCATTTGAAGGTAAATTAACTTGAGCAACACGTGTCGCTTGGGTTAAACGCGATACGGGCGGGGGTGACCTCATCACGGGTACCATTGGAGTCTGTGAAGCGGGCGGGCTCACAGCATTGCGTTCCTCCATCACGTCTGTGTACGAGGGGGGTGACGTCTTACATCTTTTAGGTGATAACGGCTTAGGCGAGGCTGCTTTCAAACCTGAAATTGAACGTTTAACCGCTGTACCCTTCTTAACTTTAGATGCTACCACTTTCTTGGAGCTAGCAAACTCTCGTTGCGTGCCCTTGGGTGGGTCTGACATCTTGCCTTTTGGTATTTGTAGTCTGGATCGTGTCCTATGATTCGACCTCATTCTGTAACAAAACGTGTGTTAGTATGACGGGGTCGACTAGTCGAACCGGTCCAGGGTATAAGCCTTTTAGATGACCTATACTGCTACTATTTGCCAAAAGCGGGGGGGTACTAATATATACGTTTGAACTTGCTTGAATGCTAGACAACGCTTAAACTTGTAACCTAAGAAAAGGAAGAGAAAAAAAAAATTTCTCTTTGAAACTAACTGTAAGATACGTGAAGAGTAGGACTCTTAGATTTACTCACAGTTTGATTTTGATTTGACTTTGACAGGCGGATATCGTGGTTAGGTGTTACAACATTAACATTGTGACTTCCCTTTGATGACCAATTAATTAAGGATAACGGAATTCCATTCAATCAATTTGTATTGATTACGTGTGCTTAAGGAAACATTGGCTGGGTTATGAGCTGATAGCTGATAGCTTATCTCACCTCTTACCATTCATTACCTAACTGTTGTTTTAACAGTTCCATTAGCCACGGGTATACAGTGTTTGTTTTACTGCAGCTTCCGTCTGGTCCTATTGATGTTGTGCTGTGCCTGGCTACTTTTGGCGCCAAACTTGTGCTCAGCATCTGCTCATCCTGGGCGGTCTATTGTCTCGAAGATAACATCTACCACCAGATTGTTTGCTCAGCAAAGCGTCTCTTGTGTCTTCTGATCCCAACGGTTGAAATTTGAATTTTTCCTCCACTGGTTAATCTTGAAGACTGTTCAAACTTTTGGAGTTTTCCTCAATGTCCTTCCCTTATCTGTTTCTCACTGTAGTTTTCACTGTTAGCAGAACAACTTTCCACGGGTTTTGTGCTCTGCTCCTTCCATCTTCTTTTTGAAAATACCTCTATGCCTCGGATTCTCCACCAAATTATATGAGCGAACCTTCTTTGTCTTTGCTCGGATGCTCACCCAAATTATATGAGCGAACCTTCTTTGCAGATTTACGCACGCAGAGCTTTAGGGGAATACAGGTGCGCGACAAGTAGGGTTAGCCATACAATTAAAAGTTAATGCAGAAGTATCGGCTTGCGTGCAGTAAGGCTGTGTCACGGTATGACGAGAGCGACGCGTCGTACATGTCCTTGGGGAGGCTACGACTGCCCTTACTGTACTCAGTACTTCTATAAATGTCTATATTCGGCATGTGCGATATTCAATGTTCATGAGAGGGACCCAGAGTCTTTGACGGAGGGTCTTACGATTCTCACAGGAGATGAAAGTCACTTACGAGCACGGATCCAAAGGTTTACAATAAGTTAGAATAACTTCAGTACTTACTTTGGAAATGTCCGTTATTTATTGTTCCTCCAAATGTGCACAAAATATACACAAAGCGGGTGCACCAGTCCTTGGTGCACAATACATCAATGCACAAATATACCGGGTGTAGAATTAGTTACGGATTCTACACAGGAACTACGAATTAATAATATATACAAGTTCATAGTTCAATAATAAGTAAGTAATAACAATATAATGAATAACAAAATAATAATCTTAAGCAATAACATGAATTAACCTAGAGCCTAACGCTCCTAGGGTTTAAGTACGCATGAGTACAATAGGTGAAGGAGCGCATCCAATGCAATTGGTTGAGTAGCTAGAGGCGGTGCCATGCAGTCAGATGATTGGGCGGCACTTAGGGTGTCGCACAGGCATCTGCTTCTGGCGGGAAACATACCACAATAGGAGGGCAGCTGATTGGGGGACACTGTGGGTGTCACTCAGTCTAGCTGTTATCAGCAAAAGGCTGATCTCGGGGTTTTATTAAGAGTGGCCTCTAGCGGGGGCGCTTGGTACTAGCCATAATTTGGTAGCTCGTACAGCGATCACAACATGCGTTGATTGTGTTCCTTCAAGACCATGTCTTACAAGACCCTGTCTATCTAGATCTAAGGTCAAATGTATGGGTGTACTGGCATCGGCGGTCGACGAGATTGACGAGTCGACGACGTAGCGCTGGGGTGCCGTACATTCCTTACAGAACCTTTGTCTTTCAAGACCTTATCCTGTAGACAATTACATAGTGGGCATAGTTGGCAGTTGCCGGCGGCGACTAGTCAACCATGTCACTTCTCTCAAGACCATTGGTCCTTTTAAGAGCTTTACTCCTTGAGAGTAGCAGTCGGCGGTCGCCTAGGGTGACTCGTCGACGGAGTCTTGGACTGAGGTACCACTTGAACAGGACCGTCCTAATTATGAGAAATAGGTCTGTTCAACCTTACAAAAATGATTGGAGGCTATTATTATCTAATGACAGTGGGGAATCCATTGGATGCACATGCCCAAAAGCTAGAATCCATGACAAGAAATGTATCTGGTATAACCCCAACTACATCAATATCCCAGATACTAGAAATGATCTTTCCATAAGTGAAAAAGTAGCACAAGGAAAAATCTATGACATGTACCACCATAATTCCCAAAATGGACAACAAGAACCATGTGGATGTGGTACAGCAGCAGAAATAGCATATATGGGTCACAAGTCAACTTGTGAACAATTCCAATGGATACATGAGAGAGGTTCCTATGAATGGCTGTTAGCTGATTTACAGAAAAGAAAGAAGGTAACTCTATTTGATAATATTCAGCAACAACACAAGAGACCTAGATTGCAGTCTCCTAGTGGTTATGGCAAAAATGAGGACATCCCAAAAGATACGAAAGCAGATGTCAACATGGACAATCCTAGCACTTCAACTACCCCAACTACTGCAACAAATTCACTTGCAGTATTAGCTGAAGTGGCCCAATCCCATTCATCCCAAAGTTCCCTACCTGACTTAATTGATGAGCAAAATGGTGGAACTGGTGGAGCTGATTGCCCATTTGCAGAAGAAATGCCACTAGAAGATGCAAACAGTACAGAATTGTAATTTATGAGGGAAACTGAACATTCTGATCTAAAAGGTGTATAAGAAGGTATACTTCATTACAAAATGTTACTAAATCATTTATTGTCATGGTGAATTATCCAACAATTTTTGGGTTATGAATATAATTACTCTGATAAAATTACATTATATTTGCCTTCATTGCAGTAAGCCAACAAAATTTTTTTTTATGCATAATATTATAAAATACTTAATTTGGTAGAGAGATGGACTCTTGTCCATAACTCCTTATTTTTCATAATTTTGGCTTTGGCTGCTACTTGCAAAACACTGATTATGGCAAATACTATTTATGTTCTATGTTACATGTTACATGTTAAAATAATACTCTACTATATTTAATAATATATTTAATCTATATTTAATCCTGACATTGTTCTGAATAAATAAACTTATAACAATGTCATAAACATTATTTTAGTGAACAAAAGAATGTAATGTATGTCTATACAACATAACCTTTATCTTAATGGACTTCTTTATTATTATAAAGTCTAGAATTTGTTGTTTTATGATACAATAAAATTTTATTGTTAGGTTAATTTGGTGTGAAATAACAATTATGTCCTACAATAACATTTATATCATGATTTGTAAAACAAAACAAATTTGCTACAGTATAGTAGCCACCCCTGTGTTATTGTTATTAAAACAATTTTAATTTTAAAGTTTTCAAATGCACATCCATTAAACTGTTTATTTTTTTACAATTCTTATTAATTTTACTATGGAAATTGTTTCCATAAACACAATTTAAAATATGTAACTTTAAATTTATCAAAATGGACTTGCATTTGTTAATTTTCTTTAAAACTACTAACTAGGGTATTAACCTAGTCATTTTAATAATCTTTCCTTAATTTCCTTTAAATTTATTATTTACTCATAAATATTATAGGCCTTATGTAAATTATGTGTTACCTATGTTCAATGTTGTTCAGTGTTGATAGAAATATGCAGCGTTTGGATCTGGAAAAAGTTGAATATCAGAAGTGGTTATCCCACATCGAAAATGATGAACTTTACAAGGAGCTCTTAAGCATTGTAGGTTTCTGTTATCTGTCATATAGTATGCTTTGAATGTTGAAGTTTATGTGTTTTCTTTGAAATTTAGGGTATTGGCTCTCTTCTAATCTCTACTGTTTCCTTCAGGGTTTTAAGAGATTCTACTTTACTCCTGGCAAAGCTGGACAAGTGATTGCTGAGTGTGAAGAAAGGATATTTCGAGAAACTGGCGAATGAAAGAGTTTCACTGTGGAGGAGATCAGAGGTGGCGTGCTACATGACTATCTCAAAGATGAGGACTATATGGCTCCATTCAAGGTATCTCTCGTTACTTGTCGCAAACGCTCGCCAGAGCGATCTCGTAGTCCCTTCCCTAAAACACTCGCTCCAGTGACCCTTTTGTGAGCTCGCTACTTAATCTATGTTCTTTCCATTCCAGTTGAAGGCTC
>CBDHDL010000019.1:0-40798 GCA_965261435.1 Candidatus Poribacteria bacterium
CAGCCATTTTCAAAGAAATCTGGAAAACAAAATAGCCATAAAAGTAGCTACCGATTTCGCACAAACTATTTACAAAATGTTAAAGGAGATCTATGCAACACTTTGGATACTTACTTGATTTTATCGCACTTGTAATTCTATCAATAGGATTTAAATTTTTGATGTCATACATTTATCCTATTACGATAGAATTTTCACTTCTACTTTGGTTTATACTTCATACGATGTGGGCAAGAGGTAAATTATACGTAGCGATAGCAGAACTAATACACCCACGACCAACCCTGTGGGAGATAGTCAACTCACGAATTAACAACATAGATGAATAATCGTCCCAACAGACAGGGGAGTAATAAACATTAGAAATAGGCTTCGCCATTTGGCGAAGGGGGGACTTGACTTTAGTAAAAGAACAGAGAGTCATGTTTTTCCGGACTCACTTTTCTGCTTCTACAATGACACCCTCGGCTGGTATCTCAAGTATGTTATCATCGTTAGGGAACGGTTTTTACACCTTACCATAAAAAACGGTATTTACACTTACACTTACACCTTACCGGCAACACGGTTTTTACACCTTATCCCCACTTTATACAGAAAAACGCTGAATAAAACGCACGCAATAAACGGACATTAAACGGACTGGCGTATAAAAAGGGAAAAGTGCTACCGTGCCTTTATACACAAGAGCGGAAGCCGTTTTTTCAAATCCCTAAAAAAAATTTAATTTTTACGCACACACCCCCGAATCGCTAACCTATAGCAAAAAATAGACAAAAAGTGCAGTCATGCTGCTTTCAGTCATTTTCAAAGCGAACAGGGGAAACGGTCAGACTTTAGCAAAGAAGAGAATCCTGTTTTTCCGGACTCACTTTTTTGCCGTCACAATGACACCTTCGGCTGGTATCTCAAGGATGTTATCATCGTTAGGAGTTGGTAAAGCTTTCGGATTTTTCTCTTGTGTCAATGCCAGTGGGTGAGCAGCATTTACAACGGGGGATTTTGTCATCTTGTGTATACCTGCCATAGTCTGCATCATACATCTATGCAGCCGTTCTTTTTCAGATGGATTATTTGTCCTGTCAAACGCAGATTTTAGCTGTTGATAATGTTCTGAGAGTTCTTGGAGCTGTTCACTCACATGTGTAAGCGGTATCTCATCTATGCTGTCTAAATACTCTTGCCGTGCCTCTTTCCAGTATGCATCATACTTTTTCCGCGGCCATCGAACATTTGAGGGCGTGAGATATGAGAGCCTTGCAACGAGAAACTTCTTGATGTTTTCATAGCCACAAACGTTGGGATGTCTGAAAAGATAAAAAGGTGTAATCTTTTCCATATCCTCACGATGCAAGATGGACACGACCGCGTCTGTGGTAGATTTATTTCTGGCATGGTATCGGATCACCAGTTTCCGCAACTTATCTGTGAGACACGACTTTAGCATGCCACTATTCATGAGTTTGTGAAAGACTTTATCTGCCTTTTTTTCTGTCGATGTGATGGCACCTCGATGTGTTGCTTCTACATATTCTTCCGTTGCCTTCCATATCTCCAATCCGTAATCCAAAGCCTGTTCGTTTTCTTCCCAGTCAGGATATTTCCCACAGAGCTCCTCCAGTTTAGCCCTATACGCATCATTTTCCATCATCTTTTCCCCCCTTCAAAAATATTACACTCGTTTCTTCTAAACGACCAACTCTGTGTTTGCTATTGTTTCAGAAAGTGCCTAAAATCCCTTATGTAATTTGAGTTTATAGCAATACTCATATTTTTCACTTTTCGGTAGTTAGTCAATTTCATTTTTGATTTACTCGTTTTTTCGCGAAGTTAGGCTGTCAAACTCTACGACTTTGAACGTCTCTGTCAACTGCTCAGTCAACGCTTCAAAATCATCAACAGAAGGCGGATCGCAAGTAGGTAATGTGTCAACAGCTGCTATATGTTTTTGTTCCGCATAATCCGCATACATCGTCTCTACCGCCTCACCAAAAGCAATCAGCGTCTGTTCCTGTTCCTGTCCCTTTTTATCTCTGGCAACTAACGCACGATACGCACGCAACCAACGATAAAAAGTGTTGTGACTAACACCGACTTTTTCACAGATAGCACGGATAGAGAGTTTTCGGACAGATACCGCAGACTGCCCTATCAGATCCGCAGTCGCAACAACTTCAAATTCTTTGATAAACGCATCAACAAGAGATGGAGTCAGTTTAGCGTATGCCATAGATTAGTGTGTCAACCTTCTTTTTCAGTTAGTATCCGTTTCTTGAGTTCCTCAAATAATACCGGTGTCGTTTCCGCAGCTTTAAACTCAGCCGCAAGTTCCGTCCACTGCTGCTCGGTCATATCATTCCTTGACGCAACTTCGTATGTGCGTTTGACATAATCCCACAGCTGCTTATCCGTAATATCTGATTTCTTGAGAGGTGCTTTCAGTTTCGCAGCAATAGCAAACGCAGCTTTTTGAGCATTAGTGATATTATCCGTAGCGGACTCTTCAGTCTCAGCCTGTGTTTCCAGTGCTGCTGTGCTTCCGTTCAGATAGTAGTTTAACACCTCACGAATAACAGGAACTGGGATGAGCTGCTTGATCGCATTTCGCTGTGCCTTATGGATCGCTTTCGTGAAAGCAAACGGATCAACACGGCTTCCAATCTTTTTCGCCTGTTCATAAGCCCCGTAGCGTGAACTACCCGTGACGGTATCTATCGCTTCCGCAGTCGCAATCCAAGAATGTGGCGTTTCTCTGTAGGCAATCTGCTCTACCTGTATCCCGCCTCGGCGATTCGCTGCCTCATTTATACCAGCAAGGGTCAAACCTTCCACAACACGGCTACCCTGTTTGAACGAATAGACATAATCTTGAATCGCCTGTCCCGTCAGCATATCCACAATAGATTGATCGTCAACTTGATCTATTACCTCAACTTCCGTCGGAACCGGTAAATTCGTGTTTCCATCTGCCATAACATTACACCTCATCAATCTTGACATAAATATGTTACCACTGAAAAAAGCATTTTAACAACACAATTTTGGTATAATACTATTCCGCTTGATTATAGAAGGGAAAAAGACGTTTCATGCAATACATAGAAATTGTCGGTTTAGATGGAGCAGGTAAGACGCGTCTATCTAAATCATTAGTTTGTCTTATCGGGTTTGGTTTCCCAAGAGTAAATACTCAACGAATTTTAAAGGAACGTTACAATGTAACGCAATTTTCCTGTAGCTTTCGCCTGTCTTCGCTGTTTCTAATACCTCACCTTCTTTGTGCTTGTAAATAGCGAAATTGTAATCTTTGGAGCTGCTGATCTTGGCGTTGGGGAGTAACCTATAGACACCATGTCGCGGTTTCTCAAGCTGCCCTGTTTTTACCATTTTTGAAAGAACAGAATTGATATTTTGACGGTTGGCTGCTATTTGCTTTGTAATCTCACTTGTCTTTAATTCGCTATTGGTATCTTGGAAGAAGTTTAATATTTGCCCTTGTATGTCTTTATGATATTCATTTCTACTGCTTGAATTGTAACTGCTGGTAGAGTCGCCATTGCCCTTAAAAGTGTCGTCATTTGTAGAATTTTCCACTTGTCGACACAATTGCGAATTCTGCGGTTGATTATCGCCTCTGGAGTCAATCCTATTCTGAAGAGTCGCCATAGTTAAATTTGTGACACAATTCTCATGAGATATATACATGAGAATTGTGTCACAAATTTGAATTTCTTGAGAATTAACTATTTGTGACACTCTTGCCGTTGTTATCCTAAAAAGGCGTGCAATTTCACGTTGGGTCATCTGGGGGTTTTCTGATGCGAACTTTATCACTTTTTCTGCGGTCGTTTGCATCGGAATTGGGGCTTCTGGTCGGTTGGGGGGTTCAAAATTTAGTGTCTCGGCTTCCATGATCTGTTGGGTTGTTATCGGGTTTGCGATTTCGGTAAAGGTTGGCACTGGTTCTGCACATATATTTATGATAATTGTATTTTCCCATCTTGCTTGTCTGCCTCTGCCTGTAGTCTGTTTTAATTTATCTATGATAAGCTGCTGGCGTATCTTCTCAACGCGATTGTCTTTGTATGTTCTGATCTTTGCCGTGTATCCACTCTCGGTTACCTTTTTTGCTTCGTATTCAAAAGATAACGGTTTCGGGTCATGGGCGTGTTGGATCTTTGCGTGCTTAACGATGGTCTTATGTTCTATTTTTGGGTATCCGAAATTGATAAAGATTTTATAGTCATCGTAGTTATGCCCTGCCACTTGGTCATAATGTCTGATTGTAAAAGCACTGTGTAACTGCTTGATTATTGATAGGTTTATATAGGGTTCTTCCGTGAATTCCTTGTAGCTGGTAAAGAGTGCTTTTCTTCCATCTTGCTTGACTAATTTGATAAGTTGTTTTAATAGGTTTTCGGCTTTGGTTGTCAACTGCCCTATCTTTTTCGGTTTACCGTTCGTTTCATAGAGTTTGTTTCTCGCTGCGTCTCTTTCAATTTCAAAAATGCTTTCCTGTGTGAATCTTGAATCTACGAACTGGAACAACTGAACGCCACGGGCGAGTCTCGGTTGTTGTCCTTGATTTACGGTTAAATGGTATTTTTGTCCTGTTAATGCTTCTTTAGTGCCTTCAATCTCGGCTGTGGCAGATAAGAGAACGATTACCTTTATTGTTGGGTGTAGCTGTGGCGGTGTGATTATTGTAAGGTTTGCTGTCTGCGGATCAAGGAATAGCGGGGCTTGTGTTTCGTTTTGGGTGTGATGAATCATTGTTTCGAGTTGGTGCAGTATTGTCCAATCCGAATGATACCATACGGGGCTTATATCATATAGCGATATTCCGCTCTGTATCGCTTCCCACGGTCGCATTACTTCTATATGATCGTCATGACGAATCGGGTGTTCTGTTAACGTTTCGTTGATTTCTTGTTTCTCGTCTTCATCAAGCGAGTCAAGTATTTTCCGCAATGCCTTTATTGTTGGCTGTGTGTCTTTTTCTGTCCAGAGTAGGATCAGTGCGTTGTAAATTTCTGATATGACTTTGCCTGTGTGTGTGTTTTCCCAATTCTTGGCTAAATCCCCGATTTCTTCCATCGTGTAATTGTTCTCTGCATAAAAATCTGAAACATGGTAGTCGTCTATGATTACCATGTCAAAATGTTTGAATTCGGGTGTGTCTTCTCGGCTTGTGTCTAATCCGAACATTGCCGCGATTGCTTTTTCTTCATCGCTCTCGGTTTCCTCAAAAGGTATTTTCCCCGTTAAGATTATGTTTAGGAATGTCCACATGTCGGGGTTGAATATGGCATCCTGTTTGCATATTGAGACGTAATCTGCTTGTTGAATGTCTTTAAACTGTGACCAAAATCCGTAACTCTGGCATGCATTCCGCAGTGGACATCCAAAACACACAATCCACGGGCTTATGCGTCTTTCTGAATACGGCTTTATCTTATCGTATAGTGGACACATGACGCCATGCTTTTGGAACAGAGTTTCGTCTTCTTCCCGAACTCTGACCGGTATATGTGCAAGTCCACTATTAGCGAATTCGTATCCTCTGCCCTTGAATCTGGCTGTGGTATATCCGATTTCTGCTGCGGTTTCGTTTTGCTGTTGTGCGAGATCATGATTGTGTAGCAAGGATAAAACCTTTTTACCATTGCTGTGTGCTTTTGTTAACGTTGTCATTGTCTTCCCGATGCCTGTATCGTATTTCATTATGATAATATGCGGTTTGCGGGTGTCTGGGTGCTTCGCTATGGCTTCCGATATGGCATTTTCAAGCGATGTTGTGATAGTGTCAATGTCTGAAAGTTGGTTTTTGTTTCTCTCGACTGTGGCACTGTCAATCTGTAGTGTTGGTGAGCGTGAACTCTGTGGCGGTGGTATGATATACCATGATTTATGACAACCGTAACAATGCCCGTCAACGCTGCCATCTGGGTGCTGGTGGAACTGAACGGCTTTCTTGTCGGGGTTTTTGTGCTTTGTTTTCTTACAATGGCGTTTTTCAAAATACTGTGATTGCAGTTTGCCCGTCTTGCCATCTCTCGCGGGTGTCCATACAATGCCCATGCCTTGTGTGAACTTTGCGATATTCTGTTGTTCTTCTGCTGTCAACTCACGGGATGGGGGTTCTGGTCTGTCTGTCAAGGGTGTTTCGGGTTCTGGGTAATTGTCCAGGTTTAATACATTCCCATAAATCTGAAATTTATTATATCCTTTTCTTGCGTTACCGAATACAGGTTGAGTCGGACTTCTAAGATCAACCGTGTTGCCTGTTCTGTGTCGCGGTATAATCGCGAACTGCATCGCGAAGTCGTTAAGAATAGCGTAATATTGTTGTTTTGTCCGTATCGGTTTATTGAATAGTAGGATAATCCTATATCGCCTGTGGGGTGGTGGTTTGTCCTCACTCATGGAGGATACAGATTGCCCGATGGCATAAGCGAGTCGCTGCAATTCGGGGTGCAATGTCAATATACCATCTTCATCTGTGAACGGATCAACGCCTTTCGGATTCTTGTCTTCCCCATCTTTTGTGAACTCAACGCCTCTGATATTATCTGCATCTATAGCGACAATAAACGTCTCTATCCAATTGTGTTGCGAATGTGTGAACGTGCCGTTGGGGGTTGGGTCGTAATCGCTGGGCTGAATTGTTTGTCCACTTTCAAGTTTTTCTATCCACTGCTGCGGGGTCTCGGTGGCTTTCTTCCACCCTCTCAACGAATTTTCTGCTTTGGATTTTGAAGACTTATCTTGAGTTTTGTGCGTGTCAATATAAAGTCCTGTGATTTTGGCAGGGGGTGCTGTCTTCACATCGTTTTTAGAAGGTTTAGAATTACGGTTGTTAGTGTCTATGATTTCCTTGTGCATAATCCTTTCCCTTTGTTTGCAGGTTTGGAAGTCAATTTAGCACTGGTTGATTAGCTTGTGTTTATACTTGTTGAAATCCTTGTGAAGGTAGATGGGCTTGCGAGTGCCGTTTGGGTCTTGTGAAATCATCTATAATGCGTTCCGGTGTTCCTACTTGTAAGAACACAAAGACGCTTTGTTGTTGAATGTTCCTTACATCGTGGACGATCTGTTTGGCTGCTATGTTCTTGTCATATAGGCAGCAGTTTACCGTTTTCAAAATGTTCTGATAGATGCGTATACTCAGAGGTGTAAGGTGCATGTTCCCTATATTTCCGATGCTTATTGTTGTTTCATTGTTGTTTTGGGTTCCGTGATCTTGTTGGGGAGGGACTGTTGTGATCTTGACGTTGTTGTCAATAAAATAAGAATCACGGTTGATCTTGTAGAATACTATAATAAACATAGTATCTGCCCTAAACCTGTTTATGCAGGTTTAATGAGAATAACTTACGACTTGCCTTGTATTGTGGCAATAAACTATTTTTCTATTTGGCAGTGGTCTACAACGATTGTATGGGGGTTTCCCTTACCGTTGCCTTTTTACCAATTTCCTATTTCCCTTACTCGTTTATGCTTGGTCATCCATGTGTGAGTCTGTGGGCAGGTTTGTAATCCTGCCCGGTCGGACTCTACAATAGGAATTACAGGTAAAAAACTGTAAGGGGTGCGCGTGTTTGCGGTTAGCAATTCCGCTGCGCGATGTGGCATCCTTTTAGAATGCTCATTATTATTATACGATTAAAATATAAGTATTGTCTACAAAAACTTGATATGTGAACAAAATTATACTATTGATTAGTTAGTTACTCTCAAGATTTCCAGGTGGGTTAGGACGCGTATAACATATCCTTGCAATGTATATCCCGGCGGACCCCCAAGACGTGGATTTTCAACTGGGGCTGTTAATACAGCCAAAATTTCATGAGTTTGGTTGTTGCGAATTATTTTAACCTGTCGTGAAACAGCGTAAGTTTCTACAATATAATCCGCATCTGTTGGTTCGCGTTGGCGATATCTTTCAACTATAACTTTTCCAGAAGCTTCAAATGCTGGTTCTGAAGTAGATTTGCCTTTTGCTTTGCCCTCTTCTGTTTGTATTTCTTTTGTGCCAGGATGTGAAACAACTTTCACTCGAGCACCAATCAAACATTTTTCAACCCTATTAGCAAATTGGACTTCATTATATACATAGTTCGCAGGAATAACAGTAAAAGTGGGCTTTTCTGGAACGTCTCGTAAAACCACAAATACTTCTTTTGTGCTACAACTGGTTAGAATAAGCAGTGATAGGAGGAGTAGTTTTCGCATAATTATTCCTTTAGTGAGGTGAATATAAGTGTTATTGTATTATTGACATATTTTGAGTTTTTATGATATATTATGGTTTAGGTCTTGGAAAGTATTCCAACTTGTGCCGAACTTTAGCTTTTTTAAGCCCCGCGTTCTCCTGCGGGGTTCGGTATTTACATAAAAAGACTATTTTATTTGGGCATTTTACCTCTATGCTCACTTTTTAGTCAACTAAAATTTTCAAAAGGAGTATCATTTTATGAATATAAAAAACTTAGCAACCCACAAGAATTTCTTTTTTATAATGGTATATGCCGTCATTTTTGCTAAGGAAATATCAATGAAACATAGAGATACATTATTTTGGAAAAATTTCCAGATCGCTATTATCGTTTTTCTCCTCTTTTGCACAATAAACACTGCATCCGCACAAACCACCATGCCTGTAGAAGCTATTGCCGAAAAAGCATTAGCAGCAACGGTATACTTAGAAATGAAAGATACAGACGGAAGAACATTGGGCATCGGCAGCGGGTTCTTTGTGAAACCCAACCTAATCGCGACAAACTACCACATGATTGAAGGCGCAGCAAACGGGACTGCAAAGAGGGTCGGTAAGTCCACAACATACAACATTGAAGGCGTTACAGCAACTGACAAGAAAAATGACCTCGCGCTGCTAAAGGTAAAAGCCAACGGTATCAAACCCCTCTCTATCGGTGATAGCAACAAGATTCAGATTTGGGAGACCGTCTATGTCACTTGGAGTCCGGGAGGATCGGGCATGCTCTCAAAAGGGATTATCAGCAGCACACAAAGTAAAGATACAAAAGAACGAATCAAGATTTTAGGGGGAATTAGTGGCAGCTTGAAGAATACGGTGCCCCCAAAACTAATAAAAAGAAGACTTCCCACCAGATTCGGAAGCAGTTTTTTTCCCGGAAGCAGTGGCTGTCCCGTGCTAAACACAAAAGGTGAAGTGGTTGGCATGTCCTTCATAACGTTTGAAGGCGGAGGGATAAGCAATTTCGCAATCCCATCAGAAACGCTTAAGAAACTGATGAAGCAGGCAAAAACAGTAAAACCTTTGGCACAAGAAAAAAAATCTATATCTGCAGAGACCTATCTCTTGTGGGGAAATCTGAAATACGATTTACGGGATTATGCCAGTGCAATCAAAGACTATACAGCAGCTATCCAGCTCAACCCCGATTTTGTAAAGGCATACATCAATCGAGGCTATGCCAATGGTAGGTTGCAATACCCAGATGAAACTATTGCGGATTATATCGCGGATGTTGACACTGCTATCCAGATCAATCCTAATAATGCCTATGCATACTACAATCGAGGAATTATCAATCGTATGTATGGACAACACGCTGATGAGATAGCAGATTATGACACCGCTATTCGTCTCAAACCTGATTATGTCAAGGCATACATTAATCGAGGAAATGCGAAAATATCGTTAGGACAACGCGGGGCATGGATGAAGGTTGAGATAGGATACTACGCTGCAGCGATCTCTGATTATGACACTGCTATCCAGCTCGAACCTGATAATGCCTATGCATACCACCGACGGGGAGAAGCGAAGGCTGGGTTAGGACAATACGCTAATGCGATTGCGGATTATGACATCGCTATCCAGCTCAATCCTTATAATACCTATTACTACATCGATCGGGGAAATGCGAAGTCTTGGTTAGAACAACACGTTGCTGCGATTGCGGATTATGACATCGCTATTCGCCTCAAACCTGATGCTATCTATGCCTACTACTGTCGGGGATCTACAAAAAGTCTGTTAGGACAACACGCTGAGGCAATTGCAGATTATGAAACTATTATCCTAATTGATCCTGATGATGGCAGAGCATACTACCATCGGGGAAATGTGAAGGCTGAGTTAGGACAATACGCTGAGGCGATTGCGGATTATGACGAAGCTATCCTATTCAGATCTTATTATGCCAAAGCATACTACCAGCGGGGAAATGCGAAGAAAAAGTTAGGTCGGACATCGGAAGCAGAGCAAGACTTCCGCACTGCTTTACGGATTGCGATAAATACAGAGGATGCAAATCTGAAAACTGCTATCGAGGAAGCACTCCGTATTCTTAATGAGTGAGTAGGAACACTTTAAAAGAACTAACTGGCACAAGTCGTTATTATGATAATAATGTTCTGCTGTCGACCTCTAAATTATCACAAAAATTGCGTTAATAATCCATTACGAAATATAGCAAAAATCACCTATAAACGCAGTTGAGATCTACTGCCGTCAACCTCCCAGAGAATCTGCACGATTAGAGGTCGACAGCAGACATCCAAAAAATACACGCAAAACCTAAAATAACTTGACAGTAACTGTGCAGGTTTGTTATCATATACATGTCATTTCTGGATAGTCTTTTAATCGCACCAGTTTGGAATTGAAACTTCTATTCTACTGTTGTTTCTCCAGTGTGCCTTTGTCTTTTAATCGCACCAGTTTGGAATTGAAACGCTTGTTTGGCTGCCACTCTGATTGGACAGGTTGGTGACTTTTAATCGCACCAGTTTGGAATTGAAACTACATTTTAGGTTTACGACTTCTTTATCAAGGTCTCTTTTAATCGCACCAGTTTGGAATTGAAACATTGCAACTGAACGTTCTTTTGCAGTTTGTTCAATACTTTTAATCGCACCAGTTTGGAATTGAAACGTTGCTCCCACAGCCACAATGGGTCTATCAAGCAAATACCTTTTAATCGCACCAGTTTGGAATTGAAACATGAGAATCCGTCTCGGTGAGGTTCAGGATGCGGTTCCTTTTAATCGCACCAGTTTGGAATTGAAACAATCACATTGCGATTTGAACAGTTTTTCAGATGTTTTACTTTTAATCGCACCAGTTTGGAATTGAAACCCAGTAGTGGTGAGTATCTCGTAACCTTTGCCACGAACTTTTAATCGCACCAGTTTGGAATTGAAACTCATAGACGATGAAGCAGCACAGAGCAACCCCGACCTTTTAATCGCACCAGTTTGGAATTGAAACTTTTACGTTGAGAGCGGAACTAAAGGCGGTGGACAACTTTTAATCGCACCAGTTTGGAATTGAAACAGCAATAATGAATTGCTGCGTGTTCTTTCACTTTATCCTTTTAATCGCACCAGTTTGGAATTGAAACACCCGAACATAGTCAACCTTCGCATAATCTTTCCTTTTAATCGCACCAGTTTGGAATTGAAACTGAAACTATGCTCAATAGCAATCATGTTTTTCTGTGACTTTTAATCGCACCAGTTTAGAATTGAAACTAATTTCACGCAGATGGATATTTTCAAGCTGTAGCTCTTTTAATCGCACCAGTTTGGAATTGAAACGGACCAGGAGAGACTGACCCGTTGCCTCGTATTGAACTTTTAATCGCACCAGTTTGGAATTGAAACTCAAAATAGAGAGACAGAACCTGATACAAAGAATCTTTTAATCGCACCAGTTTGGAATTGAAACCTCAACCGACCAGTCCTGGATGTTGATATTGCCCACTTTTAATCGCACCAGTTTGGAATTGAAACATTCTCAGAGCTATGCAGTCATCTTGACCCGCACCATCCCTTCTAATCGCACCAGTTTGGAATTGAAACCAACATGACCAGATTATCTGCGTTCCAATGACTTCTAATCGCACCAGTTTGGAATTGAAACTGATAGATAATGTATTGCTGTTTCGTTTTTCCGATGCACTTTTAATCGCACCAGTTTGGAATTGAAACTCAGCCCTCTCAACAATCCAGACCGATGTAGCAACATCACTTTTAATCGCACCAGTTTGGAATTGAAACTGTTGAATTGGTAATTTTGCGAGGCTGTTTCCGTCCTTTTAATCGCACCAGTTTGGAATTGAAACTGCCTTCATCGTATACTTCCTCATACATCTTATCCTTCTAATCGCACCAGTTTAGCCTTGAAGCTTTAAGGTGGGGAATTTTCCCCAGTTGAGACTTGAAACTGCGAACCCTTTTATAGGCAGTTATCTTTGATAGGTATCTGCCTAAATTTTTTTTTTTGAAATTTCGCGGGCGCGTGGTTAGTCGCGCTTCTGCGTCAGTTTCCGCCCGCTGTAGCCGTTCTTGGATGCATACCCCTACCTTGCGTTTCTGCGTTGCCATTTCTATGCTTATCGGTTGTGTTGTGTGCGTTTCCGAGTGTGCGATTATTGTAAAATCGGTTGTTCTACTGTCAATCGCGTCGGTGTGATATTCCGAAGTGTGCGATTTATGTGCTGTGAATCGTGTTCAGAATGCGTTTTGACGCGTTTTTGTGTTGTTGGTAGGTGTTTATGCGTGTGTTGTGTTATCTCTGGTGTGTGCTGTTATCTCTGGTGTGTTGTTTATGCCATCTGTGCGAGTTGATTATCCTATTTTGCTTATTCTGTGTAAATGTGTAAAAAAAGACTTGCACAAAACTTTGAATTGTGATATACTTATACCAGAGAATAGAAAAAAGGTTCATTGACAATTGAATATCCACTGACCTGCATTGCGGAACACAGTGCAGTAACCTTCCACAGAAAGTTGTGACGGCTTGAAAAAGGTGTTCAGATTGAAAAGCGGATGGTGTGGTATGGAGGTGTTCAGTGTAGCGAGTGAAATATCCTGACTATGCAGATTGGATTTTAAGTAAGGTTCAATTCCTTACCTGCATATTGTCTACCAGTATTGAGTTGGTAGACAAGAGGGAATAGCAATCCCTCTTATCCATAAACTACAACGTGGTATTTTACCACAAGGAGATTTTTCATGTCAATCATTTCACTCTGCAAGCATTCCGAGTTCTTATCCAAAGACGAGGAACAGCGTTTGATGATAGAAGCGAAAGAGGGCAGCGAGTATGCGCGTCACAGGTTGGTAACGTCTCACATTAGATTTTTGTTAAAGATGTGTTATCGTTTTAAGCCGAGTCACTTGCATGCTGAAGATTTACTGGGTGATGCGGTTATCGGTTTCCTTGAAGCGATAGACAAGTGTAATCCTTACCATTCGGCGCGTTTAACGAGTTATGCTTATTATCGTGTGCGAACTGCGATTTTAAGGTCTCAGTTTTTCAAAAGGACAATAACCGTGCCTTCAAAACTTCGGAGTCGTTGTCTTAAAGTCCAGAGGGCAGAGGTAATGCTTTTTGTTGATAAAGGTGTTGTCACTGTAAAGAATATCGCGAAGGTGACGGGCTTTAGTGAAGCGGAAGTCAAGCGGTTACGTCGTTGTGAGGATTTTCTATCGGAATTATTATCACTGGACACGCCAGTTGAGGATTGCGATATATCTTACGTAGACTCGTTAGCAGATGCACGTTCCGAGTATGAGTATGAGCGAGTCAACATAGAGATTGACCTTGAGTATTTTCTATCCAAACTAACCGACACGGAGCGATTGATTGTTGAGCGACGTTTCGGCATTCCGTATGAGATGTCAAATAATCAGTTAGCGAAGCAGTTGCGGTTAACGATTCAAAATGCGTCACGTATCTTCAATCAAGCGATGAAGAAGATGCAGCGGCTTGCGAGTGCTTTACAGGGCAGTCCTGATGAAGTCCAGAGAGCGATAAACTTCCCACAAGTTGTTATGCAAGATGCCTAACCTTACTTATCTAATTGTGAGTAATCCGAGAGACACGGCTTCGGTCGTGTCTCATTCTTTATACAAGGAGACATGGACAATGTTATTTTTGCATTATTTCTTACGCACTGGTGAAATAGTAAAAATGAAAAGCGGTGTGTATGGAATCGTTGAAAAAAACCACAAGAACGGCTTGATCTCTCTAAATATTGAAGGTGACGTCATAGTTGTAGATGGAAAAAACGTCACTGAAATATTTGTAGACTTCCATGCAAGCAATAGCAATATTAATGTTAGTTTGTATATGGCACACGTGCTTAATACGACTTTGCGTTAAGTAATCCTAACCCAGAGACACGGCTTCGGCTGTGTCTCACTTCTTTATAGGAGATAAAGCGATGATAAGGGCAAAGTCTCATGCGATGGACACATTGCGAGACAAGCATTACGCGCGGGTGACTAATGGGTTGATTCAACTGGTTCCTGCACATATCAAGGCGGGCATTGACACAAAGAGCAGAAAAGCGGGTGCGTCACTTGGAATTTCAAAAACGGCACTGGACACAGGCAACAAAATATTGTGGCGTCACGCTGCATGGGTTGTATATTCCCATCGTTTTGACGTTCCAGAAAATCTTATCAAGAACCTTCCACACTTGCAGCAGCATTTTGAGCAGCTGCGGATGGACGGAGAGGTAAGGCGGGCAATTCGCAACTGGTATATTGACGTTGAGGAAGAAGCAGAGGTTGCAAAGGGGCTTGTTAATCGGGATAGTCCAGAGATAACACGTAGAAATGCAGAGACTTACAAGGGCAACGTGTTGTGGGCAGAGTTGATGATAAAAACAACTCCGATGTCTTTTAGTTTGTATTTGGAGTTGCTTTACCATCTCGTGAAATGGCAGAGTTATATTATACAGGTGGAATCAATGTAAACTACGGCAAGGCACGACTTCGGTCGTGTCGGGGCAGTTTAATGACTAAAATGCAGACACTGTCCTTTGAAGTCATCTGCAATCTAACTAATCTAATTGGCGGAAGTGAGTAATCAATCATAACCCTATATCGTCAGAGCCAGTCCAGAGAAACGAGACACGACAAAATCGGATCTCTGGATTGACCTCTATTTACTAATCTAACTAATCTAATTGGTGGTAGTAGTGAGTAATCATTGACACGCGTCTATATCGTCAGAGCCAGTCCAGAGAAACGAGACACGACAAAATCGGATCTCTGGACTGACCTCTATTTACGCATCGCACAGAATTGCGGTGGAGACAAAGCGGTTATGGAGAGACAAAGCGGTTATGGAGAGACAAAGCGGACACGTAGAGATTGGGAGCAGGGCGGTTTTGTGTTCGGACTGTAGGCAACATTCATAACTACGAAGAGCCGTTAAACTTCCGTTCTAATCGCACCGATTCGGAATGTTCGGGATTTTTTGACAATCGCATAACACAACGGGGCGCGTTTAGTTTGGCGCGTCTCTCAATACAACGGAGGATAACATGATAATCAAAGAATTCAATATCACACAATCAGATATTGATATAGTGATGGCAAGCGAGGAGCGGATAACTGCGAGACATAACGTTGTCATGCAAGCGGCGCGTCGGTGTGAGGTGCCTTTTGAATATGCATGTGCATTGTCTTTTCAGTTTAATATCAATCCGATTCCGATGTTATATGGATCCTATAAACCTGATACATATCTGGCATGTATGCTTGATAATCGGGGTGGTGACGCGTTTGAGTTATTACCTACACGCGTGACGTTAGTTGCAACTCACTCGTATGTTGCAAAAGACGATTCGGTATCGTTTCGCGGGTATCGTATCAATAAAGGTGACGTGGTGGGTTATGGTGGCGTTGCGTTATCGGATAAAATGGCTCATAACGGTTTTGAAGAATTTGACAAGGTTGCATGTTTGGAATGTGGACATGAATTTGTGTTCGGGCATGCTGAACTACACAGGAAACAAAACTGCACTGGGGAATTGCGTTTGATAAATCGGTCTCGGTGTTATCAATATGTGGATTTTCTAAAGTCTTTGAGATAAACAACGGGACGCGTCGTGTGACGTGTCTCACTACCAACAACGTGGCGTGGCTTCGGTCACGTCTCGTTCTACAATTGTCCTGTGCGGTGTAGGGGCGTTTTTGTCCTTACACTGCTTATTTTGCTTGGGGGTGTAGCATGAGCAGTCAAGTTGTGGGTATTGAGAGGTTTTTGAGTGATAATCCGAATCGGTTGTTATTTCCGTATCGTTTGGGTGTGGATCCAGAGCGTTATATTTCCGATGTGGTTGACAGAGTTGTTGAGGCGGTGGAGTCGGGTGAGTCGTCTTTATCGTTGTCTTTGTTATTTGTTCGTGGTGTTCCGAGTTCATTTGCGCGTCTTATTCGCGATCATGTTTTGTATCATTTAGAGGTTGTTATACCTGAAGATGTTTTGCTTGATGTGCGTGTATTTACGGATATTAGTGTTGTTTTGTTTCGTCATTTAGAGTTGTTAGAGTGGGGAGGTGATGTGTTATGAAGCATGTAGCCAGAGAGGAGAGAAAGGCGCGTGTAGTTGCGATTTGGTCTGAGCGTTATCCGAACATATCTGTATCGGAGGTATCGGAGTTGACGGGTTTTGGGGAGCGTGTTATCTATGATTATCTCAAAGAGAGTGGTCAGCCGTTGCCTCCGCGTCGTTTTCGTGAGGTGGATGTAGATTTAGTTCGTCGCGTGCATGAATTGTATGCTGAGACGGGTAATAAAGCGGAGGTAGGTCGTATTTTAGACATGTCTCGTGCGCGTGTTGGTTATCTTCTGAAGAAGGAGATTTAGATTTAGTGTCATGGACGTTTTTTGTCCGTGATTTGTCCATGAATTGTCATGTGCTTTGGTGTTAGTGTTTATCTATGTTTGTAGCGTATTAAAAAATTATTTGTCAGAGATTTGTCCGCGTTTTGTCCGTCTTAATTCTCGTTGTGTGAGTTTAGGGAGTTCTACTTCTACGCATTCGCGAACGATGTCTTGAAATGAGACGTTTAGTTGGTCTGCGAGTGTCTGTATTTTGTCTGCGGTTTGTCCATTGAAAGAGATGTTTTTGTGGTGTGTGAGTCTTTGTCTTTTCATGTGTCCTCTATTGGGTTTATGGTGTATTATCATGGTAATATGTATTTCAGATTTTGTCCACACAAATTGTGTATAAATTGTTGACAAAGCGTTGTTATTTATGTTATTGTGTTGTAGTCTATAGTGTTGTATAATAGAAGTTATCCAACACAAGCACAATTTTCAATACTCAGAATAGGTGAAATATCTATGCAATATCAGAAATATCTCAAATCAGAAAAATGGAAACAGAAACGCAACACTATACTCAAAAAGGCTGGATACAGATGCAGACGCTGCGGGACACGGGCAACTGAAGTCCATCACGAAAACTATAAACGCATCTACAATGAAAAGTTGTCCGATCTCACCGCTCTCTGCCGCACCTGTCATCAAAAAGCACATACAAGGAAACCGATACAGAAACGGAAACAGAGAGGATACTCAAGCAAATCCAGACGGAAACAGGGCGGAAAGAATTATAACCGCTACACTCGGAAACGGAAAGGAAACTCAAGCAAATCCAGATGGAAACAGGGCGGAAAGCCGTATTACCGTCGCACTCGGAAACAGAGAGGAAAATCATGAAAACTAAAATTGTGAAAACCGAAGATAAGCAGATAGCACTTCCTGAACAGACGAAACAACTGATAAAAGCAAGTATCGCACCGAACACAGAAAAAGCATACAGACGGGCATTAGAGAGGTTTCACCTGTTCCTTGACGGCAGAACACTGAATGATACACATCTGGCAGCTTACATCACACACCTACACGATCAAGGGAAATCGCCAGCAACTATTTCACAGGTCGTTGCAGCAGTCAAATGGACACTGAAACATAGTCAGAACGGCACAGAACTGCCAATTACCAACGCAACACTGGCTGGTATCCGTAGAGATGGAAAAGAACGCGGGAGAGGACAAGTAGACGGACTACTCTGGAAAGACGTGGAAAAGGTCTGCCTCTCTTGTGAACTGGAAAACAGTAAAGCAGGATACAGAGACTCAGCACTGATCCGATTGATGAGCGATTGTCTATTGAGAGTCTCGGAAGCCGTCGCGGTGAATTGCGGACACCTGAAAGGGAAAACATTACACATTCCTGTCTCGAAGACAGACACGGAAGGAAAAGGACAATCGCTATACGTAACCGATGACACACGCGAGATTATCGCGAAGTATAGAGACATGGCACAGATAGGTCGCGGGGCTTTGTTCCGATACATCCGACGCGGAGATCACGTGCAAGCTTCACGACTCCATCCACACTCAGCACGGAGAATTATTCAAAAACGGGCGAAAGCCGTAGGTATTGAAAACTTTATCTCTGGACATTCGCTGCGCGTCGGTTCTGCGGTCTCTTTAGCACAAGCAGGGGCAACAGTCGTGGACATGCAGACAGCAGGTAGATGGAAATCTTCACAGATGCCGGCACACTACGCGAAAGCAGAAATCGCTGAACGCGGGGCAATTGCGAGATTCAAAGATAAGAAAACCTAAAAAAACGCTCAGAACACACTTCTAACGCACTTTTTAGAGAAGGGGCGTATCACAACCCTCTACCACTACTGTAAAATCTGTAGTATGCGAAACGTTGCGGTCTGTGGTAGAATAAAACTATAATCTATTTACAAAAAGGTGATTTATGACAGAACAGAGAAAAACGCTCGAAGCACTAACTCTTGAACAATGGACAGATCCCGTAGTCCTTGTGACTCATGGCGGCACCAAGGCGGTCAAGATCAAATCTGTAAAGAAATACAACCTGCTTACATCAAAAGGAAACGTGCATAAACTGGATGTCGCATTCGCATTGACTGAAGCAGCTGCCAATGCATTAGGCGAAAACCTACGCATCAATAAAACACTGGCAAAGAAAAAAATGCGGACACACAGAAACCCAAAAAGACGGAAACCCATCAAAGGGAAACAACCGATGAAAGATTTAGTGGACAAGACACTAAAGATAACATTCCTAACCGGACACGTGCTTATCGGAACACCCGAAGAATACAACCAATACAACTTCACAATGAAGGTGAACGATCAACAGGTATTAGTCTATAGACACGCTTTACACACAATTGAAGTCGTAGACGAAGATTCACAGACAGGTGATTGACTAAAATATGTTCTTTAGTAAAACAAGATTGATCCTTGCTATCATTATAGGACTTTACTTATCACTGCTAATTGCGAGTCTTGTTAGCAGCAGTGTTCTAATGAAAACTGCTGATGACGAATGGGATATTCGCTTGCTAAAAGGTGATGTCGCATATCTGTTAGATAGACTAAAAGAAGAAGGAGGAGAGTTTGCTCTGTTGTTAGAAGCAAAGCCTGAAATGGGATTGGAGCAGTTGTTAGAAGCAGAGGTTTTCTCTAACTTTCAAGACGAAATAGCTAAAGTAGGAATGCGAAATTCGCAGCAATATGTAAGCTCACATAACCGCAATATAGCACTTGCGAAGGTTATGGTAAATCTAAAAAGGTATCAAGGAGATCGTGATACTATCAATCTAAGCAAGAAGTCATATAGAACAGAAAAATGGGTTATCAAGATCGGCTGGATTATAGCAATTTGCGGACTTATCATCACAATTCCATTCGGTTTGTTAGTGTTGTATGTTGTAACAGGCGTAGCAACAGCCGTATGGTTCTTCATTCTCAATAGGATCAGTGAACTTTCTAATGCTATTCAAGGAAAAAGATAATACTGCGAATGCAGCAGATACTCACTTCAAATAAACGAAGTGAGATTTCACACAGGCGCGTGTGAGCGCGCCTACAATGGAAACAAGGCGGGAGCTAAGAGACCCCCCGCCCTGTTTAGCAAAAAACTAAAACTCAATGCATCAAAGGAGCATTTTTTGCCTTTTTCATTATATGCCATTGATGCTTGTTCTGTCAAACACAACTACAATTGGTCAAACCTAAAATAAAACAGGGAGGCGAGCATGCCACGCAAACAATCGGAAACGACAAGCCTACGCAAACAACTGATATATGGATGGGCAGAACAGCACAAGCCTGTCACTGTCCGACAACTTTTTTACAGGCTCAGCACTCTCGACGCTGTGCCAAAGACGGAAGCCGGCTATAAAATGGTATCACGGCTTTGCACACTCATGAGACAAAATCAGGAAATCCCTTATGAATGGTTCGCGGATAACTCAAGACGGATTATCAAACCGCGCACGTATCTCTCTATTGCTGACGCGTTGACAGATACCGCAACATACTACAGAAAATCGTTGTGGATGCACCAAGACGCACACGTAGAGGTGTGGATAGAGAAGGAAGCACTTGTCGGTGTTGTGCAGTCCATAACACTACAATTGGATGTGCCACTGCTGCCAGTCAAGGGATACCCAAGCCTAACCTTTTTATATGGAGCTGCTAACACCATCACAGCAGCGTCTAAAGATGGTAAAGCGACCTATATTTTCTATTTCGGAGATTACGATCCCAGTGGCGTTGACATCTACAGGAACATCACTGAAAAACTCCAGGAGTTCGCACCAGAGGCAACGATATACTTTGAACGGAGAGCGGTAACGCCACAACAGATAAGAGACTGGGAATTGCCGGAGAGACCGACAAAGAAAACGGACTCTCGCGCGAAAGACTTCGGAGATATGTCGGTTGAACTTGACGCAATAGAACCCGACACACTCAGAGAGATGGTAGAAGATTGTATCTATGAAGTTATGGATACAGAGATTTTACAGCAGACACTGGATAAACAGGCAATAGAAAAAGAGTGGATCAAAAACTTCGTGAGACAGACAGATTTTGAAACGCTTGAGTAAAGAAAACAGGCAGATACCCAAACGGCTACCTGCCTGTCCGATTACACTAAGAAATGTAGGTCAAGGGACAGTGATTTGTGCATATCTTGAGAATCTACCATCGCCCTCACCATTGACAGCGCGCACGCGAAAACGATACGCCGTCCCACTCTCTAACCCTGTAAAAGTATAGGTTGTGCTGTTGCTTCCTATAGACGTATAGGGTGTCCAGCCTCCCCATCTGTTTTTGTATGAACCGTATGCAACTTTATAGTCCGTTATTGCACTGCCATTATCTGAAGGTGCTGTCCACGAGAAAACCACCGTGCCTGCAGTGCTACCCGCAGAAACACTCAAACCTGTTGGGGCATCAGGTCTTGTGGCTGTCACTACAGGAGCAGAAATCGTGAAGTTTATCCAATCGCTATATGCGGATCCAGCACTGTTTGTCGCCTTAACTCTGAAACGACAACTCTCTGCCTTTGACACGCTGCCACTCAACATCCCATCACTAAAACTCGATCCCGCAGGCTTACTGCCCGAATCCCACGTTAGCGTTGGACTTCCTGATACATAATCACTGAAAACTAAATAGAAATAATCCCCCACCGTGAGATTGTAATCGGGTATAGCACTCCAAACAGGAGTTGTAACCGGTGGTAGAGAAACAGAGACCGTATAACTTTCTTCATAAATCGTTGTGTTATCGCCATCATAGACATACACACTAAAAACATAATTTCCAGAAACACCACTTGGGAACGTATATGTGAAATCAGCAGTCGTCAAACTCCCATCCCCCACATCTCTTTCCTGTCCCGTGACTGCCGTATCTGAAGGTGCCTTCAGATACCAATACACAAAACTATACGGAGAACTCGTGCTAAAGTTAGCCGTGTGGGTGTTGCCCGCGTAGGCAGTATAAACACCATCTGATGGGACTAATGAATAACTCAGAGCCGAAGATGTATCCGAAGATGTATCCGAAGATGAGGAGGAGGATTGATCAGCTACGCCCATAAAACCAATATCAAAATAACAGTCTATTGCGTTGTTATGAGTGCCAGGTTGCCCCGTCACAGCTATATTGGTAACATGAGAGAGTATAAGGTCAGCAGGATCTAATGTAACCGTGTATTGACCATCAGTCACATTAACGATTTTATCCTTTTTCTTATCATATTTTTTCTTGATTATATGAAAACTCCCATTCGCAAAAAAGACAAACTCTGTGTCCTCACTCATAATACAGTTTGGGTTCTTACAATGTGCAGTGATATTGAGACAATGCCCAACTTCATGACCAATCACAAATGGAATTAACTTCTTCTTCGCAGCAGCTATATGTTTAGCTTTTGCATCTTTTACTTTTTGCTTTGCTAATCTATCGACGTCACGCTCCCAGACAGTATTTAAATCAACATCTATATTTGAGGTTAAGACTACGGCTAATGAATACTGAGAAGGGGAGCCAGGCGTCGCATTTCCTAACCGCTTGACATAGGGCTTACCACCCTTTTGGAATCTAACACCATCCGAACCGTTATCTTTGATACGGATAGACCACACACTTTTTGCACCGGGGACGCTGGGAGCACCTCCATCCGGATTAGAGTTGTAATTCACTCTCCCTATCCTACTGTCTACTACCTCTATATGACCGACTTTATAAGGAGGAGCCTTCTGATACGTATAAATATTGGTGAACGGATTAAGAATATCCTTGCCATCTTTCATCTCCTTCTGATAGAGACGGTAATCCACATGCATAAAGGCGTGAATATCAATACTGGGCAGATTCCCTGTCCCATGCTTTGCCACATTCTTATGTGAAGTATACATAACATCTTTTATATTCGGGTTCAGACGCGTGTATCCATCAGGTTTTTCCTCCCCATTTTCCAGCTTAATTTTCGTAAAGAGCCCGCGGTATTCATCGTAGACAGACCAACCATCGCCATTATTCACGCACGTCCGTTTTACGGATTTGCCTACTGCATCTAATAATATAGCATCTATAGGTCCCCGTTCATCATCCGCGGAGGCTTTCGCAATAGCCTCAGCAGCATCCCAATCCCCATTCTTCTTCTTCTTCTTCGGAATATAAATCCCATTATCCTTCTCCCAACCATCTGCAATGTCGTTCCAGTTCTCATCTATCGGGATATGCAGCGGATCGCCGGTGGTAACTACGTTAACATCATTAGCAGTGATCTGGATGGATCCATGTGCCCCGTAGTCCCTACACCGCACTTTGATCGTTTTCGGTATCGCAGTATTCGTAGAGCTATAATTATACGTGAGTGTCGTTCCATCATCCGACACATTATGCCATTTATAATTATCAAGATTATCAAAAAAGAGGTCATTCTTAAGAGAATCCCCCACATTCGCAGCGATACCCTTAAAGTTTGACGATGTGAGTGTCACGGTTATCGTGCAATATGGCGTCGATTGCGGTATATTAAACGAGATGTTAAAATCAAAGCTACTGTCGGGATCCGCTGTCGGTTTATCATCTTCATCAAAATCAGCATCTATTGTGGCAGTGACATTCGCCACCGCACAGGTAGAAGCAAAACAGAAATAACAGAAAAGTAGTGTAAATGTTAGAAATACAACGTTCTTTTTCATTGAAAAATCTCCTTTATTTTCAATAGGACAGACGCATTCCCCATACTCACAAGAGGGTAAAGGCGTCCATCCTGTTCTAATTAGTATCATCTGGGATCCCTACGGAGTGTCTCGGCTAACTTCGGGTCTACTTCCTGAAGTTTTTTCATCCCCTCAGCAGGGTTCTGTGCCTTTCTAAAAATTTGAGACGCACGCCGCATCCGATCCGCACTCACAGAAGGACGCTTAGACGCTTCGGAGGACGACTTTGTGCCTTTCAAACGCTTTGTCAGTTCCTGTGTCAAAAACTTTTCAAAATCACCTTCAGTTTTGATCGTGGCTATCTGATGCAACTGCTTCACAAAGGTATCAAAACGCTGCTGCGCCTGTTTCGCACGCTGCTGCACCTGTTGATACCTTTCCGCTGCCGCCCTTTTCGCAAGATCACGCGGATCCACAGCACGCTGCTGCGAATCCATCGGAAGATCATCATCATCGGAATCCAAAAACGGAACAGCACGAGAACCATCTAACGGAACAGCACGAGGAACAGACTCAGATTCAACAGAAGCAGAACCCGACACAGCAACAGGGAGAGCATCAGCAACCTCACGACCCTTACGCGCCAGAGGACCGTGCCGTGGGTTACCCGAAAGAATAAGTTCCATATCCTCTGTAGCAATCTGCTCCATACGCACGCGACGCGAGCTCGAGTCAGGATCGGCACGCATCAGTTCAAGACACCGCTTGTAATGGTATACAGCACTACTGTAATCCCCTATCAGCTGATACGGATAAGCAAGATCATAATGAGTCCCGTAACCTCCCCCATGATATTTAAGCAACTCTTTACCATAATGGATCGCAGCTTCAGGATTAACGTCATTGCCATACATTAATAAATCCATAAGTAAACGTGGCTCGTCAGGATGGAACGCTAACATCGGTTGTAGACGTTCAAAGACTAAGGCATCATCCCAAATCCACTCTCCGTTTTCATACTTGGCAAGATGGCTTCGTGCCAAGTATGCTTCCTCAGAGTAGGGGGCTTCTGCGATGATACGGTTAAAGATCGCGACCTTCTCCTCCCAGCTATTGTCACCATCATGGGCTGATCCGAGGAGCTCCCATAAGGTCATAGTTTTACCTTCATGCATCAAGGTTTCGGCATCTGGTGGGACAGTTCGTTTCCACACATCTCCTTCCCAATGTCCTGTAGCGATGCTTTCCCCTGGCGGGGGCATTTTCACGCGGGTTTTGACTGCCAACTGTTCCGGTTCTGATGGCGTGTCCACAGCCACAGTGTCTGCTGTCTCCACAGATGGCTTACCAACAAGGTAGCACACACTAACAACAATAATAAATAGCACAAGGACACCGAGTGCCCAATACGTTCGGTTTTTCATGAGATACTCCTTTTGTCCCACAACCTCTCAACTCAAGTTATGGAACAGGTTATTTTACTTCAGAAACATAGAACCGAGTTCTAACTCTGTTATCACAGCCCTTTTGTCCCGCAGTGACGCGTTTTTCTTTGTAACGGACACAACGGAGACGTTATTATCAATCCAGTCCCCCGATACGACGCGATGCACTTGGCGTGTAAACGTGTTCATAATAAAAGCAATCGTTTCATTTTCTTGCGAGAGCGTCCCAATAAGTTGATACGGGTTGACCTTCACGCGGGAACGCTTTTGCAGCGGTTGAAATATGTTGGCATCTACGATGACTTGATAATACGCATCAAGATGCAATGCAGCCAGCTCCTCTGTAGTCATCCACGGTGCTGTGAAACGCGGAGACGGCGAAATGGACGATGAAACAGCAGAACCAGACACTGGCGAAACAGCAGACGCAGAGACAGAGACGGACGGCTGATCTTTCTGTAGCTGACTATACACGAATGACACGACACCACTGATCAATATCAGGACTATCAGATTATATAGCAAAGATTTGCGGGTATATTTCAAGACTGACATATCATATCTTCTTTCGCTGTCGCAAGAACAAGGTTTATGAAAATAATAAGATGGTGAAATAAAGACTTTGTAGAGCTGTCTTATCTGGTGCATCCTATCACCATGAAGTAGGTTCATGAAGCAGGTTGATTATTTTGACAGACCACAAAGGAGAGATCGGAAAGAATACTGAAAAAGAATCGTTACTGACAAATCTAACCTTTGGGCGCGCTGGTTCCCATATTCTAATACCTATAAACTCAGGTATATGGTAGAATGAAAACCAGCCCTGTCATACTATTCCTATGGCATGGCTACGCGCTGATTGTGCTTTAGTTAGAGTTAGCACATTCGGCGCGCCCCCACAAGGGGTGCGTGCCCCGGTGCAACACAAGCAGCCAGTGCAGTGCTAACACCTTCTTCGCATTCTACAAAAGAATACAAAATAAGTCAATACCTATTTTACTTTTATTTCTCAAAACTATCAGATATAATATAATAACATTCGGATATATAAAGAGAAGGGAGGAAAATACCTTGAGAAAAAGAAAACCGAAACTGATTATCCAAGCATGCATACTTGATTTTGAGGGAACACCCTATGAACAGATCGCAGAACAACTCAAAATCAATAAAGGCACAATAACCAACTGGCGAAAAACTGACATCTGGAAACAAACCGAAGCAAAACTCGTTGATGCGTATATTGAAAAATCAGTGAATACGCAAGAGATCAAAATAATGAGAGATACACATGTATAGATGGATACAGCATAAAGCCTTACGGGCAAAATACAGGAAATACGCAATACGGATTTCTGTGGTAGCTCACGTCATAGGAGTGATACTGTTCGCTGTCTTTTTTATCAAAAATGAAATAGAGGAAACAGAAGATAAATTCACAGTGGAACTTATTGAAAACCTACCGCGACAGGTTATCAAGAAGAAACCGAAGGAAGAACCGCCCGAACCCGCACCAAAACCACCAGAACCTGAAATGCCAGAACTGGAGGAAATAATACCAGAACGCAAAGAGGTCACTTTACAGAAAGCCGTAAATGTCGTTCAGCAAAAATCATCTTTAGATATAGCGAAGCTACCTGCCAGTGCAGCAGCCGTTGATATTGAACAGTCCACATCCAAAAGTATAGATGTGGATACGCCTATTTTAGAAACACCCGATCTCGCAACAGACGCACGATTAGAACCAACCAAAGACGCAATACTATCTCCCAATGTATCAGGCGGAGTAGATATTGACCAGACAGGTATATCAAAACGCAGCAATACTCGTGTGAGAAGTCCGTCAAAAAACACCGGTGAAGGTATAGCAGCGCGTGTCGGCAGAACAGGCTCAGGAAAGAAAAACGGAAGCGGCACCGGTGAGACTGGAGACGGACAAGGCAACGGAAATGGCAACGATACCTTTAGCAGTATCATCGCTGAACTCACAGATGATATTATCGCAAGTAGTGGCGGACTCCCTATTGATGTCGTCTTTGTCGTAGATGCATCTGGCAGTATGCAGGATAACATCAACGCTGTCGCTGAACATCTCGCACAAATGACTGACGCATACAAGGCTTCAGAGATTGACTACCGACTGGGGCTTACGCATTTCAACATGGTTTTGAATTCTCAGCAGAATAATATACAGGTATTTCAGCTGCTGCAGGACTTGTCAATATACAAACGCAGACTCTATGAAATCATCCCGACAGGTGATGAAAACGCTTTAGATGCTATCGCTGACACGCTCACACAGATGCGGTTCAGAACAAATACTGTCAAACATCTTATAGTCGTTACCGATGAACCTTTCACAAGCCTACAAGGACACAACGTAGACACTATCATCAAACGCTGTCAAGTAAACGAACTCTATGTGAATGTGCTGGGGAATGATATACCGGAACACAGACTACTGGCAACAAAAACAGGTGGCAGTTGGCACGCTGTCCCACAAGACCCAATGCAACAGAGCATACAGGCAGCACAAACACCCGCCGCAACCCCACAGACAATCGGTAACTTTATCCTCAAGGATGCAACAAACATGCCGGTAGACATCATAATATTCATTGATGGCAGTAAAAGTATGGAAAATAAAATACCTTATGTAAAAGAGCAGATAGACCTCTGGATACGAGACTGGGATAACGCTATGATTAACTATCGGATCGGTGTCGTCCGCTTCCGAGCAAAGCTGAGCGTCAATATGGTCACTGTGTTCAAACCACCACAAACACAAGAGCAGATACATAAAATACTACAACTGCCTTGTCGTGAAGATGAGAACTTACATCAAGCCGTTATTGATGGCTTGAAGCGTCTCAAACTCCGCCCTAATGTCAAAACACATTTCATTTTCATCACAGATGAACCGGGCAACTCAAAACAACCGATCAAAGGTAATATCGGATTACTAAAGGAACACTCCGTCACCGTGAGTGTCATCGGAACAGCAGACAAGTTTCAGCGATCTATCGCAAATGGTGTCTATGTCATAATGCCAAACGCACATAAGACAAATAGTCCAGATCAATAAAACCTCGCCACTGGCAGCGGCGTATCCTAAATAACTGCCACAAGGTTATCAGAATTGTCTACGGGGAGACACAAAAAACCGCACAAAAAGGAGAAACTGGACAATGAAAAAAACATTACTTTCGCTTTTTATTTTGATTGCGTTTTCCCTAAATACACTCGCTCAAGATTCGCCACAATGGTTTTTACCTAAAGGTGCTAAAGCGCGTTTTGGCAAAGGCATCATAAACAAAATCGCGTATTCACCAGACAGCACGCGTTTGGCGGTCGCGAGTAGTATCGGTATCTGGATGCACGACACGAATACAGGTGAAACCCTCGACCTACTCGCGCCGAATACTTGGGTTGTTAGTATGTCGTTTAGTCCAGATGGACAGATATTGGCAACTGGAAATAGGGATGGCAACGTGCGTCTATGGCACGCGACGACTGGTGATCTTTTACAAACGATCCCCGGACATCCATCTCTATCCAAATTCTTTTCGCCTACAAGGAACAGCGTAGTGTTTAGTCCGAATGGAAACTCTCTTGCCGTCGGCAGTAGGGACAACACCGTGTTTCTGTGGAACGTGAACACAGGTAAGCAACTGCACACATTTATAGGGCATACTACGCTTAATACTGGGACTGCCGCATCTATCTCGTTTAGTCCGGATGGAAAGATACTCGCAAGCTCAAGTTCGGACTTCGTAGATGGAAAGGTGAAAGCTTCCGTAATCCTGTGGGATGTGAATACAGGAAACCGACTGCAAACACTAACAGGGCATGGAGATAGGGTCTATAGCATATCGTTCAGTCCGAATGGAAAGATACTCGCAAGCTCAGGCTCGGACTTCGTAGATGGAAAGGTGAAAGCTTCCGTAATCCTGTGGGATGTGAATACAGGAAACCGACTGCAAACACTAACAGGGCATGGAGATACGGTCTATAGCATATCGTTCAGTCCGGATGGCACGATGCTGGCAAGTGGAAGTCGGGACAGGACAATCAAGTTATGGGCTGTTGCGACAGGAAAAGAACTCCGCACACTAACAGGGCATGGAAATAATGTCTATAGCGTATCGTTCAGTCCGGATGGCACGATGCTGGCAAGTGGAAGTTTAGACAGAACAGTCCGCTTATGGGATGTTGACACGGGTGATGAACTGCAAACACTCACTGGACGGAGAGCAGTCTTCAGTCCAGATGGAAATACTCTCGCAGCATGGAGCAGTAATAGAGTGCTGTTGTGGGATACTAACACCGGTGAGACTCTACAAGAACTCACAGGGCATCATTCGCTCTACAACGTATCATTTAGTCCGGATGGAAACACTCTCGCATATTTAAGAGGGGGTAACGAGGTGCAGCTGCGGAATGTCAACACCGATAAACTGAAAAACTTCACAGGGACGCGTTGGGTCCTTGATCCACACACAGGAGTCACCACAGGATTTAGTCCCAATGTCTATAGCATAGCATTTACTCCAGATGGAAATACTCTCGCAATCGGTGGAAATTGGATAATCTCCCTATTGAATACAAACACCGGGGAAACGATACACAACTTTACAGATATTGCATGTCGGATCGAAAGCGTGGCAATTAGTCCCAATGGAAACACACTCGCTGGTGGCGGTAGTGATAGCATAGTCCGGTTATGGGATATAAAGACCAACACGCAAAGGGAAATGCCCACAGGGCAATACGGTGACATAAAAGTGGCATTTAGTCCAGATGGAAACACACTCGCTACTGTTCCAGATATAGGCGGTCAGGTGCGTCTATGGGATGTGAATACAGGAAAGCAACTGCAAGAATTCACAGCGGATGGATCAGGACTCGTTCGAATCTATAGCGTGGCATTTAGTCCAGATGGAAATACACTCGCAACAGGTAGCCGCGATTATAATCATGGTAAGGGGTGGTTTGGAACCGTGACGCTGTGGGATGTCAACACGGGGAAAACACTGCAAACACTTACAGGACATACGAGTGGTGTCAGTAGCATATCATTTAGTCCAGATGGTTCTAAGATGGCAACCGGAAGTCAGGACGGAACCTTGAAACTGTGGGATGTCAACACGGGAAAAACACGGCAAACACTTATAGGACATACGAGTAGTGTCAGTAGCATATCGTTTAGTCCAGATGGTTCTACGCTGGCAACCGGAGGTGGGGGAACAGTGCTGTTGTGGAAAATCCGGTCAGATGGTTTACTCCCTGTTGAACCCGAAGGCAAGCAATTGGCAAAGTGGGGATTTATTAAATCTACAGGAGTTTTTCAAAACTACCCAAACCCATTCAACCCAGAAACATGGATACCTTACCAACTCGCAAAGCCAGCAAATGTCACACTCTCTATTTACGCAGAAGATGGAAAAGTTGTCAGAACACTAAAACTTGGGAATATGCCAGCAGGGAAGTATCAAAGTCGAAGTCGCGCTGCCCATTGGGATGGCAGAAACGCAGTCGGTGAACCGGTAGCAAGCGGTGTATATTTCTATACACTCACCGCAGACGATTTTACAGCGACACGGAAACTGCTAATACGGAAATAGGCATAAAGGCATTGCATAGTGTCGCATTGACAGAGAAGCTAACAATACTAAATTGAAAACACAAACAGATCGGAGGATCAACTCATGAATTTCAAACAAAAGTTAGGGTATATGTGTATCGGGTGTCTATTCACAATCGCAGGATACATGCTCGCATCACTGGGAGGTGGTGCTACACACGCACAAAACAGTGAACAGGTGATTAACGAAATCGTTTGTAGAAAGTTAAAAGTTGTTGACGCTTTGGGGAGAACCGTTGTCAACACAGATCAATTGGGTATGACTTTTTACGACATACACGGCAAACGCATTGCCAGCATCGATCCACTTTTTAGGAATATGTATTTTTACAACGCAGAAGGAAAGAAAGCTGTCCGCATCTGGACAGATGAAGATGGCGGGGAAATAGGCGTTTTCAACGCAGCAGGAGAACTCGTTGCCCTTATCGCTGCAACTGAAAATGGCGGGGGAATGTCAGTCAACAACGCAGCAGGAAAGGTTGATATCGGCATCCTTGCAACTGAAAATGGCGGGGCTCTGTTAGTCAACAACGCAGCAGGTAAAGTAGTTGCCGGCATCACTACAGATGAAAATGGCGGGAAAATAGGCGTTCTCAACGCAGCAGGAAAAGATGTTGCCGGTATCGCTGCAACTGAAGATGGCGACGGGATAATACAAACCTATAAAGGCGGTTGGAGAACTCACTAAACTCACAAAAGCAACGCCATTGAAAGGAATCGCCCCTTGAAATCCCCTAAACACCCCGAATCCGTTAACTATGATAGCCTTGAAGCCGTGACACTGATGAGAACCTTCACACCACCACTCATCTTTGTCACGGCAAACGGCATGAAAAAGGTTGACACATTCAATCACGATACCTATGCCATTCATACCAATGTCGGCACGCTCAAGAAATACCAGATGTTGTTCACCTTCCAACTCAAAGACGCAGAAAACTTCGGAGACAATATGCGTATCAACCGTAAAATAGCAGCAAAGAAACTGCGGACACGCTACCATATCGAAAAACGCCCGCCTAATGTGCTAACCGATGACATGCTTATTGAAGCAGCCGGGCAGCCTATCCGATGTGTCCTGAACAGTGGACATGTGCTACTCGGCACACTCATAGAACATAATCGGTATAACTTCACAATGAACATAAACGATAACGTTGTGCTTGTCTATCGACACGCTGTGATGGACTGGACTCTACAATCCTAATCTGATGGTCACTTCTATTGCACTATCCTGTCCTGATGCGATGTCAGCGTCTCTTTCTCTGCACTTTGATTACCTCTGCCGAACCGCTCTTGTATCCATCCAAAAAACTTCGGTTTCGGTGTGGGTAGCATCAGCAGCTTATTCTTTTCCTGTTCTGTAGCCAACAGCTGCAGCAGCTGCGTCTCACGTTCTGCAGCTTTTTCAAGTTGCGATGTCAATAAAGAGACTTGATCCCGCAATACCTCTACCACCAGCACCGATTCATCGGCAGTTGTAACCTGAGTCTTATCCTGTTTCATTTTTTCTACTTGAGACTCGCATTGTGTCTCAACTGGTGTCTTCAATTTCCCATAGTAACGCTCTAACTCGGACACCGCTATCACCTTGAAACCTCGCTCATCTACATCAGCAGAGACCAGTCCCTTATCAATGTCACGATAGATTGTCGCACGTGACTTACCTGTCATCTGCTCGGCTTGTGTAATACGCACTTTAGACATAAATAACACCTTCTCATTCTGTTTCAGTTTGTCGCATATAACGATAGCATGAGACAGAATGAAACAACAATATGAGACAGCACAGATTTAGGCTTTATTATCACACACTGCAACTATTTCTGTTGACACTTTCTACAAGATTGCTTACAATGGCATTTGTAAAAATATACAAATCACGAGTCACTGTGGGCGCCCACGCATATTGCCTGACTCGTGATTTGTAGGGTGCCCTTCCTCATTTAAGCAACGGCACTCTGACAATCAAATAGTATTGACAATATCGGGGTAAGCAGTTTATAATACCCCCTGTAATAATTACATTGAACAACAAACAACAACAATCACCGCATCGTGGGCGCCCACATTACATTCAGCGGTGATTGTTGTGACGGGTGCCCTTCCTCGTTTAACACGGAGATGCCTCATAAGACGCACAAAGATCGGGAAGGGACATGAACAGACTTTATTTCTGGACGCGCGGGTATAAGTATGCAAAGCGAAGACACGATTACCGTGAAACTCGTAGATGTGCTTGAGAACATGCGGACAATGTGGCAGGTAGAACCGCAGAACCCCCACACATTTCGTGAAGTTCACAATCGCCCTGATTTTACTGTGAAAGAACGCGGACGGAATCCGGTTGTCGCAGAAGTCAAGATAGATGGTAGGCGTCCCGACTATAGCGGTGAAGCACAAACACAGGCACACTTGGGACGGGAATTGTCCAGTTTTGAAGTTGTCACGACAGCGTTAGCCGTGAGATTTCCCTTCAGATTTCGGCAGGTTAGACATCAAGAGTTAGCACAACAGATACGAGATGCTGCAGACTTACATTACATCTTACTCAGCGGGTATAGTCCAGAACAGGCAACGCGAGTGCCGAGTGAAGGCTGGTTCCGTGGCAAAGTTAGCGATATTGCTACGGCTATACGCATCGGAGCAACGCCTACCTCTGAAGTGCTTGCAGCTGCAAGCGATTTAGAAATAGGTGTAGATAAAACAGCAAAGTGGTTAGCTGATGCCATAGAAAAACGACCAGAGATTGCAAAGCAGCTGGAATCTATTCTATATCAGAAAAGCGGTATTCAAACCTATCGCATGGCGATGCTGATTATTAGCAACGCCTTTGTCTTTCAGAGTTCACTCGCACGCACACAAGGCATGGAAGATGTGCCGACTTTATTACAACTACAGGCTTATGGACAACCTCTTGATGTCGCGAATATCTTTGCAGCATGGGATAAGATTTATCAAGTCAACTACCGCCCCATCTTCGACGTCGCGACCAAACTTATCACGGTGTTGGCATCTGATGATACACTTGTCGGCACGATCTTGTGGGAACTTTTACTAACAGCACAAAGACTTATTCAAAGAGGCGTAGCACAGGTGCATGAATTGGCAGGCATTGTGTTTCAACGGCTTATTGTAGATAGAAAGTTCATCAAAACCTATTATACACGACCCGAATCTGTCGCTTTGATGAGTGGATTAGTCTTACCCGACATAGAGACCGCAGACAACGATCTACAGGCAATACGCACACAATTAGCCTCAACAAAGATAGCAGATTTCGCCTGCGGCACCGGTGCTTTACTCAACGGAGCATATCAACGCTTATTAGGACTTTATGAACACACCGGAGGGATCGCAAAAACAATACACAAACAGATGGTAGAACAGAACCTGTTTGGCTATGATATTATGCCAAACGCAAGCCATCTTACCGCAGCTTTGATTACCAGCAACTTTCCAGATGTCCGTATCGGAGAAACACGCGTTGAAGTCTTGGAATACAGCACAGAACTCACAGATGGCAGCAGAGCATTAGGAGCACTCAATCTGCTACATGACACTGAACAGAACCTACCTGTCCCAATAATGAACCCGGAACGCGTTCATGGCGGAGCAACACCACAACAACAAAATGACTGGACTCTCAAGCACAGGACTATGGACATCGTTGTGGATAATCCACCCTTCACACGCGCAGGAGCAGACAACAACGCAACATCAGCCGATGTGCCAAAAACGATATTCGGTGAACAAGACCCACAAATCGCTAATGAGATGAAAAAAGCACTCGCAAATATGAACAGCTTAGGAAATAACAGTGCAGGATTCAGCTCATACTTCGTAGACCTCGCACATAGAATGCTAAAGGAAAACGGAAAAAGTGTTATGGGGTTCGTGCTACCCATTACCTGCCTACCTTCACCCGATTGGAAAAACATACGAAAACTCTGGGCAGAAAAATATCACAACCTCATCGTGTTCACCATCGCTGACGCACAAACTGATAAATGTTCATTCTCCGCAGATACAAATATGGCGGAATGCATTGTCGTAGCAACAAAAGGGGAAACAGATACAACAGGACGCGGGCGGTTCGTCTGTCTACACAAAAGACCCAAAAGCCATTTAGAAGCACAAGAAATCGCAAAAACCGTTAGAAATATCAAACGAGTCAACGCTCTCGAAGATTCACCAGTAGGCGGAACACCCATCACCATCGGAACACAGGAAATCGGAACCGCTTTAGACTGTCCACTCAACGAACAGTGGACAGCAACACGCACAAGAGACCTCTCTCTCATTCAAACAGCATACCACCTAAAAAACAATATACTCTGGCTACCAGAACAATTCAATCCCATCGATATACACATGACAACAATCGGAGAACTCGCAACAATACAATATGATAGCAACAAGATTGTCGGGGGAAAGGGAGCTTTCAGTATCACTAAAAACTTTCATAAAATAACGGAATACCCAGGATTATGGCACGTCAACGCAAACGAACAGCGAACAATGGAAGTTGAACCCGATAGCAACTGTAGAATAATACCATTCTATTGGACTGAGGCACAAGAAGTGCTGAAAAGAAATAGCAGAACACACCACATGGCAAAACTCCGATTCAACGCAAACTCACACGCTGTGCTATTTACAGAAGAACCCGCTATCGGTATCAATACCATACCAAATGTCAAGTTTCACAACACAGATTATGATTACCCATACACGCTCTGGGCAAACTCTACACTCGGACTCCTCTGCTACTGGATACACGGAAACAAACAACATTCAGGAAGAGGACAGATACGACTCACCGCACTCGCAACAATGCCAACACTGGATTATACACAACTTGACCAAAACGCACTCAACACCGCAAAAAATGTATTCAACCAAATCAAAAATACGAAAATGCTACCCTTCAATCAGATAGATCAAGACAAAGAGAGACATAAACTTGATACACTACTTCTTCAAGACATCCTCGGATTCAAGACAGATACACATCAGAAAATACATCACAGTATAAAAATACTAAGAGAACGACTCGCAAAAGAACCCAGCATACACGGGGCAAAGAAATCAAGAGTCGTCTTGTAAAGGAGAACTCACAATGACGTTTCTACAGTGCCTTAAAATCAAAACCATGAAAAAAGCTTGCATGTTCATACTACTTACTATAACCGTGTTCTATCTACAAGGTAGCCATAGCCAAGTGTCTGTTCAAACTGAACCTGAAAAGTTCAAAGTTGCAGTCTTGGTCTCAAAATCCAATGATGATACTCAGTCTCAAAAAAGTCTAAATAACTTGATAAAAAGTTATATCAAACGGGAATTGCGAAGTTTAGGCGATGTTGAAATCGTAGACCGTGATTTAGATCGTGCAACATTTCAATACGTGATGGCTATTTCAATGGTTGAAGCCACATACAAGGATGGATCAAAAACAGGATTAGTCGCTATGTCAGTTCTTCTATTGGAAAGAATTCCGCCTAATCGGTTCAATGATTTATGGCGTGAGCGTTATACGAAATTCCCCGCTTTTCTATATCCATTATCTGGTGTGATAACAGTTGGCTGGACAGAACTTGATGAGGAGTGTAAAAGCATCGTAGCAGACTTTGACACTACGTTTCTTGAACCTGAACGTCTATTCCGGTAAATAAAGTCCATTGACAAAACGCTTCACACGTTGGTAAAATCCTTGCAAGTAAAATGACGACAAAAAGGCTGGACTTTCAATGTATAGAACATACTTGACACTGATTGCCATACTGACAATCATTTCAACACTACACATCTCAAATACTTTCGCAACCATTGCTTTCAGTCCCGACAGTAAAACGCTGGTAAGCCTTGAAGGAAATACGGTTCAGCTACGGGATGTTTCTACAGGGAAACATAAGTATTCAATCCATTATTATAGAATCAATAGTTTTGCATTGAGTCCAGATGGAAACACAGTCGCAGTTGGACTGGCACAGCATCGTAGGAACCCTGGAACACTTTTCTTGTTGGATGTCGCCACAGGAAAAGAAAAGAAAGAGCTTATTGGACAGCGTGGAACTATTGTTAGAGTTTTATTCAGTCCAGATGGAACAACACTCGCAAGTCTCAGTAGCCAAATCTACAACAATATGACAATCCACTTATGGGACACAGAAAGCGGGGACATCAGAACCTCTGTTACAGTCAGCAATTCTTATTCGGAAGATACTATATCAGCACAGAGCCTATCATTCAGTCCTGATAGTTCTCTGTTCGCACATGCAAATCAACAGAGTAGAATTGACTTATGGGATGTCAATACAGGCGAAATCAAAAAAACACTTGCTGGACACACAGAAGTAGTCCACAGCACCGCATTCAGTCCTGATGGACAGACGCTGGCAAGCGGAAGTAAAGACGGAACAGTCCGCTTATGGGATGTCAATACAGGTGAAAGCAAAATAACGATTGAAGCCTCATCAGATACAGATACAATCACTCGCGTCATGTTCAGTCCAGATGGAAACACACTTTTGATAAACACCGAAAAGACTGCTCGTTTATGGGATGTGAACACCAGCACATACAAAGCCGACATAAAAGGCATATCCGGTTCATTTAGTCCCGATAGTTCCACACTCGCTACAGTAGAAAACGGAACCGTCTACCTATGGGATGTGGAAACCGCCAGACCGAAAGCTGCATTTCACGGGGGAGGATACAGCAACGTATTGTTCAGTCCAGATGGAAACACGCTTGCAGCGGGGGGTATACTTTGGAATCTTCAAAACACAAATAGAGTGCGTATCACACCCTACAAAACCGTATCACCCGCAAATGGACAAACTTTCACTATCAACATCGCCATTGAGAACGGACAAAACATCGGTGGATACCAATTCAGTGTCATATATGATGCAAATGTCCTTCGCTATGTCGGAAGTGCAAACCAAGATTACCTGCCTGATGATGCTTTTTCGATACCCCCCATAGAAGATCAGAATAAAATAACACTTGCTGCTACTTCCGTTGACGGAACAGCAAACGGAGACGGCAACCTTGCAGACATCACTTTTGAAGTCCTTGACATAAAAGCCACAACATTAGTGCTTACCGATGTTATCCTTACAGATAGCAACGGAAATATCCTACCACACCTCTTGTTCAATACAGGTATCGTTATAGACCCACAACTCAGACCAGAAGACGTCAATAGTGACGGGATCGTCAATATTACCGATTTAGTTCAAGTCGCTTCAAGGTTTCATCACAGCACAGACATTGATAAAGAGGACATCAACAAAGATGGCGTTGTCAATATCGTTGACCTCGTAAAAGTCGCAGCAGCACTCGGATCAGGTGAAAACGCCCCCGCACTACATTCACAACACACGCACATCACGGCAAAACAAGTGCAGCACTGGATACACCTCGGAAAGCAGATCAATGGACAAGATGACATATTTCAGCACGGATTACGAACACTTGAACGCTTGGCGAAAACATTAGCACCAAAAGAAACCGCCTTATTCCCAAACTACCCGAATCCGTTCAATCCAGAGACGTGGATACCTTACCAGCTCGCGAAGCCTACCGATGTCAGTATCTCTATTTATTCCGCAGACGGAAAGATAATCAGAACACTACAAATAGGGAATATGCCAGCAGGAAGGTATCAAAGCCGAAGTCGCGCTGCATACTGGAACGGAAAGAATAATAACGGAGAACCTGTCGCCAGCGGACTCTACTTTTATACACTCACTGCAAACGATTGGACAGCAACACGAAAAATGCTTATATTGAAGTGAAATCCACTACAAAGCCTCGTAGAAACCATATTTAGGTTGATCGATCTTATCCTCTCTTTGCAACTCGCGAAGTATCGCAAATAAACGACTACGACCACAAAATCCCTGTGCTTGCAACTCCGAAGCCGACACAACGCCATGCTCACGAACATACGCAAGAATCTGCTCCTTTGGTGTCCCTTCTAATGACTGGACTCTTGAAACAGAATGCGTCTCCGTAGCAGCAGATTGCGACACAATAGAAAAATGCCATAACACATCATTATCAGCCTCACGGGATACCTCACAACGAACTGACGCACTATCCACTTGATACACTCCAAGTAGCATATCCACTAAAGAGTCCGCCTCTGACCACACACTGACTAACGGAAATGAACAGCGACTCGCAAGATCCACCGGATACAAGCACCAAACAACCTGACCTACAGATAAATGTTCTTCAGAAACAGGTAATACTGATGACGGACACTCCTCACTACCCACCGCATAATGATATACCCCACGCTGAAGTCCATAACTTATAATAAGGGGCGGAATGGGACACCTATAATTGACATGTCCATAACTTCTATACACAAATCGGACTGGAACACGGGATAACTCTTTGCGGATTCTGTCAATATCATCTAAATACAAACCTATCACATCACATAAACTACTCACACACAACGAATCCGCATCTAAAACCTGCAAAACATCACGCGAAAACGCTTCTGATACAAGATCGCTCTTTAACACACGAGAATTCAAATCACTTTTACGCAATTCAAAACTTAACATGATAATTCCACTCCAAAAATGCAAATGATAGTAGTATAACACACATAAACACCGATAAACACGGAAGAGTCCGTTAATTTTGTTTACTGTGAATAGCATCTAAGCCGTCCCTCTTGCTGCCCAGTGATCGCACCGCCAATGCAGTGTCAACTTTTTTACAATTGATTGAATAATTCGCTCACATCACGTTAAAATTTAGTAGGTAACACCTATTTTTTGTCAGAATTCAAACAATTAGACTTTCACACTGAAGGTTTTGATAAAATGGACAACACAAGAACACGCGGCAAAAGACGAAACTATAAAAAACTCTATCAGGCAGCAGCGTATTTCGCAAATGTGTCGCGACAGCTCTCAAAAATCGCACTTGAACTCAATGTGCAACCCCGAACAATCAGAGGGTATGCGAAAGACCCTGCATGGCACACCGCATTAGATGCTCTCGGATACTTCGGTGACCGGTGTTTCGCAAAAAAACCTACACGTCGCAAGAGTGATGTGGAAAGAGAAGATTACAAGCACGCTAAATATATTTATAGACACCTATCTCATACAGAGTCGAGCATACCACCGAGAAAATACGCTCACTGGATAGAAAAACACATACAGATACCGAGAAAAAAGATAAACCGATGGGCAAAACAAGAGAATTGGCTACAATTACCACCACCAGAAACTTCTTACAGGAAAGATATGTATATCGCTGAAAACATCTACAAACAAGAACGCAAATTTCTACGGATGGGAGAAAATAGAGTTATGTCCAGAGATGAACGCCTTACGCGATGGATCTATTCAAACCCAGAGGCAACAGAAACAGAACACTGCCTCTATTGGACAGCAAGACGGACAGGGATCCCCCTCAGAGAGATACAACGATGGCAAGAAGAAGAAAAATGGTAGCAGCGCGCGAAAATAGAAAGGAACAGGTATATGTTATTCCAGTGTAGACACTCAAATCTCACTTATGAACGCATGTTTGTCTTTGAACAGGACAGAGCTGTAGGATTACAATGGACAACAGAATGGGTCTTGACCAATCTTATGAACTTGCCCAGTCTTATGAGCCTACCAGAGAAAGAAGGTATGCCACATTTTTTCAGCTATAACGATCTTTACCATGCACCCATAAGAGAAAGAATTTCAGTGTCTAATTTGTTCCACACATACAAAATACATTATTCTGACATAGAACCTGCAGCACATACAAGCGAAGCCGAAGCATATCCGCTCATTGTCATACTCGGAGACTTTGATCTCCGGAAAACATTCCCAAATCTATATCAACAACACATCGCAAACAGACGCACAAAAACGCTTTATCTCACCGCAGCTGCACCTATAACGGGATTCCATCAAATAAAAGGTGAAATACGACAGATACCAAAAGTATTCACCGAAGCTGTCCAAAAGTATACGGCTATAGATGCAGACGCGACTATACAACAACAGATCATTGCTGCACTTCATGGAAATCAAGGACACGCTCTAACAACTGCGGAATTCATCGAAATCGTTCACGGACATCCCGCATCAATAAAGCGCGAACTCACCAACCTAAAAGCAGCGCGCGAAATCCTAAAAGTCCAACACGGCATTTACACTTTACCTCCACTGGACACAAAATAAATGCTGAATAAAACGCACATAATATACGCTACAAATGTGCTACACCTATAAAAAGGAAAAAAGTGCTACCGTGCCTTTATACACAAGAGCGTAAAGCCATTTCGCATATCCAAGGTTTTTTGTCTGGTTTTCACGCACACACCCCCTAATCGCTAACCTAAGCCCAATTTTGATAAAA
>CBDHDL010000020.1:0-5176 GCA_965261435.1 Candidatus Poribacteria bacterium
CCAACAAGTAAGACACGGATAACAAGACCTTTCGGGATCATTTATGCTTCCTCATAGTTGTAGGCACACCCCACAGAATCGATGCTATAGTTATTCAAAGTCCCCCTGATAAGGGGGATTTAGGGGGTTTCTTCCAAGATAGAAATTCTTATTTGGGCAATACCCTCTACAAATGAAATATAATATATCAGAAGTGCTATAACTTTGTCTTCAACGCACCCCAAATCGTCGGCAACTTCTGTGCGGGGTCCACACTAAGCCCAATTTTAGATCCAAAATTTTGGAGGACTTCATCATGTGTGAGTGGTCGGTTGTAAATACGGACTTCATCAATGATGCCGCCGAAAAACCTTTCTGCCCTGCCACGATTATTCCCCGCACCGAGATAGACGGATTCCGTGAACGGGATAAAGGAGGCCTTCGGTGCCTTTGGTGCACTGGTAAATCTATTTAAGATGTGCCGCTCACCATCTATATAGAGAACTTTTATTCTCCACTCGCGCTCGGCTGCGTCTGCATAAAGTTCATGGACATAAATGATATGATGCCATTCTCCATTAGAGATTGGAAACCCTCTTCCAGAGACGGAGGTGCTGCATTCACGCTCTCCCATTTTATGTCTAATATAAAGATTAATGGCATCCCTAAGGAAAGGAACTTCATTAACAGGATGCGCTGATCCGCTGAAATCCATTCCCCAACCCACACAGTCTCGATCAATAACTTTGAAAAGCGTCATCCAATCTTTCTTAAAATCGGTTTTGACCCAAGCTTCAAACGTAGATGCACCGATCTGACTCCCAAAATCACCAAGGTCGCCCAAGTTCACGTAACCTCTCGTACCATCAAACTCAAGTGCTTCTCTGACATACCCACCGACAACTTTCGGATTCCCAACTATTGCACCATCGTTTTTACCCCAGACATCTTTAACTATACCACCAACAATTTGATGCCTGTCAAACGTCCAATAACTCACGAGTCCGTCTGTCACCACTCGCTCAGCAGATCCGCTATTGCAAAACGCGGTGATTGTTAACGTCAATATGAGAAGATAGATTAACTTTTTCATAGCGACTACTCCGCTTGGAAACGTGGAAATCCCAATTTTCTCGGACTCGATAGGTGCAGTTTGGGACCACGGTTTCTACCTGTTACTGGGAAGAGACACCGGACATTTTACAAAATTACAGTAAGCGTCAATTTAAGGAAGAGTAATAGCCTCGGTTTCCAAACCGGTAGGCGCGGTTTTTAACCGCACCGGATCCGATTCACAAACCGTGTGTGGTCCAAACCCCTCTTGAGTCCTGTAGGGTTTATTTGTTAAGGTGTTTTTTCAGCATGTTTATAGATGCACGTGTTCCACTTCATCTTCAGCCCTGTGAGGGTGGTATGTTTATAGTTTTAGACATTGATTGTAAATGTTGTAGTGGCAATGATTTATGAGTCGCCTTTATTCAAGTTAACGCTTTCCGAAAAAAAAATCAAGAGAAAATCAAATTCTGAAGACACGATAGATTACGCTGCTATATGCAAAAATGATGAGTCACCATCAGTTTGTTGGATGTTTGTAATGGAAAAAACTTCATTTTCTCAAAACAGAAGTCTGGGGATTAACTGGACTATGCAAAGGTCAATATCTCTGTTGAATAGTTCTGTCAGTATTGAAAACTTGACGAAGCGGTTTATGTTTTCGCAAAAATACTCACCTTTAACTTGACATCCCATCTTTAGACATCGTATCCTTTTAACAGACCAAACTAAAACGCTCGTTGAACTGCGGGTATCCCACATTCAGTGCAAATTGAGTGTTTTGGTTTGGTCACCAGGGATACCCATCTCTTTTAGGGTATCTTCTGGAGACATTCCAACTTGACTATTACTTTCACCTCAAATTCCCTAAAAGAGGTAAATCATGTTAGGCATAGTAAGTATAATCCTATTCATATTCATACCTAAAATATGGGTAAGAATAGTATGTGGATTAGTATGGTTGGCTGGACTTTTCATATTTCCTGACCAAATGCCCTATCACATAATAGGGAGTGCCTTTATAGCGGGTATATCTCTATTAATTAAGTGGCTTATCAATAGACGTAAAGAAAGGTCTGAATAACCTAACCGCGAGTGGGTTCGCCCCCTCTAATCTATAAGTTGTGCACAAGGTTCATCGACAACTGGGATCAGCATTTTTCTACCGCACACTGCTACTGACTCTCTCACAAACTTAGAGAAGAAGTCAAATTTTACACTTTCAAATCAAGCAAAAACTCAGTAAACACAAGGGTTTAGCACACTTTTTTATTTATCCCAAAACTACTTATGCCGAAAAATGATATAAAAAATGATTGTACTACATGACAGTCCAAATAGCGACTTAAAACATATTCAGGCAATGGCAGGAATAGAAGAAGGATTTGCTTTGTTTGATTATATCCGTATAGAACAAGCAGGGAAATCTTGGATTGGACAGGTTATTCAACCTAATCGAAATATTTCGACTGTAGGCAATCCACTTGATCCAACGATTCTTCATGGACTCACCCTCATGCGATCAAATCCCAATGTACAATCTGTAGAGTCTGTACAGGTATTTGACATATTAATATTAGGAGAATACAACGGGCACCAGATGCTAACCTCGCGGATACGCCCCTTGCCGGGGGCTACAGTGGAAAAACTTGATGTAGAAACAACAAGCCGAGTTATTGGAATCCCTCAGAAAAAAGTTCATAGAGATAAAAGTTTTAACGTGATTGGTGAGCTTCTCAATGCAGATACTGTGCCACTGTGTATAAATGCCCCAACGTTTAACCATCACATCATGGTTGCAGGTGGGACGGGTTCCGGGAAATCAAACGTTGCTGCAAATTTGATTCAGCAAGCAGTGAAATTTAACAAATGTGTTTTGGTTCATGATGCAAAACCTGACTATGGACTGGTTACCTCTGAAAATAGTGATCCCAATGTAGCAACCGTCTGGGACCACTTTCGGAAATATAAATTGGCCCCAACTCCCGCTCATAACGTAATTCGTGTCGGATTCTATGAACACTGTGATCCAAAAAGTGTAGACATTATCACTGGGTGCAGAGCATCCGATTTATCACCTTTTATGTTGGCGGGTTTTTTCTTTCCTGAAACGAACGAACAACTTCAATTTGAAGGATTCGCGAGTGCCGCCGATTCTATTGAAAAGAAGCCTTATTCACTTGATTGCATCCTGGACGCTATCCAAAAACGCATGAATTCAAAAAACCCGGCAGAGCAAATTCATCCTTCAACCGGGCAGACCATACTGCGAAAAGTCCATACCCGCAAAGCAGAAATGCCGTGGCTCGATGCTGTCGGGCAAGAGATCACTGTTGACAACAAGAAAGTACGCCAATTTGATTTTGCGGTAGATGAAGGACGGATTCTGGTCATTGATTATTCCCAGATGGATGATTTATCCTATGCCTTGCTTTTGTCTTATGTTTTGAGTATTTGCAAAGAGAAACGTGATAAAAGGATAGGAGTGGGCATCGTTCAGATGGTAGATGAAGCACACCGCATTTTTGATAATGAGTCACGGCACAGTGACACACTTGCGAGTTTGTTCAATCGTATTATGCGTGAGGGACGGACTTTTGATCATTCAGTTATTCTTAGTCTTCAAAACGCTTCGCAAATCCCTCAGCTTGTGATGAATAATCTTAATACGAACATCGTGATGCGCCAAAATAGCAGAAATGAAGCAGACTACGCAACACAGACAATGGGTAGAGATTTTTCGGCGCGAGCATTAGAGCTCGGTACAGGGCATGCCCTCGTTAAGATGTTTGAATCACGCCTTGTTGTTCCGGTGCAGATGGTGCCATCTCCATTTGAGCTTATGCGTAACGATAATACAGTTTCGAACAGCAATGGATAAAAAGTGAGGAATTGCAAATGTTTAGGAAGATTCAAAAATTCTTTAATCGATCGAAACACGAGAGACTGTCAGATCCGGGCTCTGATTCCCTTTCAAGCGATACGCTCTTTAATCCATCAAAACACGAGAGACAAGCTGAAATGTTCCACGAACTCCTCAGTAGATCAAAGCGAATATCAAGAGATGCATTTACTGATAATTTCGGTGGGATTGCAGACGATGTTGTGGAGATGCTCAACAGTGACAAAGCTCTAAAAACGATACAAGAAGCACGTGAGACTATGGAAAGAAGTTTACCAGACTCCCTGCGTCAGATTGAGTTTGGTTCATTCAGTGCGGTGAAGGAATTAGAGAAAGGTGAAGTCGCAGCGATAGATGGTACCTTCGCCCTTCCAATGCAAAAGTATTCAACAGGACAGGCAATCTGCGTTGGCATTGGTAGCCTCTCACATCGTCGGCCGATGCAAGACTCTCTACACTATTGGTCAAGCAAGGTTTTCCTATCCGAAGCGACTGATACGGCTGATTTCATCGCTCGTGAGAAACGAGGACTGTTCGGGACATATCCTACAGCCTACTTACGATATTACGAAGTTCAGCACTGTCTTGAAATTGAGGAACCATACCTATTTTTGGATGGCCCCTTGGTTGATGAGTCTCTCATAGCAAGACCAGAAGGGGTGCAGTTGTATAATAAACTGTTTCAGAGTGGAAAACAAACTTTGGGTGTCACGAAAAATATGGTGAATCCTATATTTACCAAATTTGCTCGCGCCCTTAAACCTGGTGAGATTTACGTGGTTGAAACTTTAGAGGAATATTTAAATCAGAGCAGCGCAGCTCGTAATCGTTATGTATCGGATAGTTTTAAGAATAGCGTAACTTCTAACATAGTCAGAGGTGTGTTTAAGCCTCGGAATAAGGCATTCGGTTTTGAGGTACACAAGGATCACTTGGAGAATATGCTACACATCCTGGCGGCTGATTGCCAAATGAACAATGCCGGCCACGAAATTCCATTTTTACTGAACCGGATTGATGCAGAAGTTCGCAAAAACTTCAACCCGCAAGTCTTAAAAGATCGAATCGCCTTTCAAATGGCGACTCAAAGCGAAGAATTGTTTTTCGAGGAGACGGATGAGCGTTCTTTTCGTTCACCTGTGTAATAGGGTTGAATTTCCTGCTAATAGAACAATCAGATTTCACTGACTATCATTTTTCTCAGTTTGCTGCTCTACTAAATCAACATGAACACCCTTCTTG
>CBDHDL010000022.1:0-8164 GCA_965261435.1 Candidatus Poribacteria bacterium
AGATCCAGAACGAAAGAAAAACGAATTGACTCCAGAAAGGTGCAATAAGCTATTTGAAAGCTTGAATCTGAAATCACTGGAGTCATGGCCAGCAGACGACCAAGAAAAGGCAGTTGAGTTGCTCAAGGAGTTCCACTATCTCTTTGCATTAAATGATCTTGAATTAGGGTGCACCTCTGAGGTGAAACACACTATTAAGTTGACTGACCCTGTTCCATTCAAGCAGAGGTATCGTAGGATTCCACCACATCAGTTCCAGGAAGTTAAGAACCATTTGGAGGAGATGCTCAAAGTGGGGGCCATTCGCAAATCAGTGAGCCCATGGGCATCACCAGTGGTGTTAGTCCGAAAGAAAGACGGGTCTTTAAGATTTTGTATCGATCTGAGAAAACTGAATTCTCGCACAGTCCGTGATGCTTACAGTTTACCTCGAATTGAAGAGTCTCTTGATTGTTTAAATGGTGCTTGTATTTTTACATCTCTCGACTTAAAATCAGGTTATTGGCAGGTTCTTATGGATGAAGATAGCATTCCTTTGACAGCATTTACAGTGGGGCCCCTTGGGTTTTACGAGTGTGTACGTATGCCTTTTGGATTAACAAACGCACCGGCCACCTTCCAGCGGTTGATGGAATCTTGTCTTGGAGATCTCCATTTACAACAGTGCATTATCTACCTGGATGATATCATTATCTTTTCAAAAACACCCAGTGAGCATTTGGAAAGATTACGTGCTGTATTCCTAAAACTGGAAAAGGCTAATTTGAGACTGAAGCCCTCCAAGTGTGAATTCTTTAGAGAACGCATTGAATATTTAGGACATATAGTATCTAAAGCAGGAATAGAGACCAATCCTAAGAAGATCCAGAAAGTGTTGGATTGGCCGGTACCCAAAACGGTAACATCTCTAAGGGGGTTCCTAGGTCTTTGTAATTACTACAGAAAGTTCATCAAAAATTACAGCAGGAAAGCGCTTCCTCTTTATAAGCTACTAACTGGTCTTGAAGGTAAAGAACAGAAAAAGAAGGGTAGTTCTCACAAACTCGATTGGACCCAAGAACATGAGGCTTGCTTCAATTTACTTAAAGAAGCTTGCACCTCAACCCCAGTGTTGGCTTACGCCGACTATACTAAGCCTTTCAGGGTGCACACCGATGCTTCTGAAATTGGGTTAGGGGCAATCTTGTACCAGGACCAAGCAGATGGCACCACTAGAGTGATAGCCTATGCAAGCCGATCCCTGTCCAAGTCTGAAAAAAGGTACCATGCATCCAAGCTTGAGTTCTTGTGCTTGAAATGGGCCGTAACCGATCAATTCCATGAATACTTATATGGTGGTTCCTTCGAGGTGTGCACTGACAACAACCCTTTGACATACATTCTAACCACAGCAAAACTTGATGCTACTGGGCAGAGATGGGTCGCCTCTCTGGCCAACTATGACTTTAAGATCAAATACAGAAGTGGTAAGCAGAATGTGGATGCTGATTCTCTCAGTAGAATTCCTTGGGATGCTGAACAAGTTCAAGCTGTTTTAAAAGGGGGGTGTGCAACCGGTTGTGAATTGCTACACTTAATTGGGATGAAGGGTGTTAAGCCAGAAATTTTGCCGAAACTCTCTCGAAATGATTGGCTGAAGGAACAGAGAGCCGATGGCCCTATTGCAAAGGCCATACGGTTAGTTACAGCAAACAAACACCTTCAATATAAGTGTGAACCGAGTGATAGTGATGAATTCAAAACGATAATGAGATTCAAAAAGAATTTAGTGCTAAAAGATGGTTTGTTGTATCGCAAAATTGATCTTAAGGGCCATGATCGAAAGGTTCATCAATTTCTTTTGCCCTCTCAATTCAGAGTCAAAGCCATCCAGGGAATGCATGATGATATGGGTCACCTCGGGATGGATAGAACTTTGAACCTATTACAAGATAGATTCTTTTGGTATCAAATGAATGAAGATGTCAGAGCATATATTCGGAAATGCGATCGTTGCTTAAGATTTAAAACCAAACCTGAAAAAGAAGAAATGTCCCCAATTCTGGCCACCTACCCTTTGGAGTTGGTTCATTTAGATTACCTTACCATTGGTGAAAAAAGTTTAGACAAAATGGTAAATATACTGGTAATCACCGACCATTTCACGAGATACGCCCAAGCTTATATTACAACCAAACAAACAGCACATGTAACCGCAAAAGTTTTCTGGGAACAATTTCTTGTTCACTATGGGTGGCCATCTAAAATCATTTCGGATCAGGGAAGATCTTTTGAAAACAAACTCTTCAAGGAACTTTGTTCCCTGGCACAAGTCCAAAAGATTCGCACTAGTCCTTACCATCCGGAAACGAACGGCTCTTGTGAACGATTCAATAGTACCCTTATCGGAATGTTAGGTACATTAGGGGAGGAAGATAAACTCAAATGGTCGGAATGGGTGCCAACAATGACACATGCGTACAATAGCACCAAATGTCAGGTTACGGGATTTACACCATATTTTCTGATGTTTGGCCGGGAACCTATTCTTCCTATAGACCTGGAGTTTGGCATATCCAACCCTATGTTGGTAGACAGTTCACACGAAAACTTTGCCAAAAAGTTAGGCAAAAGGTTACAATGGGCATACAAAGTAGCAAATGAGTGCATACAAAAGGAGTCCCTTCGTCACAAGAAATATTATGACAAAAAGATGAGATGTATGAAACTTGATATAAATGACATTGTTCTTGTTCGAGTTAAAGCCTTTGGTAATGACAGGAAGGTTGCTGATAAATGGGAAGAACACCCATATCGAGTAGTTGAACAGCTACCTAACAGACCTGTATTCAAGGTTCAGAATTTAAATGACATGTCGAAATTCCGTACGTTGCACCGTAATATGTTGTTTCCATTGAAAACAGCACAAGGGGGTGATGACCATAGTGTTATAGTCGAAAAAGTTAATGTACAGTCGTTACGAGCAGACATGCTAATGGAACAGCATTTCTCTGATGTTTAAAATATTCTGTTATGTTTTTGAGGGGAGGGGAGTAGTCGTATACGTCTTAAGTCAAAAACATTTGATGATTGGCATTAAAATATACATGTATGGGTAATGTGAAGCAACCAGGAGTTCGAACCTCCATGCGCCCAGAGTTGTAAGAAATTTTTTCGTACATGCACTTGTACATGATGCCGAAATGTCAGGTGCATTGATTCCTGTAGAAGTTAATTGAATAGAATGTCGCTGATAGGGAAGCGATGTGATAAACTGTTGGGCTATGAGTATCATACTAAGTTGAAATTAGTCTACATGTCGGTTTTATGACGACTTGTATGCTCACTATGTTACTGGTGAGCTTGTGAAAACACGGTTTTAGAAGAGAACGTACTGGTGTACTCCAGTACGTACATACAAACTCGAGGAAGCACCTCGTTCTGGAGAACGAGGAGGAGTACGTACTGGTAATAGTTGGGAAGATAACACAAGCAACATGGACATGGAATAATGTGCTTTATTGATAAACATCAATTTACAGGGGTATAGTATATAAAGAGATAAATGCATCCATCGCAATCCTGATGGATGTCCATTAATATAAATTAAATACGATGGGAAATCATCCGTAAAATAGTACCTCAGAAATTCTCATGAAGCAGTCAATAACGAAAATGAATACTCAAAGGAATTGTGTCCATCAATGTACTGAGAATTTAAGGAGATCTCAGTCCAGACTGGCTGGTTCATCTTTCACGATAGAACTGGGGGCAGTAGAGACATGTTCCGGTTGAGCAGCAACAAGCCCTTCCAGACTTGGAAGGGGCTCGAGCCACTCATCCTCCCGGGAAGGGTGGGCCTTTGATAGGTGGCTTTTCATATCAACGCCGCGATATGTACGGTAGTCACAGAGGCGGCACTGAATACACACACCCAAATGAACCCTGCGGACATGAGTGAAGAGTTGTCCCTTCTGTTCTGCACAGTACAGACAAAGGACGCACCTGTACACTGACACATTCTCATCCGGTTTCTCTACTAATTTTTCATCGACACCAGTAACATTCATTGTTATGCTGGATGTAGGAAAGTATCCAGAGGCTTGACGAATGTGGGTCAACTTGTCGGTAAAAGTTTTGGATGAGCGGGTTATTAATTCCAACACCTTTCTCCTTTTGAGAGGGGGTGGACGGACAGCTGAGGTTGAAGGAGTAGATGAATCGGTTGGAGGGGTGGAGATTGTTGGTTTTTCTATGACAGTGGCCGCTGCTTCTTCTGGTGTCTCAACTTCAGGGGCTCGGTATTCGGTTGAAGCAATACGGGCTCCCTCCCTTTTGGATGCCTCGCTCTCGGGTACCCCAAACAATTCTTCGAGGGAATGAAGTAGTTTGCCACATGCTGTGCCCGCCAGGGCAATGTTATAACTCCGGAGAGCTGACTGTTTAAGTTTTAAGGCACTAATCTCCATCGAACACGCGAAATCCAGCTGTCTATTAGCCTGAAAGGAGAGAAATACCATGAATGTTAAAGTACATACACCATGTCATGATTTGGGATCTCAAAAGGTATTGAAGCGATAATATATATCGAGGGTGTGATTACTTACTCCGACGATTATGGACTGTATCTGATCCTCTGGCAAAGCAGGCCCGCACTCTGAATGACTAAATTGGCTTTCCATAATATGTTGAATCCGCCTCACCATGTCAGAACCTAAAGTCTGCACATCAGGGATCTTCTGTAGGTCGAAGTCTGCTAACTTTCCGAGGTCATGACCTAGAAAGCAAAAGGTGAATTAAATAAAATAGCCAGTAAAATAACACGGTGAGTGAAGAGAACGAACTCGCGTTCTCGAGAATGCTTCAGTTGGGAGACGTTCTGGTGGTCAAAATGAGAACGGATCGAGTACGTACCTGCAATGCCTTCTTCGGCAGCTGCAGCCACCACCTGCAGAGCCTCTTCATCACCTTGCGCTATCAAATCACGAAGAATATTTGAAGTATATTGGCACCGTTCAGAATGTAAATCCTTCATCTGCAATGGAAAACAGGAGCTGTTAAAGGTTGAGTGGTGATCGACTAAGCGCACATACTCGCACATGCGTAAGTCATGAAATAGAAAGAACGGGGACCCGAGTTGCAAAAAGTTCCCGCCATTACTCAGTAGCTCCAGCAAATCTGTTGGAAGAGGACGTTTCACGCAGCTAAAAAATAACACAGGATAAATTCAGACAAAAAGGAAATAAAGAAAGGCAAGTACCTTTTCTGCATTCTCGAAATCCTCGGGGTGGAGTAAATCACGTAATTCACCATCATGGATTTGTTTGTCGGTCAGAATCTTACCAGTCCTCTTTTCATAGGCAAATAACGTCAATAGGGCTGTAAGGGGATCTACATCGGTACGTGGCCAACCCTGTAATATTAAATATGACACCATCATATTGTTGAACTACGGTTGTCTAACTGTCAGGGAACACCAAAAGAAATATCTTACTTACATGTTGAACAAGCATTTCCTCTGCTCCCTCCGCTTGTAATTCCAAAAGGAATTCTGTGAACCTGAATTTATCCATTTGAGCAGACATATTGAGAAGAACAGAAGTACGTGCTCCCTCTTTCAGTTAGAACCACGAACTACGCGTGGGAAAATATAAAAGGGGTTAGAGTAATTCGTGAGCGCATGCGCAGAAAACGTCACTTCCGGTGTTGCTATAAATAGCTGTAACCATGGTCATATCACCAGGGCCTTTAAAAACTACGAGAACGAGAACGGACAAACCGTACTCGGGAACGTGCCATTTCTCCCGCAATAAGGGGCCCGTTCTCGAGAACGAAAGAACGTTCTCGTTCAGGATATGAATTGGGGAATGAATATTATGGAACATGGGTTTCTTTTTGTAGTATGGCACGAACCAAGCAAACAGCTCGTAAAAGAGAACCAACACAAGGGACACCGGCTAGATTCGCTGTACCAACCACTGGGGCTTATTCGAAGGGTCGGAAATTACCTGGATGGATGCGGAGCCGATCAAACCCTGCATCATGGCGTCAAAAGGCAGCAACCAAGGCCACCACCAGGAAATCACAGGGACGTATGACGGATCGAGTTTTTAAACCTGACCCCTGCTGTTCTGGGTTTAAAAGGAAAACCGGAACACTCTCACTGAGAGAAATCGGACATTATCAGCGTACTTTTAAGTTCTTGATATCAGTTAGACCCTTTGTGAGGTTGGTCCGTGAAATATTAACAGATGAAACTCTTACTGGACGCAATGATTGGAGGATCCAATCCTCAGCTATCACAATCTTGCAAACTGCTGCGGAGGCTTATTTAGTGTCGTATTTTGAAGATGCTGGCTTATGTGCCATTCATGCCAAGCGCGTCACCGTGATGCCGAAAGACACCCACTTGGCCCTACGAATTCGACGGGATAAGGTTATGGGACGTAACATTGAATCATCTTCTCAGCTCAGTGGAGCCAAGGCGGAAAAAGGAAAAAAGTGAACTCTGTGATCTATGCCAGAGTCAGGCAGTATTTTTATTTTTCAGCTGGGTTAGAAGAAAGATTATCCTTGTAATGTATCTAATTTAAGAGAAATAATAAAAACATGTTTGAATAGAAAGATTTGTTTGTTCGCCACCGTGAACAACACCCCATAACCGTTAACTGGACATGCGACTGTGTCGAAAATTCGTCTTGAGTTAACCAAAATTCAAGTTTATAGTAAATAGTACGTACTTCCATGTACCAGTACGTACTCGTCAAATTCAGAACAGAGTTTTTTTCAAAAGGGCTAATTTCAATGATAATTGCTTAGATTTTGGCCGTTCTCTTGGAAATAATAGTATGTACTGGTCGTACCAGTAGCCAAACATGTTGGATAGTGAGTACGTACTATAGTACGTACTCCCAGTAAAAAGAACGTTCTCTTCCATTCCATAAATCATGAGGGCATGATTAGTTTTGGTAGGGGGGAGTGTCACAGGGTGACAAATGTGATCCCCGAGTACGTACCCATGGCGGGAATGCCTGCATGACATTGTGACGTCATGATGACGTCATAATGGCAATGACGTCACAGGGCACCTAAAAGTCTATAAATAGCAGGGGGGATCCATTCTATGGTACACAAACTGGTGAGACTTTGCTGATACCATAACTCTCTGTCATTCCTCAGGTAGGCTTTTGAAACTATATAATCGAATCTGTATTGTTTAACTGTGGATTTCATTGTCAAATAGACCATAAAGGTCCATAAAGGTCATTATTTCTTAGAATTTATGCATTTTATATGTTAATTCCTCAGGGTTTGAGGTTCGACGTTCACAGTACTCACTTTGTGTAGCTGATTGGTTCATTAAAAGACATTCTAAAATCATCAAGCTGGTTATTCTTGCTTATAATTGACGCCCAGTGCACGAACACTTCTAACAGACCTAATTTGCCTGCTAGTACACGCGACACATCTATTCCTCCAGATCCTTCTATCTCTAATAGGGACTTTAATTGCCTAAATGGGAGCCCCAATTCTTCCGCAAAGCTTTTTGAGATGGCCGAGATGTTAGCACCTGAATCAATTAACCCTGTTGTTTCATGTCCATTGATTATTAATTTTGCTTCGTTGGTTCTACCTATTAAACGATACAGAGGATCTGGATTGTAATATTTCCCCTCCCCCTTTTTTATGATCCCTTGATCATTCACTGAGGGTTGTTGGGTTTCGGGCCTTTCTCCTCTGCAGGAGGTGGCACGGCCCCGCTTAAGCCCCTCCAATTTAGGCCCCCCAGACTTGGACAATCTCTAAATCCATGCCCCCAACCACCACATTTGTAACATTGGAGTGGCCTCTGTCCAGGTTTGAAAGGTCCCGCTGCTGAAGGGACTGGTCCCTTACCTTTTCTGGGGCTGGGATTTTGTGTTCCTTTATTGCCATTTCCATTTTTATGTGCGGTGTTTTTGTTTCTATCATTTACTTTTGGCCGGGTTCCTCCCATGTTGGCGGACTTGACCACTGTTGTCAATGCATTAATTTCTTTTGTTAATTTTTGTATCGAGGGGATGTCATCTGTTGCTACGGCAGACTTAATTTTGCCAGTTGTAGACGTTTTCCCATTGTTACAATCTTTCTCGGCTTCCAGAGTTTCCGAGAGGAATTCCTCGTAACTCACATCCGTTTTCTTGTA
>CBDHDL010000023.1:0-12674 GCA_965261435.1 Candidatus Poribacteria bacterium
ACGAAAGGACCCCGAAGTCAAGGTCAAAGTTCGTCTGTATTACCTCGATTGGACTGTGGTATCGTACTACCTTCAGAAAATGCACTAGAGATGTTAGTGGAGCTGTCGAAATCCCTCAAGAGAGTACAGGACAATGCAAAGTACCCTCACCAGTGGAAACAACCGCACAACTCTACTGAACCTCAGCACACATCTAATGCGCAGCCTACTAATACAGCAGCAGGTTCGACTAGTCGACCTAGTCAGAAAACTACATCTACACAAGTTGGCAATATTTCCGTGGAACAATACGCCACAGAATTAGGAGTCCAGGAAGACCACCTTATTGAAGCACTGGAGCAGACATTCGGACCTCAACAGCCCGGAGAGCCTCCAGCAGAAAAAATGGTGGAGCCGCAATGACTACCTTCCACCTACACCCCTGATTCTTATTTTGTAGATATAGATAGTAGCCGTAGCAGTAGTAATGCCCTTAATAGAATTTGTGTTATCTCTTTAGGTAAACGCACCGGAACAACGTTTCCCGTCAACGTGACACCTGGAGTACAAATAAATACCTTGTATGATACAGGCGCAGCCCGTAGCTGCATGAATTATGACACATTTTTCTCTTTAGATCTAGATCTGGATGACAAAGCACCTCCAAGAGTATGCACCGCATCAGGTACTGATATGGGAGCCCTTGGATACACTACTTTTGATTTTCAGATCAATGGTCATTCATTCACCCAACAATTTATAGTGTGTCGTAAACAAACAAGAAAGTTAATCTTAGGTCAGGATTTCGCAATCCGCAACCGTACAAGTTGCAGATGGACTGACAATGGGACAAAGATCTTGAAAGCTAGAGGTAAGTTCATCATTGAAGTGGAAGAACCTGAAGCTAGTAAGTATTTGCCCCTAAGAAAAAGTGTCAGGATACCCCCTAGGCACTATGCAGTAACGCACCTCTACTGTAAAAAACCCGAAGGACCGATCAGCATCAAACCTGACGAAGCCTTCAGGAGAGGTAACCCTTCAGCATGGACTGATACATATTACATGGACCCCCACCGTGCCAGTAGCGACGAGTCGACCACGTCGACCGCCGACCCAGCACATGAGGTTCCAGGAACTCAAAAGGTAAGAAATGACTCATTTCAAGACCCTAAAAGTTCCCCTATGGAGGGAAAATCACCGTCCAGTGGCCCCCTAGAGACAGCTATTCGTGCCAAAACCCTCGTTTCTGACGACATGGACGCGTCAAGACCGTCAAAAGACAGGTTAGTCAAAATACCCTATGTCGTCTACAATCTCAGTGTACATGAACACGTGTACATACCTAAGGACACCGTCGTCGCTTATCTGGATGATGAGGAACCTGAAATGGACTGTTTCGAGATTGCAGAAACTTTTGAGGAAGCACAAGAAGCTATACAGTACAGAAATCATCTACCTAGTCGACCTAATCTACGTGTCCCGCCTGAGTCTGATATGATCTGTTCACCAGCTGAAGTGAAGTTTCACAGAAAAGTTGAGCTGAAGGATCATGATGCGACACCAGAGACTAAGCAGCGTTTTGAGGATCTCTGCAAGGATTTCCCAGAAGTGTTCTCTGAGCACAACGAGGACATCGGCAGAACTAACCTCATTACCATGGACATTGACACCGGTGACAGCCCACCCTCAGCCAAGAAACCCTGCACACTACCGCTCAAACACTACGAGTGGGTACAGCAGGAAATTGAAAGCTTGGAGAGAGCAGGAGTCATCACAAGGAGTGTTTCACCATGGGCCAGTCCAGTGGTTGTCGTCCCCAAGAAATCAGCTCCGGGAGAGGCACCTAGACGTCGGATGTGCATTGATTTCCGTGCAATCAATGCCCTTCAACCTACAGTGGTCAAAGCGGACAGTAAGGCTAAAGGAAACCTCACCCTTCACCCCCTGCCGAATATTGATCAACTGTACGCTCAGTTGAAAGGAGCTAAGGTATTCACTACACTCGATTTGAGAAGTGGATACTATCATATTGAACTTGGTAAGAGTTCAAGAGCAAAAACAGCATTTGTAACCCCGTTTGGTAAGTATGAGTTCAACATGGTTCCGTTTGGACTAGCACAAGCCCCTGCTTATTTTCAAGCCCTCATCAGCAAGGTCTTGAAAGGACTCCACAAATTCGCAATGGCTTACTTAGATGACATCATCATCTTCAGCAAGAGCGAAGAGGAACATCTGGAGCACCTCAGGATTATTTTCCAGAGATTAAAAGCAGCCGGCCTGAAGCTAAAGAGTTCCAAATGCGACTTCATGAAGAGACAAATACACTACCTAGGACATCTCATTTCGGAAGAAGGAATTCAACCTCTACCGGAAAAACTTGAAAGCATCAGGAACATGCCAGCACCAAAGAATGTGAGAGAAATCAAGCAATTCTTAGGACTCGCAGGCTACTACAGGAAATTCGTCCCTCGGTTTTCTGATCTTTCAAGACCCCTTACTAAATTGACCCGTAAGGATGAACTCTTCATTTGGACGAAGGAATGTGAAGCAGTATTCCAAATGCTGAAGGATGCACTATGTGATCCTCCCATACTCAAATATCCGGACCCTAATAGGAAATACGTACTATTTACGGATGCAAGTAAGTATGGATGGGCAGGAGTACTCACACAACCGTATGAAGAAGTCGACTCGTCGACCTCGTCCACAAAGGAACAATCTAAGATTGTACATCACCCTATCGCTTACGTGAGTGGTTTGTTCAGAGGTAGCCAGCTCAATTGGGCAGCCCTAACAAAGGAAGCTTATGCTATCTATTTGTCAGTTAGGAAACTCAGTTTCTACCTCACAAGTGCAGACGTACTCATAAGAAGTGATCATCTTCCGCTGAAGAAATTTCTACACCAATCTACAAACAACAAAAAAGTTGACAATTGGGCAGTAGAACTAGAATCATTCAATCTACAATTTCAGTACATCCAAGGAATTAAAAACACCCTGGCAGATACACTGAGCAGATTGATACAACTTAACCCCGATGTTGAGTTACCAGCTGAAAAACCTGGTCAAGAATTTGGACACAACTTTCTCGAGGAACTACCCCCCGTGGAAGTCAGTGAAGTTATTGTCGAAGGTCTTGAAATAAAACCTGACCCCGACACCCTTCATCAAACAGTGGAACTACAACTCCCGTTGAAAGCTGATAAAATCAGATCCCTTCAACGTCAGGACAGAAAAATTAAATCCATTATTGAAAGGATGCAGAACTCTGCCGACTACAATAATGTTTACATTATTGAAGATGGTATCCTGAGGAGAAGACTTGTAGAACCCACAGGTAATGAATTCAAACCTATAGTAATCCCTAGATGTTTAGTAGATCATGTACTCCTCACAGCACACGACTACAATGGACACAATGGATTCCCAAGGACGTATGCATCCGTCAAACGTCTATATTTTTGGGTAGGTATGAAAAAGGACATACATAAACACTGTAAAAAATGTCAACTTTGTGCTAAACATAACATAGCAAAGGTCAAGTTCGAGCAAACCCATTTCAAAGGAGCAAGACAGCCTATGCAGTTTATCTCCATGGACTTGGTTGGTGAATTCCACCCCCCGTCTCGACAAGGACACAGGTATGCTTTAACTGTTATTTGCATGCACACTAGTTACGTATTTTGCATCCCACTGAAGACAAAGACAGCCGAAGAAGTCGTACAAGCTTACATGCGGCATGTCTACAGTAAGTTCGGTGGAAGTGAAAAAATCCTATCGGATAATGGCACTGAATTCAAAAACAAGCTTTTTGAAGATGTGGCAAAGAAGTTAGGAGTGGAGTATAAAATTTACACACCCCCCTACAGACCTCAATCTAACGGCAAAATTGAAGGATTTCATCGATACCTTAAAAGTTGTATTGCTAAGCACATAGTGAACAACATGGAATGGGATGAGTTCACTGATTTGGCAACAGCAGCGTACAATTTCGTACCCAACGTTACAGCAATGGAATCTCCATTCTTTCTCATGTTTGGAAGAGACCCCTACATGCCCTTGAACCAGTTACTAGAACAGGTAAAACGTTATTTAGGTACAGACCAAGGTATCCCAGATCTGGAAGCACTGCAAAACTTGCTGCAGATGACTACAACACAGATCAAATACGCCTCAGGTAAGCGCAACCAAAATTTCAAACCAGTTAAACCCCATGAGTTTAAGGTTGGAGACTTGGTTCTAGTGAGAAATCACACTTCCAAGGCCTTCCAGGAAAAATACCAGGATAGTTTCCGCATAGTCAGGTTACTAGGTAAGAACCAACTGGAAGTAAAAAATCAAAAAGGTCACTTAAGACAAGTACACATTACTGATGTCAAAAAGACATCAATGCCGGACGTCATCATTAACAATGTCCCCGACTACACAAAATTTGGTAGGCCAGCAAAGCTTAGGCTGGACCCCAAACATGTGGAAGACCTGGAATGGACAATTCCTACACAGTTTCCAGCTCAAGAAACTGACGTTTCTGAGGTAAGTGTTGATATTTGTCAAGCAAACCTTACCGATGCTCACGAAACTAAGGCTGAGATGACAACAGGTAAGTCTGAAAATATCCAGACAACCCCTTCTTGGTTTTGGTCCATCACCGAGAAGTTGAAGCAAGGCTTCCGCCAGAGAGTCAACTCCGTCGACATCATGGCACCCCTTGCAATATCGGACCAACCCCTGTAAAAATGTACATAAAACTCTAGCTCTACGTTGCAGATGCTGACCAAATCGACCCGTCGATCCAGTCATGTGTCCGTGCGTAGCATGAGCTTCTTTTATATTATTTTAGTCTAGGTTCAAGCCCTAACCGCACTGTGGTGAAAAATTAATTCGACTAGTCGAATACGTCACCCATTACATCGGTATATGGTCTTGAAAGGAAGTTAGTTTCCGTATTCTAGTAGTAACCTTAAATTACTTCTTTTCCCTAGGTGGAGAAGAAATGCGTGTACAACAACATGTACACAAGGGATTGCACATCGGTGCATTCAATTTTTATAAATACATGTACTAAAACAATTAATTAAATAAAACATATTTTTATTCTGAATATTACAGGTATGAACAAGTTAAAAAGGATATATTTTGCACTAAGTTACGTTTCAGTATCACAGATATGTCGTCAGCCACGCCCACAAAGCAGAAGCTTGGACATGGTAGTTGATGTTACCTAAATCAACAAAGACACGTGTTTGCTGAGAACACACAACACTATGGTCAAAACAATCACAATTAATGAAGTTTCTATCTATAATTTCAGATTTTTGACCGTAATTTCGCGGATAAATAATTATTTACAAATTTTATTGCAGAAATGCTTTACTTGTATATTAATACATTACGCTGTATAATTAAATTGTAAAATTTTTCAGTTTTTAGCTAGTTTCCAGAGATCACGTGACACCAGCCTCGTTCTGGTCGGACGATAAAGTTCAAGTCACACAGATCTAGGATATATAACTTTTTAGTTTCTAGCTTTAGTAGTAGCTGAGATATGCCGAACGCAAGTTTGGTACATCATGACGTCATTCCGCAGACATCAAAACTACGTGAACAGCCCTACCTCTGAAGAGTCTAATGCACTTTGAATTTTTCAGATCCGCTGTCAACTCGTCAAATGAGGCTAAACGCAAGTTGAACACTGTGACGTCATAGATGCGGATCCAGAATATTTCGTGCACTGCTGCATTCAATTTTTGCAGCAATCTACTAATACCCTGGACCGATATCTCTACTTTTAGGTGCCTAGATGCACTCATTAACTTTTTCGGCTTCCAGCAACCCTGGGATTAACCAATCAGCGGTCAGAGTTAAACAAAAGGGTGCAATCACAATTAACCCCTTAAACTGACCAATGAGCGGTCCCGAAAGGAGGTCACACAGTAGATCACCCTTTCAGGTTGACAGTGTCGCCGTGAAGTTTTTATAGCATAAACACTAACATATATGTATTTGCTTAATTCATTCTGACGTCATCGACCAGTCGATTACGTCATGGATCACCTGGATCCTCCTGCATATAATACCCTTATATGTACTAATCTTGCACGTTAAATTTCGGAATTATGGCACCAGAAGTAACCCATGCAACTGGCAAAAGCTCATTTCCAGTCTGAAAATTTGTCATGACGGCGTTAGACGCCACTGCAAATTTTACAGCTTCGACCCTGGATCTGAAGCTACTTGGTATAAAAGCCGCCGCTGCAGGGCAAAATCTTCATTCGGTGTTTAAATTTCAAGTTCTGGAAAACGTGGTTTCAAAATTCTCTCTCTTTCGGCTCTTCAAATTTTGTCACTTTTCTCCCCCCCCTTTTTTTTTGTCCTTTTGCATCTCCCGTTTCTTTTAGTCGGCCAGCGCCATGGCTGCAGCACCTGCACGTAGCACAGCGTGTATCGAGTCGAAGAACCATCAGAAGAGTCTCTCAACTTGTGCAAAAGCATTGATTGGTGCAATGAAAACTCATCAATCAGTTAAGGTCTATGATGAATATTTGACTGACATTAAAAGCATCATAGAGCCACAGATCGCAGACCTGAACTCAAGGACAGCTGATACTGTGGTGCCGCAAATAATAAAGACAATCAGAGACCCTCTCTGCAAGTTTCTTCAACCCGCTAGCACTTCTGATAGTGAGCTTGATGAGGATTTTCCGGATCCTACAAAAAGACCTGATTACGATGACATCTACGATGCTTTTCCGGCCGGTAAACTGACTGAAGAGGTACGTGATCAAATTTCCTCGGCGTATGAACACATGCAGAACTCTTATGAAGAAGCAGCTAAAGGTATGAAGATCTGCAAGAAGCTGTCGCAAACCCTTCCTGCAGGACCGCTCAAAATGCTGATGTACTCTATGATCCAGCCAGTGATCCGTATGAAAGGACCGCGTCGACGCGTCGATCAAGTCGAGAAACGCTCAATTATGAACAGTGTCCCTGAACCGGCACAGGCAATACATCTGCCTGTCCCAGTGAAGATCTTGGCAGCTGTTGGTGCTTATTACTTCAAACTGGAGTATGGATTGAAAGTTTCCATCAAGAAAAATGCCGAACTTTATGATGTTCCTGAAAAGAAGTTCCGTGAATGCATCAAAGGAGTTAAATATGACTCTGGATCGCAAGCAGCGACCAAGAAGTCCCTGAAAACTACGCCTTCTCAGTTCAAAAAGCAGAAGAGGCGCATTCAAAAGCAGCAGGAATCTAGTGAAGATAAGACGGATGATGATGATGAAACTGAAGATCCCACTGACAATAGTTCTTCCAGTGACGAGGATGAGACGTTGGCAAAAATCCGCCCCTTGAAACGCAAAAAGCAGAAGGGCAACACTTCAAAGAAAAAGTGACATTCATATCTGTGCACCGTATTTTTTTTTTTCTTCTTCACACCCCTCCGGATCCCTTTACAATCCGCCCCTCCTGGTCTAAGTCCATCTTCCAAATTCATCCTTTCAGCACATTTTATTCTTTCGATCAGCCTGCCAAAATTACAAACAAATCCACATAAATTCTAAATTCAACACTTCGGCATTTAATACATGTATTCTAAATTATTTCACGTTTCAAAAAGCGGCTATTTACACCGCCAAAAACAAAATAAAAATATCATAAAAGTTCCGAAAGGAACCAAAAAAAAAAAAAAAAACACCTTAATCAAAAAGCTAAAGTTATGTCACCCTTCTACACTCTTACTGGCCCTACTTTACTTGCACTTCTCTTTCTCTCCGGTTAATCCAATTAACCGCCTTCTTTTACTCTGAACTCTGACTTTGTCAAGTCGTTCTTAAGAACAAAGTCTTTGTCTTGCACCTCTCTCTACGAGCACCGCTTTCCTGACACACACAGCTGGTAAAATTCACCAGCAGTTGTCATGAAATCTCTGCTCTTTGCTAGAAAATAGCATTGCACCGACGCAAGTGACTAGTCGTCTTAGTCGCATCAACGTGTCACTGCAAAGCTCTTTTCTGTACGGGATTGCCGCCCCAACACATCTGACTCGTCAAATACGTCAGAAAGTTGGATAAAGCACCCCTGTACATTGGTATTGCCCCCCGACGCACCATGACACACCCTAATATGTCATGCGCCGGCAAGCAACACCAAATGTGCAGTACATGCTTCTGAAATTATGATGCACCCACCTGTATCATGACCTTCAGACCGGTACTGTAGCAATTCTGACTGTTCACTGCGTACATGCACTCCCTCGTAGCCCAATGGTTACAGCATCAGCATCACAGTCAAGATTCATGGTTCTCAGTGGTATTGCAAAAGCACCGCACACACGTGCTGCTTTTCTGAAAACTAAAAATAGCATTTGTGCAACAATTTCGGTCAAATTCACACTAAAATTGCTGTACACTTGTTCTATACATTTTTTATTTATCACTGGTGACAAAATTTAAGCCTACCTGCACCTCCGTGTGGCGTAGAAAATGCTATAAAACCGTTCAGAAAGCACGTACATGTGGCCCGCACTTGCATCCATTTTTCTTTTGTATGTAGGTCGCCGCGTCACGTACTAAACCCCCGTGTGATGAAATCGCGCACGTACTGCATGAAGCTGATAAACCGCTCCCCGCTGTCACACTTTGTGCACACATTTTAATTGTATCTATGTTTTAATCAATGCTTGTATTTTTTCTTTTGCAGTAATATATCGGACTGCATACTTTTTTCTGTGTAATTCTGAGACACAGCCCCACTACCTGATGGCATTATTTCTAATTAAAAATCTTTTTCAGGATCTTAATTCCCAATTTGAAATTTGTCTAATTTGTGTTCCTGGTCCTACAGCACAGTACCGTATCCTGGGATGACTCAACTTAGAAAAGAATGATAACATCCTGGACACGAGAAAGCTGGAAAGCTGAATTCATAAATTACTTTCTCTTTGCAGAAAAGTATTCGAACTGTGCTAGACCATTCGCATTGTAATGTTTCACACATTTCAGGAAAAATCTGCACTCCTATCCAATTATGGACACTTTGCACTATCACACTATCTCATGTTTAGACAAATCTCCCAAATTCAGCCTCCCTTGGCAATTTTCTTATTTCTACCTAATATACTTCTATTTTTCAGAATAGGACGCGGATGACTAGTCGCCCCCGTCACACATTCTTGTAGCCACCAAGTAATGGACCCTGTGTATCTCTATGTAATTGTATTTATATGTTATCAAAAATCTAAAATTTGGCTCTTACTCCGGTAACAGCCCGTGACATATAAGGTCACAAAATTTTTTTTTCCTTTTGTCAAGCCTGACACATGTCAGCATTGGACTGAATCATTTGCACACAGTTTGAAAATTCTTCAAATACCCTTATACAAACGGCACCTTGCCCCCACATGTTAGGTCATTCATAAATGTTACCACTGTGACAGGGTTATCTCGTTTGTAAGGCACATTGCCCTGTGTTGTGAATTCCATTCAAGTCTGCCCGTGAACCTTAAAACTGTATTAGCAAAGCTGACAGCTAAGGCTCACATTACCATTCATTTGCTAAAACCATGTGTTTAGCTTATTTCAAAGGTGTACTGTTCCAGTTTGCCCCGTGATACAGTGTCGCCGCATACGACCAGTCACATGTTGATCAGACGAGTCTATGGACCTACTGACCACAGGCCAGCAGATGCAGCTGTACATTGGACACACCCAGAAATGTGAATGAAGGATTTTTGTACTTGTAGGCTCCCTAAGCGCCACAAGAAATTGACATTCGTTACATAAAATATGTAGCTAACAGTTAATTAGACACAAAAATCGCATAAATTTTTTTTTTTAACTACAAATTGTTCGCACAGTAAAACCTGTCGGCATAATAGTGCCACTCCGTAATGTTATTTTAAAACTGTGTATCACTTTGTAATTTTTACTACATGTCACTTGTCATGTTAACTTCCTGCAAACAAAGTTGGACCTGCGTGTTCACGTTTTGAGGAAAGTTAGCTTTGTTTTATACATGTAATGTCTTGAACTGACATACCACTGCTAAAAAAAAAATGTTAAAACCTCTCTACTTTCGGTTTTAAAACGGCAAAGGGAGGAATGAACAGACCTATTTCTCATAATTAGGACGGTCCTGTTCAAGTGGTACCTCAGTCCAAGACTCCGTCGACGAGTCACCCTAGGCGACCGCCGACTGCTACTCTCAAAGAGTAAAGATCTTAAAAGGACCAATGGTCTTGAGAGAAGTGACATGGTTGACTAGTCGCCTTCGACAACTGCCAACTATGTCCACTATGTAATTGTCTACAGGATAAGGTCTTGAAAGACAAAGGTTCTGTAAGGAATGTACGGCACCCCAGCGCTACGTCGTCGACTCGTCAATCTCGTCGACCGCCGATGCCAGTACACCCATACATTTGACCTTAGATCTAGATAGACAGGGTCTTGTAAGACATGGTCTTGAAGGAACACAATCAACGCATGTTGTGATCGCTGTACGAGCTACCAAATTATGGCTAGTACCAAGCGCCCCCGCTAGAGGCCACTCTTAATAAAACCCCGAGATCAGCCTTTTGCTGATAACAGCTAGACTGAGTGACACCCACAGTGTCCCCCAATCAGCTGCCCTCCTATTGTGGTATGTTTCCCGCCAGAAGCAGATGCCTGTGCGACACCCTAAGTGCCGCCCAATCATCTGACTGCATGGCACCGCCTCTAGCCACTCAACCAATTGCATTGGATGCGGTCCTTCACCTATTGTACTCACGCGTACTTAAACCCTAGGAGCGTTAGGCTCTAAGTATGTTGTTATTCAGTTATTCAGTTAATTATTCAGTTGTTATTTATTCATTCGTTATATTACTTATTATTGAACTATGAACTTGTATATATTATTAATTCGTAGTTCCTGTGTAGAATCCGTAACTAATTCTACACCCGGTATATTTGTGCATTGATGTATTGTGCACCAAGGACTGGTGCACCCGCTTTGTGTATATTTTGTGCACATTTGGAGGAACAATAAATAACGGACATTTCCAAAGTAAGTACTGAAGTTATTCTAACTTATTGTAAACCTTTGGATCCGTGCTCGCAAGTGACTTTCATCTCCTGTGAGAATCGTAAGACCCTCCGTCAAAGACTCTGGGTCCCTCTCATGAACATTGAATATCGCACATGCCGAATATAGACATTTATAGAAGTACTGGGTACCAGTAAGGGCAGTCGTAGCCTCCCCAAGGACATGTACGACGCGTCGCTCTCGTCATACCGTGACACAGCCTTACTGCACGTAAGCCGATACTTCTACATTAACTTTTAATTGTATGGCTAACCCTACTTGTCGCGCACCTGTATTCCCCTAAAGCTCTACGTGCGTAAACCCGGGCAAAGAAGGTTCGCTCATATAATTTGGTGCGTAAACCCGGGCAAAGAAGGTTCGCTCATTTATCTATACATCTTAAAAGAAAGAGTGGGCATGAATCAGCATGAATTGCACACCAGGACAATTTTAATCATTTAACTTTTACTTTCAGAGATGACTATAGTGAATATCAGGATCACGTGGACATAACAAAGTGTATTCCTAACATCAAGGTTTCTGATTTGTCTTTGAGGGATCCTCTGGAGAAGCAGGTCACACTGACTTCTAGCAGCTTTTTACCCAAAGGGGCCATTGGGTAGGTTCCCTTTTTTTTATTTATTTAGATTTATTCAGATCTAAATGTAAAATTTTCCCTTTTAATATTTTCTATATTATTTTTTATTTTTAGAGAAATGTCACCACCACCAACAATTCCCAAGCTCAGTGCCATTACTCAAACTGAGAGTGGTCTGCCTCCAGTACCCAACAAGAGTTGTGGTCTCTCCTCAAGTTTTATAAGGTAAAATATATTCCTATTACTATGTTAGCACTCTTGGTTTTTTTTAAAACTTATATTGTAAGAAACAGATCTATCAGCAGGGGAATGTCGAGTAAAAGAAACATAATTAATTATATTTTTTATTTTTGAAATTAAATTTTATTACCTTGTATCCAAAAGGGTCTTATATTTTCACACAATATTTTTAAGTCTAAACTGTTTTTCAAAGGGATATTGGTTTGATTTTTATTGTAGAGCTCTGTTTCAACTTGATGATTACCCATCTGATAAATGCGGCACAAAGAGGGCTGTTGATTATGATGTTACCTGTGCTTCAAGTATTAGAGATGATCAAGTTTACCCATGTTGTGGGCTCCTTAAATTGGAAAAATGGACTGTTCATCAGCACAGGTGTGCGGACATCATACAGCCCTACAGACAACAGTTACTCAAGTCTGAAACAGCTTTTTGTAATATTTGTCATAAAAATTGTATTTCTCCAGCAGATTTTGTTCAACATCAAGAATGTGTACATTTATGTCTGCCACTGTTTGCTTGTCCCATTTGTCATTTTACCTATATTACTCATTCTTGTTTACAGATGCACATTACTGAATCTCATGGAGGTCTGGAAACAGCAATTTCATTTCTTTAATTTAGAATTTTAGAAACTGTATTGTTATCTCATAACCTTATGAGGTAGTTTTTTATATTGTCATGAGATTGTAATTTAGATAAAGATTTTAGATAAATGTTTGACTATTGTAAGGGTGACATTTTAATTTTAATCCTATGGGTTTCAATAAACCTAATTTTCAAAAATGTTATGGTT
>CBDHDL010000024.1:0-11664 GCA_965261435.1 Candidatus Poribacteria bacterium
TGACAATATTTATATTTGACCATACATAGGACACAATACTTATACGAAGTATGGTCCATGGGGGATTTTATGATGGATAGGAACGAAATCTCGCAAAATGCCATTGTTGTACATGCCAACGAGCCAAAATAATAGGTTTGCAACACAGCTAGGTGTGTTGCTGTACCCACTGGGGGATAAGACGAAATTTTTATACTTTGAGCAATTTATGGTGCATTTTGTGGAAATTTCCCAAATATACTGACCTGTATCAGCCATTATTGGTATTGTGTGGTGCCAATATCGAAATTTCCCAAAACTCCACTGTGTTGCGAAGCTAGAAAACTAATTTTAGGATGATTTTGCCTAGTATTAAGGCAAACTATGACAACTATACACATTTTAACTATACTAGACGTAAACAGAGATATGTTACACGTATGTACACAGTATTTTACACGTATTTACAAGGGTATGGAGTCACCATTTTTATAGCTTTGTGCTGATGATGTTGTCGTCCCCAGAATCTGAAAAGTCAATTAGGTTAGTTTCAACTGAATTTACAGTTCTTCGTCTTAGCTGCATTGGGTGACTTTTCTGTTTTTCTTCTGGGAGATCTACAACATGAGAAGGGTCAAATTTATGCTTTTGGTCTTTGACGTCCCAGCCAAGGTCTTTGACTCTTGCTGGATCAAAGCTTAGTCGACCTCTCCTCCCAAATGCGTCATGATCTGGTAGTTGACATATCAGTTTTGTGATCATGTCAGTTTTCTTGATGTCTGAAATGTGATAAAATGACAATTTTCCATGGTTGTCTTTCACTTCCACTTTGTTACCAAGTATTCTGACGATTCTGAAATCAACTTTATATTTGGGCATGAATGTTTTGCATGCATGGTCTCTTACGAGAACCAGATCACCGACCGCTAGGTCTGTTTTTGGTGACGGTTGTGTGTCTCCTACTTTTAGTTTGAGCGCACGATGTCTCGCCAGTTGGAGATTTATAATTTGACATTGGTAGATATTGGACATTATTTCCAAGTCGAGGATTAAATCCTCCGTTCCCATGTACCTGTACCTGGGTACTGTAAGGTGACCAATGTTTGTGACTGCATCTCTACCAAACATAACAAAGAAAGGTGCCTCCTTTGAGTGTTGGTTAGGCATATAGTTGTATGACGCTGCTGCCATTGCTGCTACATCGTCCCATTCTTTGTGCCTGGAAATATGTTTCGCAAAAGATGCTTTTAGAAACTTATGAAAACCTTCTAATACACCATTTGACTGTGGCCTGTATGGTGGTGAATATATCTTCCTTTCAAGCCCCAGCTCCTTCGCCACTTCTGTAAATAAAGAGTTTTTAAATTCAGTCCCATTGTCCGTCAGCATCTTTCTGCTCACTCCGAATGGGAATGCAATATGATTTCTCCATGCTGTGACGATTTCACTGGCTGACTTGTTCTTCAAAGGAACACAAAATACAAAATTAGTCAACATACAGACAGCAGTGAGTGCGTAACGGTTTCCTTTTGATGAAGGTGGGTGGAATTCACCGACCAGATCCATGGAAATAAATTCCATTGGCTGTGCACCAGGTTTGAAAGATTGCTCTATGAACTTTCTCTTTTCAACCCGATGTTTTGCGCACTGTGAACAACCTTTACAATATTTTAAAATATCCTTGCGCATACCCTTCCAGTAGTAGATTCTTTTGATTGCTGCATATGTTCTCTGGAAACCATTGTGTCCACTTTGGTTGTGTCCTAGAAACAAAGCAGTATTAATTAATTCCGCTGGGAGGACAGCTGCATCGAATTTGTGGTTGTTCTCGACGACCATTCTATATAAGACATTATTTTCGATTTTGTAGAAGTCAGAATATTCGCCATTGTCGACTCTGGCTTTGAGGTTCTTAATTTTCTCGTCTGTCATCTGTAACTGAGAAAATTTTCCATTAGATAGAGGCATCTCGACGGAATTTGGCGAATTTTCGTCATTGTCGTATGTGATATTTATTTCACATACATCTACACCATCAACTGAGGCCAGTTTTTCTGCGACCGATGATCTTTTAGCTTTAGGCAGGGTCTCGAAGCAGTATGAACCAAACTCGTAATCCTTCAGCTCTGGCTCTAACACGATATCAGGGTCGATATCGATTAGGCGACTGAGGGTGTCTGCGATCACGTTGTCTTTGCCTGCAATGTGGACAAACTTTATTTTAAAGCTTTCGATCTCAACTGCCCAGTTGTTGACGTGAAGGTTAAGGGTGTTCTTTTGTAAGAACTTGTTCAGGGGTAGATGATCACTCCTGAGCGTGATTTCAGCACCTGTGAGATAAAATGTAGACTTTTTAACAGTCATATATATTGCGTATGCCTCTTTTGTCATGGCTGCCCAATTTAATTGGCTGCCACGAAACATTCCACTGACATATGCCACAGGGTGATTCGTTGTCACTTCTTTTCCATCGATGACGGATGTGTGTTCTTGAGTGAGCACGCCAGCCCACCCATATTTACTTGCATCTGTAAAAATTGTATATGGCTTCTCAGTATCAGGATACTTGAGAATAGGTGCCGACATTAATGCGTTTTTTAACATTTCAAACGAAAACTGACATTGTGGAGTCCATTCAAATGATGTATCCTTTGCTGTCAGTTTCGTTAGTGGTCTGGCTATTTCTGAGAAGCGTGGGACGAATTTTCGATAATAACCTGTTAAACCAAGAAATTGTTTTATTTCTTTGGGTGTCCGAGGACGAGGCATGTTTCGTATGGTGTCTAGCTTCTCTGGTAGAGGTTGTATGCCTTTTTCTGAAATAAGGTGGCCCAAGTAGTGGATTTCACTCTTGAAGAAGTCACACTTGGACTCTTTGAGTTTCAGACCTGCAATTTTCAGCTTCTGGAAAATAATCTCAATGTGTTTAAGATGCTCCTCCGGGGTCCGACTGAAGATGACAATATCATCTAGGTATGCCATCGCGAAATCTCTGCAATCTTGTAAAACCATTGAAATTAATTGTTGAAAATATGCCGGTGCCTGTGCTAATCCAAATGGGACGGAGTTAAACTCATATTTCCCAAATGGAGTTACGAAAGCAGTTTTTGCTTTCGATTCCTCATCGAGGTTTATGTGATAGTATCCGCTTCTAAGGTCCAGCGTAGTGAAAATTTTAGCACCACGTAGTGCAGCATACATTTCGTCGATTTTGGGTAGTGGGACCAGCGAAATATTTCCACTGGTTGTAGAGTCTACCCTCCTCACCTGTGTTTGAAGGTCATTTATTTTTCTGAAATCAACACACATTCTCCGCCTGGGGGGTTCACCAGGTGCGGATTTCTTGGGGACAACAACAATTGGACTGGCCCATGGACTGAGGCTCTTTTTGATGATGCCTGCTCGTTCTAGGGTCTCGACCTCCTGTTGTACCCAACTGTAATGTTTTAAAGGTAGAGTGTAGGGTTTTTGACAGATGGGGGGTGAGTCCCCAGTGTCGACATGCATAGTAACTAATTGTGTACGACCGATGTCTTGATTGTTTAGTGAGAATACCTCGGGATAGTCTGCTTTTAACTTCTCGAACTCCCGTTTAGTCTCCTCTGGCACATCTTGGTCTTTCAGCTCCACTCGTCGGTGTTCTGTAACCTGTGCTGGGGAGTAAACTAGATCAGAGTTAACAATTTGTCTTTTTGGCACCCAATTTCGACATTCGGTGCTTTCAACAGTTTCGCACACTTCAATATAGTTACACTCTACCGATTCCTCTTCTATGTAGGCGACGTGTGTATTTTTACCAATATACACCTCGTCATTATAATCTAAATTGATAATCATATATGGGATTTCCTTTTGCTGCTTTCCTTCGCTGTTGTCGAACTGGATAGGTTCCATGTAAAGGTTTGGGAACCTGTGCTTCAGTTCGTCGGATGGTTTAGCACAAACTCTACCTGTAAACATTTGAGAACAATAAGTAGGAGCAACAACAAAACTTCTGGCCGGGATTTTAATGGCATTACACAGCTTCAATGGTTCTTCCATTACTTCTTGTGAAGCTGTCGCCAACACGTTGCTCATGTATGAAATGGCTCTTCTATTACCATCCCATTCCATACTCATGCAGTTTCTACTCAAATAGTCTTCACCCAGAATAAACGGTCTTGTAAGAAATCTACAAACAAGAAACTTATGAGTGAAACTCTGCCTGCCGAGCTTAAATGTGACCATAACGTGACCTAGAACGCCCATGTCTTGGCCACTTGCCGTGTTCACTTGAGTATTTGTATCTGAAACGCTATCTAATAAGCCTAACGCTGTACAAGTATCTACATTCATGCAGCTGACTTCGGCGCCCGTGTCAAACAAGCATGAGAACACATAACCACCAGTATCTATTTTAAATGTAGTGCCTCTAGTCCTGCCTTGATTGATGAAAAACACCTCTCTCGCCGGACCAGGGGTTTTTAAGTATGTACTGGGGTCGTAACCTGTATATAGTCAGTCGGTTGAAGACGCAGAAGACGGAGTTTCGTCTCTGTCTGCCTGCTGGACGGCTGACTGTGCGGCGTCGTATGTTTCATCTGAAATATTGAGTAAATTTACAAGGGTGTCCTTGCTTATTTCATTAATTTCTTTTGAGTTGCCGCCGGACTGCTTCGCCTTGTCTATTTGTGCCTTGACTAATGTGCATATAATCTGGAACGTATTTTCGTCACAGTCTGCTGGCACAAAGAATTTTTGGTCCTGTGACAACGTAAAGCAAGTGTCGCGGGGTTTGTCACCTTTGTTTTTGTTATTGTTTTGCCACGACTTCTTATCTTTATTTTGCCACGGCTTGTTATCTTTATTCTGCCAATGTTTGTTGTCTCTGTTCTGCCATGGCTTGTTGTCACTTTTCTGGTGCCATGACTTGTTGCTGTAGTTACCCTTCGAATTACCGGCCCTGTAACTAGAATTTGACGAAATTTCGTTAATAGCACGAGCTTCGTCTAGCGGATGGGACTGGACCTCATTAACCGTTGCAGGAGTCCTGCTATCCATGATGTCGTCCCTGAAAGAGTCGGCAATCTGGATTTTCTTCTCTAGGTCGAGCGCGAGTGAAAACGCATGGTCTAGAGTTCTGGGCTTGAACCTGCCTTCTGCAAATTTGTTAGCAAACTTGTTTTTAATTTTGGGTTTAAGGGATTTAATGAAGTCTTGGATCACATGTTGGTGTGTCTCTTCAGCTGCCCTAATGCCTGACGACCTCTGATGCATGCGCCCATACCTGTAGACGTAAACGCGCATTTGCTCTTCTGGCTTTTGACGCATGTGGAGCAACTCCTCCCGGGCCTCGTTCATTGTCGGGGCATCTGAAAAATCTTCCCTAATTATATTGATTAAATCGTCATCAGAGGCATCTGGATGGGCCATCATGATGACCTGTCTAACCACACCTGTTGATTTTTTAATCAACTCTGTTCTTAGGTCTCTTCCACTAATTCTTGTGGCTTGGTCCATGTCGTCCAACCATTGCTCACACTGGGTACGATCTCCATCAAAGACGGGAATCGAGGTGAACAAGGCGTCGTGTTCCTTCTCTTTGTTAGACCTAGTTAGCTCTTGGTACACATCTATTTGAGATTTTTGTTGGGCCGCGAAAATCTCAAGGGAACGAGATTGTGTTTCCGCAAGCCGCATAATAGACTGACTAAGTAAGTCGGAGCCTGTAGATAGTGCAGGGGAAGGGGTGAAGTGATATGGAGAATACGTTTGATTCTGCCTCTCGTTGAACCGTGTTTGTCTCGGTTGCTCACTGTACCTATAATCCCTGTAAGGAAAATTATTATTATTATTTGTTTTGCCCTGTGTGGGGCGTTGTGGCTGTTGCTGGTGTTGTTTAGCCGTCTCAGGTCTCTGTGGTTTGTCTCCACCTCTGGACCTGCTATTGGGTTTTTGTGCGCTGGCACTATATGCTGCGGTCGATTTTCGTTGTCCGTCTCTGGAGTACCCACTGGATGCTGGACTGGGTACACGACCTTCCTCTCTGTTGTCTCGAGGACGGTCTCTGCAATCCACCGACTTATGCTCTGTACTACCGCAATAAATGCAAATAATAGGCTGTGGGGATGGGGTTGGAGAAGGTTTTGGGGGTGCCCTACACATGTGGGTAGCATGTGAGTCGCTGTCACAGTTGTCACAATGACAGTCGTAGGGGCAGTCTTTTCTCCAATGGTCGTATTCACCACAGGCTGTGCAGAACAGCTTTGGGCGACCCGTACCTAGGTTCCTGCTCTGCGGGTATGCACTGGTTCGTGCGAAAATATCTGCAACAGAAGGCTGTGTATTAATATGGCTGGAAGCCTTCTTACCCGGTCCCTTGTTGGGAGGCTGTGAATATTTATTGCCACGCTGACCTGCGGGACCAGTTGTATTGGTTGCACGTTTCTGTGAGTTCTGAAACGGAATTGGATTATTATTGGTTGTATTAGGTGTAGGTGCTTGTGCACTCTGTGTTTGGTTGTTGGAACCAGCTGCCTGTTCCCGTAGATGGTTCTCAACCGAGCGGTCGGGGTCATAAGGTGATGTCCTTCCGCCCTGTTGTGTATCAGCACCCTGTGGGACAGAACTTTTATTAATATGTCCCGCATTACGTCTGGGTGTTGACGTCGGATTTCTAGGTTTTGTAGACTGCGCCGGAGTCTGTTGTTCTCCGAGTATGGGACTTACTCTATTTAAGCTATATCCCATATCAGTGATGCGGTCTATGTTTCGGATCCTGGAAAATGAAGTATTGTTCATGTTGGCCTGTTCTAACATGAACTCACGGTGGATTATTGTGGCCTCCTGCAAGGCCTGATCCGACTCCCTCCATGCATGGGACATGACATGGATTCTCTGAGTCGTTTCTAAGTCTGTAACGGATGGGGAGTATGTTGGTGCTGGTAATTCTGGTAGATCCTTACCGCGCCTGAAAATGTTGTCCTCCTGCAGGACATTATCAATATGTTGAATAAGCCACGAATAATATGAGAAATGACGTGTTTTCTCCTGGTGACACGCCAACTCTGTCTCGGGATGTGAACTGGTGTACTTGTTCAATTCACTAAAACAATTTATTAAAGTGGTGATTACTTCACTACGGGCTTCGTATATTTGTTGTCTATACGAAATGGTGAATGGTTCACCTTGGTGTGTAAGGCTTTCCCAATTTTCATACATAGGAAAATTGTCCGGGATTGTTGGTGGTCCTGGAGAAGGTGGGGCGTAAGGGGATTGTTGTCGTGGAGCCTGTGTGGTCCGTCTTTCTTCTGCTACGCTCCCTGTGTCGTCCTCTCCGGTCCTCCTATCTGCGAGGTCACATATGTGGAACTCTAGCTCTTGTAAATCGAATACACATTCACTACCACAAAGTCCTGTAGATTCTATGTGGTCGTTGTGTATCGCGAACAGTGAACCTGTTACCTTATCAATCAAATATGTATTAGTGCTGAAAGCCCTCTCGAGATACTGAATCTCGATGACAAATCCCTCATTACCATCGGGGGTTTGTCTGTCGAATGCTTGTCTGCTGACAATTTTACTAATCTTGGAGTTTTTCCCATCTGGCAGGTAGAAATCGACAGGAATGTCCAAGTATGATGTAGCCACTCTCCTCTCGTCCGGTAGTGTGGGTAGATTGAAAAGATCCACTGAAACTGAACCTTTTGAACGAGACGAACGAGCCATTTGTGTGAGCGTATATGTATATTAAATTATCGAAATTTTGGCAATTTACTTGGAAACATGAATGAATTGTGTATAAAGTGAGTTGTTTTGTTAGAATTTAACGAAATTTCGACTTTTTTCTTTGATGCCTTTACGTATTGTGATAAAGAAAAATAGCCTTATGAGCATTTAATTGATTGCTTGTTTGTACCAATTAATTGCGACACCAGTGACTGTACTATAGTGGCGCGTGTTGATAACACTTCCAACCAATTGTTTAGACACTTTGTGCTATGAATAGGGCGAATTGCTCCTATCACCATGAGAAAATGTGAGAAAAACTGGCACCTATTGTGGAACAATAAGTGAGCAATTGTAGAGAAAACAGCCGTGCTTTGTGCTGTGGTGTTAATTGTGTTTGTGAGAAAAATATTTGAATTTGAATTTTTGTGAGATATTGTGCTTGGGCGGTGGTATGCAGCAATTTTAATACCTTTGCAAAATACAAAAATAATATGATTTTACGTTTAGAAAAAAAATGCTTTTAACGTTACTTTTTAATAATATGTATTTTGACAATATGTATTTTAACCACTAATATTGCATACACCCGCTGAATTATATAGTGATATGTATACTTGGTATGTATTGGCGAAATTTCGCCAATGGTACCCCAATTTGAAGTAAAAACTTGCTTTGATACACACTTTTGAGGGAATATATCGAAATTTCGATATATTCCTTGCGGAATGAGTAATATATGCGTTTGAACTGGAGAAATAATCGAAATTTCGATTATTTCTCTCCCAAGTGTAGCTATTTTGACCAGATTTACACCGATAAGGTGGTTTTATGAATGATTTTATCGAAATTTCGATAAAATCCACCAGAAATATTAATAATACCAACTAACACATCAATAATAGAACCTATAAAGGCCGGATTCTCCACCAATGATAGGTTGGTTTTGCGGGGTACCAAACCTATACTGTTAGGGAATTAAAGGTGGTTAGTGAGAGGTTACTTATACAACCTATGTAGTGGGGAAACTGGTTGTATATGCTATGGGGCAGGTGTGCCTGCCACTAGGGTTTGCTTGGCTGTGTGAGAGGTGGTAGAGGATCCTGCTTATAGGATGCTTACGTCTATCCCTCGGATGTGATACTTGGTGTACTATTACCTATTGCTAACGCCCAGCCAGCAGTGACGACTGCTGGCTACCAATGCAAATAAATACAAAGTAGCAGTACTTACTGTTTGATAGGTTTATTATAAATACCTATGTAAATGGTACAAGATGCACTGATCCACAAGTCTATATTACTGCTGAGGTGATGTAGACTCTTTGGAGTTCAGGACAAGAACGCTAATACAAGGTGCAACCCTACTTTATATAGATAGGGGGCGAGGCCTCAGGTTAAGCCTGGAGGCGCCTATTGGCCATACACTGGACACGGTTGAGAGGTTCCCATAGGCTGTCGCGGACATGCGCACTCCTAGAGTGGCTCCTAAGGGACTTCGGGGGTGACCATGTAGGCTAGCACTGGATAAGGGAATATTCGGGTACACGGTACCTATCATGCCGTGTTCACGCAACCAGGCTATCCCTTCTTCAAACAACCTGCGAGCACCCCTATATCAACACCCCAGAAGGGGTGCGGAACCCCATATCCACGCAATTCTCCCCACCAGCGAAGGAAGGCGGGGACTGAAGACTTAGAAGCCCGGAAGTCAAAACCACGCAAGGTGTCTCGCGCATCACGAGATGAACCAGGTAGGTGTGAGCGGGTCTAAGAAGGGGCCCTGATTATAAACAGATGCGATACCTCACGTTTGAGCCCGTATCGGAGCTGGAGATGGTCATATTTGAGAAGTGTTCATTTGACCAACCTCCCCTCTTGCATCCGTCCCCTCTGCGAGCTTCGGACAAGCCGTCTCCAAGCTCCAAGACCACATACAGCGAAACCACCGCGATGGCTGCAACAGAGCCAGAAGAACGTTGACCACTTCTGGAAAAAGGACACGGCCCTGGTGAAAGCCCTAAGGCAATATCACCTTGCTTCTGGTGCGCTGGAGGAATGGACCCAGTGGAAGTTCCAAAAGTCACGGATCCTCCACAAGGTCCTTGATGTGATAGCCCTCAACATGGAGAGCACAGAGAGGTGCTTGGATTTCCGTGATCTCGACGCCCATGGACCAAGAGTTCCGGCATCAGGACACGAACCTCTGACGTCTGAAAGCCATAGCGGTCAAAGAGGTGGAGCACCTGACCATGGTCCTTGTGTTGGATGAGGACCATACACACTACAGCGACGCCTTCGGGAATATTTTTGAAAGTGGGGCTCTCTCCAAGAAGAGGTTTCCTGAGGGGTCAGACAGCATCAAGACGAAGAAGGGTGGGCCCACCCGAGCGATCGTCTGTCACTTTTGTCCGCATGCATGTTCGAATGACGACTACGCTTATCGTCACTTGGCAGCTATACACCTCAACATTCAATGGGGGTGTGGAGCGTGCTATGGATACGTGAGCGGGTATCTGTCGAAAATAAGGGAGCATGTCCAGTCTCACCAGAAGAGAAGCACCAAAGAGCGATCCCACTCGTCCCGCAAGAAGGCGGGCGAGCGGACATTCTAATTCATCCTTGGACGGGGTGTCAAGTGACAAGGAGTGGTCCGCGGGGGAGCTGGAGGAAGAAGAGGAGGAGGACAATGACGACGAAGAGCACAGTCCCTCCAGTGGGGTTAGCTCGGACCACTCGGATCTCGACTAGGATTCCTACTCGAGCATCTCATGGGAGCAAACTTTAAGTGGCCATCCCATTAGACTCGGTATTGAATACCAAGGGATGGCACAAAATAGCCACATTAGAGTTTCTTACATTTCTCTATTAGTAGTTTTCCTTTACAGCCCAGTCAGTGGATCTGGACGGGTTCAGCGTTGTAGAGATTGTAATAAAAAGTTCTTATATGATATGTCTCGTTCTTGTTTTTGTACATTGGCCTGGGTTGACCAAGTTCTCATTCATAGGTGGCAAAGGTAACCATAACATATTTACAAAAATTTTAATTTTAATTTTAATTTCAACGAACAGGTTGCGGGTAACAGTTACATATAGGTTGACCCCTTGTTTTCCCCCCAAAAAGAAATCACGGCCTCGTGATTAGGGATCGTTGCGACATGGATCGTTGTTCGGGATTGGAGCACACCAACACCTTCTACCGAGGTCTTGGTCCTCGAAGAATTTGGATGCGGACACAGGATAGAACACATCCTGTACCTCTTGGGATAAGGGATGGGTCAATACCAGGGTCTGCGGGCCAGTGCAACCTGTTTCAACCCCATTTTGAGTCATGAAGCTCAGTGAGCTTTCGAGAAGAGTGATAACCGTAACGACCACAAGAGCTTAAATCATCACTCAGAGGCATACCCCTGCATGAGGAACCAGTCGTCTTGTGGTTCTGGCACCCCTTACTCAGCTCACATGCCCTTCTTCCAAGTCAGGAGATGCGGGGGGTCACCAGGTCTGACCGGGCTTGTGGGCGGGCATACCCAAGGCCACGTGTATCTACCACCACTAACGTTTTCATGTCCTCCTCGGGGACTAGGCCCAACTCCAAGGGGGCGCTATCCTGGTGACAGTCCAAGGGAATCCATGACCTCTGTCCGAAGGGCAGCCACTAATGGCACGCAGTTGTCATCTTCCTGTTTAGGAAGCAGGAGGAATAGTCAATTCCGATGAACAATGCGAGTCGATCCACCTTCAGCCTGTATCTCGTAGGTCAGAATATCCGGGCCTAGTTGATGCAGGACTGCTGTATAGTTTTCATAACTCCACTTGTTCTTGGTCTTTCTTCTTCCCGTGTAACTGTCCATCTTCAAGAGGACAACGTCCCCTGGTTTCAACACTACAGTACCGGAACGGCGATCATAATATCGTTTTTGTTGACGTGCTTCAAGTACATTTTGCCTGCATGCTTCATCAAGTGCTTCAGAGAGAT
>CBDHDL010000025.1:0-67829 GCA_965261435.1 Candidatus Poribacteria bacterium
TTATCATAAAACTATAAGATTATCAAGATATAGGGCTATAGGATTATAGATGTATATACGTATAGGTTTATAGGTGGGTTTCAATTCCAAACTGGTGCGATTAGAAGTGAATTAGCAAGTGCAGTAACCAACTGCGTATTAGAGTTTCAATTCCAAACTGGTGCGATTAAAAGGGTTGACCATAATAACTGGATACCAAACTTCAACGACGTTTCAATTCCAAACTGGTGCGATTAAAAGGGACTAACAGAAGAAGACAGAATACTCATCAACATAGAGTTTCAATTCCAAACTGGTGCGATTAAAAGGGACTAACAGAAGAAGACAGAATACTCATCAACATAGAGTTTCAATTCCAAACTGGTGCGATTAAAAGCGTTCAGGTGAGGATCGGTGAGATGTTTTGTAAATCCAAGTTTCAATTCCAAACTGGTGCGATTAAAAGGAATTCGTAAATGCCGCGCTTGCTGTAGATAATACCAAGTTTCAATTCCAAACTGGTGCGATTAAAAGGTGGTATAATACCACTTATGCTAACAAGTTAGTAGGTGTTTCAATTCCAAACTGGTGCGATTAAAAGTGCACCAACGCATCAGCGAAAAAGACGACCGAGTAACGAAACGTTTCAATTCCAAACTGGTGCGATTAAAAGCTAAATTTGAATTCCCGCCAGGCACGAAGTGGACAAAGTTTCAATTCCAAACTGGTGCGATTAAAAGGAGCCGAAACCTAACGAAAAAAATCAAAATTCACGTGTTTCAATTCCAAACTGGTGCGATTAAAAGTTTTGCTTCCTCTACCATAAACCAACCAAACTGCGAATTTGTTTCAATTCCAAACTGGTGCGATTAAAAGAGTATCCTTTATCCCTTTATCCCAACCATCACTATTGTTTCAATTCCAAACTGGTGCGATTAAAAGCAACTAACGGCTTTTCTCTAAAATCAATATAGCCGTTTCAATTCCAAACTGGTGCGATTAAAAGTGCAACTATATCGTCCCATGCTGCCTGTGAAACAACGTTTCAATTCCAAACTGGTGCGATTAAAAGGGAGAGAAATTGTCATAGGTGGACGCACCTTTAATGATATGTTTCAATTCCAAACTGGTGCGATTAAAAGTTATCTGTGTTGCGTTAGATAGTAAGGGCAAGATAAGTTTCAATTCCAAACTGGTGCGATTAAAAGTATACGATAGCACGGTAGCAGTCCATCACAAAACACGAGTTTCAATTCCAAACTGGTGCGATTAAAAGGCTATCCAGCAATGGCATGTATATGATAACAAACCCGCACAGTTACTGTCAAGTTATTTTTGGTTTTGCGTGTATTTTTTGGATGTCTGCTGTCGACCTCCAATCGTGCAAAATTGCTGGGAGGTTGACGGCAGTATGTCGTGATTGCGTTTATAGGCACTTTTTTCCATATTTCGTAATGGATTATTAACGCAATATTTGCGATAATTCAGAGGTCGACAGCAGAACATTGCTTAAATATTACTGCCTTGGTTTAATGAATTTAATGAAGGGAAGACCAGCACCTCTTGATCCTGCAGGAAATCCGACTTTACCTATACCTGCTTTTATCCCAATATCCAAAACTCTAACAATCTGTTCATGGTAAACTTGCTCCCCCGCATAAATCAGCAGTGTCGTCTTATGTTCTTCCGGTAGTTTTCGCAACAGAGATAACATTTCGTCATACTGAACAGGAACAGGTTTTGAGTGACCAGATGCCCTTATATACATTGCACCTTCAGCATTCCTATTAGTTGGATTATCGATCTTGACAAAAACTTTTCCGAGACGCCAACCAATTCCGCCATGACCATGTGTTTGGTATATAGGGATTGCCCGTATTGGCGTAAAGCGTCCTGATACAATCACCAAAAAGATCGTAAGCACTAAAAAGCAATCTATCATGGGTATAATATAGAGTTTAGGAATCTTGTATTGCTGTCTTTGCAAATTAACGGTGTTAGGTTCTTGCATTTCAGGATCCTTTATAGAGATGTTGCTACTACCTTAACACTTGTAAGACTTAGAAGTGACGAAGATTTTATGCACCTGAATCATCTTGTGACAATAGCAATATTATCATAAGACTATAAGTCTATCAAATTATAGGGCTATAGGATTATAGGTGGGTTTCAATTCTGAATGGGGGCATGGTTGACCTCATTGGCGGGTTTAGTGTCCCCCACACGGATTGATCATGCATCCCGTGTATTTGGATCAACGATATATTTCACACGTAAGTTGTCGCTTAGTTGTAAAGGTGGATGACCTTTGAAAAAATCAAGATAGTCAATCCATGCTTCATCTGAATAGATAGAAGATGTATAAAGATGTGAATGTATAGTATATGTTTTTTCCATTTAATTCGACTTCTTTAGTATCTACAATTATCCATATTTCTTCTATATAACCTTCTTCATTTATATTTTCAGGGTGAATATAAACACCTAATGGCTGCCAATTAGATCCATCCTTAAAATCAACAACGGCACGACGATATATCAAATCATTGGTTTTTCGCAATTCCTGCCCGTGTTGAAGTCTTTCATTTAGGCGTTCTTGTGCCCAACTATCGGTTTCATATTTCGCTTCTGTTTCGCTCATAATTGTATCTCCTTATATTCGTAATAGTCGCGAGGTAGGACAGCATTCAATATCACTTTAGCAATCGTTTTCATGGTTATACACCTATAAGATTATAGGTGGGTTTCGATTCCAAATTGGTGCGATTAAAAATGAAAGCGATATACTTGCGCGGTTCTATAGTTATCTGTTTCGATTCCAAACTGGTGCGATTAGAAGTTTCGAACTATATTATGATAAAACTATAATATTATCAAGTTATAGGGCTATAGGATTATAGGGGGTTTCAATTCCGAACTGGGCTATGATAAGGTGCTAAAATCGTCTTATATTGAAATATCTCCATTCGTTATTTTTCAGAATGCCAACGTTAACGTAAGTGTTTGTTGGTGATAGTTCTATATCGGTGTCTCTTTCTAATCTTTCTACAATAGTATATATATGGCTATAATCACGGTTAGCATTAGAATCTATTACTTTCACATGTAGAAGGTCAAAATCCTTTTGACCTTTAAATCGTTTTTCACCTTTTGGATTAGACCTGCGTTTAGATTCGGCTGCATCATATTGTAAATAGTTGAAATTTTCAGCAAGTATATTCTCAAGTGCTTTTACAACTGTTTTATTTTCGTGTAATTTCATGATATTCTCCTATACAGTTTTTGGGCGTGATCACTTTTGTCCATTCATAAGGTTTATGTTGCACACACTGTTTGATTAACCCTTTTCGGTGTGTGCGACACGGTTGCTCGACCTAAAGTTGTGTGCTACGAATGTCCTGTATACGGCTTAAAATCCATGCCATTCGGTTTAGGTACGTATGCCCTGATTTTTAAGCGAACATATACTTTATATGCTTTTCCGTATTCCTTTTTTTAACTCTTGGATATTCTTGTTTGACATTATGTTTATCCAAGTCTGACTGGGTTCTGATAAATGTACCGTTCCTTCGTTAAAAGTGCCAATTGGCATATTCATACATTACCACCTCCTTTGGGATGGTATAGAATATATCTGAGTTTATACTGAAAAAATATATATACATCAGTTTATAATATTTTGTTTATTGTGTCAAGTTGAAGCGATTATAGGTAGGTTTCAATTCCGGTCTGCTATTGTAGTATATATTCTTTATTTCTTAACTTTGTGTAAGATTTATTCTGTGACAATCTGTCGGCTTTCATGTCGTTTTGTGTAAACAATACGACACACGTTAACGGTTCGGTAAGGATTTAATTTGTTTTTTATTCTGACTTAAGATACAATAGACTTCAATTATGTTAGCAATGTTTTATTGCCAATAATTATTTATCAAACTCACGTTAGGAGATATAAGAACTCATGAGAAACCAAAAATTCAATCGCAATATCTTTGGCAATTTAGCCACACAAAAGATGGCACAAGACGCTTTGCCGATACTTGTTTCACATGTACAAAATGAAGATGTTATTCTGATCCGGAAATTAGCAAAGGAAATCGCGCCGGATCTTACACAATTCAATTGGAGTATGAAATGGGTTTTCTGCTGGATTCACACAACACTTTACGAACTGGAGAGGCGGGACGATTGGAACTACGGAGAAATACAAGGCATTACAGCGATTGTATTAGATAAACCTCAAATACCTACCAATTGGATGGACAAGGAAACCAGGGTTGTTTCATACGCACCGCTACCGTGGAAAGACTATAAAACACAACATATCTTGCCCGTATTTAAGTATCCACATTGGGACAAAGTTATGGATTTTGTTCGCACACAGATCCTACAACATTCAACATAGCTGGATTGATTAACGGAACGCGAACTACACTTCCGTATTTATAAAGGAGATATAATATGTTGTCTCAAAAAGAATTCTACGAGTCTAAGATCGAGGAGTATAGCAATATAATTAATTCAGACCCTAATAATGCAAAAAATTATCACTATAGGGCACGCGCCAAGATTGAACTTAGAGAGCTGTCTAAAGGCGAAAGTCATGAGTATAAAGTCAAAAGCCATGAGTATGAATCTGCTATTGAAGATTTAGATAAAGCTATAGAACTTGAACCGCGTTATTATCACCAAATGTGGAATTACCATCTTCGGGCACGCGCCAAGGTTGAACTAAAAGAATATGACTCCGCTATTGAAGATTTAGATAAAGCCTTAAGACTTCATCCAGATGAACACGGTCTCATGTGGAATCATCACCTTCGGGCACGAGCTTATTATGAACGTAACGATTCTGAAAAGGCATTAGCAGACATAAATAAATCTGTAAATATAGATCCGATTAACTATGAGAATTACAAACTAAAAAAGGATATTTCAGACAAGAAATCCTAACTGGTGAATATGACGTTGAAACTGGTAAACACCACATAGAAGCCTCTGAAGATAATGTTTATTCCGCTAACTAAGTGTCTTCACCTTTTTTTAGCGATTCTTGGCGTTTTAGCGATTCTTGGTGTTTAAGCTTTTCTAATTCGTTGGCATTGCGGTGTACTGTGCCAATCAGTCCACGTGGGGTATCAGTCTCAAACTCAATATCATTACCTGCCCAGTGACTACTTTTGTGCTGAGATGACGGAATGCCATCGCTACCCCGTATTTTCTCAACGTTTTGGGAAATCTTATCCAAGATACGCAATTTCGTTGAAATTTTCTCCTCTTGGTAATACAAAGTGAGCAGCTCACCAACAAGTAAAATCTGATTAGCAAACGGAATAACATCAAGCATGTCATCTCCGAGTGCTTGTTTTAATTCCAGGATTCTGGCACGCGTTGGGCGATCTTTGCGATATTTCGCATCCTTCAAACGATCATAGATTAACTTACGAATTCTCTCTTCATCTCCATATCTTGGGTCGTTAAAACCGTCAAAAGTCGCTAAAAACGACTCCACAGCAGTAGGAATCGGTAAAGCAGCTAACGCTTTGACACACCAATCTATGTGATCTTGTGTGAAAGATGGCATTTTTTCATAAACTTGGGATTCATGCTCTTGATCTGACATGTGGACTCCTTAAAAAAAATGACTAATCCCGAAAACCCTAAAGTTTCGGATTAGCCCCCTTTATGTATTAAATTTTTCACGTACTTCTTATAGTATAAAATTATAATATCTAAATGTCAAGAAAACAACTTCTATTTTTTGAAAGTGCTTGCGATAGAAGTCCAAGCCAAATATATTCCAGTGAAGGTGATACCCATAATAACGATTGCTTCAAACCCAGTGTCAAATTTCTCATAGAATATTTCGTGAACGAGCATCATGATCATAAATATTAGGAATATGAACGAAACTATAAATCTCATAATTGACCTACTTACTTAAAGAATATGAATATAAGTTTATAATATTTCGTGTATTGTGTCAAGTTTAAGCGATAGTTTTTGATAAAACGACTTATCAATATACCTAATATGTCAAATCAGGGTAGTCCCTTCAAGGTTTACGACACTAAAGGTTTTTCCCAATAGCGACCAATAAAAAATTCAAAGTCTCGAATATCGGGATCATCCTCTTTCCTCTCGTAAGGTAAAACGCGATAGTCTAACCGAATCACGAAGATAAAATCTCCATCTTTCAATTCTGTCTTGTCCCAATTCGCTTCTCCTAAACTTTTGCCTATCAAATGCTCCACAAACGTTAAAGTGGACGGATAACCTATGTATTGCTGGAAGTCGACGCCATCGTTGATCGCCGCTTTGAGTTCAGCTTTCCAGGTTTCTTTCTCGTATTTTCTTAATGAGTAGGTGCCTGCTTGAGGCATGACTGCTGTATTCAACAGATGCACTTTCATATTTTCATATCTTGTGCAGATGTGACCCTTCGCCATTTGGCGAAGGGTCACCAAGCTCTCAAAATCGTTTCAATTCCAAACTGGTGCGATTGCAGTTTATTTATTCTGTTCATTGAGCAGAATTTTAGCTTTTAGTTCGTCAGCAGAACCTGCAAAACATGCCGCACCTGGTGCTACTTTTGCTGGATTATTGCAATATACGTTCAGTTTTTCTCCGTTTTCAAAAATGATCTCCAAATTAGTACCCATTTTTTTCATTATGGTGATTTGGTTCAGTTCTATAGTCACGTCTCCTAATTCTAACTTCACAACATACCTCCTTATTCTATTAAATGAACCACGAAAATACGCTATAATACCAGTGGGTGAATGGTTTCATGTGTATTTCACATGGTTCTAATTTAGGGGTGGAAACACCCCTATTTTATTTTACACCTTATTTTAACATAATGGAATTAATTATACAAAAATCCGATCCGAATTACAAGTAAAATCCACTATGCAATTGGACATTGTTATACCCGATTATTATTTTCTTTTTTCAACTCAGCATATTCTATTGGGGACATGACAATTTCAACTTTGAGGTCAATTTTCAATTTATCATCATTAGCAATACGCAATAATATCTTTGCTTTCTCAACATTACTTCGGCGTAGGTCAACGTAGTACTGACCTAATGGCTCTCGCCACGGGCGATATTCCGTAGAAATAAGTGATGGTGGACGATCCTTTACATTATAGACTCTTTCAACACCTATCAATTCAATAACTTTCAGAAAGGTTTTATTTGCTGACTCCATACGGATCGGCATACCATCTGGCATTGTAACAATAAGATTGCTTTTCGTATTCCAAAGTTCTATCTGCTGGCGAAGTAAGCGTAAGCTATTTTCTAAGGATTCACAAGTTTGTGAAAGCAAAGAAAGTGGGGCTTGATTCATGGCTGTTTCCTTTATCAGTTACTTGGTCATATTCTATTCCGTATCACATCCTGTCAATTTTTCAGATATTTCAGCAAATTCATGCTTATTGAACACGAGACGGAAGATGCCTTTCCATTGTGGACTTTTACTCACTGTCATTTTGCCGACATCGTTAAACGCATCTTCAAGGGTTTTCAATACCTTTCGCTTGTATTTGGTATCAAGATTGTCATCAAAGTGTTTGCCTTTTGTATCAAAGAGTAGCACGCGTGTTACTCCGCAGGTTTCGTTAGCCATTGCAACGAAATCGGGGTAAATCCGTTCTGGTTTCCATCCTTGTATGTAATACTCTCCGCTTTGCCTCGCAGCAATACGGTGCCACCATTGAAGAGCTTTTTGCTCGTCAAGATAAAATGCGAATTTCTTTTCAAAGACATTATCGAAATGTTGTTCAAATACTTTCTCAAATAACGACATCTGAACAGGGTTGCCATACTGGGCAAGTTGCGGGGCATTGGGGGAAACCGAGATTTCATAGGTTTCTCTGATTTTGTAATTTGGGTTTCCTGTTTCCAGATCAAAACGGATTATGCCTTGATCTAAGTTTCTGCGAAAAACCTGTTTGGCTTGTTTTTCTACATCCTGCTTTACATGTTCTCGTAGAACGTGTACGAGGTAAGACTTGCGATCATAAATATCTTCTTCACTTTCCCCGTTTTGTTTTAGGTTTTCATGCAACTGTGCTGCAATGCGAGCAGCCTGCCACGGATTCGGGAATAGGTCTGATAGCCTGCGGGCGAAGTCAGATACATACAATGTTTTGTCAATGTCCAGTTTTTGCTTTTCATGGTAAGCGGGTACTTGTTCTACATCCACTGTGTAAATTTCCATGAATGCGTTATCTGGTGTAGATGCGTTTGGGGTTGGTGGTTGGATTGATGCCCAGTCTATATGCGGTAGAATATGTTCCTGATAACTCAGTTCAACTTCTTCATCCGCCTGTCTGTGTAGCACTTTTGGCAGATAGATTGTTTTTTCACGGAAGCGGTCACGGCGTTCTACAACGATTGTCCGTAGCTTGTTTTGTGTATCTACAGTACTGCTGATTTCATCTCCTAATCCGGTAAGTCCTTCTTTTTCTAATCCATTTTTGACTTTTTCAACTGCTTCACCTACATCTATATTATTACAATATACATAACACTGATCGAGTTTTTCATTATTTGTGCGTTGTGCATGCGGTTGGCGCATAACACGCCCGACAAGTTGCGTTATTGCCCTTTGTGCTTGTGTATTGTCAAGCATCACTAATAGGTAGGCGAATGGACAGTCCCATCCTTCCATCAGTGCAGATTTTGTAATGATCCATTGGACTTGTGACTCTTTAGAAAGCAAATCTTCTTTTCCTAATTCATCCTTGTCAGCGGATTTTACACGGATTGTTTCTGGTGGCACATTTAGCTTTTTGAGTTGGTCTCGAACATCTTGGGCATGAATTCGCACACCATCGCGTGTATCATTCCCTGTACGTTCCACTCTCACGACAGCGATTGGGCGGATATATCGTTCTGTGCCGAGTTCAAGTGTTCGTGCTTCATCAGTGATTTGCTTGAGTGCATCAACCGCATGCGATAAGGTGGATTGCCATTTTATACCTTTGAAGGCTTTGACTTGTATCGGCAATTTTATCATTTCTTCCTTTTTGAGATCGATTCCACTCACATCAACAAGCAAATTGCTAATGCCTGGGTTTGGCGTGGCAGAGAGTTCTATCACCATTTGAGGATTAAGTCTACTGATAGATTCAGCATATTCTTGGTTGGCTGTTTGTGTTCTACCCCCGTATGTTTTATGTGCCTCATCAAGAACAACAACAGGACGCAGTTTTTTTAAAACGTTAAATAGGCTTTGTTTGACATACTTATCTTCTGCGTCACATATCAGATCAGGATATTCCTGTTGCATCTTTGCATTGCCTTGGATGTCATCTTCATCGGGGAAAAAACTTGTGTAACGTCCTGTATTCTTAAAGATGCGTTGAAAATCTCTGTGTTGATGGTTGATTGACTGGAATGTAATTAGCATCACGCATAGGTAATTGGAAATATCGTCTCGATTAAACTGCGTATCTTTTTCAAGCACTTTGACTTTTCCGCCACTTGCGCGTTCTAACATGATACGATATGGGTGTTGCTTATCCCATAAAGCCTTCTTTGTTTGTGCATAAATAGCTTTAGTCGGCACAATCCATAGAGTCAAGCCGCGCTGCCGATTCAAACGCTCCAAAGCAGCAGTAGCGAGTAATGTTTTACCGCCACCTGTTGGCACTTTAAAACAGATGTGTGGAATAGGGCAGTTTACACCATCGGTGCGAGAAACGTAATCACCAGCACTTGGCGCAACACCACCACTCTCTTTCAATTGCTCCCATGCCGTTTTTGGATAATTACGTAAATCATCCGGAACATCAATTCCTGTTTGTTCTAACGCCTCAATACCTTTTTTGGATTTATATCTTTCTTTCTCAAGTGTTTCAAGCCAACGACTAAAGGCGTCGAGTGTGCTGCGTTGATAATCTTTTAGTTGCATCATAGTTATTATTCCTCGCTGAAAATAGATAGGAGTATTACCTTTCGTTTAGGGCATAGGGGAGTTGAGAAAAAACAATTCCCATATTTGTTAGTTCACGTTGTCCGATGTAATTACCGGCAGCGAAAACAATCGCTTTTTTACTATCCTTCTGACATGCGTCGCGGATACGCACAGCATGTTCCTTATTTAGTATTGCTTCTTCACCTCGTAAGAAGTCAATGTCGGGTTTGTAGATTAGGTAGTAGTTATTTTTCTCATCACTATAAAAAAGTCCATCATCGTTTTTTCGGGCAAGGGTTTCATTTCCAAGAGAAACACCTACAGCAGCAAACAATAGATGAGCAGCCAATGGCTCGTATGCGGGCAATGTTCCCCCAGTAAGCATTGTTTCTATTTCAAGCGGGTCTCCCAAAGTGCAGTAGGTAAATGATCCACCAAGCCCATTTTTCAATGTTTCATCTTTAGCATTCTCAACACCATTTATGACGCGTCGCACGCGTTCCGCAGTAATGGACTCAGCATAATCTTCACATTCAATAAGGATAAACTTCCGATTACCACCATCTTCTTTATTGAGATCAAGAACGGCATGGGCAGTTGTGCCACTTCCTGCAAATGAATCTAAGATAATATCGTTTTCTGTCGTGCAGTGAAAAATTAACTTACTTATTAAGTCGGTTGGTTTTACAGTTTCTAAACCGTGGTCAATACCAAGTATCTCATTAAGCTCAGATTTTCCACTCTCACTTGTTCCGAATTCTTTACTAATAAACCCCCAAAAAGGTTCATAAGCAAACAAATCTTCATCGGTTTTGTATGCCTTTTCATAGACGCGCTTGCCTTCTACGACAATTAATCCACTTTCTTGCAGTTCTCGGTATTTATCTGGTGCAACTTGCCATCTATATCCTTGTTTAGGTTTAATTCCATTAATTGCGTAAAGCATCGTATCTCTACGCAAACTTCCGATATTTCTACGTTGTTGGAATTCTTCTAACCGATATTCTCCCCTCCCATCTTTATAAGAATATTTCTTTTCTGTAGTTGGGTATAAACGAAAACCTGGATGTTTTGTCATTGACTTCTTTCCATAGACCATAATAAGTTCAGTATTAGTCTGAATATTAAATCTGGCACCTCCCATATTTGTAGGTTTAGTTCTACTTTCCCAGGCTATTCGTGCGAAAAAGTTCATATCAAAAATCTCATCCATTAGCATTCGCAAGTGGTGTTGTTCGTTATCATCAATAGAGATAAAAATTACACCGTCTTCTGCAAGCAGTTCTTTTAGCAGATGCAACCGGGGCCACATCATGCAAATCCACTTATCATGTTTCTCTAAATCTTCGTTATCAACCGGACCGTTCTCCTTAAACCACTGCTGCATAGGTGGATTGTTCACATTATCGCTATATATCCAACCTTCCTTTCCAGTGTTATAGGGTGGATCAATGTAAATACATTTGATTCGTTTTGTATAGCGTGGCAGTAACGCTTTGAGGGCATGCAGGTTGTCCCCGTGAATGATGAGATTATCTTCTTTGTCTGCTGGGTTGCAGGATAGGTTCTCATCCCGTATGAGATCACGATAAGGTACAGACAGATGATGTGCATAAATATGATGTTTTCCTTTGAATTCAAGTATAGGCATAATGACAATACTCCTTTCTATAGAACGTGAATTTAGCCTTTTGATGTTCGTATATTCAGGTGTTTCGTAGTCTTATCAACGTAGTTTCCGATGTAATACGGTTTCGGTAGAGACCGTGTCAAGTGACACGGATTACATTCTCTACCAACTACGATGAATGTATTATAGCATTAAAATGAAAAATACGATAGAAAAAATCAGATACCTTCAGAGGCATCCTGATTTTTAAACAATGATTGTGTATAAGGCAACTTTGGCTGGCACACATCAAATAAAAAATGTAAAGTTTAAAGCAAGAGGAGAACGTTTATTCGAAGATATATGGGGGCAATCTGTGTTATGTTTACCGTATCTAAAGATGAAATAACATTTGAAACAATAAAATCTTTTTGTCAAGAGTTTGCTGAAGGCGTGCGTGTAGAGTATAAGCAGGAGGTCAAACATATTCCGAAAATAGTATCTGCTTTTGCAAACACACAAGGCGGTATTTTTATTATTGGTGTTAAAACAAATGCAAATAACGAAGTGGAATTTCCGATAGATGGTATTCCTTCTTACAGAGAGATAGAAGAGCAGATACTAAGCAGTGCCTTAGAAGGTATTTATCCGCCGATTATCCCGGAAGTCATTATTCGTAGTGTACCAGGCAATGATGAAAATGTCGTTGTCGTTATACGGATAGATGAAAGCATTCTTGCTCCTCATGCGATCCAAAACCAAACACGGATTTACTTTCGAACAGGTAGCATCGCAAAACCAGAAGAACTCTTGGACATAGACAGTATTGCGTATCAACTCAAGCGTAGAGAAGGTAGTGACGTTGTTTTTAAGTCGGTTCTTACGCGTCTTAAAGCTTTGTCTGAAAGGAAACTTGATATAAATAGACCCCACATTACCATGATTATCCGTCCGATATTTCCTTATCGTCCGATCATTTCCCTTTCAAAGATTTATGATTTATATTTTAGAAACTATATGCGGCGGGTGAGTGGGGGTGTTGCATTTATTCTGAGCAACTCACCACATTTTACCGCATTCAATGAGCATGGTATTGTCTTTTTACGTGATCAACTAACGCTTCAAGAGAGTCAAATGGAATATCAACATAACTTTTGTGCAGATCTGATAGATTTATTAATGCAAGCTTCGAAACTTTACGAGAGTTGTACGTATTTAGGGAATATAGAAATCAGTTGCGAGTTTACAAATATTGCCGAGAGTTGTCTACAACTTCCTCAATCCATAAGAAGATATTCCTCATCTGAAATACGTTGTATTGAAAGAGACATTATCATTTCTCATAGGTGTTCGGCAAGAGATTTAAGCAATAATCCTTCATGCATAAAGATTGTGTCAGAGTTATCACGCCAACTTTTCTGGGCTTATGATGCCCCAGATAATCTGTTGGTGTCCCTATCATCCTCAATAGAAAATTGGTGTAAACAAAAACGTAGGGAACTTGCTATAAGGAGGACATTCGGAACGTAAGGGATTGTATTTTTGTTCTCCTTCAGTGACACAAGCACCGAACCCCGCTAATTCGACGCTGCTTGTGTGTTTCAAGATTGTGCGTTTAGTGAGTTCTCCAACCGTCATTGTAGGTTCGTATAGACCCATTGCCATCTTCAGTCGCAATGATGAAAGCAACGTTCTTTTCTGCTGCGTTCTTAACAACTATACCCCCGCCATCTTCAGTTGCACCGATGGTGACAACTTCCTTTCCTGCTGTGTTAAGGACTTCTATACCCCCGCCATTTTCATCTGAATAGATGTCGGCAGCGAGCTTTCCTCTTGAATCGTAAACTTGTATAATCCCACCAAATTCACCACCAACTGAAAAAATGCCAGCAGCGTCCTTTCCTTCTGGGTTGCTGACTGACATTAACCCGCCAGATTCACCTACAGCAATGCTGGCAACCACCTTTCCTGCTGGGTTGTAAAAATTCATATCTCTTGAAAATCCATTGATACGGGCAACGGTTTTTCCTTCCTTGTTGACAACTTCCAACTGCCTACAAACGATTTCGTCAAGCACCTGTTCATCTTTTTGTGCGTGGGTAGCCCCACCGCCCAGTGATGCAATTATGTATCCTGTGATGGTGAATAGACACCCGATACACATATATCCTAACTTGTGTTTGAAATCCATGATGTATCTCCTTTTGTGTAAAATTAGTTTATTACCATTTAGATGGGACACCCGCCAAAGATAAGAAGTCTCAAATGAGAATTTGCCTAAACATATAAAACTCTAACAAATTAAGTTAACAACCGTGGATGATACTGATTAGAAATATGATGCCGATTATAAAAACAACGACTCCCCCTATTTTGTATAAACAGGCACCGAAGCATCCGAAGCATCCGAAGCATACGGTTTTAATTAGACCCGCAAGTATCTTTTTCATAAACTATTTCCCTTTGCGTATGATTGAAATGTCTGTTTGTCAAAGTCTGCGATAATTTTTTTACAGATGCTTTGTAAATCTCTCTTATGACCAACTTTTAAGTGGTGGTAACGATATATTTCAAGTGGTTGCAGCCATTTCTTACCAGCGAGTTCTTTTGCTACAGAAGTGTATGCTTTAGACGACAAATGAGTCTTAAGGATAGATGTTAGTTCTGGAGAGGCATCAATATATTCTATATGAACAGTAGATATTGCCATCTCTCCAGTTTTGCCCATTCCTAACCTATCAGCCTCAAGTATAAGTAGTTGTATGCAATGGGTTATAGGAGTATTTTCAGCAAGAATAACAATTTCACCTAAGCTCGTAAAAGCCATACGAACACCATCTAAACTTTTTAATTCTTTGGCAATATGTCCTTCAGCTAATTTTCTTATGTTTTCGTTGGAACACTTTACATGAAGAAAAATACCAACATCATTATCAAGTTCAGTTGATGCCTCTTGAGTATATCCTCTAAAAGTTGTTATGGCAAAAAGCACCATCAGTATTCCGACAAACTTTTTCATGGGTATTCTCCCTTTTTTTGTGTTCAATTTATATTGAACACAATCCTTGTGTTTTCAGAGAAGTTTTCATTTGCTCATAACTATCTGAATCTGATTTTAAATTCAAGGGTTGCGATCCATTCATTATTCTATTCTACATCTGGAATCATTTCGAGTAGTATTTCAATAGGTTGAAGATCATCCAATAATTTACCATAGGCGGGATAATCGTAGGCGGGATAATCGCCTTTCCTGAAAAATGTCAACTCAGATCGCTGTGCAAAACCAAAGATTGTCACTGCTGATTCATCCTTGGATATTCTGGCACCGACATAGTAATCTTTGGGTAGACCTGTGTATTGATCCTGAGGAACTAACAGGTATTTATAGTTGTGTTGCCGTGCTGTTTTGACATCAATCATCTTATCATCACCTGTTTGAAAGTCCATCAGATCTACGCGCATTGTATCATGCCAAACTGTGAACATATCTTCGTTCCCCTTTAGCATTTTTCCTCTGCTATTCAAGAATTTAGCAAAAGCGATTTCACCAAGTTTGCCAATACGAACATTCCGTTCATGAACCTCTGGTGATTCGTTACGTCGATTGAGCGTGGTCTGTGCGGAGTCGCACGCAAATTGTGCAGCTTTGTCTGATTCTACATCGGTAAACGTAATTGTCGTAGCCATTTATCCTCCTTGTGTTTGACAGCTTGCTTATATTCCCGTGATATTTCAAAACCGATACTGAATCGGTTATTTTTTTCAGCAGCAATAAGTGTTGTGCCTGATCCAGCAAAAGGATCAAGCACAAGATCATCGGCAAAAGAATACATTCTAACGATACGCTCTGCTATTTCCATTGGAAAAGTAGCGGGGTGATGTGGATCTTTGTCTGGTGGTATTTCCCAAATACCCTTTGTAAAGGCACGCCACTCGTCTTTGGTTAGCTGTGACCGGTCTTTGACTTCACGGCTTACTTTTTCGCGTTTGCCGGGTTTTGTGAAAATCAAGATATTTTCAAATGTAGAATCTAATATCTTTGGGGTTGGCGGATATGGATATGAACCGAACAAAACACGTCCTTTTAAAGCCCCGGCATTCGCCCCACCTTTAACCCAAATAATCTCATCAAAAAATGTGAATCCTGCTTTCTGTGCTTTAGAAATAATATCAGCTACAATCGGATAAACAAAAGACACTCCCTCAATAGATTTTCTCGATTTCATATTAGAAGCATTGATGACCATTCTCCCTCCAGGGATTGTCTTCTTTTCTATCTCCTTGAAAAGTTTAGAAAGGGATCTAAGGTAATCTGCATAAGATTCTTCATAACCTACACCTTGACTACTCGCATAATCCACAAAATTCCAATAGGGTGGTGATGTGAAGGTGAGAGCAATACTTTTATTGTCAAGCATAGGGACTCCTATCTCTTTATCCATATTATCCGTAAATAGCAATAAATGGCGATGTCCAAAGTGAATATCACCCTTTTTTTCAGTTTGGATGTGCTTTTCCTGAAGTGGTGTATCTTCGCACTTTTCGCTCACAAATTTGGACAACAAGCGGACACATATATGAAAGGAATTATCTTTAGAGGGTTGCAACTCAGTATCATAGTTTGTCATTTTTTGTTACCAGCTTCCCAGTCTATTTATCCCCCTGCTAAGGTGGGAGGGTGGCAAATATACTGTGCAGTATACTTAGCAGTGCCACCCTAAACTGGTTTAATAATAATAGCATTTAGTCGTAAGTAACACAACTAATATTTACATTACTTTAGCGATTCCATTCCTTAGTGGGCAGGCAAACAGCACCGAGAATAAATGATTTTTTCATGATGTGTCTACTTCTTGTTTAGCATAGGCAGCATACGCGTGTAGTCTGCTTCCTAACTACTTCTACTTATTCAGTTGGTTTGTAGTATTTCTCTCGGTATTTCTCAAGGTTCTGAGGGGTGGATTTTCCGAAATCGCCATAGTGGCAATTAAACAAAGTCTGGGTTGACAAGCAATTATTACTACTTTTGTAAACCATTGACAAATCGCGTTTGGGAATTCATTTATAGGATACGCTCTCATTTATAGAAATGTCAAGGAAAAATTGGTAATTTTTTCAAGTGTAGTTCAAGTCCACGATCGTGCGTTGCAACTTAAACAGGCTCAATAGGTAACCTTTGGCGAGGTGTTATTGATTTGGACTATTTTTCTTATGTGCGTTTGGCATTTTGACATAGACGCCACCTGTTGATTGTGCGACAGATCGTTGAAAAGTGTCGGCTGTTCCGATGACACTGACGGTGACGGGAAGTTCCTTTAGCAATCCGATAGTGCCTGTGATCGGCTGTTTTGAGTTCCCCGGTTCATCTGTGATGAAAATGAAATGTGTTTTGACATTTTGGCGGAGTTTAAGACGTCGAATGCCTTCAATAACGGATTGATGTAAGTTCTCATCCTCTTGATAGGGCAGGCGTAGTATTTTATGTATCTGCTCTTGTGTTTGTGGTGTTTTGAACACATTGACCATATTGACGCTGTGCTTTGCTCGGAAGCGGACGACACCGATCCGATAGTCAATCATAGCGTTATCCCAGTCTCGTATCCACAAGTCTATCTGCTCTTTTACGTAGGCGGTTTTACTTTCCATACTTTTACTGCCATCAATGAACATTATGATGTCTACCGGCATGTTTGTTGCATCATTGAGTATAAAGTCACCGATAGTCTTTGGTGTTGCGGGCGGGGGTTGTGCTGTCTGTGGCATCGGGTCTTTTGGGACAGCGTGCCAACTTCCACCTGTTTTTGTTGCCAGTAGTCTGTGTTCAGGTATATCATTCCCCAGCACATTCACATAGAGTTCGTGTTTTTGACAGAGTTTGATGATAGTTTGGACACTGTGTCCTTGTAGGCTTGTGAAAGGTTCATCGGTAACAAGGATCAGATGTTTGACAGTGTTTGTTCTAAACCGCATCTGTGTGAGAGTATCAGCGATAGCATCTAAAGCGTTTTCATCGCCTGTAGGGACGATCTCATAGAGTCTGCGTTTGTATATTGACAAGTCCTGCAGCAGCTGAAAAACCTGTATATTATTCTGCTGAGAATTCAAAACCATGTTGAAATGCGTAAGCCCCAGTCGGTAGTCAATCTCCGAAGCCTTGTATGCGTCCGTCATCTGTGCGAGATGTTCTGCGACAGCGTTGATGTTATCCTGCATACTGCCAGAGGCATCTACGACAAAGACGACATCAATAGGCAACCCACCACTACTTGCGATAATATCATCTGTGAGTTCTGCGATGATACTGCTAAAGGTGTCGCTGCCATTTCCGTTGCCTTGTCCTTCCCCACTCTCTCCGGTGCCGCTTCCGTTTTTCTTTCCTGCCTTTGTTTTGTTGACACTTGATACTATACCTTCGCTGCTCCCTTTTGACGGGTTTCTCACACTGGTATTGCTGCGTTTTGATATGCCTGCCTTGTCAATATCTACGCCCCCTGATACATTGGGAGATAGTATTGAGTCTTCGGTCGGTTCTAATCGTGCGTCTGTTGCGAGATCGGGTGTTTCTAAAATAGGCGTATCCACATCTATATTTCGGGATGCGGGCTGTTCAATATCAACGGCTGCTGCACTGGCAGGTAGTTTTGCTATTTCTAAAGATGATTTCTGCTGAACAACATTCACGCCTTTCTGTAAAGTGATCTCTTTGCGTTGGGGTTTTATTTCCTCCAGCTCTGGCATTTCAGGTTCTGGTGGTTTTGGTGTCTGTAATGGTTCTGGTTCTTTTTTCGGTATCGGTTTCTTCTTGATAACCTGTCGCGGCGGTTCTTTAATAAATTCCACTGTGAATTTATCCTCTGTTTCCTCTATTTCAGTTTTGATGAAAAAGACCGCGAACAGTATCACCGCTATGACATGAGCGATCACAGAAATCCGTATTGCATATTTTCTGTATTTTGCCCGTAAGGCTTTATGCTGTATCCATCTGTACATGTGGATGTCTCCTTATTTTGACTTGAAAAGATTGTTAGTATTGTCGCCACAAACAGAGTCCGCTGATATTATATCTGATAGTTTTGAGAAATAAAACAGGACTTTGCTAAAAAGAAAAGTAGATAACATGCTTTGTTAGCTGCTTTTTCTGTAAAGTCGGTTCTTATGGATAGACGTCGATCTCATGGGTGTTTGTAATTGGATCTCCATTGCCATGAGTCTTAACCTTTTGTCTGCGTGGCATGCTTGCCTCCCGTTTTTTACTTTTGGTCTTTACCAATTATAATCGTGTTTGACATGACAAGCATCAATAGCGTATAATACTAAAAGCAAAAATGCTCTTTTGATGCATTCCGGTTTTTAGTCTTTTACTAAACTTTAACATTTGTAAATCTCCTTATGTTTTTAGTCCTTGATGCATTGCGTATTAATTTTTGCTAAACAGGGTGGGTGATTCTCCGTTCCACCCTGTTTCCATTTAGACACGTTTTACACGCGCCTGTGCGAAATCTCACTTCGTTTAACTATCTTATTTTGACTTGATATGCAGGTGTGTGATAGTTGTCGCGCTCAGTTTTTTATAGAGATGTTTCAAATCGGGATCGTCAACATTTATTTTGAGTGTCGCCTTTTTCGTTTTTATGGTGCGATCTGCTGTGATAGGGATACGGATGATTTCCAATCCATTTTTTGCGATATTGAAGGTTCTATCGTGTGCTTGATAGTGTAAACCTTCAATCTTTTTTGGAACGATATATAGTTTTAGATTTTTCCCAGCTCCGCCTTGATTAGAGATAGTTATTATGAGTGCTACATTTTCGCCTGCGTCTATGTATCCGTTATTGTTTGTGGGATCCTCTAAACTCGTGTATATGAGCAGCTCAGCTGGTATTTTTTCTGGCAACATCCCTGAAAAGAGATTGACTCTGAACGCAATGAAAACGATAATGCCAATAATCACTACTGGCACGATGTATCGGATCAGTTTTTTCTGTAGTTTGCGTTGTCTTTCCTTGTTCGCCAAGAATGCGATACCCTCTTTGAGTTGTTTAGCAGGTTCATAAGACGGATTGAGTCTTAATGCTTTATCTGCTTCAATGCTGGCATCTGTCAACACGCCCGTTTCCATGTAAGTTTGTGCAAGGTTGTAATGTGCTATGGCATGGTTAGGTGACGCTTTTATGACCTTCTTGAATGTTGCTTCTGCCTGTGGATACTGCTTATTTGCTAAAAAGACGATACCGCGTTCAAGGTCTTTGTCAATATCGGTATGATTTGCGTTTTCTGTTTCTGGTGGTGTGTTTTCTTTTTCAACTGGGTTTGTTGTCGAGGGAGGTAGTTCGGTGGGTTTCGGTGTCTCTATTTCTTCAACTGCCGGTGTCGCGACACTATCGGGCTGCTCAGGTGGAGACGCACCCGGATCAATCGCTTGTAAAAAAGCGAGGGTCGGCTGATAGGTTGCATCCAGTTTCAGGGTTTCCAGTGCAGCGTCTTTCGCATCTTGTAACCGATGTTGTCCGAAGTAGGCGAGTGCGAGTGCGTGGTGTGCCTCAATAAAGGCATCGTCTAATCGCAACGCCTGTTCAAAATGCGTTCCCGCTTCATCATACTGCTCTGCACGCAGATACGCTTTGCCGAGTGTGTAATGACCATCTCGGATGTCGTTCATTTCTTTCCTTTTTTATTCTCTGCTTTGATTTCATCTTCTAACTGTTCAATTCTTTTCTGCAGCTTCTTTGCTATTTGAAAGGTATTGTAGTTGTCGAATAGAGCATAAAGAGCTGCCCCGATGACCATAAAGATAAGTGCCCTGTATCCGTGAAGTATATAAATTGTCCCGACTGCTAAGCCGAGGACTATGAATCCGTATTTATTCATTTTTCTCGTATTATACCACGTTTTAATCAAGTTTTACGTGCGCGTATGTCATTCATAACACCTGTTTCCTTGCTTTGCTCTCTTGCTTTTAACTCTTTTGATATTGCCCCCTGCAGCAAGTTATACGGGAAACCAAGCCGATAGGCAATATCTGATACGGAAATACCTTGATCGTAATACTCCATAGCAAGTCTTAACTTAGCTCGCGTCAGCTTCTTCACAATATCTCGATACTCTTTTTTTCGTTTCGCAATTTGCGATGGCATAGTATCAAGTTTTTCCGCCATAACTAACAGGATGTTTAGACGGACTGTAGATACGCTTATGTCCTCGCCCGTCTCTGCTTTTATATCATTGGCTATTTCCTGATAGGTAGCCGTGATCCAGCGTTCATCATCTTCCTGTGCGTTGACCCAGTCTGCTACGAGTTGTTTTCGGTTTGACACACTTGTTCTCCTTTTTATTTTTTGCTGATGTCCATTCGGAATTCTAACATAGAAATCGCCTGTCTGTAAAATGATATTTTGATTGACGTAGATGGCATTGCTATCATAAAATAGCATATTAGAGGAAGTGATGTATGTTCATAGAAAAGGAAGGTATCCTGAGTTATAACTGCCCACAATGTGAAGGCAAAATGTTTTACTTTGTACCGACAGCGTGCAATTTTACAATCATTCAACCGACACAAATAGCAATAATGGAAAACATTAAACCCATCCTTGAACAGACAGCGACTTCCGCTCAAACCTACTGTGAAAAATGTCGACCTGAAGTCTTACTTACAGAGATAGAAACACTCCTAACAGAGTAATCACCTATTATAACACATCGCAGACTGAATTCAAAAACGGAGTCCAGCAAGAAACGGAGCAGATGCAGGACTCATCAGAAACACCAGACAGAAAAAGAGAGGGAACATAGCCTAAACGGCTATATCCCCTTTTTTGAGATGCACATAATATGCCCATCTCCCATTTACATATACCGGTGCCCGCCAGTCCGACTGTCCGAGTTCATTTTCAACCCAGCGTCCGAATCGGTAGCTGACGCCACCTTCCATCTCAGTTCGGATATTTGAGGCAACCTTGCGTTTTGCGTCTTTGTCTTTCGAAGCTACCACCTGTCCATCAGTGATCTCTTCGTTGTCGACGTTCAGCATCCAATAGGTGTAAAATCGTTTTTCAGTCACTTATCCTCCGGTTTCCCGATTGCATATCCTTTTTTTATGATATAGGCGATGATCTCGGATTCTTTGTAAGCATCTAATGGGTGTTTAGGGTTCATTTCAGCGTCTAAAGACATTGCCTCTACTGCGTCTCGAGCGGTCACATAATTGATGCCGATGTAAGTCTGTGTCGTTGAGACATTACGGTGTCCGAGCAGTTCTTTGACGATGAATATATCGTTACATTTCTGGTAAACACGTTGTGCGAATGTTTTGCGTAGCGTATGCGTTGCGAGTTTACCGTTCAAATTTGCTTCTATAAACGCTGCTTTCAAAATCTTATGCATTGCTTGTCGCTTCAACGGTTTGTTAGCGATCTTGTGGGAAGGAAATAACGGCATGTGTGGTATAATCTCTCCGTATTTCTCCTTGTGCCATGCGATGATGTCTTCAATTGCCTCGCGTCCATCAGCGTTTACAGGCACTGTCCGAGCGGTCTCTTTTCCTTTGACGATTTGTCGGTCGAACTGGAAGTCGGTGACAGCCATTTTGTTCTGCCATACATCTCCGACCGTGAGAGCCAATAGCTCAGAGACGCGTCCACCGATGGACACGCCAAGCATAAAGAAGCTTCTGTTCCGAACTTCGTAAACCCCTGTGAATGTATCACGGACTTTACGAATTTCTTTGTTATTTAGGGGTCTTGTCCCTTTCATTGCTTGTACCTCCAAATAAAGTAAGTTGTCGCGGTTCATCCAAATTCAGTAACCGCAATTGTATGCCACTACCTCCGACCTGTTCGTATAGATCGGAGACGTTATCAAACTCAAGTGTGCCTTTATCTTTGGTGAATACGCGGTAAATATCACCTTCCTGTTCACCTTCGACGATGGCATTTCCGAGTGTGTCTACGACGACAAATTCTGTTCGCATGTATGCCTTTCTCCTTGACGGTACATCCGTCTTATTATACGAAAACAACGGGTATTTTCCCAGTAAGTAAAGTAAGAGCAGGGTTATTTTCAGTTCTGCCCTTTTTTGTATCTGCCCAGTGCGATACAAGATACGCAAGCGGGGAATTGAACCCCGCCAGACGCACCAGCGTTGCGTTATTCTCCATTTTCAATCGGAAGTTGCATCTGCATCTGCCGTTTTTCAAACATAAGCGGCATCAATTCTTGATCAATGAGGATATGACGCCCGTTTTCATCTTGAAGTTCTAATATAACTCTGTCGTCAACGAGTGTTGAAAAAGCGACGACTCTGAAAACCGCGCCCTGTTTCCACATGACTTCGTACGGTGGCGTTTTGTAATGAAACATCCACTGTTTATTGAGTGTGAATGTGTCGTTGATACTCACTTGATCGGTCTTTTCACCCTCTTTTTTCATTTTGTAATATCGGGGACGGTTGCCCGCCCCCGTTCCTTTGTTTAGAGATTGCAGTAGATACTATGCTTTCTCTCGTCCTGTGTTAGTGCGTCTTTAGAAATGTTGCCAACATTCATGAGGTAGACCATATCTTTCAGTAGCATGATCTTCCCCGTTCTCCGACAAACGAGCATCAGTTGTTCCCATGCTTTATCGTAGAACCTTATCTGCACATAATCCATTGCTTTGTACCTGATATGCCGTGCCATTTTCCACAACTTTTCGGAGTTGCGAGAAAACGCCATAATCTCAAGTTTCAATGCTTCAGCAGCTAATACATTATGCTTTCGTTTGCAGTTTTGTTCGTATTTAGTCATCTTCACCATCCTTGTAAACATCGACACCCTCAAAGTAATCTGGATTTTGAGATAGTCGCTTCTGGTATTCTGCTTCTATCTCCGCTTTGAGTTGTTCGGAGAATAGCGTCTCCGAGTAATGCCGTTTGCCGCAGATAGCCTTTTCCACCCGTTGCCGCAGAAGTCTCTGTCTGTTCCGTGCCTTTGCTTCACGCGACCACTTCGTGCCTTTTCGTGTTCGCTTTTTCGGTGCAGGTTCAGAGACATCTGCCACATCTGTCGTCCATTTTGCCAGTTGTGCTTCTCTCCGCTTTTTTTCCCAATCAGGCAGTCTCCAGTCTGAAACCATCTTACCTGTATCGGGGTCGGTAAAGAATTGCAACCGTAAGAGGTTTGGTGTCCAGTAAATCCGCGTTGTTTTTCTGTCGTAGTATGCGAACCGCCCCGCGTGTGAAATCTCGTCGCGAACATACCTGTCCTTGAACGGACATTCCAGTTCGCCCCACTTCACCTTGCGACGCGGTCGTTCAAACAGAGACATCTGATATTCGTTAGTATCCACGACGACGTCTACGCCTCCGAGTTGCTAATTGCTCATTCAGTCGTTTCCTGTTTCTTCGGCATTCAAGATGCGAGAGTAGAATACCTAAAGCGGTCATAAAACCGACTGCCAGCAATATGTAGATTAGATAAATCATATTTCTCCTTGTAGGAACACAGCACCCGTGCTAAAATGGATCTGATGTTCCTTATTATATGGAAAAACGGGTATTTTTCCAGTAAGTAAGTTAGGGCAGGGTTATTATCAGTTCTGCCCTTGCTTGTATCTGCCCAATGCGATACAAGATACGCAAGCGGGGAGTTGAACCCCGCAGACGCACCGACTGCGTTGCGTTATTCTGCTATCCATACGATGTGTTTTGGTTTTAGTGTAAACCGTTTCACGCCAGCAGCTTCTAAAGCCTCTTTTGAGTGATACTGTATGCCGTTTGTATCGGTCAAGTATTTCACGACACCTGCTTTGTCAATCGCTCCGTCCCATTCTTCCCAATCCCTTCCATCATTTAGCCAGACGGTTGCAACAACTTCATCGGGTTTCGGATTGTATGCGATTGCGGTGCTTTTTTCAGTTTTGACGTGGTTCATGTGTCTCCTTTTTGAAAAAGATACTCACGTTGGCGTTCTAACGCACTTTTGATATGCGTCCCTATATGTTTCCTACTTTGCCGTCCATCTCAACGGCAGGCGTATGAATTCACGCCAACGTGTGCGTAATTAAACATCCATTGTTATCGTTTGTTCATGATTAGGTTGAATTCGCTCTTTCGGAAGTTGACAAATAGCCGTGACAGCTTCAGAACCGAATTCAAGTCCGATCTCGGTATAAAACAGGTTTGTGCCGCGACGTATATCCGCTTCGGTCAAGATGCGGCGTTCTCCTGTTTCCATTGTGAATTCAAACTGCTTGACGTCTCCTGTTTTCTGTTGTAGCCATTCGCGTATCTTCGTTTCAGACATCTGCATCTTCTTATCAGTCGGTATCTGTGCGATAACTTCTGATTTGAATGTTTGATACCAGCGGGTCGCAACGGTTTCGTCTCCTGTCATATCCAGTAAGATACCTAATGCACATTGTGCAGGTCCCGAACCGCCATAGCCCCAATTGAAACCGTTTGGACTATGATTGACGATAGCTTGACTGGGTGCGGGACTCAGGATTTCTAATCCGATAGACTCCCCGTTTTCATCTTCAAGCCCGATATAGACGGGGAACCCGCCTGCTTCTGTTCTCTCGGTTGGGTCAAAGAGATACACTTTACTTGCCTGTTCTTGTTGTGTTTCCTGCTTGTAAGTCTCTAACAGCTCGCGAAATGCGTTGAGTGCGTTTTCATAACCTTCGCTAAACGCTTCGTGTTCTGCTTGATTTTCAAATTCGTAATCCAGTTCTATACCTGTGAAAAAATGAATGCCATTTTCGGCAGTCGTGATGAGTGTTTCACGCGTCTGTTTCATGATAAATCCTCCGTTGAGAGGACGCGTGCCGAAGCACGCGCTTTTCTCTCCGTTATTTTCCGAACACGCTCTGTTCCGTCTGCGTAGTTCTTCTCGGCTTTTTCTCCGTCTGTGTTCCTCGTATCGCATCAAGACAATACCAGATATAAGAAACACAGCGACTATTGCCAGTAGTGTGTAAATCATGACTCGCTCCGTTGTTGTGAATGCTCACTATCATTTTCAGGGAAGTTATGCACGCCAACGGTATGCTCAAACTCCAGTGTGAAAGCACAAACACCTTTATCCTTGAGTGCTTCCATAGAGGTATACCGATTGTCGTTATTGTCAACAATCGCCTCAACTTTCCCAGCCTCTCTGACAACTGCATTCCATGTTGTTGCTGTCTGCTCATTTTCAAAAAAGACTGAGACGTCCGCGTTGCACGGGATCGGGTCGTATTCAATCGGTGTCAACTCATCCGTGTCGGTTTCGCGTATCTCTGCGTCCTGTGCATCTGCAAATGCCTTCAGATACGCCTCAAACGCTTTTCTATCTTCGTCTGATAAGCAGTCTAACAATTCAGGAATGCGGTCTTTAGGACACGGGTCAAAAAAGATTTTCTTGAACCTTTCTACAGGCATCAGTGCGAAACCTATAGGAACGCATTGCGTCATCATCGTAATTCTCCTTGACGGATTATCCGCCTTGTTATACAATCAAGTGTTGGAGGTTTATGATTGATTACTCACTACCTCCGACAATTAGAGCAAGTAAGGGTAGGTTTCTTCTGATTCCTGCCCTTGCTTGTATTAGCCCAGTGCCAATACAAGATACGCAAGCGGGGAATTGAACCCCGCCAGACGCACCAGCGTTGCGTTATGACGCTTCGGGTTGAAACGGTTTGATGTTTGTCAGTCCAAATTCAAGTATGATGTCAAGATTAGGTTCGCATTCTACCGCTCCGTGAGGCAGTTTTCTGTAGGCATCGCTTGCTGTCCGCCCTGTGTTAACGACTTCATGGTGTCCGCATTGCATACACTTGAATAAGAAACCGCCCCATCTGAATGTTGGGTCATGCATCCACTTGTGAGTTGTGAGTACTTTCATCGGTGTTTCTCCCTTCTTATTGATGTGGACGCGTCACAAGGACGCGCCCGATTTAGATTATTTGACAAAAGCCTGTTCGTATTCTGCAGCTGTCATGAGGATACGCCAATGTCCGTATCCGATGTCGTCAAACGTCACGAGATACGCAGCATCGTGCAGATACGTGCTTAAGTTTCCAAACCAACCGCGACGCGCACCCCCATACGGTTGCACCCTGTGCTGCCGACACCATGCTTGGAATTCAGGATCGTCTGCATCGCCTGTAGGTATTTTTTCAACGGTTGCCTTGAGTTGTAAAACCGCTTCGTGTTTCATGCTAAAATCCTTTCAAGGCATACTCGGATACCAGCGTTGCGTCTATGATGTCGGTTGCCCGCAGTGCTGCAAGTGTCGTGATTTCACCTGTATCGGTGATGACCTTTTCCACGCGTCCATTGTCCGATACCACCGCTTCCCATTTCGCCTTGCTGCCGTCTCGGAACTTGACATGTAGCCGACACTGCTCTGGAAAGTCGCCTCGCTCTATCGGTTTCTCAAAATACTCACCGCGCCACTCATCGTTATGTAAGCCGTAGCAGTGATACTCAATATCATACCAATCCAAGATAGCGTCTAAATCCGCAATGTCCGCTATCCCCGCCTCGTCCACGTTGACCGTATCAGGTTCATATTCCAGACGTTTGGGAGAAAGCCAAACCCGCTCTGTGCTATCGTCCAGTGTGAGTTGTGCAATGCCGTCTACAATGTGCGTGGTATCCGCAACTCGCAGACCGCATGGCAGTCTGTATCCAGTTTTCATCGGTTTATCTCCTTGTTGAAGTGTTGGGTGTTGCCGAGACAACACCCGTCTGTCTATCCATCGGATAATGCTTCGTCCATTGTGCGACTAAACGCTTTGTAAGAAGCTTCAAACTCTGCGTCCAGTATCGCTTGTGCAGTATCGGGATACTTGTAATGCAGCCAGTGTTTGTAAGCCGCATAAACTTCTATCCACTTTTCTGATGCAGGCATCGGTTGAGGAACTCTCTGTTCTATTGCCTGTAGGAACTCCGCTCTGTCATAGACTTCAAACCTATCACCGCTGTGGGGATCGTGATACTTCTGTTTATGCACGCCCCGCGCGTTCAAATCATCAATCATCTCTGCGCGCTTGTGTTGAATAATCATGGTATCTCCTTGATTGAAAGAGAGGCGCGGTTACGAAACCGCGCCCTTTCGGTTAGTGTTTGAAACTTATCAACTGAATATTTGCTGGGGATCGGTAATGCTTGGAAGGTGGTAGTTTGCCCGCTGCTTCCCAGTGAATATGCATCGGGTTTATATCCGCCCCTTCCGTGTCCGCATCTGCCAAGACCATCTCATAGCACTCGTCACACATCGGAATATCTGCGTACCAGAGGTGCTGTGTGCTGTGTGCTGTGAAATCTATCCGCTTCGTACCCATCGTTGCAGGTGCTTGACAATGTTCAAACTTACAAGTCATCGCCATCGGAATTCTCCTCATCAATATCAAACAAAGCCGATTCAACTTCCATCGGATCACCTGCGTTCAAAGCCTGCAGTAATGCGTTATTTTCGTCCGCTAACGCACTATCTATCGCTTCTAACTTCCCGAACCTGTCTCGGATAGCAAGCAAATGTCCGTGAATCCGTAGAAAGACTCGCTCTGCTGCCTCTGTGCATTCTCTGTCGTATTTCATGATAACTCCTGAAAAGGAGAGACGCGACCGAAGCCGCGTCTCTATCTATGAGGGTTTATTCACGACCGAAGCCGCTGCCAATTTCAGTCTTACGTTCCCAGATAACCTTCTCTTTGTGTTCTATCTTGGTAACGTCATCCTTCAAAAGACACTCCACAAAAAACCGAATGTTGAAGTCATCGCCCTCTATGACACCCTTTGAGGTGCTACCACTTGGACGATAATCTTCCTTCTTTCCATCCCGCCTTGTAATCTGGAACGTTTCAGGATATGGGACGGTAAAAGGTTTCAACTCAAACGAAAACGGAGAGACCGCTTCGCCCGCGTCAAACCGCTCCATCCAATCACGTGCTTCATCTGTTAGCTGCGCAAGTCGGAAGCCTGTCGGTTTCTTGGAGAGGTGGTAATAGCAAACCATGTCGCCTTCGTCATCGCCTGTCTGCCGTTTATACGCCTCAACGATGGGACCGCCATAGTAGCCCTTATCGTCAAAGACCCACGCCTGTTCGTAAGGTTTCCGTGTCTCGCGACCCTTGACAATATCCGCATCGGTGACGTTCAACATAATCGCTTCAGGCATTAGAGAGAGAAGCCCTAAATACTGTAAGACTAAAGGTGCATCCTCATCTTCCTCTGCCCACCGCTTTGTCCCCGTGTAAGGTTCATACACATCAGGCAACTTTTCAATCCATTCATCCGATAGCCACAACCCGCCATGTCCAGGTGTGTCTACGCTGATGATACCAGGTACCAACTCCGTGAAAGTGTTGATACCACCCCACGGTGTTCCCATCCTTTTTGAAAAGGTGTTTTGATTACTCACTTGAATCCTCCAATTAGATTAGTTAGAGATTATGGACGTGCTGCCGAAACAACACGTCCGATGGAATTTAGATATACTCATTTCTCGCATAGCCGTACATGAGTTCATCATCTGAAATTGACTCGTCAACCTCTGACGTTTCGCGTATCATCTGGATAATCTCATCATCTGACTTGAAAACAATACGCGCCTTGTTCGGATTGCTCATGTCAAATTTCATGTCAACCACTATGACTGACGGTTTAGTATCCGAAGCCCCGCGCGCACCGATACACAAGAGAAACATATAATCACCCATCCGCACACTGCACCACGTGTCCTCGTGCGTCCGAATAATCTCCGCTTTGTCCTCCGTATCCGCTTCGTCCGCTTCTATAACATAACTAAAATCCGCCTGCTCAAAGTAGACTGAATTTAGGTTATCCTGAATGGGACGTCGCTTCTGCTTCTTCTCAAACGCTGGCGCGTCAATCAAACCGTCCGCGTAGTGATTAGTAATATACCAATTCACGAGAGTCGGTTTATTATGAAAGCCCCGTTCAAAACGATAGCAGTTGATACGCACCTTGCCTGTCGCCTTACTCACTTTGTTCACCTCCTTTCTATTTAGGATATTCCAAAGTAGTCCGATTAGATTGAGACGTGCCGCCGAAACGACACGTCCGCAGTTGTCTAATGTTCGTCTGCAAGGTAAATCGTCAACAGCCGATACACGTCCTCTTCGTCAGGATCGCCTCCAGCCGTCAACGTCTCATCCGCGTAATAGTCAATCCGCCAAAATACCTTTGGAAGTCCCGATAACTCAATAACACCGAATTCATGCTCTCCATACGGATCGTTATCTTCGGTGAAATTCGTATCGTTACGCACCGCCGCAAGTATCAAAGCCTTGCTCAAACCGTTCAACCCATGCACACCCGCAGAGACACAATACTTGCCTGCAGGTTTCATAGCATTAGGACTGTTGAGATTGACAAACATGCCTTGTCTGAATGCATCGTTTTGTTGTTGCACTCTCAAACTCATGAGAAACCTCCGTTAAATGAAAAACGCGCCCCGTGAGAGACGCGCCCTATGTCATTATTGATAAATGAAAAACGCGACTGAAGCCGCGCCTTATAGATTACTCGGTGAAACGCAATTCCGTCACGTTTGCCTCTCTGCCATCTAAACTAAACCCAACGTCAAAAAATGACGTATGCGTAGGTGAGAACGTGACGTCCAGTTGTGCTTGCCCATGCTCATTTTTAGAATCGTGCATGCGTTGCCAGCATTCCCTGCACATCGGAACAACCGAGTAATAACGTTTCTTCGTTTGATTATCCGTAAACCTGAGATTATATCTACCGCCTTCGTTGTCGCAGTGTTCAAAAACACATTTTGCCATTTTATGCCCCTTTATGTATGCCGTTATGTGTGGACGCGACCGAAGCCGCGCCTCTCTGTTAGTTTGCAAACAGACCTGCATAAAATGCAGTGATCTCTTTGCTTTTCTCACGACAAAACGGAATATCTGCCGTTTTTCCGTTGTGATTGCCCAACAGACAGCCCTTGCGTGTATCCAACACGATAAAGGGAATTCACGACGTTAGCGTTAGCACAATGCCCCGCACATCTCTGGAGAGACCGCTGATAACCTCAACATCCAGAACATCACGACCACAGAAAAACTCAACAGGTTTCGCCCTGTAGTCCCGCATCATCTCAAGCATACGTTGACGCGGACGTCGCCTAAATCGCAAATCACTGACGACCGTTTTGAGTAAATGCCACTGTTTAGGATTAAAGAACTGCCCATCAACATGGCAACTCTTGACGTGCCACTCTCCGCCCTTAAACAGGTATAAAGACTCAATATCAATAGCAATAAAATCCTCATACCAATCAAGACCGACTGTGCTTGCAGGATTGTCCTTGTCATGCTCTTTGTCAACCTCTCCGTCCGATATGCTATGCATGCCGCCTGTGTGTGCAATTCTCTTTGCGTCCTCCTCGTTATTGAAGTAGTCAATCAAAGAGAAGCCCGCAGCATCAATATATGCACCTTGATGGACATAAGAGAACGTGACCATGTGTTCGTCCAAGTGACCAACATAAAACCGACTTCCCATCGGTAAATCTCCTTATAGAGAATGAGACGTGACCGAAGTCACGCCTCGTTAGATTATTCAGACTCCCCTCTCCACTGCTTTGGATAACCCGCAGCCTTCCAGTCACGTTTTATCATCTCGCAGTTAAGCAGAAAGATAACCTCTACCTTACAGTGATTGTCCTCGTCATCGTAAAACTCTCTCTCAACTACGTGCATTGACAAGTATTCCCGTAACAGCGTGTGTTCTACGTCAACGACAATCTGATTTTGATGTTCAAAATGACCGCTCTCCCGTGCTTCGTTAAAGGTAAGAATCACAGGTTCAAGCCCATCAGATGAGACAGCCTCTGTGCAAGTAGGTAAGTCGTCAATCTCAAACTCCTCTCCACTTGCAAGCAACTTGTCAATAATCAAAACGCCAATTTCTTGACTTTCCACAGCAGGCATGCCTCTATCGTAGACAAAGCCTCGTCCATCTTCCGAACATCTGAAAGCACAAGCCATAAACCTCGCTTTGAATTTCATGGTAACTCCTTATTCAGTATATCCCACGACCAAAAGCCTGATAGGTATAGGATTCAGCTCTGATGATTTTTTTGCATCAATATTTGACACTGAAACATCGTAAGCCCCATCCGCAAAAGCACATCTCGGACCCTCTCCGTCCATGCCTTCTGCCCAGTCCTCCGTAACCTCGCATTGTTCAAATTTCAAGGTGGACGGATTGACCGCTACCAACTTCATGCCTTTGTCAAATCGGATTTTCATGATAACTCCTTGTTGTTAGCAATCGGTGACTTCAAAGTGCAGTGCCGATTAGTTATTATAGTCATTAAACTGCACCAGCGTGACCGAAGTCACGCCTTGTTGTTAGGTAGGAATTACCGTCTTATAGACAATGGACGTGTCAAGTATTTCATAATCTACAGCGTGATTCTCAAGAAAGAGACCTGTGTAAATCTCCGCCTCCATGCTCAAGCATATCACACAGAGACCAAACTCATCGTCACCGACTCGTCCGTCCTCGTCATAAAATCCGTCTCGGTTATCGTCATGCTCTGTCCAAGTCGCCTCGTGACCGTATCTGTCAAGCCCAGCCCAGCAGCATGGACAAACCCACACGTGCATAGCCGTTGTGCCTTCCATTTTCATTGTTTGTCACCTCCGACCGCAGCAGTAATATAACTTTGCCACCGCACAATCTTGTAAATCATTTCCATCGCAAAACTGAAAGACACAGGAGTCGTCTCAATCATCAAGTCCACAGCCAACACGTTGCCCTTGTAAGTCTCTGCATTTCTACGTGTTATCTCTGGATTACCACGATTAACAAGCCCTTCTGCAACTTTTATTTCTTCCTCAACGTCAATATACCAATTGCGAATTGCCCGCCTCACCTCTCCATCTCTCCGAAGCCAATCAAAATGTTGACTCAAGTGTGGTAGGTTCTTGATAAAGTTATCTGGAACGTCAGAGCGATGTGAGTAAACAAGCCACGCAGCGTGACGCCATAAACATTCGTTCTCTGTGTCATGTGCTGCCTGTGTTACCTCTCCGTTATGTGCTTCCCGCTCATTATTCCGCCTCGTATCAATGCCTTGCTTGATATGTGCTGGAACCGTTTGAATCAACGCATCTGTCACAAGTGTGTAATGCTTGTCTTGCAAGTCTTGTGTATCCATCGTTAGTCTCCTTTGGTGTAGAAGGTAGAGACACGACTAAAGCCGTGTCTCTCGGTTGGATTAGATAACGCCTTCTTCTTTCAGCGACTGGTACTTGCCGTTTCCGATTATGATGTGGTCTAATAACTTGATTCCGATGTGGTCGCCCGCTTCCATCAATTGCTTGGTTGCCTTCACGTCCTCCTGACTTGGAGTCGGATCTCCTGATGGGTGATTGTGTGCTATCACAATGGAATTAGCATTACACGAGATAGCAAAGCGAAAAATTTCTCTGGGGTGGAAGGTGCAAAAGTTTAACGTTCCTTCAAAAATCTTTCCGATGTGCAATACATCGGAGTCAAACTCTATCGTCTCACAGTCCTCTACAGTTGCCTGCATGCTCTCTGTAACCTTGCCCTTTGTATCTAATGCAAGACAGAGTAAAACCTCTTGTTTTAAACCTTGCATTCTTGGCATTAGCACGTCTGCAATGTCGCCTGGACAGTTGATACTTTTCCGCTCTGCTTTTCCACCAGTAATAAATCTTGACAACGCAATTGCTGCAAAGATTTTATGTGCTGCTTCTTCGGATACATCAAAAGACTGGATAATCTCTGATATTTCCATGTCAACGCATTTCAGCAGCGTTTTTTCGTCAAGACTCACACCGAACAGTACACCAGACACGTCTTGAATCTTGTTTGACATAAAATTGATTGATGACGATTCATGTATGACCGCATTCAAATATTCCACTTGATAATCTCCTTATTGTTAGGTATACTTGACAGCGTTCAGACTATAAGATGCACCTTTTGCAAGATGCATCTTACTAACCAATTATGCTCTCCGATGCCATTCTAATGACATTTTTGCTTGATGGCATTCATTACGAATGTCGTCGGATAGCATGCTAATCAATTCCGCAGTTTCTGTATCAACCGCTTTCAAATCATCATCATCACAGCAAGCATTGACCTTGTCTAACCGCTCTTGCAAGTGTTCTACTTTAGCCGTTGCCCGTTTGATGCGTAACTTGAATTGTGCTTGATAATCGCTCATTTTGCGTCTCCTTGTTAGTGAATTGCCTGACTGTTGCCAAAACTGAAAAACTGCTACGAGACCGCTCCGTGACCCGCTCTGTGTCCTGTTTTGTCCACAATCAGCATGTGTGCATGTCTGTCTTTGCAGGTGCAGTTTAGTCTAATTGCAGGTGCAGTTGTGTCAACTCTTGTCAAGTATGTTACAGCCATCACAGCGTGACCACTAATCTGTGTGCATGGAATACTGCTACCGACTGCCTTTATTCTCAATTTCAAAGAACCTTTTTTCTCTCAATGCTACCTAATGGATAAATTGTAGCATCTTATGATATATTATACACCATGTTATTGTCTATGTCAAGTGTTTTTAACATTTTCAGAGTTAGTTATATATTTGACCGAATTTCACCGATTTTTCACCGATTTTGACCGATTTCCGACTGGATGACGAACACCAGAGATAAAACCGATTTCAGCAGATGAGGGGGTATGCCTCCGAGAACGCCTCCGCCCGCCCGACTGACGCTGATTCGGGCGACTAACAACGCGCCCGCGATATTTCAAAAAAAAAATTGTTGATTTGACTTCAGTCAAACCCCGTTGCAAGGCGTAAATACAATATGTTATTGGCTATGTCATTCCCGCCCAACTAACAACATGTCCGCGATATTTCAAAAAAAATTTAATTTGCTTAAATTCAGTAATTTGGTATCATGCAAGTCCTATGATAAGCATTCCAAAAGACTCTCTCAACCTATTAGTGAAATACGGCTACAGTCAAGCTATACTTACACTCAAACGCATTGACCGCGCTCACATTGCGTTCCTACCGAACCAACAATTAAAGTAGGACACAGGCAATCAAACGCATTGACCGCGCTCACATTGCGTTCCTACCGAACCAACAATTAAAGTAGGACACAGGCAATATGCTCCAGTAACTATGAAGAAAACAGTCCGCTGGACATAGGTATCCTGCAACCCTCAAGATAAATGAGAGTTTAGAAGCGAATTTTCTTGTTGATCGCCGGCTACGGTAACACTTTTTGAGAATCCGGACTAAAATTGGCGAATTTTTAGAAGTTCGTGGCGAAATCCGTCAATCAGCAGGTCGTAAATGTTACCACCCCATGCTGCATTCGTTACCACCAACGTTGCGTATTTGTTACCACCTAATTTTTGGTGATTCACGCCAACCCTTGTGGTTATTGACTTTAGAAAGGTTTTATTTTCTGATTTTTTCACGTACTATCTTCCTGTGTTACCAATTTAAATTAGCACCGCGCGGGGCAATTTAGACATTCAAAAAGTCAGGCTTGAGCCACAGACCTTCGGACCAGAGAAATACGATCCATAGACTCAAGAAAATCACGATGGATACTCTTGTTCTTATCACGCAATTCTTCTAAATTGCTATCACGCCACCTGCCACCAAGTTCACGCATTTGTATATGGAACGTTTCTTGATTAAACCGCCAAAGCTCATTGAAACTATAATACCAACCCTTGATAAGTTTCATCTGCTTTCCGAATTTAGACCCAGCAGGCTTCCGTTTCCTTCTCTCCGGATAAGGTTTCGGGAACAGCTGATATACCGAAAGTCTAAACTTATCTGATAATCGCTCTAATAGCCCAATCTCCATCATTTTCTTAGCATTTTCTGCTATAGTCTTGGCAGTAAACTTCATCAATTTACGAGCCTCATGCACCGCCATCGTAGCAACCCCTGTCGTCCAGCAAGAATGTATTTTCCGAACTATCCAATCTACAAACACACGCCACGTGATTTTCCCATCGGCAAGCAACTGGCTCGGTGAACCCTTACCCATCGGAACAGCACACTTCTGCGGTCTACTATCGCGGTCAAAAGGTATTTCGGATAAATCACACTTGTGATGAATAACACGGTAGAAATGAGTGCCATCGGACTGACGCTTGCCTGCAACCAGAACCCACCCGTTATCAATAAGCCACTTCAAGCCACGTCTCACTTGAGAGTGCGATTTGATATTCAATAACTTTGAAAGATGACGAATAGATAAAGCGTGGGTTATGCATGTATCCCAATTGGAATGCTCGTTAAGCGCAAGATAAAGAGCACGCTTGAAAGCAGGGACGTTGTGGTTCGGATCAAATATACTATGTTCACCACAAGGCACTTGATGTGTGGACTCTTGGATTTCTGGGATGCCTGATGCAGAGATGGCAGCTGGAATACTATCTTCTTTATAGATTTCTCCCGCTTCAGGTATCGGTAAATGTAACTGAACATCAGTATTAGGCGTTGAAATACTTGCACAATATGTTTTTTTCATAAAATTCCCCATTTTATATCCATAGCACATAAAAAACTTTGACATTCTTGATGTTTTTTGATATACTATGAATTGGATTAGGTGTCCGAACTTTAGCTTTTTCAAGCCCCGCCAGCACAGCGGGGTTCGGCACTTTATAACCAATGACTATATTTATAACAGATAACAACATTATTTTTGCATGCTAACTTAATGTAAACTTAATGTCAAATTATTAAAGTTCTCACTAAATACGTCCAATATACCTGTTAACGTGGCAAATTCCAGCGGGATTTGTTATTTTTGTTGTCGATTTCCAAGAGTTTTCTCCAATCAGCGTATCCAGAGATTGTCGAACCCTTCTGTATATTGTTCAAATTCCAGCGGGATTTGTTATTTCCGCTATTGTTGCAAAAATTGACAAGTATGTTTCTGATGGTAGTTCTTATATAATCCATAATACTATCTCCTTGGGCAGAACCCAATTGATTTTGAAATATAAAATTATCAAAGAACGGAATTGAGATATAATAAAATGGTAGTTGAATCCATATACAGTATGGATAAAATCGTGGCGAGGTCACCATTTGATTGGTGCCTCGCACTTTTATTTAATCTAATTCCATTTATATTCTGTAACAGTATAATAATTACTTTGTAATGTCAAATTTTTTTAGTACTACGATGGATTTTAGATTTTGCAAATCCTGTCAGGTATGTTATTATATTGTATCAACCTATTTTAGAGGTCTTGGTGTCGTGCAAGAGTTGATTTACGCAAAGAGTATGCAACATGAGCTGCTATCTGAATATGAGGAACAGACGTTGCTTTATCAAGCACAGGCTGGTGATGAAAATGCGCGTGATAGGCTCATTATGCTGAACTTACGGCTTGTTTATTCAATTGCTCAGAAGTATGCGAATTCGGAATTGCTTGTTTCCGCAGAGGATCTGATGGGTGATGGTGTGATAGGTTTGACTCGTGCGATCTCAGGGTTTGATTTGAGTTTTGGAACGCGTTTATCCACTTACGCAACATTGGCGATCCATCATGCGATTGCGCGTAGTAGTTTTCTTCATGGGACAATTCGCTTACCAGACCATGTGCGTGATGCGGTACGTGCGATTAACCGAGCGAAAACTGCATTGCAAAAAGAAGGGCAGCCATTTTCTGTAGAAGCGATCTCTGAATTATCAGAGATTGAACCGGAGAGGGTTGATAAACTGGTGCATCTTCAAGACGATGTGATGTATGTAATGTCGCTTGATGAAAAGGTAAGCACTGAAGAAGATGCACTTTCAGTGATAGATACAGTTGCGGATGAGCGTTTAGAAAAAGCTTATCACGAAGTAGAGATAGATGTGGATTTAGATTATTTTCTCTCTAAGCTTGAACCGAGAGAACGTTTTATCGTTGAAAGGTCTTATGGTATTCCGATAGAGATGAATAACCGAGAAATAGCGAAGGCAGTGGGTATGCACTACAATGATATTACGGGTGAGCGTAGGCGTATAATGGGTATGTTGAAGGCATTGGGTCGTGCGTTGCGAGGGTCTGTTTCGGAACAAAAAGAGGCGATAGAGAACCCTCAACTTGTTATGCGGGGGCGTATTCCTCTATTTGATCCGTCAGATATGCCTACAGCATCTGCATACACCGCAACAGAAAAAGAACAAAAAGTCTGTGAAGCGGGATACAAGTGCCCAGTTATCGTTATTTGATTTGGGGTCAAGCGAAGTATGAAGTATGTATTTCTTGGTGGTGCGGGTGAGGTAGGCGGTTCTTGCATGCTTTTATCGGTTGCGGGTCGTTATATTCTATTTGACTGCGGTATTCGTGTCAATCGTGCTGGATCAGAGGCTTTACCTGATTTAGAACTGCTGAAAGAGACTGCTCCGACACTTGATGCTATTTTTGTATCTCATGCCCATGCGGATCATATTGGTGCTTTACCTTTGGCACATGCGATGTTTCCGAATGCTCCGATCTATGCGACATCCCCAACACAGAAGTTGTCTGCGGTGATGCTGAATAATGCTGTGAATGTGATGGAATCTACGGCAGAGGGGACGTATTTTACACAGGAAGCCGTAGAAACGACTATTGCGCGTATGCAGACACTGCCGATGCGTGAATGGGTGGATTTATGGGACGGCTGGCGTGTGTTGTTTATCCGTTCTGGTCATATTTTGGGTGCGGTGAGTATCTGTCTACAGACACCGGAAGGCACATTTTTGTATAGTGGTGATGTGTCTACGTTCAATCAGAAAACGATTGACGGGCTTGACGATATTTCATCGTTACCTGCTGTTGATTTTATGGTGTGTGAGGGGACTTATGGTGATAGCAAGCATCCGTCTCGTAATGTGGAAGAAATGAAGTTAGCGAAAGCGGTTTCTGAAGTTATCGAAGATGGTGGGAATGTGCTTATTCCGAGTTTCGCGCTGGGGCGTGCTCAGGAGATTATCTTGATACTGAAACAAGCGATGACGGGCAAGTTGATCCCTGCTTTTCCAGTAGTTACCGATGGGTTAGTCAATGCTATCTGCTCGCTTTATGCTTCGATGCCGGAGATGCTGGGTAAGAAGGTGCAGAACTTTATGACGAACTCTGAGCAACCGCTGTTTTTTTCGGATTATATCCGTGCTGCGCGTATGGGAGAACAGGAAGCGATACTCAGTGATAAAAGACCGAAATGTATAATCGCGAGTTCGGGTATGCTGACGGGTGGTGCATCGGTTACTTATGCGAAGGGGCTTTGTGGTGAAAAGCAGCATGCGATATTCCTTTCGGGGTATCAAGATGCTGAGTCGCCGGGGCGGAGGTTGCAGGAACTTCAATCGGGAGAGGTACTTGAGTTTCCGGATGGCACTTCTGCTGTTGTGAAATGTCGCGTGGAAAGGTTTCATTTATCAGCACATAGTGATCAAATTCAGTTGTTATCTGTTATCAAGACTATAAATCCGAAAGTTTTGGCGTTGGTTCATGGTGAAAAGAGCACATTACATGTTCTTCGAGAGAAGTTAAGTAGCGAATATCCGGTTACGTGTCCTTACAATGGTGAGATTATCTCTGTAACGGATCATCTGGAGTGGGTATCGCCCACAGTTATTGATAAAATACAGAAAAAGAAAACGCTTGATCTTGGTGTCAAGATGAACGATACTTCTATTGATGTGGACACTGACTTTACTTCAGAAAGGTGGCAGGAATTCATTACAGGTGAACATACTGCCACGCTAAAAGGGAATCGTCTGATTATACGTAAGGTATGATAGAAAAGTTTATCTGGGGCAACAGAGCGTTGCCCTTTTGTTTAGAAGAAGGATTTATTCCGTTGTGTCTTCCGCGTCTGCGTCCAATTCAACATCAACTGGAAGAACTTCTACATCTATTACTGTTTCACCCGTAATGATAAATCGTGTAACGATGAGTGCTGTACCCGTAATAGGTGTATCAGATGGCATGTCTTCCATCATATCATCCTCAATGATCATTTCAGCTTCTTCCATAACTATCTCACCATCATCAGGCAATTCAGCATCTCCGCTTGGAGGTTCTTCGTCGTTAGGAGATAATTCACTATTATCATCCGTAACTTCTCCGTCTTCCGGTAATGGTAAGTTCTCAGATAAGGTTTTGAAAAACCGTGCAAAGAAATCTTCAAGGAGTGCTTCTATTGAAGGTTCATCTTGCATTGGTTCTTTCTCAGTTGCCAGTGTTACAAGAACTAAACCCTTGTCAAATTGTGCATCTTTGAGTTGTTTAATAAAACTATTTAGGGATGCGGGTGAAGGTGGGAATCTTGAACTAAATGGATTAAATCCATATTTGGTAGCTGCAGACATTGATAGTTGGGCGGGACCTGTCACGAAATTTTCTGGAATTTCAAGTTTCACTTCCCGATACATTGAACGCGTATTTCTGGCTGCAGTCCAGTGTGGCAGCATTTCAAGTACAAATGTTGCGACTTCACCTTGTTTGACTTCACCAACAACCTGAATGTCTGTAATCTCAGCGTGAAGAATATAAGGAATATCTATCATTGAGATATTAACTTCATCTATAGTTGCTCTTCCAGCCCCATTATAGAGTTTATTTGTAAAGGGTTCAACGATAGATTTTATGTTAGCTAATACAGATTCATACGGGTCGGGTGTAATTGATCGGAAAGATTCTGTATAGACGTTATCGGTTTCTTTGAAACTAATTACAACATTTCCCTCAATTGTTCCAGGATTGACTTCCATTCGTATTGCATCTAATGTAGTTGCAGCGACGATAGGGATAAATGATTCTTGTCCATAAGCAACCTTATGTCGTTTCCTAATGGGTTCTGGACTATTAACAGGTTGATATATAACATTTACAGGGATCATAGCTGGCGGTGGTCCAAGTTCACCAACAATACCAGGTTTTAGGTCTTTCGTTATAGTGCCGATAGGGTTACCGTAGATGGCTGATGATTTATATGATATAAGTGTGTTTGGCACTATTCCATCTACAACGGCTCTATAAACAGGTAGCGATGCTTGTCCATCAAGGAAGAAGTCATGTCCAAATGCAACGAATTTGTCCCCATAGACTTGGGTTACCGTTCCGAATCCTATGGAATTAACGACATCTCCTGTTACAGTTGCGACTCCGATCATGTCTCCAGCTGAAAGATTAGAGGATGCGTTTGTGGGTGTAGCTGCAGGTGCCCCTCCAATTCTGGAATAGAACTCGACAGAATCGAATCGTGTTCCACTGAGGTGTGAAGATAGTTGTTCAAGTCTGCTATTATCAATTCCAGTGATAGTGACTGGGGTTTTGACCTGTGCATAAGTTGTGTTGACAACGGCACTTGGTGCAGCGGGTGGGTTTAAGAATTCACCAAATGTGGTATGCTCAAGCGTAGCCTCCATTGCATCGATTGGGGTTACCCAGAAACGGTGTGGTGGTGCTGCCCATGCATTCCCATAAGCCAGTGCACCGAAGACTTTACCTGGTGGACCTACAGGACTTCCAGACATCCCTTGAGCGACTCCTCCCATTGCTTGAATTGCATCATCTGTTAGCACACACTCATATAATGGGAAACCGAATCCTGTAGGTTGTACTCTGCGGAATTCTGCATCAATGATAACTTTACTTGTTCCTTCAATGGCAGTGATGATTTGAACAGGCGTCTTTGTCGCGAGTCTGCGAACTTGATCTTCATACATGTTCTCCAGATTAACTTCCTCAACTAAAGGTGCTGCATTTATGTCATCTGTTACACCACTTAAGGTAGGGTTAGCGATTTTTTCCTGATCTTGTTCTGTTGAACAACTTAATTGTAATAGTAATGCAAGTATGATTCCTGTTAAGACAAAAAAACTTTTCACAATTTTTCTCCTAATTTTAGATTGATTTCTCGTTCAATGCCCACGCTTACGGGGTTCACCTTCTTCTTTGTCATAGTCTTTTCTACTTTTTCCACCGATATAGGTTTCATCTGCTTCCACAATACCTTGTAAAAGCACGTTATCCTTACCCATTTCAGTACGTATACATTTCATCATACACCATGCTGCTTTCTGTTTCAATCCTAAATCGCGGGCAAGTTGGCAGCTTGACAAACTTTTCTTTGCGTTTGCCATCAAAGCGATTGCCATAAACCATTTTTGAAGTGCTATCTTTGTACCCTGAAACACTGTGCCACTCGTCACCTTGAATGTTGTGGGGCATCGAGGCAATTCCAGCGTCCGATACGCCCTATATCCGTTTCATTGCGTTTGTTGACATGTATAGACTTACAATGCGGACATTCAGGGGATCCTTGCCATCTTAGACGCTCTAAATATGCGATACACGCCGCTTGATCAGGGAACATCTCCACAATCGTAATCAAATCCATCGGCATATATTTTTTTCTTTGACACAAGTATTAGTATTTGTTATAGTGTGTTATTCCTTTCAAGGCAGCCAGGTTGCAAACTTGCTACTTGCACTGATGATACGCGCACTGCGTATCTACCTGGTTATGCCGAGCAATGAAAGGATGGTGAAAGGAAACCCAAAGAAAAATCTAATACGGACTCGGTAAATACTGGGTTTATTGCTAAACAAAAAGAGTTTCATGCTGCCAGTAATTATGACTTAATTGGTAAGGTTAAAGCCAAATTTGAAGGAGTATATAAAATAGAGTAAAGGAGTTAATAATGTCTATTATCGTAAGAGTAAATATTATATTCTTGTTTGTTTTCTGTTTCATTTTTATGAGTTATGCGGAGGTTACACCTGTTGCGGATCGGACACCTGCGGTGCGTGATGCGATTGTCAAGGCTATAGATGGTGTGGATGCTGCTGCGGATGTAACGACAGAGCAGCTTGTGTCTATTACTGCCCTGAATCTTCGGAATAAAGATATTTCTGAGTTGAAAGCGGGTGATTTTTCTGGGCTTACAGGTTTAGTTGATCTGAATCTGTATGGTAATAAACTTTCGGAGCTACCGGCAGGTATTTTTGAAGGGTTAACATCGCTGACAACGATACGGTTGGGTAGAAATAGTGTGAACCCGATGCCGTTTACTGTTTCGTTGGAAAGGGTTGCATCGGGGCAGTTCAAAGCAGTTGTGCCTGCGGGTGCGTTGTTTGATATTGTGTTGCCGATTACTGTTGCGAATGGTAGTCTTACGGAGGGTGTCGCGACGGTTACAATTCCGAAGGGTAGTGTTGAAAGTGGCATACTCAATGTGACTCGCACTGCTGGGACGACTGCTGCGGTCACTATTGATATTGGCACGTTACCGAGTCTTCCGAGTAGAAATCATTATGGCTACGCGATTGTCAAATCTGAGTCCTTGCCTTTATCAGTTATTTCTGGTATTAACACAGCTCCTGTATTTACGGATGGCACAACTGTTACCCGTTCTGTAGCGGAGAATACGGATGCAGGCGTTGATATTGGCACACCTATTGCTGCGACTGACGCTGAAAACGATGCACTGACTTGGACGCTTGGCGGAGCAGATGCGGAAGCGTTTGCCATAGATAGTGCAACAGGACAGCTGAAAACCGAAGCAGCTCTTGATTATGAAACGAAACCGCAGTATACGGTGACGATTACTGCTTCTGATGGCACACTCACAGCCACGATTACGGTGACGATCAACGTTACCGATATAGATGAAGTTGTTGTCCCCGTGGATCCCCCCACGTCTAACACGGCTCCAGCATTTTTAGAAGGTGACAGCACAGTTCGCACGGTGCCTGAGAATACGGATGCAGGCGTTGATATTGGCACACCTATTGCTGCGACTGACGCTGAAAACGATGCACTGACTTGGACGCTTGGCGGAGCAGATGCGGAAGCGTTTGCCATAGATAGCACAACGGGGCAGCTGAAAACCGAAGCAGCCCTTGACTATGAAACGAAACGCGTCTATTCTGTCACGATCAATGTTGCTGACGAAGCACTTTCTGACACAATAGTTGTGATTATCAGCGTGATTGATGTGAACGACACACCTATCAGTGCGGGATTTGTGCCTGTAGCAGATAGGACACCACAGGTGCGTGATGCGATTGTCGCTGCCGTGCCGAATGTGGCAGCTGCTGCAGATGTTACGGAATCACAGGTTGCAGCGATTACCAGCCTCAATTTACGTAACAAAGGTATCACGTCACTGAAAACAGGTGATTTTTCTGGCATGGTATCGCTTTCTAATCTGAACCTATATAGGAACCAGTTACGCCGCGTGCCGATGGGACTTTTCAATGGGTTGTCGTCATTGAGATCACTCCGTTTAGGCGGAAATGCGATTGATCCGTTACCGCTGATTGTATTGCTACAACAGGTCGGTATTGGTGAGTTTCGGGCAGTGATGCCGAGTAGCGCGCCGTTTAATGTTGTGTTGCCGATACGCGTTACAGATGGCAGTATTCGGGGTGGCTTACGAAGTGTAACGATCTCACGCGGGCGCGTGGGAAGTCCTTCTTTTACTGTGGATGGCACTTCTGCGAAAGTGTCGTTTGGCACATTGCCCGAATTACCCTCAAATCATTTTGGCTACACGTTATATCAAACTGCTATCTTTAACCGCACCCCAGAAGTTGCAGAAGCGATCCTAAAAGCGTTAGACCTGAACGATCTGAGTGCGGTGACTGACACAGATATTGCGATGATGACACGTCTTGACTTGGGCGATATGGACATTACATCTTTGCGTGTTGATGATTTTGCGGGGATGCTTTCGTTACAAACACTCACGTTAAGCAATAATAAATTGACAACGCTCCCTGTGGGTATCTTCAGTGACTTGACTGCACTCACAAGCCTATCTTTAGAAGGAAATAGCATTGCGACCTTGCCGAGTAATGTTTTTGAGGGGCTTTCTTTATTGTTGACGCTCAACCTTGATGACAATGAGTTGACGGGACTTTCGGGAACACTCTTTGATGGGGTACCGAATATCCGCAGTCTCTCTCTTTCTAACAATAAACTGACTGCGTTGCCATCTGGTATATTTGAAGGGTTGACGCATCTGAATCAACTGCAGCTGAATGGAAATGCGGTTGACCCATTGCCGATGCTGGTATCTCTCCAAAAAGTTGGAGAAGATCAGTTTATGGCACGTGTGCTTGTGGGTGCACCTTTGGCACTGACTCTACCTATCACAGTCAACAACGGAGAGATCGTTGAGGGTGTAGATGCTGTTACTATTCCTATAGGTGTAGTTGAGAGTCAACCTTTGACAGTGGCACGCACGCCTGATACGATTGACGCTGTCACTGTGGATTTGGGCACACTGCCGAATCTGCCTGCGTCCCATAACGGTTATGCATGGGTTAAATCGGGGACACTTCCTTTACAAGTGTTTGAGCCGTTGAATGTCGCGCCGGTCTTTACAGAAGGTGATGATACTGTTCGGTCTATCAGAGAGAACACGGCTGCGGATGTGGATATAGGCGAAGCTGTGTCGGCAACGGATCAGGACACGGGAGATACCTTGACATACACACTCGGTGGCACGGATGCTGCCTCGTTTGGCATTGATGCGAAAACAGGGCAGCTGAAAACGAAAGCTGCACTGGATTATGAAACGAAAGCCGGTTATTCGGTTGTGGTTACCGTTTCTGATGGCATAGCGTCTGATAGTATTACTGTGTCAATCGTTGTCGTTGACATAGATGAGAACCGCGCGCCAGTGTTTAGTGAAGGTGCGAGCACGACGCGGTCTGTCGCTGAGAATACCGATGCAGGTGAAAATATAGGTGAAGTTGTGTCTGCCACAGATGCGGATAACGATACGCTGACCTATAGTCTTGGTGGCACGGATGCCTCCTTGTTTAGCCTTGTAAGTGCATCTGGACAGCTGCGGACGAAAGCTGCACTGGACTATGAAACGAAAAACAGCTACTCGGTTACGATTACTGTATCTGATGGCAAGCTTACAACGCCTATTACGGTTGTCATTCGTATTACCGATGTGACGGATGAGGCACCTGCAGGGGAGGAACAACGCGAAACTGTAAACAATCCACCCGTTTTTGCTGAGGGCGCGAGCACGACGCGAACTGTGCTTGAGGGGACGGCTGCGGGTGAAGATATTGGGCAGGCTGTCACTGCGACTGATTCGGACGGACACACACTCACTTATAGTCTCGGTGGCACAGATGCTGCGGCATTCAGTATGGATAGCACAAACGGGCAGCTCCGCACAGAAGCAGCTCTTGATTATGAGACGAAATCTACTTATGCCGTCACGATCACGGCTTCTGATGGCACAGATACTGCCACGATTGACGTTACGATCAACGTTACTGACGTAGCAGAAAACCGCGCGCCTGTGTTCACATCAGGTGCGAGCACAACCCGTTCCGTAGCAGAAAATACAGGAAGTGGTGTGGATATTGGTGCTGCTATTGCTGCTACAGATGTGAATGAAGATACGTTGACCTATAGTCTTGGGGGTCCCGATGCGTCTGCGTTTAGTATTGATAGCACAACAGGACAACTGCGAACAGATGCATCGCTTGACTATGAAACAAAGACATCCTATACGGTGACAATTACCGTGTCTGATGGTAGAGGCGGGAGTGATAGCATAACGGTCACGATAAATGTGGCAGATGTAGATGAGACACTTCCAAATAGATCCCCGGTGTTTAGTGGAGAGAGCACAACACGGTCTGTTGCAGAAAACACCAGTTCTGGCGTAAACATCGGCAGTCCAATTTCCGCGACGGATGCGGATGACGATGACTTGACCTATAGTCTTGGTGGTACAGACGCAGCGTCTTTCAGTATGGATAGCAAAACTGGACAGCTGCGAACAGATGCACCGCTTGACTATGAAACAAAAACTGCCTATACGGTGAGAATCACCGTATATGATGGTAAAGGCGGGACCGATAGCATCACAGTGACTATCGATGTGACAGATGTTCAAGAGAACCGCGCCCCTGTGTTCACAGACGGGACGAGCACGACTCGGTCTGTTGCGGAAAATACTGGTTCTGGTATAGACATCGGTGAACCGGTGTCCGCGACGGATGCGGATGACGATGACTTAGAATATAGTCTTGGTGGTACAGACGCAGCGTCTTTCAGTATTGATAGCACGACAGGACAGCTGCGAACAGATGCATCGCTTGACTATGAAACAAAGACGAACTATACGGTGACAATTGCCGTGTCTGATGAGAATGGCGGGAGTGATAGTATCACGGTTCGGATAAATGTGACAGACGCAGATGAGACACTTCCAAACAGAGCCCCAGTGTTTAGTGGTGCGAGCACGACTCGGTCTGTTGCGGAAAATACTGGCTCTGGTATAGACATCGGTGAACCGGTGTCCGCGACGGATGCGGATGACGATGACTTAGAATATAGTCTTGGTGGTACAGACGCAGCGTCTTTCAGTATTGATAGCACGACAGGACAGCTGCGAACAGATGCATCGCTTGACTATGAAACAAAAACTGCTTATTCGGTGACAATCACTGTCTCTGATGGTAGAGGCGGGAGTGATAGTATTGCGGTTCGGATAAATGTGGCAGACGTAGATGAGACACTTCCAAACAGTGCCCCAGTGTTTAGTGGAGAGAGCATAACACGGTCTGTTGCGGAAAACACGGATGCCGAGGCGAATATCGGTGCAGCAATAACGGCAACGGATGCAGATGACGACAAACTGACCTATAGTCTGAGTGGCACAGACGCAGCGTCTTTCAGTATTGATGCTGCAACAGGGCAGCTCAAAACCAAAGCTGCTTTGGATTATGAAAAAAAGACAGCTTATGTGTTAATCGTTATTGCCTCTGATGGTAAACTCACAGGCAGCATTTTGACACGAATTAACGTTACAAATGTCAATGAAGCACCTGAGTTCACTGAAGGCGCGAGTGCTACCCGCGCAATTGCTGAAAATGTGCCGGAAGACATCAATATCGGCAGTGCTGTCGCTGCAACGGACCCTGAAAAGAGTAAACTGATCTATACCCTCGGTGGCACAGACGCAGCGTCTTTCAGTATTGATGCTGCAACAGGGCAGCTCAAAACCAAAGCTGCTTTGGATTATGAAGATAAGGACTCCTATTCGGTGACAATCACGGTTTCTGATGGTAGCCTCAAGGACACAATCACGGTGACTATTAACGTGACGAACCTTGACGAAACACCTTCTAATACCCCGCCTGTGTTTAGTGATGGCACCAGCACAACGCGGTCTGTGGCAGAGAATACCGAGTCGGACGAAAACATCGGCACACCCATCGCTGCGACAGATGCAGATGAAAACACGCTTGCGTATCTGCTCGGTGGCACGGATGCAGCGGTGTTTGCTATTGATAGCAAAACAGGACAACTCAAAACAAGTGGTGAACTGAACCACGAAACGAAAGCGGCGTATACAGTCAACGTTATCGTATCAGATGGAAGTGGCACGGATACGATTTCAGTGACCATCAACGTTACCGATGTCAATGAAGCACCTGTTATCGCGGCGGATACCGACATAACGCGGTCTGTGGCAGAAAACACAGAAGCAGGTGAAAATATCGGGAGTGCTATCACTGCAGCGGATGAGGACGATGGTGATACTTTGACATGGACACTCGGTGGCACAGATGCGGAGTCGTTTGACATTGTTCGCACCTCCGGGCAGCTGCAAACCAAAGCTGCTTTGGATTATGAAGATAAAGACGCATACTCGGTCACAGTCAACGTCTCTGATGGAAACCTCACAGATTCAATTGACATAACAATCAATATCACAGACATAGATGAGAACCGCGCGCCTGCATTTAGTGGTGACACTGCGACGCGGTCTATCGCAGAAAACACTGGTGCTGGACAAGACATCGGTAATCCGATAACAGCGACAGATGCGGATGGCGATGACTTGGAATATAGTCTTGGGGGCACGGATGAGGCTTCGTTTAGTATTGTGAGCACCTCTGGACAGCTTCGGACGAAAGCTGCTTTGGATTATGAGGGTAAAACCCAATATGAAGTGACCGTGTCTGTTTCTGATGGTAGCCTTGAGGACACAATCACGGTGACTATCAACGTGACAGATGTGCAAGAGAACCGCGCACCCGCATTTAGTAGTAGCACAGCAACGCGATCTGTGGCAGAGGACACTGATACCGGACAAGACATCGGTAACCCAATAACAGCGACAGATGCGGATGGCGATGACTTGGAATATAGTCTTGGGGGCACGGATGCTGCCTCGTTCAGCATTGTGAGCACATCTGGGCAGCTGCGGACGAAATCTGCTTTGGATTATGAGAACAAAACTCAATATGAAGTGACCGTGTCTGTTTCTGATGGTAGCCTTGAGGACACAATCACGGTGACTATCAACGTGACAGATGTTCAAGAGAACCGCGCACCCGCATTTAGTAGTAGCACAGCAACGCGGTCTATCGCAGAAAATACTGGATCTGGACAAGACATCGGTGCTGCAATAACAGCGACAGATGCGGATGGCGATGACTTGACCTATAGTCTTGGTGGCACGGATGCGTCCTCGTTTAGCATTGTGAGTGCATCTGGGCAGCTGCAGACCAAATCTGCTTTGGATTATGAAAGCAAAAGCGAGTATTCCGTGACCGTGTCTGTTTCTGATGGTAGTCTTGAGGACACAATCACAGTGACTATCAACGTGACAGATGTGGCTGAAAACAGCGCGCCCGTATTCGGTGAAGGTGACACAGCGACGCGGTCTGTGGCAGAAGACACTGGCACAGGACAAGACATCGGTTCTGCTGTCGAAGCGACAGATGCGGATAGTAGTGATACACTCACCTATACGCTCGGTGGCACGGATAAGGACTCTTTTGCTATTGTCAGCACCTCCGGGCAGCTGCGGACGAAATCTGCTTTGGATTATGAAAGCAAAACTCAATATGAAGTGACCGTGTCTGTTTCTGATGGGAATGGCGGAAGTGATAGCATTACTGTGACTATCAATGTGACAGATGTGCAAGAGAACCGCGCACCTGTGTTCACAGATGGGACAAGCACAACGCGCTCTATCGCTGAAAATACCGGTACCGGACAAAACATCGGCTCTGCTGTCAGTGCGACAGATGCGGATAACAACAGCTTGAACTATACCCTCGGTGGCACGGATGCGTCCTCGTTTAGCATTGTCGGGACATCTGGGCAGCTGCGGACGAAAGCTGCTTTAAATTATGAAACGAAAAGCGAGTATTCCGTGACCGTGTCTGTTTCTGATGGGAAGGGTGGAAGTGATAGCATTACCGTCACTATCAACGTGACAGATGTCAATGAAGCTCCTGTGTTTAGTGATGGTGCAAGCACGACGCGCTCTATCGCTGAAAATACCGGTGCCGGGCAAAACATCGGCTCTGCTGTCGCTGCGGAAGATCCGGAAAACAACAGCTTGACCTATAGTCTCGGTGGCACAGATAAGGACTCGTTTGCTATTGTCACTTCATCTGGGCAGCTCCAGACAAAAGCTGCTTTGGATTATGAAAGCAAAACTCAATATAAAGTGACCGTGTCTGTTTCTGATGGGAATGGTGGAAGTGCCAGCATTACCGTCACTATCAATGTGACGGATGTCAATGAGAACCAAGCCCCTGTGTTTAGTGATGGGACAAGCACGACGCGGTCTGTGGCAGAGGACACGGCTGCTGGACAAAACATCGGCACTGCTGTCGCTGCGACAGATGCAGATAGTGGTGATTCGTTAACATATACCCTCGGTGGCACGGATAAGGACTCGTTTGCTATTGTCAGCACATCCGGGCAGCTGCAGACGAAAGCTGCTTTGGATTTTGAAACGAAAAGCGAGTATTCCGTGACGGTGTCTGTTTCTGATGGGAATGGCGGGAGTGATAGCATTACCGTCACTATCAATGTGACGGATGTTAGTGAGAACCAAGCCCCTGTGTTCACAGACGGGACAAGCACGACGCGGTCTATCCCAGAGGACACGGCTGCTGGACAAAACATCGGCACTGCTGTCGCTGCGACAGATGCAGATAGTGGTGATTCGTTAACATATACCCTCGGTGGCACAGATGCTGCGTCTTTTGCTATTGTCAGCACATCCGGGCAGCTGCAGACGAAAGTTGATTTGGATTTTGAGACGAAAAGCGAGTATTCCGTGACGGTTTCTGTTTCTGATGGGAATGGCGGGAGTGATAGCATTACCGTCACTATCAATGTGACAGATGTGCAGGAAACCACAACAACGCAAACAGAGGAAACCCAAACAGAGGAAACCCAAACAACGGCAACCACAATAACACCGGTAAAAAAACGCTCATCTAATGTGCGGGCTGCTATAGTTGCCGCAATAAGCGGAGTTAATTCTGCAGAGAATGTGACTGCGGAACACCTTGCTGCGATTAGAAATCTTACTGTAAGAATAAGTCTTGATAGCGAGGGCGATGCAATTGGAGATAACTTCTTTCTATCAGGCGATTTTAGTGGGCTCACAGGCCTAAGAACGCTTGACATATCTGATACTGAAGACATTGAAAATTTGCCTTCAGGTATATTTGATGGTCTCACATCACTGAGAACGCTTAGAATGTCTGCGTATTATAGTGCTTATACTTCAGGTATGTTTGATGGTCTCACATCACTGAGAACGCTTAACATGTCAGAATCTGCCCAATCTGCTATTCCTTCAGGTATATTTGACAAACTTACAAACCTAAGAACACTTAACATGTCAGATGGTGTAATTGACAATTTGCCTTCAGGTATATTTGACAAACTTACAAAACTAAGAACGCTTAACTTAAAAGAAAACTTCCTTGAGACGTTGCCTTCAGGTATATTTGACAAACTCACATCACTGACAACGCTTGACTTGAGAGAAAACTTCCTTGATATACCTACAATGCGGGCAGAAGGATTTTTTGATAATATCGCAACAGCAGAGATCAAGACAGCAGATAACGTCCCAGGCGCGCCAGCAGCAGTCAGTGATGTTTCCAGATCAACAACGCTTTTACAAAACTATCCCAATCCATTCAACCCTGAAACATGGATACCTTATCAGTTAGAAGCACCCGCGAAGGTCACCGTGACGATCTATAATGTGCGCGGTGTTGTGGTCCGGAAGTTGGACTTAGGTCACAAACTTGAAGGGAAATATATCAATCGTAGCCGTGCTGCGTATTGGGATGGTAGAAACAGTGTTGGTGAAAAGGTTGCAGCAGGATTGTATTTCTATAAGTTCAAAGCAGGTGATTTTACCGCGATGCGGAAGATGTTGATACTGAAGTGATATTTCAAAATGATAGTATTTACAATTTTACAAAAACAAAGGAGTTCATAATGTTTTATAGATGTATCCGTCCATTTTTACTTTTATGTATGTGTGTGCTTGTTGCTGGGTGTAGTGCTCTGTTTTCTGGACAGGAATGGAGTCATAACTACGCGCTACTTGACGGCACAAGGGCAACCAGCCCAGCAGTGATTGATGGCAATATGGAAACTGTCGGTCAGGCACAAGTGCCAAAGGGGATAGGTGCCCCCGAAGTTGTTATCGCTTTACCGACAAAAAAAATTATTCGTAAGATTGTTATCCATTCAGATAACATCAAAAAATTTAATCTTTACATAGACAAAGGTGGCAGTGCTTTATCCAATTCGGATTGGCAGTTGATTACAGAGGTGCAGAGTGCCAAAAAAGGGATGATCACTATTCCTGTTTTATACTCATTCCCAACCGACAAGATCAGGCTCGTTGTTCTGAAAACCACAGACGACGCGGCATTGACACGGCAGGAAGGTGCAAGTAGACTTTCCAGTGTAAGAAGAAGTGGAAGCACGTGAGGCAGCATGACTGGGGCAGGTGGCCCCATGCGCGTGCGTGCGACTGCGAAGATAAAAGAAATAGAGATTTACGGTTACAAAACAGCGAAAGACATAGAAGATGATCCAATTGAGAAAGACATAGAAGTTGATCCAATTGAGGAAATGGATACTGCTGAATTTTATGGTGGTGAGCTGTTGTATTAACGGGAGTTTGATAATGGATATTAGGACTTCATTCTGCCCAAAATATCTCTTTCAAAGACTCGGTAGGTGCGGTTTCCTAACCGCAACAATGCTGTTATTTCTGATTGTAGCTTGTAATTCAGAGAAAGAGCAAGAAAGAGATGTGAACATCGTGGACAAACCTTTCCATGACGAATCGACTCGGCATGTATTTGAATACCATCGAATATGGTGGGACGGCTATATGGATATGACGACAGATGAATTCTTATCTGTTGTCAATAAAGGGTTCGCTGGAGATAACGGAACGATTGATAATGCTGCTGAAATCATTATGCTCTGGGCAGCACATTATAGGTATAGTCGCATGATGCAAGAGTTTCCTGATGTTAAACTGCTACAAGACACTGTGGTGTTTTTAGACAATAAGCGTGCTTGGCTTTTTAATAATGGGGGCACTTTCTTGAATGAAAATTGAAAAATCTTGACTCAATTTTAGAGTTAAAGGAGAAACTGATGCGTTTGTATTTGAGCGTTTTCACACTTACCACTTTTTTCTTGTGTGTGGCTTCCCCTTGTATTGCGGGCACTTGGCGAGATGGTTTTTCGGATGACGACACAAGTGAATGGAAGGTTCATGATACGACCCTGATAGCACACGATGCCAGCCTTGATCTTTCAAAATGGCAGCTTGATAACAACCAAGTTGTTGGTGAAATCTTTGGTCAAGAGGTGGCGACTTTATACCTGACTGGAGCCCCCAGTTGGAAATACTACTCAATTGCGTGTCGCGCAAAATTTGTCCCAAATGGCACATCTAATGTAGCCTTTGGACTGGTGCTGCACGCACAGCTTGACCAAGAGTTCTTACACCAGTATATCTGTCTGATTGAAACGGTTTCAAACACAGCGAGAATCAATAGGTTAATCGGAAATCCTTTTGAAGATTGGGAAGAAAAAACATTCACATTTGTAGCAGCGGTGAATACGTGGTATCATCTGACCGCCACTATTGACGCGGACGGAAAACTGACGTTCAAAATAAAAGAGGATACACCGAATGCAGATGATGAGAATGAAGTCGTGTTCACGAAAACTTACCCGAAAACAACAGAAGGCGGATACGCAGGATTGCATGTGGCTGGAGCAAAGGTGCGATTTGATGATGTTGAAATTATAGGAAGTAACATCCCGACTCGCAGTGCGATAGGGGGGTTCTCTGTAGAAGCACAAGGCAAACTTGCGGAGGTTTGGGGGGAACTCAAGAAATAGTAAGCGATAAAAACACTGAAACCCCATTCTTTTCTTATAGGACATACAATGCTATTATCGCGAAATACAGAAGTCATAGAGGCACTCAATCATATTCTAAAAGACTATGAATTCTTGGTATATGACAACTCTAAATCAAGGTATAAACCTTATCTTCAGGTGCGTGTTATCAATCCAGATCATACAACGTTTGATGTTAGTGTTGCTGGTATGGTTTGTCGCAAGTTAGAACAGATAATAGGAGAATGTTTTTCTGTCCGTGCTTATGTGTCTGTAGATGTGTTGACACATTTCAGAATTAGTGAAGATAAACTATTATGACTCGGTTTTCCTGATCTTATGTGTGCGGGGTGTCGTACCGGAGTTCCCGCACACGCCTATTCGCCATTGGTAGAGGCGTGTACTCATAATATCTACCAACTATGTGGGGGGTTTTAGCTGTCCTGCAAGGGACGTAAAACCCCCCACATATTGTAAAGGCAGATAGAATGCATTACCTCATCGGAAATATTCCCGACGTAATCAACGTATTACTGCACGCCAGTCTTATCGCTGCTTTGCTGTTTTTAGCTGCCAAAACAAAATCAAAAGGCATAACACTCATCGGTATCACTAAGATCGTGAGTATTGCCTTCAACAGCCTATTTGGGTTCTACCAGATAAAACTGTATGGCAAGCATATTGAAGCGGGCGGTGATTTAGAAAATCTGCCAGCATTGCCAACAGCACTTGTAATAATACGCCATGCAGAACCTATTGCCGTTTTGGTGATCTTTCTACTCGGTGTCTTTATCGTGTATAGAGAATATAAAGCGAATAAATTTAGCACAGCACAAACGGAGAAACACCTCAAGATGATTGTGGAACGCGAACAAGAGTAAAATGTTCTTTCGTCCTGCGGAGAGACGCAAAACCCCCGCACTATAAAATAAAAGGAGAAATTCTATGAAAACAATAGATTTCAGATTACTATTCAGTATTGTATTTGTGTTCACTGCAACATTTATGTTTGGATGCAGCAGAACGCCAGATAAACTGATACCAGTTGTGACGGATCCCCCCAAAGAGACCGCGTTGAAAGTCGGTATCCTTCAACCCCCAAACTATTATCCGAGTTTTACTAAAGGTGCGGAACTTGCACGCGACGCAATCAACGCTGCTGGCGGTGTGAACGGCATGCAGGTGGAACTTGTCCACAGAGATGAACTCACGGACACCCTCGCTGATACCCTGACTGAACTGGTTGAAGTTGAAAAAGTTGTAGGTATTATCGGTCCCGTGTTTTCCAGTCATGCGGTAACAATTGATCCGAACCTTCAAATTCCGATACTTGCGGGTGCGAACGATGCGAAGCGTGTCACGCAAACCAACGCTTTTATTTTTCTTGTGAGCGGTTCTAATGTTTTACAGGGTGAGTTGATGGCAGATTTCGCTGTTGCGGAGCTTGAAGCATCAACCGCATCGATAATGGTGCAAGATCAAGATGTCTATTCGGAGGGTGTTGCGAGTGCTTTTGGTGGCGAATTTCAAAATCTCGGTGGCACGCTCACGGGTAAACATTCGTATCCAGCGGGTGCGATGGATTTTACGGAACAACTTACCGCTATCAAAGCAGCCGATCCGGATGTGCTGTTCCTCGCCAGTTTCGCACCAGAAGTGCCACGTATTATGGAAGCTGCCAGAACGATGGGTATTGAAGCTGTCTTTATTGGAGGGGCTGGTATGGACGACCCTGAGAATATGTTCGGCACACTCACGGATAACACGCCCCTTGAAGGCACTTACTATACAACGAACCTTGACCTCACATCAAAAGATCTGAGCACAAAACAATTCATAGAAGCCTATCAAACGCAGTTCGGTGAAACCCCGGACGGTATCGCTGCGTCAGGATATGATAATGTGCTATTATTGGCGATAGCGATAGCGATAGCACAATCTACCGATCCAGTCGCTGTCCGTGATGCGATTGCTGCAACGCAAAACTACACGGGAGCCACCTTTATTTCGCGTTTTGATGAGCAACGTCACGCTGTCAAAGGTGTCGGTATTATGAAGATAGAAAATGGACAGATCAACCCGTATACGTTTGATTCAATAGATAAATAAGGTTTTTAGACCTCGCCTTTGGTAGTGGCGTGTAAAAATACCTACCAACAATCTGATATTTTAGCCGTCTTGCGGGGAGACGTAAAACCCCCGCACTTTACAGTGGATAAGTACTATTTGCTTTATGCTTTTATACAAAAGGAGCATTCTATGAAACGCATGTCGATTTTAGGTTTATTTACGATTGTTTTGTTATTCGGTTTTACGTCACTCGGTTCTGCTGAAATGCAGGTATCCCTGAACAATGTCAATGTAGATTTACCCAAGATAGAGGTTGATATTCACTTAGCGGGCGGGGAAGATGTGTCAGGTTATGTGATTTTGATAGTCTATGATCGGGCTGTTTTGAAATATGTTGACACGACCGAGGGCGATTACCTTCCGACCGGTGGTATCTTTATGCGTCCTGTGTTGAGTGGCGAGGATACTTACGACCTCAAACTGACCATTGACGAGACAACAACGGCAGGGCAGTCTGTTGTTTTAGGCGAAGGCGCGGAAGCACAGACATTTTTATTATCGGGTCTTTTTAATAAGAAATTACCTCCCGAAGATTTTTTTCAAGGTAAAGGAACACCTTACATGGTGTCGCCTGAGCCTACTCATTGGTATTGGGGCTTATATCTTTTTCGTCTTGCACCAGACACTGCAACTGGCGATGGCACGCTTGCCACTGTGTCGTTTGAGGTGATTGATCCTGATAAACCGATTGACATACATTTATATCATGGCGAACTCTATGGAGCAGAAGGTATACCATTACACGCGACATTTGTGAATCAGAGTGTATATTTCCAAGAACTGCTGAGTGATGTCAATGCGGATGGTGTTGTGAATATATTGGATTTGACAGGTGTTGCTGCTGCTTTCGGAGACGTTGTTGCAGAAGCGAATCGCAGTGCGGATGTCAATGCAGATGGTGAAATAAACATATTAGATTTAGTCCAGATCGCAAACGATTTTGGTAAAGAGGTCTTGTCGTTTGTTACGCAAACTATCCGTGAATTCGTTGATATGGATACGAGTGTGGAGGATCACAAACCCCCTATGCCTGAACCGATAGACGTTGGACTGGTTTTGCCTTTGTCAGGACATTTAGCCGAGATCGGTGAGATGATGGAAACAGGATTTGATTTAGCTGCGAATGAACTTGGGGATACGATACGCATGAGATACATCGTTGCAGATGATCAAGGCACTGCGGAAGGGGCTGTCGCTGCTTTTGAAAATCTGATACACGAACATGGTGTGTCTGTCATTCTGGGACCGGGTTCGTCCAGTTCTGCACGCGCTGCGTTTCCTATTGCACAAGAAAATGAGGTTGTTGCTATGAGTGCGACAGCGGGGAGCAAGCGGACTGGGAGCGATAGGTGATTTTATCTTTCGCGTTGCACTGACAACAGATATTGTCATTCCACAAGCTGTTGAGATTACGAAAAGGAAAATAGGGTATCAACGCGTCGCGACACTTTATGATGAAGCAGATCTGTTTTCTACTGACCGCGACGCTGCATTACAACAGGCATTTATAGACAATGCTGTTGAGGTGCTGACAACACAAACCTACACAACCGGCACAACGGACTTTACTGCACAATTGACACGTATAAAAGCATTGAACCCGGACGCGCTTTTTGTGTCAGCGTTGCCACCAGAAAAACCCGAAATTCTGATACAAGCACGCACACTCGGTATTGATGTGCCTATTCTTATTAGTTCTTTAACACAAGTTGAAGTAGAAGCTGCAGGGGCAGCCGCCGAAGGTGCATTGACTTTTACAGGATGGCTGAGCACGGATGAAACACCAGGGAACCGGGCGTTTGTTAAAAGGTATCAGTCCGCTTACGGCACAACGCCAAATGCTTTCGCCGCGGTCTCTTATGCATGTGCCCTTATCTTCGCAGAAGCCGTGAAAAACGCTACTGGGACAGATGCACATTCAATACGCGACGCACTCGCAAATATCACGGAACTTGATACTATTTTAGGTAAGTTCTCTTTCAATGCTGATGGAGACGCTGTTTATATACCGAATATATTGATAGTCAAAGATGGAACACTACAATTTTTTGACTAATACTTCATAAAGTTTGACAGACGCACGGATGCGTTTGCACAGTGCGTCTGTCAAATACAGAAACCTATGATATGGGTATCCGCTAATAATATATGGCGTTTTTGATGTATCCCCAGCTTGTTGTCAGTTTATCTTTAGGTTGAATTGGGAATGCTGCGTTAAATCCCTTCCCCAACGTCTTAATGTCTTTTTTATCTAACGCACGAGAATATTGTGTTGACAATGTATTTTTAAAACCTTATATTTTAATCAGGTGAGTTCATAATAGAACTCTCCGTTCATAATATCTAAATTAAACAATCATGCATCGTAATAGGGTAAAATGTGCTGCTTGATTGTTTAATTTATTTAACACTCCGCTGTGGGATGTAGACAGCTGAAAAGACCGAACAGATTTAGATAGGTTGTGAGGACACATTGACTTAATAACGCTATTAAATGTATAATAATCAAATGGTCATATTTTATATGACAAGTACAGCAGATAGAGCAGTCATGTACAGGGAATCTTGGCTGCTTTTCTGTTTAATTTGGGTTGTTGCTATATTGAAACGGACAAAAAATAATAAACGTAATTAATTTGACAAAGTAATTTAATTTGACAAACTACTGTTGACTATATTATAATTGTAAAACCTGTCGGGAACAGATTACCACGCGGTGCAACCTGAGCATCGTTCTGTTCCCAACCGATATGGTATCGGTAGATGGGTGACAGGTAATCCCTGTATGAGTAAATTTAACAAATTTGAAAAGGTTAGAAGATTAAGTTTAAAAGGATTTTTACCCTGAAAATCCACATTAAAGAGTTTGAATTTTTGAAGGAGAATTTATTATGAATATGTCACATAAATGGACATTTTCTTTAGCAAGTATATTTTTACTGCTGGCGTTTGCTGCAGTGCCAGCAATGGCACAGGTAACAATTAAAGCAGAATGGAAAGCAGATTTGGATGATGATCCTAGCACCACGGCTACTGCACAGGGGGCAGGATGGGATATTGACTTTGCTGGTCTTGAGGAGAACGATACCGTAGCCGTTAATTTTTTAGACCCTGCTGGGCCCAGCGCAGCTGGTAGTAATGGCGTTAGCACTATTCCTGCAGCAGTAGCGGCTGGAACATCTACTGGCACAATCGATGTTGCTGAAGGTGCTGTCATTGCAGTGCAAGTTGCAGTAACCACAGGAACAGTCACAGTAACTTATCAGCGTGTAACCTTTCCCGCAGCTGGTGATGATGCTGAACTCGCAAAAACGACCTTGCTTAGGCTTCCAAAGTTGAAAAAACTCACCACTCCCAACTATTATGTGAATTTTGCAAACAACGAGACAACTGTGGAGTTTGATTTTGAAGCTGTAAAAGCTGGGACGAATGATGCCCCAAGTGCTCCGCTTCATATAACTGATGTCTCCCTCAGCGATAATACGGACTGGATAATTCACAGTGTTAGCGGAACGAATAGGGTAACGCTTCGTTCAACTAAGGCACGTAATGTAGCTTCGGCGCGTACTATAGTCAGCCTTGGCAACCTGTATGCCCAAGCTGCAACTCCTGCCGATCCTGTTAATATTCCAGGAAATGGCACAGCAAGGGTTTATTATGATGATACTGCACCAACAGCAGCTATTCCTACAGAAGATCCTGTGACAGCCGTAGCAGCCCCCCGGTGCTTTTCAAACACCAGACATAGATGAGAATACCCAATGGAATGAAGATTTCTATCTCAAGGTCATTGTTACTGATGACGCTGATAATACTGGTGCTATTAACACCAGTGCTTTTGGTAGTGGTCCAGTTTTCACAACGGATAATGTTCGTGTTGATACGACAAAACTTACAGTCGTGCAAGTGGGGGTGAATAAAGTACAGACAGCTGATGAGAATGCTGATCCTAATGGGGTTCAGACAGATTATCTTATTCATCTTAGACCGGTTGCTGACCGAATAACAACTGCGGGTGAAGAAGTTACGATTACCATTACGCCTATTGATAAAGCGGGTAACACAGGCACCCCTCTGACACACAAGATTAAATTAGCTGCATCCGATGCGGCACCCACTGCAGTTGGCACGATTGCTGCTCAAACTCTGACAGCAGGTGCTGCTGCGGTTCCAGTAAACGTTGCAGATAAATTCAGCGATCCTAATGACACGCTTACTTATACTGCGGTGTCAGGTACTCCTGCTACAGCGACTGTGTCTGTAAGTGGAGCAGTGGTATCCATTACCCCTGTTGCTGCGGGAACATCGACAATCACCGTTACAGCAACGGATGCTGGCGGTCAAACAGCAACACAGACGATTGCGGTCACCGTAAATCCTGCACCTGTTCCAAATACTGCACCCACAGCAGTTGGATCGATTCCTGCTCAAACTGTGAAAGTAGGTGATGCTGCGGTTACAGTAGACGTTGCCAGTAAATTCAGTGATCCTAATGACACGCTTACTTATAGTGCGGTGTCAAGTGATACGGCTAAAGCGACTGTGTCTGTAAGTGGATCAGTGGTAACCATCACACCTGTTGCTGCGGGATCAGCGACAATCACCGTTACAGCATCAGATACTAACACTCCCGCTGGAACGGTAGACCAGACGATTATGGTCACCGTCAGTCCTGCAGATTTCGTTTCAGCAAATCCAACTGCACCATCAAACATTATGCCGGTTAACATTCCTGCAAACTCTTTTGTTGTTCTCGTTAGAAAGGAGAGTACTAAGGAAGAAATGTTAGACCCATTGGAATTTCCAAATGTTCCCCCGGTTGGTGGTGATCCCGTTGATGTCCGAGTGTGGGGTGATATGCCAGATTTACACGACCTTTTCCATAGATCAGCACAGAGTCCCGGTGGGGCACTCGTTTTGAGACAGTCCGCTGATGACGCTGCTGCGGACAGACCCGCTGTTGGTACTGTCGGTATCAGTGAAATTATGACGGGACGTGATCTCGGTAAGACGACTGCAACCGCACAGGCAGCAGGACAGTGGATTGAACTTCAGAACCTCAATGATAAAGCCGTTAACGTTATGATCTATGCACAGAAAGGTAGTGATGGACTTATTAGTAACGGACAACTTGGCAATACCGCTGCTGGTGATTCACTTCTTGGTAGAACACTTGGCGGAATGGTAGTTGATGCTATTCAGAACATCAGAAACGATGGTGTTCAAGCTAATGGTGGATGGGATGTGAAAGGTAAGGAAGGTAACAGTTTGAGTGGTCAACCTTTCGCTTCAATGCACCGTATACTGCCACATACCAAGTCCAAATATGAAAATGCTCTCGGTTCAAGGTTTAGCGACACTAAAGGCACATGGAATGGTCATTGGGCTGAATCCGGTGATGTTTATCTCCGCGGGCAGACAGAAGCCACGCCACCTGTTCTTTTTGATTACAGAGGTACACCGGGTGCTGTGAATAACGTCCCCAGTATATCTATTCTCACGCCCGCAGGTCGCACAGGTATTAGTCATGCTGTTACTATCAACGAAGTTGGAAACAATTCAAATAATGATTACGATTGGCTTGAACTCGCAGGTCCTGCCGGTACAAACCTGCGGAATTACATGATTTCAATGGTGACAAATAATAATTCCGATCGTCCATTGATCCAGTTCCCAGATAACGATAATGCCAGAATTGCAGCTAATGGTGTATTTCTCATACTCGGAAGCGATCCCGCAAACGATCCGGATCATGCAATTGCAGGTACTGGATATAATGTGGATAAATCAGCCCAAGAACAGGAACCAGGTACACCCAATAGCCCTGTTCGCTATAAGGTAATGAGCGACTTAGACTTACCGAATGATGGTAAATTCGTTTTGATTCTACGTAGACCGGACAGTAATGGATGGCAGCGTTCCGGTCATACTGGTCACCTCGGTGTTGCTGAAACCGGCAATGCCGACCTTGATAAAATCGTTGATGTCGCTGGATGGGACGACGATTTACACAAAGGTGAATATCCGAATAGTGTTTCTTCAACAGGTGTGTGGCCCCTTTATAATTTCCGTGCTATTAGAGGTTTCACCAATAATAGTTTTGAAGTGAACAAAGTCCATCAACGCAACCGTGTAGGCACAAATGATGGTGCCAGTGGTGTTGGGGCACAGAATAATAATAACGGTCTAACCGCATTTGGTGATAGAGGCTGGACAGGTGTAGGTTATAAACGCGCCGCTAAACAGAACGCAGTAAACGGTGGTACGCCTGGTTATCCGAATGGTGCATTACACGGAAACGGTGGTGCTATAACAGGTGCTGTTTATATTAGTGAAATCATGTATGCTGATGACGCCCGGGGTTCGCTCCCACAGTGGATCGAACTGCGTAACCCATCTTCAACACTTGGTGCAGATTTACACAACTGGCGTCTTACCATCACCAACCACGATTCTATGAACGAAGCGGGTGATGCGTACGGAGGTAAAGCCGTAGGATCAGTCCTGCTTCACGGTTTGAAAATAAAACCGAATTCTTCTGTATTGATTACATCACGCAAAGGACCACGGGCTGAAGTTCATCTCCCTGATAGCGATGTCTTCGTCTTGTTCCCAACGCGTAGAGATGCCTTCGGTCAGGCAAATGCTAACAGTGATATTTTTAATGTCTACGGGTTCACAATAACCTTAGAAGCAAAAGCCGGTAATGCTTGGCAGCTGGTTGACAAAGTTGGTAACCTTGCTGAACGTAGAACAGCAGGTAGAAACGAAAGAACGGATACCGAACGTTTTGACGCTCCAGTTTGGGCGTGGCCCGATGCCAATACCGATGACGGTGCTCGTATTTCAGTGGCACGCAGAAATGCGTACGGTGGAAATAAAGATACAGGTTTTTCACTGGCAAGCGGCACATCAGAATCCGGTTGGATACTCTCCAACATGGACATGAGAACCGATCTAATCAGTCCTACCTATTATGGACACAGAGACGATATTAGCACACCAGGACAAACAAGAGGTCAACCAGTCCCAGTTGAACTGTCATACTTCCGTCCAACCCTTGAAGATGGTAAAGTTACTATCCAGTGGACAACGGAATCAGAACTTGACAATGCTGGATTCAATATCCTCCGTAGCGAAACTCGCGACGGTGAATTCACAAAAGTCAACGAACAGATGATACAGGGTAAGGGCACAACGGCAGAACGTAGTACCTATAAATGGGTTGATACGACAGCGAAGCCTGGTGTTGTTTATTACTATCAAATTGAAGATGTCTCATTTGCAGGAGAGCATACTCAGCTTGCTACTACTAAGTTGAAAGGTTTAATTTCAGCAAAAGGTAAGCTAACAACGCAATGGGGCAATTTGAAAAACTTGCGGTGAGGAAAAATCAGGGATAAATTCAGGGATAAATTTAATCTACTAACCTACCACAAGGAAAGGGCTGTGCTTTTCAGCACAGCCCTTTTTTCTTAATACGAAGATTCACGTAATGCCTTCCACACGGCTTCAATGATTACGATTGAGGTATCATCAGCATTGTCTTTACCAAGTTCCTTAGCAGTCAAGGCTTAATCGTGGTATTCGTTAGAATGTGGTCTATTTTTGTGCTGTCATTTGCCGAAGTTGCTGTGACTTTGACCGCATACTCACCTGCGGCAGCAATTTCAGTAGGTGGTATCGTTAATGTCACCTTTGCAGACGCACCAGGGGCAAGCCAGACGGAAGGTTGACTTAACACCGTCTTGATTTTGCTTTCGGTTGCTAACGTTATCGTATCTTTTGTATTGCCGGTATTTTCTATTTTTAGAATATACTTGATACCTGATGTCACATCTGTTGCCTCGGTTGTCAAATTGCTTGTCCCTTCTATAGAGACCCCATGAACGGGTTTCGGTGTTGGCACTCTATAGACAGGGAATACGTCTGCGTCTATGCCGACTTGCATGCTCCACGCCCCTGCTCTTTCGCTGACCTTCACAAGTAAGAGGTTATCCCCTTTTTTTATGTTGACTGGGAACACATCAACGGCATCGCCAAACACTCGGTTTGTTGCGTTCCTAAAGACAGCTTCACCATTTAGCCAGACTTTGATAGAGTCGTCACTTCTTACGCTCATAGACACATCGGGTTGATCCTTTTTGGATACCAGTGTGATGAGGGCATAAGCGGTGTGATCGTCAAGATTGTGGTTTTCTGTCATACCGATATGGGTTAGCATTGCGTTGATATTTCTATGTGGCGGGAGTTTACCGATTGTCCAAGTATAATCGCCAACGATTTCACCTTCATTTGCACCTTTTTTAGCGACTGTCTGTTCCGTAATTGTATCCGCACTGGCAACAGCTAACGAATCAATTTCTGTTGAAGCACTGCCCCCTTGACCCTGTTCTGTCGGGACAAGCATCCATAACCACGGACCCAGCATGTCAGGACGCGGTTGATATGTTTTCTTGATTTCGGCTGTTTTGGTGTTATCCTTTTTTGAAGTGGCGATAACATGTATTGCATCATTATCGTTTTTCAAGGCATCACTGGGCAGTGTCAGTATCACTTTTTTTGACGCACCTGGACCCAGCGAGACAGTGTTCCGACTGAGTGTCGATGGTAGTTCCGTTTCCAATGTTATTTTGTCTTTTGTATTGCCTGTGTTTGTAACCGTAAGGGCATACTTCGCATCTGTATTGACATCGGTTATCTCAGCCGTCAAGTCGTCTAAACTGGACAAGGCGACCCCATAAACAGGTTTTATAGTGGCAGTCGTAAGGATTTCGGCAGTTTTTGTGCTATCGCTTTCTGAAGTCGCCTTGACTTTGAGAACATAATCGCCAGCAGTCGCACGCACGAACCCCGGCACCCGCAATTCCACTTTTGTAGACGCCCCCGGTTCCAGCGAAACACGACTTGATGTCGTCTGAGCCGATACATCCGATTTCCGCATACGTGAATGCGAGGTATTGCCGGAGGTTGTCAATGTTATTGTGTCTTTTATATTGCCTGTGTTTATGACTGTGACGCTATACGCAATGTCTGCACCGTCTTTTATGATTTCAGGTGTCAAATCACACGTCCCATTTAAAGCGACCCCATAAACAGGCAGTGTTATTGGAACGCTTCTATAAACAGGGAATACCTCTGCGTCTATGCCGACTTGCATGCCCCACGCCCCCGCTCTTTCGCTGACCTTCACAAGTAAAAGGTTATCCCCTTTTTTCAAGTTGACCTGAAAATTGTCCATAGCCTCGTTAATAGTTCGGTTTTCTGCTCCCCTAAAGACGACTTCACCATTCAGCCAGACTTTGATAGAATCGTCACTTCTCGTACGCATAGACACGTTAGGTTGATCCGTTGGCGATACAAGGGTTGTCAGAGCATAAGCGGTATGATCGTCAAGATCAGGGTTTTCTGTCATACCGATATTGACAAGCATTGCGTTGATATTTCTATGTGACGGGAGTTTCCCCTGTGTCCAGCTATAATCGCCTACCTGCCAGCCTTCACTCGCACCTTTTTTCGCGACCGTTTCTTCCGTAATTGTATTCGCACTGGCAACAGCTAATGAATCAATGTCTGTTGAAGCACTGCCCCCTTGCCCCTGTTCTGTCGGGACAAGCATCCATAACCACGGACCCCGAATGTTATGCGTATCCGGCATATCTGTAACATCACCCGTAATGTCTAATGTCAACTGCGGTTCTAAATGCTCTAACGCATGCCACGGTCCGTATATGATGTGTCCATTGACATCAACTGCCTCAACAAGCACTCGCTTATTCATTGCTGTATTGGCTATAAATTTGACTAACTCTTTCTCGCCTTTGAGTTCCTTACAATCAAGTATCAACGTGTGATGATGCATAAATCTGGCGTGATAGAGACCGTCCGGGTCTGTTATCTCAAAAAAGACATGCGTTTGATCCGGTGGATACGCAACAGATGATGGGAGCAGGTGTATGCGTCCGGGCTTGTTCGCTATGATACGCTTGGGGTTGAAGTATGGACTGACACTCAACCATCTTGCTGCACATTGCGAAATCCTGTATGGGTTCAACCATCCGTAAGACATGATATAGGTATTGTCTCGAAAGTCATGCGGTAAAGAAAAGGTATGACCGAGTTCATGGGCAGCTGTCCTAAGACTGAAACTGCCACCTGTCGCTGGTATCAACATCCGCGCCCCTGAGAATGCCACACCGCCCGCACCTGCTATCGTATGATAACCGTGATCCAATACGACAAATAAGATTGTGTTGCGTGTTTGGAGCCTATTCGCAAATTCACCAAACACTTCGTAGGGGGCTTGCTGATAGAGTTTCCCCTCTCGTGTGCCAATGACGCGATGCACTACCGGTTCACCGTTTGGATCAGACTCATATCTGAAGGTTTTTCTACCATACCCATAACTTTCCATCTGGTCAGCGTAGAACTTATGCGACTGCTTTACTATTTGCTTGATCTTTGTGTTTACGTCTTCCGAAGGTTCACGATCTTTTGAAACAAAATAGACAACTTTGACGATATATTCTTCTGGTGTGTTTTCCTGAGAAAAACAAGGAAACACAATAGTGAAGAAAACGATTGATGTAATAAAAGTATTTAGAAGTTTCATGTTTATTCCTTTATGAGTAGTTTATACACCTACACCCTAAAGTGGTAGGTTTGATCACCGAACTTTTGATAATGAGTTTACTGTATTGAAAATGAGCAGCACCTTAAAATATCTGAAGACAACCATTCCTGTCCCTAATCGTCTAAAATGTAGTCATCTTCTATGATGTTAACATAATCGCTGAAACCGATTTTAGACGTGCTTTTGTGAGGTTCTGGGACTGGATTCAGGTTCTTGGCGATAGGATTGGATCGTGTTCTGATAATTGAGATAAATAATAACAACCCACTTACAAGTCTCTCCAAAAAGTTCACCACAAGGACGAGGTATAAAACCTAACCTACGAATAGCGTCTTTTTTATCGCTGTGCCACATATCCCAAAATGCCTGTTTCGGTACACAATAACGTCGTTTTTCATCTATTTTGGAAAAAAGAACAGATTCCATAATAACCTCCATTTTAAATCAAGTGTTACTCTGTGATGTGTGGATAACCATGTTTCTCAAATAGGTCGTTGAGAGCTTCAGTTAAGAGTGCCTGTATAGTTATATCCTGTTTCGCAGCGATGACACGCACCTGCTGCTGCACCTCTGGTGCGAAATGTCCCCCGATAAGCCGTCTCTCCGTTTTCTTGGGGGTTTCCTGTTTTTGCACCTTTTGAAGCGATTCTTTCAAGTTCGCATTGTTCATACCAGCACCTCCGTCATTATCCATCGATATAGATTTTCTACCTCTCCCGCAGCTTTACATTTCGGTTGGTATTCCTGTGCCGTGATACCTCTCACGATAGCGTGCATATAGGCGACTCGGTGTCCAAGTTCGTAAGGTGCGGATTCTATGTCGTAAGTCGCAATTGCGTCGCGTGCCTGTTGTGCGAAACTGCCACGCGGTGGCACAGCATTCAATATCACTTTAGCGGGCTTCTTTGCGAGTAAAGCAATGTCTAAAGTTTCACTGATCGCATGTAGGTCAAACAAGGTTGGACGGCACGGTACTAACACTAAATCGGTTAGCACGTGCTGCTGCAAGGCTTGTTGCCTCACTATGCGGGGCAGTATCAACGATAGCGATGTCCGCTCCATTGTCTGCGGCTGCATCAAGCATACGCGTCAAGTGGCGGGCGTGTGTCGGCACAACTGCCGGTGTTTCATTGTCGCGAGCTTCGCTCCACGTCGTTGCACTCCCCTGTGGGTCAAGATCCAATACGGCAACGCTTTTTTTCGCTTGAGCTGCCGCGACTGCAAGGTGAATTGCCAGCGTGGTCTTACCGGCACCGCCTTTGTTACTCAGTATAGCAATAGTTTTCATAGTTATACACCTATAAGGTTATAGCACTATATTATCATAAAACTATA